>NZ_JNNO01000001.1 GCF_000735585.1 Devosia sp. LC5
TGCCTGAACCCACGCCCGCGCCGACCCCCGAGCCGACGCCAGCACCCGAGCCGACGCCCGCTCCGGCCCAGGCCCCTGCGCCGACACCGGCTGCGCGTCCGAGCAGTCTGGCGCAGCTGCGCCAGCAATTTGCCGCCGCCGAAACCGAACGCCGCCGGCGCGAGGAAGAAGAACGCCGCCGCCAGGCTGAGGCCCAGCAGCCCGCGACTCCGGCGCCGGACCCGCAGCCCAATCCGCCCCAGCCCGCCCAGCTCGATTCCGCGCTGGCGGACGACATTTCCTCGATCATCAATCGGGACAATACGACCGGCGCCACGACCGGGCAGGGCGGCTCACCCACTCTGGGCGACACCACCGGCACTTCGGCTACGCTCAGCCAGACCGAGATCGGGGCGCTGGTCGCCAAGATCAAGCAGTGCTGGTATCTGCTGCCCAATGAAGAGGCGAGCGGGGCGGAAGTCGTCGTCAATATGCGGCTGCGGCAGGATGGCTCGCTTGCCGATGTGCCGCGCATCGTCTCGGTCAGCCAGCAGCCCGAGGCCATCGGCATCGCCCAGAAGGCGGTCGGCGCTGTGAATAGCTGTGCCCCCTACAGCATGCTCTCGGCCAACACTTATGACCAATGGCAGAATATCAACGTCACTTTGCGTCCGTGACATCTTGGAAGCGCCTTTGTCTGGCAGCATTGTCGACGAATGGCAGGAATGGAGACTGAAATGACCCTTCTCACCCGGCGCAACGCCCTCAAGCTCGGTCTGGCCGGTGGCATTGCCATGGCTGCCGCCGCCAAGGCCAGCGCCCAGCTCAACATCACGGTCGAGGGCGCCAATTTCCGGCCCCTGCCGATCGCCATTCCCGATTTTGCCTCGAGCGATCCCACTTTCGGGCGCGAGATCGCCGAGATCGTGCGCAATAACCTGCGCCGCTCGGGCCTGTTCCAGCCGCTCGATCCGGCCTCGCTGCCCTTGCAAGTGGGCGACGTGAACGCCACGCCCGATTTCAACACCTGGCGCACCGCCAATGTGGACGCATTGGTGATGGGCGCCGTCGAACGCGGCGGGCAGATTTCGTCCTCGGTGCGCGTATGGGACACACGCCAGGGCGCCCAGGTGGTCGGCAGCAGCTACAATACCGATCCTAATTCCTCGCGCCGGGTCGGCCATATCATTTCGGACGCCATCTATTCCAACCTGACCGGCGGCGGCGGTTATTTCGATACCCGCGTGATCTACGTGGCCGAAAGCGGTCCCAAGGCCAATCGCGTGCGGCGCCTGGCCATCATGGATCAGGATGGCGCCAATTCGCAGTATCTGACCGATGGCAGTTCCATGGCGCTGACGCCGCGCTTCTCGCCCAATGGCGACATGGTCACCTATATGAATTTCGCCAATGGCAATCCGCAGGTCTTCCTGCTGCAATTGTCCACCGGCCGCCAGCAGCAACTGGCCTCGGTCGGCGCCATGACCTTCGCGCCGCGCTTTTCGCCCGATGGCGGCACCGTGGCCTTCTCGGTCGAGCAGGGCGGTGCCACCAATATCTATTCGGTCGGCACGGGCGGCGGGCAGCCCATGCAGCTGACGTCGGGCGCCGCGATCGATACCGGCCCCTCCTATTCGCCCGATGGCAGCCGCATCCTGTTCGAAAGCGACCGGGGCGGCTCGCCGCAGATCTATATGATGGGCGCCAGCGGCGGTAACGCGCAGCGCATCAGCTTTGGCCAGGGCAGCTATTCCACCCCGGTCTGGTCGCCCAATGGCGACCTGATCGCCTTTACCCGCCAGTCCGGCGGCCAGTTCAATATCGGGGTGATGAATCCCGACGGTTCGGGCGAACGCATGCTCTATTCGAGCTTCCATGCCGAAGGCCCGACCTGGGCACCCAATGGACGCGTCATCATGTTCTTCCAGGACCCGGGCGGCAATGACGGCCCGCGCCTGATGAGCATTGATATCTGGGGCCGCAATCTTCTGACCATCCCGACCGATGGCTATGCGTCCGATCCGGCCTGGTCTGGCCTGCGGGCTTAAGTGTTTGGGGCTGCATGAACATGATTTCGTGTTGCCCCACTTAACCTTAACGCGCTCTGTCCCACCCTCTGTGGCCAATCTGCACCATCACAAAAAAGCCCGGATTTCCGCCACATTTGTGCCCCGATAGGCAAACATTAACCAGACACGCAAACGCGGTCTTAAGAATAAGCGCGGTAAATGCCGTCCTTAAGATTGTAAGCCTTTCAGGAGCCTCCATTGGCCATTTCCGCACCCCTCAACACCGCGTTGCGCGCATTCGCAATGCTGCTCTTCGTCGTCGCGATTGCGGCCTGTTCCCGCACCCCCAATGCGATGCCGACCGGTGTCGGCAATCTGGGCCCCGGCGGCGGCGCCCCCGGCAGCCAGCAGGAATTCCTTGTTTCGGTCGGTGACCGCGTGTTCTTCGAAACCGATTCGAGCAATTTGACCCCGACCGCTATGTCGACGCTGGACAAGCAGGCCGCCTGGCTCAACCAATATTCGAACTACCGCATCATGATCGAAGGCCATGCCGACGAGCGCGGTACCCGCGAATACAATATCGCCCTGGGCGCCCGCCGCGCCTCCATCGTGGTCAATTACCTGACCTCCAAGGGCGTCAATGGCCAGCGCATCACCAGCCAGTCCTTCGGCAAGGAACGCCCGGTGGCCATCTGTAACGACATTTCCTGCTGGAGCCAGAACCGCCGCGCGGTTACCGTGGTCCAGTAAGACAAAACCGGCCCTGCCGATTGGCAAGGCCGAAGCGATCCAGTGCAAACTGGAGGCAAGAGCGCCCGGAGCCCCCAAAAGGGCCCGGGCGCTTTCTTTTGACCAAAATTGGCCTTTATTGCCTGGCCTCCAAAGGTTCATGGTGCGCCGTGCAGTCACGACGCGTTTGGAGGCTTATTGCTTTGACGACCATTCATTTGAAGGCGCGACTGGTGCTGGCGACGGCGTTGGCCCTCGTTGTGGCAGCCCCGGCTTTCGCCCAGTCCGCTGCGACGCCGCCAGCCCTGGTGGGCCGTACGCTGAGCGACGAGACGCCGCCGGTTCTGGTAGCGCAGGCCAATGACACGGCAACGCTGATGCTGCGTATCCAGCAGCTCGAGGAGCAGATCCGCTCGCTCAATGGCCAGGTCGAGGGACTGACCTTCCAGCTCACCCAGATACAGACGCTGATGCAGCGCCAGAGCGAGGAAAATGCCGCGCGCTTTCAGGCGCTCGAAGGCGGTGCGCCGGGAAATCCGGCGGGCGCGAGCCAACCTCAGGCTTTGCCGCAGGCCCCTGCCGACGAATCCACTGTGCCGCTGACCGATATTCCGGCCCAGGGCGTGCAGCCGCTGCCGGGCGAAACCGAGTTCGACCCAACGTTCGACGATGGCAGCGTGCCGATGGACGATCTGGGTAATTCCAACGATCCGCTGGTGGGCACCGGCCGCACTGGCGGGACGGATTTGACCACGGGTGAGCCGCTCGACCTGACCTACGATCCGGCCGCCGGCCCCTCGGGCAATCCCGATGCCGATGCGCAATTCCGTGCCGGCTACGAGGCCCTGGCGCGCGGGGATTATGGCTTTGCCGAGGATCAGTTCAGCCAGTTCATCGAGCTTTACCCGGACAATCCCCAGGTTACCGACGCCGCCAATTGGCTGGGCGATGCCCTATTGCAGCGCCAGGCCTATAGCGAAGCGGCCGATGTGCTGCTCAACGCCTTCCAGAAGGCGCCGGACAATCCGCGGGCGCCCGAATTGCTGCTCAAGCTGGGCATGTCGCTCTCCGGCGCCGGTGAGCGTGAAACCGCCTGCCGTACCTTTGCCGAAGTCGATCGCCGCTACACCACGCTGCCCGATGCCGTAAAAGGCCGCCTGGCCGAGGAAAAGACCAAGGCCGAATGTCCGCCCGCTTGACCCCCGATTTCGACGACGCGGCGGCGCTGGACCAGCTCTTCGCGGCGGTCGCCTGGGAACGGGCGATCGGGCTGGCCGTGTCTGGCGGCGCCGATAGCCTGGCGCTGCTGCTGCTGGCCCATAGCTGGGCCAGTGCGCGCGACAATGCGCCCGTCTTGCATGTCTATTCGGTCGATCACGGCCTGCGTGAGGCAGCCGCCGCCGAAGTCAAAATGGTGCTCGCTACTGCCAAGCGGCTGAGTATCGCCGCCAGCGGTCTTAAATGGAATGCGCCCAAGCCCGTGGCCGGCCTGCAGGAAGCGGCCCGGATCGCCCGCTACCAATTGATCGGCGATGCCATGGCCAAGGACGGGGTCACCGTCCTGCTGACCGCCCACCATCGCAACGATCAGGCCGAAACCGTCTTGATGCGCATGGCCCATGGCAGCGGCATCGAGGGCCTCAAGGGCATGTCGGCCATGGCCGTGGTCGAGGGTGTCAGGGTCCACCGTCCGCTGCTCGATACCGATCCGGCGGCCCTGCGGGCAGTGGTGGATGCGGCGGGGCTCGTGCCCGCCGAAGACCCGTCCAATAATGACGAGCATTATGAACGTGTGCGCTGGCGCAAAGCCCTGCCGCAATTGGCAAGCCTGGGGCTCGATGCTGCTGCGCTTTCGGTTTTTGCCGAGCGCATGGCGGAAGCCGATGCGGCGATTGCGCAGATGGCCGAGAGCTGCTTTCCCGCCCTGGTGCGGCTGGATGGATTTGGTTCGGCGCGGATCGAGCTGGCCGGCTTTATCGGCCTTAGCCCTGCCATTTCCGTGCGCGTGCTCGGCCGGGTGCTCAACATTGTCGGCGGGCGGCAAAAGCCGCGCGCGCTGGGGCAGGTGGAGCGGCTGCGCCAATCCATTGCCGATGGCGCCCTGCCCAAATCCACCACCGTTCTGGGCTGCGTCATCCGCCTCAAGGACGATGCCGTGGTGATCGCCCGCGAACCCGGCCGCGCCGTGCCGCCCGACGCGATTCTGCGACCCCATGCCGAACTGGTCTGGGATGAGCGTTTTCTCATCATCAACGGTTCGGACGAAAGCGATCTCACCGCCAGCGTCGCCGATTACCTGCCCCGCCATCGGCTCGAAGAGTTTTTAGGCTTCAAGGTCCCCGCCCCCGCCGAAGCCATCCGCACTGCCCCCATCGTCCGCGACGCCGCCGGCGGCGTGCTGTCGCTGGGCGGCTGGTCATTCGATGAACGCATCTCAGTGAAGCTGCTGATCGACTGACCCGAAACGTCCTCCTGGATTTTGTTTAGGCCTAACTTGATGATGGGGTTGCGCGATCGCCGCCGGAGCGGTGGCCCAGCGTTTGGAATCAGCGGCGATGGCGAGACCAGGGTCCCGGATTGGGTCGTAAAAAAAGGTGAAACCAAGGTCTCGCCATCGCGCCGGGTCTTGTCGTGCCTGTCCGACCAGCCACCCTTTCGGGCCGCATGCGGTGCCGGGGGCTCAAGGCGTTAAGCCTGCTGTCGCCGATCCGGTCCTACACCCGACTGCAATCATCCACATCAACACGTGAGCCTGGGCGACCCCATGCTCCCCAGCCATCCCCACGCTCCTCACTCGTCATGATCGCGCTTGGCGTGGGTGACGAGGGGATGATGGCATGAGCTGCGGCGGGTGGGGATAAGGGGAATAAGTTGGGGTGGGATGTTGACGGACCGGCTCCCGCACCCTCTCCCAACCTCCCCCGTCGAGGGGGAGGTGCTGGCCTAGTGGGTGGGCTGCATGGGGGGCGGAATGACGGCCGGCTGGTGTGGCACCGCAACCGCCGGCCTATTCCGCCGCCTGGCTCGTGCGCATTGGGCGGCGGGCCATGATTTCCTTGAGGAAGGTGCCGGTGTGCGAGCGCGGATTGGCCGCGATATCCTCGGGCGTGCCGACCCCGACGATCTCGCCGCCGCCATCGCCGCCTTCGGGGCCCAGATCAATGACCCAGTCGGCAGTCTTGATGACTTCCAGATTATGCTCGATGACGATTACGGTATTGCCGCCATCGACCAGCTCATGCAGCACTTCGAGCAGTTTGGCCACGTCGTGGAAATGCAGGCCCGTGGTCGGCTCGTCCAGCATATAGAGCGTGCGGCCGGTGGCGCGCTTGGAGAGTTCCTTGCTCAGCTTGACGCGCTGCGCCTCGCCGCCTGAGAGGGTGGTAGCCGGCTGACCCACCTTCACATAGCCCAGGCCGACGCGCTGGAGCGTGGCGAACTTGTCGCGAATGACCGGCACGGCGGAGAAGAAATCGACGCCCTCGTCAATGGTCATGTCCAGGATGTCGGAGATCGACTTGCCCTTGAACTGCACTTCGAGCGTTTCGCGATTGTAGCGCTTGCCCTTGCACACATCGCAGGTGACGTAGACGTCGGGCAGGAAGTGCATCTCGATCTTGAGCACGCCATCGCCTTCGCACTTCTCGCAGCGCCCGCCCTTGACGTTGAAGCTGAACCGCCCCGGCCCATAGCCGCGCGCCTTGGATTCCGGCAGGCCGGCAAACCATTCGCGCAGCGGGGTGAAGGCGCCGGTATAGGTGGCCGGGTTGGAGCGCGGCGTGCGCCCGATCGGGCTCTGGTCGATATCGATGACCTTGTCCAGGAATTCGAGCCCGGTGAGGCTTTCATGCGGGGCAGGGACCACGCGGGCACCATTCAGTCGCCGCGCAATGGCCTGATACATGGTGTCGATCATCAGGGTCGACTTGCCGCCGCCCGATACGCCGGTGATGGCGACGAACATGCCCAGCGGCACATCGACCGATACGTTCTTGAGATTATTGCCGGTCGCGCCTTTGACGCTGAGCGCCTTGCCCTTCTTGGCCACGCGCCGCTCCGCCGGCAGGGGAATGCCCATGCGGCCGGAGAGATATTTGCCGGTCAGGGAATCGGGATGGTTGAGAATGTCCTGCGGCGAGCCCTCGGCCACGATATGGCCGCCATGCACGCCGGCGCCCGGCCCGATATCGAGGACGTAATCGGCGGTGAGGATGGCGTCTTCGTCATGCTCGACCACGATGACCGTATTGCCCAGGTCGCGCAACCGCCGCAATGTATCGAGCAGGCGCGCATTGTCGCGTTGATGCAGGCCAATGCTTGGCTCGTCGAGCACATAGAGCACGCCGGTCAGGCCCGAACCGATCTGGCTGGCGAGGCGAATGCGCTGGCTTTCACCGCCCGACAACGTGCCCGAATTGCGCGACATGGAGAGATATTCCAGCCCCACATCGTTGAGGAAGTTCAGCCGCTCGGTGATTTCCTTGAGAATGCGTTCGCCAATCTGCTTCTGATTGGGCGTGAAGCGCTCGGGCAGGGCGGCGAACCAGTTCGAGACATTGCGGATCGACTGCTCGGTGACCTGGCCGATATGCAGCCCATCGATCTTGACGGCCAGCGCCTCGGGCTTGAGCCGATAGCCGCCACACGCCACGCAGGGCTTGGCCGACATGTATTTCTCGATTTCCTCGCGCATGCCGGCACTTTCGGTTTCCTTATACCGGCGCTCGAGATTGCCGATCACGCCCTCGAAGGGCTTGGTCGTCTTGTATTGGCGCAAGCCATCGTCATAGACGAAATTGATCGGCGTCTTGTCGGTGCCATAGAGCACGGCATGCTGCACCTCAAAGGGCAGGTCCGACCAGGCGGTGCCGGTCGAGGCGCCGAAATGCTTCACCACGGCCGAGAGCGTCTGCAGATAATAAGGCGCACTGGTCTTGGACCAGGGCAGGATGGCACCATCCTTGAGCGACAGGCTCGCGTCCGGCACGATCTGGTCCGGATCGATCTTCTGCTCGGTGCCAAGGCCGTCACAAACCGGGCAGGCGCCGAACGGATTATTGAACGAGAACAGGCGCGGCTCGATCTCGGCAATGGTGAAGCCGGAGACCGGGCAGGCGAACTTTTCCGAGAACGTGGTCTGGCGCGGCGTGCCATCCTCGTTTTTCTCATCGGCGTATTCGATCAGCGCGATGCCTTCGGCCAGCTTCAGCGCGGTTTCAAAGCTCTCAGCCAGGCGCCCGGCAATATCGGGGCCGACCACCACGCGGTCCACCACCACTTCGATATCGTGCTTGAACTTCTTGTCGAGCGCCGGAGCGTCCTCGATCTCGTGATATTCGCCATCGATCTTGACGCGCTGGAAGCCTTTGCGCATCAGGTCGGCCAATTCCTTCTTGTACTCGCCCTTGCGGCCACGTGCGATCGGCGCCAGCAGGAACAGCCGCGTGCCCTCGGGCAATTCCAGCGTGCGATCCACCATCTGGCTGACAGTCTGGCTTTCGATGGGCAGGCCGGTGGCCGGGGAATAGGGAATGCCGACGCGCGCATAGAGCAGGCGCAGGTAATCATAGATCTCGGTGACGGTGCCAACCGTAGAGCGCGGGTTACGCGATGTGGTCTTCTGCTCGATGGAAATCGCGGGCGACAGGCCCTCGATATGCTCCACATCGGGCTTCTGCATCATTTCGAGGAATTGCCGCGCATAGGCGCTCAGCGATTCCACATAGCGCCGCTGCCCCTCGGCATAGATAGTGTCGAAGGCCAGCGAGGACTTGCCCGAGCCGGACAGGCCAGTCATCACGATCAGGCTGTCGCGCGGCAACCGCACGTCGATGCCCTTGAGATTGTGTTCGCGGGCGCCGCGCACGACGATCTCCCGGTTCTGGCTGGGCTTTTGCATCATTGTCGACGTCCATGGCTGGCTGCGCCGTGTGGGCACAGGGCGGCAAATTAAATTCGTATCATTGGGCTGGCAGCCTGCAGAGATAGGAGCCAGCGGGCTTGGCCGCAAGCGGCCATCTTACCGGGCGTTGAGCGCCGGCGTTACCTTATCGTGTCAGGGCAGCTTTGCGCAAAACGCCTTTCCTTATCGCACAGGAACGTAAAAGGAACAAACTGGATTCGGTCAAGTCCCGGCATAGCCGAACACTCCATGCCAGGCGGCAAACAGGGCGGCCACGACAAACAACACGCCAGCGCCCCGGCCGATCCATTGGGTAACCTGCGGGTTGCCGATCAGCGCGTCGCGCCCCTTGGCCGCGGCCAGCGCCAAGCCGCCATAAATCAGCATCTGCATCAGCACTGTCATCACGCCCATCACCAACGCCTGCCGCCAGAGCGGGCCGAATTGCGGCCGGATGAATTGCGGAAACACCGCCACCACGAACATGTAGGCCTTGGGATTGAGCAGGCAGGTGATCAATCCCTGCCGGAACGCGACCCGGCCCGACCGGCTCGGCGCCTTGCCGATATGATCCACCGTGATCGAACTGCGCACCAGCGTATAGCCGATCCATGCGATATAGGCGGCTCCGACGAGGATCATCGTCCGGAATACTTCGGCTGGCAGTTGCGTCAGCACGCCGACTGCCAATGCGCCGAACAGTGTATGCACCGCGCCGCCCAGCATGATCCCGCCCGTCGCCATGAGGCCCGCCCGCCGGCCACCCGTCAGCGCATTGGCCAGCACGAAGAACATATCCATGCCGGGCACGATGATGATGCCGAACAGCAGGATGAAGTAGAGCCAGAGCGCCTGGGCGTAATCCAATCATGGTCTCGCATGGGGTGAGGACGGTCTGCGTTGGCTTGGCCGAGCCCTGCTGACAATCTGTGTCAGCAGCGATCTTGACGTCCACGCAGAAATAGAACATATAGGGAACATGTGTGGAAGGCCAGCGATCACTTCTGTTCAAAACGCCAAGTTTGGCGCGCGGGACGGGGCGGGGCGGAGTAAGGTCTGGCGATCACGGGGCTTGTTGCCCCGGCAACGAGATATGTGAGCGTCCTGGCGGCACAGCGGCCCGGGACTGAATTGAAAGGATTTTTGCTATGGCAGGCAGCGTCAACAAGGTGATCCTCGTCGGCAATCTGGGTGCCGATCCCGAAGTGCGCAATCTGCCGAGCGGCGGCAAGGTGGTGAACCTGTCCATCGCCACCTCGGAGCGCTGGAAGGATCGCACCAGCGGCGAGCAGCGCGAAAAGACCGAGTGGCACCGCGTGGTGATCTTCTCGGAAGGCCTGACCCGCGTGGCCGAAAGCTATCTGCGCAAGGGCAGCAAGGTCTATATCGAAGGCCAGTTGCAGACCCGCAAATGGCAGGACCAGTCCGGGCAGGACAAATATTCCACCGAAATCGTGCTGCAGGGCTTCAATTCGAACCTGACCCTGCTCGACGGCCGCGGTGATGGGGACAATGCCGGGGGCGGCGATGGCGGTTTCCGCAGCGCCGACAATGGCGGCGGCTTCCGCGGCGCCCGTCCTGCGGGTGGCGGCGGCGCCCAGCGTCCGGCCTCCAACGCCCCGGCCTTCGAGCCCGGCGGCATGGATGACGATATCCCGTTCTGATCCGGTTGCGTTCCGGCAAGACTTGGAAAAGGGGGCCTGGTGGCCTCCTTTTTTGTTTCTGCTGGGAGCTATGCCCCGCGACCGCCGGTCGTGAAGGAGGCGAATTGCGGCAGGATCAGGCTGAACAGCCGGAATGCCAGGGCGCTGACGATCGCAATCACCAGCGGCAGCACGAGCCACAGCGCCAATCCCGTGAACGAGTTCGAGACTTCGACGCCCAGTGCAAGCACACCGAACAGGATGATGCCGTGGATGAGGTAGATGGGGAAAGCGTATTTGGCCAGCCGCGCCAGTTTTTGCAGCGCGCGCGAGCGATGGACCAGCGCTGTCAGCGTCCAGATGGTCAACCCGCCCAATATGCTGATCAGCAGGCCGCTGCTCTCGCTCGGATAGTAATAATGCGTCACGCAGGCCACCAGCAGTAGCGGGATAAAATACGGCCAGCTGCGGTCCAGGGCATCGAGGGGTACTTTGTAGATGGCCAGCGCCGCGCCGATGAAGAAGGCGATCAGCATCGGTGTGCGCAGGATGAGATTGCCGTCGAGATTGTACTCGGCGATCAGCACGCTGACCGCGATCACCGGGATGACATTGGCGCGCACCACTCGCGACGCCACGATGGCGATCAGCGAAATGACGAACAGGTCGCGCAGGAAATAGAGCGGATAGTTTACTGGCCGCGTGCTCCACGCCAGCGTCGCATCGGCCCAGGTCTGGGCATTGGCCGTCAGCAGATCGAGCCGCTGGCCGCTCAGGATGCCCAACCGTTGCGCCAGATAGAGGGCGGCCACCAGGCCCAGATTCCAGAACAGGAACGGCACCAGCAGCGTCCGGACCTTCTTCTCCACCGTCTTCATACCGCGCTGATCGGCATGTTTGGTAAACATGATGAAGCCCGACATGATGGTGAGAATGGTCACCGAGAAGCGCAGGAACGTGGCATTGGCAATAAAGGCCGGGTCCAGCGGCGTCAGCGCATTCAGGCTGCGCTCTGCGGGCACCGACAACGGGAAGTGGACATAGACGACCAGCACGATCAGGATCAGCCGCGCCAGCGAGAGCCGCTGGGAGAAAATATCCACCGCGTCGCGGGGCTTGCTGGTAGCCGCCGCCAAAGGGGCAGGGGCCGTTTCCAGGACTTCCGCAGTCATCGGCCGCTCCAATACAAGTTTGGTCGTGTTGGGACTGCGGATTAAGCAGCAGGGCCGGGTTAATGTGTCAAGCACGGCGCCGGGAAGGCGTCAGCATGGTGCCGGTTTTCTGGTAAAATATGCGATGGATTTCAGGTCGTTACGCGCGGGAGTTGTGCTCTGGGCGCAGGGCTGCGATGAGCCTATCGGGACCCGGCGGGCTATTTGTGGTCGGAATTGACCCATAGTCTGATTTCACCTGCGTAGATGAGGGCCGGTACCCCCTGTTGCCGGCGACGAGTGGCAAATATCAGCGTGAGATGGTCGATGAATAAACACGGATTTCTGGCGTATATTGCTCTTCCGGCCGCAACCATGGCGGCGGGCCTGCTGACGGCCTTGCCGGCCTTTGCACAACAGGCCAGCTTCTTCGACGATTTCGACAGTTTGAGCAGCCAGCGCTGGTATGTCGCCGATGGCTGGGCCACCGGCACCTACCAGAATTGCACCTGGAAATCCGACCAGGTGAAGGTCGAGGACGGGATGCTCACGGTCGGTTTTGCGCCCAGCCCCTACAAGGACCGGCAATATAGCTGCGGCGCGCTGCAGACCAAGCAGGCGATCGGCTATGGCACCTTTGAAGCACGCCTCAAGACGCCGTCTGGCTCAGGGCTGAATGCCGCGTTTTTCAGCTATATCGGCCCCACCCAGGGCAAGCCGCATGACGAGATCGATTTCGAGGTGCTGTTGCGCGACACCGGCAAGGTGCAGACCACCACTTTCGTCAACGGCATCAGCGGCGATGGCGAAATCGGCAGCGGGCAGGACCATGATCTGCCCTATCCGTCGGACTCCGATTTCATCAACTACGCGGTGACCTGGACGCCCGAGACCATCCAGTATTTCATCAATGGCAAGCTCGTCCGCACTATCGACGAGGCGTTCCGCATACCGACCAATCCCCAGCGGATTTTCTTCAGCCTCTGGGGCTCGGACACGCTGACCGATTGGATGGGGCCGTTTACGCCCGTCACGGCTCCCATCAGGATGGAAGTGGACTGGGTGGCCTACACCGCCCTTGGCGAGACCTGCCAGTTCCCCGAATCCGTGCTTTGCGACTAGGCTATCCGTAGCCGCTGCTGTGACGATGGCAGCGGCCGCGCCTACTTGCTGAACGGCACTTCGGCGCGCAGATATTCGCCGGTGGCGATATACATGACGTCGAAATTGACATCGATGGCGCCGGCATTGAGCACGATCTGCGCGCTGATGCCGATCTCCTTGCCCACTTCATCCTGGTCGCGCTCGCGCAGGTTGAAAATCAGGCCGCTGCCGCGCTTCTGCCCGACTGCAATGCCGCTAAAGGCGACATTGGAGGTCATGGCGGCCTCGTACCGCTTGCTGGCCTCGACATAGGCTATGGTGCCGTTCATCGATAGCTGGCTGCCGGCCACGGTGCAGCGCCCGCTATAATTGACCTTGTCCTGATTGCCTGGCTTGAGCGAGAGGCGGCACACCACGGTTTCCGAACTGGCGCCCGTAACGGTGCCGCGCCCGCGCCAATCCCCGATATAGGATTTGAGCAGGCCCACATCGGCTGGCGCCGCATGGGCCGGCAGGGCAGCAGCGCCCGCAATGAGCAGGCCCAGGGCCAAAGCACGCGACACGAGCGCGGAAAAGGTCATTGCGGGTGGCTCCAGTCAGCACGCCGAATCATCGTGTCATTGTTGTAGTCGGGAGCCAAATTCGCGCGCAAGGCGGGGCACTGACTTGTGCGGTTGCCTTCTCCCGCAGGGGGAGAAGGCAGGTCGGGTGGTCAGGCCGAAGCCGATCGGGATTACCCCACCAGCGCCGCGCGGTTGGCTGCCAGGAACGCCGCCAGCGTTTCCGGCTTGCGGCCGCTGAACTGCTCGACCGTGCCGGTTACAATGGCATGATACTGATCGGCGGCATCCACATCGAACGCCACCATCACATCGGCCATGCCTTCGGGCAGGCCAGCGGCGATCAGGCCGCCGCGCAGCTGCTCGCCGGTCAGCCCGACGCGCGCCACCGGCTTGCCGCTTGCCTTGGCGAATTCGGCTGCCAGTTCTGCCTGAGTCACGGCCGCCGGGCCGGTCACGTCGAAAATGGCCTGGCCTTCGGCGGTCAGCAGCGCACCAGCCGCGGTGCGGGCGGCGTCGGCCCGCGTCACATAGGAGCGGCCGCCACCGTTGGTTGCGTCATAAAGGTGGCCCGAGCCGATGGCCGGCGCGGCGCCGAGCAGGCTGATTTCGGCATAGATGTGATTGCGCAGGAAAGTGAAATCGAGCCCGGACGCGGCAATGGCCACCTCGGTCCAATAGTGCTCGGGCGAAACACCGGTGCCTGGGTTGGGACGGGGATTGGGTGCTGAAGTATAGACGATGTGCTTGACGCCGGCGACCTGGGCCGCCTCTACCGCATTTTTCTGCTGCGCCACGCGGCTGCCCACCGCATCGGTGCTGATCAGCAGCACACGCTCCACGCCGGCAAAGCCGGTGGCAAGGCTGGCCCTGTCGTCAAAGTCGAGCTGGCGCACTTCAACGCCGCGGGCGGCCAGATCGGCCAGCTTGGCGGGATCGCGCGTGCCGGCGATGAGCTTGGTGGCGCCGCGCGCCAGCAATTCTTCCACCGCCAGGCGCCCGAATTGCCCCGAGGCGCCAGTTACCAAAAGCGTATTGTTCTTGAAGTCTGCCATGTGTCTCTCCTTGGTCAAACACCGCTCCCTTGCAGCACAGGCGCTGAGAGAGTAAGTATCGAATGGAGAGTGCTATCTAATGTGCCTGCTCACGGCGCGAAAGGAGGCACTTTGCCGGGACAACGTCACCTCAAGGTAACCACCATGCGCGCCGCACTCGAAGAAGCCACAGTCTTTGTTGAAAAATGGAGCGCCAATGTCGGCCTGCCGGTCGGCAATTGCCCGGTGCGCGGTGTGCTCGACAAGATTTCCGACAAGTGGAGCATGCTGCTGGTGATGACGCTGGCCAGCGGCCCCAAGCGGTTCAATCAGCTGCGCCGTGAAATCCCTGATATTTCCCAAAAAATGCTGACCCAGACGCTGCGCGACCTGCAACGCGACGGCATGGTTTCCCGGCAGGTCTTCGACACCAAGCCGCCCTCCGTGGAATACCGCCTCACCGCTTTGGGCGAATCCGTTATCGTCCCCTTCGGCTATCTGATCCGCTGGGCCGACGAGAACTTTGCCGATATCGACCGCTCCCGCGCCGAGTTCGACCAAGCCGCGTGAGGCTGCTTTTTTTGCGCGCGCAATAGTCGAAGCCATGGGAAGCCGCGCGTCGAGGTGATGAACCGGCCTGTCGCCGGCCAGCCAAATCGGAAGGGAATTCCCCATGCGCCTGAATGCAATCGAAGTCGTCACCCTGTTCGTCGAAGATATCGCCGCGGCCAAGAGCTTCTACCAAAAGGTCTTTGCCGCCGAAATCGTCGGTGAAGACCCTGTCTCGGCGTTGCTCAAGTTCTCTGGCTCTATGCTCAATCTGCTTGCTGCCAGTCAGGCCCCTGAGCTGGTCGCCCCGTCGCCAGTCGGCGCTACGACCTCCGGCGCCCGCATGCTGCTCACGGTCCGGGTCGATGACGTCAACGCCACTTATGCTGATTTGCAAAGCCGCGGCGTGACTTTCCTCAATGGCCCGATGGATCGGCCCTGGGGCCGCCGCACGGCCGCCTTCGCCGATCCGGCAGGGCATGTCTGGGAGATTGCGCAGGAGATTTAGGCCAGGGCTAAAGCGCCACCCGCGGCGGCCGGACGCGTAACGAAGCCGTTGCCGATCTGCGCCGCCGTTCCTCGGCCTTGCAATTGCGGATGATGCCGCGAACCCGCCGGATGACGCCGACGCCAAGCCCTGGCTGTTTCAGCAGCTCGGGGCCTTCCATTTCGTCGATTTCACCCAGCGTCTTGAGCCCCGCCGATTGCAGCAGCTTGCCAATGCCATCGAGCGATCGCAGATCAATCACCGCGATGTTTTGCCACTTTTCCGCCCCGCGAAGCCACGCCCGATAAGTATCTGCCATGGCCCTGCATAGTGCAGCGGGGTGGCGATGACCAGTCTCGGTGGCCTAGCGCACCCCGGCTTCCAGGATACTCAGTCGTCCCGAAGCACAATCGATCAGCGCCTGCACGCCATAGGGCAGGGTGAGCATGGGCTGGGTATGTCCGAAATCCAGGCCCGACAGCACTGGGAGGCCAGCCAACCCACTCTCTGCCAGCACCGATACGAGCACTTGTTCCAGTTTCTCCTGGTAGCGCGCGTCGCCTTTAGGATCCGGCCGCGCCAGCAGGATGCCGTTGAGCACACCAAGAATACCCTGCGCCGCATAATTGCGCAGCCAATAGCGAAAGAAGCCAGGCGGAGGGGCCTCCTCGGAGGTCTCGATGAAAAGGATCGCCCCGCGCCATGCGTCCAGCGGAGGCCACCACGCGGTGGCCTTGACCATTTCCAGCACTTCGGCACATCCGCCCAGCAGATGCCCCTGTGCGACGCCGGTGCCCTGCAGCACACGTACCGGATCGGCGGGCTGCAGCACACGCCGCTGGTCCTGCAGCGCAGGATTGCCCCAGCCCAGGCGCTCGGCTGTCCAGCCTTCCGTATTCACCGGCACCAGCCCCGGCGGCTCATGGCTGAACAGCGTCTGCCGCACGCTACCGGCGGTATAGTCATGCATGCCGCCATTCTCGGCAAAGCCGGCCATGATGCTGGGGCCGTAAAACGAGGTCAGCCCGGCCGCAAAACAGGCCAGATGCAGGCTTGTCGTGTCCGAGAAGCCGAGAAAGACCTTGGGATTGTCGCGGATGACCGCGAGATCGAGATAGGGCAGCAGCCGGATGGAATCGTCCCCGCCAATGGTGCAGAAAATCCCCGCAATGGACGGATCGGCAAACGCGGCCATCAGATCCTGCGCCCGCGCCTGGGGATTGGCCGCAACCCGATCGGCATCCGCCAGCGTGTGCACCATCTCGACGACGCTCACCCCAAAAGCGGCTTCGAGCTGCCGCTTGCCGGCCTCATAACGCTGCGGAAACGCACCCGGTCCACCCCATGACGGCGACACCGCCGCGATCCGGTCGCCGGGCATAAGGGCGCGGGGCTTTCGCAATGATGCTGCTATCATCCGCGTCCTCTCACGGTGTCGATCCCGCGAAAGCGGCAACCTCCGTTTCCTTTATTTCAGTCGCAAGACGCAATGGCGAGCCCGCTTTGTCCCCGCCCCACGCCTCTCCACAGCTTCCCCCGGCAAAAATTAGCATTTTTGGCGCAGATCGCTTACATATTGGCTAGTTCGAACAACCAAGAATCACCCAGTGACCGATACGCCTGACAACGGAACCGGCGCGCCGCAGCCGTCCGACATTTCCCTGATCTCGATCACCGACGAGATGCGCAAATCCTATCTCGATTACGCCATGAGCGTGATCGTGAGCCGGGCGCTGCCCGATGTGCGCGACGGGCTCAAGCCAGTGCATCGCCGCATCCTGTTTTCGATGAACGAGAACGGCTACGAATATAACAAGCCCTATCGCAAATCGGCCCGTGTGGTCGGCGACGTTATCGGTAAATACCACCCCCACGGCGACAGCGCGGTCTATATGGCCCTGGTGCGCATGGCCCAGGATTTTTCCATGGGCGAGCTGCTGGTGGAAGGGCAGGGCAATTTCGGCTCGGTCGATGGCGATATGCCCGCCGCTATGCGTTATACCGAAGTGCGCATGCAGCGCATCACCAATTCCCTGCTCGATGACCTCGACAAGGACACGGTCGATTTCCGCGACAATTATGACGGCTCCGAGCATGAGCCGACCGTGCTGCCGGCCCGGTTCCCCAATATGCTGGTCAATGGCGGCGGCGGCATCGCCGTGGGCATGGCCACCAATATTCCTACCCACAATCTGGGCGAGACGATCGACGCCGCGCTGTTGATGTTGGACAATCCTTCTGTCACCACCGAGCAAATCCTCGAAGTGCTGCCGGGTCCCGACTTCCCGACAGGCGGCATTATTCTGGGCCGCGCCGGCATCCGCTCGGCCTATGAGACGGGCCGTGGCTCGGTGCTGGTGCGTGGCCGGGTCGCGATCGAGGAAGTGCGCAAGGAGCGCGAGGCGCTCATCATCACCGAGCTGCCCTATCAGGTGAACAAGGCCACTCTGGTCGAAAAGATCGCCGAACTGGTGCGCGACAAGCGCATCGAGGGCATTGCCGACATGCGCGACGAATCCTCGCGCGAAGGCATGCGCGTCGTGGTCGAAATCAAGCGCGACGCGCTGGCCGATGTCGTGCTGAACCAGCTTTACCGCTTCACCCAGCTGCAATCGTCGTTCGGCTGCAATTTTGTGGCGCTCAATGGCGGCAAGCCGCAATTGATGAACCTCAAGGAAATCCTAGAGGCCTTCATCGCCTTCCGCGAGGAAGTGGTGACCCGTCGCGCCCGGTTCCTGCTCAACAAGGCCCGTGACCGCGCCCATATCCTGGTCGGCCTGGCCGTTGCCGTCGCCAATATCGATGAAGTCATCGCGCTGATCCGCACCGCGCCAGATCCGGCGACGGCGCGCGAGCAATTGATGACCCGCCGCTGGCCCGCCAGCGACGTGGCGCCGCTGATCGCGCTGATCGATGATCCGCGCCACCGCATCAATGACGACGGCACTTTCAATCTCTCCGAGGAACAGGCCCGCGCCATTCTCGAATTGCGCCTTGCCCGCCTGACTGCGCTGGGCCGCGATGAAATCGGCGACGAACTCAACGGCCTGGGTGCTGAAATCGAGGACTATCTCGCTATCCTGCGCAGCCGCGAGCGCGTGCAGACCATTATCCGCGAAGAACTGATCGCCATCCGTGATCAGTTCGCCACGCCACGCCGCACCGAGATTTCCGACGTTGCCGGCGATTTCGACGACGAGGACCTGATCGCCCGCGAAGACATGGTGGTCACCGTCTCCCATGGCGGCTACATCAAGCGCGTGCCGCTCTCGACCTATCGGGCGCAGAACCGTGGCGGCAAGGGCCGCTCGGGCATGGCGACCCGCGACGAGGATTTCGTCGCGCGGCTCTTCGTCGCCAATACCCATACCCCGGTGCTGTTCTTCACCAGCCGCGGCATCGCCTATAAGCTCAAGGTCTGGCGCCTGCCGCTGGCCGCCGCCAATGCGCGCGGCAAGGCTTTGATCAATATCCTGCCCCTCGAGCAGGGCGAGCGGATCACCTCGATCATGCCGCTGCCCGAGGATGAGGATAGCTGGGCAAACCTGGACATCATGTTCGCCACGACCCGCGGCACGGTGCGCCGCAACTCGTTGGCCGACTTTGTCGAAGTGCGCCAGAACGGCAAGATCGCCATGAAGCTCGACGAGGGCGACCAGATCGTGGGCGTCGAAACGGCCACCGCCAATCATGACGTGCTGCTGACCACGGCTCTGGGCCAGGCCATCCGCTTCCAGGTGGATGATGTCCGCGTGTTCAAGGGCCGCGATTCCATGGGTGTGCGTGGTATTCAGCTGGCCAAGGACGACGTGGTCATCTCCATGGCCGTCATCAACCACTCCGACGCCACGGCCGAAGAACGTGCCGCCTATCTCAAGATGAGCCGCGCGGTGCGTGGCGAGGAACAGTCCGAAGAAGCGGGCTCGGACGAGGGCGATGTGGTTGCCGGCGAGCTCAATCAGGAGCGCTACGCCCAGATGTCTGCCATCGAGCAGTTCATCCTGACCATCTCCGAAAACGGCTATGGCAAGCGCACCTCCAGCCACGAATACCGGATCACCGGCCGTGGCGGTAAGGGCATTGTCGCCATGGCGGTCAACAAGCGCAACGGCAACCTCGTCGCCAGCTTCCCCGTGGCCGATGATGACCAGATCATGCTGATCAGCGACGGCGGCCAGACCATCCGCCTGCCGGTCGGCGGCGACAAGCCCATCCGCATCGTCTCGCGCGGCAGCCAGGGCGTCATCGTCTTCGATACGGCCGAAGACGAAAAGGTGGTGTCCGTCGAGCATATCAGCGAGCCGGAGGACGACGAGGAAACCCCGGATACGCCCGAGGCGCCGGCTGACGAATAAGAAAAGGGCGCTGCGGCGCCCTTTTTGTTGGTTGGTCTGTGGAGAGCAGCTGGGAAAGTGAAGGAATCAGAGGTTCCCGCCTGCGCGGGAATGACACCGAGAGAGGGGCATGTTCTGCGCAGACCCCCTCCACCCACAATGTCATTCCCGCGAAAGCGGGAACCTCCGTTTTGTGAGTTTAGGCCTACCTCCGGTTTGACACTTTCGCACCCGCCTTGCGAAAGTGCCGATGCAATGGGGAGGCAGAAATGAACAAGGGCTCGTGCCTATGCGGCGCCATCAGCTTCACGGTCGAGGGCGCTTTGCCGATGGGCTCGGCCTGTCACTGCACCAAGTGCCGCAAGCATACCGGGCATTATGAGGCCGGCGTCGATGTGCCGCGCTCGGCGGTGACGATCGAGGGCGGGGAGCATGTGACCTGGTATCATTCGTCGGAAAAGGTCCGGCGCGGCTTTTGCGCTATCTGCGGCTCGTCGCTGTTCTTCGATCCGGTGGATCGCGACTGGATCGGGATCTCCCTGGGCGCGTTCGACACGCCCACCCATACCAAGCTGGCGATGCATATCTTCGTGGCGGACAAGGGGGATTATTACGAGATCGCGGACGGCGTACCGCAGAATTTGCAGTGAGTGGGTCGTGGGGCGCCGCCACAGGGTTCCATCCACAGTGTCATTCCCGCGAAAGCGGGAACCCCTGTTTGCGATGTTCAGGAAGAAAACAGAGGTTCCCGCTTTCGCGGGAATGACACCGAGGAGGGGGGTGTTCCGCACGGAACCTATCCACTGACGAGGTCAGCGGGGACACCTCACCGAACGTCATCCCCAAACAAAAAGGGACCCTTTCGGGTCCCTTTTCTCATTGCACCAACGCGGCTTAGGCCGAGTAGTACATTTCGTATTCGACCGGGTGCGGGGTCTGCTCGAACTTGACGACTTCGGTCATCTTCAGCTCGATATAGCTGTCGATCTGGTCGTTGTCGAACACGCCGCCGGCGAGCAGGAACTCGCGGTCGGTGTCGAGGCTGGTCAGGGCTTCGCGCAGCGAGCCGCAAACGTGCGGGATCTGCATCAGTTCCTGGCGCGGCAGCTCGTACAGATCCTTGTCCATCGGCTCGCCAGGGTGGATCTTGTTCTTGATGCCGTCGAGGCCGGCCATGAGCATGGCCGAGAAGGCCAGGTACGGGTTGGCCAGCGGATCGGGGAAGCGGATTTCGATGCGCTTGGCCTTCGGCGACTGGCCGAAGGGGATACGGCAGGAAGCCGAACGGTTGCGGGCCGAATAGGCCAGCAGCACGGGGGCTTCAAAGCCCGGCACCAGGCGCTTGTAGCTATTGGTGGTCGGGTTGGTGAAGGCATTGATCGCCTTGGCGTGCTTGATGATACCGCCGATGTAATACAGCGCTTCCATCGAGAGGCCCGCATACTGGTCGCCGGCGAACAGCGGCTTGCCGTCCTTCCAGATCGACTGGTGGCAATGCATGCCCGAGCCGTTATCACCGAAGACCGGCTTTGGCATGAAGGTCACGGTCTTGCCATAGGCATTGGCGACCTGGTGGATGACATACTTGTAGATCTGCACGTCATCGGCAGCCTTGATCATCGGCGCGAACTTGATGCCGAGTTCGTGCTGGGCCGAGGCCACTTCGTGGTGGTGCTTTTCGACCACGACGCCCATGTCGGCCATGGCGGCAAGCATTTCGCCGCGAATGTCCTGGGCGCTGTCGAGCGGGGGAACCGGGAAATAGCCCTTCTTGAGACCGATATGGTGGCCGGAATTGCCGGCTTCATAGGCGGTGTCATTGTTGGAGGGCAGTTCGGGATGGTCGACTTCAAAACCCACCTTGTAGGGAGTGTTGGAGTACTTGACGTCATCGAACATGAAGAATTCGGGCTCGGCGCCGAACACGACCGTGTCGCCAATGCCCGAGGCCTTGAGGAAGGCTTCAGCCTTCTTGGCCGTGGTGCGCGGATCGCGGCTGTATGGCTGGTAGGTCAGGGGCTCGAGGACGTCGCAGTTCACCACCAGCGTGGACGCGCCGAAGAAGGGGTCCATATAGTGCGAATTGGGATCGGGCATCAGCACCATGTCGGACTCGTTGATGGCCTTCCAGCCACCGATCGAGGAACCGTCGAACATGGTACCTTCTTCGAACAGGTCCTCATCGACGATCGACACGTCGAGCGTGACGTGCTGCAGCTTGCCGCGCGGATCGGTGAAGCGCAGGTCGAGATACTTGATGTTCTCGTCTTTGATCTTCTGAAGGAGGTCGCTTCCGGTGGTCATTAGGTCTTCCCCTGTCTAAATCGGAATGCTTGTTGTTTGTTCGGGCGGCTGGCGTCTAAAGGGGAGGGCCCTCAGAGCGCGTCGTCGCCAAATTCGCCGGTGCGGATTCGGATAGCCTGCTCGATCGAGTAAACGAAGATCTTGCCATCGCCAATGCGACCAGTTTGTGCTGCGTTGCGGATCGCTTCGATGGCTTTTTCGGCTAGCTCGTCGGGGCACACGACCTCGACCTTCACCTTGGGCAGGAAATCCACGACATATTCGGCGCCGCGATAAAGTTCAGTGTGGCCCTTTTGCCGGCCGAAGCCTTTCGCCTCGGTAACGGTGATGCCCTGCAGGCCAACCTCCTGCAGTGCCTCTTTGACTTCGTCGAGCTTGAACGGCTTTACGATAGCCTCGATTTTTTTCAATTGAGCCTCCACGTGCCTGACTTAGGCGGATACCGCCATCCCGTATGCACGGCCTGTGCCACGCTGGCGGAAACATAAAAAAGATCGATTTGTTAATGGCTTACTGGCTTGTCCTGAAGTTTATAAGCACCACCAGCGTGCAGTCCATGATCAAAATAGCGCCGTGATGCACAGATTTTGTGCACTTATCCATCCTTCGTTGAACGAGCCGAGCCAAAAATGACTATGATGACGCCACTGCAATGTGTCCAGCTGCAGTTCGAGGCCTATAATGCACGCGATCTGCCGCGGTTTCTGTCGGCCTTTGCCGAGGATATCAGCAGCTTCCGCTTGCCGGACATGACACCGCTATTGGCCGGAAAAGCGGCTTATGGCGAATTCTATGGCAAGGAACGGTTCGTACATGCCGGGCTGCGGGCCGAGCTGGTCAATCGCATTGCGCTAGGCAACACGGTGATCGACCATGAGGTGATCCATGGCCTGGGGCCCGAACCCATCGAAACGGCTATCATGTTCGTCATCCGCGACGGCTTGATCGCCCAGGTCTTCGCCATTCCCGCAAAATAGCCAACCAAGGCTTTGACTGGCAGTACAAGTTAGGCTAGACCCACGCGCAACCCGGCCAGACGGGTACCCTTGCGGGTGTGGCGGAATTGGTAGACGCACTGGATTTAGGTTCCAGCGCCGCAAGGCGTGGAGGTTCGAGTCCTCTCACCCGCACCACATTGGACACTGGCCCTGACATTAATTGAATACGGGATTGAACCGAATGCAGGTTACCGAAACCCTCAATGAGGGCCTGAAGCGCAAGCTCAGCGTTACCATTCCGGCCGCCGACCTGGTCACACGCCTCGATGCCAAGCTCCAGGAGCTCAAGGGCCAGGCCAATATCAAGGGCTTCCGTCCGGGCAAGGTGCCGACCTCTTATCTCAAGAAGGTCTATGGCCGCTCTGCCATGAGTGAAGTGATGACCGACGCGATCAACGCGACCGTCTCCGAGACCCTGGACAAGCGCGAAGAACGCGCCGCCGCTCAGCCCAAGGTTGACCTGCCTGAAGATCAGGCGGTGATCAACGAAGTGCTCGACGGCAATGCCGATCTGGCATTCGTGGTGGAATATGAAGTTCTGCCCCCGGTCGAACTGATGGACCTCAAGGGCGTCAAGCTCGACAAGCCCGTCGTTGAAGTGACCGACGAAGAGCTGGATGCCGAAGTCAATCGCGTGTTCGCGCAGAACCGCGGCTATACCGACAAGGGCGACGAAGGCGTTGTCGAAAACGGCGACCGCCTGGGTCTGTCCTTCGTGGGCAAGATCGACGGCAAGCCCTTCGATGGCGGCACCTCCGACCATGCGCACCTCACTGTTGGCTCGGGCGAGTTCATCCCCGGCTTTGAAGAGCAGCTGATCGGCGTCAAGAAGGGCGGCTCCAAGGAAGTCAAAGTGACGTTCCCGGCCGACTACCAGAGCGAAGAGCTGGCCGGCAAGGACGCCGTGTTCGACGTCACCGTGCTGCATGTCGATGGCCCCAATACGGGCGAGCTGGACGACGAATTCGCCAAGCGCCTCGGCGTTGAAGACGTCGCGGCCCTGCGCAATGCCGTCAAGGAGCAGATGGAAGCAGCGCTTGCTTCGATGAGCCGCCAGCACGTCAAGCGCCAGATTCTGGACGCACTCGACGACGGTCACAAGTTCGACGTCCCGGCCCAGCTGGTCGATGCCGAATTCGAGACCATCTGGAGCCGCGTGCAGCACGAAGTGGAAAGCCACGGCCGTTCCTTCGAAGACGAAGGCACCACCGAGGAAGCCGCTCGCGAGCAGTACCGCAAGATCGCCGAGCGCCGCGTGCGCCTGGGCCTGGTCGTTGCCGAAATCGGCAACAAGAACGACGTCAACGTCACCGAGGAAGAGCACCAGCAGGCACTGATCGCCGAAGTGCGCCGCTTCCCCGGCCAGGAACAGCAGGTCTATGACTATTACCGCAAGAACCCGCAGGCTCTTGCCGGTCTTCGCGCTCCGGTGTTCGAGAACAAGGTCGTCGACTATGTCGCTGACCTGGGCGAAATCACCGACAAGAAGATGACCCGCGCCGAACTTGCCAAGCTGATCCAGGCTGACGAGGACGAGGTTCCGGAGGAACACCACCATTAAGGTGTTCTGATCTATTTCAGGATTTTTAGAGCCGCCCAGAAATGGGCGGCTTTTTGTTTTTGCTGTGGACGCTGTGTTTGACCTCATCCTGAGCCTGTCGAAGGACGACGGCAAACCTGCCACAGTGCCACGCCCTCGTGGTTCGACAGGCTCACCATGAGGTCTGTTGGAAATTCGGAGTTGCCCCGTTGATCGCTTCAAGCACCGATATCCTGCTCACCCCCAGCCAGATGGCCGAGGCGGATCGCCTTGCCGTGCAGGGCGGCGTCAAGTCGCTGGCCTTGATGGAGGCGGCGGGCAAGGCCGTGGTCGAGGCCATTACCGAGCGCTATTACCAGCGCTCGGCCCTGGTCCTGTGCGGGCCGGGTAATAATGGCGGCGACGGATTCGTCGTGGCGCGGCTGCTCAAGCAGAAGGGCTGGCCGGTGCAATTGCGGCTGATCGGCTCGCGCGAGGCGCTCAAAGGTGACGCGGCAGTGATGGCGGGCCAATGGACCGGCCGGGTGGAGGCGCCCATGGCTGCGGATATCGAGAATGCCGACCTGGTGGTGGATACGCTGCTGGGGGCCGGGCTTGACCGTGACGTAGAGGGCGATTTCAAGAACATTATCGAGGCGGTGAACGCCAGTGCGCGGCCCGTGGTCAGCGTGGACGTGCCCAGCGGTATTGATGGCGCGACCGGAAGGGTGCGCGGCGCCGCTATCCACGCGGAAATGACGGTGACCTTCTTCCGGCTCAAGCCGGGGCATCTGTTGCAGCCGGGACGCGCGCTATGCGGGGACGTGGTGCTGGGCGACATCGGCATTCCCGATACCGTGCTCAACCAGATTGCGCCAAATGCCTGGCAGAATACGCCCAGCCTGTGGTCGCTTCCCGCGCCGGGCGACGAGGGCAACAAATTCGATCGCGGCCATTGTGTCGTCATGTCCGGCGGGCCGTTGCAGACCGGGGCGGCCCGGCTGGCGGCCATGGGGGCGTTCCGAGCGGGGGCCGGGCTGGTGTCGCTGACGGGGTCCGAGCAGGCGCTGCTGGTGCATGCGGCCCATGTCACCGCCATCATGCTCAAGCCGGCGGAAGACGCGGCCGCCTTGGCGGAATTGCTGGGCGACAAGCGGGTGCGCTCGGTGGTGATCGGCCCGGCGGCGGGGATTGGGCAGCAGACGCGGGACAATGTGCTGACTGTGTTGGCGTCGGAGGCAGCAGTGGTGCTCGATGCCGATGCGCTGACCAGCTTTTCGGACGGCGCAAGCGCGTTGTTCGCGGCCATCCGGGCCAAGCCGCGCCCGGTGGTGATCACCCCGCATGAGGGCGAATTCCAGCGGCTGTTTGGGGGTGTGCCCGGCGGCAAGCTCGACATGGCGCGAGCCGCGGCGGCGCATTCGGGCACTATCGTCGTGCTCAAGGGCAGCGATACGGTGATCGCTGCGCCGGATGGCCGCGCCGCCATCAATGCCAATGCGCCCGCCTGGCTGGGCACGGCCGGCTCGGGCGATGTGCTGGCCGGCATGATCGCCGGGCTGATGGGGCAGGGCATGGACGGCTGGGAAGCGGCCTGCGCCGGCGTGTGGCTGCATGCGGAAGCCGCGAACCGCTTCGGCGGGCCGGGGCTGATCAGCGAGGACCTGCCGCTGCTGATCCCCGGTGTGCTGGCAAGTCTTTAGGAGCGCTTGCGCGCCACGATATAGGGGCGGTTATCGTTTCCCTTGGTCGCGTGATTTTCCACTGCGACGATCTCGAAACCTGCGGCTTTGATCTGCTGTTCGAGCTCTGCCGCGCGGAACACGCTGGCATGCGGGGCCTTGCCGATGGCGCGCATGGCCGGCAGCAGGAGCATCCAGATCAGCGGGTTCATCTCGCCCACACAGGGCGTCTTGGAAATGAACACGCCATCGTCCACGAGCAGTGCATGGATCTGCCGCAGGGTGGCGGGTACGTCGCGGACCAGGTGGAGATAGTTGAAACCCAGGATAGCGTCGAACTGCCCCGCATCAGGTGCCATCGCCTCGGCGGTCGCGGTGCGGAAGGACAGTGCGGGGACGGGCTTGGCGGTGTGTTTTTCCTCGGCAATGGCGATCATCGCTGCGGAAATATCGGTCGCCAGATAGAGGCGGACATCGCCCGCCAGCAGCAGCGCGGTGCTTCCTGTGCCGCAGCCCAGTTCCAGCACGCGCGAATCGGGGCGCAATAGGGCGCGGGTACGGTCCAGCGTGCGGTCATACCCTGCCTGGTCCGCCATCGCGGATGCGGCATAGTGGCGGGATGTCCGGTCCCAAAACCGGGCGTCGCTCTCGGTGCTCATGGTGATGTGCTCCTTGGGCCGACGCCCGGCCTCTGGCTTAAGCCTAGTTTATCGCATTCACACTGATCAACTGGCCGGAAAAGCCGCAGGAAGCGCCGTGATAGGCGATACAGCCGCTGCGTTCCTCGATATTGAGGAAACCGTCCTCGTCGAAATTGACGCCGATTTCGCAATAGCGCTCATTGGTCAGCGGGCTACTGGAGTTCTGCACATAATCTTCGTTCTCGACGAAGAAATTGCCGCCTGTCTCGGTCATGATCATTTCTCCGTCGATACCGCCGCCACAGCCGGGAATGTCGTTTTCCATCGGCACGGTCGTGCTGATCGAGATGGCGTAGATGTCGTCCTGCAAATGGGTGATCTCGGCGCTCAACTCGCCTTCGCCGGAGCCGACAAACTGCCCCACCTTGTCGCCCAGCGGGCCGGTATTCTCCTGGGCGAAGACGGGGCTGGCAAAAAGAGCCAGAGTTGCAGCAAAAACACTTAGTCGGATCATCAGGTCACCGGGTAATCGAGTTGGACATTATCGTTAGACGCCACCGCACCATCAAACCTTTGGCGGAAATCTGCAAAATCGTACTTTCGCCGGCCTGATCGAGGTGCATTGTCGCGCGCCCGGCAATTGTCTAGAACCTGCGCCCATGAAACAAGTCACTTTCACCCTTTCCGCCACCGACGGCATGGCCCGGCGCGGCCGTATCGACATGCCGCGTGGCGATATCCAGACGCCCGCCTTCATGCCCGTGGGCACCGCCGGTACCGTCAAGGCCATGTATCCCGAGCAGGTCCGCGCCACCGGCGCCGATATCCTGCTGGGCAATACCTATCACCTGATGCTGCGCCCCGGCGCCGAGCGCGTCGCCTCGCTGGGTGGTCTGCACACCTTCATGGATTGGGAGCGCCCGATTCTCACCGATAGCGGCGGCTTCCAGGTCATGTCGCTGGCCCAATTGCGCAAGCTCACCGAGCGCGGCGTCACCTTCAAATCGCATATCGATGGCTCCTCGCACGAGCTGACGCCCGAGCGTTCCATCGAAATCCAGACCTTGCTGGATAGCGACATCATCATGCAGCTCGATGAATGCATCGCACTGCCCGCCGAGCGCAAGGAAATCGAGCGCGCCATGGAGCTTTCGCTCCGCTGGGCCGATCGCTCCAAGACCGCTTTCAACAACCAGCTCAATCGCGCCCTGTTCGGCATCGTGCAGGGCGGCGACGACGCCGAGCTGCGCGCCCGCTCGGCGCAGGGACTCAAATCCATCGGCTTTGACGGTTATGCCGTGGGTGGCCTCGCCGTGGGCGAGCCGCAGGAGGTAATGTTCCGCGTGATCGAGGACATCACGCCTGAGCTGCCGACCGATCGCCCACGCTACCTCATGGGCGTCGGCAAGCCCGACGACATTCTGGGCGCCATTGGCCGGGGCATCGACATGTTCGATTGCGTCCATCCCACCCGCGCTGGGCGCCACGGCCATGTCTATACCCGGTTCGGCGTCATCAACCTGAAAAATGCCCGGCATAAGGATGATCACCGTCCGATCGACGAGGCCTCGCCCAATCCAAATTGCCGCCGCTTTTCGCGCGCCTATCTCCATCACCTTGTTAAGACTGAAGAGATTTTGGGCGCAATGGTCCTTTCCCAGATCAACCTGCACTATTATCAAGAGCTGGTGCAGGGCTGCCGGGGGGCAATCGAGGCCGGCCGGTTTACCGATTTTGCGGCGGAAACGCGGGCGGCATGGGCCGCTGGCGATCTGCCGGTTCTTTAACGTTCAGAAAAGGGTTCAACGTCATGGCGAAATCCGGGCGCAAAGCGGGCTTCGAAGCCCTTGGCAAGCTCAAGAAGCGCCTGGCTGACCAGCCCATGCGCGTGCAGTTCGCAGTCGATCCCAACCGATTCAAACGCTATTCGGCTACCGGCGCGGGCATCCTGCTGGACTATTCCAAGAACCGCATCGACGAAGACGTCATGGCCGCCCTGTTCGACCTGGCGCGCGCCGCCGGGGTGGAGGAGCGCCGCGACGAGATGTGCGAAGGCGAGCATATCAACATCACCGAGGATCGCGCGGTGATGCATATGGCTCTGAGGTATCAGGGCGATCATCCGGTGCCGGTCGACGGCAAGGATGTCATGCCCGATATCCGCGCCGTGCTGGCCCACATCGAGAGCTTCAGCAACGCCGTCCGCAATGGCGAAATCCGTGGCCAGAGCGGCGAGCAATTCACCGACGTGGTCAATATCGGCATCGGCGGCTCGGACCTGGGCCCCGCCATGGTGACGCTGGCGCTCGAGCCCTATACCCGTGCCGATCTGCGCGCCCATTACGTCTCCAATGTCGATGGCGCCCATATCCACGATATTCTCAAGCGCCTCGACCCCAAAAAGACGCTGTTTATCGTTGCCTCCAAGACCTTTACCACCGACGAGACGATGACCAATGCGGGTTCGGCCCGCAAGTGGATTGCCGACGCGTTGGGTGACGCTGCCGTAGCCGATCACTTCGCCGCCGTCTCGACCAATATTGCGGCCTGCCAGACATTTGGCATTCGCGAAGACCGCATTTTCGGGTTCTGGGATTGGGTCGGCGGCCGTTATTCGGTGTGGTCCGCCATCGGCCTGCCGATTGCGCTCGCCGTCGGTTACGACAATTTTGCCGCCTTCCTTAAGGGTGCCGACGCCATGGACCGGCACTTCCTCAGCACGCCGCTGGAGGAAAACCTGCCGGTTATCATGGGCCTGCTGGGTGTCTGGTATCGCAATGTCTGGGGCTTCTCGACCCATGCCGTGCTGCCCTATGACCAGCGTTTGAGCCGCTTTGCTGCCTATCTGCAGCAGCAGGATATGGAATCGAACGGCAAGTCGGTGACGCTGGCCGGTAAGCCCGTCGCCTGGTCCACCGGCCCCATCGTCTGGGGCGAGCCGGGCACCAATGGCCAGCACGCTTTCTACCAGCTGATCCACCAGGGCACTGACGTCATTCCGGCCGATTTCCTGATCGCCGCCCGGCCGCATGAAAGCCTGCCGCCGCATCACGACAAGCTCGTCGCCAATGTCCTCGCGCAGTCCGAAGCGCTGATGCTGGGCAAGACCGAGGAAGAGGTCGTGGCCGAACTCAAGGCCCAGGGCCTCGATAAAGCCGCGATCAAGGAGCTGGCTCCGCATAAGGTATTCCCCGGCAACCGCCCGTCCAATACCCTGTTCTATCAGCAGCTTACGCCGGAAACGCTGGGCTCGCTGGTGGCGCTTTACGAGCACAAAGTGTTCACCCAGGGCGTCATCTGGAACGTCAATTCCTATGACCAATGGGGCGTGGAACTGGGCAAGCAGCTGGCCAAGGCGCTGCTGCCCAAGGTCGAAGGCAAGGAAAGCGGGGAGGGGCATGACAGCTCCACCCAGGGACTGCTAGCCTATTACCTATCCAACAAGGGCTAGACGTTTGACGATTACCACCGAAGAGCAGCTCGAACGCCTCAAGGCCATCGGTCGCATTTGTGCCATCACCCGAGACGCCATGGCCGCCGCCATGCGTCCGGGCATGACCACGGCCGAGCTCGACGAGTTCGGCGCAAGGCTGCTGGCCGAGCATGGCGCACGCTCGGCGCCGATGATCACCTATGATTTCCCCGGCGCCACCTGCATTTCGGTCAATGAGGAAATCGCCCATGGCATTCCGGGCGAAAGGGTGCTGCGTGAGGGCGATCTGGTCAATATCGACGTCTCGGCCGAAAAAGACGGTGTCTTCGCTGATACCGGCGCCTCCTTTGTGCTGGGCGTTGGCGACAAGCGGCTCGATGCGCTCTGCCGGGATGGCAAGAAGGCCATGTGGACCGGCATCCGCGCCGTCAAGGCCGGCGCGCCGCTGGCCGATATCGGTGAGGCCATCGGCAAGTTCGCCAAAAAGGGCGGCTATACACTGATACGGAACCTGGCCAGCCATGGCGTGGGCGATAGCCTGCATGACGAGCCCGGCGAAATTGCCACCTGGCCCGACAAGACCGAGCGCCGCCGGATGAATAATGGCCTGGTGTTCACCATCGAGCCCTTCCTGTCGCTGGGCGGCAAGATGGCCGATCAGAAATCGGACGACGATGAATGGACGCTGGTCAGCACCCCATCGGCCCCCTGTGTGCAATATGAGCACACCGTGGTGGCGACGCCGCGTGGCGCCGTCGTGGTGACGCTGGCGGCTTAGGCCTAAAGCGCCACCAGCACCATCGGCCCGAGCAGCACCAGGGCGATGGCGATAACGAAGCGCAGATTGCCCAATTGGCGCAGGGTGGGGACGCTGAGCAGGGTCGAAAGCACCCAGAAGCCGGCCAGCACGATCAAGACCGGCGTCAGTGGCGACAGCGAGAAGGCGGTGCCTTCGGTGAGCTGCAGATAGGCCATGTGTCCGCCGACAAAGCCCAATAGCGCGGTGATCACCACGGTTACGGCCTTGGAGACGATCAGCAGCGCCATGTCGATCGTGTTGCTGGCGATGAACAATGCCAGCCCGGTCGCGGTGAGATGAACGGCAGCCAGCGTCGTGAACAGGCGATTGTCGGCCAGCAGCGGCACGATCTCCGGCGGCGCGCGCAGCGGCAGCGAGCCGACCATTGGCAGGTTGGCGCCATACTGAGCCAGCAACAGGATGGCATAGAGCATCACCAGCGTGCCGACCGCAAAGGTCAGTGCGGTCACGGCCAGCACCTTGAGTAGATCGAGACTACCTTGCGACACGGGCACGATCCGGGTGATGAAGAAGGGAGATGGTATGCCGGGAGGGGGTCGAACCCTCGACCATTCGATTAAAAGTCGAATGCTCTACCACTGAGCTACCGGCACAGACCGAAACGGCCAACGCCATCGGCGTTGCGGCGGAACATAGCCAGACGGCTTGCGCTGTCAACCGCAATTGCGCCACTTCCCGCCTCAGTTGGGGAGAGGTGAGCCGGTAAACGGCATTGGTGTGCACGAAATCGATACGGTTTCCAGCCGTGTGCAGAGCGCCCGAGCCGCGGAAATGTCGGCTATAGGGCCGACAACTAGCCGCTTTTCGTCGCTGTCCAATTGATCCGCCAGACGCGGTCCAAGCCCGAGCAACAGCGGGCCGACCTTGGTGGATATGTCGGTCCAGGCCAGGTTTGCGTCACCAGCAGCGATGCCCGGACCTACCGCGATGCCGAAAGCCACGATGGCCGAGCTATCGATGCTGGCGGTTTTGACCGGGTCGGGCAGGGCCTGAACAACGGGCGGCAGCGCCTGGGGCATGGGCTGCTGGCTGACTTTGATCGAGCCGCCTTCAGCCGGGAGGAGTATGGCTTGGCCGTCGCCAATGGACGAGGTCAAGGTGCTGCGGTCGATATTGGCACTGTCCGGCACGGCCTCGAGCAGGCGGGGAATGCTGACTTCGAGTGCGCCGACGCGGCGCGTGACCTCGCCGCCCGATTGCTCCTGCAGGGAAAACCGGGTCAGCAGGGTGGCGTTTTCCGTTTTGAGGCGCAGGGTTTCGCTGCGCAATTGGGCCACATCGCTGCGCAATTGCTCGACGGAAGCGCCCTCAATGCGGGTCTTGTGCAGGCCTGCCAGCAGGCTTGGCGGGATGATTGCCGACACATTGGCGCTGAACACGGCGACGCCGCCAATCATCACCGCCACAAGTCCCCAAGTGGTGACATCCGATTGCCGGAATTGTTCCGATGCGTTAGCCAATGCCGCCACCCCGCGACGCAGTCGAATCAAGTCTTGCGCCGAATATTACAATGCCGCCCCTGTTATCGGTTCGCCAACTCTTGCGTGCCATAAATTTGTGAAAATCGGCGAAGAGAAGATCGTGCCTCGGAGAACGCGCCATGACTGAATTGCTGTCGATCATTCTTGCCGCGGGCGAAGGCACCCGCATGCGATCGACAACGCCCAAGGTTTTGCACCCCGTCGGGGGGATGCCGATCGTCGGGCATGTGGCGCGGGCTGCGCGCGAAGCCGGTTCGAGCAGGATCGCGCTGGTGACCGGTCCCCGGCATGAGCAGATCCGCAAGGCGGTGTCGGCCATGGACCCGGCGATCGAGCATTTCGAGCAGACGATTGCCAAGGGCACCGCGCACGCCGCCTCCATGGCTCGCGCAGCGTTTGAGACCGCCAAAGGCTATATTGCCGTGGTTTACGGCGATCATCCGCTGCTGCGCGGCAACAATTTCCGCGTGGTGCTGGACCGGCTCGATGCAGGGCTCGATGTGGCGATACTGGGCTTTGAGCCCAAGGACCCGAGTGGCTATGGCCGCTTCATCACCGATGGCGAAACGCTGTTGGCGATCCGCGAGCATAAGGACGCGACCGACGAAGAACGCCGCATCCGCCTCTGCAATGCCTGCATTCTGGCCTTCCGCGCCGAGGTGTTCCGCGACCTGATCGACAAGGTCGAGAACAACAACGCCCAGAGCGAATACTATCTCACCGACCTGGTTGGACTTGCCAATGCCGCCGGCAAGAAGGTCGGCTATGGCGTGGCGCCGGAAAACGACGTCATGGGCGTCAATGATCGCAGCCAATTGGCACGGGCCGAGGGTCTGTTCCAGGAGGTTCGGCGCGAAGACTTCATGAAGGCCGGCGTGACGCTCAAGGACCCCAAAAGCGTCTGGTTTTCCTATGACACCGAAATTGCCAGCGACGTGACGATCGAGCCCAATGTGGTGTTCGGCCCGGGCGTGGTGATCGAGCAGGGCGCGGTGATCCATGCCTTCAGCCATATCGAAGGCGCTCATGTCGGCCGCAATGCCTCAGTCGGCCCCTTTGCCCGGCTGCGGCCGGAAGCCGATCTGGGCGAGGACGTAAAGGTCGGCAATTTCGTCGAGGTCAAGAAGGCCAGGATCGGCAAGGGCGCCAAGATCAGCCATCTGAGCTATATCGGGGACGCTACGGTCGGGGCTGAGGTCAATATCGGCGCTGGCGTCATCACCGTGAATTATGATGGCTACAACAAGCATCAGACGATCATCGGTGACAATGCCTTTATCGGCTCCAATTCGTCCCTCGTCGCGCCAGTGAGCATTGGCGCCGGGGCGCTGGTCGCCAGCGGCAGTGTGATTACCGAGGATGTCGAGGCCGATGCCCTGGCGCTGGGGCGCGCCCGGCAGGCGGCAAAGCCGGGCCGTGCAAAAGAGATTTTCGCCAAGGCTGCGGCCAAGAAGCAGTCGAAGAAGGGATAAGACCATGTGCGGCATTGTTGGTATCGTCGGCAGCGAGCCGGTCGCCGGTCGTCTCGTCGATGCGCTCAAGCGCCTCGAATATCGCGGCTATGACAGCGCCGGTGTCGCCACGCTCGAACATGGCGCTATCAGCCGTCGCCGGGCCGAGGGCAAGCTGGGCAATCTGGCGCAAAAGCTGGCTTTTGAGCCGCTCGACGGGCGGATCGGCATCGGCCATACCCGCTGGGCCACCCATGGCGCGCCGACCGAGTTGAATGCCCATCCGCACGCCACCGAGCGCGTCGCAGTGGTGCATAACGGCATTATCGAGAATTTCCGCGAAATGCTGGCCGACCTCGCCAAGGACGGCTATCTGCCCAAGACGCAGACCGATACGGAATCGGTAGCGCTCTGGGTCAGCCGCGAATTGGCCAATGGCGCCGATCCCGAACTGGCCGTGGCGCACACGCTCAAAAAACTCAAGGGCGCCTTCGCGCTGGCCTTCCTGTTCAAGGGCGAGGAAAGCCTGCTCATCGCCGCCCGCCACGGCGCGCCACTGGCCATCGGCTATGGCACGGCGGAAATGTATCTGGGCTCGGACGCCATGGCGCTAGCCCCGTTCACCTCCCGGCTGACCTATCTCGAAGATGGCGATTGGGCAGTGATCACGCCCACCGGCGTCACCATCCGCGATGGTCTCGACGCCATCGTGCAGCGCGAGCAGCAGATTTCGCAGACCTCGGCGCTGATGGTGGACAAGGGCAACCACCGCCATTTCATGGCCAAGGAAATCTACGAGCAGCCCGAGACGATTTCGCACACGCTCAGCCATTATGTGGATATGGGCGCCGAACGGGTCGCTATCCGCGAGACGCTGCCCTTTGACTTTGCCGATCTGACCCGGCTGACCATCAGCGCCTGCGGTACGGCCTATTTCGCTGGCGCGGTAGCAAAATACTGGTTCGAGCGCTATGCGCGCCTGCCGGTGGACATCGATGTGGCGTCCGAATTCCGCTATCGCGAACCGCCGCTGGAAAAGGGCGGGCTATCGCTGTTCATCTCCCAGTCCGGCGAAACCGCCGACACGCTGGCTGCTCTACGCTATTGCGCGGGGCAGGGGCAGCACGTGGCCTCGCTGGTCAATACGCTCGAATCCACCATTGCCCGCGAATCCGGCGTGGTCTTCCCCATTCTGTGCGGCCCCGAAATCGGCGTTGCCTCGACCAAGGCCCTCACCGCCCAACTCACCGCCCTCGCCAGTCTCGCCATCGCGGCCGGTCGTGCCCGCGGCGTGCTGAGCGTCGAGAAGGAAACCGAGCTGGTGCGCTCGCTGGTCGAACTGCCGGCGGCCGTGTCGGCAGCACTGGGCGCTGAAAGCCAGATCATGGATATCGGCAAGCGCCTCTCCAAGGCCAAGGACGTGCTTTATCTCGGCCGTGGCCCGATGTTCCCCATCGCCATGGAAGGCGCGCTGAAGCTAAAGGAAATCAGCTACATCCACGCCGAAGGTTATGCAGCAGGTGAACTCAAGCATGGTCCGATCGCACTGGTCGATGAAGCCATGCCGGTGATTGTCGTCGCCCCCTCCGACGAGCTGGTCGACAAGACCCTCTCCAACATGCAGGAAGTCTCGGCCCGTGGCGGCAAGATCATCCTGATCACCGATGCTGAAGGCGCCGAGCATGTCGGCCACGGCGTTGCCGATATCATCCTCATCCCGCATGTGCACAGCTTCGTGGCCCCCATCCTGGCGACGATCCCGGTGCAATTGCTGGCCTACCACACGGCTGTATTCATGGGCACGGACGTTGACCAGCCGAGGAACTTGGCGAAATCGGTGACGGTGGAATAGGGGCTAGCTGATCAACTCGACATCGTAGCCGAGCGCTTCGGCGCCGGCTGCAAAACGTTTGTCGAAGGTGCAAAGCGTGGCCTCCGTCATGCTGGCAATAGCCAGGTGAATGGCGTCGCCGGGTCGGATACCAGCCTGATGGGCATCGCAAATTTCCGTCGCCAACGCGAAGTGACGCAAATCGAGCGAGATGATCGTGGCAACCGGCAGCCATGCCTCACGATATTCCTCCAAGGCGTTTAGGCGCTCGATAGATGTGATGCGGCCCATGCGCAACTTGCGCGACAGCGCGCCGCTCAGTTCGACATCCACCCACGGGCTGCTGACGATTTCATCGTCGTTCAGGACGGCCAGCCACAATAAAGCGCGGCCGGACGTCTCCTCCGGGACCAGTGCTGAGACGAAAACAGACGTGTCGATGTATTTCATCAGTAGCGGTCGTCGTCTTTCCACTCGCTGATCGCTTCGTCGGCCGGCTGCGGAGGCGAGGTAAATTTGGCTTGATGTCGGCGGAGGCGCTCAATGTCGAGCTTTTTGGTTGGCCGCTGCATGGGGGAGATCACGGCCACAACCTTACCACGCTTGCTGATCTCGATCGTTGCACCGGCCTCGACCTCGGCGACCAATTCGCTCAGATGCGCCTTGGCTTCCGCCAACCCTACCTGTCTCATTGAAACCTCCTGACCAGATAGTTGGTCATATATCATGACCAACTCAAGGAGGCAAAGTCAGCCCGCCCGTATCAGCGGGATCGCCAGGTCTCTCCTGAACAGATAGAGCGCGGTTCGTGCCGCATCGCCTTCCGGCCCGGTTAGGCCGGGATTGCGGGCCAATAGCGCCTTGGCGTCGTCATGGGCATAATCGATGAGATGGCGGTGAACATCCGCTACCGCGAGGCGGTAGCCGGGCATGCCGGATTGTCTCGTGCCGAGCACATCGCCCTGGCCGCGCAGTTCCAGGTCGCGTTCGGCGATTTCGAAGCCGTCTTCGGTGGATTTGATCGTGTCGAGGCGTGCCTTGGCGGTTTCGCTGAGCGGGTCCTTGTAGAGCAGGAGGCATGCCGAGCGCACCGAACCGCGCCCGACGCGACCGCGGAGCTGGTGGAGCTGCGCCAGACCGAAGCGCTCGGCATGTTCGATGATCATGATCGAGGCGTTGGGGACGTCGACTCCCACTTCGATCACCGTGGTGGCTACCAAGAGCTTCAATTCATTGGCCGAAAAGCGCTGCATAACCTCCTGCTTGGCGGCGGCGCTCATGCGGCCATGCACCAGCGCGACCTGATCGCCAAACACTTTCTGCAACTCGGCAAAGCGGTCCTCGGCGGAGACGACGTCGAGATGCTCGCTTTCCTCGACCAGCGGGCACACCCAGAAGGCCTGCGCGCCCTCGGCGAGGCGTGCCTGGAGACGGGCAATGACGCGGCCATAGTCGCCAATGGACAGCACGGCGGTGTCGATAGGCTGGCGTCCTCGCGGCTTTTCCCGCAGCACGCTGACGGCCATGTCGCCGAAATGGGTGAGTACGAGCGTGCGCGGAATGGGCGTGGCGGTCATCACTAGCAAGTCGGTATGGCGGCCCTTGTCGGAGAGCGCGAGGCGTTGATGCACGCCGAACCGGTGCTGTTCATCGACGACAGTCAGACCCAGATTGTGGAATTCGACGCCGCTTTGAAACAGGGCATGCGTGCCCACCACAATGGTGGTTTCGCCGCTGGCGATGCGCCCGAGAATGGCGCGGCGCTCGCCGGCCGGCATCTTGCCGGTCAAGAGTTCGCAGCCAAGCCCCGCCATATCGCAGAGCGGCTTGAGCGTCTTGAAATGCTGGGTGGCGAGGATTTCGGTGGGCGCCATCAGTGTCGATTGCGCGCCGCCCTCGGCCACCGCCGCCATGGCCATCAGAGCCACGACGGTTTTGCCAGAACCGACATCGCCCTGCAGCAGCCGCGACATGCGATCGGGCGAAGCAAGGTCGGCGCGGATTTCGCTTACCGCCTGTTGCTGCCCCTCGGTCAAGGAGAAGGGCAGGGCATGGGCGACCCGCTCGGTGATTTCGCCAGTGAAGACGCGCGCAATGCCGCGCGCGGCGGTCATAGTCGAGCGGATGAGTTGCAGCGTGAGCTGGCCGGCAAAATATTCGTCATAGGCCAGCCGCATGCGGGCTGGGCTCCAAAGCTCGGCCTCGGCAGGTTGTTCGGGCAAATGTACCGAGCGCATAGCCTCGATAAAGCTCGGCCATTTGTTCTTTGCCAGGGTTTCCGGGTCGATCCATTCCGGCAGTTGGGGTACGCTATCCACGACCTGCCGCACCAGTTTGGCTAGCGCCTTGGAACTCAGCCCTTGGGTCAGCGGATAGACCGGTTCAACCAGCGGGAGCGTCGCAAACTTGTCCGGTTCCACCACGTAATCAGGGTGGGTGATCTGCTTTTCACCGTTGAAGAAGCCGATCTGCCCGGAGACGAACCTCTCTTCGCCAATGGGCAGCGCCTTTTCCACCCAGCCGCCCTGGGCGCGGAAGAATACGAGCTGGATATCGCCGGTATCGTCATGGGCGAACACCCGATGGGGCACATGCGGCTTGCCGCGCGGCGGGGGCTGGTGGCGATCGACATGCAGGCGCAGCGTCACGATCTGGTTGAGATAGGCCTCGGCAATGCCGACCTGCCGGCGGCGATCCACCACGCCGCTGGGCATATGCATCAAGATGTCCAGCGCAATGGCTTCCTGCCCCTCGGGCGCCCCGAAAAACCGTGTCAGCAGCGCAGCCAATTTGTCGCCAACACCCTTGATGGCGTGCAGCGAGCGGAACAGCGGCGATAGGCTTTCAGGGCGGGACACGATTCGATGAGCCTCTTTGGACCCTGAAACTAGCGTTCGGCGGCAGGCCCGTCACCCCACCGGCATTGATGGCTGACAAGCTGGCTCATTCCGCGTAAACAGAGGGGAACAAATCGGGAAGTTTGGAATCATGGCGCAGCAAAACGCAGCCGGTGAAGACATTGCTATGCGCCGCAAGAAAATCCGCTATCGGGCATGGCACCGCGGCACGCGGGAAATGGACCTCGTGCTGGGGCCATTTGCCGACGAGCATACCGAGAGCATGGAGGAGGCCGAGCTGGATCGGCTTGAGACGCTGATGGCGGAAGAAGATCCTCATCTGCTCAAATGGGTCATGGGGCAGGAAGTGCCGCCGGAAAGTGTTGATGTCGCGTTGCTCGATCGGGTGATCGCAGAGCACAAGGCGCGCGTGTCCAAATGAATGAAGTCGTGCCGCTGCGGCCTACGCGTACCATTTCCAATGTGCCCGATGGCATGCAGCCCATGGTGCTGTCGCGCCTGGTGGAACAGCGGCTGAGCGCTGCGCCGGACGATGCGGCGAGCATTGTCTTTGTGGCGCGCGACGGGCGGCGGCTGCAACGGATGGCCGATATCATCACCGCCATGCTGCCCGGCCACACCATCCTGACGCTGCCGGCCTGGGATTGCCTGCCCTATGATCGGGTGTCGCCCAACAATGTCACCATTGCCGCGCGGATGAATACGCTGGCGGCGCTGACTTCGGGCGCGGCCAAGGGCGCTATCGTGCTGACGGCCGTCAATGCGCTGATCCAGAAGGTGCCGCCGCGCGATGTGGTGGAAACCATGTCGTTTTCGGCCGTCTCCGGGCGCATCGTCGAGAGCGAGAAGCTGATTGGCTGGGCAGCCAGGAATGGCTATCTGCGTGTGCCGACCGTGCGGGAATCGGGCGAATATGCGGTGCGCGGCGGGCTGGTCGATCTGTTCCCGGCCAGCGCCGAAGCGCCGCTGCGTTTTGATTTCTTCGGTAGCCAGCTCGAATCGATCCGCAGCTTCGATCCCGATAGCCAGCGCACGACGGGCACGCTCAAGCGTGTTGATCTGACCCCGATGAGCGAAGTCGTACTCAACGAGGAAACCATCCGCCGCTTCCGCCAGAATTATACGGCGAGCTTTGGCGGCAACACGGTCGATGACACGCTCTATGCCTCGGTCAGCGGCGGTTCGCGTTATTCGGGCACCGAGCACTGGCTGCCTTTCTTCTACGACCATCTCGATACGCTGGCCGACTATGTTGGCGATGCGCCCTTCGTGTTCGACGAGCAGGCGGCCGAGGCCTATGCCGACCGCGTGACGCAGGTGCGCGATTATTACGAGGCCCGCGAGGCCGCGCGGATCTTGCCGGTGGTTGCCGGGGCAGGGGCGCCCTATAAGCCGGTAAAGCCTGAGCTGCTGTATGCTGTCGATCAGCATCCCTATGCGCTGGCTGGCGCCTCGGTGGTCCAGTTCAGCCAATTCCTCGCGCCCGGCGCCAAAGCCAGTGACGACGCGGGTGGCCGTATCGCGCCCAGCTTTGCCGCAGAGCGGCAGGCGACCGACACCAATCTGTTCCAGGCGGTGGTCGACCGGTTGCTGGCCGAGCGCCGCAACGGCCGCCGGGCCGTCGTCGCCTGCTGGAGTACGGGCACGCGCGACCGCATGGTGCAGGTACTCAAGGACCATGGCCTGACCAATGCGCGGCTGGCGGAAAACTGGCGCGATGCCGAGACGACGAGCGCCGCGACGACCTCGCTGGTCGTGCTGCCGCTCGAAACCGGCTTTGAAACCAAGGACATGCTGCTGCTCTCCGAGCAGGACATTCTGGGCGAGCGCATCCTGCGGCCGCAGCGCAAGAAGAAGGCCAGCGACGCGCTGACCGAGGCGGCAAGCCTTGCTGCGGGTGATTTGGTGGTTCACGTCGATCATGGTATCGGCCGTTTCCTCGGCCTCAAGGTGATCGAGGCGGGCGGGGCGCCGCATGAATGCGTCGAGCTCGAATATGGCGGCGATACCAAGCTCTATCTGCCGGTCGAAAATATCGAGCTGCTGACCCGCTATGGGTCCGACGATGCCAATGCGACGCTCGACAAGCTGGGCGGCGTGGCCTGGCAGGCCAAGAAGGGCCGGCTCAAGAAGCGCATCCGCGAAATGGCGGAACAGCTCATCAAGATCGCTGCCGCGCGCCTGCTTACGCGGGCCGATGTGGTCGAGATCAGCCCGGGCGCCTATGACGAATTCGCCGCCCGCTTCCCCTATGAGGAAACCGAAGACCAGATGGCCGCCATCGAGGCGGTGTTCGATGACGTCACTTCGGGCCGCGTGATGGACCGGCTGGTCTGCGGCGACGTGGGCTTCGGCAAGACAGAAGTGGCGCTGCGCGCGGCCTTTGCTGTGGCGCTCTCGGGCAAGCAGGTGGCCGTTGTCGTACCGACGACGTTGCTGGCGCGCCAGCATTTCAAGACGTTTTCGGAGCGCTTTGCTGGCCTGCCGGTGCGGGTGCGTCACGCCTCGCGCATGGTGAGCGCCGCCGAGCTCAAGGCCACCAAGGAAGGCTTGTCCGATGGGCAGGTCGATATCGTGGTGGGCACCCATGCCTTGCTCAGCAAGACCATCAAATTCAAGGATCTGGGCCTGCTGATTATCGACGAAGAGCAGCATTTCGGCGTGGGTCACAAGGAGCGCCTCAAGGAACTCAAGGCCAATGTTCACGTGCTGACGCTGACGGCCACGCCAATTCCGCGCACGCTGCAACTGGCGCTGACCGGGGTGCGGGACCTGTCGCTGCTGGCGACCCCGCCAGTCGACCGGCTGGCCATCCGCACCTTCATCTCGCCCTTCGACGCGCTCTCGATCCGCGAAGCGCTACTGCGCGAGAAATATCGTGGCGGGCAGAGCTTCTATGTCGTGCCGCGCATCAAGGACCAGCACGAGATCGCGGACTTCCTCAAGGCGCAGGTGCCTGAAGTCAGCTTTGTGATCGCCAATGGGCAGATGCCGCCAGGCGAGCTCGACGACATCATGAATGCCTTCTACGACAACAAGTTCGACGTGTTGGTCGCCACCACTATCGTCGAGTCGGGGCTCGATATTCCCAATGCCAATACGCTGATCGTGCATCGCGCCGATCATTTCGGGCTGGCGCAGCTGTATCAGATCCGTGGCCGAATCGGCCGGGCCAAGGCGCGCGCCTATGCGCTGTTCACCGTGCCCTCTGACAAGAAATTGACCGATACGGCCGAACGGCGGCTGGGCGTGCTGCAATCATTGGAAAGCCTGGGTGCCGGGTTCCAACTGGCCAGCCACGACCTGGACATTCGCGGGGCAGGGAACCTCTTGGGGGACGAGCAATCGGGCCATATCCGCGAGGTTGGCTATGAGCTGTATCAGGCCATGCTGGAAGAGGCGGTCGCCAATCTCAAGAATGGCGACGAGGACTACGAGGACAAGAACGAGTGGAGCCCGCAGATTTCTCTGGGCATGCCCGTGATGATTCCCGAACATTATGTGCCCGACCTGCAATTGCGCATGCAGCTCTACCGGCGCCTGGGCGATCTGACCGATATTCGCGATATCGACGCGGCTGGCGCCGAATTGATCGACCGTTTCGGCCCATTGCCGGAAGAGGTCGAGGCGCTGCTCAAGGTGATCCTGGTCAAGGCTTTGTGCCGCCAGGCCAATGTCGAAAAGGTCGATGCCGGCCCCAAGGGCGCGGTTATCACCCTGCGTAACAACGAATTTCCCAATCCTGCGGCGCTGGTCCGGCTGGTTTCCGACCCGGCCAATCAGGTCCGTATCAAGCCCGATCAGAAGCTGGTATTCGCCCGCAACTGGCCTACGCCCGACGCGCGCCTCAAGGGCGCCGCGGCAATCCTGTCGCGCATGGCGAAACTGGCCGAAAATGCGGCCTGATCAAGTCCTTGTTATGAGGGGTGGCCATAATGCTTTGGCAATGACAATCGGTCATGTTATTGCCCGATTTCAGCACTTGAAGGGCAGTTCTATTTTCATGGTGACAGAACGTCGCCGGGACCGCCAAGGAAGCCAAGGATATTCTATGAAGTTCAGGAAACCCCTCGTCGCCGGTTTTGCGGCGGCCGCGCTGATGCTGTCCCCGTTGTCGGCTTTCGCCCAGGAAACCACGCCGCCGGCTGCTCCTGCCGCTGAGGCACCCGCCGCTCCGGCCGATGGTGCTGCCGCTCCCGCTGCCACGCCTGCCGGCGTGACGAGCCAGAACTGGCTCAAGGTTTGCGATCCGCTGCCCGATGGGCAGAAGGCCTGCATCATGCGCCAGGTCGTGCTGGCCAATGGCCAGTTCCTCGGCTCGTTCCTGCTGCGCGACGATCCGGGCCAGGAAAGCCGGCTTCTTGCGGTCGCAGCTGTCCCCCTCGGCGTGTTGCTGCCGTTCGGCCTGACCTGGCAGATCGATGGCGCCAAGCCGATCCGCGTGCCCTATATGCTGTGCGACCCCACCTCGTGCGCCACCCAGCTGGTGATCAACGAACAGTATGTGAACTCGCTCAAGAAGGGCGGCACGCTCAAGCTGACCGCCAAGAACCGCCAGAACGAAGATCTCACCATCGAGATCAACCTGGCTGGTTTCACCGCCACCTATGATGGCGACGCTGCGCTGACCTTCGACCAGTTCCGCCAGGAAACCAGTGGCTCCAATGCTCTCGAGCAGGTGCTGCAGGATCGCGCCGAAGAACTGCGCAAGCAGCTCAATGGCGAGACGCCGCCGGCTGAAGGGGCAACCCCACCGGCAGAAGGCGCAGCGCCGGCTACGCCGTAAGCGCAAGCTCAAGAATAGAGATTTGAAGGGCGCGGGAAACCGCGCCCTTGGCTTTTTCAGCGATTGCCCATGCCGATGGTGAACGCCTGCTTGCGCAGGGCCGGCAACAGACGCAACGCCCATAGCCCGCCCGCCCGCAGCCCCTGAGCGGGCAACATATCGGCCAGCAGCGAGCGGAATAGCGCATCGACCATGGTGCCGGTGCGGGCCAGATCGCCAGCGCGCAGGCTGGCATAGCTTTCGCTGACCTTGTCAGCCCAATCCGGCAGTGCCCGGTCCACGCCCTGCAAGGAATCGGCCAGATCGGCCACATCGCGCAGGCCCAGATTGAGGCCCTGGGCGCCGATAGGCGGGAAGGCGTGGGCCGCTTCCCCCACCAGGACCACGCCTTGTTTGCCGGGCTTGCTGACGCCGAGCGTGCTGAGCGGGAAGATATGGGTTGGCGTGACCAATTGGATGGCGCCGAACAGCCGCTGCGATTTCCCGGCAAAGAGCTTTGCCAGCGCCTCCGGTCCACCATTGCGGGCGGCTTCCAGGGCCGACCGCTCGTCGATCCAGACCAGATTGGCCCGCTTGTCGCCGGCCGGCACCAGGGTGAAGGGACCATTGGGATAGTGAAATTCGATGGATGTGCCGCCGATGGGACGGCCAAGATCGAGATCGCAGACCAGCGCCGCCTGCTCGAACTGATGTTCGTGGATCGGAAAACCGGCGGCAGTGCGAATGAGGGATGACTTGCCATCGGCGCCGATGATCAAGGAGGCAGAAAGCGTGCTGCCATCGGCCAGCGTCAGCGTTCCGCCGGTATCGTCCGCGGCAAAGGCGGTGGCGCCCATATTGCGGATTTCGAGCCCGGCGAGGGTCGCAGCCACGCTGTGGAAACGCTCCACCAGGCGGGCATTGGCGAAGTTCCAGCCGAAGGCCGTGAGCCCGGCTTCCTGGGCATCGAATAGCGTTTCGGGCGCGCGAATGAGACGGTCAGTGGCGTCGATGATGCGGATTTGCGTCAGGGGATGGCCGATATCGACGGGATCATCGATCAGCCCAGTGGCAATCAGATAATCCACGCTGGGCATCATCAGTGCCGATGTTCGCCGATCCGGTGGTCCGGCAGGAGCCAGATGGATGGTCTTCAGCCCGGCCTTGGCCACGGCAATCGCTGCGGCGACGCCAGCGAGGCCGCCGCCAACGATAATGGCATCGGCGTCGTGCGCACTCATCGGACCGCAACCGCGCATACACTGTCTGTCGCGGTGGGGGTAGAACATTCCATGGCTATGACTCGCAAGGCTGATTGGCCGCAGACTAACATCGCGCCCGTCATGCCGACCAGCACGCCGCAATGTGCTTTCTGCCGCAGGTGGACGAAATCTGGGGATGCTGCCTTCCCCTGTGCGGGCACACCGCATAAGTTTGGTGCCATCAAAGACCCTGAACGGAGCCGGAAATGCTTGAGCTATTGGCCGATCCCAATGTGTGGATCGCCTTTGCAACCCTGACGGTCATGGAGATCGTGCTGGGCATCGACAATATCGTATTCATTTCCGTGCTCGTCTCGCGCCTGCCGCGCGAGCAGGCCGAATTCGCCCGCAAGCTAGGCATTGGCCTGGCACTGGTGTTCCGCATCATCCTGCTGCTGCTGATCAGCGTGATCGTGCAATTACAGGACCCGGTGGTGACCCTGTTCGGGCTGGCGCTATCCTGGAAGGACCTGATCCTGATCGCCGGTGGCGCATTCCTGATCTACAAGGCCACCCACGAAATGCACGCGGCTATCGAAGAACCGCATGAAATGGACCTGGCTGAAAAGGCCAAGGCAGGCCTGCAGGCGATTATCCTGCAGATCGTGGTGATCGATATGGTCTTCTCCATCGATTCCATCATCACCGCCGTCGGCATGGTGCCGCCCGATCAGGTCGCAGTGATGATCGCCGCCGTGCTGGTCGCGGTCGCGGTGATGTTTTTTGCATCCGGCCCGATTGCCAAATTCGTGGCCGACCACCCCACTACCAAGATGCTGGCCCTGGCTTTCCTGCTGTTGATTGGCGTGACGCTGGTGGCCGACGGCTTGGGCTTCCATATTCCCAAGGGTTACATCTATTCGGCCATGGCCTTCTCGGTGCTGGTCGAGGCGGTCAATATTTTCGCCAAGCAGCGCCGGGTTAACAAGAGCGGACACGCGCCCAAGCCGATCGCACCTTTTACCGGCGCCACCGGTGCCGTTGCCGCCCAGGCTGGCGCCGCTGTCGCTAAGCCACGTGCCAAGGCCACGCCGGCCGCCAGGGCGCAAGCGCGTCCGAAATCGGCGCCCCGCAAGCCCAAGGCACCCAAGCCATGAGCCAGGCAATCGTCGTCCATCAGCACGGTGGCCCCGAAGTCCTGAGCTATGAGGAGTGGCCGCTGGCCGCTCCCGGACCGGGGCTGGTTGCCGTGCGGCAGACCGCCATCGGGCTCAATTTCATCGATACCTATCAGCGATCGGGCCTCTACCCGCAAAAACTGCCCTTTGTTGCCGGCAGTGAAGGCGCGGGCGTGGTGACGGCGCTGGGCGAAGGGGTCGCCGAGTTCAAGGTGGGCGACCGCGTCGCCTACCAGGGGCAGATTGGCGCCTATGCCACCGAGCGGCTGCTGAATGCCGAACGCATCGTCGCCATTCCCGATGGCGTGGATGACCAGGTCGCCGCTGCCATCATGCTCAAGGGCCTCACCGCCTATTACCTGCTGTTTCAGACCTGGCCGCTGGCTGCGGGCGAAACTATTCTGTGGCATGCCGCGGCTGGTGGCGTGGGGCAGATCGCTACGCAATGGGCCAAGTCGCTTGGGGCCAGGGTCATCGGTACGGCGGGCAGCGCTGAAAAGGTGGCGCTGGCGCTCGAAAATGGCTGCGATGCCGTGATCAACTATTCCACCGAGGACTTTGCCGGGCGGGTCAAGGAACTGACCGGGGGCAGGGGCGTCGACGTCGTCTATGACGGGGTGGGCAAATCCACCTTCGACAAATCGCTCGATTGCCTGCGCCCGCGCGGATTGATGGTGAGCTTCGGCAATGCCTCGGGCGTGGTCTCGATTCCCGACCTCACCGTATTGTCGCGCAAGGGCTCGCTCTATGTGACCCGGCCGACCACGGCTCACTACGTCGCCGAACGCTCCGCGCTCGTTGTTGCGGCCGGTGCCCTGTTCGACGCCGTCGCCAGCGGCAAGATCAAGGTGGCGGTCAACCAGACCTTTGCGCTTAAAGACGCCGCCGAGGCACATCGTGCCCTCGAAGGGCGGCAGACCACCGGCTCGGTTGTGTTACTGCCCTAGACAGTTTTGCGATCAACCGCTAAACGCTGACCTCCAACGGGTAGGTGGCAGAGCGGTTGATTGCTCCGGTCTTGAAAACCGGCGAACGTGAAAGCGTTCCGGGGGTTCGAATCCCTCCCTACCCGCCAAACTCTGCGCAAAGGTCATACAGTGAGCCGCAAGGAATTCGATGCATCGCGAATGCGCCGCATGAAGCGGCTCGCAGGACGCTATGGCCTGACCATTCTGACGGCGGAAAAGCTCACGGCCAAGCAGGGCAAGGGCGGCCACGCCATCCGGGAAGATGAGAGCTTCAAGGTCATTTACGGCCACAGCCCGCTGCCGTTTTCGGCAACGCTGGAAGATATCGAATCTTATCTGGAGAAGCTCGAAGCGGGCGAAGAGTAAGCCCCGCTGCCGTATCTGGCAATTGCCCACCTTATGGGCACAGGCAGATTTCCATTATTCAATCCGTAAGGGGAATCGCGTCACAATCCCTCCATTGGCTACTTTGGAGGCGCGTTATTGTGTTTACTCTGATCAACGCCGACGCTGAAGACGACGACGCCGAAATCACCGATCCCCAGGAAATCGCGGAACTGTTCGCCGCCATAGCAGCTGTCGCCATCGAGGCGATCGGTGCTGGGCAGGCCCGGCAATTGTTTGATGCCGTGGTCGAACAGGACGGCAGAGATCCGAACTGACCGGACAAGCCCGGCCGGTCATATCTGGCTGGTGCCTTCGGGTACTGGCGTGAACAAACGGTCTTCCGGGGGCAAGCAGAGCCTTCGCCCCCATCGACCGGGTTGACCCATAAGGGCAGGTCCGACAGGACTAGGGCTCATGCATGAATCAGCCGAGGAGGCTGTGCCATGGCCGGCCCGGCCCCTTTACCGATGCTGCCACCGCCCACGCTGCTGCCTCTGGGCGACGCTGCCCTGCTGATCCGCTTTGCAACCTCCTTGACCGATCTGGCCAACCGGACCGCGATTGGCTGCGCGCAAGCGCTCGCCCGCGACCCCGTGCCCGGTGTGGTCGAAGTGGTGCCGAACCTGGTGTCCGTGCTCTTGCGCTACGATCCCCGGATTGTGGCGCTGAATACACTCATGGGCGAAGTGCGGCTGCGATTGTTCGGCCTTTCGTTCGATGCGGCGGCGTCGCCGGCGGCGGCGTGGACCATTCCGACCCGTTTTGGAGGTGGGGCTGGTCCTGATCTTGAAGAGGTCGCAGCGGCTTTGGGGCTAACGGCCGAAGCGTTCGTAGCTGCGCATAACGGCACCACGCTGCGCGTCCTTGCCACCGGCTTTGCGCCCGGCTTTGTCTATTGCGGCTTTCACTCCGAAGCCCTGGTATTGCCGCGCCGGAATGTCGTGCGTCGGTCCGTGCCCAGGGGCAGCGTCTTGTTCGCCGCTGGGCAAACCGCAATCACGGCAACGGAAATCCCTACGGGCTGGCACGTCATCGGGCATACCGATTTTGCCAATTTCGACATGGCGGCGCTGCCGCCCACCACGCTCGCGCCCGGCGACCAGTTGATATTCGAGGCGCTGGCATGAGCGCGGTTTTGACCATTTCCCGTGCCGCCCCGCTCAGCACCATCCAGGATGCGGGACGCTTCGGCATGCTGCGCCATGGCATCAGCGCATCGGGCGCCATGGACGCCGGCGCTTTCCGGCTGGCGGGTGCATTGGCTGGCGTGCAGAGCGATGGCGCCATCGAATTCACCGCTGCGGGGCTCGACATCGAAATGAGCAAGGGCCGCTGTGTTGCGGGTATGGCGGGCGGGGGCTTCAAGGCCGCGCATAACGGGACTTCATTGGCCTGGCCCGGCCGGGTCGAGCTGAAGGCGGGGGACAGACTATCCATCACGCCGGGCGATTGGGGCAATTACGGCTATCTGCGCTTTGACCGCAATTTCGATTTACCTGTTGTGATGGGGGGCCTCTCAACCAGCACGCGAGCGATGATCGGTGGCCTGGAGGGGCGGGCGCTGAAGGCAGGCGACGTACTGGCTTTGGCAGGCGTTGGCTCACCATTGAAGGACAGCGTCATAGAACCACGGCAGTATGACGGCCCTATTCGCGTGATTTGGGGCCTGCATGCGGACATGTTCACGCAGTCCCTGCGGCAGCGTTTTCTCCATGCCACTTTTGCCATTGCGCGACAGATGGACCGCATGGGCGTCCGCCTGAGCGATCCATCAGGAGTGTTTGCGGCGGCAAAAATCTTGTCTTTAGTGTCCGACGCCGTGGTGCCGGGCGATATCCAGATCATGGGCGATGGCACGCCCGTCGTCTTGATGCGTGACCATCAGCCGACCGGCGGCTATCCGCGCATCGCGACCATTGCCAGCGTCGATCTCGACCGCTTCGCGCAGTTGCGGCCGGGCGCCCCAGTTGCTTTCCAGTCCATCAATGTGGACCATGCCCACCTATTGTTGAGGAGCGGCCAGCCATGACCAGTATCGATCTCAATGCCGACCTGGGCGAAGGCATGGGGACCGACGAGGACCTGCTGGCCATTGTTTCCAGCGCCTCTATCGCCTGTGGTGGCCACGCGGGCGATGCGCCGACAATCCGGCACATTCTCAAAATCTGCAAGGGACGTGGGGTGCGGGCAGGGGCTCACCCCGGCTATGCCGATCCGAAACGGTTCGGGCGCTTTCGCGTGGTCATGCCACTCGATCAATTGCTGGGCCAGATTCGCTCCCAACTCTTTCTGGTGCGTTTCATCGCCGACGAGGTTGGTGTGCCGCTATCCTATGTGAAGCTGCATGGCGCGCTGGCGAACCAGACCGCCGAGGAATTGGCCTTCGCTGTCGGCATATTCTCCACCATTCAGGCGATGAATCCCAAAATGGCGGTGCTGGCGCTCGACAATAGCCAGCAGGTGCGCGCGGCCAAGGCCGTTGGCATGCCACTGATCCGCGAGGCCTATGCCGACCGGGCCTATACGGCCGAGGGACTGCTGGTGCCTCGCAACCAGGAGGGTGCCGTGCTGCACGATACTGATGCCGTGATCGAACGCTGCCTGCGGCTGGCGCAAAAGGGTGAATTGGTCGCGATTGATGGCACCGTGCTGAAATCGTCGGCGCGCTCGATATGCCTGCATGGGGACACGCCGGGCGCCATCGACCTGGCGCGCGAAGTGCGCGATGCGCTGGAGGGCGAGGGGATCGAAATCACGGCGGAGCCCCCTGAGCCGCCTACCGCCTGAAGTTTACCCTGGGCCTCTCTATGGGAGAGGTGAAGTCGGCGGAATGCCTTTTGGTCGAAAGACCCAGGGTAATTGGTAGAAGGCCTCATGGTGAGCCTGTCGAACCACGAGGTCGAGCGAATGGAGTGCGGAGTGCCACGACCTCGTCCTTCGACGGGCTCAGGATAAGGTCTACTGGAGCAACATGCTTCTCCTAGATGGCCAGGTATTCGTGGCGTAGCTCGGTATTGTCCAACACCTCCTTGGCGGTGCCCGAGAAGGCGACCTCGCCGGTATCAAGGATCACTGCGCGGTCGGCCAGCTTGAGCGCCGCGACGGCGTTCTGCTCGACAATGATCGTGGTAATGCCCAGCGGCTTGATCGAATGCAGAATGCGCTCGATTTCCTGCACGATGACCGGAGCGAGACCCTCATAGGGCTCGTCGAGCAAAAGGAGCTTGAGTTCGCGCGCCAGCGCCCGGGCGATAGCGAGCATCTGCTGCTCGCCACCCGACAGCGTCACACCCTCCTGCTTGCGCCGTTCGGCAAGCCGGGGAAAACTCTGATAGATTTGCTCCAGGCTCCAGCCATTGCCTGGGGCAACCCTGGCGAGGGTAATGTTCTCCTCGACCGTGAGACCCGCAATGATGCGCCGGTCTTCGGGGACGAGCTGAATGCCCGCTCGCGCGGCCTCAAAACTCTTCATCTGGTGGATAGGCTTGCCATCCAGCCAGATTTCGCCTTGCCGCATCTGCGGATCATCGGTACGGGCGATGGTGCGCAGAGTCGAGGTCTTTCCTGCGCCATTGCGGCCCAGCAGGGCCAGGATTTCGCCTTGCCGCACATCGAGCGACACGCCTTGCACGATATAGCTCTCGCCATAATAGGCGTGCATGTCGCGCACAGAAAAGAATGGCCGCGTGGTCTCGATACTGGCAGCCTGGCTATTGCCGAGAATTTGGGTCTCCATGGCGATTGCACTCATCAATGGGTGCCTCCGAGATAGGCTTCCTGCACCTTGGGATTGCCCCGCACCTGATCGGGCGTACCGTCGGCTATGATGCGGCCCTGCGCCAGCACGGAAATCTTGTCGGCCAGCGAAAACACCACATGCATGTCGTGTTCGATGATCACCTTGGTCATGCCGCGGCTCTTGATCTTCTTGAGCAATTCGATTGTCGTATTGGTGTCGTGGCGGCTCATGCCGGCAGTTGGTTCGTCGAGCAGCAGCAGGCGAGGATGCTGGATCAGGCACATGGCCAGCTCCATCCGCCTTTTGTCGCCACGGCTGAGGCTGCCGGCGGCCATATCGCGGCTACTGGTCATGCCGACATCTTCCAGCATGTCCTGCGCCTCGGCGCGAATGCCGGTTTCGCTATCGAGCGCGCGCAGCATGTTGAGCTTGAACGCGCCGTCGCGCTTGGCGAGTGCCGGGATCATCACATTGTGCAACACGCTGAGATCGGAAAAAATCTCCGGCGTCTGGAACACCCGGGCAATGCCGAGCTGGTTGATCTCGTATGGCTTGCGCCCGGTCAGGATCGCACCGTCGAACACCACCGTGCCGCTGGTCGGCGCCAGCTTGCCGATGATGACATTGAGCAGGGTGGATTTACCCGCCCCATTGGGGCCGATAATGGCGTGGGTCTGGCCTTCTTCCACCTGCAGGTCGATATCGGCCAGGGCGTGAAGGCCCCCAAAGCGTTTGTGAACATCGGCAACGTGCAGAACAACATTTGGCATGGTCATCGTGTCCGGTCCTATTCTGCGGGCTGCACTTGGGCTGGCGTGTGCCGTGGCGTTTTGCCGGAACGGTTGAACAGGCCAACAATGCGCCGTACGCCCTCCATGATGCCTCCGGGCAGGAAGACCACGATCAGCACGAAGACCAGGCCCAGCGTCAGGAACCAGCCTTCGCCCACGAACTTGCTGGCGATGGTGACGGCCACATGGTCGGCTCCCTCGGGCAGGAAGGCAAAGAAGCGCGTGAGGATGCTGTCATTGATGGCCGAGAAGATATTCTCGAAATATTTGATCAGCCAGGCACCGATCACCGGGCCGACAAGCGTGCCCGCGCCGCCCAGGATCGTCATCAGCACCACCTCGCCCGAGGCGGTCCACTGCATGCGCTCGGCGCCAGCCAATGGGTCGGTGATGGCCAGCAGCGCACCGGCCAGGCCCGCATACATGCCCGAAATCACGAAGGCCGCGAGCGTATAGGGCTTGGTGTTGAAGCCAGTATAGTTCATGCGCGTCTGGTTGGATTTGATGCCTTTGAGCATCATGCCAAACGGCGAACCCGTAATGCGCTGGGCAATGAAGAACGCGATGATCAGGAAGCCGGCGCAGAAGTAAAATCCGGCATAGCCCGTGAGCGGGGCCCCAAGCAGGGTGGGCGAGGGCAGACCCGCGGGCGCTGCCGAAAATGCCCGATCCAGATAGCGCGGATCGGCCAGGTCGAGTTGCAACCCGGTCTCGCCATTGGTGATGGGCGTCAGCACCGAATAGGCAAGATTATAGCTCATCTGCGCAAAGGCCAGCGTCAGGATGGAGAAATAGATGCCCGAACGGCGCAGGCTCACATAGCCGATCAGCAGGGCAAATATTCCCGAGACGACGATGGCAAAGGCCATTGCGGGAATGGCGTCCATGCTCAGTAGCTTGAACGACCAGACGGCCGCATAGGAGCCAACGCCGAAAAAGGCAGCGTGACCGAAGCTCAGATAGCCGGTGAGGCCAAACAGGATGTTGAAGCCCACAGCCAGGATCGCATAGATCGTGAATCGCTGCAGCAGGTCGGGATAGGCCGCACCGAATGGCTGCAGCCAGATCGGCATGGCCAGCACGGCGATGGTGAAGCCCAGAAACAGCAGGAGGTCGTTGCGTGACATGGCGAGCATTTCAGGCCTCCATCACGCCGCGGCGGCCGAACAGGCCACGCGGGCGAACCAGTAGAATGACCACCGCTACGAGATAGATGATGATCTGGTCGATGCCCGGAACGATGGCTTTGATCTGCGTCATCGAGGCGAAGGACTGAAGGATCCCCAGCAGGAACCCGGCGGCCACAGCGCCGGGCAGCGAGCCCATGCCACCCACCACGACCACGACAAAGCTCAGCACCAGGAAATCCATGCCGATATGGTAGTTCGGCGGCAGTAGCGGAGTGTACATCACCCCTGCCATGCCGGCGACGACCGCGGCGAGGCCGAACATGATGGTGAAGCGCCGGTCGATATTGATGCCGAGCAGCCCGACGGTTTCCCGGTCGGCCATACCAGCGCGAACCACCAGGCCGAAAGTGGTGAACTGGAGGAAAGCAAAGACGCCGCCAATGATCACCCCGGCAAAGAGGAAATACACCAGACGCCAGATCGGATAGGTGATGACATTGGCCTGCATGCCGAGCCAGGCGCCGATATCGGCCGCACCGCGCAAACCTTCAGGCATGGGCTGGGGGATCGGATTGGGGCCGAAGAACGACTTGATGATCTCCTGCGCCACGATGGCTAGGCCAAAAGTCACAAGGATTTGTTCGGCATGCGGGCGTTTGTAGAAGTGCTTGATGATGCCGCGCTCAAGCGCAATGCCGATCACCAACATGACCGGAATGGTGAGGAGGATTGAGAACGGCACCGAATAATTGACCAGCACCGCGCCGAAATCACCGAACCAGGTCTGCACCAGCGGCGCGCGCACCTCGAGTGGCGCACCCCAGGGCGACAGCTTGGTCGGATCGATGGTGACCGTTTCAAACGTGATGAGCTGACGGAACAGTACGGCGCAGAAGGCGCCCAGCATGAACAGCGCGCCATGTGCGAAATTGACGACGCCCAGCGTACCGAACACCAGCGTCAGCCCCAGCGCGATCAGGGCATAAGCGCCGCCCTTGTCCAGGCCGTTGAGGAACTGCAGAAAAATAACTTCGAACATGTTGTGCTCCGATCGAGCCTCAATCGTCCAGTAGACCGCATGGTGAGCCTGTCGAACCACGAGGGCGTGGCACGATGCCCGGTGGTACGCCCTCGTCCTTCGACAAGCTCAGGATGAGGTCTACTGGGAGAAGGCCCGCCCCGTTGCGGGGGCGGGCGCAAGCAATCAGCAGATCGGCGCGGGTTCCGCCGGGCCGAGATCGCCGCCGAAGATGGCCGGATCGTAGGCCACCGCGTCGCGCGGTATTTCCTGCACGACGTTGAGCACGTCATATTCGCTGGTTGGGCTCTCATTGCCCTGCACCACAAGCACGTTCTTGATGCATTGGTGGTCTTCGGCGCGATAGAGCGTGGGGCCATTGCCCATGCCGTCGAACTCGAATCCTTCCAGCGCCTTGATGACTTCGGGCGGATAGAAGGTGCCGGCGCGCTCGCAGGCGTCGGCGTAAAGCAGGGCCTGCACATAGGCCGTGTGGGCAGCCTGCGATGGCGGCGCACCATAGGCGGCGCCGAACGACTTGGTGAACGCTATCGTGCCCGGATCCTGCAGGTTCCAATGCCAGTTCGAGGTGCCGTAGATGCCCTTGATATTGGCGCCGGCGCCCTTGGCCATCAATTCGGAGAACAGCGGCACGACGATCTCGAAATTCTTACCATTGGTCTGGCGATCGCGCATGCCGAACTGCACGGCCTGGGTCAGTGAATTGACCATGTCGTTGCCGTAGTGGTTGAGGATCAGCACGTCGGCGCCCGAATTCAGCACAGGCGTGAGGAATTGCGAGAAGTCGCCCGCACCAAGCGGTGTGCGTACGGCCTGAACCGTCTCCCAGCCAAGCTCTTCGGTCGCCGCTTTCATCGACTCTTCCTGGGTCCAGCCCCAGGTGTAGTCGGCCGTCAGGTGATAGGCCCTGCGGTCGGCGCCATAGGCTTTGACAATGGCTGGGGCCAAGCCGATACCGGACTGGTAGGCGTTGAAGAAGTGGCGGAAGCCGTAGCGCTTCTTGTCCTTGCCGGTGGTATCGTTGGAATGGGTCAGGCCCGCCATGAAGATGACGCCCATTTCCTGGCACAGGCCCTGCACGGCTACGGCTTCGGCCGAGGACGACCCGCCCGAAACCATGATGGCGCCGTCGCGTTCGATCATGCGGGTGGCGCCGGCGCGGGCCACGTCGGCTTTGGTCTGGCTGTCCGAGGTCACGAATGCGACCTTCTTGCCCAGCACACCATTGCCCTTGAGCGCGGTGGGCGTAAGCACGCTGATCAACCCGCCATCGCCCTCGCCATTGAGATGCTGGATGGCCAATTGATAGGCCTTTTGCTCATCGGCGCCTTCTTCGGCATAGGCACCGGTCAGTGGCAGGTTGAGCCCGAATGTGACGGTGTCGCCGGTCGGATTATTGCAAAACTCCTGCGCCCAGGCGCCACGACTAAGAATTAGCGGCGCCACGCCGGTCGCGAGAATACCGGCCAGGCCGGTTTGCAGCACACGGCGACGGCTGGGACCGCGCTTGAAAACTGTCATCGATTTCCTCCTCATTGGCGCGGGGCAATTGGTGCATAGCCAATTACTCGCCGCATTAGGAGTATTTGCCTTCACTGCAAACGATGGCAATACAGCATTGTAATCGCAGCAACATCCTGTAAATTATTGCACTTATCTGGCGCAACAATAGTCAATTCATTGACAGGGTGCCGGTGGGGAGGTGTTACGAATGCGCGCGCCAATTGGCTTTCGCATCAGCAGCCGCCGGAAATCGTTGAGGATTTCGCAGGCGGCGCTGGCGCGGTTGATCGGCATTTCGCCGAGCTATCTCAACCTGATCGAAAACAACAAGCGCGACATCGGCGGGGCGCTGCTCAACCGCGTTGCGCAGCATCTGCACATCGATATCGACGAGCTGGCCGGCCGTGCAGAGCAAAAGCTGTTGCAGGACCTTGAGGAGGCCTTTGCCGATCCGATGCTTGAGTCGCTGCCCTTCCGCCCGGACGAGCGCCGCGAACTGGTGGCGCAATACCCAGCCAGCGGCGCTGCATTGGCGCGTATGCACCGCGCCTATATTAGCGCGCAACTCAGCGCCGATGCCTATGCCGATCGCCTGCGCTCGGACCCATTGTTGTCGCAGTTCCTGCACCAGATCCTCTCCGGCGTAACCGCCATCCGCTCCAGCGCCGAAATCCTGGTCGATGTGCCTGATCTGGGCGAGGCCGAGCGCCGGCAATTCCTTTCCGCCATTGGCCGCGAAACCCTGGCATTGACCGATGTGGCCCGCAATCTGATCGGCCAATTCGACATCGCCCGCCGCGATAGCCGGGATATTTCCCCGGCACGCGAGATCGACGATCTGCTGATCGAGCAGAACAATTATTTCCCCGAACTCGAGACGGCTGCAGACTCCTTGCGCAGCGAGATCGAACGAGCCGGCCCCTTTGGCATGGCCACGCTGACCCATTTGCTGGCAGAACGGTTCGGCATCACCGTGAATATCGGCGGCGCCGCGCCGGAAGGCTTTCCGGGTCAATACCGGTTCGATGGCGAGCAGCGCGTCATGTGGCTGCAAGGCTCGACCAAGCTCGCGACGCGCCAATTCCAGCTGGCCCGGCTGTTTGGCGAACTCGCGGCGCCGGACGTGATTGCCCAGCAGCTCATGAACGCGCGGCTTTCATCCCCGGTCGCGCAACGGCTCGCATCCCGCGCCTTGGGCTCTTACTTGGCCGGTGCGATGATCCTGCCCTATCGCCGGTTCCGCGACCACGCCGAAGCAGCGGCCTATGACATCGATCACCTCTGCCAGATCTACCACGCCAGCTACGAGCAGGTGGCCCAGCGGCTGGTGACATTGCGGCGGCCGGGCGAGGAGGGGGTGCCCTTCGGCTTCCTGCGATCGGACCCTGCCGGGCGGCTCACCAAGCACTTTCCGCTGCCCGGCCTGTTGCTGCCCAATAGCGGGCATGCCTGCCCGCTCTGGGCCATCTATGGTGCCTTCCGCACGCCGGAGACGCCCGTGCGGCAAGTGGTCCGCTTTTCCGACGGTTCCCGCTATCTGTTCATCGCGCGGACGGTGCAACGCCGTACGGCCTCATTCCGCGAGCAAGCGCCGACCGCCTCGATCATGCTGGCCTGCGACGTGCTGCATGCTGACCGCACCATCTATGGCTCGGGTCTCGATCTCTCCGACACATCCTCGGACGTGCCGGTAGGGCCAAGCTGCCGGCTGTGCACGCGGCGCGACTGCCCGAGCCGCCAGGAAGAGGCGCTTTCGCCCACTGGGACGAATGGAGAAATCCGCGCCCCGCTGTTGCCCGCTGGTTTTCAGCTTGGCGATTCCGCATGATTGCGCTTTAGTGTCGCGATCTGCGGAGGGGAGACTGCGGATATGAGGGGGAATTTTGGCGATCGACATACTTATTGCCGAGGACGAGCCGAGCATTCTTGAATCGCTCGATTTCATTCTTCGGCGAGCTGGCTGGACCATCAGCTCGGTCACTGACGGCGCAGCGGTGCTTGAAGGCGTACGCCGGCTGCAACCGCGTGTACTGGTGCTTGATGTGATGCTGCCCAAGCGCAGTGGCTTCGACGTACTCAAGACCATCCGCGCCAGCGCTGATACGCGGCTATTGCCAGTGCTGATCCTGACGGCCAAAGGCCAGCAGCAGGATAAGCGCATTGCCGAGGAGCTGGGGGCCAACGAATTCGTCACCAAGCCCTATGCCAATGCCGACGTTGTTGGGGCCGTGCGGCGCCTGCTGGGCGATCATGGCCGAGCGCCGTAAGCTCGAAGCCGCCATGCTGGCGCTGACGGTGTTCGGCACACTGCTGATCGTGCCGCCCTTGGCGTATATTTTCAGCCAGCCGATCAGCCATTTCGGCGTGCCGCAGGTCGTCATTTATCTCTTTGCCTGGTGGGCGTTGATCATTACCGCTACCGTACTACTGACCCATTGGATGCCGCGCGATAGCGCCGATAATGGGGAGAGCGAATAATGCTCTCGGCCGATTTCGTGATCGCCACGGCCGTCGCCTATGTGGGCCTGCTGTTCGTGCTGGCCTATTTTGGCGATCGGCGGGCGCGCGAGCGGAAGAAGTCATTCCTGCATTCCCCTGCGGTCTATACGCTCTCGATATCGGTCTATTGCACCAGCTGGACCTTCTATGGCGCGGTCGGCAATGCAGCGCGCAGCGGCCTCGAATTCCTGACCATTTATCTGGGTCCCACCATCGTCTTTGTCGGCTGGTATTTGGTGCTGCGGCGCCTCGTGCGTATCAGCCATCTCCAGCGCATCACCTCCGTCGCCGATCTGCTGTCCTCCCGTTTCGGCAAGTCGAGCCGTTTGGCCGTGCTGGTCACCTGCATCGCGGTGATCGGCATTGCCCCTTATATAGCGCTACAGCTCAAGGCGGTGACCTCATCGATCCAGGCCGTCGCCGGCGCCTCCGAGTTCGGGCAGGGGAGCCTTGCCGGCATTGATGATGTGGGCCTGGCGCTTGGTGTCGCAGCGGCCATGGCGCTGTTCACCATTCTGTTCGGCACGCGACATGTCGACGCCAAGGAGCAGCATCACGGGGTGGTGGCTGCCATCGCCTTCGAGGCGGTGGTGAAGCTGGCGGCGCTCGTGGCCGTCGGCGTGTTCGTGGTGTTCATCGGCGGCGGTTTCGAGGCGATTTTTCGCAATGCCGCGGCGCGTGGTTTCACCCTCGACGTCGAAAACACCTTCGATGACCGCTGGCTGACCACGCTGGGTCTCTCCATTGCGGCCATCGTCTGCCTGCCGCGCCAGTTCCAGGTGACGGTGGTCGAAAATTCCGACGAAGACCATCTCCGCGTCGCCGGTTGGGCCTTTCCCGCTTATATGATGCTGATGAGCATCTTCATCCTGCCCATAGCGCTTTATGGGCTGACAACGATGCCAGCCGGCGCCAATCCCGATATGTTCGCGCTGACCCTGCCCATGGCGGCCGGTCAGAGTGGGCTGGCGCTGTTCGCCTTCATTGGCGGCTTTTCGTCGGCCACCTCCATGATCATCCTGGAGTCCATCGCACTCTCGATCATGGTCTCCAACCACATCGTCATGCCCCTCGTGCTGCGGTTCACGCCCAGCGGGCGGGACGGGCAGGGGGTCAGCCACCTGCTGCTGGTGGCGCGGCGGTTTTCCATCGTACTCATCCTCTCGCTTGGGTTTTTCTATTTCTTCTTCACCCGCGATTCCAACGCGTTGGCCCCAATCGGCCTCATCTCCTTCACCGCCATTGCGCAATTTTTCCCCGCCGTTCTGGCCGCTCTGTTCTGGCGTGATGCCTCGCTCAAGGCGGCAACGGCCGCGATTGCGGCGGGCTTCGTCATCTGGGTGTGGAGCAGCTTCCTGCCCTCGTTCGAATCCGTCTCGCCACAAGTAGCCGAATTGTTACGCGATGGCCCTTGGGGCATTTCCTGGCTGCGGCCCGAGGCAATGTTCGGGTTGGACGGCCTAGACCCGCTCGCCCACGCGGCGTTCTGGAGCCTTTCGATCAACACGTTCACCCTGATTGTCGGGTCGTTGCTGACCAGCCAATCCACACTCGAACGCATCCAGGCCAATGTGTTTGTCGACGTGTTCCGCCGCGGCAATATCGCGCCACGCAATTTCATGCGCGGTGTGGCGACCGCCAACGACCTCTATTTCGTCGCCGAGCGTGTATTGGGTGAACGCCGTGCTGCGGCGCTATTCGAAACTGCGGCGCGCGAAAGCGGCGTGTCCCCCGCCATGCTCAATCCATCGCCCGAATTTATCGGGCGGCTCGAGCGCGAACTGGCCGGCTCGATTGGGGCGGCATCGGCCCATGTCATGCTGTCGAAGGTAGTTGCCGGCGCCGAGGTGTCGCTGGAAGAGGTCATGCAGATGGCCGACGAAACCCAGCAGGTCATCGAATATTCCCAGCAATTGGAGAAAACCTCGGCTGAGCTGCGTTCCACCGCCCAGCAGCTCGAAGATGCCAACGCCCAGCTCCGCGTACTCGATAGTCAGAAGGACGACTTTTTGAGCCAGGTGAGCCACGAAGTGCGCACGCCGATGACCTCGATCCGTTCGTTCTCGGAAATCCTGCTCGACCAGGGTGAACTGGACGAGCAGCAGCGGCACCGGTTCGTGTCGACGATCCACCAGGAAAGCCTGCGCTTGACCCGGCTGCTCGACGAAATCCTCGATCTGAATGCACTGGAACGCGGGGAGCGGACTTGGGAAAACGTGCCCACCGATGCCGAGGCCGCGTTGGAACGGGCGCTGTCGGTTTGCGACGCGCTCCTGCGCCAGCGCGGCATGCGCGTGGAGTTCGGCAGCCGGGCACGGGCTGGCATGGTGGATGGCGACGGCGACCGGCTATGCCAGGTGTTCATCAACATCATTTCCAACGCCGTGAAATATAACGATGCGGAAGAGCCGTTGTTACGGGTGAGTTCCTCCGTCCGCGCCGGTTTCTATGGGGTGGAAATCGCCGACAATGGCCCGGGTATTGGCAAGGCCGAGCGCAGTCTGATCTTTGAAAAATTCTCGCGCGGCCAGCACGGCTCGGCCGATCAGAGCGGGGCTGGGCTGGGGTTGGCCATCAGCCGGCAGATCGTGGCGCGCATGAATGGCTCGCTGGACCTGGTCGCCGGGCCGCTGCCCGGCGCCTGTTTCCGGGTGCGGCTGGCCGTTTTGCGCTAGAACCTAGTCGTGACCGTGATCGGGAATGTTGAGGACGTGACCGCAGGCCTTGCAATGCACGGCGTCCGGATCGTGCTTTTGCAACCCGCATTGCGGGCAGGGGAAATGCACCTTGTAGGGGCGGAAGATCGACTGGGCCAGCCGCACGAACAGCGATATGCCGATGATCATGATGATGATCGAGGCCAGTTTGCCCCATGTTCCGGGCAGGGTGATATCGCCAAATCCAGTCGTGGTGACGGTGGCCACGGTGAAATAGAGCGCGTCAACGTAGCCAGCGATGCCGGAATCCTCGTTGGCGAAGGCGGTGTAGACAAAACCGGTCACCACGAACAGGAAAACCAGCAGGTTGATCACCGCCTGCACGGTGGGCTGATAGGCATCCAGCCCGCGCTTGCGTAGTGGCCGCCAAAACGAACTGGACCGCGTCAGCGTCCATAGCCGCATGATCCGCAGAAAGCCCAGATTGACCAACCAGGTTGGCGCCAGCAGCGTCAGCAGGATGAAAATATCGATGATCACCGGAAACTGCCGCATCCAGCGCAGCACATCGGTTGAGGCCAGTGCACGGGCGATCAGGTCGGCGGCCAGCAGGGCCGCGATCGAATAGTCGATCCACAGGAACGAGGCATTGTCACGCAGCAGCGGGGTGAGAATGAAAAAGACGATGATGACCAGATCGACAATCAGCGCTGCTGCCTGGAAGCGTTGCGCGGTGGGCGATTGACCATGATAGAGCAGGCGCAGGGTTGACCGCAGCCGGGCAAAGCGGCTCTGTGGAGCCTCGTCGGTCGTCTTGCTCATGCTTCCTCAAACCACCACAAGGAGACGCTACTTGTCACGCCAAACCAGCTGGTGCACAAGTGTCTTCCCATTCGGGAACAGACAATCAGGATAAGTTCGATGACCATCTCGATGTACGGCATGACAGTGCCGTTCTTCCAGCGCATGCTGACCAATCTGCTGGCAATCATGGACAAGGCTGACGCCTATGCGGCCGAGCGCAATTTCGACACTGGCGTGCTCGTCGCCTCGCGCCTGGCCCCCGATATGCTGCCGTTCCGCAGCCAGTTGCAGATTGCCACCGACCACGCCAAGGGCTGTGTATCGCGCCTCTCCGGCCAGCCGGTTCCGTCTTGGGCCGATGATGAAATCACGTTCGACGAACTGCGCGCCCGCCTGCGCAAGACCCTCGACCTGCTCGCCACGATCAAGCCCGAAGACCTCGAAGGCTCCGACACGCGTCCGGTGACGCTCAAGCTCCGCGCCGGCGATGTCACCCTGTCCGGGGAGGATTATGTCGTGCAGCGGGCGCTGCCCAACTTCTTCTTCCACGTCACCACGGCCTACGCCATTCTCCGCCACAACGGCGTCCCCGTCGGCAAAAGCGATTATCTCGGCTGATCGCTATCAGGGAACGGTACGCGAATTCTGACCGCCCGGTGCCGTAGGGGTGCCGGGCGTGTTCGGCCTGTCATCGTCGGGCATGTCAGGCCAGCCGCCCAGGCTATTGATCGACTCGGCCCCGCTGGTGCCGAGTTCCTGGCACCGGCCAGCGCCGCTGACGCGGAAGTCGGGCAGTAATTGCCGCTGCAACCGCGAATAGCCGAACCCGGCGACCACCTGCGGCCGCCGGCTGTCCTGCATGGACAGTCGCGCAGCCCCGCTGGAATTTGCATAACCCACGGCGCAGCGTTCGGCCAATTGGGCACATTCACCCGCACCGCGGCACAGCTGCAGCGCACCCTCGTAGAGCATGGCGAGGGTCTGCTGCCTGGTAACGATCAAATCGAACGCGGTGCCGCGTACGGCGATGGCCGCGGCAGGTGTTTCGATCGAATAGGCCGATTTCGGGCTATTGCCCGAAATGAAGCGAAAACTGCCACCCAACGCATTGATCGCCAGCTTCCTGGCCGTATTTGGTCCTGAAAGCAGATAGGTCTCGATCAGTAGCGAACTGCCGGGACCAACGACCAGCCTGGTTGCATCGGCAAAAAAGATCTGCACCTGGCCAGAACCGCCGGTGACGATCAATTCCCCCACCGACACATCGCTACCGACTTCCAGAATCCGATCGTTTGAACTGACGCGGGCTACTGCGTCGGGCCTGACTCCCACCGCCGTGCCTTCGCCAGCCGCATTGGCCGCTGGAGCGACAATCAGGGCAAAGCCCAAAGCAAGGAAGGTTTGCAGTATTCGGCGGATGATCATTGCGCGATCTTTCGGACTATCCTGAGCCAGGTAAGTAAATCGGCGCCGCACACCGCCTCTTGATAGCAGACATTTCTTCGCCGGGAAATGTGCCAGACCTGCGCACTGGTACGGAAAACATTGCCGTGGCCCGCTGCAAACGCTATTGGCAGATTCCGCGACAACACGAGGCATCCATGAAACTGGCATTCGTCATCCCGGCGTATAATGAAGAAGCGCTGATCGGCAAATGCCTGCAATCCGTGGTCGATGAGGTGGCGCGCTCGGGCGCCGACGCCGACATCGTGGTCGTCGACAATGCCTCCACCGACCGCACTGGCGAGATCGCCCGCAGTTTTGCTGGCGTGCGCGTGGTCGATGAGCCCCAAAAGGGGCTGGTCAATGCCCGTGACGCCGGCTTTGCCGCTACCGAGGGATTTGATCTCATCGCCAATATCGACAGCGACACCGTGGTGCCCCCAGGCTGGCTCGATACGGTGATGTCGGAATTCGCCAGGGATCCCGAGCTGGTCTGCCTCAGCGGTCCCTATGTTTATTACGACATGAGCCGCTTCAATCGGTTTCTGGTGACCATGTTCTACGGCCTTACCTATCTGATCTATGTGTTCAACCGCTTCATCCTGCGGGTCGGCTCGGTGGTGCAGGGCGGCAATTTCGTGTTCAAGCGCGCGGCCTGGGAACAGGTCGGCGGCTATGACCGCTCGATCGAATTCTTCGGCGAAGATACCGACGTGGCCGTACGCCTCTCCAAGGTCGGCAGCGTCAAATGGACCTTTGCCCTCAAGATGAAAACTTCGGGCCGCCGTTTGGAACAGGAAGGCGTGTTCCGCACCGCGGGCACCTATACGCTCAACTTCTTCTGGGTGACCTTCCGCGGCAAGCCGGCGACCAAGAGCTATACCGATATCCGACCGAACTAGGCCGTCGGCTCTCGCTAATGCCTGCCGCCATTTTAATGCGGCTTTGCGATTTGCTCTGCTAGGCTAGCGCACTAGCCGCATGGGGCGGCGGAGGCGCGGGCGTTCCATGCCGATTTCCTCGCAATTTCCAACGCTGGTCGCCGCCGCGCGCAGCAATGCGCTTGAGGCTCTGGCCTTGCAGCCGGGGCAAGTCGTCGCGGCCAAGGTCTTGGGCCCCGCGCCCAATGGCGGCACGCAGGTGCAAATCGGCGACCAGACGCTCAACCTGGTGTTGCCGGTTCCCACCAAGACGGGCATGGTCCTGCATTTGGAAGTTCAGGGCAGCGGCAGCCAGTTGCGGCTTGCCCTGCAGCCACAAAACCTGCCTGTTCAGCCAGGCGCCGTGCCCGCTGCGCCGTTGCCGGTTCAGATCAGCATTTCGCTGCCGGCCATAGCCATGCCGGATACGCTTGTGCCGGCCACGGCATTGCCAACGACGCCTGCCGGATCAGTGCCAACAGGGCCAGTGGCTGCAGCCCCAATCCCCAACGCAGCCCTGTCGGGTTCAACGCCGCAAGCGGCGCCCGCACCGGCATCTGTGTTGCCGCAGGGCCCGGTCCCGCCCGCATCTGCCCCAATAGCGGCGCTCCAGCAGGCCTCAGTGGTGGCGCAACCCCAAGGCCAGGTCCAGCCGGCATCGGTGTTTCCGGCAAATGTAGCCACCAAGTTACCGGTCTCGCCCCCAACGCGGCAGCAGGCGCCGGCCGTCCCAGCGGCGCTCGCAGTCCCAGTCACTGCCAAGCCTACGCCGCAACTCACCGCCTTGCCGCTGGTGGCCAACACACCAATTCCCGCCGCCGGGCAACAGCAGGCTTCGACCACGCCGCAGGCAGCATTGGCGCAGATGGTGCAGACTTCCGCCCAACGGCAAGGCAGCGTGGCCGCGCTCACCGCGGCCGTGGCCGCAATCGCCGGAAAAGTTGCGCTGCCGGAGCCTGTTGCGCGGGCGGCGCAACAGGTATTGGCCGGGCGGCTGCCTCTGAATGGGCAGCTTGACGGCGCGGCTCTGCAAAAGGCTGTGCTCGGCTCCGGGATATTTCAGGAGACTGCACTGGCCGCTGGCCGAATGCCGGCCCAACCGGACATGAAATCGGCGCTGTTGACCTTGCGGCAAACGCTGACCAATTGGCTCGGGCAACAGGCAGGGCCGATCGCGGCCGCAACGATGGCGCCGCCGGTTCGCGGTGGTGTATTGCGCGCCCGCTCGGCGCACGAGTCCCCCGGCATCGACTCGGCTATAACGCCGGAAGACGCCGGCAAAATACTGCTGGAGCGCACCGATTCCGCTCTGTCCCGCATCCGCCTCCATCAGCATGCATCATTGCCTGATCCCGGTGGCAAACCGGGCGGGGACTGGAGCCTCGATCTGCCCGTGCTGATCGGCAATCACCAAACGCTCCTGCAAATGCAGATTCGTCGCGATGGAAAAAGTGGCGCCGAACAGGACGACGAGCGCGGCTGGCAGATGCGGTTCGCCCTCAATCTGCCGGCGCTTGGCGAATTGGGGGCGCAGGTTTCACTGCGGGGCCAAGCCACCGGCGTCATGCTCTGGGCAAGTGAGCCGGAAACCGCCGCCATGCTGGAAAGCGAATTGCCGGAACTGCGCGGCGCCCTTGCGGCCACCGGCCTGCAACTCGGCGCCATCGTGGTGCGCCGGGGCGAGCCCTCAGCCGCGCCCATGCCATCCGGTCACTTTCTGGATGCCCAGACATGAGCGAGGATATCAAGCCCCGCGCCCTGGCTGTCGCGCTGCAATATGAGAAGGGCACGAGCGATGCCCCGCGCGTCATCGCCAAGGGCAGGGGATTGGTTGCCGAGCGCATTATCGCGATGGCCGAAGAGCACGGCGTGGTGATCGAAGCCAATCCCATGCTCGCCGAAGCCCTGAGCGGGGTCGAACTCGACGAAACCATCCCGATCGAACTCTACGAATCGATTGCCGTGGTGATCGGCTATGTTTTGCGCCTCAGCACAAAGAAATAGCCCCGCAATCCAATGGATTGCGGGGCCGAAGGCTCAGATCGGAAACGGCGCTGTTACTGAACGCCGAGCATCTGCTTGGTGGCCTGCTCGGCCATGTCAGCGGCCTGCTTGATCTGCTCTTCGGACAGGCCCTGGGCCCTGCCGGCGTCTTCAGCAGCCTTACGGGCCGCGGCGATCGTTTCGGTCTTCTGTTCGTCAGTCATGCTGGCAGCCTGCGCCTGTACGGCCTGCATGGCCTGCTCAGGCGTCATCGTGGCTGCGCCGGCAGCGGGAGCGGCGGGCGCTGCTGCGGGAGTTGCGGCCGGTGCAGCAGCCGGCTCTGCCGGAGCCGGAGTGGCAGCAGGCGCCGTGGTCTCGGTCGTGGCGGCAGGCGCGGCAGGGGTCTGCGGATCGCTGCATGCGGCCAGCGCAAACATGGAAAGAGCGGCCATCGGCAGCAGGATTTTTGAATTCATCGACAATCTCCCATAAATTTTATAATGTTAGGTCTATAGATCACCGCTTCGTTACCGCACGAAGCTGGACGAAATTCGGTCAACTTTGCGGCATCTTCGCGGCAGCTTGAATTCTTTGCATAGATCGTAGTTTTCGCCCGGTTGCAACGCGGTGTGAGGTTTCCCATGTCCTTGTTACGACGAGATGTCAGGGAGCCCGACAATGCTGAATCCGCAGGAACGCGACGCCATAGACGACCTGTTCGACCGAATCGAAACCGCGGCCCGCAAAAGCCCGCCGCGTGAGGCCGAGGCGGAGGCCTTGATTCAGCAACGGCTGCGCGATTATCCGCCGTCCCCCTACTACATGGCGCAGACCATCCTGGTTCAGGAACAGGCCCTCCGCGCAGCGCGCGAGCGCATTGAGCAACTGGAAGCCCAACAGCAACCCAGCGGCGGATTTCTCGGCGGCCTGTTTGGCGGCGATGAACCGGCCCGGCCCACAAGGCGTACCCGCGGCCCCTGGGATCAGGGCGGCGACAGGGATGTTGGTCGCGGGCAGGGTGGTGGCTTTCTGGCCGGCGCAGCGCAGACAGCGCTAGGTGTCACGGGCGGGCTGCTGCTCGGCTCGGCGATTGCCGGCATGCTGGGTGGCCAGGCCAATGCATCCGAATATCAAGCGGATCAGCCTCTGGAACCGGCGCCGGAAGAAACCGACGCCGGTGATACCGATTTCGGCGGCGGCGACGACTTCGATTTGGGCGGCGATTTCTAAGCTAAGCCACGGCGCCAGCTAGTATTTCTCGTAGAACTCGTTGCCCCCCGCTTCGAGTACGTAATGCATATTGTTGTAGGGGAAGCGCAGGCCAGCCGTGTGGAAATGCTGCGCATTCTGCACGCCTGGGTGCCGCGCGCCGCGCAGCACCTGGTCGGCCACCTGTGAGGCCAGCACAGCGCCGCTGTCGGTCATCTTCTTGGTGAGTACGCCTTGGGCGAATTGGTTTTTCTGCCCCACCACGCCGCAGACCGATTTGGGATAACGAGCATCCTGCAGGCGGTTCATCACCACCGTGCCCACTGCCAACATGCCCTCCGAGCTTGAGCGGTTCGACTCGAAATACATTGCGCGCATCAGGCATTCCTTCTCGCTGAGCTGGGCCATGCCGAAATTGAGGCCGAGAAAGCTGCAGCCGCCCAGACTGGAGGCGACGACAGCCAAGGCGGCGACGCGCAAGAGCGCCTTCGACGAAAAGTGCATGGGTCATCTCCGGTCTGTTGCAACGGTGCAAGTTTGACCGAAAATGACTCTGTACGATTAAGGAAACGGTGACCAGCACGGTTAGCAAAACGCTAACGCAACTAATCGCGCCGGAGAATGAGCGCCGAGAGCAGGGCAATCGTGCCAAGGGCGATGATCAGCGGCACCGGGTGGTCCCGCGCTGCGCGGCTCGCAACGCCCGCCTGGCGGCTGACCTGCTTGGCAACGGCCGCGCCCTGGTGGCGCACTTCATTGGCCAATGCGACTGCATTATGCTGCACGTCATGCATCCGGTGCCCGCCATAATCGCCAATTGCGTCGGCTACGGTGGAGATTTCCTTGCGCAGGGCGGCGATCTGGTGGAGGAGGTTGTCGGAGATGTCGTCGCCAGCCTCTTCAATCTGTTTGATAGCCCGTCGTGCTGAAGTTGCCATAAAGACGCTCCATGGTTTCCGTTGTCCTCGGTCAACTCTGCCTTGCGCCATTGGTTCCGATGGCCGGGAAAATGGGCCGAATTGACGCGCGGGGCTTGGAACATTCAGATTGAGCCACCAATTATTGTTCAACGCCAAGCCCACAAGGGATAGCCCATGCGCAGCAAGAGCCACGCCCGTCTCAATCGCCAGTTCGATAAGATACAACGCCGTGCGCCCGGATTTGCCGCCGGTTGGCTGGAACGCGTCCGTCGCCCTGAAGCCCGCTGGATTCGTATCCCGCTGGGCTTCCTGCTGGTGCTGGGCGGCATATTCAGCTTCTTGCCCGTCCTGGGCCTCTGGATGCTGCCGCTAGGGCTGCTGCTGCTCGCGCTCGATCTCGTATTCCTGCAGGGCCCAGTCAACCACGCCATCGTCCGCGGCACCCGCAAATGGTCCACTTGGCGGCGCGCTCGGCGCGACAAGAAGAGCCAAGCCGGCAACTAGGCATTCTGGCTGTATGCTGCCTCTATCAGATCGACCGCGGCGGCCAGTTTCTCATCGATAATGTGCAGATAGCGCGTCCAGTCGGCCAGGTGGTTCAATTCTGCCACCCCGTCCGAAATACCCCGCAATGCCAGCAAAGGCACGCCAAAGCTCTGGCAGGCCCGTAGGATGGCATAGGTTTCCATGTCCACCATGTCGGCCTCGATAGCGTCATAGGCGGGGCCAGATACAACATTGGCGCCGGTCGAGAGACTCGCACCCTTCAGGCCCGCAACAAGCGGCAGCAAGGGCAAGACCGGTGGCAGATCGAGTAGCGGCGTCTGACCCTTAGCAAAACCCAGCGCCGAAGCATCCATGTCGCGATAGCTTACCGAATGGGCTTGGTACACTTCGCATTGCTCAAGCGTGCGCGAGCCCGCAGATCCCAGAGAAACGACCAAAGCAGGCAGGCTATCGGCGGCTTTTGCCTCCGCGAGCGCCCGTGTCACCGCGATTGCGGCTTCGACCGGACCAATCCCCGTCATCAACGGCGAGATGCGTTGGCGCAGGTGAGGACCGTATTCAGCGGGAGCCGCCATGACGTAAAGAATCGACATGGCGCCAAGTTAGCACGTGGACTGCACCATCAGAATTGGCGTTACCGCTTCGGTAACGCAGGCATGACAAAGTGATGACACTCGTGGCGGCGATCATGCCGTGCCTTGCTTGTATTGAGTTTATTGAAGTGCGTTTCGCAGTCGTCCAGAACAGCAGCGAACTTGTCTCCGTTCAAGATGTGGAGGCCGAAGCCAGGCGCCGCCTGCGCTACCTCAAGCTCGATCAGTGGCGCACGCGCGAATTCATTACGGGGCGGCCCATGCCCGAAGTCATCCAGCATCTGGCCCAGCAGATCGATCTGGCCTCACGCGCCATTTCGCGCATGTCGCCGATCCCGGCCGACTTTTACGACGACGTCTATTGGCCCCGCATGTGGGAAGTCGAATTCAGCCCGACATAGGCGGCCGCTATACTGGCTAGTCAGCCGGGTCCTTGCGCGGCGCGTCCTTGAGCTTGCCGATCAGATAGGCATGCGTCGCCTTGTTGGCGACGATGACGCAGCCGGTCTTTTCGTAGAATTCCGGCCCGCGCCCCCACCAATCGGTAACAATGCCGCCGGCTTCCTGCACCAGCAGCACGCCGACTGCCCAATCGACCAAGCCCGATTCCTCGTAATAGCCCGTCAGCCGGCCCAGCGCGACATAGGCGCAGGAATTGGCGGAGCTACCAACAATACGCACCGAGCCGATCGGATCGCGGATCTGTTCGAGCCGCTGATAGAAGCCGGGGAAGGTGAACATGCGCGACGTCGCAAGGCCCGTTCCAACATTCATCAGGCCGATATCGCTCTGCTCGCTGACCTTGAGCGGCTCGCCATTCATGAAGGCGCCCGCTCCCTTGATCGCGGTGAACATCTCATCGGACACCGGATTGTAGAGCGCGCCGCAGACCGTCTCATTGCCGCGCCGCAGGGCAATCGAGATGGTGTAATGCATGCCATTGATGAAATTGGTCGTGCCATCGATGGGGTCGACCAGCCAGCGATATTCGGGGTCCGTGCCTGTCACCGGGGCGAATTCCTCGCCGGTAAAGCTCCAGTTCGGGTAGCGCTCGAACAGGAATTTGCGGATGAGCTTTTCGGATTCCATGTCGGCTTCGGAGACAAAGTCCGCTGGTCCCTTGATGCCGATTTCGAGGTCGCGGAAGCGCTTGAAATAACCCAGCGTCAAGGCGCCTGCCTCGCGGGCAATGGCGACCATATCGGCGAGCACGGCATCGTAGGACTGCATATCTATCTCCAGGCCGCTGCGGGCCATATTATCCTGCAACAAGGGCCGCAAGGCCCTCGGGATCGTCCGTGGTGATCTGATCCACCTTCAGCGCGAGCAGCCGCTCGACCGCAACGCGGGAATCCGCATTTGCTGCCTTGATCGTATAGGCGTCGATACGGCGGCCACGCGCATGGAAGGCCGCGACAATGTCGAAGCCCAGATGGTCCGCTTCAAGCACGAGGGGGTAGGCGAGATAGATCATCTCGGCATTTGGCGAAGCGGCGATCGCATCCGCCACAAAGCCCACGAAATCGCGCGAAACGGCGAGGCGTTCCAGCGCGCCGTCATGGCAGGGATCATAGCCGATCCGCAGCCCATCCACCCCATCGCTCAGCAACTGCACCGAGGCAGCATCGCCGGATGACAGGATCATGTGCCGGGCGACGGGGGCGATGCTATCCTTGAAGGTCGTGATGGCGCGTTCGTCCAGCGCCAGCGCATCTTCCTTATAGTCCAGCTGCAGCAACGCATCGGAATGGGCGCCACTCTCGGCCAGCAGCGCCGCCAGATCTTCCAGCAACATCACGGGCTGATCGAGTGGCTGGCCGTCTTCGTCGCGCAGGAAGAGTGACCGCAGCTGCGCGGCGCTCAGTTCGGCCACCTTGCCAGTGCCGGTGGTTTCCCGCTCGACGCTCAGATCATGCAGCACGGCATAGCCGCGGTCGGCATGGATAACGAGATCGACCTCGACACTGGCGCCCAGCCGCATGCCTTCGAGAATGCGCTCACCGGTGAAGGCCGGATCGCCGGCCCGGCGGCGGCCGCGATGCCACTTGAGCCAGGTCTTGTGGCCGTTGCGAACGATAGTGATTGGGTCGGTCATATCAGCTTTTGTGGATGAGGGCATGGTCACGGTAAGCGGCGATGGCGCGGGGTGTCAGCGCGACCGATTGGCCGGTCTTGAACATGTCGGGATGAGCCACGGAAGCCTTGAGGCGCGTCGCATCCGGCAGTTCCAGATCGACCAGCCCATGGGTGCCATAATCTGTCACCCGATGCACCTTGGCCTGGCCGTTCTCGCTGACGGCCGCTAGGTCCAACGCTTCGGGACGAATCGCCAGGATCGCCGGGCCATCGGCCACCGGGAGCGGGAAACTGAAGCCGGCGCGATTGAACACGCCATTAGCAACGGTCCCTTCCAACAGGTTCATCGTGCCGATAAAGCCCGCCACAAACGGCGTCCGCGGTTCGCGATAGACCACGTCCGGTCGATCGGCCTGCTCGATCTTGCCGTCACGCATCACCACGACACGGTCGGCCATGGAGAGCGCTTCGTCCTGCCCATGCGTCACGAACAGCGTCGTGATCTTGAGGCGCTGCTGGATATCGCGCACTTCCTCGCGCAGCCGCTCGCGCAGATGCTGGTCAAGGCTGGCAAAGGGTTCATCGAGTAGCAGAATTTTGGGCTCAAGCACCAGTGAACGGGCCAGCGCCACGCGCTGCTGCTGGCCGCCGGAAAGCTGGGTTACATGGCGCGTACCGTAACCGCCAAGCCCGACCAGCTCCAACACGCCTTCCACCCGGCGCTTGATCTCATCGGCCGGCAGACGGCGTAGCTTGAGGCCGAAAGCGAGATTCTTGAACACATTCATATGGGTCCACAGCGCATGGCTCTGGAACACCATGCCGGTTGGGCGCTTTTCGGCGGGCAGGTGGGTAATGTCCTCGCCATCGATAGTGATCAGCCCGCTGCTGGGTTCCTCGAAGCCGCCCACCATGCGGAGCAGGGTCGATTTGCCCGAGCCGGACGGGCCGAGCAGGCAGACCAGTTCACCATCCGCTACCTCGAGCGAGAAGTTGTCGACCGCCACAGTGCCGCCGGGGAAGACTTTGGAAACATTGGAGATATTAAGAACGGACATGATCGATCCTAGCCGCCGAAGCCGCGGGCGAAGGCGCCGCCGCCGATGACCCGGCGGGCAAACATGAGGGCAATGAACGAGGGCACCCACAGAATAAGCGAGAGCACCGCGCCATACTGCACCACCATCTGGTTGTTGATGAACGAGATCATCAGCACCGGCATGGTGCGGATGCCGGGCGCCCCGATGAGCCAGGCGCCCTCGGTCTCGTAGAAGGTGCCGACAAAGCTCAGCAGCACGGCCGCGGCAATGGTCGGCCCAGCCTGGGGCAGGGTTATCGACCAGAATACCCTCAGCGGGCTGGCGCCCACATCGCGCGCGGCCTCCTCCATGCGCCGGTCGACGCCCTGGAAGGCCGCCACCGGGATCCAGATCATGAACAGCAGCGTACCCACCAATTGGATCAGCACTACGCCCCAGAAGGTGCCGATGAGGTTGAGCTGCAGGAAGATCGCCGCGATGGCGATCAGCAGGCCGAATTTGGGAAAGGCATGCCCGGCCAGGAATGAGAAGAACAGGATGCTCCGCCCCGGAAAGCTCAGTCGCGCAAAGGCATAGGCCGCCGGCAGGCAGATCGCGGCCGACAGCAGCGTCACCACCGTGGACAGTTGCAGGCTCAGCGTCAGCGCTGACCACACGTCGGACCGGTTGAGCGTCGCCCCCCAGAAGCGCAGGCCGAATTGCTGCGGGATCACATTGGGATAGCGCCACACTTCGGTGAATGCCCAGGTGGCGACCACCAGGAGCGGCAGGATGATGGCGGCCGACAACAGGATGGCAAAGGCAATGCCCAGCCAGTCGATGCGCAGACGCGGTTGGGCAAGTGTCGTCATGTCACTTCCCCTGGTTGTGCGCGACCGAGCGCACGTAGAATAGTCCGAACACGATGCAGAATCCGAATGTGATCACCGCTTGGGTGATGGCATTGAGCGGGTCGTTCACCTCGCGGAAGGTGCGTTGCATGAACGGTCCCATCATTTCCGGCGATGCCGGCCCCAACAGGTAAGGCAGGGTGAAGGCCGAGAAAATGCCCAGAACGGCAAAGGACAGTGCCACCAGCACCGAATTGGAGATGCGGGGCAGGATGATATGCCAGAGTACTTGCAGCTTGTTGGCGCCCACGTCGCGCGCCGCCTCGATCGCCTGATTGGCAACATTGCCCAAGCCCGACAGCAGGATCAGCACCGTCAGCGGAATATTGTCCCACACCAGCCCGATCACCGGGCCCCATGGCGTAAGATAAGGCGTGCGGATCTTGGGCAGGCCCACCGAATTGAGCAGGATGTCCACCATGCCATTGGGTCCCAGCACGCGGATAAACGCGTAGCTCAGGATGATCGAGGGCACGAACATCGGAAAGATTGCCATGGCCTGCACGTAATCGGGCAGGCGTCCCTTGCTGAATCGGAGATAGAGCGAGATGGGCAGGCAGATGAGCAGCAACAGGGCGGCGCAGGTGATCGTCGTCCACAGTGTCACGCTCAGATTATCGAGGCTGTAGCGGTCAGAAAAGAAGAAGACGTAGCTGGAAAGGTTGAAGCCCACCGTCCCGTTGGCGTCCGGGCGCCACACGGTGCGCAGGATAGCGCTGATGATGGGCCAGATGACGAGCCAGGCGACAAGAAAGACCGGAACAGCCACGAGCAGGAGGCCAATCGGCCTCCTGCGTGCAGTGGTATCGATCAGCGGACGTGGGGCCGCATCGGTTGCGTCAATCACGAGGCGCGATCGACGTTCGGAGCCACGTTGCGGTACCAGCCATCATTGATGGCGGCGTCCCACGCCCCACCCGGGAAGGTCGGGATGGTGAGCGGAACGATATCGGCAAAGCGCTCGCGCAGTTCCGCCGACACATAATCCCAGGACACGCCGGGGAAGCCGCCGAGCTCGGTCAGGATGGCGCCCTGTATTTCCTCGCTGAGGATGAAATCGGCCAGCTTGAGGGCGGCATCGCGGTTGGTGCCGTTCTCGATCACGATGGAGCGGGTGAAGCCGCCGGCCAGCGCCAGGTCGGTGAGCTGCACGAGGCCGGTTTCAGCCGGCAGCACGCCCTGGTCGATGGCCTGCAGCACCTGATCGGACCACACCGGAGCCATGGTCACCACGCCCTGTGCCAGGAGCTGGATGGACTGGGTATTGCCCGAGGAGTAGGCGCCGCCATCATAGAGCGACGGAGCGATGTCCGAGAGCAGTGCCCAGGCCTTGGTCAGGGCCTCGTTGCCGAACTCTTCGGTATAGTTGTCGACCGTGAACGCCGCCGGGTCGAGCCCATTGGCCTGGTGGATGGCGCGGCGCACGAAATTGCCACCCGAACCGCCCTTGTCGGGACGGTTATAGACGAACTGGCCGGGATTGGCCTTGATCCATGCGACGAGATCGTCCCAGGTCTTGGGCGCATCGGCCGCCGCCAGCTTGGCGCTATCATAGGCCAGCAGCACCTGCGAGCCGCGGTAGGGCAGGCTGTAATCGCTCTGGATGGCCAGCGGATTGACCTTTGAATAGTTCGAGAGCCCGGCTTCCTTGATATTGGTGTAGACGCCGGCCTCGATGGCACCCGACGGCAGCAGCGCATCGCCGGATTCGAAGAAATCGGCCTGCGGATCAGTATTGGTCTGCTTGGCCGCTATGGCGCGTTCGCCGATGGCAATGACGCCGGCGCCGTCACCGGCATCGACGAGATTGAGGGTGATCCCAGGATTGGCTGCCTCGAAGGCGGGCTTCACCGTATTGGTCCAGAAATCGAGAATATTGCTGTCCGAGCTGGTGTACCAGTCGATCGTGCCCTCGGCACCGAACGACATACGGGGCAGCATAAGGGCGCCGGCAGCAGTACCGGCAGCGAGCATGAAATCACGCCGTTTCATTTGTTGTCTCCCAAAGTCCGTTTTCGAACGGATGTTCCACTCGGCGGTTGTTCCGCCCGCAGATTTCATCGGTCTTGTGCCAATGCTGGAAGCAAGACTAACTATTCATTGCGAGCGTGTGCAAGTGGAAACCCGCTACCGGACACAGCGTCTCGGCGGTCGCGTTGTAATCATAAGTTTGCGACGGTCTTGTAACAGCCTTCTGCTAGGCGCCTTGCAATTCCGCCGCGGCGTGACGCGAGCCTTTGCACACGTGCGCGACTTTGCGGCAAAACGGGCGATGTTGAGACGCTTTATGCCTTGCATTCTTCGAACGCCTCATCCGTATCGCAGTCACAATGAAATGAATGTTCCGCTCTGTGAATAACTTCTGCGGCTCATGCCTCCTTGCTGCTTGCCGTAATAGGTGTGCCGGCCCATCCGGTCCCCATCACGCCAAATTTCGTCGCTCGGTCTCCTCACGGGCAGCCTTGCCGGATAGCTAAAAACGCGATGAAATGTGTAATTCGATGGTGACCCAACACCGTTAGAACACAGGTTCAACCGGGCAAAGGTCATGACACCCACTTCCAAGATCGAGCGTCGCAAGGTGCCGCGGCAAGCCGCCAAGGTGGAGACCACATTGGTGCACGAGGACGGCATTGTCCGCAAAACCGGCACTATCAGGAATATCTCGCCGGAGGGGGCCAAGCTGTCTTTCGCCTCGACCGAAGATATCCCGGATGCCGCCTATATCCTGATCCCCGATCGCCACCAGATCGAACCTTATCGCGTGGTCTGGCGCAGCGAAGACGAAGTGGGACTGGCCTTTACCGCCGTCGAGCCCGCCAAACCAAGCAAGCCCTGATCGCGGTAACGCTTGCCTTCTTGGGCCGCTTCACCTATATCGCCCCTGCGTTTGACTGCGTGTCAGCGCGATTTCACACACGAGACAGGCTTTTCGGGAAACCGAAGAACCATCCGGTGGCGGGAGACCGTCGCAAATGTTTCGTGGAGGCATCAACCGGTAAACAAGGAGCAGCCATCATGGCACTGCCCGATTTTTCTATGCGTCAACTGCTCGAAGCAGGCGTTCACTTCGGTCACCAGAAGCATCGCTGGAACCCGAAAATGGAGCGTTATATTTTCGGCGTTCGCAACGACATCCACATTCTCGACCTGAGCCAGACTGTGCCGGCCCTGAGCCGCGCACTGCAGCTGATCAGCGACACCGTCGCTGACGGTGGCCGCGTGCTGTTCGTTGGCACCAAGCGTCAGGCCGCCCCCCTGGTGGCCGATGCCGCCAAGCAGTCGGCTCAGTACTATGTCAACTCGCGCTGGCTCGGCGGCACGCTGACCAACTGGCAGACCATTTCGAACTCGATCTCGCGCCTGCGCGAACTCGAGTCGCTGAGCGAAGATGAACTCGCGCTCCGCACCAAGAAGGAACGCCTGATGATGAGCCGCGAGCAGGAACGCCTTGAGCGTGACCTGGGCGGTATCAAGGACATGGGCAACCTGCCGTCCTTGCTGTTCGTCATCGACACCAACAAGGAAGCCAACGCGATTAAGGAAGCCCGTCGTCTGGGTATCCCGGTCGTGGCTATCGTGGACACCAATTGCGATCCCGACACTGTCGATTACCCGATCCCGGGCAATGATGACGCGTCGCGCGCTCTCGAGCTCTATGTGTCGCTGGTCTCCAAGGCTGCGATTGACGGCATCGGCCGTTCGTCCTCGGCTCTCGGCGCGGATCTGGGTGCTTCCGAGCGCGCTCCGGCCGAAGACCTGCCGACCGACGAAGCAAGTGTCAACTAAGTCGGCTAAATCCGATTTCGTTTTGATCTGAAATATGCGGCCCCGCGAGGGGCCGCCAAGAGGTGTACCCATGGAAATCACAGCAGCACTGGTTAAGCAGCTCCGTGACGCGACCGGCGTCGGCATGATGGACTGCAAGAAGGCCCTGGCCGAGACCAATGGCGACATGGAAGCAGCAGTCGATTGGCTGCGCACGCGCGGCCTGGCCAAGGCTGCCAAGAAGGCTGACCGCGTTGCCGCCGAAGGCCTGGTTGGCGTTGCCACCAACGGCACCACCGCGGCTGCCGTCGAAGTCAATTCCGAGACCGACTTCGTGGCGCTCAACCAGCAGTTCCAGTCGATCGTGAGCAATGTTGCCAAGCTGGCACTCGACGCCGATGGCGACGTGGTCAAGCTCGGCGAAATGCCGTTCCCCGGTTCGGGCCACTCGGTTTCGGCCGAACTGACCGAAGCCATCGCCAAGATCGGCGAGAACATGAACCTGCGCCGCACGCAGACCGTTTCGGTCACCGATGGCGTGGTGGAAAGCTATGTGCATAACGCGGTCAAGCCGGGCCTCGGCAAGATCGCCATCCTGGTGGCTCTCGAGTCGACTGGTGACAAGGCTGCCCTGTCGAGCCTCGGCAAGCAGCTCGCCATGCACATTGCCGCTGCCCAGCCGCAGGCGATTGCCCCCGAAGAACTGGACCAGGACGTGGTCGCTCGCGAGCGCGCCATCATTCTTGAGCAGGTCAAGGAATCGGGCAAGTCCGCCGAGATCGCCGAAAAGATGGTCGAAGGCCGCATGCGCAAGTATTTCGAGGAAGTCACTCTGCTCTCGCAGGTGTTCGTCGTCGATGGCGAGACCAAGGTCGCGGACGTGCTCAAGAATGCCGAGAAAGAAGTCGGCGCTCCGATCAAGCTGACCAAGTTCGTGCGTTTCGCACTGGGCGAGGGCATCGAGAAGGTCGAGACCGACTTTGCTGCCGAAGTCGCCGCCACTGCCGGCGTCAAGTAAGCCAATTGCGGATGGGCCCTCGGGCCCGTCCGCTGCTCTCCGTCTGGCCATGATTTGGCCGGGGATTGAGCGCAGAAACCTCAACTAGCTACAATTTGCACAGGTTCGGTGCTTCCCCTTGGCAGCGCGATTGCCTAGTGTCGCGCGGGTGCCGCCGGATTCGGTGCCCCAAAACAATTTTTCTTGAAGGGGTTCGCCGATGGCGCCTGCCTATAAACGCATTCTGCTCAAGGTCTCGGGCGAAGCGCTGGCGGGGGACAATTCCTTCGGTATAGAACCACCCTTTTTGCAGGCCATCGCCAAGCAGATCGCCGATGTCGCCAATACGGGCGTCCAGATCGGTGTCGTGGTCGGCGGCGGCAATATTTTCCGCGGCATGGCCGGCGCTGCTGATGGCACCGATCGCGTTACAGCGGACCTGATGGGCATGCTGGGCACCATGATCAACGCGCTGGCGCTGTCTAACGCAATCTCCCGTCAAGGTGTTAAATCCAAGGCGTTCAGCGCCGTGACCATGCCCAATGTGGCCGATACTTTTACCGCTCGCGCCGCCAAATTGGCGCTGGAAGACGGTTTTGTGGTAGTGTTGGGTGGTGGCATCGGCAATCCGTTCTTTACGACCGATACGGCGTCCACGCTGCGCGCCATCGAGCTTGAATGCGATGTCGTGCTCAAGGGCACCAAGGTCGACGGGGTCTATTCAGCAGACCCGATGAAAAATCCCGATGCGCTTCGCTATGACACGGTCAGCTATGACGAAGTCATCGGGAAAAACCTCAAGGTCATGGATACTGCCGCATTCGCGCTTGCCCGCGACAATTCCATGCCGATAATCGTATACGCGCTCGACGATCCGGGTGGGCTGACCGGCGTGCTTGCCGGCAAGACCCGCAGCACCCTGGTCAGCGCGTCGAACTAGACGAGAAGGACTTTAGCCATGGCCGCCAGCTACGACCTGAGCGAACTCAAAAATCGCATGCAGAAATCCATCACTTCGCTGCGCGAGGAGTTGGCAGGACTGCGGACGGGCCGCGCCAGCGCGAGCCTGCTGGAACCCGTAACGGTGGAAGCCTATGGTTCGCGCATGCCGCTGAATCAGGTGGCTACTGTAACAGTGCCGGAGCCGCGCATGCTCAGCGTGCAGGTCTGGGATCGCTCAATGGCCAATGCCGTCGAAAAGGCGATCCGCGACAGTGGCCTGGGGCTCAACCCGATGGGGGAGGGGCAGATTATCCGCGTGCCGCTGCCCGAACTCAATGAAGAGCGCCGGCGCGACCTGACCAAGGTTGCCCACAATTATGCCGAGCAGGCCCGTGTGGCGGTGCGCCATATCCGCCGCGATGGTATGGATATTCTCAAAAAGGCCGAGAAAGACGGCGATATGAGCCAGGATGATGCCCGCGTACAGGCCGACCTGGTGCAGAAGGCGACCGATGCGGCCGTGGCCGAAATCGATAGTGTCGTCGCCGCCAAGGAACAGGAAATCATGCAGGTCTAAGCTGCCCACCCACTGCGCCAGGAGAGCGTGGATGTCCATCGACCCCGCCAGCATTGCCGAACTCGCTCCGCCTGCGTCGCTGCGCATTCCGGCGCATATTGGCGTGATCATGGACGGCAATGGCCGCTGGGCGAAAGCGCGCGGCAAGCGCCGCACCGAGGGACATATCGAGGGCGTCAAGGCGCTGCGAAACCTTGTCGAACTGTGCATCAACTACGGCGTGGCAAACCTCACCGTGTTCAGCTTTTCATCGGAAAACTGGACGCGGCCAAAGGATGAAATTGTCTTCATCTTCAATCTATTGCGCCGGTTTGTTGCGTCAGATTTGCAACGGCTGATCCGCAATAATGTGCAGGTGCGAATCATCGGTTCGCGCGACGGGCTCGAGCCTTCGCTCATTCGGCTGATCGATGATGTCGAGGCCAAGACGGCGGCCAATACCGGCCTCGTGCTGATCGTCGCCTTCAACTATGGCGGCAAGGCCGAAATCGTCGATGCGACCCGGAGAATCGCTGCTGAGGTGGCCGCCGGCCGGCTCGCTCCATCGGACATTACCGAGGCCACGATCGAGGCTGCGCTCTATACGACGGGTATTCCGCATCCTGACGTGATCGTCCGCACCAGCGGCGAGCAGCGTATTTCCAATTTCCTGCTCTGGCAGGCCGCATATTCGGAATTCGTCTTCGTGGATGAGTACTGGCCCGATTTCGATGAGGCCACATTCCTTCGCGTGCTGGAGATTTTCTCCCAGCGTGTCAGGCGGTTCGGCGGTATCGAGGCGGCATCACCTTGACCAATCCAGGCGATTTCTCGTCAGAACCGTCTGCCAATCGCCGCCGCTTGTGGTCCGATCTCGGGCCGCGTCTCGCATCCGCCGCCGTCCTGATCGCCTTGACGGCCACGGCTCTCTATCTGGGCGGCTACGTGTTTTCAGCCGTGGTTGGCGGGGTATTTGGCGGCGTCTATCGCGAATGGGAAACCATGGTATCGCGGGCGCCATTGACGCCCGGCGGCATGGCGCTGATCGGACTTGTAGTGCTGTCCGGCGTGATTTTCCCGCTGTTCGGGCCACTTGGCAGCATGGCAGTCATCGCCGTGGCCTGCGTGATCGCGCTGGCAATGCGCGGCGAGGGGATCTGGTGGCGCGTGCTGGGATTGGTGATTTTCGGTGCCATCATCATCGCCGCGCTGATGATGCGGGGCACGACGATCCACGGCGTCTGGGCCGGCCTTTATCTCGGCACGGTGGTTTGGATGACTGATTCTGCAGCCTTTTTTACTGGAAGGCAGATCGGCGGGGAAAAGCTGGCGCCCGATATTTCGCCCTCCAAAACCTGGTCGGGCGCGCTTGGCGGGCTGGCGCTGGGTACCGGGGCAGGGCTGCTGCTGTGGGTCGTGTTCACGGATTCACCCTGGTGGATCGGCCTCACGCTCTCGGCCTCGATCAGCGTTTTGGGGCAGTTGGGTGATCTGGGCGAGAGCGCAATCAAACGTCATTTCCGCATCAAGGATAGCGGCGATATTATTCCGGGTCATGGCGGCCTGATGGACCGGCTCGATAGCCTCACATTTGGCGTCTTGCTGGTTTTGATCGTGGGCGGCCTGCATGGCGGCTTTGACGCCGTGGCCCAGGGCCTGCTCTACTGGTGATGACCCGGCCGCTGTTTTGGCCGGATCGATAAGGAACGATATGTTCGACTTCGCCTTCTGGTTGCTTTCCTACGTCATTCCGTTCCTGGCGGTACTCACTGTCATCGTGTTCGTGCACGAGATGGGGCATTATCTGGTGGCGCGCTGGAATGGCGTGGCGATCCAGACCTTTTCCATCGGGTTCGGCCGGGAATTGATCGGCTGGGACGACAAGTACGGCACGCGCTGGCGGATTTCTGCAATTCCGCTCGGCGGTTATGTACGGTTCGTTGGGGACATGAACGCGGCCAGCGTGCCGGATGCCGAGGCGCTGGCCAACTTTGATCCCGCACTCGCGCCGCAGCTTTTCGCCAACAAGAATGTCTGGCAGCGCATCGCAGTGGTCGCTGCGGGCCCCATCGCCAACGTCATCCTCACCTTTGTCATCCTCTATGCCCTGCTGCTCGGCTATGGCCGCTACACCATCCCCCCGGTGATCGGGGAGGTAGTGGCGGCCTCCGTTGCCGAGGCGGCTGGCCTCGAGGCCGGGGATACCGTGGTGTCCGTCGATGGCTATGTCGTGCGCGGCTTCGACGATTTCCAGCGCTTCATCGCCACGGCGCCACAGCGGCCGGTCAGCATCGTCATCGAGCGTGGCGGCACGGACCAGACCATCGAGCTCACACCCGAGGCCGTCGAGGTGCAGGATCGGTTCGGCAATAACCAGCGGATTGGCCGCATCGGGGTGAGTCGGAACGTCGATCAGGCCGATGTAAGCCTCTATCGCCCCGGTCCAATCGAGGCGATTGGCATGACGGTGGAGGAAATCCGCTTCATCGTGCAGCGCACCGGCGCCTTCCTAGGCGATTTTTTCGTAGGACGGGGCGATGTCGAACAATTGGGCGGACCGGTCAAGGTCGCCAAGGTTTCCGGGGAAGTGGCGACGCTGGGCATCATCGCGCTGGTCAATCTGACAGCCTTGTTGTCGCTTAATATCGGAATCTTCAACCTTTTACCCGTACCTATGCTCGACGGCGGGCACTTATTGTACTATCTCGTCGAAGCCGTGCGAGGGCGTCCGCTCAGCATGAAAGTTCAGGAAATAGGGTTCCGTTTCGGGTTTGCCCTGGTCTTGGCTCTCATGGTGTTCACGCTCTTTAACGACACCCTGTTTGCCTATCTGAGAACTCTGGGTTAGCCTCTGGTTAACCTTGGTTCGCAAGGTGTTGCAGGAATACAAGGGCACCAATCATTTGCTAACCGCGTCGGGGCTTCCGCCTTGCCGTTGGTTAAAAAGACGGTAAAACGGTGCAATGGAGTTTGCTTGGGGGAGCGCTGTGCATGGCGAGCCCTTGGGCCTGGTCGCAGAAGGCAATAAAAATATGATCCACCCCACCAAGCTGATGCGCGGCGCTTTCTTGGCGCTGGCAATCCTGGGCGCTGCCCCCCTGGCAGGTTCCGGTGTTCCGCTTCTTGGCGTTGTCTCTGCTCACGCCCAGCAACAACAGCTTGTTGGTTCGGTCTTGTTCGAGGGAAACCGTCGTTTCTCCGACAAGCAGCTGCTCACCATGGTGGACATGTCCACGTCGGGCATCTTCTCCCAGCAGCGCCTCGCAGCCGATACTGAAAGCATCCGCCAGGCCTATGATCGCGATGGCTTCCGCGGCGTGTCTGTCACGGCTCGCACCGAAGTTATTCCGGATGGCCGTGTTCGCGTGACCTTCGTGGTCAACGAAGGCGATCGCGCCGGCATCGCGGCAATTAATTTCACCGGGAACAATGCGTTCAATTCCGGTAATCTCAAGGGCGCTATGCTCACCAAGGAAACCGGCTTCCTGAGCTGGCTTTTCAAGGATGACAGCTATGACGAGCAAAAGCTCGCTGTCGACCGCGAGCGCATCCGCCTCTATTACGCCAATCGCGGCTATCCTGACACGCAGGTGACTTCGGTCGGCGAGTTCGATGCCTCGCGCAATGCCTACTTCATCAACTTCACCATCAATGAAGGCCAGAAGTACACCTTTGGCAATGTCGGTATCGAGACCAGCATTGATGGCCTCAACACCAATGCACTGACCGGTTCGGTCGATACCCGTGAGGGTGGTGGCTACTCGGTGAGCGACCTGCAGAAGACCATCGAGGACATGTCCTATGAGGCCACGTCGCAGGGCTATGCCTTTGCTGACGTCCGTGCCCGTCTTGACCGCGATGTCACCAATAGCCGCTTCAACGTCACCTATCTGGTGGACGAGGGTGCCCGCATCTATGTCGAGCGCATCAACATCACCGGCAATACCAAGACCCGCGACTTCGTGATCCGTCGCGAACTGGAATTCGGTGAAGGCGACCCCTTCAACCGTTCCATGGTGATCCGTGGCCGCAAGAACATCGAAGCGCTCGGCTTCTTCTCCGCCGTGCAGCTGTCGACCGCGCCTGGCTCTGCCGCCGACAAGGTCGTGCTGAACATTGCCGTGACCGAACAGTCGACGGGCGAATATGGCGCGACGGCCGGTTACTCGACCTCGGAAGGCATTCTGGGCGAAATCTCGCTGACCGAACGCAACTTCCTGGGCCGTGGCCAATATCTGCGTGCCGCAATCGGTGCGTCGGAATCGGGTCGTACCTTCGACTTCTCGTTCACCGAGCCCCGCTTCATGGGCCTCAAGGTTGCGGCAGGCGTCGATGCCTATCACCGCATCACCGATGAGTCGTCGCGCAACTATTATGGTGTCCAGGCAACTGGTGGTCAGTTGCGTGCCAGCATGCCGATCATGGGCGACCTGTCGGCTACGGTATTCGCTGGTGCCGAGCGCAAGCTCATTACCGACACCGATGGCACCTATACGTCGCTGCTGCTCAATGATGGCGATGAGTTCTACAAGGCATTCGTTGGCTACACGCTGACCTGGAATAGCCTTGACGACACCAAGAAGCCGACGACCGGTCTCTATGCGACCTTTACCCAGCAATATATCGGCTGGGACCATAACCTGCTCAAGAGCGAAGCTCGTGCCCGCTATTTCATTCCTCTGCTTGACGATAGCGGCATCGTTGCCAGCGTCAGGGGCCAGGCCGGCGTGATCAATGACTTCAGCGGCGATGGCGTCAATGTCGTGGAAGCCTTCTTGCCGGGTTCGCAGTTGATCCGTGGCTTTGAAAGCCGTGGCCTGGGTCCGCGTATCGTGGGTGACCAATATCTGGGCGCGACCATGTATGCTGGCCTCTCTGCGGAAATCCAGTTCCCGATCCCGGTTCTGCCGGAGACCTATGGCCTGTCGGGTGCAATCTGGGCTGACGCTGCCTGGATCGATGACGGCACTCTGCCGAACACGAATGGCAATGCGGTTGATCCTGACAGCATTGACTCGCCATGGCGGACTTCGATCGGCGCCTCGCTGATCTGGGACTCGCCGTTCGGCCCGCTGCGTGGCGACTTCGCCCACGTGCTGAACAAGTCGACCGACGACCGCACCCAGTTGTTCCAGCTGACCCTGCAGACTCTGCTGTAGGCTAAAGTGCAGTGACTCAGTTATTGAGCCGCGGGGCGGTAGCGCCGCGGCTCAATTGTTTTAAGTGATATCATGGTCGATACCCGATTTCATCGTTTCGCCGGAACGGCCACGCTTGGCGCGATCCTGACTGCGCTGGGCCGCAGTGAATTGCTGCCCTCCCAGCAGGCCGACCCGACAATATCGGGTGTTGCCGAGCTGGATCTTGCTGCTCCCGGCGATCTCGCGCTGGCCGCCCACGCCAGCTACACCGAGGCCCTCCGCAAAACGTCGGCGGGCGCTGTCATCGTATTGCCGGCACTGCGCGATGCCGTTCCAGCTGGCAGCGTGGCGGTTGTCACCGATAAGCCGCATCACCTGTTCGCCGATATTCTCGATCAGCTCTACCCATCCAACACCCGCTCCATCATTGCGGCCGGCCGGGACGATCTTGGCGCACCGGTCTTTGAGCGCGATGTGACGCTGGGCACCAACGTGGTGATTGGCGCCGGTGTCGAAATCGGCCGCGGCACGATCATCGGTGCCAACACAGTTATCGGCGCTGGGGTGACCATCGGGCGCAATTGCATCATCGCGGCCAATTGCACCATCGATTGCGCCCATATCGGCAATGACGTCGTCATCCAGTCCGGTGTGCGCATCGGCACCGAAGGGTTTGGCTGGCTGGACTTCGGCATCAGCAACCGCAAGCTGCCGCAGCTGGGCCGCGTCCTGGTTCAGGATCGCGTCGAAGTGGGCGCCAATTCCACCATTGATCGGGGCGCGCTGGGCGACACCATGGTCGGTGAAGGCACCAAGATCGATAATCTGGTCCAGATCGGTCATAACTGCAGGATTGGCCGCAATTGCATCATTGCGGCGATGAGCGGCCTAGCCGGATCTACCATTATCGGCGATGGCGTCCTGATGGCCGGCGGCGCAGGTACCTCCGGCCATCTGACGATTGGGTCAGGCTCGGTAATCCATGGCCGGGCAGCCGTCACCAAGGATTGGCCCGCAGGGTCCAAACTTGCCGGAGCTCCGGCGCAGGATATAAGAGATTTCTGGCGCGAGATCGCCACAATGCGCAAACTGACAAAAGGGGACAAGCGGGGATGACCGACAGCGCGATAGAGGGTACTGAACTGGCGGCGATGGATATCGCCGAAATCCTCAGGAGCCTGCCTCACCGCTACCCGTTCCTGATGATCGACAAGATTGTCAAGATCGATGGCGATGAGACAGCCGTGGGCATCAAGAACGTGACCTTCAATGAGCCCATCTTTCAGGGTCATTTTCCCGAGAATCCGATTTTTCCCGGTGTGCTGATTATCGAGGGCATGGCGCAGACGGCCGGCGCGATTGTGATCAAGCACGATTCCGGTGGCGGCAAGAAAAACATCGTCCTGATGCTGGGCGTCGACAAGGCCAAATTCCGCAAGCCGGCCGGTCCCGGCGACGTCATCGAATTCCATATCGCCAAGATCCAGCGGCGGCGTAATGTCGGGCGCTACCAAGCCAAGGCCATCGTCGAAGGCACCGTTATCGCGGAGGCGGAGATCACAGCCATGATCATCGAGGCGACATCGTGAGCGATGCCGCAATTCACCCGACGGCAATCGTCGGGCAGCACGCGCGCATCGGCAAAGGCGTCAAGATCGGCCCCTATTGCATTGTGGGGGACAAGGTCATTCTGCACGACGATGTGGAACTGGTGTCCCACGTCGTCATCGACGGCAATACCGAGGTCGGTGCGGGGACGCGGATATTTCCGTTTGCCTCGGTCGGACTTGAGCCGCAGGACCGCAAGTATCACGGCGAGAATTCTCGCCTGGTGATCGGGGAGCGTTGCGTCATCCGGGAATCGGCAACCCTTAATCCAGGCACTGACGGGGGCGGCATGCTGACCAAGATCGGCAATGATTGCCTGATCATGGCCAGTGCCCATGTCGCGCATGATGCCATCATCGGCAACAATGTCATCATGGCCAATTACGTCGGCATTGCCGGGCATTGCCAGGTCGGTGACAATGTCATCTTCGGCGGCAATTGTGTCGTGCACCAGTTCACCCGCGTTGGCGCGCACGCCTTTATCGGCGCCCATTCCATGGTCGATGGCGACGTGATCCCCTATGGCATGGCGGTGGGCAATCGCGCCGTGCTGACCGGGCTCAATCTCGTCGGGCTCAAGCGGCGCAAGTTCGATCGTGAAGCGATCCACAAGCTGCGAGCGGCCTATCGCATGATTTTCGCCAGCGAAGGCACATTGCGCGAGCGCGTTGAGGATGCGGCCGAACTGTTCAAGGGCAATGCCTTGGTACAGGACGTCGTGGCGTTCATCGCCGCAGCGTCGGATCGCCCGATCCTGTTGCCGCGCAACGGCCCCACGCTCGATTAGCGCCAGCAGCGGAGCGCCGCATGACATTGCCCATGGCCAGGCCGCTCAAGCTGTTCGTGCTGGCCGGCGAACCGTCCGGCGACAGGATTGCCGCCGACCTGGTCCGCCGCCTGCGCGAGCGAGTGGCGCTGGAGCTTCGTGGCGTCGGCGGCGATGAGCTGATCGGGCAGGGGCTGCGCTCGCTGTTTCCGATGAGCAACCTGTCGGTCATGGGCGTCACCGATGTGCTGCTGCGCCTGCCGCTGCTATTGTGGCGGATCGAGCAGACAGCGCGAATGATCCGGTCGAGCCAGCCCGACATCGTCGTGCTATTCGACGCTCAGGATTTCTCCGCCCTGCTGGCGCGGCGGTTGCGCGCCATGGGGCATAGTGGGCCGATCCTGCTTTATGTAGCGCCCTCGGTTTGGGCACGCTCGCCCGGGCGGGCGGCCAAGCTCACGCCGCTATTCAATGAAGTGCTGGCCGTGTTGCCCTTCGAGCCAGAGGTAATGGCCCGGCTGGGTGGACCACCAACGGCCTATGTCGGCCATCCGGCCTTGCGCGAGCGGCTGCAGCAGCGCGACGCCGTGGAATCGGGCCCACTGATCTTGTTGCCAGGTAGCCGGGATGGCGAATTGCGACGGCATTTGCCGCTATTCCGACAGGTTGCCGCGAAGGTGGCAGATCATCCGGCGGTGACCCGCTTCGTTATACCGACCCTGCCGGTCCTGGCGGAACGCTTGCGCCGAGAGGTCGCGGATTGGCCGGTGCCGGTCACGGTGATTGCCGAGCGCTCCGAGCGAGCGGCGCTGTACCAGCAGGCGGTGCTAGCATTGGCCGTGTCCGGCACGGCAACGCTGGAATTGGCGCTGGCGGGCGTGCCGATGGTCATCAGCTACGTCATGGATGGGCACCAGGCCCGGGTCTACGAGAAAATCGGCAGGCCCATGGTCGGCCTGCCCAATATCGTGCTCAAGCGAGCGGCGGCGCCAGAACTGGTTTTGTCGCAACCGGATGCCACGGTGTTGCGCGGGGCGGTACGCAAACTGCTCGACGACAAGGCCGCCCGCCAGGCCCAGATTGCCGCGTTTGGCGAACTGTCTGACCTGATGGAGCATGGCGAGCCCGAATCCCCGCGACAGGACCCGGCAGATCGGGTCCTTGCCTGGTGGCGGGTTTAGCACTCAACTCCACTGATGAAAACGGCCCCATCCTTGACCAAGGATGGGGCCGCCGGCTTGTAGGGAGCTGATGCCTCAGCGCGTCGCGATGGGCTCGAACTCGCGCGCTGGCGAGCCGTTATAGAGCTGGCGTGGGCGGCCGATTTTCTTCTGCGGGTCGCCGATCATTTCCTTCCACTGCGAAATCCAGCCGACAGTGCGCGCGACGGCGAACAGCACGGTGAACATCGAGGTGGGGAAGCCGATGGCATCCAGGATCACGCCCGAATAGAAATCGACGTTCGGGTAGAGCTTGCGGTCGATGAAGTAGGGGTCCTCAAGCGCGATTTTTTCGAGTTCCTGGGCAACCTGCAGCGTCGGGTTATTGTGCACGCCCAGAATGTCGAGCACTTCCTTGGCCGTGGCCTGCATCACCGTAGCGCGCGGATCGAAGTTCTTATACACGCGGTGGCCAAAACCCATCAGGCGGAACGGGTCGTTCTTGTCCTTGGCGCGGGCGATGAATTCGGGGATCCGATCGACGGTGCCGATTTCGCGCAGCATGTTGAGTGCGGCTTCATTGGCGCCACCATGCGCCGGGCCCCACAGGCAGGCAACGCCGGCCGCGATACAGGCGAAGGGGTTGGCGTCGGACGAGCCGGAGAGGCGCACCGTCGAGGTCGAGGCGTTCTGCTCGTGATCGGCATGGAGCGTGAAGATCAGGTCCATGGCGCGGGCAATGCGGGGATCGACCTTGTATTCCTCGGCCGGCACGGCAAAGCACATATGCAGGAAATTGGCCGCGTAATCGAGATCGTTGCGCGGATAGACGAAGGGCTGACCAACCGAATATTTGTAGGCCATGGCAGCGATCGTAGGCATCTTGGCGATCATGCGGATCGAGGCGATCTCGCGCTGACGCGGATCGTTGATGTCGGTGGAGTCGTGGTAGAAAGCGGCCATGGCGCCGACCACGCCGGTCATGACAGCCATCGGGTGAGCGTCACGGCGGAAGCCACGGAAGAAATAGTGCATCTGTTCATGCACCATGGTGTGGCGGGTCACCAGCTCGTCAAATTCGGCCATCTGGGCCTTGCTGGGCAGCTCCCCATAGAGCAGCAGGTAGCAGACTTCGAGGTAATTGCTCTCGGCGGCAAGCTGGTCGATCGGATAGCCGCGATAGAGCAATTCGCCCTTGTCGCCATCGATATAGGTGATCGCGCTGTCACAAGCCGCGGTCGAAGTGAAGCCGGGATCGTAGGTGAACAGCCCGGTCTTGGCGTACAAAGATCGGATGTCGATCACTTCAGGCCCGACAGATCCGGCCAGTACCGGAAATTCGTAGGTCTGGTCCCCGATGACGAGTTTGGCGACTTTATCGGTCATTCAGCTCTCCTCGTTGGCCGCGCGCCCGAAGGGAAGGAATTTCGGTTGGGCTGGGCCGGCAAATCTGCGTAGCAGCATGCGGGAGAGGTATCAGTTTTCGCCCCCGCGATGCAATCGATAGGTAAGCAGCGCTTACCCTCCTCGCGCTCTAGTGAGCGGCGGTCTGGTCGGCCAGGCGGGCCATGCTTTCCTCGCGCCCGATCAACACCATGACCTCGAAAATGCCCGGCGACACGGTACGGCCGGTGAGGGCGGCGCGCAGCGGCTGGGCGAGCTTGCCCAGCTTGAGGCCCTTGGTTTCCGCCAGCGCACGCATGGCCGCGTCAATGGCCGGAACGCTCCACTCGTTGAGGCCGCGCAGGGTTTCCTCCATATCGGCCAGAACGCCACGGGCATCGGGGGTCAACAGAGCCGATGCTGCTGCGTCGATAGCAAGCGGACGTGACGCATAGATGAACTGGGCAAGATCGATCAGCTCGAGAATGGTCTTGGCGCGGGGCTGCAGCTCGGGCAGGGCGGCCAGCGCCGTTGCCCTGTTGGCGACGAGGCCTTCGAGATCGGCCAGTCGGCCAACTTCCTCGGCGGTCGCGATCATGATGTCGTAGAGGTAATCCGGCTTGGCCTCGCGAATATAGTGGCCGTTAATGCTCTCGAGCTTGACGAAGTCGAAACGGGCCGCGCCCTTGTTCAGGCCCTCGAGGCTGAACCATTCCACCATCTGCTCGGTGGAGAAAATCTCGTCGTCGTCGTGGCTCCAGCCCAGCCGGGCGAGATAATTACGCAGCGCTTCGGGCAGATAGCCCATCTGGCGATAGGCCTCGACGCCTAAAGCGCCGTGGCGCTTGGAGAGCTTGGCGCCATCAGGACCATGGATCAGTGGGATGTGCGACATCTCCGGCACTGTCCAGCCCATGGCATTGTAGATGACGATCTGGCGGGCGGCATTGGTTAGGTGGTCGTCGCCACGGATGATGTGAGTGACGCCCATATCGTGATCGTCCACCACCACGGCGTGCATATAGGTCGGCGTGCCGTCGGAGCGCAGGATGATGAAATCGTCCAGGTTCTCGGTCTTGAACACGACCTTGCCCTGGACGTGATCGTCGACGGCGATCTCGCCGGTGAGCGGGGCCTTGATGCGGATGACGGGTTCGACGCCGGACGGCGCCTCCTTGGGATCGCGGTCGCGCCAATAGCCATTGTAGCGCGGCGGCTTGCCGGCAGCGCGCGCTTCTTCGCGCATCTGGTCGAGCTCGGCGGGCGAGCAATAGCAATAATAAGCATGGCCCATTTTCACCAGCTCATGCGCCACTTCGGCGTGGCGGGCAGCCCGGCCAAACTGGCTGATTGGCTCGCCTTCCCAGGTGAGCCCAAGCCAGGTCAGGCCATCGATCAACGCCACGACGGCGGCTTCGGTGGAACGTTCGCGGTCGGTGTCTTCGATGCGCAGGAGCATCTTGCCGCCGGTCTTGCGGGCATAGGCCCAATTGAACAGCGCCGTGCGGGCACCGCCAATATGTAGATAGCCGGTGGGCGAAGGAGCGAAGCGGGTGACAACCTGAGACATGGCGACCGGAAAGTTTGGACGAATTTGCGAGCCGTGTGTACCATAGAGGGGCACGAGCGCAAGGGCGGGGGCTAGGCGGGTGCTGGGGGCAGAAACACTTGAGCCGAGAACCGCGCCGGAGCGGGCTCGCATACGGCCGAATCCAGTTCCAGCAAAACGACAGGTATGGCCGCTAACTAAAGACAGAAGCGGCGTTTTTGCCTCTCTTCACCATGGGCTATCTACTGCCGTCGTAACGCGGCGGCTATTTGTACTGCTGCCCTTCGCCATGGTTTTCGGACTAGCGGCTTATGCGCAACTGCCGTTTGAACCGCTGCCGCAGGCTCTGATTGGCGTCGCTTTGGTTCTTGTCGCCGCACTGGCCATGGCCTGGCGGTTCCGGGCCTTGCCCGTGGTCGCATTGCTCGGCGCGTTCTGGGCCGGGCTCTGCCTGCTGCCGATTCACAGCGCATTGTTCGGCACCCAGATGCTGGCATTTCCGGCCTATGGTGAGTTTGAGGCGCGGGTCGATGAGATCATCTCGGCCAATGCGGAGGAGCGCCGGATTGTCGTGTCCGGGCTGGTGCCGATGGGGACGACGCAGCCGGTGGCAATCGCCAAAGCGCGGTTGCTTGTGCCCGCCGCGCCTGCACTGGAACTCGGCGACATCATATCGGGCCGGTTCCGGCTAGCGCCCGTGCCGGGGCCGGTTTTGCCGGGCGGCTATGATGGGCAGTTCCACTCGTATTTTTCCGGCATCGGCGCCTATGGCTCAGTAATCGGTGATTTTGCGCTGGTAACGCGGGCCAGCGGGTTTGATGTGAACCGGATGATCGAGAGCCTGCGCTTCAGCATCGGGGGGCGGATCGATGCGGTACTCGACGGCGACACCGCAGCGATAGGCCGGGCCATGGTGATGGGCGATCAGAGTGCGCTGAGCGACCAAACCCGGGATATCCTGGCTGAGTCGGGGCTGGCGCATATCTATTCGATTTCGGGGCTGCATCTGTCGATCGTGGCGGGCGGGGTGTTCTGGCTGTTGCGGTTGGGGCTAGCCTCGGTGCCGGCTTTAGGCACGCGGCTGCCGGTCAAGAAACTGGCTGCCATTGGCGGCTTGGTGGCGGCGGCGGGTTATCTGATGCTGGCGGGCGGACCGGCCAATGTGCCGGCTCTGCGCTCGACCATCATGCTGGCGCTGATCTTTGGCGCGGTGCTGGCCGGGCGGCGGGCGCTGACCATGCGCAATGTGGCGTTTGCGGCGCTGGCGATCATCCTGATCGATCCGGCCAGCGTGTTCCGGCCCAGTTTTCAGCTGTCTTTCGCCGCCGTGGTCGGACTGATCGGATATTTCGAGCTACCCCGCCGGCCGGTAAAGGGGCAGAGCGGCTGGCTGCTGCGCATGGGCAGCACGGTCTGGGTGACGGCGATGACCAGCTTCATTGCCGGCCTGGCGACGCTGCTATTCTCGGCCTACCACTTCCAGCAGACGGCGCCGCTGGGGGTGGTCGGCAATGTGCTGGTGCTGCCGGTGGTGAGCCTTGTCATCATGCCATTTGCCGTGATCTCGGTCTTGCTGATGCCCTTCGGCATCGAGGGCGCGGCGGTATCCGTCATGGGGTGGGGAATTGACCGCATGGTCGATGGGGGCGTGCTGGTAGCCGGATGGAGCGAGGGGCTGACCGGTAACCCCCTGCTTACGCCTGTCGCCCTCCTGATTGGAATTGCCGCGCTGGCCTGGTTTGCCTTTGTCGGCAATTGGTGGCGGATGCTGGGGCCGGTGGTCGCGCTGCCGCTGATCTTGCTGCTGGGCCTCGATCAGCGTCCCGATATTCTGGTGGCAGACACGACGCAGGCCATTGCGTTACGCGGTGCGGAGGGCGTGGGACTGGTGACCGGCCGCGCAGGCAGCTTTGCCGTGGACGTCTGGAGCCAGCACTATCGGGAAGAGATCGCGCAGGAACTGCCGGAAGCACGGTGCGACAGCATTGCTTGCGTGGCGACAATGCCGGAATTCTCAATCGCCGTGATCAAGAGTGCTGCAGCTTTTGCCGAGGATTGCTCGCTGCATGATCTGGTGATCAGCCGCATCAGGGTGCCGGCGACCTGTACCGCGGCGCAATATATCGATGCGGCGTCGCTGCGGACGGGCGGAGTGCATTGGCTGCGCTGGGATGAAACGGCGGGGCGGTTCGATATCCGCACCGCCGTTCCCAATATCACGAGACCTTGGCGAGTCGCGCCACGGTGACACCTGCGGCCGGCATTTCAGCAACGCCAAGCACGTAGCCGGATTCGTCAGCAGCTGGATTTAGGGTAGCGGCGCCGGAGCCGTAGTTCACATAGATGCGGAAGCCGTCGCGGACGCGGGAGCGAACGCCGGCAGGCAGCAGCAGCGTGGGCAGATCGGCTTCGTCAATCAGATAGTCGATGATGCGTTGGGTAAGCGCCTTGGTACCGCTGGCCGCCAGATAATGCAGCTTGCCCTGGGCGATCAGTACCGGCCAGCCATCGGCATCCTCGATTTCCACTTCCGCGCGCGTCTCGATGCGTTCGCGCCAATGTCGCACAGCACCGCCGCCGCCGCGCACTTCCACATCAAGGGTCGGATCGAGGCTGTCGATGCGCAGCACCTTGGCGTCGAGCAGATTGCTCGGCAGGTCGGGCGCCAGAGCGGGTGGGATGGCGAAGTTCTGTGTCTTGGAGCCGGAGCGCGGTCCAAGCAGCAGGTGACCGTCGAAGTCGGCAATGGCTTCGCGCAGGGCGTCATTCCAGGCAAAGAGCGCGGGAATGGCGACGATGTCATAGCCGGCAAAGCTCTTGGTGCTGGGCGGCAGGATATCGATATCGACGCCATGCTTGCGGAAGGCGGCATAAACGGCGCGGACATGGGCGCCGTGGGAAAAGCCCTTGGCCTGGGGCTGGATCTGCCAGGCCCATTCGCTCTGATAGTCGAAAACGATGGCGACGCGGCCTTTGGCGGCCGTTCCGGCAATGCCGGTCTGGCGTAGTTCCTGGGCGACCTGGCTGGCTTCATGATAGGCGGGCGCCGGTTCGCTATCGGGCCGCAACAGGCCGGCATGCATCTGCTCCTGCGCAAACGGGGCCTGCCTCCAGCGGAAATAGGAGACAACTTCAGCGCCATGTGCAAAGGCTTCCCAGGCCCAGAGGCGGGCCATGCCGGGGAGCGGATCGGGATTGAAATTGGCCCAGTTCACCGGACCGGGCTGCTGTTCCATGATCCACATGCGGCCATGGCCGACGGCACGATAGAGATCGTGGTGGAAAGCCTGATAATCGGGTTCGCCCTGGCGCATGTAATGGCGCTTGACGTCCTCCGGCTCGTCGCTCTGGGCAAGGTGGCCGAGCGGATAGGCATCCCAGCTGGCGACGTCGAGCGTTTCGGCCACGTCGTAATGGTCGAATTCGGTGTAGCGGCCCATGAAATTGTGGATGACCGGCAAGTCGGGGCGCTTGGCCTTGAGGATATCGTACTGCACCTTGTTGAAGGCAGCGACCTGGTCAGAGGCGTAGCGGCGGAAATCGAGATCGTGGGCGGGCGCGGCTTCGGCGACCAACAGGTTGGGGAGTTCGATCTGGTCGAAGCGATTATATTCCATGGACCAGAAGACATTGCCCCAGGCTTCGTTCAACGCCTCGATCGCGCCGTAGCGGGCCTCGAGCCAGATGCGGAAACCGGCGAGGGCGGCGGGCGAATAGGAATAGGTCGTGCCATGGCAGCCATATTCGTTGTCGGTCTGCCAGCCGCCAAGCGCCGGGTGATTGCCGACGGCATCGGCGAGAAGCTGGGTGATGCGGGCGGCTTCCTCGCGGTAGCCGAGATGCGAGAAATCGTAATGGCGGCGTGAGCCGAAACCCTTTTTGCGGCCATTGGCATCGACGGCGAGCATGTCGGGATGCTTATCGACCATCCAGCGCGGGGGCGTGGCGGTGGGCGTGCCGAAGACAACCTTGAGGCCGTGGCGTCCGAGCACGTCCATGGCCCGGATGATCCAATCAAAGCGCAGATCGCCCGAGGCCGGCTCGAGCCTCGACCAGGCGAATTCGCCGATGCGGACGAATTTGATGCCGACCTCGGCCATGCGGGCGGCGTCGCGGTCCCACCAGTCTTCGGGCCAGTGTTCAGGGTAATAGCAAACGCCTAGGGCAGGGGTCATTTTCTGGCTCTAAAGGGCAATTGGAGTTTCAGGAAGGCCGGCGACATCGACGGCAATGGCAAACAGGCCGCCGGCAACTTTCTCGGCGGCAAGCTGTTCGGCGCTGAGATTCTTGTTGGCCGTGGTGATGAACAGCGTTTTCAGATCGGGGCCGCCGAAAGCAGGGCAGGTGACCTGGCTGACGGGGACCTCGATGACCCGGTCCACCGAGCCGTCGGGCGCGTGGCGGACGACGCAGGAGCCACCCCAGCGGGCGTTCCACAGATAGCCCTCGCTATCGACCACCGCACCATCAGGATAGCCGCGATGATCCGAGACGTCGGCAAACAGGGTCCATTCGCCAGTCGGCAAGCCGGTCGCCGGATCGGTGGGGCATTGCATGATCTTTTTGGTCGGCGTGTCGGACCAATAGGCGATACTGCCGTCAGGTGAAAAGCAGGTGGCATTGGGAATCTTGATCCCGGATTTGAGCGTTGTCAGGGCGCCATTGCGATAGTGATAGACCGCGCCGATCGGGGATTCCGCTTCGCCCTTGGCCATCGTACCGATCCAGAACGCTCCGGAGGGATGTACGCGGCTGTCATTGGTGCGGGTCAGCGCGTTATCGGCCTCGATCTCGTTGATGCGGTTCATGCCGCCGGTGGCCAGATCGAACTGTTTGAGGCCGGTTTCGGTGGCCAGCACCAGCGTGTGGTCATCGACAATGGCCGCGGCAGCCACGATCTCGTTGAACAGCCAACTGTCGGCGATTTCACCTGCGGAGGTAACGGCAAACAATGTCTGCTCGTTGATGTCGAAGAAGAAGAGCTGTTGGCGACCGGGATGCCAGATGGGGCCTTCGCCCAGAGCGCATTGGCTGTCGAGCAGGAGTTTAGCCGTCTGCGTCATTGGGCCAGGCCCTTGTCATAGGCGGCGACGGCGATGGCGGCGCGTTCGGCGACCTGCGCCACGTCCATGCCGGGCTTGTAGATATAGGTGCCCAGGCCAAAGCCGGTGCAGCCGGCAGCGAAGAACTCGCTGAAATTGTCGGGATTGGCTCCACCAACCGCATAGACCGGCATTTCCGGCGGCAGTACAGCCTTGATCGCCTTGATGCCCTTGGCGCCCAGCACTTCGGCAGGAAAGAATTTGAGCCCGGTGGCGCCCGCCTTGATGGCGCGGAAGGCTTCGGTGGGGGTGAACACGCCGGGATAGGAGAGCATCTGGATGCGGACCGTCTCTTCGATCACAGCCTTATTGGTGTTGGGCGAAACGATGAACGTGCCTCCCGCATCGGCCACGGCCCAGACCTGCTTCTTGGTGAGCACGGTGCCCGCGCCAATGGCCGCCTTGTCGCCCAGGGCGTTGGAGGCCAGCGCAATGCTGGTCAGCGCATCGGGGGAATTGAGCGGCACCTCGATCATGGTGATCCCGGCGGCGACCAGCGCCTCGCAGACGGCAACGGTTTCGGGCGGTGTGATGCCGCGCAGGATGGCGATGATGTGACGGTGATTCATGGGATAACTCCGGTCAGGCGATGGTACTGCGGGCCGCCTTGAGGCCTGCCAGTACCACATCTGTAGCGTCGATTGGGATGCCGGTGGCGCCGGTTTTGGCCAGCACATCGGCATAAAGCGCGCAAAGTGCGGCCGAGCCGATCAATGGCACAGGTTCGGCACCGATCAGATGACGATTGCTGCCGACCTCTGTGCCGATCAATAGGCCGGACAGGAAGCCGGCACACCAATCGGGCGCGCGACCGGAGAGAAGCGAGCCGGCGCGCACCTGAAACAATTGGCCGAGCAATTCCTGCGGGCGCTCAAGGCCTGCCTCCGCGCCCGCGGCAAAGCCTGCAGCGCGGCCGGGGCCATCGAGACTGCCATTGAGGGAATGGCGCAGCACCGAATGGGTACTGAGGATTTCGAACAATTCGCCGGTCATGGCGGTGGCGAAACGATCAATGCGAGTGCCGTTGAGCTGGGCCCATTTGGAATGCGTGCCGGGCATGCAGACAACGCCGGTATAGCCGGGCCGCAACGAGGCCAGGCCCAGCAACTGGGTTTCTTCACCCCGCATCACATTGTCGGCGCCGTTCTTCTGGCAGACGCCGGGCAGAATCGAGACCGCGAAGCGGCCATTGGGCATGGCGGGCTGCACGGCGCCGGCCAGCAAATGGCGCAGATCGGTGGGGGCCTCGAGATAGGGCGCTTCGAGCCATCCCTGGCGAGCGCCAGCCATGCCGCAGACCAGCACATCAATAGCGCCGCCGCGTGTGCTGGCGACCCCATCAAGCAACTCGCTCAGCGCGGCGGGGTAGTCCTCGCGCGTCAGCTTGCCCATGCCCTTGGGGGAATTACGCGAAAATGTCACCGCGCCATCGGTGGCAATGCCCCAGGCGCGCAAGTTCGAGGTGCCCCAATCGACGGCGACCCAATCCACGATGTCAGTCAAAGTCACTCCCCCTGGGCCGCTTGCCTTATCCCGGCGGGGCGACCCTAATCGTAGAGCGCCGGTGGAGCCAGCAAGAATCTGCGGCTTCTGGCGCGACAGAACAAGGGCCCAAGTCCCATGTCTTCGTCTCCTCATTTGGTAAGCGAGCAGACGCGTTTTGGAACATTGCACAGCGCTTTTTTGCGCGCCTCTAAAAAGTATGATTTTTTGGCAGAATTCCATTCACTCTCGGCACGGGCATGCTAGAAAGCTGCAATCGTTGAGGCACGATCCGCCAGCGCGGACAGTGAGGTATGAGGAAATGACTGCCAGCAAGCCCCAGAAGCTGCGTTCGCGCGCTTGGTTCGATAATCCCGACAATCCAGACATGACCGCGCTTTATCTCGAGCGTTACATGAACTTTGGCGTGTCGCGCGAAGAGCTGCAATCGGACAAGCCGATCATCGGTATCGCGCAGACGGGTTCCGATCTTTCGCCGTGCAACCGCCACCACATCGTGCTGGCCGAGCGCGTACGCGAAGGCATCCGCGAAGCGGGCGGCATTGCCATCGAATTCCCCGTGCATCCGATCCAGGAAACCGGCAAGCGCCCCACCGCCGGGCTCGACCGGAATCTCGCCTATCTGGGCCTGGTCGAAGTGCTTTACGGCTATCCGCTGGACGGCGTGGTGCTGACCATTGGGTGCGACAAGACCACCCCGGCCATGCTGATGGGCGCCGCCACGGTCAATATTCCGGCGATTGCGCTGTCGGTCGGGCCGATGCTCAATGGCTGGCACAAGGGCGAGCGCACCGGCTCGGGCACCATTGTGTGGAAGGCGCGCCAGATGATGGCGGCCGGCGAGATCGACTATGCCCAGTTCATCGAGCTGGTGGCGTCTTCGGCGCCCTCGACCGGCTTCTGCAACACCATGGGCACCGCGAGCACGATGAACTCGCTGGCGGAATCGCTGGGCATGCAACTGCCCGGTTCGGCGGCCATTCCTGCGCCGTATCGCGATCGCCAGGAAATGGCTTACCGCACCGGCAAGCGCATCGTGGACATGGTGCACGAGGATCTCAAACCCTCTGATATCCTGACCAAGGATAACTTCATCAATACCATCGTGGTCAATTCGGCCATCGGCGGTTCGACCAATGCCCCGATCCATATCCAGGCCATCGCCAAACATATCGGCGTCGAGCTGGAACTGCAGGATTTCCAGACCTATGGCCACAAGGTGCCGCTGCTGGTCAACATGCAGCCGGCCGGCGAATATCTGGGCGAGGACTTCTACCATGCCGGCGGCGTGCCGGCAGTGGTCCACGAGCTGATGGGCCAGGGCCTGATCCGCGAGAATGCCCCGACCGTCAATGGCAAGACCATCGGCGAGAACTGCCGCAACAGCACGATCCAGGACGACAAGGTTATCCGGCCCTTCGACAATCCGCTCAAGGCCGAAGCCGGGTTCCTGGTGCTGCGTGGCAATCTGTTCGACAATGCCATCATGAAGACCAGCGTGATTTCTTCCGAATTCCGCGATCGTTATCTCAACAATCCCGCCAGTCCCGGTGCGTTCGAGGGCAAGGCTGTGGTGTTCGATGGGCCGGAGGATTACCACCACCGGATCGACGATCCATCGCTTGAGATTGACGAAAACACTCTGCTGTTCATGCGTGGCGCGGGCCCGATCGGCTATCCGGGCGCGGCGGAAGTCGTCAACATGCGGCCGCCGGATTACCTGATCAAGAAGGGCATTCACGCGCTGGCCTGTATCGGCGATGGCCGCCAGTCGGGCACCTCGGGTTCGCCCTCGATCCTCAATGCCTCGCCCGAAGCGGCTGCTGGTGGCAATCTTGCCATCCTGCGCACCGGCGACCGGGTGCGTATCGACCTCAATACGGGCACAGCCAATATCCTGATTTCCGACGAGGAAATCGCGACGCGCCGCGCGGATCTGGAATCGATGGGTGGGTACAAATATCCCAAGCATCAGACGCCTTGGCAGGAAATCCAGCGCGGCATCGTCGGCCAGCTCGGCGATGGCGCTATCCTGAAGCCTGCCGAGAAGTACCAGCGCATCGCCCAGACCAATGGGGTTCCGCGGGATAACCACTAGAAGGCTGGGGCGCAGGCCCTTCATCCGCCCTTCGGGCACTCAGCCATTCGAGCATAGCTCTCATGGCCTTCTCTCCTAAAATCGCTCCACCGGAGCGATTTTGCCTTCGGCCGGCTCGAAGTCCCACGAGGGGAGAAGGGAGGCTCGGTGGACCGCGACAAATCAAAAGGGCCGCTCAATAGAGCGGCCCTTTTTTCGTTCAGTACTTCCGCAACAGGCCGACAAGGCGCCCCTGAACCTTGACGCGGTCAGGTGGAAAAATCCGGGTTTCGTAGGCTGGATTTGCGGCTTCGAGGGCGACGGTGTTGCCCTTGCGGCGCAGGCGCTTGAGGGTGGCTTCCTCGTCATCGACAAGGGCGACGATAATTTCGCCCGTGCTGGCCGATTCCTGTTTCTTGATCAGGACCGTGTCGCCATCGAAAATGCCGGCCTCGATCATCGAATCGCCGCGCACTTCAAGCGCGTAATGCTCGCCGGCACCCAGCATTTCTGGGGGCACCATGATGGTATGGGAGTGGGTCTGGATCGCTTCGATCGGCGTACCGGCCGCGATACGGCCCATGACGGGAATCGAAATCGGGCGGGCGTAATCCTCACCAACCGACTTGCGGGCCGGCGGATTGGACACCTTGCCCAGCGTGCCCTCGATGACGGAAGGCTCGAAACGCGCCTTGCGGCCGCCAAGCGAGGGGTTCATCGAATCGGGGAGCTTGACCACTTCGAGCGCCCGGGCCCGATTGGGCAGGCGGCGGATAAAGCCGCGCTCTTCCAGCGCGGTAATCAGGCGGTGAATGCCGGATTTGGACGCCAGGTCGAGAGCGTCCTTCATTTCATCGAATGATGGGGGAATGCCGCTTTCCTTCATCCGTTCGTGGATGAACATCAGCAGCTCGTGTTGTTTGCGCGTCAGCATTAACGGCCCTCCACAGGGATTCGGAACATAGGCAGAACGACTATACGTGTTCCAGTTATGTTCCGCAATATCTCTAGCGCGCCCATCGCGATTTTCTTGGCTCGACAGTCAAAAACCGTCGATCTGGATGGATTCGACAATCGAGCCGGCTTGGGCGCCGGGGTCGAATTCTGGCTGGATGATCAGCATATCAGCGTTTGACAGGGACGAGGTATGGCCGCTGTCGGTCTGGGAGATCGGCATCAACTCGGGCCCCGTAGGCGTGTGTACCAGCTGAGCACGCATGAAATGCCGGCGGGCGGAGTTGGGCGGCGTGGGGCCGGCCAAAGGCAGGCGCCAGCTGGGCTGTTCGGCATAGCCGAGCCATTGGCGCAAAGCCGGCTTGATGAAGACCGTGGCGGTGACCATCGCCGAAACTGGATTGCCGGGCAGTCCGAAAATCAGCGTCTTGCCATGGGTGCCGAACATCAGCGGTTTGCCGGGGCGCATGTTGATGCGCCAGAAATCGAGCGTCACGCCGAGTTCGAGCAGGATTTCCTGAACGATGTCGTGATCGCCCACGCTGGCGCCACCGGTAGTGATCAGGACATCGGGTTGGGCGGCGAAGATTGATTCTAGCCTGGTGCGCAGGGCGGCGCGGTCGTCGCGGGCAATGCCGTGGTCGGTCACCTCAGCGGCATAAGGCGCAAGCATGGGTGCCAGGCCGAAACTGTTGGAGGCGACGATCTGGTCGGGCGCGAGGGGCGAGCCGGGGAGTACCAGTTCATCGCCGGTGGAAAGGAGGGCGATGCGGGGGCGCGCGGCGACATGGAGCGTGGGGGCATTGGCTGCAGCGGCCACGGCGAGCTGCATTGGGCCCATACGGGCGCCGGCCTCGATCAGGGCTCCGCCGGTGGCAAAGTCGTTGCCAATGGCGCGGATGCTCCGGCCGGGTTTGGGCTGTTCGGTAAAGCTCACCAGATTGCCGTTTACCGTGGCCTCTTCCTGCATGATGACGGCGTCGGCGCCGGGCGGAACCGGAGCGCCGGTGAAGATGCGGACGCATTGGCCTGCAGCCACGGCGCCTTGGAATCCGGAACCGGCTTGCGACATACCAATCAATGTCAGGCGATGGCCCGGAACGATATCGGCGGCGCGGACGGCGTAGCCATCCATGGCGCTGGCGTTAAAGGGCGGCTGGTCATGGGTGGCAAAGAGCGTTTGCGCCAGCACGCGGCCATTCGCATCGGCCAGGGCGACGCTTTCGGGGCGGACGGCAGGTACGCGCGCGAGGATGGCGGCGATGGCGTCTTCGACGGGGAGGAGGCTCATGGTGTGCGCGTAAAATCGCCGGATTTGCCGCCGGACTTTTCGAGGACACAAATGTCGGTCACCACAATGGCGCGGTCGATTGCCTTGGCCATATCATAGAGCGTCAGCGCAGCGGTGGAGGCGGCGACGAGGGCTTCCATTTCGACGCCAGTCTGACCGGTGGTTTCGGCGGTGGCTTCGATCCGGATCGTGGTGTCACTCTCAGCTGAGATCTCGACACTGACCTTGGTGAGCGGGATCGGGTGACAGAGCGGGATCAATTCGGAGGTCTTTTTGGCAGCCATGATGCCGGCAATGCGGGCGACGGCGAGGGCGTCGCCTTTTTTGAGGCTCCCGCCCAGAATCGCGGTGACGGTGGCCGGTTGGGCAATCACACGCGCCTGTGCAACGGCGCGACGTTTGGTGGAGGCCTTGTCGCCGATATCGACGATATGGGCTTCGCCGCGTTCGTTGAGATGGGTGAGGCCGGCCTCAGCCATTAGCGGACAGCCTCGGGCGCGCCCATCAGCAGGGTGCGCGTGGCCGCGGCCACATCGTCCTGGCGCATCAGGCTTTCGCCGACGAGGAAGGTGCCGATGCCGGCTTCTTGTTCGAGCTTAACCACATGGTCGTGGCTCATAATGCCGCTTTCGCTGACCAGGAGAACGTTTTTTGGCACGCCGATTGCAAGATTGATCGAAGTATCGAGCGTCGTTTCAAAAGTGCGCAGATTGCGGTTGTTGATGCCGATGAATTCGGCGCCCAAAGCTAGAGCGCGGTCGAGCTCGAGCTGGTCGTGGACTTCCACCAATGCATCCATGCCCCATTCGGCGGCGGCGTCGAGCAGGTAGCGGGCCACGTCGTCGCCAATGGCGGCGAGGATGACGAGGATGCAATCGGCGCCCCAGGCCCGGGCTTCGGCGACTTGGTAGGTCTCGAACAGGAAATCCTTGCGCAGCACTGGCAGGCGGGTGGCGGCGCGAGCCTCGATCAGATAGCTGGGCGAGCCTTGGAAGGAGGGGCGGTCGGTGAGTACGGAGAGGCAGGCGGCGCCTGCGCTTTCATAGGCACGGGCGATTTCGGCGGGGTTGAAATCGGGGCGGATCAGGCCCTTGGAGGGGCTGGCCTTCTTCACCTCGGCAATCAGGGCATATTGGCCCTGGCTGCGCTTGGTTTTGATGGCGCTGATGAAGCCGCGGGGCGCGGGCTGGTCATGGGCTTGCGCCACGACTTCGGCCCAGGGGCGCATGGCTTTGGCCGCGGCGATTTCTTCGCGCTTATAGGCTTCGATCTGCTGGAGAATGTCGCTCATTGGTCTCGTCCGTTCGATACCGCCACGAGGCGGGCGAGGGTTTGCTTGGCTTTGCCTGAATCGATGGCGTCGCGCGCGAGGGCGATGCCGGTGTCTATCGTATCGACCCGGTCCGCTATCAGGAGCGCCGCTGCACTATTGAGCAGGACAATATCACGGTAGGCGCCCGCGGCGCCATCGAGTAAGGCAGTCATAGCGCGCGCATTGTCAGCCGGATCGCCGCCGCGCAGGTCGTCGAGCGTGGCGCGCGGAAGGCCATATTGCTCCGGCGTGATCTCGAATGTGGTGAGGCTCCCGCCTTCGATCTGGGCAACATGCGTCGGGCCGGTCGTGGTGATTTCGTCCAGGCCATCGCTGCCATGCACGACCCAGGCCTTGATGGCGCGGTTGGCAAGAAGTGCGGCCGCGACGGGCTCCACCCATTGCTCGTCATAGACCCCCAGCAGGTAGCGCCGCACCCCAGCCGGGTTCGATTGGGGACCCAGCAGGTTGAACAGCGTACGCGTGCCGATCTCGGTGCGCGAGGGACCGACATGCTTCATCGCCGGATGGTGCATCGGCGCGAACATGAAGCCGATGCCGGCCTTGTCGATCGCGGTGCCGATTTCAGCCGGGCTGAGGTCGAGCTTGACGCCGAGCGCTTCCAGCACCTGCGATGCGCCGGATTTGGACGATAACGCGCGGTTGCCATGCTTGGCCACTGGAACGCCCGATGCGGCCACAACGATGGCACTGGCCGTAGAAATATTGAGCGTGCCGGCGCCGTCGCCGCCGGTGCCAACGATGTCGATGGCGTGTTCGGGCGCGGAGACCGGGACCATCTGCTCGCGCAGAATCGAGACCGCTGCAGCGATCTCGACCACGGTTTCTCCCTTGACGCGCATGCCCATCAGGAAGGCGCCGATCTGGCTGGCTGTGGCTTCGCCGGCCATGACGATACGCATGACGCCGCGCATCTCCTCGCCGGTCAGGTCGCGCCGATCAGCAATCTTGGCGAGGGCCTGCTTGATATTCATCATGCAGCCCTCTGGCCGTTGAAATCGCGGGCGATGTTGAGGAAATTCTGCAGCAAAGCGTGTCCGTTCTCCGAGGCGATGCTTTCGGGGTGGAATTGCACACCATGGACCGGGAGAGTCTTGTGCTGCATGCCCATGATCAGCCCGTCATCGGTGGTGGCGGTGATTTGCAGGGTTTGCGGCAGGGTTTCGGGCTTGACGGTTAGCGAGTGATAACGCGTGGCCTCGAAGTCGTTATTCAGACCCCGAAACAGCCCCTTGCCGGCGTGGTGAATCTTGCTGGTCTTGCCGTGCACCAGATGCGGCGCGCGGATCACGTCGCCGCCCATGGCCTGGCCGATGGCCTGATGCCCCAGACACACGCCCAGGATCGGGATCTGGCTTTTGAAGCGGTCGATTACGGCCAGGCAAATGCCGGCTTCGTTGGGTGTGCAGGGTCCGGGGGACAGCACGATCGCCTCGGGCGCCATGGCAGCGATCTCGTCGAGCGTGATCTTGTTGTTGCGGTAGACGGTGACGTCGGCACCCAACTCGCCCAGGAAGTGGACGAGATTGTAGGTGAAGCTGTCGTAGTTATCGATGACGAGAGTGCGGGTCATTTCGCTTGGTCCTGTGTGGGTTTGTTTCCATCACCGGGTCATTCCCGCGAAAGCGGGAACCCCTGTTTCAGAACCAGACCCGCCATCGCAAAACGGAGATCCTCGCCTTCGCGGGGATGACACCGTGGGTGTACAAGTATGTAGTTAGACCCGTCATTGCCCGATCCTCGCCTCGCCGGCATAGCGTAACGCTTCCTCGGCGGCGCTGAAAAGGGCGCGGGCCTTGTTTTCGCATTCGAGCTGTTCGAGTTCGGGCTTGCTGTCGGCCACGATGCCGGCGCCGGCCTGGGCATAGAGCTTGCCATCCTTGACGATGGCGGTGCGGAGTACGATGCAGGTATCCATGGTGCCATCGGCGCTGAAATAGCCGACGCAACCGCCATAGATGCCGCGGCGGGACTTTTCCAGCTCGTCGATGATTTCCATGGCGCGCACTTTGGGAGCGCCCGAGACGGTGCCGGCCGGGAAACCGGCCGAGAGGGCATCGACGAAATCGTATTTGGGATCGAGCACGCCAACCACGTTGGAAACGATGTGCATGACGTGGGAATAGAATTCGAGGAAGAACTTGTCGGTGACCTTGACGGTGCCGATCTTGGCGACACGGCCCACATCATTACGGCCCAGGTCGAGCAGCATCAGATGCTCGGCCAGCTCTTTCGGGTCGGCAAGCAGTTCCGCTGCCAGTTCCTGATCGCGCGTCGGGGTGGCGCCGCGCTTGCGGGTACCTGCAATGGGGCGGATGGTGACCTCGCCATCCTGCACGCGCACCAGCACTTCCGGGCTCGAACCGGCAATGGCAAAGCCGCCGAAATCGAGGAAATACATATAGGGGCTGGGATTGGTGCGGCGCAGCGCGCGGTAGAGCGCGGTAGCGGGCAGGGTGAATTCGGCCTCGAAACGCTGGCTCAGCACGACCTGGAAGATATCGCCGGCTGTGATGTAGTCCTTGGCCTTGGCCACCATCGCGAAATACTCTTCGCGGCTGGTATTACTGGTGACGGCAATGCTCTCGAGGTCGGGCAGGGCGGCTGTGGTGGGCAAAGCGCGACCCAGGCGGGCAATGGCCTCTTCGATGCGCGCCTCGGCTGCCTCATGAGCCTGGCGGGCCGTGACACCATCCCGCACGAAGATCGGGGCAGTCAAGTAAAGCTCGTCCTTGAGCGTATCGAAGATGGCCAACAGCGAGGGGCGCATCAAGGTCGCTTCGGGAAGTTCCAGATGGTCCGGATTGCTGTTGGGGAGCACCTCCATGTAGCGGACCATCTCATAGCCCAAAAAGCCATAGATGCCGGCCGATTGCGGGGGCAGGCCGGCGGGAACATCGATCTTGCTGTCGGCTACCAGGGTACGCAGCGCATCGAGCGGCGCTTCGCTCAGCGGCTCGTAATGGTCCGGATCGAGCTGGGCCATACGATTGATGGAGGCCTGGCCGTTCTCGACCTTGAGAATGACATCCGGCAGCAGGCCGATAATGGAATAGCGGCCGCGAATGGCCCCGTCCTGCACTGATTCGAACAGGAAAGTGTTGGTGCGGTCCTGCGCCAGCTTGAGATAGGTGCCGATCGGCGTTTCGAGGTCGGCCACGATGCGACGCCAGACGATCTGCGATTTCCCGGCTTCGTATTGCTCGGCAAAGCGCTGGTAGGAATCGTCGCCCATCGTCAGGTGTTCCAGTTGGGTTGGGCCGGCGCTATTGCGCGCCGGTGAGGAGAGAAAGCGATTGCTGCAGGGCCTGCTCATTGATGCGCAGGCCGGCTTCGTCGCGCACCGCGGTTACGAAATCGCCATAGATGCCGATCCGCACTTCGTTTTCGAGGCTCGCATTGGCCTGTTCGGCCAGGCCGCCTTCGGCCGGCGTCACAGCGGTGACCTGGAACACGATATGCTCACCGCTATTGCTGACTGCAGCACCATGGTGGGTCTCGCCGCCTGCAAAGGCGGCCGAGGCAACGGTCTGGTCGATCGTCTGGTCTTCTGAACCGAAGCGGGTAAACTGGGTACTCAGTTGCGGGAATACCCCAAGTGAAGCGGCCACATCGGCAATCGCTTCGCCGGCGTCGAGGCGCTTCACGGCAGCATCCTGAGCTTCTGCAATGGCGGCATTGCTGCGCTCGGTCGTAATCGCGGCCGTTACCTGCTCGCGCACTTCGTCGAGCGTCTGGTCACGGGACGGTTCGATCTTGACCAGGTCGAACCACAGATTGGCACTCCCGGCCAGCTGAATAGCCGGAGTCAGTTTGCCTTCCTCGGCCTTGAATATCGCCTGGGCGACACGCGGACGATCGGTATCGTTGAGGTCCGGAACGACCGAAAGCTCGCCGCCCCCGGCGGTCACATCGGCCTCATAGAGGTCGAGATTGAAACGGGCGGCAATGTCGGTCAGCGGCTGGAAGGCGGCGCGCAATTCTTCGATCTGGTCGAGAACGTCGGCCACTTCATTGCGCGCTTCGCTCAGGGCCAGGTTCTGCGCAATCTGATCGCGGGCCTCGGCCAGCGTAGGCTCGCGAGCGGGCTGAATGGCCGAGACGTGGATGGCGCGTTTGCCACCAATGCCATCGATGATGGCAAACCCACCCTGCGGCAACCCAAAAGCGGCGCTGGCAAGGGCAGCGTCGGTGACGTTGGACTGGGCCAGCGTGCCCAGATCGGTCGGCGTCAGGCCGGCATCGGTCACCAAAGTCTCGAAGGGCGTTCCCGCAACCTGGCCGGCTTCGAAGGCCGTGACCTGCTCGGGATTGAGTACGACCTGCTGGATGGTGCGGGCTTCGGGCGTGTTGAGGCTGGCCTTGGTGCGCTCATATTCGGCGGCGATGGCCTCGTCGGAAATGGTCTTGGTCTTGGCCAAGCTCGCCGGCGACAGCTCGAGCATCTGCACGGTGCGGGTTTCCACGGTGCGGTATTCGGCCTGGTGCTCGGTGAGATAGGCAGCCAGCTCTTCTTCGGTCGGCGCAGCAGGGGTTTCGATATTGGTGTTGCCAATGACGAAATAGTCCATGGTGCGCTGGTCGGCAGCGTAGCGATTGACCAGATTGGAGGCCGTCGCGGAGAGTTTGGTGTCGCCGAACAGCGACAGCACCAATTGCTGGCGCTCGGCGGCCTTGGCCTGGTCGGCAAAGTACTCAGCCTCGGTCATCCCGCTCATCTGCAGCACCTGCGAGAAGGCAGCGGGATCGAATGTGCCGAGCGTACCGGCAAAAGACGGATCCTCGCGCAGCATTTCGCTGAGTTTCTGCTCGGAAACGCCGAGCCCGAAATTATTCGCCATCTGGCTGAGGGCAGCGTCCTGCGCCAGGCTCTGCAACACCATGGAGGGAATGCCCAGGCTCACCGCTTCCTGCTGCGTGGGGACAGACCCCAGCCGCTGGGCTACCTGGTTCATCTGATCCTGATAGGCACGCAGGAATTCCCGCGAGTTGATTTCCTCGTTGCCGACACGTGCTACGGTATTGGTGCCAAGGTCGGTGATGACATTGTTGATGCCGAACCCGGCAACGCCCACCAAAAGAAAAGCACCCATGACCTTACCTGGCCAGGATTTTGCAAAACCGCGCAAACTATCGAGCATGTCAGACGTTCCATAACGCGTATCTAGGCTTTACCGCAGCAGCGGGTGGGCACTAGTAATCCAATTTGACGTTCGGGGTTAGGGCAAAGCCCGCTCTGGTGCAAGAGGCAGGAGTATTAAGAGTGACAACGACATTGACGCCGCTGATCGCGGGCAATTGGAAAATGAACGGCATTCGCGCGTCGCTGGACGAACTCCAGAGCCTGGCGGATATGCTGACAACCGGTGAGGCGCCCCGCGCCGTCGTGGTCATCTGTCCTCCTGCAACAATTCTGGCAGCCGTCGCGCGGCAGGGCGCCAGCAGCGGCATTCTGGCCGGTGGCCAGGATTGCCATGCCGCTGCCTCCGGCGCCCATACCGGGGATATTGCGGCCGGAATGCTGGCCGATGCGGGCGCGCAATATGTCATCGTTGGCCATTCCGAGCGCCGCGCCGCCTATGCCGAAACCGACGCCACTGTTCGCGCCAAGGCTGAAGCGGCGATCGGCGCCGGGCTCAAGCCGATCATCTGCGTGGGCGAAACCGAGGCTGAGCGCGACAGCGGTGAGGCCGAAACCGTCGTCGCCACCCAGCTTGCCGGATCGATTCCCGATCATGCCGGTCAACACGAGGTGATCGTCGCCTATGAGCCGGTCTGGGCGATCGGCACCGGCCGCACACCGACCAGCGAAGAAATCGCACAGATGCATAATCGCATCCGCACCATTCTGGCCGACCGGTTCGGGGACAAGGGCGTCGCCATCCGCATTCTCTATGGCGGCTCGCTCAAGCCGCAGAATGCGCGGGAAATCCTGGCCATCGAAAACGTCAATGGCGGGCTTGTCGGGGGCGCCAGCCTCTTGGCAAAGGACTTCTACACCATTATCTCCGCCGTATAACAAGCGCGAGACGGCAGAGGCCGGCTGGAAATTCCGCCCGGCCTCTGGCAATTGCGGCACGAGGCGTGTAAGACGCGCCATCTTTTGACACGACCTGAAACTGAGACACGATGGCGAACGTCCTGATTGTTGCCTATTTGCTGATCGTCCTGGCGCTGATCGCGGTGATCCTGCTGCAGCGCTCTGAGGGCGGTGCGCTGGGCATTGGCGGTGGCAGCGGCGGCTTTATGACCGCCCGCGGCTCGGCCAACCTTTTGACCCGGACCACGGCGATTCTGGCGACACTGTTTTTTGCCACCGCGATCGGGCTGACCGTTCTCAGCGAATTGGATCGCGGCACGTCGGGCATTCTCGAACGCGCAGTGCAAGGTACCGATCAGGCCGCGCCGACCAGCGTGCTTGATGCACTCAATTCGCTTCAGGGCGGCACCACCTCCGATCTGCCGGTTCCGGCAACCGACCCGGCGGCCCCCGCTGGCTCCGACCCGGTGACCGAGGATATCGGCACTATGGCCCCCGCCACTGACACCACTGCGACGACTGCCCCGGCCGCCAATAGCGACCTGCCGGTGCCGCAGGCTCCGGCGGAGACGTCGACGCAAACACCGGCCGCTCCGGCGACCAACTAACCGCCGCAAGGCGCAACGGCAGAGGGGGATGGAAACATCCCCTTCTTCTTTTTGTGTAGAGCCGCACACAGGCTCTACGAATCGACGACGATGTGATTAAGGTGAACGCCCATGGCTCGGTACGTATTCATCACCGGAGGCGTGGTCTCCTCATTGGGTAAAGGTCTTGCATCGGCGGCGCTTGGCGCAGTCCTGCAAGCGCGCGGCTACAAGGTGCGGTTGCGCAAACTTGACCCCTACCTCAATGTGGATCCCGGCACGATGTCGCCCACCCAGCACGGTGAGGTGTTCGTCACCGACGACGGCGCCGAGACGGATCTCGATCTGGGCCATTATGAGCGCTTCACCGGCCGGGCGGCCAACAAGCGCGACAACATTACCACCGGCCGCATCTATTCCGATATCCTGGCCAAGGAGCGCAAGGGCGAGTATCTCGGCGCGACTGTTCAGGTCATCCCGCACGTCACCGACGCGATCAAGAATTTCGTCATCGAAGGCAATGACGAGTTCGATTTCGTGCTGGTCGAAGTCGGTGGCACGGTCGGCGATATCGAGGGCCTGCCGTTCTTCGAGGCGATCCGCCAGCTCGGCAACGATCTGCCGCGCGGCCATGCCTGCTATCTGCACCTGACGCTGATGCCCTATATTCCCTCGGCCGGTGAGCTCAAGACCAAGCCGACCCAGCATTCGGTGCGCGAACTGCGCTCCATCGGCATTGCGCCGGATGTGCTGCTGGTGCGCTGTGATCGCCCGATCCCCGAGGGCGAGAAGAAGAAGCTCAGCCTGTTCTGTAACGTGCGTGAAAGCGCCGTCATTCAGGGGCTCGACGTCGCTTCCATCTATGATGTGCCGCTGGCCTATCACAAGGAAGGGCTGGATCGCGAAATTCTGGCTGCCTTCGGTATCACCGATGCGCCGGCACCGGACCTCAAGGCCTGGGAAGATGTTTCTGCCCGCCTCCACAATCCGGAAGGCGAGGTCAATATCGCCATTGTGGGCAAATATACCGGCCTCAAGGATGCCTATAAGTCGCTGAGCGAAGCGCTGGCCCATGGCGGCATTGCCAACAAGGTCAAGGTCAACCTGCAATGGATCGATAGCGAGGTCTTCGAGCGCGACGATCCGGCGCCATATCTCGAGCATGTGCACGGCATTCTGGTGCCCGGCGGATTCGGCGAGCGCGGTTCGGCCGGCAAGATCGAGGCGGCGCGCTTCGCCCGCGTCAAGGATGTGCCCTATTTCGGCATTTGTTTTGGCATGCAGATGGCTTGCGTCGAAGCGGCCCGCAACACCGCCGGCATCAAGAATGCCTCATCCACCGAGTTCGGCCCGACCAAGGAGCCAATTGTGGGCATGATGACCGAGTGGGTGAAGGGCAATGACACCGAAAAGCGCGGTTCCGAGGGCGATCTGGGCGGCACGATGCGGCTCGGCGCCTATCCGGCGCAATTGACGCGCGGCAGCCGTGTAGCCGATATTTACGGCTCGACCCGCATTTCGGAGCGCCATCGCCACCGCTACGAAGTCAACATGGACTATCGCAAGCTGCTCGAAAAGAATGGCCTGCTGTTCTCAGGCGTCTCGCCCGATGGCAAACTGCCCGAGATTGTCGAACGCACGGACCATCCATGGTTCATCGGCGTGCAGTTCCATCCGGAGCTGAAATCCAAGCCGTTCGAGCCACATCCGCTGTTTGCCAGCTTCATTGCGGCGGCGATGGATCAGAGCCGGCTGGTTTAGAGCAGGCCATGGCCGAGATCGTCTCGCTATCCAAAGCCCGCAAGGCCAAGGCCCGCGTCGCCAAGGATACGCGGGCGGCGGAGAATCGCGTCAAGTTCGGACGCACCAAGGCCGAGAAGACCTTGGCCGAGGCCGAGAAGGCGCTGGTGGATAAGCGGACCGATGCCCACAAGCGGGGCGAGGACGAATAAGCCCCTATTTCGCGTCGCGGATCGCGGCGATGATTTCGGCCAGCAGGTCATGCAGATCGTCGCGGTGGCCGGTATTTGCCGCGCCCGTGGTTTCGTCCGATGTCATCACGACGGTCAGATCCAGCGCCGGCACGATATAGAGCATCTGGCCGCCGAAACCCCAGGCAAAGCGGGTGTCTTCACCACCGATATTACGCAAGAACCAGCCATAGCCGTAGCTGTCGCCGGTCCGGATGGATCGCGTATGCGGGGACCAGGATTGCTCGATCCAGGCTTGCGAGATGACGCGCGTACCATCGGGGGCGAGACCGCCGCTGCGATAGAGCTCGCCAAAGGCCAGCAGGGAGCGCGGGGGCATGGCCATCTGGTTGCCGCCCAGATAAATGCCTTGCGGATCGCGATCCCAACTGGCGATGGCGAAGCCGGGGACGACGCCAAGCCATTCGCGGGCATTTGCCAGAGTAGAGCGGCCGGTTTGCTGGGTGAGGATGGCTGACAGCAAATGGCTGGAGCCGGTCGAATAAAGCATGCCGGCGCCCGGATCATCGACAAAGGGGCGGGAAAGGGCGGCGCGGACCCAATTATCGCTGGCGACCCAGCGGCCATAATTCACCCCGGAGGTAGGTTCGAGCCCCGCCCGCATGGTGAGCAGGTCGCCGATGGTGATGTCCTCAATGCGGGCATCGGCATTGGAGGGCAGATCATCGCGCAGGATTGGCGCAATCTTCTGGTCGGCGCCGTCCAGAATGCCCTTCTCGATGGCGATGCCAACCAGGGCCGAAATGATTGTTTTTGATGCCGATTTTATGTTCGTCGGCGCGTCCAGCCCGTGGCCGTTATAGCCCCGCTCGGCAATGATCTCGCCGTTTTGCGCGACGATTACCGTCTCCAGCGGCTCAAGCCGCTCGGCGTCCTCAAGGACTTCAGCCAGCAGAGGCGTCGAATCCTGCGCGAAAACAGGTGAGACGAGGAGCATCGAGATGGCGAGGGCCAGGCTGAGGAATATCATCGGCAATCCTTCCGAGATGGGGCGACGAAATCCTGTTTCGAGGACGTGAAAAATCTACCGACCAGCAGGTGCATGATTGTGGCGCCGATATCACGATACTGTTCGCATCCGACGGATGGTTGCGGGCAGGTGATCCCACCCTCAATCCCTCCTCTCAAGGACGACGTCGTGGCCGGCTGCGCGCTAGTGGCTGTCCCTCAACCGCTTTTCGCCCGCCTCAATGCGGAACGGCAGCACGTTTTCGGGGGGCGGCAGCGGGCAGACGGCGTGTTCGGTGAAGGCGCAGGGCGGATTGATGGCCTTGTTGAAGTCGAGCACGATGGTTTTGTCGGTGACCTCCTCGCCATAAAGGAATCGAGAGGCGGGATAGGTGGAATCCTTGGAGGTCGGGTCGCGCAGCACGAATTGGGGCGATTGCGGCGTACCATGGGTGGCGATCAGCTCGTAGGTCTTGCCGTCATGGGTGAAGACGGCCTTGTGGGTGGCTTCGATATCGGTGGGGATGGATTTGGTGGTGTCCACCGTCATGCCCTTGGGGGTGGCGAAGGGGACCCAATCGGCCACGATGCGCCATTCGGGCCGGGCCGGGAAATAATCGATGCCAGGGAAGCGGGCAGGCGCGGGCGAGGCGGTGTCACGCACCCGCAGGGCATTTTCGCCATTGAGCGTGGTGATTTCGAGCAGTAGCGAGCCGGCGGTGAAGCGTGGCGGATGGTGCTTGTCGAGCTTGATGGCCTGGAGGGCACCGCCATCGGCGGGGGTATAGGTGACCTTGCCGCCGGCGTCCTGAGTGATCGCGCCGACACGGGCAGGACCGGCCGAGAGGACGATGTCATTATCCTCTGCACTGCCGACGGTGACCGTGCCTTCGGCCAGCCAGAAGCGGCCGATAATGTTGAGCCAGCCATCGGGCGCGGTGAGATTGGCGAGGCGCTTGGCCTTCCAGGCGTCGAGGGCGGCGAGATAATCGGACATGGCAAATTCCTTCAGGCGGGCATGCGCGGCACGCTACTAAGCAGCCGCTGGGTATATGGGTGTTGCGGATTGGCAAGAATAGAGGCGGTGGCGCCGGCTTCAACGATCCGGCCTTTTTCGAGAATGACGATCTTTTGGCAGAGGGCGGCGACGACGCCCAGATCGTGCGAGACAAAGACCAGGGTCATCTGCTCGCTCAGGCTTTTGAGCAGGTCGACGATACGGATGCGGGTGGAGAGATCAAGCGCGCTGACGGCTTCGTCGGCCAGGAGCAGGCTGGGGCCGGCGACGATGGCGCGGGCGATGGCGATACGCTGGCGCTGGCCGCCGGAGAATTCGTGCGGGTAACGGCCCAGGATATTGCGTTCGAGGCCGACTGAGGCCAGGGCGTCGGACACCATCTGGCGGTGGTCGCCGGGAATGCGCAGGGCGCGCAGGGGCTCGGAGACGATGGAAAGCACGGCCTGGCGTGGGTCGAGTGACGAATAGGGGTCCTGGAAAACCACCTGTACCTGGCGGCGATAGTCGCGCATGAAGCGGGCGCTGCGCGGATCGAGCGGGGTGCCGTTGAAGGTGATGCTGCCGCTGGAGGGGCGGGTGAGGCCGAGCAATAGGCGCAGGAGGGTGGTTTTGCCGGAACCGGATTCACCGACCAGGCCAATGCTGTCGCCGGGCTCGATGGTGAGGGAAACGCCGTCGAGTACGCGTTTGCTGGCATTGTAGCTGAAGGTGACGTCTTGGACGCTGAGGAGGCTCATGGTTGCTCTCCCAAAGCGGCGTCGAAGGCGTGGGCGGCGGCGACGAGGGTGGCGGTGTAGTCGTGTTGCGGGCGGGCAAAGATTTCGGCCACGGGGCCAGTTTCCACGATGACGCCGCGACGCAGCACGGCGACACGATCGACAATGCTGGCGACGACGGGGAGATCGTGGCTGATGAAGAGCAGGGCCATATTGCGCTGGCGGACGAGGTTATCGAGCAGGCGCAGGATTTCGGCCTGGGTGGTGACATCGAGCGCGGTGGTAGGCTCGTCGGCAATCAACAGATCGGGGCGGCAGGCCAGGGCCATGGCGATGGCCACGCGCTGGCGCTGGCCGCCGGAGATTTCGTGCGGATAGGCGTGAGCAATGCGTTGCGGATCGGGCAGGGCGACGTCGGCCATGAGGTCGAAGATGGCTTTGTCGAGCGCGGCGCCGGAGAGCGGATTGCCGTCGCGGGCGGCGCGGCGTTGCAGGGGCCCCGCGATCTGGCGGCCGATGCGCATGAGTGGATCGAGCGCGGTCAGCGGCTCCTGGAACACCACGGCGACCGCGGTGCCGCGCAGGCGATTGAGCTGGTGGTCGGGCGTGCCGATGATCTGCTGGCCGGCGAGGGTGACCGAGCCGGTGGCCTTGATGCTGGGGGGCAAAAGGCCCGTGGCGGCCATGGCGGTGAGGGATTTGCCGGAGCCGGATTCGCCAATCAGGCCCAGCCGCTCGCCTGGGGCGATGCGCAGGTTGAGGCTTTCGACCAGCGTGGTGGTGCCAGTTTTGATTGTCAGGCCGGCAATGTCGAGCAGGGCACTCATCGCGCGCGCCTTGTGGGATCAATGCTGTCGCGCAGGCCATCGGCGAGCAGATTGATGCCGATCACCAGCGAGACGAGCGCAATGCCGGGAGCGATGGCGCCGATGGGGGCGGTGTAGACCGTGCCCTGAGCCTCCTGCAGCAGGCGGCCCCAGGAGGCGTTGGGCGGCGGGGCGCCGAGGCCGAGATAGGACAAGGATGCTTCAGCAATGACGGCGAGACCGAATTGCAGGGCGAAATTGACCGACAGGGTCGGCCAGATATTGGGCAGGACATGGCCGAAGACGATAGCTGGCCATGACGAACCAGAGGTGCGGGCGGCGGTGATGAAATCCATCAGCAGCACGCGCTTGACCAGAATGCGGGTCAGCCGGGCGACGATGGCTGAGAGCGCAATACCGATGGCAATGATCGCGGAGGCCAGGTTCGCCGTGTCGCTGGCGGCGACCACCAGCATGGCGATCAGCAGGGTGGGGAAGGCGATGAGGATGTCGAGGGTGGCCGCGAGCGCGTCATCGAGCAATTTGCTGGCGAAGGCGGCCAGGATTCCCAGGGTGACGCCGAGAGCCGCGCCGATGGCGACGGCGCCGGTGCCCACGATGAGGGCTATGCGCGAGCCGACCATGATCTGGGTGAGGAAATCGCGGCCGAGCCGGTCGGTGCCCGCCCAGTGTAGCCATGATGGGGCTTCAAGGCGTCCACCGCTCATGCCGGTGGGGTCGTAGGGTGTCCAGACCAGGGTGAGCAGGCCGATGGCAATGTGAAGGCCCACGAGGGCCAGGCCTGCCCAGAGGGTGACGGAGCCATGGCTGCGGCGCTTGGGGCTGATGACGTCGAGCGTGGTCATGGCGTGCCGGCCCCACGGTCGCGCAGGCGCGGGTCGATGAAGCGCTGCAGCAGGTCGGCGGCAAAGCCAATCAGCAGGACGAGGAGGGTGGAGACGAAGAGTACGCCCTGCACGTTTGGATAATCGCGTTGCTGGATGGCGAGCAGCAGCATGGAGCCGAGGCCCGGGAGGCTGAAGACGCGTTCGATGACGACGGCGCCGAGGAAGGTGCTGGCCAATTCAATGCCCAGAATGGAGATGACCGGGACGGCGCCGTTGCGCAGGCCGTGGCGGATCAGGGCCTGCGGGAAAGATGAGCCGAGGGCGCGGGCGGTGCGCAAATAGTCGCTGCCGAGCACGTCGAGCGTGGCGGCGCGGACATAGCGCAGCACCGAGGCGGCCATGACGAGGGCAATGGTGAGGACCGGCAGGATCATGGCCACGGCGGCTTCGCCGAAATTGGTCCAGCCGCGCAGGGGGAAGCCACCCGAGGGCAGCAGGCGCAGATTGATGGCGAAAAGCGTCACCAAGAGGATTCCGACCCAGAAGACGGGAATGGCGATGCCGAGTTGGGACACAACGGAAATCAGCCCGCCATACCAGCGGTCGGAGCGGACTGCGGCGATGATGCCGAGGGGAATAGCGAGGGCTAAAGCGAGCAGGAAGCCGAGAAAGGTCAGCGGCAGCGTGACCGACATGCGGTTGCCGATTTCCCCGGCGACGGAGGCGCGGCTGACAAAGGATGTGCCGAGGTCAAAGCGGGCCAGATTGCCGATGAAGGAGACGAATTGGGTGTAAAGCGGCTGGTCGGACCCGACCTGGCTGCGGGCCGCCGCGATCTGCGCTTCAGTAGCGCCGACGCCGAGCAAGGCATTGGCCGGATCGCCCGGCAACAGGCGCAACAAGACGAACAGCACGATAGCCGCGATCAGCAGGGACGCGATGAGAATGACCAGACGGCGCAGTGTATAAGCGAGAATGGGGAGCCTCCGAGTCAGTTGGGGCAGGGTAACGGTTTTGGAGGAGGCGGGCCACACGAGTTCGTGGTGTTTACGCATACCCGCTGCCAAGCCGGATGCCGTGAAGCCGCTACCCCACCGCATCTCCCTCGAGCTCGCCCCGAGGGTCCTTCGCCGCTTGTGCCGGGTTGGGAATGGCCCTCGGGTCAAGCCCGAGGGAGTACAGTAGTTTTTCGTATTCAGGCGCTTAGTTCGCCTTTTTGATCTCATAGGCGAAGAACTGCGAGTTCAGCCCGTTGACCGGATAGCCACTGACATTGGCCGCCGAAACCACGATCTGGGGGTACAGATAAAGCCAGTTACTGGCAGCATCCTCGGCAATGATCTTGTTGGCCTCGGTGAGCTTTTCCGTCTGCTCGTCGATGGAGCCGGCGGCTTCGGAATCGGCGATCAGCTTGACCACTTCGGGATTGTTGTAGCCCCAGTAGAAGTCGGGATTGCCGTAGAAGACGATGTCGCGGTGGTTGACGTGCTCCTGCAGCGTCGCCTCGAAATTGTGCTCCTGGTAGATCTTTGTGTACCATTCATTGGCGGTGATGATGTTGATGTTCACCGTTACGCCGACCTTGGCCAGTTCGGTCTGCAGGAACTGGGCGACCAGCGGGTGCGGGTCGTAATCTGGGGTGTCGAGGGTGAAGGTGAAGCCATCGGGATAGCCGGCTTCGGCCAGAAAAGCCTTGGCGCTATCGGGATCATAGGCATCGACGCCGGTAAGATCGACATACCAGGGATCGGTCGGGGGCACGAAGGAGCCGATCAGCGTGCCGTAATCACCCCAGATGGAGTTGAGCAACCTGGCCTTGTCGACAGCGCGCGCCAGGGCCTTGCGCACCTGGACATTGTCGAAGGGCGCCACGCGATCGTTATAGGCGAGCAATTCCTTGGTGGTGGAAGCGCCCTCGGTGACGGTGAAAGATGGATTGCCCGCGAACTGCGCCAGCGAATCCGGGCTCTGCACCGAGGTGATGACGTCGACCGCATTGGTCAGTAGCGCATTGTTCAGCGCGGTGGCGTCGGTGAAATAGGTGTAGATCACTTCGCCATTGCTGGGAGCCGTGCCCCAATAGCCATCGAAACGGGCCAGCGCCAGGGCCGAGCCGCGGCGCCATTCTTCCAGCGTATAGGGGCCGGTGCCGTCTTCGGTGGCGGTGATGTCGGTGGCCGCGTCGTTGACGATCCAGACATAGCTCAGATTATAGGGCAGCGAGATCGAGCGGGCCGAAAGGGTAATGACCACGGTCTTATCGTCGGGCGTTTCAATGCCGGTAATGGTCGAAAGACTGCGCTTGCGCGAACTCTTGGAGGTCTCGGCGGTAACGCGCTCGATGGAATATTTCACATCGGCAGCGGTGAGCGGGTCGCCCGAATGGAAGGTTACGCCATCCTTGAGCGTGAACGTATAGGTGAGGCCATCCTCGCTGACGGTATAATCGGCGACCAAAGCCGGCTCGACGCTACCGGCATCGGTCAGCTGGAACAGGGCTTCATAGACATTGCCGTTGAAGGCCTCGTTGATGCCCTGACCGGCGCCAGCCGTATTGTCGAGATTCTGCGGTTCATAGAGCGAGCCGATGCGGATGGTGGCATTGGGATCGAAATCCTGGGCGAAAGCCGCCGGGGCAAAGGCGACGCTGGCGAGCAGGGAAGCGGTCAGCAGAATGCGGCGCGAAATGAGGGACATGGCTGGAAAGCTCCTTATGTATCGGCCTGCCCTTGGGGTCAGCGCCATCTGGTAAAAGACATATCGCTTGGGGCCAGAAAACTCTATGAGATCAGTAGTCTATCCATGCTTGCTGTGCATTTGGATCGAAATGCCTTTCGGACGAAGGCGGCATTTCGGGAAAGCTATTCCAACACCGCGCCATTGGCGATGTAAACCGCTTCACTTGTTCTAGCGTCGCACCCCCAGCCGCGTCATCTTTTCGCTCAGCGTACGGCGGGGAACGCCCAGCGCGTCGGCCGTGTCGGCGATGGAATTGTCGTGCTTGCGCAGCTCGGCCTCGATGATGCTGCGCTCATATTGTGCCAGCCGGTCGGCGAGGTTGAGGCTCTCGTCCGATGTGCCGGGTTTGATGCCAATGGCGCTCTGGATGGAATAATTGGCGCTGGAGAGGCCCAGGGCGAATTTGTCAGCCACGGTTTTCAGTTCGCGGACATTGCCGGGCCAGGCATAGCGGGACAGGGCCTCGATATCGGCGGGGTGAAGCGGCTGGGAGGGGCGGTTGAAGCGCTTCTGCGCCAGTTCGAGAAAATAGTGGAACAGCAGCAAGGCATCTTCGCCGCGCTGGCGCAGCGGGGGCACGGCAATTGTCGCCGTGTTGAGCCGATAATGCAGGTCGGCGCGGAAGCGGCCGGCTTCGGCCTCGTCCAACAGATCGACCTTGGTGGCGGCGATGATGCGCAGATCGAGCGGGATCTGGCGGTTGGAGCCGACGCGTTCCACACTGCGTTCCTGAATGACGCGCAGCACCTTGGCCTGGGCGAGCAGGGGCATGGATTCGATTTCGTCGAGCAGCAGCGTGCCGCCATTGGCGAATTCAAACTTGCCGATGCGTGGGCCGGCGCTGCCGGTAAAGGCGCCGGCTTCGTGCCCGAACAATTCGCTTTCGATCAACTCCGCCGGGATGGCGGCGCAATTGACGGCGACGAACGGCGCGGCCGAGCGGGGAGAGAAATCGTGCAGCGCTCGGGCGACGACTTCCTTGCCGGTGCCGGTTTCGCCCAGGATGATCACGTCGGTATCGATGGCGGCGACATCGAGAATGAGCTGGCGCAGATCCTCCATCACGGGGGATGAACCGATGAGGCGATTGGACAGTTCGGCGGCACCGCCATCCAGCCGGCGGCGTAGATTGACCAGTTCGCGGCGCACGCGGGCCTGTTCGGCGGCGCGCTCGATCACGTTGACCAATTGTTCGGGTTCATAGGGTTTTTGCAGGAAATCATAGGCGCCGTCGCGGATCGCCTTGACAGCCATGGGCACATCGCCGTGAGCGGTGATCAGGATGACCGAGGTGGTGGGGTCCTTGTCGCGGATCTGGGCGAGCAGGTCGAGGCCCGAGACCGAGGGCATGCGCACGTCGGATATGACCACTTCGGGCTGGGCGTCGCCCAGGCGCGTCATGGCTTCGCGGGCGCTGCCTACGGTGGTGACGGCGAAGCCCGACAGATTGAGCCATTGGTCGAGCGCGTTGCGGACAATGCCCTCGTCCTCGACGATCATCACCGATGTTTTGCTGGTCATGCGAAATCTCTGCTTTGGGGCGTGGCGATTTGGGCAAGGGGCAGGGTGATGGTGAATGTCGCGCCTTCACCAGGGCGGCTTGCGACCTCGATACGACCGCCCATTTCGCGGATAAGGCCATAGGAGATGGAAAGCCCCAGGCCGAGGCCCCGCCCGGGTTCCTTGGTCGTGACGAAGGGGTCGAACAGCGTGTCGATGACGGCCGGATCGATGCCGCTGCCATTGTCCGCCACGGTAATGACGGCGTGCTGCCCGGTATCGCAGGCCGTGATCTTGATCGTGGCGTCTTCCAGCCCCGCCATGGCGTCGGCGGCATTGGAGATGAGATTGACCAGCACCTGCTCGATATGGATCGGGTTGCCGGTGACGATGAGGGCGTGCTGGGGCGCCTCAAGGGTAATGGCAAGGCTTGGGTCGTCGCGGAAATGGCTGGCGAGCTCAATGGCATTGTGGGCAATGTGGACGATATCGCTCTGGATCGAGATTTCAGTTTCCTTGCGGGCAAAGGTCTTCAGGTGCCCGGTCAGCGCCACCAATCGCCCAATGACGCCTTCCATGCTGCCAAACAGATCCGCAAGCTCTGGCACCTTGCCGCGCGCCAGCAGTTTGGCGCTGGCGGTTTGCGTGCGCAGCGCCGCAATGGGCTGGCTGACTTCGTGGGCAACGCCGGCCAGCGCCTGGCCGAGCGTGGCCAGCTTGGCGGCTTGCACCAGCCCTTGCTGGGCTGCCTGGCGGGCTTTTTCGGCTTCCTGGCGCTCGACGATCTCGCCGGCAAGCCTGCTATTGGCTTCCTGTAATTCGCTGGTGCGGAGCAGCACGCGTTGCTCGAGCTGGTCGTGGTCTTCAAGGCGGGCACGGATCAGGCGCTGGCGCTGCATGAACAGCATGGCGGCCAGCAGGATGGCGCTGACGGCGACGCCGACAAAGAACGTGGCGGTCCAGGCCCAGTTGGAAATCGGACCCAGCGGAACGAAGGAGAGCAGGCTCCAGCCATGTAGCGGCATGCGCAGGCGATCGACCATGAACTCGCCATTGATCTCGCTGTCGCCGCTGCGCAGCACGGCCAGTTCCGCGCCACGCCATGGCTCTATGGATTGCACGATCCCCTCGCCATTGATGGCGACGCCGAGATAGCGCTGGTCGCGGGCCAGGGTTTCAAGACCGCTCGGGTGGGTGTCGACCAGTGTGCGATAACGCCAATCGGGGCGGGTAGAGAGAATGCCGACATCATTGCTGTCGAAAATGCCGATCAACTCGCCCGAGCGCCACCACACGGCTTCGATCTCGCCCAAATTGATCTTGACCACTGCGACGCCCAGCGGGCCATCGGGACCATCGATCCGGTTGGCGATGAAATAGCCCGGAACGCCCGTGGTGATGCCGACGGCGTAGTATTTGGCGGCGCCGTCGAACATGGCCTCCTGGAAATAGGGGCGTTCGGCATAGTGGCGGCCCACCATGGATTGGTGGGTCCACCAATTGCTGGCGGCAATGGCGCGGCCGGTGACGTCGACGATAAACAGCTCTTCAGCGGCGGCGGTGCCGCCCATATTGGACAGGAAGCCATTGGCGCGGGCGCGTAGTGCATCGTCGCCCGGATTGGCGAGCACGTCGCGGATTTCGGAGGCCTGGGCCAATGTCGTGGGTAGATAATGATAGCGCTCGATATTGGCCTCGAGCATCCGATCGAAAATCTGCAGGCGCCGTTCACTGATATCATGGGCCGCGGCGATGCCGCTTTGTAGCGCGATCTCATAGGCGAGCAGGCATGAGGTCAGAACGATGACGGCACAGCCGACCGCGATCAGCAGGCGCTGATAGGGCGACAAGGGCGTCGTGCGGCCAGCCATGGTAATATCCTCCAATAGCGGTCCTATGCCATTGGCGGATTTTTGCCAAGTCTGCATCCAGAGTTGGCAATAAATTGCCGGAAATACCTCATGCTGCTGTCTAGTTGCATTGGTGATATGCTTAAAACGCAGGGGTTTGGGCGATCTGGCACGGAAGCTGCTTAGGGCCTGATGCGCGAGGAGCGCTGATCTTTCGGGAGGAATCAAAATGAACAAGACAATGCTGTCTCTTGCCGCCGGCCTGATGCTGGCGGGCGCGAGCATGACGGGCACCGCCATGGCGCAGGATTACCCCACCAAGCCGGTCACCGTCGTGGTGCCGTTCTCGGCTGGCGGGCCGACGGATACCGTCGCCCGGCTCGTTGCCGAAGTGATGAGCGATGATCTGGGCCAGCAGGTCGTGATCCAGAATGTGGGCGGCGCCGGTGGCACGCTCGGTGCCGGCCAGGTGGCAGTTGCCCCCAATGACGGCTATACGCTGCTGCTGCATCATATCGGCATGTCCACCGCGCCGACGCTGTATCGCAGCCTGCCGTATGATCCGGCCACCGATTTTGCGCCGATCGGGCTGATTACGTCCGTGCCGATGACGTTGGTGGCTCGCAAGGATTTTGAGCCCAGCACGCTGCCCGAACTGGTCGCCTACATCAAGGCCAATGGCGAGAACGTCACCTATGCCCATGCCGGTATCGGTTCGGCCAGCCAGCTTTGCGGCATGCTGCTGATGAATGCGCTCGACACGCAGATGACCACGGTGCCCTATCAGGGTTCCGGCCCGGCAATGACCGACATTATCGGCGGGCAGATCGACATGATCTGCGACCAGACGACCAATACCACGAGCCAGATCCAGGCTGGTGAAGTGAAAGCCTATGGCGTGACCACCCTGACCCGACTGGGGAATCTGCCCGATCTGCCAACCACCAAGGAAGGCGGACTCGATCTTGAAATCGGCGTTTGGCATGGCCTTTATGCCCCTGCCGGCACCGATGCGGCAATCATTTCGCGGCTCGAAGCTGCACTGCAGAAAGCCTTGACCGACGAGACCGTGGTGAGCCGCTTCGCCGAATTGGGCACCCTGCCGGTCACGGCCGAGGAAGCAACCCCGGCCGCATTGACCCAGACCCTGGCCAGCCAGACCGAACTGTGGCGCGCGGTTATCGAAGCTGCGGGCGTTTACGCCGACTAAGCCGAATGCGCGCTTCCGCGTCCTTCGGGGCGCGGAAGCGAACAAAGGAACCAGGGGAGAAGGCAGCAGTGGTTTCCAATTTTTCGACCAAGGATCTTGTATCGGGCGGCATCTTCGTCGCGGCGGGGGCCTATTTTGCCATCGAGGCACTCAATTACGAGACGGGCACGGCGTTTCGCATGGGCCCCGGCTTCATGCCGCTGCTGCTGGGCAGTGTCCTGGTGGTGCTGGGGCTCGGCATTGCCGCCAGCGGCTGGAAGAAGCCCGATGCGGAAAAGCCACTCTCGCCGCCCTGGCGGGCCATGGCACTGATTATCGGCGTGATCGTGTTTTTCGGGCTGACCATTCGTGGGCTGGGCTTTGTGCCGGTGGTGCTGATCGGCTCCTTCGCGGCGGCCATGGCCAGCCGGCTCAATTCACCGCTGTTCTCCATCATCCTGGCCGTGGCGCTGACGGTGATGTGCACGCTGATTTTCGTTGTCGGCCTCGGCATGAGCGTGCCGATGTTCGGCCCCTGGCTCGGCCAGTAGGAGCGCAATCATGGACATTATTGCTTCGCTTGGCCTGGGCTTTTCCGTCGCCCTCGACCCCATCAACATCTTCTACTGCTTCATCGGCGTGCTGCTGGGAACACTGGTGGGCGTCTTGCCCGGCATCGGGCCGACGGCCACCATCGCCATGTTGCTGCCCATCACCTTCTCGCTGTCGCCCGCGACGGCGTTGATCATGCTCGCCGGCATCTATTACGGCGCCCAATATGGTGGCTCGACCACCGCTATCCTGATCAACCTGCCAGGTGAAAGCTCCTCGGCCGTCACGGCAATCGACGGCTACCAGATGGCCAGGAAGGGCCGGGCAGGGCCGGCATTGGCGACTGCGGCGCTGGGCTCGTTCTTTGCCGGCACGGTCGGCACATTGCTGCTGGCCTTCTTCGCCCCGCCCCTTGCGCGAGCGGCGCTCAATTTCGGGGCGCCGGAATATTTCGCCCTGATCGTCTTGGGCCTGCTGGTCTCCATCGCACTGGCGCATGGCTCCATTCTCAAGGCACTGGCCATGATCGTGCTGGGGCTGCTGCTGGGCATGGTGGGGCAGGATATCTATACCGGCCAGCCCCGCTTCACCCTGGGCATTCGCGAACTCTATTCGGGCCTCAATTTCGTGTCGCTGGCCGTGGGTGTGTTCGGCGTCGCCGAAATCCTGCGCAATCTCGAAAACGAGAAGGGCCGCGACGTGATGGTCAAGACCGTCAAGAATTTGTGGCTCAGCAAGGATGACTTCAAGCGCATCGCTGCCCCGGTCGTGCGCGGCACGGCGCTCGGCTCGGTGCTCGGCATCCTGCCGGGCGGCGGGCATATCCTGGCCTCCTTCGCCTCATACTCGGCCGAAAAACGCCTGTCCAAGACGCCCGGGGAATTCGGCCACGGCGCCATCGAAGGTGTCGCGGGTCCGGAATCCGCCAATAATGCCGCCGCCCAGACCTCGTTCATCCCGCTGATGACGCTGGGCATTCCGGCGCACCCGGTGATGGCGCTGATGGTGGGGGCGTTTATCCTCCAGGGCATCACGCCAGGCCCCAATGTCATCAACGACCAGCCGGCTCTGTTCTGGGGCATCATCGCCTCGATGTGGATCGGCAATGTGCTGCTGGTGCTGCTCAACCTGCCGCTGATCGGACTGTGGGTGAAAATGCTCTCCATCCCTTATCGCGCCCTGTTCCCGGCCATCGTGCTGTTCGCCTGTATCGGGTGTTTCTCGATCAACCAGAACATTTACGACGTGTTCGCCATCGGCTTTTTCGGGGTGGTCGGCTATGTGCTGATCCGCTTCGGCTGCGAGCCGGCGCCACTGCTGCTCGGCTTCGTGCTGGGGCCGCTGCTGGAAGAGCATTTGCGAAGAGCTATGATCATCTCCCGGGGCGATCCTATGGTGTTCATCGAACGCCCGATTTCGGCGACCTTGCTGGCGTTGGCGCTGCTGGCGGTGATCATCGCGGTGCTGCCCTCGATCCGGCGCAAGCGCAAGGAAGTATTCGTCGAAGAGGACTGAGGCTTGGCTATCAGCCCGCCCAACCAGGTTCGGCGGGCTGATTTTTTCTAAGACCAAGCAGGGAACGGATCGCGCAGATCCCGCCATGCGCTGGGGGTGAACCCTTTGGCGGGGATCAGGCAAGCGTCCAGATCGCGCCGGATGGCGGCCTCATCCATGTCGCCGGCGCCGATAAAGACGATCTCCTGCCGCCGGTCGCCCCATTCTGCATCGAGATAGGGCGCCATGGACGCGCGCCAATCGGCATCGTCCGGCCAACGGGTCTTAGGCACCGCGGCCCACCACATGCCGCGGCGGCTGGTGCGCACCAGCGCGCCGGCCTGGCTGAGTTCCCCCACCAGATCAGGCCTTGTAGCCAGCCAGAAAAAGCCCTTGGAGCGAATGACACCGGCCCAGCTCTTGGTGATGAAGCTGTTCAGCAGCATGGGATTGAACGGGCGGCGGGCGCGATAGACGAATGAGCGAATGCCATATTCAAGCGTTTCTGGAATATGTTCCGTGAAGCCATTGAGTTCCTTGAACCAAAGCGGGTTCTGCTCGGCAGCTTCAAGGCTGAACAGCCCGGTATCGAGCACCTGATCCAGCGGCACATCGGAAAAGTCGGTTTCGATCACCCGGGCCACCGGGTTGAGTGCCTTGATGATGGTTCGCGCCGCAGCCAGATCGGCGGCGCTGGCAGTCGAAACCTTGTTGAGTACGATGACATCGGCAAACTCGATCTGGTCGACCAGCAGGTCGACCAACGCGCGCTCATCCTCCGGCCCCATGGTTTCGCCGCGGTCACGCAGGAAATCGACCGAGCCGTAATCCTTGAGCAGGTTGGCACAATCCACCACGGTCACCATGGTATCGAGCCGGGTGATATCGGCGAGGCTGACGCCGTTTTCGTCGCGGAAATCGAAGGTAGCGGCGACGGGCAGCGGCTCGGAAATGCCGGTGGATTCAATTAGCAGGTAATCAAAGCGCCCGGCATTGGCCAGCTTCGCCACTTCCTTGAGCAGGTCGCCGCGCAGTGTGCAGCAGATGCAGCCATTGCTCATTTCCACCATTTGCTCATCGGTGCGCGACAGATTGGCGCCACCCTCGCGCACCAGCGTGGCGTCGATATTGACCTCGCTCATGTCGTTGACGATGACCGCGACACGGCGGCCCTCGCGATTGTTGAGGATGTGATTGAGAAGTGTCGTTTTGCCGGCGCCGAGAAAGCCGGACAGGACCGTTACGGGAAGGCGGTTCATGGGGGTCACCTGGATGGAACGGCCACGGGATGGCCGGATATGGGCGATGTCGATAATATGTTATTACATTACGCGCAACTTAGATGTAATATTATTACAGTGACAAGCCCGCGCGGCACGCTTTTTGTGGATTATGAAACCCGCCGCCCCGCTGAGAACTGCGACCAAGCAGCGGCAAATTTGGTCTTGATGTGAACCGTACCCTGCGGTACACCCCGCCAGTCCGGTTCTCTGCCGGACTGGCAATGATCGTTCGGGCGCCCGCGAGATTTGCCGGCCGCCAAGGTCGGCCCTGCATTTGAAGCGCGCCGGGATATCGCCATGACTATCGCCACGGATGCCGTCAGCGGCATCGCCGTGCCACCGCCCAATTCCGCCCGCCGCATTCTCGCCGCGAGCATGATCGGCACAACCATCGAATTTTTTGACTTCTATATCTACGCCACCGCTGCGGTGATCGTATTCCCGCATCTGTTTTTCCCGGCGGGCGACGATACTTCGGCGCTGCTGTCTTCGCTCGCCACCTTTGCCATTGCCTTTTTCGCGCGCCCGGTCGGCGCCGCGTTCTTCGGCCATTTTGGCGACAAGATCGGCCGCAAGGCCACCCTGGTGGCGGCTTTGCTGACCATGGGCATCTCCACCGTGCTGATCGGCGTGCTGCCCACCTATGGGCAGATCGGCGTGATGGCGCCGCTGCTGCTGGCCTTGTGCCGGCTGGGGCAGGGGCTTGGCCTGGGCGGGGAATGGGGCGGCGCTGTGCTGCTGGCCACCGAGAACGCGCCTGAGGGCAAGAAGGCCTGGTACGGCATGTTCCCGCAATTGGGCGCGCCGGTCGGCTTCTTCTTTGCCACCACGATTTTCCTCGTACTCGCCCATTTCATGGGTGAGGAGGCTTTCATGAGCTGGGGCTGGCGTGTGCCGTTCCTCGCCAGCGCCTTGCTGGTGATCTTCGGCCTGTTCATCCGCCTCAAGATTACCGAGACGCCCGAATTCGCCAAGGCGATCGAAAAGGCCGAGCGCGTCGAAGTGCCATTCCTCGATGTGTTCAAGCACCACAAGATGAGCCTGCTGCTCGGCACCATGGCGGCGCTCGCCACCTTCGTACTGTTCTACCTGATGACGGTGTTCTCGCTGAGCTGGGGCACCTCGGCGCTCGACTACAGTCGCGAGGAATTCCTCATCCTGCAGATGGTGGGCGTGGTGTTCTTCGGCCTGTTCATCCCGATTTCGGCTGTGCTGGCCGATCGCTTCGGCATGCGCCGCGTCATGGTCGGCGTGTCGATCTCGATCGCGATTTTCGGCCTGCTGATCGCGCCGCTCTTCGGTTCGGGCAATGTGATCGGCGTGCTGGGCTTCCTCTGCATTGGCTTGGCCCTGATGGGCCTGACCTATGGTCCGCTCGGCACGGCCCTTGCCGCGCCGTTTCCTACGGCAGTGCGCTACACCGGCGCCTCGCTGACCTTCAACCTGGGCGGCATTTTCGGCGCTTCCCTTGCGCCCTATGCTGCAACCTACCTGGCCACCAATTTCGGCCTGCATGCGGTGGGCTATTACATGATCATCGCCGCTGTCATCACCCTGCTGGCATTCGGCTTCATCCGGCAGACGCCGGACTGATACTGAGGCGAGGCTGGCCCCCAGCCTCGCCACCCACCGCATCTCCCTCGGGCTCGACCCGAGGGCCACTCCCAACGCGGCACAAGCGGCGAACGAGTCCGTGCCCGAATACGCCCCGCCCGACGATATTTTGCGCGCGCCCCCTTTCCCTTGTCACACTCTGCGTCTAGGAAAGCGGCCATATCGAGCAAACCCCAACGGGAGAGGGCTTTCCATGTCGTCAATCATCCACGTCCAAGGCCGCCAGATCTATGACAGCCGCGGTAATCCGACCATCGAAGTCGATGTGGTGCTGGACGATGGCAGCTTCGGCCGCGCCGCGGTCCCCTCGGGCGCATCGACCGGCGCACATGAAGCCGTCGAGCTGCGTGATGGCGGCAAGAAATACAACGGCAAGGGCGTGCTGCAAGCCGTAGAGAACGTCAACAGCGCCATCTTCGACGAAATCCAGGGCATGGATGCGCTGGACCAACTGGCTGTCGATCAGGCCATGATCGAGCTGGATGGCACCCCGAACAAGTCGCGCCTCGGCGCCAATGCCATTCTGGGCGTCTCGCTGGCCGTGGCCAAGGCCGCCGCTGAATCGAGCGAGTTGCCCTTCTACCGCTATATCGGCGGGCCGAACGCCCATGTCCTGCCGGTACCGATGATGAACATCATCAATGGCGGCGAGCATGCCGATAATCCGATCGACATGCAGGAATTCATGATCCTGCCGGCCGGCGCGGAAAACCTGGCCGATGCCGTCCGTATTGGCTCGGAAATTTTCCACACCCTCAAGAAGGGTCTTTCGGCAGAAGGCCACAACACGGCCGTCGGCGACGAAGGCGGCTTTGCGCCAAACCTGAAATCGGCCGATGACGCGCTGGGCTTCATCATGCGCTCGATCGAAAAGGCCGGCTATCGTCCGGGCGAGGACATTTTCCTTGGCCTCGATTGCGCTGCCACCGAATATTACAAGGGCGGCAAGTACGAGATGGCCGGCGAAGGCAAGTCGCTCTCCTCCGAAGAGAATGTGCGCTTCCTCGAAGACCTGGCTGCCCGCTATCCCATCATCACCATCGAAGATGGCATGGCTGAAGACGATTGGGATGGCTGGAAAGCCCTGACCGACGCCATCGGCAAGAAGGTACAGCTGGTGGGCGACGATCTGTTCGTCACCAATACCGAGCGCCTCGTCTCGGGCATCAAGATGGGCGTCGCCAATTCCATCCTGGTCAAGGTCAACCAGATCGGCTCGCTCTCCGAAACGCTGAACGCTGTCGATACCGCGCATCGCGCCGGCTACACCTCGGTCATGTCGCACCGTTCGGGCGAAACCGAAGATTCCACCATTGCCGATCTGGCGGTGGCACTGAACTGCGGGCAAATCAAGACCGGCTCACTCAGCCGTTCGGATCGCCTGGCCAAGTACAACCAGCTCATCCGCATCGAAGAGCAGCTTGGCACCTCCGCCAAGTATGCCGGCTTCTCGGTCGTCAAAGGCCGCTAAGAAGGGCAGGGGCATGCGGGCGCTGGTCATAGAACAGTACGGCCCGCCTGAAAACGTCTTGCGGCTGGAGCAGATGCCCCAGCCGCAACCAAAGCCGGGCGAAGTCCTGGTTCGCGTGCACGCCACCTCGGTCAATTCCTGGGATTGGGACTCGGTCACCGGCACGCCCATGGGCCGCGTCACTGGCCCCTTCAAGCCACCCTTCAATATCCTTGGCGCCGACATTGCCGGCACAGTCGAAGCCCTGGGGCAGGGCGTCACGACTTTCAAGCCGGGCGACAATGTCTTCGGCGACCTCTCCGGCGGCAAATGGGGCGGCTTTGCAGATTACGTCTGCGCTCCTGCCGGCGTCCTCGCGCTCATCCCGCCCGGCCTATCCTTCATCGCCGCCGCCGCTATCCCTCAGGCCGGTGGCCTCGTCCTCCAGGCACTGCGCAAGTTCCCGCAATTGGGACCCGGCCACACAGTCCTCTTCAGCGGCGCCGGCGGCGGCGTTGGCACCTTCGGAATCCAGCTTGCTAAGGCTGCCGGTGCGACGGTCACGGCCGTTGATCGCAAGGAAAAGCGTGAGGCTCTGCTGGCCCTCGGCGCAGACAGTTTCATCGACTACCAATCGGAAGATTTCGCCAACGCTTCTGAGCGTTACGACCTCATCATCGACGTCGTCGCCAACCGCCCTGCCAAGCACTATAAGCGCTCCCTCAAGCGCGGCGGTCGCCTCGTGGTCATCGGGGGGACCTTTTCGAGCCTCATCCGCATTCTCGCGGCGTCGCCTTTCAGCCGCGGTAAAACCCTCAGCATTCTACCGTATAAAGTCTCGCCGGAAGACAGCCTGATGCTCGCAGCTAAGGTTCGCCCCGTCATCGACAGTACCTTTGCTCTGGAGGACGGCGCCAAGGCCCTCCGTCGCCTCGGCGGCGGACACCATATAGGCAAGGTAATCGTGACGATGGTGTAGCGTCAGCCTATTCAAGGTGCGTCTGCCGTAGAACCGCTCATTGCTTCAACCTACACCCAGAACAACGCCTGTAGGCGCCGCCGCGAGTACATCGCACGGGGCCTTCTTTTTGCGCGTTTTCCGGTAACGTTTTGGAGAGTATGATCTTTATAGCGAATCATGAGGAGGGCTCAAATTGATTCAACGTTTGTCTGCTGAAGCATTTGGTACATTCTGGCTGGTATTTGGTGGCTGCGGCGCAGCTGTTCTTGCGGCAGGTGTGCCCGACGTGGGTATTGGCTACCTTGGCGTAGCATTGGCATTTGGTTTGACTGTATTGACCATGGCCTATGCGGTTGGCGGTATTTCCGGCGGACACTTCAATCCTGCCGTTTCGCTCGGTTTGGCGATTGCCGGCAAGTTTGAATACAAGGATCTGGTGCCCTATTGGGTCGCTCAACTGGTCGGCGGCATCCTTGGCGCCGCTGTGCTTTATGTCATCGCCTCCGGCACGACAGGCTTTACCGCTGGCGGCTTTGCCTCCAACGGCTATGACGCGCTCTCGCCTGGCGGCTATAGCCTGGTCGCCGCCCTGGTGGCCGAAATCGTGCTCACCGCCTTTTTCCTGATCGTGATCCTGGGCTCCACGTCCAAACTGGCCCCGGCCGGCTTCGCGCCGATCGCCATTGGCCTGGGCTTGACGCTGATCCACCTGATCTCGATCCCGGTGACCAATACCTCGGTCAACCCGGCCCGTTCCATCGCCGCTGCTATCTTCGCGCAGAACGGCGCTTTGGGGCAGGTCTGGCTGTTTATCGTCGCCCCGCTGATCGGCGCGGCGCTAGGCGCCATCATCTGGAAGGCCCTGCTGAGCCGCAGCGACGCTTAGTAGGACACACGGTCACAAACGAAAAAGCCCGGCAGCGATGCCGGGCTTTTGTTTCCACGATATCATTCTACCCACCGGGTCATTCCGGCGCAGGCCGGAATGACACCGGGTGGTGACGAGATGGAGCGCGCGCCCTACTGAAACGCCGTCTCCGCAAAACTGCGCAATTTCCGCGAATGCAGCCGCTCCGCCGGCTGATCCCGCAATATCTCCATCGCCCGCAGGCCGATCTGCAAATGCCGGTTCACCTGCGTGCGGTAGAAATCCGAGGCCATGCCGGGCAGTTTCAGCTCCCCATGCAGCGGCTTATCCGACACACACAACAAAGTCCCATAGGGCACACGGAAGCGGAAACCGTTGGCGGCAATGGTGGCGCTTTCCATATCCAGCGCCACCGCACGCGATTGGCTGAGCTGCCGGGTGATTTCCACCTGGTCGCGTAATTCCCAATTGCGGTTGTCGAAGGTCGCCACGGTCCCCGTGCGCATGATGCGCTTGGTCTCGAGCCCCTCGGTCTGGGTAATCTCTTCCACCGCCTGCTCAAGCGCCACCTGCACTTCGGCCAGCGCCGGAATGGGAACGGAAACCGGCAGGTCGGCATCCAGCACATGATCCTCGCGCACATAGGCATGCGCCAGCACATAATCGCCCAGCTCCTGCGAGTTGCGCAGCCCCGCGCAATGGCCCAGCATGATCCAGGCATGCGGGCGCAGCACGGCGATATGATCAGTAATGGTCTTGGCATTGGATGGGCCGACGCCGATATTGACCATGGTAATGCCCCGGCCGCGCGCCGCCGTCAGGTGATAGGCCGGCATTTGCGGGCTACGAACCGGGGCGGTGCCATTGATGCCGCCGCCGCGCAGCGCATTGTCGGTTATCACATTGCCCGGCTCGATGAAGCTCTCATAATGGGCATGGCCGCTCCGCATATGCTCCTTGGCCACGCGGCAGAATTCGTCGATGTAGAACTGGTAATTGGTGAAGATCACGAAGTTCTGGAAATGCGCTGCGTCCGTACCGGTATAATGGCTGAGCCGGAACAGCGAATAATCCACACGCGGCGCCGTGAAGGCCGAGAGCGGGTAGGGGCCACCCTTGGGCGGCACGAAAGTGCCATTGGCGATTTCATCGTCAGTATTGGTCAGGTCCGGCGCATCGAACAGGTCGCGCAGCGGAATATTGAGCGCGTTAAGCGCATCCCCATCGATCCGCTCATTGGCGGCCACGGCAAAATGCAGCGGGATCGGCGTGTCGGATTCCCCGATATCGATCGTGCCGCCGTGATTCTTGAGGATGACGGTGAACTGCTCCTGGAAATAGGTGCGGAACAGGTCCGGCGCGGTCACCGTCGTGCGATAAATGCCAGGCGTATGCAGATAGCCATAGGGCAGGGTACTCTCGCCCTTGCCGAAGCTGGTGGAACGCACCTCCACCTGTGGATAGCACGCCCGCACGCGGCCCTCGGGCACCACGCCCTTGGCCAGCGCGCTCAAATGCTCACGAATGAATCTGGTGTTGCGGTGATAGATGCCCGCCATATGCGCCCAGGCTTTTTCCGGGTCGGTAAAGGACTGCTTTTCAAGGCGGGGCGGGCTGATTGTGGTCATTTCAGTCTCGTGGTTTGCCGGCCCGGAATGGGCCGCGCCGTCTGGCGGAATCGCTGCAATGCCTAGCCTTCTGGCATGACAGCTTCGCGGCCACCCGGCAACCGGCGGCCCGTTTCAGAAATATTCTCACACTTGAGTGAAGGGGTCTTTTCTTGCCGCATTTGGCCCCCATCTTTCACGCAGTTCATCGGCACGGCAAACGACCCATGCAAAACCGGTGAGCCAGGAATGTTGCGCAGGCCGCTTGTCCCCCAAGCCCTCAACAGCGCGGCAGGCTGACGTTCCATGGGCTGCGATGACAGAGATGTCGTCGCAGCCCTGATTTTTTCGTGCGTCAGCTATAGCGCCGCGCGGTGAAGGTCACCGGCCGGTATTGCGGCACGCTGGGGTGATAAGTGCAGCGGAGCGAGCCGATATTGGGAATGCCCGGCACGATAACGAAGCCGATGATCCCGCCCAGCAGGCCCGCGCTGCGGCAGGTCATGCGATCGGCGCTCCAGGCCACGCCATTGCCGCATGAGGTGCGCCGCAATTGCACATTGATATCGCGTCCCGACACCCGCCAGTCGAGCCGCCCATTGCAGGTCACGCCGCCGCCGGTGATTTGATAGACGCCGCGCTGCTGCAGGCAGAATGTCAGCCGGTATGGGCCATAAAGCCGGGTATTGACGCGGTAACAACCGCCAAAGGCTGCCCCACCCGGATGGTCGGGCACGATGACGCGCGGTTCGGCCTGGGCAAAGGCGCCGCTCGGCGCAAACATAGTCAGACAAAGCAAAACGGCTACGACAATACGTTTCAACATGGTCTCTTCCCCTCTTGAGGCGCACGCCGAAATGGCGTCGAGTCTCGCGCCTTCCGGCAGCATGGCTACGCCCAGCGCTCCCCGTCAAGCTCGGGAGGCTGCGGGGGATGGACGAAGCGGGCGGCATTTCCTATTGCAGTGAACCAAACGTGCAGGCCCAGCCGACCATTTCACGAGGAGCGACCCATGACCGCCAGGATCATCGACGGAAAAAGCTATGCGGAAGGCCTGCGCACCCGCATTGCCGGTCACGTTGCGCGCCTCAAGGCCGAACACGGCATCACCCCGGGCCTGGCCGTCGTCATCGTCGGCCATGATCCCGGCAGCCAGGTCTATGTGGCTCAGAAGGCCAAGCAGACCGTCGAAATGGGCATGCATTCGGAAAAATACGAGCTGCCTGAAACCGCCAGCGAAGCCGAGGTGCTGGCACTGGTGCGCAAGCTCAATGCCGATCCGGCCATCCACGGCATCCTGGTCCAGTTGCCGGTGCCCGACCAGATCGATCCCAAGAAGATCATCGAAACCATCGATCCGGCCAAGGATGTCGATTGTTTCACCCCGGCCAGCGTCGGCAAGCTGGCCATCGGCCTGCCCGGACCGGTCTCCTGCACGCCGCTCGGCTGCCTGATGCTGCTGCGCGATACGCTGGGCGACCTGTCGGGCCTCCACGCGGTGGTGGTCGGACGTTCCAACCTGGTCGGCAAGCCGGTGGCGCAATTGCTGCTGCGCGAGAACTGCACCGTCACCATGGGCCATTCCCGCACCCGCGACCTGCCAGGGATCGTGCGCCAGGCCGATATCGTCATCGCCGCCGTCGGCCGTCCAGAAATGATCAAGGGCGACTGGATCAAGCCGGGCGCCACCGTCATCGATGTCGGCATCAACCGCATTCCCGCGCCGGAACGCGGCGAAGGCAAGACGCGCCTATTGGGCGACGTTGCCTATGCCGAAGCCGCCGCTGTGGCCGGCGCCATCACGCCCGTCCCGGGGGGCGTCGGCCCGATGACCATTGCCTGCCTCCTCGCCAACACCATCACCACGGCCTCGCTGATCAATGGGCTGGTGCCCCCAAGCGATCTGACCGCATGAACGACGGAGCCGCTCACGATCCTGGCGGCAAGGTGCGCCTGCCGCTGATGGCGGGCGTCAAGGGCGACGCCACCTTCAGCGCCGATGGCCGCTATCGCCAGCTGATGCGCCGCTGGACCGGGGAGACCTTCCCCGAGCGCTATATCCTGTTCATCGGCATGAACCCCAGCACAGCCGACGCCACGGTGAACGATCCCACCTGCGCCCGCGAATGGACCTTCGCCCAGCGCGAGGGTTATTCGGCCATGGTGAAAGCCAATGTGGGTGATTACCGCGCGACCGATCCCAAAATGCTGCTGGCCCCAGGCGTGATTGCTGTGTCGGACGCGAACCTACCGGCCATCCGGGCGGCCGCCGCAGGGGCGGATTTTGTAGTGCTATGCCACGGCAAGCTCAACAAGGCACTCGCGCCCGCCGGCAAGGCAATCGTCGAGGCACTCAAGGCCGATGGCGTGGAACTCTGGTGCTTCGGCACTAATGCCGACGGCAGCCCCAAACACCCGTTGTATTTGCGGCTGGACACGCCGCTGGTGCGGTTCGAGGGGTAGGACTGGCGCGTAAACCCCGACCCAGTGGTTCGGGCGTTATGTGTCCACCATCACCTGCTCTCCCTCGCTCGACCCGAGGGCCTTTCGCCGCTTGTGCCGTGTTGGAAGTGGCCCTCGGGTCAAGCCCGAGGGCGACGCGGCGGGGGTGGGATGGGATTGTAACTATCCCCAATACCAATTCCCCCACCGGGTCATTCCGGCGCAGGCCGGAATCCATGCTGTGAGCTCTCCACAAACACCATGCTCGGATAGCCTTCAGCATGGATCTCGGCCCGCGCCGGGATGCTTCGTGGGGACTGCAGCTTCGGAGGGCTACCCCACCAGATAAAACAACCGCGCCACTGTATGGTCCCGCATCGCCTGCGCCGGCAGCTTCCCCGTCAGCGCGGCCACGACTTGCCCCGGATCCGGCACCGCACTCGCATCCACCACCACATTCTTGAACGCCGGGCGCAGCCCCTGCTTGGCCCCTTCGAGCAGATCGAACAGCATGGCGCGCACATCATTGCGCCCGGCGCAGGCGATGCAATTGTCGCCATCGGGATGGCCGTGCCCGCTATTGGCGGGCAGGCGCAACAAAGCGGTGTCCGGGCCCAGCGCCAGCAGGCGTGTAGGCTCGGTTACCAGGGTCACCGGGATCGGTTCAACGCGGCCCATAGCATCACTCCGCCGCCACGATAGTGGGGCCTGGAATGTAGTTGAGGATCGGCCCGAGCCAGCGCTCCACCTCTTCCACGGCCATGCCCTTGCGCTGTGCATAATCCAGCACCTGGTCGCGCTCCACCTTGGCCACGCCGAAATAATAGGATTCCGGATGGCTGAAATAGAGGCCGGAGACCGACGAGCCAGGCCACATGGCGTAGCTTTCCGTCAGCGTCACGCCGGCATTCTTTTCGGCGTCGAGCAGCCGGAAAAGCGTGGTCTTTTCCGTGTGGTCGGGCTGGGCCGGATAGCCCGGGGCAGGGCGGATGCCCTGGTAGGGCTCGTCGGCCAGTTCCTCGGGCGTGAAGGTTTCGCTGGCGCCATAGAACCAGAATTCGCGCCGCACCCGCTCATGCATGGCCTCGGCAAAGGCTTCGGCAAAGCGATCGGCCAGCGCCTTGACCAGAATGGACGAATAATCGTCATTCTGCTGCTCGAAGCGCTCGGCAATGGCCACTTCCTCAAGTCCCGCCGTGACGACGAAGGCCCCCAGATAATCCGGAGTTCCGGCGGGCGCCACAAAATCGCTCAGGGCCATGTTGGGCTTGCCGTCGCGCTTGCTCAGCTGCTGGCGCAAGGTGAACAGCGTGGCCAATTCCTCCGCGCGGCCCTCATCCTGATACAGGCGGATATCGTCGCCCACCGCATTGGCCGGCCAGAAGCCGACCACCGCGCGGGGATGGAACCATTGCTCGTCAATGATCTGCTTGAGCATTTTCTGCGCATCGGCAAACAATTGCCGCGCGGCCTCGCCCTGCTTTTCATCCTGGAGGATAGCCGGGTAACGGCCCTTGAGCTCCCAGGTCTGGAAGAAGGGCGTCCAGTCGATATATTTCGCCAGCGTTTCGAGGTCATAATCCTCGAACACGCGGGTACCCAGGAAGCTGGGTTGGGGTGGGGTATAGTTCGACCAGTCCGGCTTGAAGGCATTGGCGCGGGCCTTGGCGAGCGGCAGGCGCTGCTTTTCTTCCTCGGCCCGCAAATGGGCATTGGCCGCCTTGGCGTATTCGGCGCGCACCTGCTCGATGAAGGTCACCTTGGTGTCCTTCGACAGCAAATTGCCCACCACGCCCACGGCCCGGCTGGCGTCGTTGACATAAACGGCCTGGCCGCGCTCGTAGCGCGGGTGAATCTTGACCGCGGTATGTACGCGGCTGGTTGTCGCCCCGCCGATCAGCAGGGGAATGTCAAAGCCTTCGCGCTCCATTTCGGCCGCCACATGCACCATCTCGTCCAGCGAGGGCGTGATGAGGCCGGAGAGCCCGATAATATCGACATTCTCGTCGCGCGCCGTCTGCAAGATCTTGGCCGTGGGCACCATGACGCCGAGGTCGATGATTTCGTAATTGTTGCAGCTCAGCACGACGCCCACGATGTTCTTGCCGATATCGTGCACGTCGCCCTTCACCGTCGCCATCAGCACCTTGCCGGCGCTCTGGCGGCCGGTGGCATTGCCATCGGCATTCTTCTCGGCTTCCATATAGGGCAGCAGCAGCGCCACGGCCTGCTTCATCACGCGGGCGGACTTCACCACCTGCGGCAGGAACATCTTGCCCGAGCCGAACAGGTCGCCAACAATGCTCATCCCGGCCATCAGCGGGCCTTCGATGACATGCAGCGGCCGCGGCAGCTTTTGGCGGGCTTCCTCGGTATCGGCATCGATATATTCGGTAATGCCATTGACCAGCGCATGCGCAATACGATCCTCGACGGACTTCTCGCGCCAGCTCAGATCCTTGGCGGCAACTTCCTTGCCGGCAGCGCCACGATAGCGCTCGGCCAGTGCCAGCAGGCGATCGGTAGCGTCCTCGCGCCGGTTGAGGATCACGTCCTCGCAGGCGTCGCGCAGCTCCCTGTCGATACTCTCATAAACCGCCAGCTGCCCGGCATTGACGATGCCCATGTCCATGCCGTTCTGGATGGCATAGTACAAAAATACCGCATGCATGGCTTCGCGCACCGGCTCATTGCCGCGGAACGAGAAGCTCAGGTTGCTGATACCGCCCGAAATATGCACGTGGGGCAGGGTGTCGGTGATGATCTTGGTCGCCTCGAGGAACGCGACGCCATAGCCATTGTGCTCCTCGATGCCGGTGGCAACCGCGAACACATTGGGGTCGAACACGATATCTTCCGGCGGGAAGCCGACTTCCTCGGTCAGCAGCTTATAGGCGCGCGTGCAGATTTCGACCTTGCGTTCCAGCGTGTCGGCCTGGCCCTGTTCGTCAAATGCCATCACCACCACGGCAGCGCCATAGGCACGCACCAGCCGGGCGTGATGCAGGAACGCCTCTTCGCCTTCCTTCATCGAGATGGAATTGACCAGCGCCTTGCCCTGCACGCATTTGAGACCCGCTTCGATCACCTCCCATTTGGAAGAATCGATCATCAGCGGCACTTTGGCGATATCGGGTTCCGCCGCTAGCAGGTTGAGGTAGTCGATCATCACCTGCTTACTGTCGATCAGGCCCTCATCCATGTTGATGTCGATGACCTGGGCGCCATTGGCGACCTGATCGCGCGCTACTTCGAGCGCAGCCGTATAGTCGCCGGCGGTAATCAGCTTGCGGAAGCGGGCCGAGCCCGTGACATTAGTGCGTTCGCCCACATTGACGAAGGGAATGTCGCTGGTCAGCGTGAAGGGCTCAAGGCCCGACAGCCGCAGCAGCTTGTCTGCCTCCGGTACGACGCGGGGCTTGTGCTTGCCCACGGCCTCAGCGATGGCACGGATATGGTCGGGCGTCGAGCCGCAGCAGCCGCCGACAATGTTGACATAGCCCGAGGCCGCGAAGCCTTCGATCTGTTCGGCCATGAATTCGGGCGTCTCGTCATACTGACCGAACGCATTGGGCAGGCCGGCATTGGGATAGGCGCAGATGAATGTATCTGCCACATCGGACAATTCGCCCAGATGCGCACGCATGGCATTGGCGCCCAGCGCGCAATTGAGGCCAATAGTCAGCGGATTAGCGTGACGCACCGAATACCAGAAGGCGGTTGGCGTCTGCCCGGACAGCGTGCGGCCGGACAGGTCGGTGATGGTGCCCGAAATCATGATCGGCACATCGATGCCGCGTTCGCGGAACAGCTTTTGCGCGGCAAAGATGCCGGCCTTGGTGTTCAGCGTATCGGTGATGGTCTCGAACAGCAGCAGGTCCGCGCCGGCATCCACCAGCCCGGTAATGGCTTCGCCATAGGCCACGACCAGCTCGTCAAAGGTAATAGCGCGATGGCCGGGGCTGTTGACGTCCGTGGACATGGACGAGGTCTTGTTGGTCGGCCCAAGCGCACCCGCCACGAACCGCCGCTTTCCGTCCTCGGCTTCAGCCCGCAAGGCAGCGCGGCGCGCCACGAGCACACCCTGATAATTGATGTCATAGACCGCGCTTTCGCAGGCATAGTCCGCCTGCGCCACCGAGGTCGCCGAAAACGTGTTGGTCTCGGCAATATCCGCCCCAGCCATGAAATACTGGTAATGGATATCCTCGATCATCTGCGGTTCGGTTATAACCAGTAGGTCGTTATTGCCTTGCAGCGGCAAGGTCCAATCCTTGAACCGCTCACCGCGGAAATTTTCCTCGGTGAGTTTGAGGCGCTGAATCATGGTGCCCATGGCGCCGTCCAGAATCAGGATGCGCTTGCGCGCCGCCTCGGCCAGCGCGGTGCGGACCTCGTTCCAGTCGGGAATATGGGCGTTCTCATGCTGGCTCATCGCCATAACCTCGGTTCGGTCGATTTTTCCGGTGACATAAAGATATCTTTATATCTCTTGAGATGCAAGGACAGGAGTGCTGCCACACTTTGCACCCAAGCACCGCCAATTTACCTCAAATGCTACGCTCAACGCTAACAGTCCGTTCCCTTTAACCTGGCTGAAACCAGAAAAGGGTTCTTTGCGCATTACAGCACGAGATCGCGTTATGATCTGTGCGTATTAGTGTGACCAGCGTAAGAGTTTGCGTACCGTGACGATGCCCCCCTGGCGCCAAGCCATCCGCCTCGTGGCCCTCGGCGCCCTGATCGCCCCCACGCTTGCCGCCTGCTACACGGGCGGCCTCGGCGCCACCGTCAAGCGCAGCGCCTTCACCTCCAAGGAATATGGTGTCGGCGTTTCTCCCCGCGTCACCAACAATCCCAATCCGCCCAAAGGGGGAGGGCGCTACCAGGTCGGCAAGCCCTATACCGTGCGCGGAAAAACCTATGTGCCGCAAGAAGATCCGAACTATCGGGCCGTCGGCAACGCCTCCTGGTATGGCTCCGATTTTCACGGCCGCCGCACCGCCAATGGCGAGATATTCTCGGCCAACGCCATCACCGGCGCCCACCCCACACTACCGCTGCCATCCTATGTCCGGGTGACCAATCAGGAAAACGGCCGCTCCATCGTCGTCCGCGTCAACGACCGCGGCCCCTATCTCCCCGGCCGTATCATGGACCTGTCGCACCGCGCCGCCGAGATGCTCGGCTACGTCAATAACGGCTCGGCGCAAGTCCAGGTCGAATATGTCGGCAAGGCCCCCCTTGAGGGCGACGACACCCGCGCCTTGCTGGCTAGCTACGACGGCCCGCCCGTCAGTGGCGGTACCAGATATGCCGATAATACCAATAGCTTAGCAGACATGGCGGGTAATTTCTTCGGCAATCTATTCTCCTATTCTGACACCACCCCGCAGGCCCAGGACGCCAACATCGGCACCGCCTTCGCCGCCGTCAACGCCATGGCGGCCAAGTCGCCCGATCTGCAAGATTGGGCTAAGTCCGTCGACGCCGACTCGCGCGTAATCAGGCTTGGGCTTGGCGTATTCTCGGATGAAGCCAATGCCATTGCTTTGTCTGAACAATTTGCCGTTATCGGTTCCGTCCAGGAAGAGCCAGTTTCTGTCAATGGCAAGCCAGCAACGCGGCTAACGCTGACTTATCTCAAGCCCGGCGTCGGTCGCGAAGATGCTATCGCCCTGGCACGAAAACTTGGCCTCAACGACATAAATCTCTATTAGTCTATAGAGCCGGCGCGGCTATCCTTGGGGTCGGCCGGGCTACGGCCCGCAACCAATTGGAAGCCTGGTTCGTGAAACCGATAGCGCAAATTCTTATCCTCCTGCTGGCGCTGACTGCGCCGGCTTTCGCGCAAGCCAATTTCGACACCAAAGCCAGGTTTGCCATCCTGATGGATGAGGAATCCGGCACCGTCATTTTCCAGAAAGACGCCGACCTGCCAATGGAGCCGGCCAGCATGGCCAAGCTCATGACCATCGCCGTCGTCTTCAACGAGGTGCGGGCCGGTCGCGTCAGGATGAGTGACGAATTCTTCGTCTCCGAAAACGCCTGGCGCACGGGCGGTGCGGCCTCCGGAGGATCGACCATGTTCGCGGAGCTGAACTCCAAGATCAGCGTCGAAAATCTCATTCGTTCGGTAATCGTCCAATCCGGCAATGATGCGTCCATCGTTCTGGCCGAGGGCATCGCTGGCTCAGAAACCAGCTTTGCTGCGATGATGAACGAGCTGGCGGAAGATATCGGACTCGAGAATTCGGTTTTCACCAATTCAACCGGTTTGCCGGACCCCGGCATGCATGTAACGGCGCGGGACCTAGCCGATTTGGCGCGCTACCTGATCCATCATTTCCCCGAATATTACCATTATTTCTCCGAACCTGAGATGGAGTGGAACGGCATCAAGCAGGCCAACCGCAATTCATTGGTCGAGTTGGGGATCGGCGTCGATGGCCTCAAGACCGGCCACACCGAAGCGGCCGGCTATGGCTCGGTGATCTCCACCGATCATGGCGGGCGGCGGCTGATTGCTGTGGTGCATGGCCTCAAATCCATGGCCGAACGCGCCGAAGAAGGGCGCAAGCTGATCACCTGGGGCGCACGGGCTTTTGAGCGTGTTGCAGCCTATGCCGATGGCGCTGTGGTGGCCTATGCCAATGTCTACGGCGGTACCAGCGGCAGTGTCGGCTTGGTTGGAGATGGCGAAATTGCGCTCTACCTGCCGCGCGGGTCGCGTAAATGCCTTGGCGCATCGGTGGTCTATACGGGGCCGTTAATGCCGCCGGTCAATGCGGGCGACAAGGTTGCAGAATTGCGCGTGTTCTGCGACGAACAACTGGTGCAGACCGCGCCGCTTTTCGCTGCCGAAACGGTAGAGCAGGGCGGCATCGTGCGCCGCGCGACCGATGCGCTCAAGCAGCTGGCCTTGGGTTGGCTCTAAGACTGGGATAAAGACTGGCTGATGCTGGAAGCGCCAAAAACCAACCGTGCCCGCTTCATCACCTTCGAAGGTGGCGAAGGCGTCGGCAAATCGACGCAGGTCAAGCGCCTGCTGGCTAATCTGCACCGCCTGTCGATCGAAGCCATGCGCACCCGCGAGCCGGGCGGCACACCACGTGCAGAAGCGATCCGCTCATTCATCCTGCAAGGACGCTCGGAGAGCTGGGGCCCCGGCGCCGAGGCCGTGTTGTTTGCCGCGGCACGACTCGACCACGTCACGCAACTGATCGAACCCAACCTGCAGGCCGGTACCTGGGTGATCTGCGACCGCTTCCACGATTCGACCCGCGCCTATCAGGGGCTGACCGGCGGGGTCGATGACAAACTTATCCGCGGGCTCGAAACGTTGGCGCTTGATGGGCATACCCCGGATCTGACGATCATACTGGATATGGACCCCGAAGCCGCATTCAAGCGCGTGGCCTTGCGCGCTATCGAAGACGGTCTGGCCCAGACGGGCGACCGTTTCGAGAAGGAGGACCTGGATTGGCACAAGCGGCTGCGCGACGGGTTCCTTGAAATTGCTCGCAACAATCCGGACCGCTGTATCGTGATCACTGCGGAACAGAGCGCCGATGCCTTGGAAACGGCCATCTGGGACGCGGTTTGCCAACGCTTTCCCGAACTGCTGCGTGGTTCGCAGGCATGAGCGACCCCGACGCCATCGAAGACGTACCGCTGCCTGAGCGGCGCCAGCGGGCGCGCGGGCATGACGCGGCACGCAATGCCATTTTCGCCAATATCGCCGAACGCCGCTTGCCGGGCGCTATCCTGCTGCATGGCCCGCAGGGCATCGGCAAAGCCACCTTCGCCTTTGAAATCGCCGCTGCAATTCTGGTGGCGACGGGCGATGAGGGGGCGGAGCGCGTCGAGGAGCAGGTGGCGGCAATGTCGCACCCCAACCTCTTCCTGCTGCGCCGCCGCCCCAAGGACGGCAAGGGTTATTACACAGTTATCCGCGTCGAGGACGTCCGCGAGGTGCGCGATTCTCTCCATCATACGCGGGGCAGGGCGGGACACCGGATCGCCATCATCGACAGTATCGACGATTGCAACCCATCTGCCGCCAATGCCCTGCTGAAAACGCTGGAGGAGCCGCCCGCGGACACGACATTTCTGCTGGTGTCGCACCGCCCGGGACAGCTCCTGCCCACGATCAAATCGCGCTGCCACAATCTGGCGCTTCGGCCGATTTCCGATGCTGACGTCGCTGCGGTGTTGATGGAGCAGGGCGATGCCTTGGGCGAGGCCGAGTTGCAGCGGGCCGTTGCGCTTGCTGGCGGACGGCCGCGCAGGGCGTTTGAAACGCTGGCGCTAGAGGAAGGCTCGGCTCTGGGCGCGCTTCAGGCCTGGCTGGCCGATCCGCTGCGTCATCCGGCCGGTGTGAGCCTGCAATTGGCGGATGCCCTGGGCGCCGATGCGCAAAGCACCGAATTGTCGTTTGCCCGCGAAATGCTGGACGACTGGATGGCCGACGAAGCCCGCAATGCGGCCATGCAGACAGGCGCCCGCAAGCGCCTTGCCTCCGCCAACGAGCTATGGGACAAGGCACACGCCCTGCTCGCCGAGGCCGACAGCATCAATCTGGACATGAAACAGACGCTGGCCGCCATTTTCGATGCGATCAGAAAGCATGTTTCACTGACTGTTCCCGTTTCCGCCGAGCCACGATGACCGCAAAGCCCTTCTACGTCACCACAGCGATCTCCTATCCCAATGGAGCGCCCCATATCGGGCACGCCTATGAGATGATCGCGACCGACGCCATCGCCCGCTGGAAGCGGCTGGAAGGCCGCGAAGTCTATTTCCTGACCGGCACTGACGAGCATGGCATCAAGATGGTGCAGACTGCCGCAGCGCAGGGCGTCACCCCGCGCGAGTTGGCCGATCGCAATTCCGGCGAATTCCGCCGGCTGGCCGAGCTGTTGGACATCTCTAACGACGATTTTATCCGCACCACCGAGCCGCGTCACCACGAAGCCAGCCAGGCGATCTGGTCCAAAATGGCCGCGAGCAATAATGGCGACATTTTCCAGTCGACCTATAAGGGCTGGTATTCGGTGCGCGACGAAGCCTATTTCGACGAGGACGAGCTGACGGAAAAGGATGGCAAGCGTTTTGCCCCATCCGGCGCCGAGGTGAACTGGGTCGAAGAGCCGACCTATTTCTTCCGCCTGTCGGCCTATCAGCAGAAGCTGCTTGATCTCTACGAGAGCAATCCGGATTTCATCGCGCCCAGGGAGCGGCGCAATGAGATCATTTCCTTCGTCAAAAGCGGCCTGAAGGACCTGTCGATTTCCCGCACCACGTTCGATTGGGGCGTTCCCGTGCCGGGCGCACCTGGGCATGTGATGTATGTGTGGGTCGACGCGCTGACCAATTATATCAGCGGCCTGGGTTTCCCCGATGAGCAGAGCACACTCTTCAAGAAGTTTTGGCCGGCCGATCTGCATGTGGTCGGCAAGGATATTATCCGTTTCCACACCGTCTATTGGCCCGCTTTCCTGATGAGCGCGGGTATCGATGTGCAGCATCGCGTGTTTGCGCATGGTTTCCTGACCGTGGACGGCCAGAAGATGAGCAAGTCGCTCGGCAATGTGGTCGATCCGTTTGAACTTGCTGAGGAATTCGGCGTCGATCAGCTGCGCTATTTCCTGCTCCGCGAAGTGTCTTTCGGGCAGGATGGCGATTATAGCCGCGATAAATTGGTCAACCGCGTCAATGCCGATCTTGCCAATAATCTGGGCAATCTGGCGCAGCGTTCGCTGTCAATGATCAACAAGAACTGCGATGGCCTGGTACCGGAATATGCCGGGGCGACGCCGGACGACGAGGCCCTTGTCGCCGAGGTCGATCTGGCACTGGCCGAGGCACAGCGGGCCATGGATGGCCAACTGGTGCATGAGGCGGCCGGCGCGATCATCGCGGCGCTGAGTGCGGCGAATAACTATTTCGCGGCCCAGGAGCCGTGGGCGCTCAAGAAGACCGACGCGGTGCGTATGGGCTCGGTGCTCTATCGGACGGCGGATGTGGTTCGCCGGCTGACCATTCCGCTGCTCGCTTTCGTGCCGAAATCGGCCAATGCGATCCTCGATCAACTGGCTGTCCCGGCTGAGGAACGCACTCTGGTGGCCGCGCAGCTTGCCAATGGGCTGCAGGCCGGCGCGGCTTTGCCGGTACCCCAAGGCGTTTTCGCGCGACTCGAGCGCAAGGCATCCTGACGATGTTGATCGACAGTCATTGCCATCTCGACTTCGAGGCCTTGGCCGGTGATATCGACGGGGTGATGGCGCGCGCGGCGGCGGCGGGCGTCGATGGCATGGTGACGATATCCACACGTGTGGATAACTTTTCCACATACGCGGCCATCGCGGAACGTTTCCCGAACGTCTGGTGCTCGGTCGGCACGCATCCGCATAATGCGGATCAGGAATTGCATATTCAAACCGAGGATCTGATCCGGCTTTCGGCCCATCCGCGCTGCGTTGCGATCGGTGAAGCCGGGCTCGACTACTTCTATGACAATGCGCCATGCGAGGCACAGGCAACCGGCCTGCGCCGTCACATCGCAGCGGCACGATCCACAGGTCTTCCACTGGTTATCCACAGCCGCTCGGCTGATGACGATATGGCGGCAATTCTCGAAGAAGAAAGCGGGCAGGGGGCCTTCCCTTTTGTTCTGCATTGCTTCACGGCGGGAACGAATTTGGCGAACAGGGCACTGGCGCTGGGCGGCTATATTTCGTTTTCGGGCATTCTCACCTTCCGAAATGCCGAGGAAATTCGCGAAGTAGCCAAGATCGTCCCGGCGGATCGCTATCTGGTGGAGACTGATGCGCCGTATCTGGCGCCGATTCCACATCGCGGCCAGCCCAATGAGCCGTCATTCGTGCGGCATACGGCGGAGAAACTGGCGGAAGTCCGCGGCATTGATCTGGCGACGCTGGGCCAGCAAACCACAGCGAACTTTGCGCGGCTCTTCGCTAAAACCGGTTTGAGCGTCTAGATGCCGGCTGCACAACGGGTCATCGCCACGATCCTTGGTTGCGGCTCATCGGGCGGCGTGCCGCGCATTGGCAATGTCTGGGGCGATTGCGACCCGGCCGAGCCGCGCAACCGCCGGCGGCGCTGCTCCTTGCTCATCGAGGGTTGGAGCGAGAACAGCAGTGAGCCCACTCGGGTGCTGATCGACACCGGCTGCGATTTGCGCGAGCAGTTGCTCGACGCCCAGGTCGATCGTGTCGATGCGGTGTTCTATACCCATGAGCATGCCGACCACACCCATGGCATCGATGATCTGCGGGTATTGGCGCTGCACAATCGTCGCCTGGTCGACGTATACTTCACCCACGTCACCGGCGAACGCCTCCGCGAAGCGTTCGGCTACTGCTTCACAGCGCCGTCCGGCAGTTCCTATCCGCCAATCCTCAGCGCTCACACGATCGCGCCAAATGCGGAATGCGTGGTCGAAGGGCCGGGCGGCTCTATCACCGTCCAGGCCTTCGAGCAGACCCATGGCGACATCATCTCGCTGGGTTTTCGTATTGGCGACTTTGCCTATTGCTGCGATCTGTCGGGATTTCCGCCGCAATCACACGACGCGATATCCGGCCTGTCGATCTGGGTCATCGATGCGTTGCGCCCAACGCCGCATCCCAGCCATCTGAGCTTGCCCGAGACCCTGGAACTGATCGCCCAATTCGCGCCCGGCCAAGCCATATTGACCAATATGCATATCGATCTCGACTACCGGGCAACTGACGCCTCGACGCCAGGAAACGTCACGCCGGCATTCGATGGCATGCAGATCGACTTGCTGTCTGGACGCATCCTCAATCTGTAGGTTTGGCCGCGATGACCGCAAAACCTGGACTTCCGGACACAAATTAGTTCCATAATATATATTATGCGAATGACAGATGTGCGGCAAAGGCCCACTGACGAGGAGGCCCACCGCCTGCCTAGCGACTGCCTGGTAATGGCATGCGTTCGATTTCGGCCAGAACTTCGAGCATGCCGTCGACGTTGTGCTCGGCGATCTCCCGGCCCTTCTCCGCCGTTGCTATGGACGCATCACCGACCGCGCCGCCCGGATTGATGTCGGACGCGATCCACGCATAGGTGTGGCCGAATGCGCCTGTGGGCCGCAGATATTTGTATTCAGCCTCGTCGCGTGCGGCGATGGAGACGAAGTTCTCGGCGCGGCTCATATCGACCAGATCGGGCCGGAAATGCAGGATGAGCGAAGTTTCGGCGTCACCGCCATGAATGCCGTGGCGGCGCTCGACGTCGCCCAGCAGGTCGGGCGGTGTGAAGCGCCAGCCACTTTTGACGGCCAACATGCCGGCCTGGACCCGCAATTCACGCGCCACGATGCCCATGATCTCTTCATTGCCGCCGTGCGAATTGACGAAAATGATCTTGCGGACCCCTGCCCGCGCCACTTCCAGCCCAATCTGCGTCCAGCCGTCGATCAGATTGGTTGCCTTGTGGCTGAGCGTGCCCTTGGCCCAGATATGTTCGTTGGACTTGCCAATGGCCTGAACCGGCAGGATGCGGATGTCCAGTTCAGCCGGCGCGCGCGCCGCCAACAGTTCCATCATCGACTGGTTGATGATCGTGTCCGTGCCCACCGGCAGATGGGGCCCGTGTTGCTCGATGGCGGCGATGGGCAGCACGGCAATGGTCTTGGCCGGATCGACAGTGTTGAAATCGGACGCCGAAAAGTCGGTCCACCAGATCTTGCGCGTCATAGAAAAGTCCTCACGCTGGGCCAGCGGCAATGGCTTCGATTTCGACGACGAATTCGGGCCGGGCAAAGCCGGAAACGATCATCAGGGTCGAGGCGGGATAAGGCTCGGCAAACAGCACGTTGCGTACGCCCATATAGTCCGGCAGATGCTCCCTGCCCGTCACATAGGCGTTGATGCGGATGATATTGGCCAGACTCATGCCGGTCTCGCCCAGAATGGCGGCGATGTTGTCGAAACAGATGCGCGCCTGGCCCGCACAGTCGGGCGGAACCGTCTTGTCGGCGGCAATGCCCAATTGGCCGGAGCAGAACACCAACTGCTGCCCGGGCGGCACGACAATGCCGTGGCTATAGGGCGCGAAAGGCGGATGAATCTGGTGGGGAGAGAGGGGCGTCGCCATGGTCGAAAACTTCCTTGAGGTGGCGATGCTAGCCTCCGGTAAATCGCTTGCCTAGTCCAAACTGCACAAATTTGCATGCATGGCAGGCATTTTGTTGGGCTGCTCATTTTTTGGCTTCACAACGGGCGCAGACCGGGCCAACAATTGCGCAAGCGACGCGGTCGCACAGAAATTGGTCGTGGCTGCTCATAGCCATGCCGGGGAGCGCAAAATGCACGATATTATCAAACTCGTCTCATCGTCGGTCCTGATTTTTGGAGCCCTGGCTGGCGCCGCCGCGGCCCAGGACAAGGTCACGTTCGGCACCAACTGGCTCGCCCAGGCCGAGCATGGCGGCTATTATCAGGCCGTCGCGGATGGCACTTACGCCAAGTACGGTCTAGACGTGACCATTCGCCAGGGCGGCCCGCAAGCGCCCAATGGTCAGCTTTTGGTTGCCGGTCAGCTGGATTTCTACATGGGCGGCATGGGGACAATCGACTCGGTGTCGCGCGGCATTCCCGTCGTCACGGTTGCGGCGATCTTCCAGAAAGACCCGCAGATTCTGCTGGCTCATCCCGATGCGCCCTTCACCGATCTGGCCAGCCTGTCAGGCGCCAGCAAGATGATCCTGGGTAAGGACAGCCTGTTCAGCGGCTTCTGGCCTTGGATGAAGTCGACAATGGACGGCTTCTCCGACGACAAGTACGAGCCATACACCTTCAATCCGGCGCCGTTCATTGCCGATCCGCTGGCTGTGCAACAGGGCTATCTGACCTCCGAGCCGTACGAGATCGAACGCCAGACCGGCTGGGCGCCCAAGATCTACCTGCTCGCCGATTTCGGTTACGACCCCTACTCCACCGCGATTGAAACGCGGCAGGAGATCGTCGACAGCAATCCCGACCTGGTGCAGCGCTTCGTCGATGCCTCGATTATCGGCTGGTACAATTACCTTTATGGTGACAATACCGCCGCTAATGATCTGATCAAGAAGGACAATCCGGAGATGACTGACGGTCAGATCGCCTTCTCGATCGCCAAGTTGAAAGAATATGGCGTGGTCGTTTCCGGCGAAGCCGAGACCCAGGGCATTGGCTGCATGACGGAGGAGCGCTGGCAGGCTTTTTATGACATGATGGTCAAGGCCGGCGTTTATGAAGCCGGTATCAATATCTCCAAGTCGTTCTCGACCGCTTTCGTCTGCAAGGGCGTGGGTCTGGAACTGGCCAAGGCCGAATAGCACCGCGCGATCAATCGGCGCGGGCAATCCCGCCCGCGCTGTTTTGACCCTAGTCCGGGTTCCGATATTGACCGATACATCAGCCGTCGCCGCTCGTCCTCCCGAGGTCGAATCTCCCCGCGCCATCGTCTCGATGCGCAACGTCACCAAAGTGTTCTCCAACGGCACGCTGGCCCTCAGGGACATGTCTCTGGATGTGAAGGGCGGCGAGTTCATCTCGCTGCTTGGCCCCTCCGGTTGTGGCAAGTCGACGGCCCTGCGCATCATCGCGGGACTGGGTGCGCCAAGTTCGGGCAGCATCGATTGGCCGTCGTCCAAGATCAACACCAAGGGCCTGCCCGAAGGCGATGTGGGGTTTGTCTTTCAGGACCCTACCCTGATGCCCTGGGCCAATGTGTTCGACAATGTGCACCTGCCGCTCAAGCTCAGGGGCGTCTCCAAAGCGGATGCGCGTGAGCGGATTATGGAAGGGCTGGCCAGCGTCGGTCTGGCTGATTTCGCCAAGTCCTATCCCCGCGAACTGTCCGGCGGTATGCGCATGCGTGTCTCAATTGCCCGCGCCATCGTCACGCGGCCCAAGCTGCTGTTGATGGATGAGCCCTTTGCCGCGCTCGATGAAATCACCCGCCAGAAGCTCAATGACGACGTGCTGCGGCTATGGCAGCAATTCGGTATGACGGTGATTTTCGTCACGCACTCGGTCTACGAGTCCGCCTATCTGTCTAGCCGTATCGTGGTGATGCGGGCGCGGCCGGGCCAAGTGTTCACTGACATGCAGATTGCCCAGCCTGCCATTCGTGATCACGATTATCGCAATTCCGAGGGCTACCGGCAGACCTGCCAGACCGTTTCGGATGCGCTGCAACGCGCCATCCACGCCGCGGAGATCGCATCATGAACCAGATCAAGACCATAGCCGTGGCTGAGGCTGGCACCGATGCTGCCGTGGCCGCCCTGCTCCCGCGCTCCAGCACGAATGAGAAAGTACTGCGCGTCGTCATCCCCGTTCTGGCCCTGTCACTGGCGATCCTGGCCTGGCATTTGGTGGTCACGATCAACGGGATTCCCAAATATCTGCTGCCGGGGCCGGTCGATGTGGTCATCGCGCTCTTCACCGATTCCGCCACACTCTGGCCTGCCCTGCTTGTCACCCTCAAGATCACCTTCATGGCCTTGGCTCTCGCGCTGATTGGCGGCGTGGGGTTGGCGATCTTGCTAGTGCAGTCGCGCATTCTGGAACTGGCGCTGTTTCCCTTCGCGGTGATCCTGCAGGTAACGCCGATGATCGCCATCGCGCCGCTATTACTGATCTATGCGCCTGATACCCAGACCGCCCTGCTCATCTGCGCCTTTATCGTGGCCTTCTTCCCAATTCTCTCCAACATGGCGCAGGGCCTCAAAAGTGTCGACCATAACCTATTGAATCTATTTGAACTTTACGGCGCATCGTCATGGCAGACGCTGCTCTATCTCAAGATTCCGACCTCCATGCCCTATTTCATGGCCGGGCTGCGGATCGGTGGCGGCCTGTCGCTGATCGCTGCAGTCGTCGCCGAGTTCGCTGCTGGATCTGCTGGCCAGGGTGCGGGGCTGGCGTTCCGGCTGCTGGAAAGCCAATACCGGCTCAATCTGCCCCGCCTCTTCGTTGCCCTGTTGATGCTCTGCGGCACTGGCATCGCCATTTTTGGGCTGACTTCATTCATCTCCTGGCTGACGCTGCATCGCTGGCACGAGAGCGCCATCAAGCGGGAGAATTAAGGTTTGACGATCACTATTCCTTCGACCGGCCGTTATGTGCTGACCAATGCAAACGTGCCGGCAGCCGTGATGGGCGAGCCCGCTTCCGGTGCGCTGGTGCTTGTCGATATCGAGATTGCCGACGGCAAGGTCGTCAGCATTGCGGCCGCTGGCGACGTGTCAGTGGGGCCGGACCGTATCGATCTCGACCATGGCATTGCGCTCCCGGCTTTTGTCGATCTGCATACCCATCTCGACAAGGGCCACATCTGGCCGCGCAAGGAAAACCCGGACGGCACCTGGCTTGGCGCCCTGGTGGCCGTCGGCGAGGATCGCAATGCCAATTGGGCGGCGGCCGATGTCGAGCGGCGCATGGATTTCGCCCTGCGCTGCGCCTGGGCCCACGGAACGGCCGCTGTACGGACCCATATCGACAGTGCCCCGCCGCAACACGAGATTTCCTGGAGCATTTTGGAGACGGTACGGGAGCGCTGGGCTAGCCGGATCGAGCTGCAGGCCGTGTCGCTGATTGGCCCGGACGATATCCTCGACCGGAACAATCTGCGCGCCGTCGCCACGCGCACCAAGGCGGCCAACGGATTGCTGGGTGGCTCCACGGGTGTTCACCCCGACAACCCAGCCATCATGCGCGCGCTGCTTGAAATGGCTGGCGACTTCGGCCTTGATGTGGACCTGCATATCGATGAAACCGGCGATCCTGCCGCCGACGCCTTGCAAAGCCTGGCCGACGCGGTGATCGAGACCAGCTTTGCCGGCAAGGTGACGGCGGGGCATTGCTGCGCCATTGCCATTCAGCCCGAAGCGACGGCCATGGCAACCATCGAGCGCGTCGCGCAGGCGGGCATTGCCGTCGTCTCGCTGCCGATCTGCAACATGTATCTGCAGGATCGCCGCAATGTCGGCGGCGTGCGCACCCCGCGTTGGCGTGGCGTTACCCTGCTCAATGAACTCAAAGCCGCCGGGGTGCCAGTTGCTATCGCATCGGATAACACCCGCGACCCGTTCTATGCCTATGGCGATCTCGATGGCTTTGAAGTGCTGCGCGAAGGTGCGCGGATTTTGCATTTCGACCATCCGCAGGCCGATGCCTTTACCTGGGTGCGCTCGGTCAGCGCCGAGCCGGCGGCCATTGGTGGCTTCACCTATTCCGGCACGATCGGCGCGGGGCTTCCTGCCGAGCTGGTGCTCTTCCGCGCCCGCACCTGGACCGAGCTGATGTCCCGGCCGCAAACCGATCGCGTCGTGCTGCGCAGCGGCTCGGCCATCGACACCACCCTGCCCGATTATCGTGAACTCGACGACCTGATGGGACGACAAGCATGAGCATTTCAGATTTCCGCGCTGACCTTGGCGATATCCCTGTCGAAGATCATCCTCGCATCGTCCAGCAACGCAGCCGCGATCACTATTGGTATTCCCCGATACTGAAGGCCAAGCTCGATCATGTGACAGCGGAAATCGTGGTGTCGCCGCGCTCCAATGCGGAGGTGAAAACCGTCCTCGCTGCCGCGTTCCGTCATGGCATCGCCATCACCCCGCGCGGCGCCGGCACGGGCAATTACGGCCAGGCCATGCCGTTGTCGGGCGGCGCCATGCTCAATCTGATGAATATGGACAAGGTTCTGGAGATCAAGCCGGACCGTGTCCGCGCCCAGGCCGGCGCCGTGCTTGAGCAGATGGATCACCAGACCCGCGAAGCCGTAAACGGCGAGTTACGCTTTCACCCCTCGACCTACCGCATGGCCAGCATTGGCGGCTTTATCGCCGGCGGCTCGGGTGGCGTCGGTTCTGTGCGCTGGGGCGGCTTGCGCAATATAGGCAGCATTCTGGGGGTGAAGGTCATCACTTGCGAGGAGAACCCGCGCGAGCTGGATCTCGTGGGTGAAGACATCCTCAAGGTCGCCCATGCCTATGGCACCAATGGCATTATCGTCGAGGCGGAAATGCCCCTGACCCAAGCGCATGACTGGGTCGACATGATTGTCGGCTTCGATGATTTCATCGAGGCATGCCGCTTTGGTGGCGCGGTCGCGCTGCAGGATGGGCTGCTGGTCAAGGAAGTGGCCCCCTGCGCAGCCCCGATCCCGCAGGACTATTTCAACCGCCACAAGCCCTATATCCGCGATGGCCAGTCCGTCGTGCTGCTGATGGTGGCACCCGTGGCAGTGGATGCAATGACGCTGTTCGTGGCCCACCATAAGGGCGAGATGCTCTATCGCTCCGACGAGGCCAGCGCCGAAGAACTCAAGCGCCTGCCTCCGGTCTACGAGCTGGCGTGGAACCACACGACGCTGCGCGCGCTCAAGGTCGATCCGACCATCACCTATCTGCAGACCCGCTACCCCACCGTCGCCCATGTCGAAAAAATCATTTCGATCCTGGGCGATGAATTGCCCATGCATATAGAGGTCGGCCGGCAGGATGGCGTGGTCATGTATGGCGGGCTGCCGCTGGTGCGTTACACAACCGAAGAACGGCTCGAGCAGATCATCCGCATCCACGAGGAAAATGGCTGCCACGTGTTCAATCCGCATCGCTATACGCTTGAGGAAGGCGGCATGAAGCGGACCGATCAGAAGCAGCTCGATTTCAAGCGCGAGGCTGACCCGAAGGGCATGCTCAACCCCGGCAAGATGATCGCCTGGGACGATCCGGATTTCGATTTCAATGCCGGCCGCGTCTGGCTGTTCGACGGCCTCAATCCGGTGAATGCTGCCTGATGCGCGTCCATGTCATCCATGCCCATCCGGTAGAAACCAGCTTCAACCGGGCCCTGTTCGACGCCGTGGTGGACGAGCTGACCGCCAATGGCCATGAGGTCGATGCCCTCAATCTCTATGACGAACAGTTCGACGCTGTGCTGAGCCGGGAAGAGCGCCTCAACTATCACGAAGTGCCCGGTAATCTGACCCCGGCGGTCAAACCCTACGTCGATCGCCTGCGCGCAGCGGAAGCCATTGTCTTCGTGCATCCTGTATGGAACTACGGCTATCCGGCTATTCTAAAGGGATATTTCGACCGCATCTTCCTGCCGGGCGTGTCCTTTGTGATGGAGGGTGGCGGTGATCGGGGGCGGCTGGTTCCAAACCTGACGAACATCAAGAAGGCCGCCTTCATCACCACCTATGGCGGCAATCGCTGGCGCACCATGCTCATGGGCGATCCGCCGCGCCGCATCGCCCGCCGCTGGGGTTGGGCCACGTTCCGGGGGCGGTTGCCACCGAAATACCTGGCACTTTACGACATGAACAATTGCACGCCGGAGCAGCTCACCGGGTTTATTCAGACGGTTCGCAGCGAGATCGGCAAGTTCTAGACTGGCACACCGATTCCCAGCCACGAGCCCGCCATGCAGCCCTCCCGCGATATCTCCCGCCTCATCGAGATCATGGCGGCCCTGCGCAATCCGGTGGGTGGTTGCCCCTGGGATCTGGAGCAGGATTTCTCGTCCATTCGCCACTATACTATCGAAGAAGCCTATGAGGTCGCCGACGCGATTGAACGGCAGAACTTTTCCGATCTGCGGGAAGAGCTGGGCGATCTGCTGCTGCAGCCGATCTATCACGCGCAGATGGCCAGCGAGGCCGGCCATTTCGACATTGGCGACGTGATCTACGGCATCACCGAAAAGCTCATTCGCCGGCATCCGCATGTGTTCGGTGATCTCGACGCCGATGATTCCGACGCCGCCAAGGGCCGTTGGGAGGCAATCAAGGCGCAGGAGCGTGCCGCGAAGGCGGAACGGAAGGGCGAGACTACGCCTTCCGTGCTCGATGATGTGCCCACGCCCCTGCCCGCCTTGGCGCGTTCCGAAAAACTCACCAAACGTGCGGCCAAGGTGGGGTTCGACTGGCCGGACTATGCCTCCGTGCGAGCCAAGGTTGCCGAGGAGCTGGACGAGGTCGATGAGGCGGTCGCCGCGAAAGACCCGACGGCAGCGCATGAAGAAATCGGCGATCTGTTGTTTGCAATCGTCAACCTGGCCCGCCACGCCGGGGTCGATGCTGAAGCGGCTTTGCGCGATGCCAATCTCAAATTCACGCGGCGCTTCCACTATATGGAGGCCAGGTGCCGCGAGGACGGCATCGAACCCGGCAAAGCCGGGCTCGAACGTCTGGTTGGCTATTGGAATGAGATCCGCAAGGCCGACAAGGCCTGACGCTTAAGCGTCGGACCCCTCGATCCGGCCGTTAAAGCGTTCAAGGAACGCCGCTTTGTGGCGGGGTTCCACGCGCACCACGAAGCCGGAGCCTTTTTCGGTTGCCTCATCGCGCGAGATAATCTCGGCATGTGAGTGCAACCAGCCGATATCGCCGCCCGCGCTGTGCGGCACATGGACGTGATAGGTGCGGCTCTTTTCGGCCAACGCGGCCTCGATGGCCAGCTTGAGCGTATCCAGCCCCTGCCCCGTTTTGGCCGAAACCGGCACCACGGCCGCAACGCGACCGGCCGGGCTGATGGCGGTCAAGGCCTCCTCGGTCGAGCCGTCGACGGTCCCGAGCAGGTCGATCTTGTTCCAGACCTCGATGACGGGTGTGGTTTCCGCCGACACGCCCAGATCGCCCAAAACCTTAAGCACATCGAGCGCCTGCGCCAGATGGTCGGGGTTGGCCACGTCGCGGGCATGCAGGATCACATCGGCATCGACGACTTCTTCGAGCGTTGCCCGGAAGGCGGCGACCAGATCAGTCGGTAGGTCAGCAACAAAGCCCACAGTGTCACTGAGCATCACTGCCCTTCCATGCGGCAGTTCGAGCTTGCGGACCGTGGTGTCGAGCGTGGCGAAGAGCAGGTCCTCGGCAAACACCCCTGCCCCGGTCAGCGTGTTGAACAGGCTCGACTTTCCGGCATTGGTATAGCCGACCAGTGCGACAATCGGGAACGGCGTGTCGTCACGCTGGCGGCGCTGCTGGGCGCGGGTCTTCTTGACCTTTTCCAGCCGGTCTTCGAGCAGCACGATCCGGTCGGTCAACTGGCGCCGATCGCTTTCGATCTGCGTTTCGCCCGGGCCGCCCATAAAGCCCATGCCGCCACTGCCGCGCTGGCGCTCAAGGTGGGTCCAGGAGCGCACGAGGCGGCTCTTCTGGTAATTGAGGTGGGCAAGTTCCACCTGCAACACGCCTTCGCGTGTCGCAGCGCGCTCGCCAAAAATTTCAAGGATTAGCCCGGTCCGGTCCAGCACCTTGGTGCCGGTTTCCTTTTCGAGATTACGCTGCTGGATCGGCGTCAATGCGGCATCGACCAATAGCAGATCGATCTCGTCTTCTTTGACGCGGGCCGCCAGCGTTTCGACATGGCCGCCGCCGATAAAAGTCGCCGGCTTGACCTCGCGTACCTTAACGATTTCGGAGAAGGCAATCTCCAGCCGGATTGCGCCAGCCAGGCCTTCGAACTCGGCCTTGCGGGCTTCTATACTGTGCTGGGAGATGGCCCCGCGAACATCGGGGCAAATCAGTCCGGCCCGTGTCGGCTGGGCGCGTTGGTCGATAAACGCCTGCGGGCCGCCCTTTTGGACGGCCTCGTCGTCGTGAAAATCGTTCATATAAGCTCGTTAGTCGTCGTGGTTCTGTTCTGGATCGAACAGCTGGATCGGCGCGCCCGGCATGATTGTCGAGATGGCGTGCTTATAGACCAGTTGAGACTGGGCGTCACGGCGCAGCAACAGGCAGAAATTATCGAACCAGGTGATGACACCCTGTAGTTTGACGCCGTTCACGAGGAAAATCGTGACAGGCACTTTCTGCTTGCGGACGTGGTTGAGGAAAGAGTCCTGGAGATTTTGTTGTTTTTCGCTAGCCATTTAGGTCTCTTTTCGCGGCATTTGTTGTCGCTGTTATAATTGCGCTGGCTGGTCCAGGCTGGGCGCGAAAGCCGATGCTCCGCCCCCATCGCAAAAGTGTATTCACTACACGTTAAACACTATGGCACAGAAGCCCAAGGCTGCCTACCCGCGCCTCGTGCATGGCGTCCGCCCAATTTTCAGAGCCCCAGCGACTTGATTTTGCGGTGCAAGGCGCTGCGCTCCATGCCGACAAATTCGGCCGTTTTGGAGATATTCCCGCCGAAACGCTCGATCTGCGCCAATAGATATTGCCGCTCGAAGACTTCACGCGCATCGCGCAGCGGCAGACTCATTAGGTGGGCCGAAGCATCGGTGTCACCCACCGTTGGCAGCACCTCGCCGATGTCGGATGGCAGCATGGCGGCGGTGATCACGCCATCATCGGGCTGCTGGTCCTTCATCAGAATCAGCAGGCGCTCGATCGAATTGCGCAATTGCCGCGCATTGCCCGGCCATTCCTGCGCCTGCAATACTGCAATGGCGTCATCGCCCACGCTCAGGCGCTGCAGATTATGCATGCGGCAGACCTGCTCAATGAACACGCTGACCAGCGGCGGCACGTCCTCGCGGCGCTCCTTGAGCGGGGTCAGCGGCAGCGGCACGATGGAGAGGCGATGGAACAGGTCCGAGCGGAACTCGCCGCCCTCGATCTGCGCTGCAACGTTCTGCGAGCTGGACGAAATGATCCGCACGTCGATCGGCACGGCCTGCGTGCCGCCAACGCGATTGAAGCGGTTTTCGACCAGGGTGCGCAACAGCGCAGCCTGGGTCTGGGCCGGCAAAGTGGTCACTTCCGACAGATAGAGCGTGCCGCCATGCGCGCGTTCCAGCGCACCGACTTCTACCTTGAGAATGCCGGTCTTTTCGCGGGCCTCACGGCCAAACAGCACCACGGGCACTTCCTCGGGGGCATAGAGCGACGCATTGATTTCAACGAACGGCGCGTCGGCGCGCGGGCTGCGCTGATGGATGAGGCGGGCAACCAGGCCTTTACCGGCGCCGGATGGGCCCGAGACAAAGATGCGTGAATTGGTCGGCGCCGATTTTTCGATGATGCCGCGCACCTGCTGCAAGGCCGGCGAGGTGCCTACCATGTCGATGCTTTTGCTGGCCGAACGCTCCTTGAGCTCGGCAACCTCATTGCGCAGGCGGGTGGCTTCCATGGCGCGTTGGGTGATGTGGAGCAACCGGTCAATCTTGAACGGCTTTTCGATATAGTCATAAGCGCCGCGCCGAATGGCTGAGACAGCGGTTTCGACATTGCCATGCCCCGAGATCATCACCACCGGCATATCCGGGTGCTGGCCTTGGAAGACATCGAGCAATTGCAGGCCATCGAGCCGCGAACCCTGCATCCAGATATCGAGGAAGACCAGGCTCGGGCGGCGGCGGGCGATTTCATTGAGCCCACTATCGGCATCATGGGCCTGACGGGTTTCGAAACCCTCGTCCTCCAGAATGCCGGCGATCAGGTCGCGGATGTCGTCTTCATCGTCGATAATGAGAATGTCGAGTGCCATTACTTGTGAACCGCCGCTGAAATGAACGGCTCCTCCTGTTGCGAGGGGACGGTTGATGCCGCATCGGCACCGCCCTCCTCGGACGTCTTGATTGGTGATTGCAGGGGCAATGTGAAGGTCACGCAGGCCCCGACCCGGCCAGTCGCATCGGGCTCGGCATCGACCAGTTCTACTATGCCGCCATGTTGTTCGATGATTTTCGCGACGATAGCGAGACCCAGGCCCGTGCCCTTTTCGCGCGTCGTCATATAGGGTTCCAGCAGCCGCTGCCGGTTTTCGCTGGGCCAGCCCTTGCCATTGTCGGACACGTTGATCCTGGCATGGTTGCCTTCCAGCTGTCCCTGCACGGTGATGGTGGGCACCCAGTCGGGTGAAGTACTCACGGATTCAAAGGCTTCTACCGCATTTTTGATTAGGTTAGTCAGGCTTTGCGAAATCAGGCGGCTATCGAACCAGGCATGGATAGGTGTATCCGGCAGCTCGGTATGGATGACCATTTCAGGCAAGCGGACGCTTTCGAGGAACACCGCTTGGCGGATCGTATCAGACAGATCGGCCATTTCCGGCGCGGCTTCCGGCATGCGGGCGAAGGCGGAGAACTCATCGACCATGCGTCCGATATCGCCCACCTGACGCACGATGGTGTTGATGCATTTGTCGAAGACCTCGCGGTCATCCTCGAGCTTGGAGCCGTAGCGGCGGCGCAGGCGCTCTGCCGAGAGCTGGATCGGGGTCAGCGGGTTCTTGATTTCATGGGCGATGCGCCGGGCGACGTCGGCCCAGGCGCTGGTGCGCTGGGCGGATTCCAGATCGGTAATGTCGTCGAAAGTCAGCACATAGCCCTTGGATTCGGCGATCGAGCCCTCACGGGTCAGTTGCACCTGATAGGTCCGCCTATCGGTCTCGTTGCCGAGCTGGATCTGATCGCGCACCTGGCCGCGGCGAGCGGAGCGGGCGCGTTCAAGGATCGGCGCGAGTTGCGGCATGGCCACTTCAATCCGCTCGCCCATCAGGCCGATTTCGTCGCGGCCCAGCATTTCGCAGGCGCGCGCATTGACCAGCGTGACGGCCCCGAAGGGGTCCAGTCCGATGATGCCGGCCGACACGCCTTCCACAACTGCCTCGGTGAACTGGCGGCGTTTTTCGTTCATCTCGCTGGCCGCCACCAGGTCTTCGTGCTGTGATTTTAGCTGCAGCGTCATCTGGTTGAAGCCATTAGACAAATCGCGCAGATCGCCCCTACCCTCCTGCACCGGAACCTGCACATCCAGATCGCCGCGACTGACGCGGCTGGAGGCGATCATGAGGTTTCGGATCGGGTCGACAAAGCGGTTGGCGAGCGCGATGCCGATCCACAGCGCCGCGAGCAACAACACCACGGCCAAGCCGACATACATGATGGTGAAGGTGATCTGGAACACCAGCCGGTTGGACGCATATTGCCGGTATTCGGTGATGTTCTCGTCGGTCAGTCGCATATATTCAAGCACTTCGGCATCGACCGGGCGGGCGACGAACAGGTAGGTGTCGTCATAGCCGCGCAGCTTTACGATCGAACCGACAAGGTTGGTGCTGCCCGGCGCGATTTGGCTCGGCACGCCTTCGACGACCCCCTGGGTAATGCCGTCCGGCAGCTTGGGATAAGCCCCCTGCACATTGATCTGGGCCCGCATCAGTGTATCGCCATCGCCGTGAATGAGCGACGTGAAGGGTAGCGAACGGGTAACCGCAAGCGCGGTTAGGATGCGTTCGAACCGCTCGCGATCTTCCTCGAATGTGCCTCGCGCCTGTTCGAGTTCGGTAGCCACCCAGATAATGTCGTCGCGCAAAACCTGAGCATGTTCAAGCATATAGGAGCGGGCGACAAGGCGCGAGCTTTCCACCATGGCCCTGGTGCGCTCGGAGAACCATTGGTCCAACCCCTGATTGAGCGCGATGGTGGCCACGACGGCAACAATGGCGGCAGGAACGGCCGCGACGATGGCGAACATTGTGACCATGCGGACCTGCATGCTCGAGCCGGGCTGCCGCTGCGAGCGGGCCTGGATGAGCAGCACCGCCTCGGTGACAACCAGGGCGATCATCAGCAAAACCAGAATGCCGGTGACAATCCAGATAACGGTCCAGACAGTGGCTGAAGGCTCAATATTGGTCGCGCCAGACAGGATCAGGAACGAGATCGAGGACATCAGGACGGACGCGAAAACCACCACAAAACCCAGTACCCGCAAAGGCCTATTGGTGTGTGCAGCAAAAAACGGTACGCGGGAGGAATGCGCCGCCTCGCTCCGTGCTGGCGCAGCCTGGTTATCGATGATCGCCGTTTCTGTCATACAATGCCGCTTGGCACTCCATCTCCGCCGCAGGAAGGCAGAGCCTGACCCAATTCACGCGACCCTTCAAGATAATTGTTGCCAAAATGTGACAGTGCGATCATGCGCCGCAATTTTGTCATGCAGGCGAACGGTTTGTGTGAGCAGCCGCGTCAATTGCGGCGGCTATGCTTGACGATCTCGATGCTGTGGGTGCGAATTTTCTTGCGCAGCGTGTTGCGATTGAGGCCGAGCAGATCGGCCGCCTTGATCTGGTTGCCACCGCAAGCATTGAGCGCCATGGCGATCAATGGCGCTTCCACCCGGTCAATCACGCGCTGATAAAGACCCGCTGGCGGCAAATTCGGTTCGTATTCGCGCAACAACTGGCCCACATGGGTTTCCACCGCCATCGACACATCGACCGGACCGGCCATGCCGTTGGTCTGCGGGCGTTCGGCGATATTGAGCTCGTTCTGCACGATCTCGGCCGAGATGCTTTCGTCGGCATAGAGTGCAGACAGGCGCCGGACGAGGTTTTCCAGCTCGCGGACATTGCCTGGCCAGGAATAGTTCTGCATCAGGCGGATCGCTTCCGGGGCGATGGATTTCACCGCCTCGCCTTCGCGCTGGGCGGCGTTGAGGAAGTGAGTGGTCAGATCCCCAATATCGTCGATGCGCTCGCGCAATGGTGGCAGGCGGATCGGCACGACATTGAGACGGTAATAAAGATCCTCGCGAAACAGGCCCTGCCGGATCATCTGGCTGAGATCGCGGTGCGTGGCGGCGACGATGCGGACATTGGTCTTGATCGAGGATCGGCCCCCGACCATGGTATATTCGCCTTCCTGCAGCACGCGCAGCAGGCGGGTCTGGGCATCCATCGGCATGTCGCCGATTTCGTCGAGGAACAGCGTGCCGCCCTCGGCCTGCTCGAAACGGCCGGAGGAGCGGGTATTGGCGCCGGTAAAAGCCCCCTTCTCATGGCCGAACAGTTCGGCTTCGATCAGGTCGCGCGGAATGGCGGCCATGTTGATGGCAACGAACGGCCCGTTGCGGCGTTTGCCGAAATCATGCAGCGCGCGAGCCACCAATTCCTTGCCGGTGCCGCTCTCGCCGGTGATCATCACCGTGAGGTCGGTCTGCATCAGGCGCGCCAGGGCACGATAGATGTCCTGCATGGCGGTCGAGCGGCCGACCAGCGGCATGGTCTCGCCCGGCTCTTCGGCCTTGCGCTCGGCGGTAGTCGGCTTTTTGGCATCGGCCAGGGCGCGCGCCACCACCGAGAGCACTTCGGTGATGTCGAAGGGCTTGGGCAGGTACTCATAGGCGCCCACTTCTGATGCGCGAATGGCCGTCATAAAGGTGTTCTGCGCCGACATCACGATCATCGGCAGATCGGGCCGCAGCTTCTTGATCTTGGGCATGACCTCGAAGGCATTGCCATCGGGCATGGCCACGTCGGTGATCAGGATGTCCCCTTCCCCGCGGCTGACCCAATTCCACATGGTGGAGATATTGCCGGTGGGGCGGACTTCATAACCCGCGCGGGTCAGTGCCTGGTTGAGTACCATGCGGATGGCTGCGTCGTCATCGGCTAGCAGGACAACGTGACTCATTTTGCCGATACCTCTTCGGAAGGCGCGTTGAAGGCCCCACTGGCGACGGGGAGGAGAATGCGGAAGCGGGTGCGACCGGGCCGGCTATCGCAATCGATCACTCCGCCGTGATCGCCTACAATCTTGGCCACCAGAGCCAGGCCGAGGCCCGATCCATTGAGCTTGGTGGTGACGAAAGGATCGAACAGGAAGGGCAGGATATCGGGCGGCACGCCGGGGCCGTTGTCCTCGATGACGATTTCGAGCGGCAGCGAGATGCGCTCGGACACCCCGGTGACGCTGATGCGAATGCCGGGACGGAAGGCCGTGGTGATGCGGATTTCCGGTTTCTGTGTCCGTTCAAGGGCTTCCGAGGCGTTCTTGACCAGGTTGAGGAAGACCTGAATGAGCTGGTCGCGATTGCCGTAGACCGGCGGCAGCGACGGATCATATTCCTCCGAAAAGGCAATGCCGCGGGCGACGCCATTGCGCGCCAGCAGTTTTACCCGGTCGAGAACAACGTGGATGTTGATCGGCTCGCGCTCCATCGGCCGTTCGTCGCCGAACACTTCGACACGGTCGATCAATCCGACAATGCGGTCGGTCTCTTCGCGGATCAGGCGGGCCAGCGGGACCTCGTCGCTCGCCACGCTCTGCTCAAGCAATTGGGCTGCGCCGCGAATGCCCGAGAGCGGGTTCTTGATCTCGTGGGCCAGCATGGAGGCAAGACCGGTGACCGAACGCGCCGCGCCGCGCGACACCATCTGGCGATCGATCTTGTCGGCCATGGTCCGCTCCTGGATCAGGAGAGCCACGCGGCCGTCACTGTCGGAAAGCGGGCTGGCGAACACGTCGGCGATGCGTTCGTCGCCAAAGCGAGACGAGCCCACGCGAACGCGATATTCGGTCATCGGCCCGCGGCGCAGGATGACGGTTTCGACCAGGCTGATAATCGGCGAGCCAAAGGCAATGAGGTCGTCCAGCCGCTGACGCGTCAAAACGCTCAGCGAAGCACCGAAAAAGGCCTCGGCGGCATAATTGACGAAGATGATCTGACGGTTTTCGTCGCAAACGATGATGGGCTGCGGCAGCGCCTGCAAAACCGCTGTCGAGGGTACACTGGCCAACTTGGCCGCTGTAGTAGACGCGCTCATGCCGCCGCCTTCCATTCGCCCGAGAAAATCTCGCCGATCATCTCGAGCACATGAGACGGCGTTTCATTGTTAAGAAAGGCGGTACGGGCCGGCTTGTCGAGCACGATCCCTGCCGCTTCCAGATACCAATCGAGATGCTTGCGCGCGGCGCGCAGACCGATAGCGGTGCCATATTCGACCAGGATGCCCTCGTAATGCTCGGCAACCAGTTCGGTAAGCGCCTCGCCCTGCGGTGCGGGCTGCGCCTCCCGCCCGGCCAGCGCATCACCAATCTGGCCAACGGTCCATGGGCGGCCCTGCGCCCCGCGGCCGAGCATGACCGCGGCAGCGCCAGATTGCTGCAGAGCCTCGCGGGCGCTGGCAAAGTCCACGATGTCGCCATTGACCACCACAGGCACGTCCACGGCCTCGACAACCGCCCGCACCAGTTCCCAGCGGGCATTGCCCTTGTAGAATTGCTGGCGGGTGCGGCCGTGCACAGTGATCATCCGCGCGCCCGCATCAACGGCCCGGCGGGCAATTTCGGGGGCATTGAGGCTCTCATCGTCCCACCCCAGGCGCATCTTGACCGTAACCGGCAGGGGCGTGGCGGAGACCACGGCGTCGATCAGCGTCATAGCGTGATCAGGCACCCGCATCAGAGCCGATCCGGCATAGCCATTGGTGACGCGCTTGGCCGGGCAGCCGAAATTGATGTCGATGATATCGGCGCCCGCATCCTGGGCGATCTTGGCACCACGAGACATCCATTCGGCCTCGCAGCCAGCCAACTGCACCATATGAGGCAGCGTGCCGGGTCGGCCGAGCTTGCGCACCATCTCTTCATTGCCCACGCCAAGCGCATTGCTGGCGATCATCTCGGATACGACCATGCCAGCGCCGAACCGCTCTGCGAGGACACGAAACGGGCGATCGGTGATTCCCGCCATGGGAGCAAGGAAAGCATGACTGCGAACCCGATGGCTCCCAATGCTCAACTCGCAGGCAATTTCAGACAAGGACTGCCCCAGAAATGGTCATTTTTGAAATTCTGCCCGCACAATAATCAAAAGCGCCGCTAGCGCAACACCTTATGTACCGTTGCGAGGTGTGCGGCAGCCCTGCACTTGCCGCATGACACCGGCGCGGCTAGACCAGATTCCTGTGACGGTTTTCCGGGTTGAGTGTCTGTTCCGATATGCGTCAAAAATCCATCGCCGTCATCATTGTCGCCGCAGGCCAGGGTGAGCGCGCGAGCGCCGGTGGAGCGCCGGATCCCAAGCAATACCGCAATGTCGCAGGCATTCCGGTGCTGCAGCGGACCATCCGGGCATTTCTCGACCATCCTTCCATCGGTCAGGTTCTCCCCGTTATCCACGCTAGCCATAACGAGCGCTATGCCGCTCTTGGTCTGGACGACAACCGTCTATTAGGGCCGGTGATTGGCGGCAGCACGCGGCAGGCCTCGGTGCTGGAAGGCCTCAAGGCCCTGGCGCCATTGCGGCCTGATCTGGTGCTGATTCAGGATGCAGCGCGCCCCTTTGCCACGCTTGACCTGATTGGCGACGTCATCGCCGTGCTAGACCTCTATGATGGCGCCCTGCCCGCCTTGGGCGTCACCGACACCATAAAGCGCTCGCTGGATGGTCGATTGGTGGTCGCCACCGAGGATCGCAACCAGCTCCATGCCGCACAGACGCCGCAGGGCTTCCGCTTCGGGCAGATTTTCTCGGCACATATGCGCGCCTCCACCATCCGCCGCCAATTCACCGACGATGCAGAAATCGCCGAATGGGCGGGCCTCAAGGTCGCCATGGTGATGGGCGACCCCGACAACATCAAGATTACGCATCCCCAGGATTTCGAGCGGGCCGAGCGGATCGTTTCAGGAGATTTCGCTATGGAAACCCGCGTCGGCACCGGCTTTGACGTCCATCCATTTGAGCCCGGTGACGCTGTCTGGCTCGGCGGGGTGCGCATTCCCTACAAGGCCAAGCTCAAAGGTCATTCCGACGCCGACGTGGCGCTGCATGCGCTGACCGACGCCATTCTGGGCGCCATCGGCGAAGGCGATATCGGCGTGCACTTCCCGCCGGCCGACATGCAGTGGAAAGGGGCGGCCTCCACCATCTTTCTCAAGCATGCTGGCGATCTCGTGACAGGCGCGGGCGGGCGCATCGTCAATCTTGACGTGACAATTGTTTGCGAAGGACCCAGGATCGCGCAACATGTGCCGGCAATGCAGGCGGTAATTGCCGAAGCACTGGGAATTGCGACCAACAGGATCGCGATCAAAGCGACAACGAGTGAAAAGCTCGGCTTTACCGGGCGGGAGGAAGGTATCGTGGCCATGGCGAGTGCGAGTGTAGAAGTGCCGAGGGGGGATTGATGGCAGCCAAGGAAGCGCGCGATCCCGGCAAGGAAGTCATCGATTTCCTCACCCAGGCCGGCAAGACCATCGTTACCGCAGAAAGTTGCACAGGCGGCATGATCGCCGCCGCGCTGACCGACATTCCCGGCTCATCCGCCGCCTTTTATGGCGGCTACATCACCTACGCCAATTCGGCCAAGTCGCGCATGATCCAGGTCCCGGCCCGGCTCATCCATGATTACGGCGCAGTGTCCAACCAGGTGGCCCGGGCCATGGCGGACGGGGCCCGCAATACGGCGCGGGTCGATTTCGCGGTAGCGGTAACCGGCATCGCCGGCCCCGACGGTGGCACCGACAAAAAGCCGGTGGGGCTGGTTTACGTCGCGGTGTCGTCGGAATTGGCCACCGTGGTGATCGAACACCGCTTCGGCGATATCGGCCGCGATGCGGTGCGCCGGGCAACCGTCGAAGCGGCGTTCGAGCTGATCTTGCAGGTACTCAACAGCGACGACGACTAGGCGCCGTACCGGCTATCCGCCTCATCTGCGAAGGCCCGCATGATTTCGTCCTGCTTGGCGGCGAAAGCCGGCTCGGCCACGGCTGCGATCAGCGGGTTGGAAATCTTGAAGTCGATTTCAAAGCGCACGCGCGTGCCCATGCCCTCCTGCTCGAAGCTCCATACACTATCGAGATAGGCAAAGGGGCCATCCACCGCCTTGGCGCGGATCGTGAGCGCTTCGGGATCGACAGTTACCCGGCTGGTATAGGCCTGGGTGATGGGGCCGAAGAACAGCGTCATCTTGGCCAGCCTTATATCGGCCGCGCCGGCAGCGGGGTCCTTGCGGACTTCCATCGCCTTGCAATTGGGGATGAAGCGCGGATAGTCCGACAGGTCGGCGACGATGTCGAACATGCGCTTGGGCAGATGCGGCACATGCCGTTCGAAAAAGCGTTTCATCAGTGGCCGAGCTTTGCCATCCGGGCTGCCTTGAGCTTGGCGAAATCTTCGCCAGCGTGGTGGGACGAGCGGGTCAAGGGGCTGGACGACACCAGGGAGAAGCCCTTGGCGGTCGCGACGGTGGCGTAGGACTTGAATTCGTCGGGCGTCACGAACCGCTGCAGTGGATAATGCTTCTTGGTCGGCTGCAGATACTGCCCGATGGTCAGGAAATCCACATCGGCGGAACGCAGGTCATCCATCAACTGGAGCACTTCGTTCCGCTCCTCACCCAGGCCGACCATGATGCCGGACTTGGTGAACATGGTTGGGTCGAGTTCCTTGACCTTTTGCAGCAGGCGGATCGAGTGGAAATACCGCGCGCCGGGGCGGACCTTGAGATATTTCGACGGCACGGTTTCAAGGTTATGGTTGAACACATCCGGCTTGGCGGCCACGACGATTTCGAGGGCCCCTTCCTTGCGCAGGAAATCAGGCGTCAGGATTTCGATCGTGGTGCGCGGATTGTGGGCGCGGATGGCCAGGATCACGTCGGCGAAATGCTGCGCGCCGCCATCGGCCAGGTCGTCGCGGTCCACCGAGGTGATAACGACATGCTCGAGGCCGAGCTTCTGCACCGCCAGGGCGACCTTTTCCGGTTCACTGGCATCAAGCGGGCCGGGCATGCCGGTGCGCACATTGCAGAACGCGCAGGCGCGGGTGCAGATCTCGCCCATGATCATCATGGTCGCGTGTTTCTTGGACCAGCACTCCCCGATATTGGGGCAGCCGGCTTCTTCGCATACGGTCACCAGCCCATGCTCGCGCACGATCTGCTGGGTTTCCTTGTAGACCGGGGACCCCGGCGCTTTCACACGGATCCAGTCCGGCTTGCGCAGCACGATGCTGTCGGGCCGGTTGGCCTTTTCCGGGTGGCGCGGTTTGAGCGCCGAATTATCAATGAGCGTAACCAATTTTGGTCCTGACTGGGCAGAGCGTGCCCGTTATATCGCTCCCAAAGGCTGCCGGTTCAACCCGGTCTTTATGATGGGCCACCCATGAGCAGCCCGATGATGATTGCCGCGACGCCGCCGCATAGCGCCGCCACCACGATCGTGGTCCCTGGGCTCCGGCCAATTTTCGTGACACTAACCAGAACGCCTAGAAGCACTCCGACAATCACGATGACCACATAGAGCGCCATCGCGCCTAGTTCGCCACAACCCGCGCTACAATGATGACGACGATGGCGCCAATCGTTGCAGTAATGATCTGGCTCACCAGCACATTGCCGATGGGCAGTGAAATATTGGCCACCGACAGCAGCCAGCCCCCGACAAAGGCGCCGATGACACCCACGATCAGGTTGCGCAACAGCCCGCCGCCGCCGAGCAGCAGCCCGGCGAGCCAGCCGGCGACCAGTCCGATGGCCAGAAAGATCAGAAGTTCCTGCATTCCGACGCTCATTGCATGATCTCCGCTATTTCGACCCACTCGCCGCCGCGGGCGGCTGATGTGATTGTGGCTTGCACCAAGGCAAGCGAATGCAGATTGTCCTCGCCCGAACTGAACCGGGCGGGAACGGCGCCGGACTCGATCACCTTGGCAATGGCCGCCAGGGTGCCGGTACGGTCGGTGAATTCCACCGGCGCCAGCGAGACGGGAACGGCTTCCTTGTCGCGTTCGCGCAGGCTCAGCCGGTCGGGGCCAGCCTTGCCCATGAAATGATCGCGCGAACTCCAGATGATCTCGCCTTCCGAGCAATCCATGGTCCATTCGCCCGCCCACGGTGTCACTGGGCCGCTGCTCATCCAGCTGCCGCGATAGGAGACGATGGTGCCCTTCTCGAATTCCAGCGTCGCCACCCCGATCGGGTGGTGACCGAAGGGGCTCGCCGCCGGGTTCCAGGTGCGGCACGAGACCCGCTTGGGTTCGTCGCTCAGCACCATGCGCATCAGGTCGAAATGGTGGATCGACATGTCCGCCAGCAACGGATCGGGCATGTCCCAATAGCGGTAGCCCTGGCTGGGCGCATGGCGACGGAAATCAATGGAAACAAGGTTCACCGGCCCGAACTTTTGCGCGCCGATCAACTCGGCAGCCGCAATGGGCGCCGGCTGGAAGCGGTAATTCTGGCTGACCATCAGCACCCGGCCGTTGGCCTTGGCGAGGTCCACCAGTTCCTTGGCCTGGGCAATGGTAGAGGCAAACGGCTTTTCGACCAGGACATTGAAGCCCAGCTCCAGGCACCGTTTGACCACCGGATAATGCGCTTCGGTGCGCAGCGTGCAGATGGCGAGATCAGCCTCGACGCCCTTGGCCGCATCGTCCAGGCTCAGGAAACAGCGCTTCTCATCAATGCCGAGTTCGGTCTGTACGCGCTTGACCGCGTCCGGGTTGGAATCGACGTAGCCCACCATGTGAATGCTGGGAACTTTGGGGATAACTTCCTTGGTCCAGCTAAATCCCCAGTGTCCGAGGCCGACTTGGATGGCTTTGACCATGTGGATAACTCCTTCGATTCCGTTGCTGTTGAACCCCACCCTGCACGCGTAGCAGGGCGAGGTCGTGGCAACGGCGTAAGCGGTGGCGCGCTAAATATTCAGCGCGCGGCCATAGGCATCCAGAACGCTCTCCTTCATCGTCTCGCTCAGCGTCGGGTGGGGGAAGATAGTGTGGATCAGCTCTTCCTCGGTCGTCTCCAGGTTCATCGCAATGACGAAGCCCTGGATCAACTCGGTAACTTCGGCACCGATCATATGAGCGCCCAGCAACTCCCCGGTCTTGGCGTCAAAAATGGTTTTGACCAGCCCATCGGGCTCGCCCAAGGCAATCGCCTTGCCATTGCCGACAAACGGGAAACGCCCAACCTTGATCTCGCGGCCCAGTTCCTTCGCCTTGGCCTCGGTCAGCCCAACACTTGCCACCTGCGGTTCGCAATAGGTGCAGCCCGGCACTTTGAGCTTGTCGAGGCCATGCACCTTGAGCCCCGCGATTTTCTCGACCGTGATAACAGCCTCGTGCTCGGCCTTATGCGCCAGCATCGGCGGACCGGCGACGTCACCAATGGCCCAGATGCCATCCACATTAGTCTTGCCATAGCCATCGATGACGATGGCGCCGCGCTCGGTCTTGACCCCAACGGTCTCAAGCCCCAGCCCTTCGATATTGCACTGCACGCCAACGGCCGAGATTAGCTTGTCGCCGGCGATCTGCTGCTTTTCGCCGGACTTGAGTTCGACATGGGCGACCACGCCGTCCCTTGTCTTTTCCACCTTGGCGACCTTGGCATCGGTCAGGATCTTGATGCCGCGCTTTTCCAGCCGCTTGCGGGCGAGGCCGGAAATCTCGGCATCTTCCACCGGCATGATCTGCGGCAGCAGCTCGATAATGGTCACTTCCGCGCCCATGGAGCGATAGAAGGAGGCAAATTCCACGCCGATCGCGCCCGACCCCATCACCACCAGCGATTTGGGCATGGCGGCCGGCTTCATTGCCTCGAAATAGGTCCAGATCTTGTCGCCATCGGGCTCAATGCCGGGCAGCACGCGTGGGCGCGCGCCGGTAGCAATGATGATGTTCTTGGCCTTGTAGGTGCCCTCGCCAAGCGCGTTCTTGGGCACGGGACCCTGCGGTTGCACGATAGACTTCTTGGTCGGGGCGACCTTGACTTCACCTGGCTTGGTAATGATGGCTTCGCCCCAGATGATGTCGACCTTGTTCTTCTTCATGAGGAACTGGACGCCATTATTCATCTGCGCGGCGATCGCGCGCGAACGCTTCACCACGCCATCAATGTCGACGCCGAATTTCTCCACCGTCAGGCCGTAGTCCTTGGCGTGGCTCATATGGCCGTAGATTTCGGCAGAGCGCAGCAGCGCCTTGGTGGGGATGCAACCCCAATTCGAGCAGATGCCAGCCATATGCTCGCGCTCGATAATGCCCACCTTCATGCCGAGCTGCGCACCGCGAATGGCGGCAACATAGCCGCCCGGACCGGCGCCGATGACGAGAAGATCGTATTGGTCAGCCATTTTGGCCTCCAGAGTTTGGCCTAGAGGCCGAGCATGGATTTGACGACGGGCACGAGCCCGACGCCGATGGCGCGGGTATTGGCCGCATCGAGATGAACGCCGTCAGCCGGGTCGGCCTTGGCCACCGTGGACGCGTCGAAGAAACCGGTATTCCACTCCTGCGCACGGCGCGCATAGTGCGCGGCAAACTGGCTCGATTGTTCGAGCCCATGTTGCAACCCGCCGAAATGGCCGAGCATGTCGGCATTGTCGCTGTCGCAGATCACCGGCGGCGCAACGAGGATGATCTGCGGCACAGTTTCGCCCTTGCCGGCCGCCTGCCCCCGAATGATCTGCACCAGCCGGCGCAGGCCAAACGAGGCCTCGAGCGCCGAACCGCACACGGCGGGCTTGAGATCATTGGTGCCCAGCATGATGATGACCAGATCGAGCGGCGAATGGCTGTCGAGCAGCGTCGGCAGGATGCGAGCCCCATTGCGATCGGCCGCAGCATACCAATCATCCGATGCCGTAGTACGGCCGCCCAAACCTTCTGCAATGACCCGGGCCTTGCCGCCCAGGCCTTGTTCGAGCACGCTCGGCCAGCGGTCTTCATAGGCGTGGCGAGGGCCGCCAGCCTGGGGATTGGCGCCGTAGGTCAGGCTATCGCCATAGGCGAGGATGGTTTTCATTGTCCAATGGCCGCCTGGATCTTAGCAATACGCTCAGCGAACGGCAGAGGACCTGGAACCACGCCGCCTGCCCGTAAGGAGAAAACATTGCCGCGTGCAGAATCCACGAAGGCACCAATTGCGCCAGGGATTGACATGCAACCGCCTGGGCTACCCTCAAACTGCAAGCAGAGCAAAGAAACACCGTCAACGTACCATCGCCCCGCTAGCACTTCAGCCTCACGTGGCCGCCACGCCAAAACCTGGCCGTTCTCAGAAAAATAGGCAACGAACCAAGTCATCGGTATGACCTTTCTGCCGAAACCGTAGTTGTCAGGCGGGCGTTTCATCACCAGCGTTTGGCCGGCAAAAGCAGCCCTTACTTCCTCGGGAGTTGCCTCCAGTACCGACGTTGGGCGCGCACCAACTATTTCCAAAGCAATTGTTGAAACGGTTGGTAGGCAAAAGCTGAACAAGACAACAGCCAACTTAATCAAACGCATCAATGTCCCCTTAGGCCAGCATCATCACGGGGTTTTCGATCAGGCCCTTGAACACACCCAGCAATTCGGCACCCAAGGCGCCATCGACGGCGCGGTGATCGCAGGAGAGCGTGACGGTCATGAACTGGCCGATCTTGATCTGCCCATTCTCGGGATAGACGCGTTCCTCGCCAACCCCGACCGCCAGGATGGTGCCATGCGGCGGGTTGATGACCGCGGCAAAGTCCTTGATGCCGAACATGCCCAGATTGGATACCGAGGACGAGCCGCCCTGATATTCGTGCGGTGCCAGCTTCTTGTTGCGGGCGCGGGTCGCCAGGTCCTTGACCTCTTCGGAGATTTCCCGAAGCGTCTTGGCATCGCAGGACTTGACCACGGGCGTGAACAGCCCGCCGGGCACCGACACGGCAACCGCCACGTCGCTGCGCTTATGGTAGAGGATCGAGTCCCCAGCCCAGGTGGCATTGGCCGCGGGCACACGCTGCAGGGCAACGGCCCAGGCCTTCATCACGAAGTCATTGACCGAAAGCTTGAAGGCCGGCTTGCCCTCCTTGCTCTTGGGCGCAGTGGCATTGATCTGCTCGCGTGCCGCCAGCAACGCGTCGATCTTGCAATCAAGCGTCAGGTAGAAATGCGGCACCGTCTGCTTGGATTCGGTGAGGCGAGCCGCCACGACCTTGCGCATGCCATCGTTCGGCACCAGCTCGTAGCTGCCTTCCTCGTACAGCGCGATGACCTGGTTCTTGCTCATGCCGGTCGCAGGAGCCGCACCGGCCGATGCCGTCGCTGCAGCAGGCTTGGTTGCGCCCTTGCCCGATTTGGCAGCCTCGACGTCCGACTTGACGACACGCCCCTTTGGGCCGGAGCCTGCAATGGCCGACACATCAATGCCAGCTTCCTTGGCGAGGCGCCGAGCGAGTGGCGAAGCAAACACTTTGCCGCCTTCGGTTTTGGCCGGGGCGCTGGAGCCAGAATTGGCAACCGGCGCCGGATCGGCCTTGGCAGTCGGCGCGGTCTGCGTTGCGGCGTCTGCGCGCATCACCGTGCCGGCGTCGGCTTTCGGAGCATCAGCCTTGGGCGCCTCGGCCGGCTTGCTCGCCCCCGCCCCGATGGCGCTGGCGTCCTCGCCTTCCTGCAACAACACGGCAATGACCGCGTTGACCTTCACGTTATCGGTGCCTTCGGCAACCATGATCTTGCCGATCTTGCCTTCGTCAACGGCCTCGACTTCCATCGTGGCCTTGTCGGTTTCGATTTCGGCGATCACGTCACCGGAGGAGACGCTGTCGCCCTCCTTGACGTGCCATTTGGCAAGTTTGCCCTCTTCCATCGTGGGAGAGAGCGCCGGCATGGTGATTTCAATCGGCATCTCGTCTCTCCTTACGAGCGGTACGTCACGGCGTTGACCGCCGCGATGACTTCATCGACGTTGGGCAGTGCCAGCTTTTCGAGGTTGGCGGCGTAGGGCATTGGAACATCCTTGCCGGTCACGCGCATGACGGGGGCGTCGAGATAATCGAATGCCTGTTCCATGACGCGGGCCGAAATCTCGGCGCCGATGCCGCCCTGCGGCCAGCCCTCCTCCACAGTCACCAGGCGCCCGGTCTTCTTGACCGACTCGATCACTGTGTCGCTATCGAGCGGGCGCAGGGTGCGCAGATCGATCAGTTCGACATCGACGCCCGCGGCAACCAGCTTTTCGGTGGCCTGGGTCGCGTAGCGCATGCCCATCGAGAACGAGACGATGGTGACATCAGCGCCCCTGCGGGCAATACGCGCCTTGCCGATCGGCAGCACGAAATCATCCACCTTGGGCACCAGGCCCGTCGAGCCGTAGAGGATTTCGTTTTCGAGGAAGACCACCGGGTTGGGCGAACGAATGGCGGCCTTGAGCAGGCCCTTGGCGTCGGCGGCGCTATAGGGCGCGATGACGGTGAGGCCGGGAACATGGCTGTACCAGGCCGAATAGTCCTGGCTGTGCTGGGCGCCAACGCGCGAGGCAACACCATTGGGGCCGCGGAACACCATGGGCGCGGTGACCTGGCCGCCCGACATATAAAGCTGCTTGGCGGCCGAGTTGATGATCTGGTCGATTGCCTGCATGGCAAAGTTCCAGGTCATGAATTCCACGATCGGCTTGAGCCCGGCAAAGGCCGCGCCGACGGCGAGCCCGGCAAAGCCATGTTCGGTGATCGGGGTATCGATAATGCGCTCGGGGCCAAATTCCTGTAGCAGGTTCTGCGTGATCTTGTAGGCGCCCTGATATTCGGCGACTTCCTCGCCCATGACAAAGACGTCCTTGTCGCGGCGCAGCTCCTCAGCCATCGCCTCGTTCAGCGCCTGGCGCACGGTCATCTCGACCATCTCGACGCCTTCAGGCAGGTCCGGATCGCTTTGGGCTTCGAACTTTGGTGCAGCCGGCACAGTGGCGGCGGCTGGTGCCGCCTCGGCCGCCTTTTCGGCCGGAACCACGGGAGCCTCAGCCGGCTCAGGCGCGGTCCGGGCGGCAGGAGCAGCCTCGGCGGTCTCGCCCTCGGCCAGGATCAGCGCGATCGGGGTATTGACCTTCACCGCGTCAGTGCCTTCGGCAATCAGCAATTCCTTGACCACGCCTTCATCGACCGACTCGACTTCCATCGTGGCCTTGTCGGTTTCGATCTCGGCCAGCACATCGCCGGACTTGACGCTATCGCCGACCTTGACCAGCCACTTGGACAGTTTGCCCTCTTCCATGGTGGGCGACAGCGCAGGCATCAGAATTTGGGGCATTTAACTCTCCAGCGAGGGGGCGCCGGGCATCGCGGCCACGCGGCGGGCAGGAATTTCAGGACTATTGGATTGAGTAAAGGCGGTGGTGCTCTCGGCCGGTGCCGGGCGATTGGCAGCCCAACCGCTCAGCACCAGACCAAGCACCAGAAAGATCAGGAAGGCGATGACGGCGCGTTTATAGATCGCCAGCGGCACAGCCGCTTGCGGTCCGGCCTTGGCGTCCAGCTTATTGAACTTCCACCAGCCGAGCGGAAAGAACGAGCCGATCTGCTCGCTGGCCGGCGCCAGACGGGTGATCGCGATGGCCTGCCGGACCGCAAGGACCAACGCCAATATTGCGAACAGCACGATCACACCGAGGAGCGCTGACATCTACTGATCTCAGGCTGAGATGGTGATGTCGGTCCATAGCTCGGATGCATCCGGCTCTGGATCGTTGGTGGCAAAATCAGCAGCTTCGGTCACGATCGCGCGGATTTCGCTTTCGGTTGCCTTGAGCGATTCTTCGGTTGCATAGCCCTCGGCCAGCAGCCGCGCCTTGATCTGCTCGATCGGGTCGCGTTCCTGGCGGTACTTGGTCACTTCGTCCTTGGTGCGATATTTCGCCGGGTCGGACATCGAATGGCCGCGATAACGATAGGTCAGCATTTCGAGGATGAACGGGCCCTTGCCGGAGCGGGCATGCTCGATGGCGCGCTTGGCGGCATCATAGACCATGCGCACGTCCATGCCGTCGACCTGCTCGCCCGGAATGTCGAACGAAGCGCCGCGCTTGGAGAAATCGGTGGTTGCCGAGGAGCGCTCGATCGAGGTGCCCATGGCATATTTGTTGTTTTCGATGATGAACACGACCGGCAGGTTCCAGAGCTTTGCCATGTTGAAGCTCTCATAGACCTGGCCCTGATTGGCCGCGCCGTCACCGAAATAGGCGATGGAGACCGAACCGTCGCCCTTGTACTTGGCCGCAAAGCCCAGGCCCGCGCCCAGCGAAGCCTGCGCGCCGACAATGCCGTTGCCACCATAGAAGCGATGCTCGTTGGAGAACATGTGCATCGAGCCGCCCTTGCCTTTCGACAAGCCGCCCTGGCGCCCGGTCAACTCAGCCATGACGCCCTTGGGGTCGAGCCCCATGACCAGCATGTGGCCGTGATCGCGATAGCCGGTGATCTGGGCATCCTTGCCCTTCTCGCTGGCCATGGTGATGCCGGTGACGACGGCTTCCTGGCCGATATAAAGGTGGCAGAAGCCGCCTATCAGGCCCATGCCATACATCTGGCCGGCCTTTTCCTCGAAGCGGCGGATCAGCAGCATCTCGCGATAGGCTTCGAGCTCCTGTTCCTTGGTCAGCTGAGGTATGTTGGATTGCGTCTTGGCCTTGGTGGCCACAGCCTTACGCGCCATAGGGAACGCTCCGCATCGGAATGGAATTGCCGCAAGGCCCGAATTGGCCACACAACTCCATCATAGTGCAAGCGATTGGCGGAAAGCAATGCCTACGCAGCAGATCAGATCAATGCTAGAGGATTGAATCTGCAGAGATAATTGCGTTTAACTGATCTCTGGCTAATTCATTGAATTTACCGGAAAGTGGTTTACCGCTCACCGGATCAACCATGACGATAATATCGTTCGCATTGGCCATGTTCAGAAGTGCCCGCGCGCGCTCGGTGACGATGTCAGGATCAAGCCGCCGGCCGTCCATCAGTGTCGAGCGGTGGCGGAACGCGTCGATTTCGGCCTGCAACGCCGCAGACCGCGCCTTAAGTACATCGATATCAGCCAGAATCTGGCCCCGATTATCAATGCCGAACTGCCCACTGATCGCCGAATAGGCCAAATAGCCCTGAAACCCGAGCAAGGCCACAGTCATTGCCAATGGACGCCAAAAGGCCGGACGCTTGAGACGGGTGGGCATGGTCAAACCGAAATACTGAACCCGGCCAGTATGGCCGAAAATGCCTTAACGCCGGGTTTCGCTATTCCGCTGCCGCCTGCTCGGGGCGCGTAACATCGTGAAAAAGCGCGCTAACCGACTCGCCGCTATTAATGCGCCGCATGGCCTCCGCCAATGCCGGTGCAACCGACAGCACGGTGAGCTTATCGACCATCCGTTCAGGCGCGATGGGGAGTGTATTGGTACAGACGATTTCGGCCAGGCCGGGTTGAGCGGCCAGGCGATGCAAGGCGGAGCCGGCGAAAATGCCATGCGTGCAGGCGATGCGGATCGAGCGAACGCCGCTGGCCCGCAAATGCTCCAGCAGTTCGATCATCGATCCGCCGCTGGCGACCTCGTCATCGAGTACAATGACGTCACGTCCCCGCACTTCGCCGATGATCGCCGAAATACGTACCTCGGTATCGCTGATGCGCTCTTTGGCCCCTGCGGCCACCGATGTTCCCAGCCGCTTGGCAAAAGCCGCAGCGGTCTTGGCATTACCCAGGTCCGGTGAAACCACCACGGTGTTGCTGAGATCATAGCGCTGGAAATGGGCAGCCAATTCGCTCAGGGCGTGCAGATGATCGACCGGGACGCTGAAGAAGCCATGCACCTGTGGGGAATGCAGGGTCATGGTCAGCACGCGGTCGGCGCCTGCTGTAGTCAGCAGATCGGCCACCAAACGGCCGCCGATGGAAATGCGCGGGGCGTCCTTCTTGTCGGAGCGGGCGTAGGAATAATGCGGGATGACCGCCGTAATGCGCGAAGCCGAAGCGCCGCGTGCCGCATCGAGCATCAGCAGCAGCTCCACCAGATGGTCCTGCACCGGGGCGCTCAATGTCTGGATCAGGAACACGTCCTGCTCGCGGCAATTGGCCTGCAACTGCACTTCGAGGCAGTCATTGGAAAAGCGCTTCACGAGAGTGGGGTGAAGCGGGACGCCGAGCTGGGCGCAGATGTCCCTCGCCAACTCTGGATGCGAACTGCCACCGAATACAGCGATCTGATTCATCGGGACATCCTCGGCCTGCTTGAGGGCGGTGACAGCCCTCTACCGCAGCGGTCGCTTGCAGGCAAGCGGGGGTATTAATATTCGCGCTATCCAGGTACTCGATCGTCCCCTCGCCCCTCAGGGGAGAGGGCCAGGGTGAGGGGTGCGTTTCTGGGTACATCGCATTTGTTGTAGCATCGCACCCCTCACCCGGCTCTACGCGCCGACCGCTCCCCTGAGGGGCGAGGTGAGCTGGGGCGGATGCGATAGTTCGGTCGCCACCTAGCGCAGGATCAAAGCGCGGCGTAGTCGATCTCCAGAAACCGGTCGACTTCGAGCGCCCAGCGGTCGCGCACAAAGGCAACATGGTCCGGGTGCTCGTTATAGCCGGCGTAGGCAGCCTGATCGGCGAACTCCATTGAAAAGCCGAAGGCATAATCATTCTTCGAGCTGACCTGCCGCAACTGCTCGAACTTCTCGACGCCCGGAATGCCTGCCAGCACTTTGGCATCGCGGAGGAAGGCACCCTCCTCCACCGATCCAGGCTGATGCTTGAGCGTGAAGACCACGGTATGCCGGATCATGCTTCGGTCCCGATCGCTTCATTGGCCGCGATCGCGGCCATGTTGACGATGCCGCGGCTGGTCGTGGACGGCGCCAGGATATGCGCCGGCGAACGCGGCCCCATCAGGATCGGGCCGACCGAGAGCGCATTGTTCATTTCCTTGAGCAAGGTCATGGACAGGTTTGCCGCATCGAGGTTCGGGAAGATCAGTAGATTGGCTTCGCCGGTCAGGACGGTGTCGGGCACATAGCGCTCGCGCAATTCCTGATTGAGCGCCAGATCGCCCTGCATTTCGCCTTCGACGATCAGGTCGGGGGCGATCGCCTTGAGCTTGTTATAAGCCTCCCGCATCTTGTAGGCGCTGTCGCCGTCACGCGAACCGAAATTCGAATAGCTGAGCAGCGCCGCGCGGGCCTCGATGTTGAAGCGCTTGAGGTGGTCCCGGGCCTGCAGGGTGATGCGCACGATTTCGTCGGCGGTCGGGTCCTGGTGGACATAGGTATCGGCCAGAAAGAAGGCACCGCGCGGCATGATCAGCATGGAGAGCGCCGACACGTCATTAAGCCCGTCCTGCAAGCCAATGACCGAGCGGATATCGCGCACGTGCTTGATAAAGCGCCCCTGCAGGCCACAGATCAGCGCATCGGCCTCGCCGCGTTTGACAGCCAGGGCACCGATTACGGTCGTATTGGTGCGCACCATCTGCCGGGCGGTGTCGGGCGTGACGCCGTCGCGGCCAACAAGCGAGTGGAACAGCGCAACATAATCGCGATAGCGCGGATCGTCCTCGGGATTGATGATCTCGAAATCAGTGCCGGGCTTGAGGTTGAGCCCGAAGCGCTCGATGCGTGCCTCGATCACGGCCGGACGGCCGATCAGGATTGGCCGGGCAATGCGTTCCTCGAGCAGCACCTGGGTAGCGCGCAGTACACGCTCGTCTTCGCCATCGGCAAAGGCGAGGCGCTTGTTCTGCCCCTGGGCCCGATCGATGATCGGCTTCATCACGAGCCCAGAGCGGAACACGAACCGGTTAAGGCTATCGAGATAGGCCTTCCAGTCGGTAATCGGCTTCTTGGCCACGCCCGAATCCATCGCCGCGCGGGCGACGGCCGGCGCGATGCGCAGAATCAGCCGCTGGTCGAACGGGTTGGGGATGATGTGCTCGGAGCCATAGACGGCGGGCGCACCCGAAGGCGAGGATTCCAGCCCGGGCTCGTGGGCCAGCTTGGCGATGGCGCGCACCGCCGCCAGCTTCATTTCCTCATTGATCGTGGTGGCACCAACGTCGAGCGCACCGCGGAAGATGAAGGGGAAGCACAGCACATTGTTGACCTGGTTCGGATAGTCCGAGCGGCCGGTGCAGACCATGGCGTCCGGCCGGGTTTCCTTGGCCAGTTCGGGCATGATTTCCGGGTTCGGATTGGCCAGCGCCAGAATCAGCGGTTTGGGCGCCATCTTGCTCAGCATTTCGGGCTTGAGCGCCCCGGCCGCCGACAGGCCCAGGAATACATCGGCGCCATCGATCACTTCGGCCAGGCTCGTCGCCTCGCTGGTGCGGCGGAATTGGCCGCGCCATTTGTCATTGACGTCGTTGCGCTTATGGGTAACGAGGCCATCCTTGTCCGCGACCCAGATATTTTCGTATTTCGCACCCAGCGCGACCAGCACATTGAGACAGGCAATGGCCGCAGCCCCTGCCCCGGACGTGCAGATTTTAACGTCCTCGATCTTCTTGCCGGCCAGTTCGAGCCCATTCAGCACAGCTGCGCCGACGATGATGGCCGTACCATGCTGATCGTCATGGAACACCGGAATCGGCATGCGCTCGCGCAGCGTTTCCTCGATTTCAAAGCAATCGGGCGCGCGGATATCTTCCAGATTAATGCCGCCAAAGGTCGGCCAGAGCGGCGCCACGGCGTCGATGAATTTCTTGGGCTCGATCTCGTCGATTTCGAGATCGAACACGTCGATGCCGGCGAATTTCTTGAACAGCACCGCCTTGCCTTCCATCACCGGCTTGGATGCCAGCGCGCCGATATTGCCCAGCCCGAGTACGGCCGTGCCGTTGGAAATCACCGCGACCAGGTTTTGCCGCGAAGTATAGCGCGCGACGCTGTCGGGATTCTCCGCGATTTCCTCGCAGGGCGCCGCAACGCCAGGGGAATAGGCAAGCGCAAGATCGCGCTGATTGCCCAGCGGCTTGGTTGGCTGGATTTCCAGCTTGCCCGGCTTGGGGAATTCATGGAAATGCAGGGCCGCTTCGCGAAGGGCTTTCCGCTGCTCGTTGATGTCGGTGGACACGAGGTATTCTCCTGGCGATCCGGCAACGATCAATGCAAATGGATTGCCGGCACGCGTACGTGCCATCAATCCGGCAGGATGAAAAGACCTAATGTCCGAAGGGTACTTGCCTTCTAGGCAGCGCTGGCAACCGCAGCCTCACCGCGACGGCGCGGTGGTTGGGTGGCCTGCAGCGCAACGGCCAGTTCCTTGAACGCCCCGACCTTGAGAGCAGGCGCAAAAATGAAACCCTGGGCATGCAGCACGCCCCGCGCTCGCAGGTAAAGTGCCTGCGCCTCGGTCTCCACGCCCTCAGCCACGATCTCGCAATTGAGATCCTTGGCCATGGCAATCAAGCCGTCCAGCACCGGCACCTGGGTGGTGTCCGGCTTGACCATGTCGACGAATATCCGATCGATCTTGATCACATCGACGCCCAGCGTGGCGAGATAGGCCAGGTTGGAATGTCCCGTGCCCGCATCGTCCATGGCCAGCTTGGCGCCCAGCGCGTGCAGCCCGGCAATCACGCTGATCGCCACGGTCGAATTGGCCAGCGGGCGGCGCTCGGTGATCTCGAACACCAACTGCCGGTAGGCAATGGGCGAGCCGCCGAAAATGGCCTGCACGTCCTCGATAATGCTGCCATCGCGGAAATGGCCCTCGAACAGGTTGATCGATACCTTGAGCTCGGGTATCTGCCGGCACAATTCGCCCAAGTCGAACTTGACCTGCTGCATCAGCGACAACGTCATCGGAATGGCGAGGCCGGTGACTTCGGCATAGTCGATGAACGCCCCGGGCGGCACCACTTCGCCATTGCGCTTTTCCCAGCGGCATAGCACTTCGCAGCCGACCAACTCGCCCGTCCGCAGATTGATCACCGGCTGGTAATAGGGCTTGATCTGGCCACGGGCGATGGCCCGTTCCAGATCGAAGGCGGGCACGCGCGAGCGGCGAACATAGTGCAAGGCCGTCAGCAGGAACACCGCGCTCATCAGGCAGGCCAGGACGGTGAAGCTTATATCGAGATCGGCATAGCCGGCGCGGACCACGGCGAACGGCACGGCCGCTTCGATCTTGAGCGGCAATTCACCGGCAAAACTCTGGGCCGAGATGAATTCAGTGCCGCCCTGCCCGTCAAAGGCGGTCGCATCGCCCAGGGTGAACACCGAGGTGCCATTGGTCAGCACTACGCGCAGCACGCCGGCGGCCGGGATGATGTGTGCCAGGCCCGCCTGGCTCTGGCTGGCCAGCGGCACGAAGGCGGAAACCCGCCGCGTCATGCCGAACACCTGGGTGATCTTGAGCGCGGGCATCGCCATCTGCCCCAGCTTGACCACGGTGATCGTCTCGGTATGTCCCGGGATCGGTAGGCTCTGCGACAGTGGCGAATAGGAAACCGTGCGGCCGAAGGCGTCGCAATATTGGACACCATCGGCATTCTCGACCAGCACCTGCTTCAGATCAAGGCTGGATTCAATCTCGTCCTGTACATTGGCAACAAAAGTCGGCGTGCAAAGCGAGGGGCTAGCCGCCAACACCCGCCGCAGCGAGGCCACCGCATCCATCGCACCGATTTCGATTTGTGAACTAACCACGCTAGCGGATTGTTGAATAACCGCTTTTTCGCGAACCCGCACATAGGCGTCGAGCAGATAATCCACCGCCAGGATGGGCACGAACGCCAGAATGGCGCCCAACAGCATCAGGATGTGGGAATACCGCGACTGCACAAAACGAATCCGGGAAAATAGTTCTTCGCCGCCATAGCGGTAGCAACAGGCATTTAACGCATCATTAACGCTGATTAACCGCCGGAAACGAAAAGGGCGGACACCGTCGGGTGCCCGCCCTCGTTGGCTCTGCCGGCAGGACCTACTTGTCCTGCACGTTCAGCCGGATGCTGAGTTCGCGCAGCTGCTTGGCCGAAGCCGGGCTCGGCGCGTTCATCAGCAAGTCTTCGGCCTGCTGGTTCATCGGGAAGGCCGTAATCTCACGCAGGTTTTGCACGCCACAGATCAGCATGACGATGCGATCAACGCCAAATGCCGCGCCGCCATGTGGCGGGGCGCCATACTGGAACGCACGATAGAGCCCACCGAACTGCTCCTCCACCTCGTCACGGCTCTTGCCGGTCAGCTCGAACGCCTTGACCATGGTCTCGGGCAGCTGGTTACGGATCGAGCCGGAGGCGATTTCGTAGCCGTTGCAGACCGCATCATACTGATAGGCCTTGATGGTCAGCGGGTCCTGGCTGTTGAGCGCCTCGATCCCGCCCTGCGGCATGGAGAAGGGGTTATGAGCGAAATCCACGCGCTTTTCCTCTTCGTCCCATTCGTAGAACGGGAAATCGACGATCCAGCACAGGGCGAACTGCTCGGTGTCGACAACACCAATATCGGTCGCCGCCTTGGTACGGGCCTCGCCCGCAAACTTGTAGAACTTGGCCGGGCGCCCGCAGACGAAGAACACGGCGTCGCCATCGGCAAGGCCGAGCTGAGCCTTGATTGCGGCGGTGCGCTCTTCCCCAATGTTCTTGGCGATGGGGCCTGAGCCCTGCCCGTCCTTGAAGAAAATATAGCCAAGGCCAGGCTGACCCTCGCCCTGCGCCCAGGCATTCATGCGGTCGCAGAATGCGCGGCCGATCGGCTCGGCGCCGGGTTTATTCTTGGCCGGAATGGCCCACACTTCGACCTTGGGATCGGCCTCGATCTGGCCGGCAAACACCTTGAAGCCGGAGCCGGCGAAATGCTCGGTCACCGCCTGCATTTCGATGGGGTTACGCAGATCGGGCTTGTCCGATCCATATTTGCGGATCGCTGTGTCATAGGGAATGCGCGGCCAATCCTTGGTCACGCGCTTGCCATCGGCAAATTCCTCGAAAATGCCGGTAATGACCGGGGTCATCGTATCCCACACGTCTTCCTGCGTCACGAAGCTCATTTCCAGGTCGAGCTGGTAGAATTCGCCCGGCAGGCGATCGGCCCGCGGATCTTCGTCGCGGAAACAGGGCGCGATCTGGAAATAGCGGTCGAAGCCGGCCACCATCAGCAGCTGCTTATACTGCTGCGGCGCCTGGGGCAGTGCGAAGAACTTGCCGGGATGAATACGGCTGGGCACGAGAAAGTCGCGCGCACCTTCGGGTGAAGATGCGGTGAGGATCGGCGTCGAATATTCAGCAAAGCCGGCCGTCGCCATTTCGCGGCGCATCGCAGCGATCACCTTGGTGCGCTTGACGATATTGGCATGCAGCTTCTCGCGGCGCAGATCGACGAAACGATACTTGAGCCGCACATCCTCGGGATATTCCTGATCGCCAAAAACCGGCAGCGGCAGTTCCTTGGCCGCCGAGAGCACTTCGATCTCGCGTACATAGATTTCGACTGCCCCGGTGGGCAGGTTCGGATTCACGGCTGCCGCGTCGCGCAGCTTCACTTCTCCGTCAATGCGCAGCACCCATTCGGCCCGGATTTTCTCGGCAGCGGCGAAGGCCGGAGAATCAGGGTCGATCACAGCCTGGGTCAGGCCATAATGGTCGCGCAGATCGATGAAGAGCAGGCCGCCATGGTCACGGATACGATGCACCCAGCCGCTGAGGCGGACGGTCTGGCCTGCATCCTGGGCGGTCAGGGCCCCGCAGGTGTGCGAGCGGTAGCGATGTGTTGTCATGTCGGAACTCGGTAAAAGGCCGGAATCTTGGGCCGGAAAAGCGCATGGGTCGCCATGCTTGTCAAGTTGAGCCGGTCCGGGTGGTGGGGTTGCATCACCCCGCCGCGCTAACCAATTCCTTATGCTTAAAGATTCACTTCTGGAGTGACGCGGCAGCACCTGCTAGGAACAATCTTGACTATTTTGAGACGGAAACCGGTATGGACGCCATAATTTCCACAGATGCGCTCGCGGCCTTCTGCGACCGCGCCTCTAAGTTCGACTTCGTGACAGTTGATACCGAGTTCTTGCGCGAAACCACTTACTGGCCAAAACTTTGCCTGATCCAGGCCGCGACCGATGATGAAGCCGTGTTGATCGACCCGTTGGCGTCGGGGATCGATCTGACCCCCTTCTTCGCGCTGCTGGCCAATCCAGAGGTCACAAAAGTGTTCCATGCCGCAAGGCAGGACGTAGAAATTTTCGTCAAGTTGAGCGGCAAGGTGCCGGTCAATATTTTCGATACCCAGGTCGCCGCCAGCGTCTGCGGCTTCGGCGATAGCGTCTCCTACGACAATCTGGTGCGCTCCATCACCAACGTCGAACTCGACAAGTCCTCGCGCTTTACCGATTGGTCCGCTCGCCCGCTCTCGGAAAAGCAGTTGACCTATGCGCTGGCCGACGTCACATATCTGCGCGATATCTATCGCGAACTGCGCAAGCAGGTCGATGCCACCAAGCGCTGGGATTGGGTGGAAGACGAGCTGGGCGTGTTGCGCAGCATCGATACCTATGTCGTGCAGCCGGAAAATGCCTGGGAACGGCTGAAGATGAAGATCAACCGCCCGCGCGACCTGGCGGCTCTCAAGGTGCTGGCCGGCTGGCGCGAAAAACGCGCGCAGGACAGCGATCAGCCGCGCAGCCGGATTCTCAAGGATGACGTGCTGTTCGAATTGGCCATGCAGCGCCCGTTGACCCCCGATGCCTTCGACAAACTGCGCGCGGTACCGCGTGGCTTTGGCCGCAGCTCAGCCGCCGCCGAGATCATGGCGCTGCTCAAGGACGTCGAGGCGCTGGGCAAGGCCGAATTGCCGACCATGCCCGAGCGCTATCGCGGCCCCTCGCCCAAGGGCGCGGTGGGCGATCTCATCCGCGTGCTGCTCAAATCAGTGTCCGAGCAACACGGCGTCGCCGCCCGTATCATCGCCACCTCCGACGATATCGATGCCCTGGTGCTCGATGACGAGGCCGATGTCGCCGCCCTAAAGGGCTGGCGCCGCAAGCTGTTCGGCGAAAAGGCTCTGGCGATAAAGCACGGCCGCGTAGGCCTGGTTGCCACCCGCAAGGGGATAGTCGAATTTCCGGTGGCACAAACAGAAGCGGCCGAATAGCCGCTCCGCCTAGCTCGCGATTCGAATGAACGAGGCCTTGTAGCCCGCCAGATTGGCGAACTGGTCTAACCGTCCGCTCAGGTGTTCGCCATTGAGAAACGCGAAGTCCTGCGGCAGCACCAGTGCCAGCACGTTGCCATCTACTTCGAAGCGGATACGCGGCAGTATCCCCGGCATGGCCGCCGTCATCGGATAGGCGACGCGGAACAGCGCCCCGATCAGCTTGGCGCGCTGCGATGCATCCGGCGTGGCGAGGGCCAGCAATGGCTGGTCGATGCCCTTCATCTTGAGCCCGCCATAGCGCACGGCAATGACCTGGCAGAGGAAGGCGCGACCGGGATGATCCACACCGGTTAGGGAGCCATAGGCCACTGCATCTACGCTCTGCACGCCCCGATAGTCGGGGTGGGCGCGCCAGGCAATGTCGGCCAGAAGGCAGGCCACGGTGCGCAGCCGCGTTTCCTCAGCCGTTTCCACAATGCCCGCGGCGGCAAAATATTGCCCGGTAAATTCGATCAGGTCATTGGCATGCGAAGGCGAGCGCGAGCGCAGCACGGAGAGCTCTTCGGCCGCCTGGATCAGCGGATCGATCGCCTGTTCCTTGGGGTCGAGCAAGCCATGCAGATAGCCCTCGCGCACGCCCAGCGCCGAGAACATCACATTGGTAAAGGCGCCGGTCTTTAACACTTCGCCTAGCACAGCGGCACCGAACGGCACCAGATCGCGTCGCGAGGAGCTGACGAATTCAGAACCAGGATAATTCTTGAGCGAGCCAGCCTCGACGATCTCGGTGCAGAGCGCGATCATGTCCTCGGCGGGTACCGTATAATGCTGCACCATCTGCAGCGGGTAGTCGCGCAACACCTGATGCAGCTTGGCCAGCGAACGCCAGGTGCCGCCAATGGCCGCAAAACTATTGCCCGGCGCGACGGTCTTGAGGATGGAGGCTTCCAGCCTCTCCCGCACGATGCTCGCGGCCTTGACCGGACTGCCGTTGCTGTCGTCCTGCAGGCGGATCACGCCGAGTTCGTAGGATTCTCCATTGGTGTCATTGCCGTTCTTGATGGCAGAGAGCTCAAGGCTGCCGCCACCCAGATCACCAACAATGCCATCAAATCCCGGAATGCCGGCCACCACGCCCAGCGCTGCGAAATGGGCCTCCCGCTCGCCGCTCAGCACCTGGACCTTGGTGTCCATGATGGTTTCGACGGCGTTGACGAAGTCTTCGCGATTGGCCGCGTCACGCACCGCGGAGGTCGCCAGCACATAGACTTTGCCCACCCGCATCATCCGCGCCACTAGCGCAAAGCGCTTGATGGCCTCGATCGCCTGGGCGACATTGGCGTCGGCCAGGCGCCCGGTCTGGGCAATGCCGCGCCCCAGGGCGCAGGCGGATTTTTCGTTATAGAGCGGCGTCAGCGAGCGCGCGTGGCGCTCGTAGACGACCAGGCGGACGGAATTGGAGCCGATATCGAGGACGGCCACGGGCTTTGCGCCCTTGATCCGCCCCTGTGCCGTTGGATCGGCATCGACCCCCCAGAATTGTGTCAAACCGTATCCTCGTCGCCCTCACCTATTCCGGCGCTGCCGCGACCCGACAGCGAAGGATTGGTCATGAAATAATCGTGCGCATTAAACGGCTCTTCGCCTTCGGCCATGCGAATGCGGTGCGAGCTGCCGTCGGGCAACACTTCCCAGCTCTGCTGGTTGTCGCGCAGATAGGCAACCAGAATCCGGTCCAGGATCTGCTTATGCACGGTCTTGTTGAGAATAGGCACCATGATTTCCACGCGCCCATCAAGGTTCCGGCCCATGATATCGGCAGACGAAATATAGACCCGCGCATTCGGATTGGGCATAGCCTCGCCATTGCCGAAACAATAGATGCGGCTGTGTTCGAGGAAGCGGCCGACGACCGATTTGACCCTGATATTGTCCGAAAAGCCGGGAATGCCTGGCCGCAGGCAGCAGATGCCGCGCACGATCAGGTCGACCTTCACGCCGGCCTGGCTCGCGTCATAAAGTGCGTCGATCACCTGCGGATCGACCAGCGAATTCATCTTGAGCAGGATGCTGGCCGGCTTGCCCTGGCGGGCATGTTCGATCTCGCGGCCAACATCGTCGATCAGCGTCTGGCGTAGATTGACGGGGGAAACCGCGATGGTCTCAAGCTCGGTCGGGCGCGCATAGCCGGTGATGAAATTGAACACCCGCGCCACGTCCCGCGTGATCGCCGGATCGATGGTGAAATAGCTCAGGTCGGTATAAATCTTGGCAGTTATCGGGTGATAATTGCCCGTGCCGATGTGGCAATAGCTGACCAGCTTGCCCTTTTCGCGGCGGACCACCTGGCTCATCTTGGCGTGGGTCTTGAGCTCGATGAACCCGAATACCACCTGCGCCCCTGCCCGCTCCAGATCGCGCGCCCAGCGGATATTGGCCTCTTCGTCAAAGCGTGCCTTGAGCTCGACCAGGCAGGTCACCGACTTGCCGGCTTCCGCCGCCATCACCAGCGCCTTGATGATCGGGCTATCGGATGAGGTGCGATAGAGCGTCTGTTTGATGGCGACCACATCAGGGTCGCGCGCCGCCTGCATCAGGAACTGCGCCACCACGTCAAAGCTCTCGAATGGGTGATGCACCAGGATGTCCTTGGCGCGAATGGCAGCAAAACTGTCGCCATTATAGTCGCGGATGCGCTCGGGGAACCGCGCCAGATAGGGCGTGAACTTGAGATCAGGCCGCTCGACATCGCAGACCTTGCGCGCATCGGCCAGCCCGAGGAAACCTTGCACCTCGAAGATATCGCCATCCTTGACGCCCAGCTGTTCGCCAATCTGGCGCTTGAGCGCCCGGGGCGTCGAGCTCTCGATTTCGAGCCGGATCACTTGGCCGCGGCGGCGCTGGCGCAAGGCGGATTCGAACTCCACCACCAGATCGGCCGCCTCGTCATCGATTTCGATTTCGCTGTCGCGGATCACCCGGAAGGCACCGGAACCAACCACTTCGTGGCCCGGAAACATCTTGTGAAAGAACAACTTGACCAGGGTGTCTATCGTAACGACTTCAGTCCGGCCCTCCGAGACGAGCCCCGTCGGCAGGTTGATGAAGCGGTCGAGATTGCCTGGAATACGCACCAAAGCGGTCAGCGGCTGGTCGCTATCGGGGCGGCGCAGTTCGAAGGCGAGTGCCAGGCCCAGATTGGGAATGAACGGAAATGGATGCGCCGGATCGACCGCAATCGGCGTCAGCACGGGGAAGATTTCCTCACGGAACAGCTTCTGCAGGTAATTGACCTGGTCGGCGCTGAGGTCATCCTCCTCATGGATCACCACATTCTGCGCGAACAATTCCTCGCGCAGGCTCTGCCAATGATCCTGCTGCTCCAGTTGCAGGTGCTGGGCGAGTGTGGCGATTTCCTCAAGCTGCTCGGCCGGCGTCAAGCCGTCGGCGCTTTGCTTGGACAGCCCTGCCCGCAGTTGGCCTTTGAGGCCGGCCACGCGGACCATGTAGAATTCATCCAGGTTATTGGCCGAGATCGACACGAAACGCAGCCGCTCGAGCAGCGGATGGCTTTCATTGCCGGCCTCTTCGAGCACCCGCATATTGAATTGCAACCAGCTGACTTCGCGGTTGACGAACCGGGCCGGGCTGGCGCGCAGGGCCCCGGCATCGGGCACGCCCGCGTCGGCTTCGGCGAAATCGCTCATTTCATTCATCGTCCGGCCCATCCCAATCCTGTTCGTGCTGCACCGCGCCGCGAGCGACCGCGCGGCGGTCGAGCGCATCGGCGGCGATGCTGCGGGTAATGGCCGTACCCTTTGCCAGGGCCAGCCTATCCATGAGGTCAGCAAGAATCGAGACTTCCTCGGTTGAGCGCTCCATGCGCGCTACGAGATAGCCAATGATTCTGGGATCGACCTTGATCTGCCGATCACCGAACAGTTTCACGAACATCTGTGACAATTGAATGTCGTCCGTCATTTCGAGGCTGAACGCGGTCGCCCGCCGCGCCCGTGAGCGCACATCATCGGTCGCCAGCGGCCATTGCGCAACCTCTTCGCGCGCCGTCAGCAAGATGGCCCGCTGGTCGCGCATCGATTGGTTGAGCAGGTGAAACAATCCCGCCTCGTCATAGCCCAGCCGATCCACGTCCTCCACCACCAGCGGCGTGCGCCCGCCCCGCGTTGCCAGCGCCTCCAGCTCACCGGCACCGGCGAAATGCGCACCGCTGCGATCAGCGAAAATCCGCGCCAGGTGGGATTTGCCCGAGGCCGCCGGCCCGATCAGCAGCGTCAGCGGTTCGGACCAATACGGAAAAGCCAATATCCGCCCGTGCGCCAGGGCGTTGCCCTCGCCGACCAGAAAATCGCCTTCGCCCTGGGCAGGAATATGCGACAGCTCGAAGGCGAGCTGCCCCCTTGTGTCATTTGTCTCGTCCATGTCAGGCCGCGCTGGCATCGCCATCGGCGTCCCCATTGGTGCCCTTGTACAGCGTACTCGCTTTGTATTTTCGCACGCCATAGCGGATCAGCACAGCCACGATCGCCGCCAGCGGCACGGCCAGCAACAGGCCGACAAAGCCGAACAGCGCACCGAACGCCAGCAGCGCAAACATCAGCCAGACCGGATTGATATTAATCGAGGAGCCCACCAGCTTTGGATAAAGAATATTGCCCTCGATGAACTGCCAGACCATGAAAATTGCGCAGACGGCCACGACCATCCACCAATTTGGCCAGAACTGCACGATTGCAATGCCCAGTGACAGTGCAAAGCCCACGGCGAAGCCGGCAAATGGTATGAAGCTCAGCAAGCCGCCGATAATGCCGACCGCCAGGCCGAAATTGAGCCCGATCAGGCTGAGCGCCGTCGCATAATAGGCTGCGTCGATCAGCAACACGCCGCCCTGCCCGCGCAACACCCCCGCCATGGACCGGTCGATATCCTTGAGGATGCCATTGATCTCTTCCTTGTAGTCCTGCGGCAGCAGGCTCTGTAGCCCCCGCACCATGCCCTCCCAGTCGAGCAGCAGATAGAAGGCCACAACCGGGGTCAGGATGGTGATGCCGATAACGCTTGCCCCGGTATAGCCAATATTGACCAACTCGGCCGGCAGCGTCGCGATAAAGCCTAGCGCCTGCCGCGTCAGATCGTTGATCGTGCCCTCGAATTGGGCGGCCCGCTCCGGCCCCAGCCATTCATTGATCTCTGGCGACCAACGGCGGATCAGCGCCTGCAGGTCGGCGACGTAGCCGGGCAAGCGCTGGATAAGGCCCACCACCTGCTGGCCGATCAGCGGCACCAGCATGACGAACAGACTGACAATGATGGCAATCACGCAGAGCAGCACCACTGCGGTCGCCGAGCCGCGGTTAAACTTCCACTGTTGCAGCTGATTGACCAGCGGGTTCAGCAGGTAGGCCAAAGCCGCCCCGACGACGAATGGAAGCAGAATGCCGCGGAACAGCCAGAGAAGTAGAATAAGGACAACAAGGAAGCTGATCCAGATCAGCACTTGATTTCGCAGCGTCATTGCGTTGGCCAACCCTTGCGTCGCGGTGGTGGAGAAGCTATCAGGCCGTCTAGCTTCCGGCGCCGGAGTTGGCAATCGCCTTGGCTTTCCGGTAATGGCTTTGCGCACGCTTTCCCCAAACGGTTCCTGGCCAATGTCCGATCCTCAAAACCTGACATCAAACGGTCTCTCATACAAGCAGGCCGGTGTCGACATCGATGCAGGCAATGCGCTGGTCGAGGCCATCAAGCCCGCAGTGCGCTCCACGAGGCGCCCCGGCGCCGACGGCGAGATCGGCGGCTTTGGCGGCCTGTTCGACCTCAAGGCCGCCGGATTTACCGATCCGGTTCTGGTGGCTGCCAATGATGGGGTGGGCACCAAGCTCAAGATTGCTATCGATACCGGCAATCATTCCACCATCGGCATCGATCTCGTCGCCATGTGCGTCAACGACATCATCGTGCAAGGCGCCGAGCCGCTGTTCTTCCTCGATTATTTGGCCACCGGCAAGCTGGATGTCGAACAGGGCACGGCCATTGTTTCGGGCATTGCCGAGGGTTGCCGCATTGCCGGCTGCGCACTGATTGGCGGGGAAACCGCTGAGATGCCGGGCATGTATCATGGCAATGACTATGATCTGGCCGGCTTTGCCGTGGGCGCCGCCGAACGCGGCTCGCTCCTGCCCCGTCCCGATATCGCTGCTGGCGATACACTGGTGGCCATCGCCTCCTCGGGCGTGCATTCCAACGGCTATTCGCTGGTGCGCAAGATTGTCGATCTGTCGGGCATTGATTGGTATATGGATGCGCCCTTTGCGCCCGGCCAGTCGCTGTCCGAAGCCCTGCTGACGCCCACCCGCATTTATGTGAAGCCGCTGCTGGCCGCCCTCAAGGCAGGCATCGGCATCAAGGCGCTGGCACACATTACCGGTGGCGGATTCATCGACAATATTCCGCGCGTACTGCCCGACCATCTGGCGGCCCATGTCGATCTCAACGCCATCACCGTGCCCAAGGTCTATGGCTGGCTCAGCCATATTGGTGGCATGAATGAGCGCGAAATGCTGCGCACCTTCAATTGCGGCGTCGGCATGCTGGTGGCGGTGGCGCCCGCGGATGCGGAGAAGCTGGTCGAACAGCTCAACGCCGCTGGCGAAACCGCCTCCATCGTCGGCAAGCTGACCGAACGAACCGGCGAGCCGGTAACCTTTGAAGGCAAGCTCTCGCTGTGAGCCGCAAGCGCGTCGCCATCCTGATTTCGGGCCGCGGCTCCAATATGCAGGCGCTGATCGAGGCCGCCAAGGCGCCGGATTTTCCGGCCGAAATCGTCGGCGTCTTCTCCAATAAATCCGACGCGCCGGGCCTCGATTTCGCCCGAGCCAATGGGGTTCCAACCGCCACGCGCTCGCACAAGGATTTCGCGACCCGCGAAGACTTCGATGCCGTGATCGACCAGACGCTGACCGCTTGGCAGGTGGACTATGTGTGTCTCGCCGGCTTCATGCGCATTTTCTCAACCGGCTTCGCCCGCAAATGGACTGGGCGGATGCTCAATATCCATCCTTCGCTGTTGCCCAAATACAAGGGCCTGCACCCTCACCAGCAGGCGCTCGACGATGGCGCGAGCGTGCATGGCTGCACCGTCCATTGGGTCATCCCCGAGTTGGATGACGGTCCGGCGATCCTGCAGGCCCAGGTGCCAATCCTGCCCGGCGACACGGCCGAGACATTGGCGGCCCGTACGCTAGTCGCCGAACACCGCATCTATCCCGAGGCCCTGCGCATGCTGGCCTCGGGCGAGATTGCGCCGCTTTAGTACGGTAGCGCGGCGATAAACGCCGTCACCACTGCCGCCGAATTGGCCGATGCCAGTCCCATGAACGTGCCCATCTCATTCTCCCCTTCCCCGCCGCCGGCTAGGTCAGAGAGCGAGCGGAAAGCGATGAACGGCACCTTGTTGGCATAGGCGACATGCGCGACCGCCGCGCTTTCCATATCCAGCACCTGGGCTTCGAACGTGCCAAAGGCATATTCGCGGAACGCCGCATTGTCGACGAAAGCCGCCCCCGACACGCCATTACCGCCGACATAGATGCCCGGCGCCGTCGTCAGGCATTTATTGGCCTCGACACAATCTTCAAGATTGATGTCGGCCGCCACTTTCTCGGCCACGGCCAGCAGGTCCGGATCGACCGCAAACCAGAATTTCTCTTCCGGTTCAGCGCCTTCCCTGGCGACGCCAACATTCTGCGGGAAGATCATCCCGAAATTGGGAAACGGCGCCTCAAGGAATGGCGGCGGCGCGAATTCACCCTCCGCGGTCTCGCGCGCGAGGATCGCGTCGAGATATTGCCCCCACTGAGCCGGCACGATGACGTCCCCGATATGCCGCTCGGGATTGACGCCGCCGGCAATGCCGGAAAACACGATGCTCTCGAGGTTGAAGAAGTCCATCGCCAGTTGCGAGGTCATCGCCGCGTTGACCATGCTGACCCCGGTCAGGAACAGCACGACTGGCTTGCCCTCGATCAGCCCGGTCGCAAAGGTCGTGCCATTGACCGTATAGTCCTTGCGCTCGCTCAGCGCCTCCTGCAGCACGATCCACTCGGGCGCGAAGGCGGACATCACGGCAATACGGGGCGTCGTGTCCAGTGTTTCCGCGGCCAGTGCCGGGGTGCAGGTCAAGGCGGCAAGCAGAGATGCGGCAATTGTTGTTTTCAGCATGAGTCCCTCATTATTTGCCGGGAAAGACTAGTGAGCCCGATCCAACCAGGCTATCGCCAGTCGCGCATGGCTGCATCTCTCCATCAGCGGCGCTGATAACGGTCATCGTCAAAATCGGTTCGACCTTTGTTCTCGCCGGGCGTAAGTTCCGGTTCTTATCGGGCTGGGGAGGAATCACATGGCCGCGCGTGACTGGGCTTTGCTCATCTTTGTCGGCAGCATCTGGGGCTGCTCGTTCCTGTTCAACGCCGTGTTGATTCGCGAACTGGGGCCGATCTGGGTCGCCGCTGGCCGCGTGAGCATTGCGGCCATTGCCAGCTGGGTTATTTTCTTCGCCATGCGCAAGCCGCTGCCGCGCGATCCCGTGCTTTATCTCAAGCTGGGCCTGCTTGGCGTGTTCAGCTATGCCCTGCCCTTCACGCTATTCCCGCTCGGCCAGGCCCATATTCCCAGCGGGCTAACGGCCATCATCAACGCACTGACCCCGATCCTCACCGTTCTGGTCGCCCACTTCTGGCCTGGCGGCGAAAAGGCAAAATACAACAAGGCGCTCGGCGTCGTTGCCGGCTTCGCCGGTGCAGCCCTGCTGGCGTCTCCGGCCCTCACCGGTGGGCATGCCAGCGATCAGCTGATCGGCATCGGCTTCTGCCTGCTCGCGACAATCCTTTATGCGGTCACGCTCAATGTCGCCCGCAGCTTCCGCATGATCGAACCGACCACGCTGGCCACCATCGCCCTGACCGGGGCGGCAATCGCCTCCGTGCCAGTCGCCTTCGCCGTCGAAGGTGTACCCCATGTCACACGCCTCGAAACCTGGGCCGCCTGGCTGGCCCTCGGCCTGTTCTCGACGGCACTGACCTTCCAGATCATGTACCGCCTGCTGCCCCGCATCGGCGCAACCAACTTCGCCTCCAACACTTTTATTTCCCCGGTCGTCGCCATCATTCTGGGCGTCACGCTGCTGGGGGAAATCATCCTGCCCGTCCATATTGCGGGCATGCTGCTGGTGTTTGTCGGCCTGCTCTGCATCGATGGCCGCATCTTCAAGCTGGGCCGCCGCGCGCCCGCATAAGCCGCCATTGGCCTTTTACCGCGGCGGCGCTACGATCCCGCCGCGGTAACTGGAGATCGACGAGTGTTTCTCAAGACTGTCAGCCCGGAGGAAGCGACCGGCGAGGTCGCCAGGATCTACCAACACGAACAGACCAGCATCGGCTTCGTCATGGAAGCCACCCGCTGCTGGACGGCGCGGCCCGAAGTGCTGCCGCTCTATGAGCAATTTTCCGAAGGTATCAAGGCGAACTTCTCCCTCGGCATGCGCGCCTGGCGCCTCATCACCTTTATCGCCGCCAAGCAGGTGCCTTCGACCTATTGCACCCATGTCTATGCCCGCTCGCTGACCAAGGAGCTTGGCTCAAAGGACATGGTACTCGCCCTGCAGCGCGACTACCGCTCTGCGGGCCTGTCGGAAAAGGAAGTGGCGATGCTGGCCTATGCCGAGCAGGTAGCCCGCGATGCGTCCAAGATCACCAAGGCCGATATCAACGCCCTGCGCGCCGTCGGCTTCACCGATGTGGAAATCTCCGACATCGCCCTCTGCGCCTCGTTCCGCGCCTTTATCAGCCGCTTCTTCGACGCGACGGGCGCGACCCCGGAGCCGGTGTTTTTCGACGCCGACCCCGTATTTCGTGATGCGATGACTGTGGGAAAGCCGATCTAACAACGCATGTTGGAGGGCATGCATTGCACGTTCCCTCCACCGCGATCCCTTCACCCCACGGAGATGAGAGAGTTGGGGAGGCCCCTACCCGATCCCCAGCTTCTTCTTCATCAGATCGTTCAACGCCTGCGGATTGGCCTTGCCGCCCGATGCCTTCATCGCCTGCCCGACAAACCAGCCGATCATGCTCGGCTTGGCCAAGACCTTGGCGACCTGGTCGGGATTGGCGGCGATGATCTCGTCGACGATCTTTTCGATCGCCCCCATATCGGTCACCTGCTTCATGCCGCGGCGCTCGACGATCTCGGCCGGTTCGCCCTCCGGCTCCTCGGCGATCACGATCTGCAACAGGTCCTTGGCACCCTTGGACGAGATGGTGCCGGCGGCGACCAGATCGACGATGCCGGCAATCTGGTTGGGCTTCAGGTGAGTTTCCCACACCGCGAGGCCCTGGCTATTCGCAAAGGCCGCGACGTCAGCATTGAGCAAATTGGCCACGGCCTTGCCGTCCCGCTTGGTGCCGCCAAAACCCACGACAGACTCGAAATAGTCCGCCGTTTCGCGCTCGAGCGTCAGCACCATGGCATCATAGGGCGTCACGCCATAGTCACCGATGAAGCGGGCCTGCTTTTCGTCCGGCAGTTCCGGCAGCTTCTCGGCCAGGGCGGCGATAAAGGCATCGTCGAATTCGAGCGGCAGCAAATCCGGATCGGGGAAGTAGCGATAATCATGCGCTTCTTCCTTGGACCGCATGGAGCGCGTTTCGCCCAGCTTGGGGTCGAACAGGCGGGTTTCCTGGTCGATGCTGCCGCCATCTTCGAGGATATCGATCTGCCGGCGCGCCTCGTATTCGATTGCCTGCCCGGCAAAGCGCACCGAATTGACATTCTTGATCTCGCAGCGCGTACCGAATTCGCCACCGGGGCGCCGCACCGACACATTGACGTCGGCGCGCATCGAGCCCTGCTCCATATTGCCGTCGCAGGTGCCCAGATACCGCAGGATGGTGCGCAGCTTGCTCAGATATGTCTTGGCTTCTTCGGACGAGCGCAGATCGGGCTTGCTGACGATTTCCATCAGCGCCACGCCCGAACGGTTGAGGTCGACAAAGCTCATATTGGGATGCTGGTCATGGATCGACTTGCCCGCATCCTGCTCCAGATGCAGCCGCTCGATGCCGATTTCGATGCTCTCGCCATCCACATCGAGGAACACCTTGCCCTCGCCGACAATGGGGTCCTTGAACTGGCTGATCTGGTAGCCCTGCGGCAGATCGGGATAGAAGTAATTCTTCCGGTCAAACACGCTGCGCTTGTTGATCGCCGCCTTGAGCCCCAGCCCGGTCCGCACGGCCTGGCGCACGCATTCCTCGTTGATCGTGGGCAGCATGCCGGGCATGGCCGCATCCACAAAGCTCACATTGGAATTGGGCGGATTGCCGAACGCGGTCGAGGACCCGGAGAACAGCTTGCTCTCGCTCGTCACCTGCGCATGCACTTCCATGCCGATGATCACCTCCCAATCGCCAGTGGAGCCGGCGATAAGGCGCTTCGGATGCGGGGTGCGGGTATCGATGAGAGTCAATTGAGCAGTCCTAGAGGCGGGACGAAATTATGAGTAACGCATAGTGCGATGATCTGTGGGATGCAATGGCTGCCGCATCACTAGAGACCTCGTGGTGATCCTGTCGAACCGCGAGGTCGGATGAGTGGGAGACCGGGATGCCACGACCTCGCTCTTCGACAAGCTCAGGATGAGGTCTGCTGGTCGGCCGAAGGCACCATCAATCCTCGTCGTCGATTTCGCCCTCGAAGGGATCGAGCCGTTTTTCGAGATGCACGCTCATGAACGGTTCGTGTGCGGCCCGGCCGTCGGGGCGTAGCGCCAGGATGCGGTAGCCCTGCTTTTCGTAAAAGCGTACCGCGCGCACATTGTCGGCCGGCGTTTCCAGATGCACCCGGTCGGCGCCTTCCAGCTCCAGCATGGATTCCATGCGGCGCAGCAGCATGGAGCCGAGCCCATGGCCCTGCAATTCGGGCATGACGAAGAGGAACGGAATGTAGGCCCGCCGCGCCGAGCGCGAACACCAGGCCACAGCAATGCCGTCGACTTCGGCGACGATGATGCGCGCAATGCTCTCCGACACGGCCTGTGCCAGCCGGCGTTGCTCAGCTTCGCGCATGCCGGGCTTTTCGGTCAGCAGCGGCAAAATACCGCTTTCCCAGGCACGATAGGCGATATCGGCCAGCCGATGGGCGTCCTTGGGCTCTGCCTTGCGCATTGTAATACCGGGCATGGGACCTCTCCCTATTCCGCGCCTCGCCGCGCTGCGATGATGCCCTTCTCGTAATTGATGTTCCAGTCGATCAGGGTCCGCCATACAAGTTCGGCCTGATCTTCGTCGAGATCAAGAGCCAAACTGCGATCGCGGACCTTCTCGATGATCGATTCTATCCGCGCACGGTCATGGGCTTCATGTGGGTCGGTCTTGATCTGGGCCATGCGCGTCACATAGCGATGCCGCTCCGCGAAAAGGCCAAGCAGCGCCTGGTCGATCCGGTCGATCTCGACGCGGACATCGTCCTTGGTTTCACATTGGGCAGGCGATTTCAAAGCGGTCACGACAAATTCCAGTCCAGATAAGGCTGTTGCTGGTTTGCACCGGCGGGGCGCGGATTTCAACTGTGCTGCGCGCTCACTCTTGGCGGAACGCGCCGGCGGCGCTAATTTGGAAGCCTAATCAAGGTCACGCCTTATGTCTAATCAGTCTGAGATCGCCTAAGGCCCCGTCCAATCGAGACGGGGCGAGAATGAACCAGTCGACTGCCCTGCGTGATGCGGGCGGCCGATCATGTTTGTTCGCGGGCTGCTTCATGCGCCTGCCGGCACAGGCCTCAGACTATTCATGGATATTTCGAGAAACGAACAGCGGGTGCTGCACGCCCTCGCGCAGGGCGGATGCATTGCACTGCTCCGGGACGACAATGGCAAGGTGACCGGCCTTGAATTCTACAATCGCGACGGCTGGCTGATGACCAATTGTACCTTGGCATTGTTCAAAAAACTCAAGGCCAAAAAGGCGATCAAATCATCCGGCGGCAAACCATACCGGATCACCAAGCGCGGATTGGAACTGGTGCGAAGTGAGGTGAGTAATCGGTAGAGGCACCTCTCCTCCCCAACCGCCGCATCTCCCTCGGGCTCGACCCGAGGGAGATGCGGCGAGTAGAGAAACGCCCCCTAATGCCGCGTCACTTCACTCAGCGCCGCAGCAATATGTTCCCATTCCTGCGACACACTTGCCGTCGCCCGGCGCTTACCCGCGCGGCGATACCAATAGTCCGCGTTGCCCATATCGGCCTCGATCCAGTGCATCAGGGCATGCACCCAATCGAACTGCTGCACGCCTTCCATGGCCTGCACGATGATATGCGCCTGTTCCCACTCGGGGCCCACGCGCAGTCCGCCCTTCTTGAGCCACCACAGCGCCTGCAGCGGTTTGCTCATGTCCTTGGGCGGCTCGGACCAGTCGAGCGAGGTAAAAATGTCAGAGGCCATCGGCGAAGTTCCTGTCGGCCCGGACGCCGCCATGGGCCGCGTCACAACCAGTTTCAATTTGTGCATGGTCGCCAAGTAGTGCGGATTTTAACCGGGATCAAGTCACCCCGGCTTTTGCTCACCACCACGGCTTGGGCGAAAAGTCGGTGTCTGCACTGCGCTCGATCACGCGGGCGGCCGCAAACAGCGTCTCTTCGTCGAACGGCTTGCCGATCAGCTGCAGCCCCAAGGGCAGCCCCTGCCCGTCCTTGCCGGCTGGCACAGCAATGCCCGGCAGTCCGGCCATATTGACCGTCACCGTGAACACGTCGTTGAGATACATAGCGACCGGATCGGCAGCCAGCGCCTCGTCGCCAATGCCAAAAGCAGCCGAAGGGGTAGCCGGGGTCAGGATAGCGTCGACGCCGGCGTGGAAGGCATCTTCAAAGTCCTTCTTGATCAGCGTGCGAACCTTTTGCGCCTTGACGTAATAGGCATCGAAATAACCGGCAGACAGCACGTATGTGCCGATCATGATGCGGCGCTTGACCTCGCGGCCGAACCCGGCGGCGCGCGTCAGCTCGTACATATCGGTAATGTCCTTGCCCGATACGCGCAGCCCGTATTTGACGCCATCATAACGCGCCAGGTTGGACGAAGCCTCGGCCGGCGCCACGATATAATAGGCCGGCAAGGCATATTTGGTGTGCGGCAGCGAGATGTCCTTGACCGTCGCGCCTTCGGCCTTGAGCCATTCCAGGCCCTGGCTCCACAGCTTCTCGATTTCGGCCGGCATGCCGTCCATGCGGTATTCGCGCGGCACGCCAATGGTCAGGCCCTTGACGCCGCGTTCGACCGCAGCGGCAAAGTCCGGTACCGCCAGATCGACGCTGGTCGAATCCTTGGGATCGAACCCGGCCATCGAGGTCATCAGCAGCGCGGTGTCTTCCACCGTGCGGGCAATCGGGCCTGCCTGGTCGAGCGAGGAGGCAAAAGCCACCACGCCCCAGCGCGAGCAGCGGCCATAGGTCGGCTTGATGCCGACGGTGCCGGTAAAGGCCGCCGGCTGGCGGATCGAACCGCCGGTATCGGTGGCGGTCGCGCCGGCACAAAGCCAGGCGGCAACAGCCGCAGCCGAGCCGCCCGAGGAGCCGCCGGGCACCAGATTGGCATTGCCGCCTTCGGCGCGGATCGGGTTGATTACCGGGCCATAATAAGATGTCTCGTTGGACGAGCCCATGGCGAATTCGTCCATGTTGAGCTTGCCCAGCATCACCGCGCCATCGCGCCAGAGATTGCTCGTCACCGTCGATTCATATTCGGGCCTGAAGCCATCCAGGATATGGCTGGCGGCCTGGGTATGCACGCCCTTGGTGCCGAACAGATCCTTGATGCCCAGCGGAATGCCTTCCAGCGCCCCGCCCTGCCCTTGCGCCAGCTTCTCGTCGCTGGCCTTGGCCATGTCGAGCGCCTGCTCCCCCGTCACCGCCACATAGGCGTTGAGCTTGGGATTGGCGGCTTCGATCGCCTTTAGATAGGCGCCGGTCAGTTCGGTGGAGGTGAAGCTCTTGTCCTTGAGCCCCTTGCGGGCCTGGGCAAGGCTCAGTCTGGTCAGGTCAGTCAACGGGGATCTCGCTCAGATTGTCGCAGCGGTAATACAAAGTCGCGCCCGGCGTAACGGTCGCGTCAGAAGCCTCGAAAACACCAGCAGCCTGCATGGCTGCGTCATAGGACGAGACCACCTGGATAGTCTTCTCGTCATAGGGCGTTATGGCAAAGGTGTCGGGATAGACTTCACCCAGCGCATCGCAAATCCCCATGGCGAGGAAGGAGCGATTGGTCGGGTGGCTTTTGACGTCGAAAAAGTCGCAGCTGTATTCCAGCGACTGGATGCCGCCCGAAAAGGTCATCACCGCGATATTGGCGTCGGACATGGCATCGGCCCCGCCCTTCTCCAAAGCCTCACAGGTCTCGGGCGGCGTGACGTAAAGCTTGCTCTGGTCGATGGTGAATTCGGGCTGGGCGAAGGCCGGCGCGGCCAAGAGGCCCAGGCCCAGGGCGAGTATCATTCTCATGCTGTCTGCTCCTGGCGAAGTGGCTTCTCAAAAAACGCCGACCACTGGCTGTCCGGATAATCGAGGAACGGGCCGCGTGCCACAAATCCGCTGCGCGTATAGAGCCGATGTGCCTCGGGCATGTCAGCCGCGGCCCCGGTTTCAAGCATCAGCACATCCAGCCCGCGGTCCTGTGCCAACCTGACAATGGCGTCCAGCAACGCCGAACCCACGCGCTTGCCACGCACTTCGGGGTCCGTGAACATCCGCTTGACCTCGCCCATGCCAGGCGAATGCACTTTGAGGGCCCCGCAGCCAATGGCCCGCCCATCCTCATCCCGTGCAACGAATACAGTGGTATCTGCGCCAGCCATCTGCTCGACGGTCAGCTTGAACTGGAATTCGGGCGGCGACAGCGGCAGCAGATAGGCATTGAGCTTGTCGATCAGGCCGCGCACATCATCCTGCAGCGGCGTTTCGATGGCGATGGAAACCGCCATTTACTCGACCACCTTGGGCACCATGAAGAAATTGTCTTCGCTGAGTGGAGCATTGCTGACGATCTTGTCGGCATAGCCGCCATCGCTGATCACGTCGTCGCGGCGGCGCAGTGTCATCGGCGTCACCGAGGTCATCGGCTCGACGCCCGAAACGTCCACTTCCGCTAATTGTTCGACAAAGCCGAGAATGGCATTGAGCTCGCTCTGGTAGCCGGCGACCTCTTCTTCTTCGATGCGAATGCGGGCCAGGCGCCCAATGCGCTTTACGGTTGCGGCATCGACGGACATGTCAAACTCCAGAAAATTGCGGCACGATTTTCCGCTTCAATAGCAATGCGCGGCTACAAAATACAATGAAATTGGCTTATGCGCCGGATCAGACTTCCAGCGCCATGGAAGGTTCAAGCGCCACCAGCCCCGCACCATCCAGCCGATCGCGCAGCGCTGCCACCGCCATATCGATATCGGCCTCGCCGCCACCCAGCACCAGCAGCTTGGGCGCCGAAGCCTCCAGTAGCGCCCCGCCGAGCCCAGCAAGCGCTGCGCCATCACCCAGCAGCACAACCACGGCTTCACCCGCCCAGCGCCCTAGAACCGGCAATTCATCTGTTACCAATAATACCGGCGGCTCGCCCGCTGCATCCACCAGCGCAGCCCCCCGCCCTACCCGAAAAACCGCAACCGCCTCAGGGTCCGAACCCTCATCAACCAGCCGTGCCGACCGCCTTGGCTTCCACCGCGCCGCATCCACCTCGGGCAAACCATCCCCCCGTGATTCGAACTGCCCATCCGCCCCGGACACCAGTTCCGCCGCGTCGATTCCCGCGGGCGCCGCCCCGGCATCCATCACCAAAATCTGCCCACCAATATGTATCCGCAGGGTCGTGCTGCCAAACCAGGTGAGTTTCATCTGAGCTTTCCTGTCGCCATTTGCGTGGCGAGCCTATAGGACACAAACGATGAAGCAAGCCAGCACAGCATGACCGACGAGCTCTCCGCCAATCCGCTCGAATCGATTCCCCCCTCCGGCCGGATCATGGGTCTCGATCTGGGCACCAAGACCATCGGCGTCGCCGTGTCCGACGGCATGCGCTATTCGGCCACGCCGCTCGAAACCATCAAGCGCACCAAATTCACCCAGGACGCGATCCGGCTCGAAGAGCTGATCGCCCAGAACAATATCGCCGCCATCATCCTGGGCCTGCCGCTCAACATGGATGGGTCCGAAGGCCCGCGCGTGCAATCCACCCGCGCCTTTGCCCGCAGCCTTGCCCAACGCATTTCGCTGCCCATCGCCTTCTGGGACGAGCGCCTCTCCACGTCCGCCGTCACCCGCATGATGATCGACGCCGACCTGCGCCGCGACCGCCGCGCCGAAATCGTCGACAAGCTGGCTGCCAGCTACATTCTACAAGGCGCCCTGGATCGCCTGCGGCACAGCTAGCTTGCGCACGCCGCCCGGCGGAATTCCAAAGAACTGCTTGAAGGCCCGTCCGAACGCCGCTTCGGACTGATAACCCGCCCGGCTGGCCACCACGCCCACCGGTTCGCGCGTTTCCAGCAATTGCGCCCGCGCCAGGTGCAGCCGCCACTGCGCCAGATATTGCATGGCCGGCTGCCCCACCAATTCGGTGAAGCGCGCCGAAAACGCCGATCGCGACATGCCGGCTTCATTGGCCAGGTCCGCGACACTCCAATCGTGGTCTGGCTGGCGGTGCATCAGGGCCAGCGTCCGGCCAATCTGCTTGTCGCGCAACGCCGCCAGCCAGCCCAGATTGGCCTCGGGCGCCCGGTCCAGCCAGGTGCGGATCGCCTGGATCACCAGGATATCGGCGAGCCGCGTCATCATGGTTTCCCCGCCGGGCCGCAATGTGCTTGCCTCCCGGGCAATCAGCGACAGCGTGCTCTGCAGCCAGCTGCCGATCTCATCCTCCCAGGCATCGATGCGCAGCATGTCCGGCAGCAAGGCCACCAGCCGCTTGGCCGCGACGTGATCGAACTGTACGACTCCCGCCGTGGCGCGGGTCATTTCGCCACCTCCGCCGTGCTGCATGATTTCGTAGCGGTCGCTAACCTTGTTGACCGGAACATCGAACAGCGGCGTAGGCACCGCGTCCGGTGCGCTGAGCAGGTCGTACGTATTGCCATGGGGCAGTAGCACCATGGTGCCCTGCTGCAGCGCTACCGGTTCCTCCCCCGGCAGGCGCAGCCAGCAGCGGCCCGACGTGACGATCACGAACATCATGGAATCGATCAGCTGCGGCATGACCAGGCCCCAGGGCGCGGTCATTTCGGCGCGGCAATAGAGCGTGCCGGTCAGGTGCAGCATATGCAGCACTTCACCCAGCGGGTCGGATAATGGCGCGGGCTGGAAATGGGCTTGGGTCATGATCTCCCTCGTACCATCCAATAGGCCCATAGTCCACACGATTGGACGTTCTGCATATTATTGAAGCCTCATCATCATTGATGATCCAACCTACTCGGCGCATCTTCTAGTGCATAGCAACACCGACACGGATCAATGAAATGACCTCACCCATCCTCGTTATCGGCGCTACCGGCAAGGTCGGCAGCCGCATCGTCGCCAAGCTGGAAGCCCAGAGCCGGCCCGTGCGCGGCGCCTCCCGTCGTTCAACGCCTGCCTTCGACTGGGAGGACGACGCCACCTGGAGCCCGGCACTCGCCGGCGCCGAAGCCGTCTTCGTGGCCTTCATGCCGGATCTGGCAGCCAGGGGGGCGCCCGAAGCCATTGCCAAATTCGCCGAAAAGGCCATCGCCGCCGGCGTCAAGCAAGTGGTCCTGCTCTCCGGCCGGGGCGAAGACAATGCCCTGCGCAGCGAAGCCATCATCCAGGCCTCGGGATTGGGCTACACCATCGTCCGCGCCAGTTGGTTCAACCAGAACTTCAGCGATGGGGTTTTCCTGCCCGCGGTTCTCGAAGGCTTCATCTCCCTGCCCGCCGGCAACCGCAAGGAGCCCTTCATCGATGTCGATGATATTGCCGATGTCGCCGTTGCGGCCCTGACCGACCAGCGCCATCTTGGCCAACTCTACGACGTCACCGGCCCGCGCCTGATGACCTTTGCCGAAGCCGCAGCCGAAATCAGCGCCGCTGCCGGCCACCCCGTCACCTATGCCCATATCGCGTTGCCGGATTTCCACGCCGCCCTGGTTCCCGAAGTCGGCGCGCCCACAGCAGATTTTCTGCGCGATCTCTGCGAGGAGGTCTTCGACGGTCGCAACGAATCCCTGAGCAATGGGGTGCAGCGCGCCCTCGGCCGCCAGCCGCGGGACTTTGCCGATTATTGCACCGCAATGGCCGCAACCGGCATCTGGAAACGGGCGGCATGATCCGGGCGGCCTATCTGATGCTCGCCGGTCTCATTGGGGCCGGTCTGGGCACGATGATTCTCTTCGCGCCGGTCCCGTTTTACGCCGGATACGACATTGATCCCGGCGGACAGGTCAACCTGCTCAATGAATTGCGCTCGCATGGCCTCTCGCTGCTCGGCGCCGGCATCTTCATCGCTTCCGGCGCCTTCCTTTCGCGGCTGGCTTCCGCTGCCACCATTGTCGCCACCGGTCTCTACCTGGGTTACGGCGTCTCCCGCCTGGTCGCCATTGCCCTCGACGGCCTGCCGTCCTGGGGCTTGCTTGGGGCCGGGGCGGTCGAGCTTGCCCTGGGCCTCGCCGGTCTCGGCCTGCTGCTGCGCAGCCGCGCGGCAACCTGAGCCGATCAGCGGCCACTCACCCGGCCGTTGATTTCCCCGCCTTTTGGGCTTGCCCCCCATCGCCCCCTCCGCTAGACCGCTGCAAATATCGCAGGATGGGAGCGCATGGCACAAACTCGCGCCAGCAAGACCGCAACGCCCGCCGGTTCGACCGGCGACTTCCCCCCATTTAACCAGCGCCATCTGCTTTCGATAGCCGACCTCAAGCAGCACGAGATCATCGATCTGCTCGATCGCGCCGAACGCATGGTTCCGGTCAGCCGGCAGGAGCGCAAGACGCTCCCCACCCTTTCCGGCAAGACGCAGATTAATCTCTTCTTCGAACCATCGACTCGCACCCAGGGCTCGTTCGAGATCGCTGGCAAGCGGCTGGGCGCCCTGGTCATGAACATGTCGGTCAAGACCAGCTCGGTATCCAAGGGCGAAACCCTGATTGACACCGCCACCACGCTCAACGCCATGCGGCCCGACGTCATCGTGGTGCGCCACTCTGCGGCCGGCGCGGTGGAATTGCTGTCGCAAAAAGTCGGCTGCGCGGTGATCAATGCCGGTGACGGCGCCCATGAGCACCCGACCCAGGCCCTGCTCGATGCCCTGACCATCCGCAACCACAAGGGCCGCATTTCGGGGCTCACCGTCGCTATCTGCGGCGATATCGCCAACTCCCGCGTCGTCCGCTCCAATCTGCTGCTGCTCGGCGCGCTCAATGTGCGCACCCGCGTCATCGCCCCGCGCAATCTGCTGCCCGCCGGCATCGAACACCTCGCCACCGAAGTGTTCACCGATATGCGTGAAGGCCTCAAGGATGTCGACGTGGTCATGATGCTGCGCCTGCAGCATGAGCGCGCCAATGGCCGCATGATCCCCTCGGTCCGTGAATATTACCGCTTCTACGGGCTGGACGCGGAAAAACTCAGTTTTGCCAGGCCCGACTGCATCGTCATGCATCCCGGCCCGATGAACCGGGGCGTCGAGATCGATCCTGCCATTGCCGATGGCCCGGCCTCCGTGGTCACCGAACAGGTTGAAATGGGCGTCGCCGTGCGCATGGCCGTGCTCGATGCCCTGCTGCCGGCCAGAAATATCGCGGGGAACGAAATATGAGCCGTCCCCTCCTCATCGAAAATGCCCGCATCGTAGATCCGCCCTCGGGCACTGACCAGCAAGGCGCGGTCCTCGTCGAAAACGGCCTCATTTCCGATATCGCCTTTGGTGGTCCGGTCGGCGTGCCCGAGGATGCTGAAGTCTTCAACGCCCGTGGCCATGTGCTCTCGCCCGGCCTGATCGATATGCGCGTTTTTACCGGCGAACCCGGCAAGGAATATCGCGAAACCCTTGCCTCGGCGGGCGAAGCCGCTGCCGCTGGCGGCGTCACCAGTTTCGTCATGATGCCCGACACTACTCCCGTAGTGGATGATGGCGCCCTGATCGATTTTCTGATCCGTCGCGCCAAGGCGACCAGCAAGGTCAACGTCCTGCCAGCTGGCGCCATCACCAAGGGGCTGGACGGTCAGGAAATGACCGAATTCGGCTTGCTCAAGGAAGCCGGTGCCGTCTGCATCACCGATGGCCGCCGCTCGATCCAGTCGACTTCGCTGCTGCGCACCGTGATGAGCTACGCCGCCAATTATGGCCTCACGGTCGTCCACCACGTCTCCGACAAGGGGCTGACCGGCGATGGCGTGATGAATGAAGGCCTCTTCGCCACCATTCTGGGCCTCAGGGGCATTCCCCGCGAAGCCGAGACCATCCCCCTCGCCCGCGATTTGCAATTGGCTGCCCTCACCGGCACCAAATATCATGCCGCCCAGATCTCCTGCGCCGGCTCGGTCGACCTCGTCGCCGCCGCCAAGAAACGCAACGCATCGGTTACCGCTGGTATCTCGATCAACAATCTGGCGCTCAACGAAAATGACATCGGCCGCTACCGCACCTTCTTTAAACTTTCGACACCGCTGCGCTCCGAAGATGATCGCCAGGCAGTCATCGAGGGCCTGCGCAATGGCACGATCGACACCATTCACTCCGATCACGATCCCCAGGATTCCGAGGTCAAGCGCCAGCCCTTCGCCGAAGCCTCCGATGGCGCCATCGGCCTCGAGACCCTGCTGGCCGCCGCCTTGCGGCTGGTTCATTCCGGCGATATCGATCTGCTGACGGTGCTGCGCGCCATGACCAGCCGGCCGGCCGATATTCTGGGCCTGCCCAGTGGGCGTATCGCCAAGGGCGCGCCGGCCGATCTGATCGTGTTCGATCTCGACTATCCCTGGCAGGTCACCGAGCGCGAAATCCGTTCACGCTCGCACAATACCGCCTTTGAAGGCGCGCGACTTGCTGGCAAGGTGCTGCGCACAATCGTGGGCGGCCAAACCGTCCATACCCATGTCGAGGAGAGCTGATCCGTGACGGATTCCTATGTGCCGATGTTCGCGAGCTGGCTGTTTGGCGGCGCCATGCTGCCTGGCCTCGTCATCACGCTGCTCATCGCCTACCTGTTCGGCTCCATTCCCTTCGGCCTGTTTCTGACCCGCGCCGCCGGGCTGGGCGACATCCGCCAGATCGGCTCCGGTAACATCGGCGCTACCAATGTGCTGCGCACCGGCAATCGCTGGATCGCGGCGGCCACCCTGTTGCTGGATGCCGCCAAGGCCTCCGTGGCTATCCTCGTGGCCCGCACGCTGCTCAATAATCCCGGCCTGCCCGTGGGCGGCGATCCCGCCCTGCCGCTCTATCTGGCAGCTTTTGGCGCGTTTCTGGGCCATTGCTTCCCCGTCTGGCTCGGCTTCAAGGGCGGCAAGGGCGTCGCCGTGATGATCGGCAGCCTGCTCACCCTGTCCTGGCCGGTCGGGCTGATCTTCTGCGGCGTCTGGCTACTCATCGCTTTCACTCGCAAGCTGTCGTCCCTTGCGGCCCTCACCGGCGCGGCCACCGCGCCGATCTTTGCCTATGTGGTGGTCGATGAATGGCTGGCGGCCACGGCAGCCGTGCTGGCGATCCTGCTCTTCTACCAGCACCGCGAAAATATCATGCGGTTGATGTCTGGCACCGAGCCCAAGATCGGCTCCGAAAAGAAGGGCTCATAGGCCTTGGCGCTGCGCTCGGGTGGAAATATGTTGACCCCGTCGCAGCGCGTCGCCTGGCTTCGCCTGCTGCGCACCGACAATGTGGGCCCCGTCACCTTCCGCCAATTGCTCAACCGGTTCGGCTCCGCCGAGGCGGCGATCGACGCCCTGCCGGGCCTGCTCAAGCGCACCGGCAAGCCGCTGCGCGTCACCACGCCATCGCAGGCCGAAGATGAGATTGCCGGGCTCCAGCGCTATGGCGCGCGCCTCGTCGCCACCGGCGAAGCAGGCTATCCCGATCTGCTCAATCACATTTCGGCGCCGCCGCCGCTTATCACCATGGCCGGTGGCGAAAACCTCGATTGGCAGCGAACGGTCGGCATTGTCGGCGCCCGCAACGCCTCGTCCGCTGGCATCAAGATGACGCGCCTGCTGGCAACCGATCTGGGCGAACGCGGCTATACCGTGGTCTCGGGCCTGGCCCGCGGCATCGATACGGCCGCCCATCAGGCCAGCCTCACCACCGGCACCATCGCCGTTCTCGCCGGCGGCTTCGACAAGATCTATCCGTCCGAGAACATCCCGCTCGCCCATGACATTCTCGACAATGGCGGCGCCCTGCTGACCGAAATGCCGCTAGGCTGGGAACCGCGCGCCCGCGACTTCCCCAGGCGTAACCGGCTGGTTTCGGGTCTGTCCCTCGGCATTGTCGTGGTCGAAGCTGCCAAGCGCTCCGGCTCGCTCATCACCGCGCGCTTGGCGCTCGAACAAAACCGCGACGTCTTCGCCGTGCCTGGCTCGCCGCTCGACCCGCGCGCCGAAGGCGGCAATTCACTGATCCAGCAAGGCGCCAAGCTGATTACCAATGCTGAAGACATCATCGAAACGCTCGGCAGCGCCGACCCCGCCCGCAACGCCCTGTTCGACCCGCCATGGGAGCCGGACCTGGGCATCGAAGCCGCAGAACCGGCCCCCGGCGACGATGAAAAATCCCGGCTTCTCTCGGCTCTCAGCGCCACGCCTGTCGAAATCGACGAACTGATCCGCCAATCCAGCCTCACCGCTGCCGCTATGCAAATGCTGCTGCTCGAACTCGACCTGGCCGGCCAGATCGAGTGGTCGAGCGGGCAATTGGTGGCGTTGAAATACTAGCTATCCACCTCTACCCTCGCCCCTTGAGGGAAAGGGGAGAAGGAAGAAACCTACCGCCCGCCTTCGATGTTGCGGTTCCGCTGGTTGATGCCGCCAGTCCCATAGGGATAGTCGGCCATCACCGGCTTGCTGACATCACCCAAGGTCTGCAGGTCACCTGCACTCAGCTTGAGTGCCGCCGATTTGAGGTTGTCGGCCAATTGCTCCTGCGTCCGGGCCCCCAGGATCACCGAGGCCACCGCCGGTTGCGCTGCGACCCAGGCCAATGCCACCTGCGCCATGCTGACGCCGCGCGCCTTGGCGATATCCTCGACCGCCCCGATCACCGCCCAAGTGCTGTCCTTGGCATTGCGGGCCTCGAAGGCTTCCATGCCGCGCTTGGGATTTTCGCCGAGCCGTGTCGCGCCAGTCGGCATCTGGTCGCGCTTATACTTGCCCGAGAGCCAGCCGCCACCCAAGGGCGACCATGGCAGCAGGCCAATGCCGGCATCCAGCGAGGCCGGCACGATCTCGTGCTCGATGTCGCGCACCAATAGGCTATATTGCGGCTGCAGCGTCACCGGGGGCTGGTAGCCGTTGAGCTTGGCCAGCCACACCGCCTTGGTCAGTTGCCAGCCGGTGAAATTGGAAAAGCCGTAATAGGCAATCTTGCCGTTACGGATCGAGTCATCGAGAAAGCGCAGCGTTTCCTCGAGCGGCGTCAGCACGTCAAAGGCGTGCATCTGATAAAGATCGATCTGCTCCACCCCCAGCCGCTTGAGCGAAGCATCGAGCGCCGCCCCCAGATGCTTGCGCGACAGGCCCAGATCGTTCGGCCCCTGCCCCATGGGAAACCGCCCCTTGGTGGCGATGACCAGGTTTTGCGCCCTGCCCGGCTTGTCCTTGAGCCAGCGCCCGATAATCTCCTCGGAAACACCCGCGCTATAGACGTCGGCCGTGTCGATGAAATTGCCGCCCGCAGCCACATAATCGTCCAGCAACTTGAACGAGGTGGCCTCATCGGCCTCGCTGCCGAAGGTCATCGTGCCCAGGCACAGATGCGAGACGACAGCGCCGCTATTGCCGAGTTTGCGATAGTCCATGTCATATCTCCTGAAACGGCCCTTGGCGACGCTCCGGAGACGATCGCGCGCACAGGCGCAAACCGGTCAATCGGGGAGCAATGCATAGAGGGCGAAGCGCAGAACGCGCGACAAGCATTTGTGCACATCTGGTATGGCAGATGCAAGACAGTCGGCGCCCGCAAATTTTCCTCTCTCTAAGAGAGAGTGCAGCCACTCCCATTTGCCCACATTGACAGCGCCGCTCGCCTTCACCATGTTGCGCCACCTCAAGACAAGCGGTTGCGGAACGGAATATCCATGAAGGTCGTCGTCGTTGAAAGTCCGGCTAAAGCCAAGACAATCAACAAATATCTGGGCTCGGGCTATGAAGTCCTGGCGTCCTTCGGCCATATCCGCGATCTCCCCGCGAAGGACGGATCGGTCCGTCCCGATGAAGATTTCGCCATGTCCTGGGAGGTCGATACGGCCTCCAGGAAACGCGTTGCCGACATTGCCAACGCCCTCAAGGGCGCCGATGGCCTGATCCTCGCCACCGACCCTGACCGCGAAGGTGAGGCGATTTCCTGGCACATCCTGGATGTCCTCCGCGCCAAGAAGGCGATCAAGAAGGACACATCCGTCCAGCGTGTCGTGTTCAACGCCATCACCAAGGATGCCGTGACCGCCGCGATGGCCAGGCCGCGCGATATCGATATGCCGCTGGTGGATGCCTACCTGGCCCGCCGTGCCCTCGATTACCTCGTGGGTTTCACCCTCTCGCCCATCCTCTGGCGCAAGCTGCCCGGCTCCCGTTCGGCCGGCCGCGTGCAGTCGGTGGCGCTGCGCCTGGTCTCCGACCGCGAAGCCGAGATCGAAAAGTTCAAGGCCGACGAATATTGGACGGTCGAAGCCAAGCTGGCCCAATCGGGCAAGAGCTTCCTGGCGCGCCTTTTCTCGGTCGATGGCAAGAAAACCGATAAGCTCGACATCAAGACCGGCGAGAACGCCGCAGAGCTCAAGCAATTGATCGAGGCGGGCCAGTTCAACGTCTCCAACGTCGAAAAGAAGCCGACCAAGCGCAATCCCTACGCGCCCTTCACCACGTCCAGCCTGCAGCAGGATGCGTCGTCCCGGCTGGGCCTCTCGCCCAACCGTACCATGCAGATCGCCCAGCGCCTCTACGAAGACGGCCTGATCACCTATATGCGTACCGACGCCGTGCAGATGGCGCCCGAGGGCATATCCATGGCTCGCTCGGTCATCGGCAAATATTTCGGCGAGGAATACCTGCCGGAAAAGGCCCGCATCTATCAGACCAAGGCCAAGAACGCCCAGGAGGCGCACGAAGCCATCCGCCCCACCGACATGTTCAAGCGGCCGGAAAATCTCAATCTGGATGCCGACCAGTCCAAGCTCTATGGCCTGATCTGGCGCCGTACGCTGGCCAGCCAGATGAAGTCCGCCGAGATCGATCGCACCACTGTCGACATCGCCGTCAATGTGCCCGGCCGCCAGGTCGAACTGCGTGCTGTCGGCTCGGTCGTCACCTTCCCGGGCTTCCTCAAGCTCTATGGCGTCGAGGTCAAATCCGACGAAGATGAGGAAGACGAGGACAGCCGCGAACTGCCCCCGCTCGCCGTGGGCGACAAGCCCGACCTGCAATCGGTCGATATCGAGCAGCATTTCACCCAGCCGCCGAGCCGCTATACCGAAGCCAGCCTCATCAAGAAGATGGAAGAACTCGGCATTGGCCGCCCCTCCACCTATGCGGCGACGCTGACCACCCTCAAGGATCGCGACTATGTCCGCCTTGAGGGCAAGGCCCTGCATCCCGAAGATCGCGGCCGCATCGTCACCGCTTTCCTAGAGAGCTTCTTCACGCGCTATGTCGAATATGGCTTCACCGCGGGCCTGGAAGAACAGCTCGACCAGGTCTCCGCCGGCGACCTTGAATACAAGACCGTGCTGCGCGATTTCTGGAAGGATTTCACGCATGCCACCGACGAGATCAAGGATCTGCGCGTCTCCGAAGTGCTTGACGCGCTGAACGAATTGCTCGCCAGCCGCATCTTCCCGCCCAAGGAAGACGGCTCCGATCCGCGCCGCTGCCCCACCTGCGGCACCGGCCAGCTCTCGCTCAAGCTGGGCAAGTTCGGCGCCTTTATCGGCTGCTCGAACTACCCCGAATGCAAGCACACCATGCAGCTCTCGGACGCGGCCAATGGCCAGTCCAGCGAAGCCGCACAGGGCGATGGCATCCTGGGCACCGATCCGGAATCGGGCGAAGAGGTCCACCTCAAGACCGGCCGTTTCGGCCCCTATGTCCAGCTCGGCGACGGCAAGGAGCCCAAGCGCAGCTCCCTGCCCAAGGGTTGGGAAGCAACCACGCTCAATCTCGAACAGGCGCTCAAGCTGCTGTCGCTTCCCCGCGAGGTGGGCTTGCATCCCGAGACCCAGCTCCCCATATCCGCTGGTATCGGCCGCTACGGCCCCTTCGTCCTGCATGATGGCAAATATGCCAACCTGCCCGATGTCGAAGAGGTTTTCACCGTCGGCATCAACCGCGCCGTCGACCTGATCGCCCAGAAAGCCGCTGGCGGCTTCAAGCGCGGAGGCGGCGCCTCGGTGGCCGCCATCCAGACCTTCGAGCACGATAACGGCCCCATCACCGTCCGCGCCGGCCGCTACGGCCCCTATGTCAACCAGGGCAAGATCAACGCCACCATCCCCAAGGACGTGCAGCCCGAGGCGGTAACGCTCGACCAGGCCGTGCAGTGGATCGCAGCGCGAGCCGAAGCCACGGGGACGAAGGTGAAGAAGGCTCCGGCAAAAAAGGCCGCTGCCAAGAAGCCGGCGGCGAAAAAGGCAACAACTAAAGCTGCAGGTGAAAAGCCTGTGGCCAAGAAAGCGGCGCCGAAGAAGGTGGCGGTGAAAAAGGTCGTGTCGGACGAAGACGTGCCTTTCTAGGCGCTCCCGCCCGATCCACACATTTCACTCCACTCACCTCCCCACCGGATCTCCCTCGGGCTTGACCCGAGGGCCTTTAGGATCGGCACGTTCCTAACGAGTGTGCATTGGGAGAGTGGCCCTCGGGTCAAGCCCGAGGGAGATCCGGGGTTAACTAATAAGTGCGTCGCCACCAAAATGCGACACACCTCACCCGTGCCCTAACCCAAAATACAGATCATCCCATTCGGGGTTATGCTTCTCGATCAGCTCATCCTTCCACGCCCGCACCCAGTGCTTGATATTATGCTCGCGCTGCATGGCCCGGTGCATATTCTGGTGTTCCTCGAAATACACCAGCAGATGGCAGTGATGTTCCTTGGTGAACCCCGGAACCACCGCGTTCTTATGCTCCCACACCCGGCGAACAAGATCGCCGGTCGCACCGACATAGACGGTCCCAAATTTCCGGTTTGCCATGATGTAAACCCAAGCCGCCATCCTCTTCCCCGAGCTTGAACCCAAAACCCAACCACCCACCGGATCTCCCTCGGGTTTGACCCGAGGGCCACCATCCGACGGCACAGTGTTTCAATTTGAGCTCAGTGGTTCACCGGCAGGCCCTCGGGTCAAACCCGAGGGAGATGCGGTGGTTGAACTGCAATCAATCACCCACCACCCAAAATTGGCAATCCCCACGGATTTGCCCTATCTATCACCCAACACACAGAAACATATTGAATGCCCATCCCACCCAAAAAACCAAAAAACACCTCCGGCCCCAGGCGCGCGCGACAACCCGCTGCTGGCGCCTTACCCACCCGCGAACAGCTGCTTGAGGCTCTCGCCCAGCAGTCCGACATCAAGGGCAAGCGCGATCTTGCCAAGGTCTTCGGCATCCGCGGCGACATGCGACGGCCGTTCAAGGCCATGCTGGCCGAGCTTGAGGGCGAGGGGATTATCACCCGCACCCGCAAGGCCCTGCGCCGCACCGCCGCCCTGCCCCATGTGACCGTGCTCGACATCCCCACCGATGCCGACCCGGACAATCTCCATGCCTTCCCCGCGCAGTGGAACGAGGAAGAGGGCGAGCGTCCGCGCGTCGCCGTCATCCAGGGCCGTGATGCTCGCGTTGCGCCTGCTCCGGGCGACCGTATTCTGGCCCGCATCGATGCCGGCGAGGCCGAAGTGCCGGTCTATACCGCCAGGCCGATGAAAATCCTCGACAAGCCCCGCAAGGGCCAAATTGGCATTGTCCGCATGGATGATGATGGCGCCCGCCTGATCCCGGTCGATCGCAAGCAGAAGGAAATGCGCATTCCGCTCGGCGATCTGCTGACCGCCAGCGATGGCGACCTCGTCGAAGTCGAGGTCAAGCTATCTGGCCGCCTGATGATTCCGCGTGCCAAGGTCGTCGCAGTCATTGGCAACCCCATGTCGGAAGGCGCGATCAGCCTGATCGCCATCCATAATCTCGAAATCCCCTACCGCTTCCCTGCCTCCGTCACGCGCGAGGCCGAAGAGGCCAGGGAAGCCACCTTAAAGGGCCGCGAAGACTGGCGCGAATTGCCGCTGGTCACTATCGACCCGCCCGACGCCAAGGACCATGACGACGCCGTCTATGCCGAGCCCGATACGGACGCAGCCAATCCCGGCGGTTTCATCGTCTATGTCGCCATTGCCGACGTCGCCGCCTATGTGCGCCCCGGTACTGCGCTCGATCGCGAAGCCTATCTGCGCGGCAATTCGGTCTATTTCCCTGACCGGGTCGTCTCCATGCTGCCCGAACGCATTTCCAATGAGCTGTGCTCGCTCAAGGAAGGCGAGCCACGCGCTTCGCTCGCCGTACGCATGGTCATGGGCGCAGATGGCCGCAAGCGCAGCCACAGCTTCCACCGGGTGCTGATGCGTTCGGCCGCCAAGCTCAGCTACCAGCAGGCTCAGTCCGCCATCGATGGCAATCCCGATGACAAGACCGGCCCGATCCTCGAACCGATCCTGCGTCCCCTCTGGGCCGCCTACGCCACCATGGCCAAGGCGCGCGACCAGCGTGGTCCGCTTGATCTGGATCTGCCCGAGCGCAAGATCGTGCTCGACGACAAAGGCCTGGTGAAGGATATCCGTATCCCCGACCGGCTCGATGCTCATCGCCTCATCGAGGAAATGATGATCGCGGCCAATGTGGCGGCGGCCGAAACGCTGGAATCCAAACGCTCGCCCCTGCTCTATCGGGTGCATGACGAGCCCAGCAGCGAAAAGCTGCAGGCCTTGCGCGATTTCCTCGGCTCGCTCGACATCGCGGTCAAGAAGTCCGATTCCGTCCGCGCCAGCGATTTCAATGGCGTACTCGCCCAGTCCCGCAAGGCGGGCAATATCGAGCAGGTCAGCGAGATGGTGCTGCGCAGCCAGGCCCAGGCACTCTATGCGCCGGACAATTACGGCCACTTTGGCCTCAACCTAGACCGCTACGCCCACTTCACCTCGCCCATCCGCCGCTATGCCGATCTCATCGTGCACCGCGCGCTCATCAAGTCACTGGATCTGGGCAGCGATGGCCTGTCCGAGCAGGAAGGGCTCAAGCTCACCGGCATCGGCCAGCACATCTCCGCCACCGAGCGCCGCGCCATGCTGGCCGAGCGCGAAACCGCCGACCGCCTGCTGGCCCAGTTCCTCTCCGCCCAGATCGGCGCCCGCTTTGAGGGCCGCATTTCCGGCGTTACCCGTTCGGGCCTGTTCGTGCGCCTGCTCGATACCGGGGCCGATGGTTTTATCCCCGCCTCCACTCTGGGGCAGGATTATTACCGCTATGTCGAAGAGATGCAGTCCATGGTGGGCGAGCGTACCGGCGAAAAGTTCAGCCTGGGCGATCGCGTAACCGTACGGCTGCTCGAAGTTGCCCCGATTGCCGGCGCCATGCGGTTCGAATTGCTGTCCGAAGGGACGCGCGTCAATCCGTCATCTGTCCGCCGCGGGCAGAAGCGCCCATCTGGGAGTTACGGGCCCAAGGGCCGCAAAAAGAGGTGATGAAATGACCGCAGAGGTCACGACGTTGGAAGATCGGCAAACCTGGCAGGCCATCGGGCGCGGCACGATGTGCAAGTGTCCCCATTGCGGCAAGGGCAAGATGTTCAAGTCCTACCTCAAGGTCACCGATTATTGCGCATCCTGCGGCGAGCAGCTCGATCTGCACCGCGCCGACGATTTCCCGCCCTATATCGCCATCATGATTGTCGGCCACCTGCTGGTCGCTGTCATGCTGCACATGGAAATGACCTGGCACGTCAATCCTATGCTCTATATCTACACCATGGTGCCGCTGGCCATCATCCTGCCGCTGGCCATTCTGCCCTCCACCAAGGGGGCAATTGTCGGTTTTCAGTGGGCCAGGCGCATGCATGGCTTCGGTCACCCGGCGCAAGCCTGAACTGCAGCTTGACAATCGGCGCCAAATCCGTAGGTTGCGCCCAAATTCCGGCGCTGCCATCCGCAGCGCCTTTGGTTTTGTGAAGGACCCGAAGAATGGCCAAAGCCGCCTCCGTAAAGATCAAGCTGGTGTCGACGGCCGATACTGGTTTCTACTACGTCACCAAGAAGAACGCCCGCACCCAGACCGAGAAGCTGTCGTACAACAAGTACGATCCGGTCGTGCGCAAGCATGTCGAATTCAAGGAAGCCAAGATCAAGTAATCTGGCGCCTTTTCGACCTGAAATGCAAAAGCCCCGCATCATCGATGCGGGGCTTTTTGCTGTTGTCATTAGCGCGACAAATGCGACGTCGATGCTAGCAATCCGTTAGCACAAAGGCATAAGTGGCTGGTCCGGAGCGGCATGTCGAAGAGGCCACTCTATCCGCGTCCGGACCAGCCGCCCCACGGGGCTCAGGAGTTGCGGCATTCCCGAGACAGGCCGTAGGGAGCTGTGAGCGCGGATGCGTAAGTAGTGCCCCGCAGCTTGATGGGACCCTACTCCGGAGCATCGGAAACTCAAGCAAATCCGGGCGCCTGGCGCCGGTAAGTTCTTGTTAATTATAACAGATAACCCTAACGCGTCCAATTGCAGCTTTCTCAGGCCGCGTCGAACACCACCCTGTTGCGGCCTTCGCGCTTGGCCCGGTACAGCGCCACATCGGCCCGCTTGACCAGCGTCTCCGGCGTATCGCTCAAACTTTCATTGAGCGCAACGCCAACCGACACCGTCACCCCGATCATCCGCCCCGCCCCAGCCTCAAAACTCCGCTCCGCCACCGACTGCCGCACCCGCTCGGCAATCGATTCTGCCTGGCGAACATCGGTATCGGGCATCAGCACAACGAATTCCTCGCCACCAAAGCGGCAGGCCAGGTCCACCCCGCGGATATTGCGTTTCAGCCTTATGGCGAACTCCCTGAGCACCGCATCGCCGATATCGTGGCCATAGGTATCGTTGACCGCCTTGAAGTGATCCACATCAAGGATCATCAGCGCCATATCGCGGCCCTGCGTCTGGGCTTTGTTGAGCATACCCCCCAGATGCCGCTCGAAATAGCGCCGGTTATAAAGCCCGGTCATGTCGTCGGTAACGGCCATGGCCATGGTCTGGTTGACGCTGTGGCGCAACTCGGTGGCATAGCGCTGCCGCCGGATCTGCGTCCGCACCCGAGCCGCCAGTTCATTGCGCTCCACCGGCCGCATGATGAAATCGTTGACGCCCAGATCGAGCGCCCGCACCACCTTGGGCCTGTCGGCATCGTCGGCCACCAGAATGATCGGCAAATTGCGCGTATGCTCCAGCGTGCGGATCTGCGAGCAGACCCGTAGCGGATCAAAATCAGTCAGCGCCATGGCGATCAGCGCCAGCTCATACTGCGCACCAGTGACCTGGAACACCGCGTCCGCCGGTTGGGTCAGCACGTCGACCCGGTGGCCGGGTGCCAGATAATTCTTGATGCGCTCGGCATGGCGCACATCTGTATCGACAATGAGGATCGCGCCATTGTCGACGTTGATCTTGTCCATCGCCCGGAACGAATCCTCGATGGCGATCTGCTGGCCGGTCACGGCGCGGGAGCGCAGCTCATCGGTCAAAGATTTGAGGCGCACCAGGCTTTTGACCCGGGCCATCAGTTGCATGTCATCGACCGGCTTGGTCAGGAAGTCGTCGGCGCCAACGTCGAGCCCCTTGACCCGGTCGGAGGGCTGGTCGAGCGCAGTGATCATCAGTACCGGCACGTGGTGAGTGCGGGTGTTGGCCTTGAGCCGCCGGCAGACCTCGAAGCCGTCCATGACGGGCATCATGACGTCGAGCAGCACCATATCGACATCCGAGCTTTCGCAGATATCGAGGGCTTCCTGACCCGACGATGCGGTTACAACATCAAAATATTCCGCACTCAGCCGCGCCTCCAGCAGACGGACATTGGTGGGGATATCGTCGACGATGAGAATGCGCGCAGTCACTTGGCAGCCTTCAGCTCATTGCCCACCCTGCAGCGTCCACTGCGGATTCGGAGCAAGCCGGATTGGCCTTTAAAGATGACCGTTCAGGCCGGACCAATATAGTGGGCAATAGTTTCCAGAAAATGAGGCACCGAGATGGGTTTACTAATGTATCCCTCGCATCCGCCCTGCAAAATCCGCTCCTCATCGCCCTTCATGGCAAAGGCGGTGACGGCGATAACCGGAATATGGGCCAGGTCTTCGTCGTCCTTGAGCCATTTGGTGACCACCAGGCCCGAAACTTCGGGCAATTGGATATCCATGAGAATCAGGTCGGGATGGTGGGCGCGTGCCAGATCGAGCGCTTCCATCCCATTCCGGGTCTGGATAACGGCATAGCCGCGCGATTCGAGTAGATCGTTGAAGAGCTTCATGTTCAGCTCGTTATCTTCCACGATCATCACAGTCTTGGGCATCGATCCATCCTCGCGCCGCCGGGGCGCTGGCGACACTTCGCTTTGCCGCCCCGTTCAGCTACCATGCTATCTCTTACAAAACACCAAATGAGGCTTGGCGTTGCCCCGTACGCAGACTGCACAACCCGATGTGGCAAGCCTCGCTGATTCCTGCCTGGCCTATCTCGCGGAAAATCCCGACGAATTGCTGGCTTTCATGCAATTTGCCGGTTTTGACCCCGATATGCTGCGCCGCTCCGTCGGCTCATCCGCGCTGCAGCACGGCCTCGTAGACTACTTTGCCTCAAATGAGTCGATTCTGCTCGCCCTCTGCGCAAATACCGGCATCACGCCCGAAGCGTTCATGCGCGTGTGGCAGCGCCTCAACCCATCGGGGTAGATATGGCAGTCGATTGGCTCTGCCGCGATTGCCTGGTGCATGGCTCCGCCACTGCCGCGCCGCAGCGCTGCCCAAGTTGCGGCTCACCGCGCCTGCGGGCGCATGAGGAGCTGTTTGCACTAACAACGGCCCATGTCGATTGCGATGCCTTCTACGCGTCGGTCGAAAAGCGCGACGATCCTTCGCTGCGCGACAAGCCACTGATCATCGGCGGCGGCGTGCGCGGCGTGGTGTCCACCTGCTGCTACATCGCCCGCCAGTCCGGCGTTCGCTCGGCCATGCCGATGTTCAAGGCGCGGCAACTGTGTCCCGATGCCGTCATCATCAAGCCGAACATGGCCAAATATGTTGAGGTCAGCCGCCAAATTCGCCGGCATATGGATGTGCTCACCCCATTGGTCGAGCCCCTTTCTATCGACGAAGCCTTTCTCGATCTCTCCGGCACCCAGGCGCTGCATAAAGCCCCGCCTGCTCTGGTGCTCGCCCGCTTTGCCAGAACTATCGAAACCAAGATCGGCGTCACCATTTCGGTGGGCCTGAGCCACAACAAGTTCCTCGCTAAGGTCGCGTCCGATCTCGACAAGCCCCGCGGCTTTGCGGTGATCGGCGCTGCCGAGACGCTGTCCTTCCTCGCACCGCGGCCGATCAGCCTCATCTATGGTGTCGGCAAAGTGCTGGCCGAGACTTTGCGCAAGGACGGGCTGGTGACCATCGGCCAATTGCAGGATGAGCCGCCGGAAAACTTGATGCGCCGCTATGGCGAAATGGGCGCCCGCCTGGCGCGGTTGGCTCGCGGCGAGGATAGCCGGCGGATTTCGTCAGATAATGAAATGAAAACAGTCTCTTCGGAGACGACATTCAATACCGATATAAGCTCGCTCGAAGCCCTCTCCACCGAGTTGCTGCATGTCACCGAACGGCTCTCCGAGCGGCTCAAGGCTAAGAATATCGTCGGCGATACAGTAACGCTGAAACTGAAATCTGCCGGTTTCCGCTTGCGTACGCGCGCCCGGCACTTGATGATCCCCACACAGCTTGCCAGTGTGATCTATGAAACCGGGCTGTCGCTGCTGGGTCGCGAGCTCGATGGCACAGCATTCCGGCTGATTGGAATCGGTGTTTCGGGTATTGAACCGGCCGATGGAACCGATCCGGCGGATTTGCTGGAGCCAGCAGTGGCCCGCAAGGCTGCCGCTGAACGCGCCATGGATCGGGTTCGCACCCGGTTTGGCCGCGAGGCGGTGGTCCGGGGCAAGCTCTATGGAAAACGGCAGGCGCCGCCGCCGCTCGATATCGATGACGACCAGAACGAAGGTAAGACCAGATGACCAGCCCGATCGAAAAGCTCCGTGAATATGGCTATGAGCTGCCCGCCCCCAAGGCGCCGGTGGCCAGCTATGTTCCGGTCACCCGGACCGGCAATATTCTCTATGTATCGGGGCAGATTTCGAGCAATGAGGGCGGCGTCATCACGGGCCTTCTGGGTGACACGATGAATGTCGTACAAGGTGGCAATGCCGCCGAGCTGGCTGCGCTCAACGTACTCTCGCAGATCGTGCATATGGGTGGCGTGCCGCTGCAGGATATCAAGCGCATCCTCAAGGTGACGGTTCTGGTCGCCTCGACCCCCGACTTCACCGAACAGCATCTGGTGGCTAATGGCTGCTCCAACCTGCTGGTCGGCGTGCTCGGCGACAAGGGCAAGCACGCCCGTGCAGCCTTCGGCGTTGCCTCGCTACCCTTCGGCGCAGCCGTAGAGATCGAAGCCGTCGTCGAGGTCTGAGTGTAACGCCATCGTCACATTGCGGTGCCACTGAGGCCCAAGTCCAAGATGAGGCACACCATGTCCGAACCGCTCTTTCCCCGTCCCGTTGCGCACCGTGGCCTGCATGATCGGGCCGCGGGCATCATCGAGAACAGCGCCAGCGCTTTCGAGGCAGCCATTGCCGGCAATTTCGCCATCGAATGCGATTTGCAGCTCACCAGCGATGGCGTGCCCGTGGTGTTTCATGACGACGACCTGAAGCGCCTGACGGGCAAGGACGGCCCTGTCTCCTCCATCACATCAGCGGAGATGACCACGACGCCGCTGCTCGACAGCGCCAAGGGCGAGTGTCCGCAGCGTTTCGTGGATTTTCTGGCCCAGATCAATAGCCGCGCCTTGCTGCAGGTCGAGCTTAAGCATCAAAACGACACCGGCGGCACACAATTGCTGGCCCGCGCTGCGGCGGAAGCCCTCAAGGCTTATGCCGGGCCAGTGACAGTCGAATCGTTCGATCCCAAGCTCATTACCCTGGTCCGCCATTTCGGCTTTACCGGGCCGCGTGGCATCATCACCTATGACTACGAGCCCAATGAGTGGGACAACCACCTGACCGACGATCAGCGCTATACGCTGCGCCATCTGCTGCATTGGCATGAGACCCAGTTTGATTTCATCTCCTGCGCCGCCGATGCGCTCGAGTTGCCGGCCATCAAGTTCTGGCGGGCCTTGGGCAAGCCCGTCACAGCCTGGACCATTCGTTCGCAGGCTACAGCCGATGCGACCCTGGCGCATGCCGACCAGATCGTCTTTGAAGGGTTCGACCCCGCCAAATCCGCGTGATTGGACGGGGCCGCGGTCTTTTAATACCGGGCAACGCGACCTATATTAGCGAACCTGCTGACCTCCGCCCGGAGTTCCCGCTATCCTCCCTTCTTCGCTGACTGCCACGATCTATCCATCAACCTCGGCCATTCCCGCCCAGACCTGGAATACCTTGGTGCCGTCCACCGGCGGCAAGACCGATAATCCGTTTCTCGACCACGCGTTCTTTCTGGCGTTGGAACAGTCAGGCTGCGCCTCAGCCCGCACCGGCTGGCAGCCCCAGCACATCGTCCTGGCTGACGCTGATCAGCCGGTGGGCATGATGCCGCTATTCCTCAAATCGCATTCCATGGGCGAATATGTGTTCGACCACGGCTGGGCCGATGCCTATGAACGCGCCGGCGGCAATTATTATCCCAAGCTGCAATGCTCGGTACCGTTCACCCCCGCCACCGCCCCCAAACTACTGGTGCCATCAGGTGATCCGGCCGTTCAGGCCGCCCTGCTCTCGACCGCGCAACAATTAGCCAACCAGCGGAACGCCTCGTCGGTTCACGCCACTTTCGTGCCGGAGGCCGAGGCTGACCTGATTGCGGGTGATGGCTGGCTGAAGCGGATGGATACGCAATTCCACTGGTTCAACCAGGGTTTTGCCAGCTTCGAGGATTTTCTTGAAACGCTGTCATCGCGCAAGCGCAAGACCATCCGTCGCGAGCGCCGCGATGCATTGGCTGATGGCTTGACCGTCAAATGGCTAACCGGCAGCGATTTGATGGAGCATCATTGGGATGCCTTCTACGATTTTTATGAGGATACCGGAGCCCGCAAATGGGGCCGGCCCTACCTCAATCGCGAGTTCTTCTCGCTGTTGAACCAGACCATGGCCGACCGGATCGTGCTGGTGCTGGCCTATGACGGGCCGGTGCCGATTGCCGGGGCGATCAATTTCCTTGGTTCGGACCGGATTTTCGGCCGCAATTGGGGCTGCACGCGCGACGTGCCGTTCCTGCATTTCGAGCTCTGCTATTACCAGGCCATCGACTACGCCATTACCCACAAACTGGCAGTGGTCGAGGCCGGCGCCCAGGGCGAACACAAGCTGGCGCGTGGCTACGAGCCGACCCCAACCTATTCGGTGCATTGGATCGCTCACCCCGGGTTGCGTCATGCGGTAGCCGATTTCCTCGAAGATGAGCGGATGTCGGTGACACACGAGCAGTTGCTGCTGGATGCGCACACGCCATTCCGCAAAGGCGAGCGGACGGACCACTAGCCGGCGTGGCACTATCGCCACTTCCACCGATCCGCCCTGCCCGCTATGTAGAATACCATGATCTGGGATATTATCGTCTTCGCCCTACAGACCGCCTTGGTGTTCATCGTCTCGACAGCGCTATTCGACGCGCTGCATTGGACGCTGCACAAATGGGAGGGGTCGCGCTTCAAGCTGCTGCGCACCTTCTCGTCCTGGCACTGGGTGCACCACAAATTCCTTGGCCTCGATATGCAGATCAACCCTGCATATGCGAAACAGAACATCTGGTTCCACATCCTGCCCGAATACCTGACCGGGATGGCTGGAACTTTGATTTTCCTAGTCGTTTTGCCCTGGCCACCTGTGGCCCTGGTCGCGGCCATCCGTACCGTGATGCTGGCGATGACGCTCAAGGAAGAGGGGCTGGACTACAATCACATGTCGATGGACCGCGTCGGCGGGCAGCAGGGGCTGCTCTGGGTGGACAATAACTACCACGCCATGCACCACGTCTATCCACACAACTTTTTCTCGTCCTTCACCAATGTGTTCGACCTGGTTTTTGGCACCGGCTGCCAGATCGAAGGCCGGCACTTCCTGGTCACGGGCGCTTCAGGCGCCTTTGGCTCGGCCATGGCCGCAAAGCTCGAAAAGCTGGGCGGGATGGTTGAGACAGCCAAATCGGGCGTCGATTTCACGGCTGGCAATTATGACGGCATGCGCGACAAGCTGGCGCGGGCCGATGTGCTGATCCTGGCGCATGGGGCCAAGAGCGACGATTGCTGGAATGCCAATTTCGTCACCTTCCGCGGCCTGACCGATCTGTTCACCGAAATGGGCAAGACACGCCTCACGCCGCCCGAGGTTTGGGCGTTGGGGTCAGAGGTCGAATTTCATGGCGATATGGGGCTGGAAGAGCTCAAGGCCTACTCGGCCTCCAAGCGCGCCTTTGCTTCCGTGGCGGGGCGTTATTATCGCTCTGACGCGCTGATCTATCGCCATATTGTCCCCTCCTCCTTCACTTCGGCCATGGGCAAGGGCGCAATGAGTGCGGCGACGGCGGTCAATATCAGCCTGTTCTTCATCCGCCGCAGCTTCAAATATGTGCCGGTGACCTTTACCGGTCTCGCCTTGCTCAATTATTTCCGTTTTCGTTTTCAGAAGGGCCAGCCCGATCAGCTCGAGCCGGCGGAATAGATCATGACCTACGATCCCACCAATATCTTCGGCAAAATCCTGCGCGGCGAACTGCCGGCGCATAAGGTCTATGAGGATGACACCGCCCTGGTCATGATGGACATCTTTCCGCAATCGCGGGGCCATGCCCTGGTTATCCCCAAGGCCGCATCACGCAACCTGCTGGATGCTGACCCAGCGGCGCTAGCTGCAGTGATCCCGCTGGTGCAACGTGTGACCAAGGCGGTCAAGGCGGCGACGGGCGCTGATGGCGTGCGGGTAGCTCAGTTTAACGAGGCGGCGGCCGGGCAGACTGTATTCCACCTGCACTTCCACATCATCCCCGTCTATGAGGGGCTAGTGCTCGGGGCCCATGCTAGCGGCGGTCGAGCCGACGATGGCGAGCTTATTGCCTTGGCCAAGGACATCGCCGCAGCACTCTAGAGGCCAGCGACTTGGCTGAGTGACCCTCGCCGTTATTCGGGGCGGTGCACGACCGTCAGGGTCGCCAAAATTGCGGTGATCGCGATAATCATCAGAATGGCCATGGGCACGTTCCTCCAGAGAGAAGAATGCGCCCAATAGCGATCGGGTTCAATTATCCCAAAGAATGATCGATCACGAGCCCGTTGCGCAGGGTAACGATGCGGTCGGCCTTGCGTGCAAGATCATGGTTATGCGTAGCAATCAGGGCCGCGGCCCCTTCCGTCTTGATCAGGCTGCCCAGAGCCGCGAACACCAGATCACTGGTTTCCGGGTCGAGATTGCCCGTCGGCTCGTCGGCCAGGATCACCTTGGGATGGTTGGCGGCGGCCCGGGCGATGGCAATGCGCTGCTGTTCGCCGCCGGACAGTTCTGCCGGCCGATGCGATGCCCGCTGCCCCACGCCCAGCAGGTCGAGCAGTTCCATTGAGCGCTTGTCCGCCTCAGTCTGGCCCTTGCCAGCAATCAGCTGCGGCATGGTGACATTTTCGAGCGCGGTGAACTCGGGCAGCAGGTGATGGAACTGGTAGACATAGCCCACTGTCGAGCGGCGCAGCTGCGTGCGTCCGCGATCACCCAATTGGCTGGTCTTGACGCCTGTGATCTCGATTTCCCCGCCCTGGGGGCTCTCCAGCAGGCCAGAGAGGTGCAGCAGGGTCGACTTACCGGCGCCAGAGGGCGCGACGAGCGCAACCATCTCGCCGCTCTTGACGGTCAGATTGGCCGCTTCGAGCACGCGAACGATGGTGTCGCCGCTGCCGTAATGGCGGTGGACGTCGGTTAGAACCAGATGTGGCTTACTCATAACGCAGGGCCTCGACCGGATCATATTGAGCGGCGCGCCAGGCCGGGTAAAGCGTAGCAAGGAAGCTGAGGCCAAGCGCCAACCCGACCACCACAGTCACCTCGACCGGATCGGTCTTGGACGGCAGCGAGGACAGGAAGAACACTTCAGGCGGGAAAATAGCCACGCCCAGCGTACTGGAGACAAAGGCCCGGATTGCCTCGGCATTGGACGCCACGAGCAGGCCTAGCAAGAGCCCAGCCAAGGTGCCGACAAAGCCAATGGTCGTGCCGGTGATGGAGAATATCCGCATGATCGAGCCGCGCGAGGCGCCCATGGTGCGCAACACCGCGATGTCGGAGCTTTTGTCCTTCACCAGCATGATGAGGCTGGAAATGATATTGAACGCCGCCACGAGGATGATCATCGACAGGATGGTGAACATCACTACCCGCTCGACCTGCAGCGCCGAAAAGAATGTTTCGTTGCGTTGCTGCCAGTCCGTAAGGATCAGCGGGCGCGTATTGGGATCGGTCTCGATACGTTGGCGCATGACGGTGGTGTTGTCGGGATCGTCGATAAACACCTCGGCGGCCGAGGCTTGCCCCACCCGCTCATAGGCTGCGTCGATCTCGGCGTCCGTCGCCATGGGGTCAAGCGGCCCCTGCCCCGGCTTCAGCACATCCTCGTAGAGCTTGAAATAATCCTGTGCCGGCTCGATCGGCATGTACATGAAGAAACTGTCGAACTCGACCATGCCGAGGTCAAAAATCACGCTCACCGGGTACGAACGGATCTGCGGCGTCGAGCCAAACGGGGTCATGGCCCCATCGGGATTGATGATCTGCACCTGGTCGCCCAGCGACACACCCAGGGTCTGGGCAAGCCGATAGCCGATGGCGACGCCACCCGAAGTGTCCCAGCTGTCCCAGCCGCCCTGGCTGGCGGCGCCATAGAGCAGCTTGAGTTTCTTTATGTTATCTTCGTCCATGCCGCGCACGGTCACACCGGTGGAACTGCCCCGGCCCGACGCCAGCACCTGACCCTCAACGAAGTAGACGGCAAACGAGACGCCGGGAATGTCCTGGAGCGAGGCCACCGTCTCCTTGTAGTCGGTGAATTCCCGCTCGATGGGATAGGCGGTGAAATGTCCGTTGAGCCCCAGAATCTTGGTCAGCAGCTCGCCGCGGAACCCGTTCATCACCGACATGACGACGATTAGCGTCGCGACGCCGATGGCGACACCCACCATGGTAAGGCTGGCGATCACCGAAATGAACGCCTCCTTGCGGCGGGCGCGCAGATAGCGGCCGGCGATCATCCATTCAAAGCGGGAGAAAGGCTTGGTGCCCTTGTTGAGCGCCGGCTGCCCCAGATCGGTCAAATGTCGGTCTTTCTTTGCGGTTCGATCAGGCCCTTGAGGCGCGCGACGGCGTCAGCAATCGCCAGCGTTTCGCGCTCGCCGGTCTTGCGGTGCTTGATTTCGGCTTCGCCGGCCTTGAGCCCGCGCGGCCCAAGGATGATCTGATAGGGGATGCCAATCAGATCGGCAGTGGTGAACTTGGCCCCTGCCCCCTGGTCACGATCGTCATAGAGCATGTCGAGACCTGCAGCATTCAGCTCCGCATAGAGCTTGTCGCAGGCCGCATCGCACTCGGCGTCACCCGCCTTGAGATTGATCAGCACAGCCTCGAACGGCGCCACGCTGACCGGCCAGACAATGCCTGCCTCGTCGTGGAACGCTTCGATGATGGCTGGAACCACACGCGTCGGGCCGACGCCGTAAGAGCCCATATGCACGGTAATTTCCTTGCCGTCAGGACCGGTCACGGTCGCCTTCATGGGCTCGGAATACTTGGTCCCGAAGTAGAAAATATGGCCGACTTCGATGCCGCGTGCAGAAATCCGAAACTCCTCGGGCACGGCAGCCTCATACTCAGCCATGTCAACCATTTCCTCGGTCGCAGCGTAGAGCGAGGTCCAGTCGTTAAAAATCGGCTTGAGGTCACCCCGGAAGTCGACATCGGGACCGGGAATGGACTTGTCGAGCAAGCGCCTGTCGCAGAACACCGCGCTTTCGCCCGTATCGGCCAGCACGATCCACTCATGGCTCAGGTCACCGCCAATGGGACCGGTATCGGCACGCATCGGAATAGCCGTCAGCCCCATGCGCGCATAGGTGCGCAGATAGGCCACGAACATGCGTTCATAGGCTTTGACAGCATCTTCCTTGTTCAGGTCGAAGGAATAGGCATCCTTCATCAGGAATTCGCGGCTGCGCATAGTACCGAAGCGCGGACGGACCTCGTCACGGAATTTCCATTGAACGTGATAAAGGTTGAGCGGCAAGTCCTTGTAGGACTTCACATAGGTCCGGAAGATGTCGGTGACCATCTCCTCATTGGTGGGACCATAGAGGAATTCGCGCTCGTGCCGGTCCTCGATGCGCAGCATCTCCTTGCCATAGGCGTCGTAGCGCCCGCTCTCGCGCCAGAGATCGGCCGACTGGATGGTCGGCATCATCAATTCAATGGCCCCGGAGCGATTCTGCTCCTCCTCAATGATGGCCTTGACCTTCATCAGCACCTTGTAGCCAAGCGGCAGCCAGGAATAGAGGCCAGAGGCCTGCTGCTTGATCATCCCGGCCCGCAACATCAGGCGGTGGGAGGCGATTTCGGCATCCTTGGGAACGTCCCGCAGCACCGGCAAAAAATAACGAGACAGGCGCATTTCGGCTCCGCAACAGGATCGACTCAAGACTTCTCTTGATGCCCACTGAAATCCTACTCGTCCATCCGATGCAAGCATGGATGGCATGCAGAATCTAGGTGACAGCTATGGGACAAGTTGTTAGGGTCCGTCCCAATAAAACAAAGGCGGTTTAAACCGCTGGACGTCGACAACGTCAAGGGAGGAGCGTTGGCTGCCGCTTTCAGAGCGCGCCTAAGACCAGCGTATTGTCGAACAAACTCAATCCAGCGGGGCCTTGTGCCCCGCTTTTTTGTTTCCGTAGCCAGGATTGGACAGAAATATGGCCATAGCAGCGGATTTGAGACGGCTGGCGTTGGGCTTGGAGGGCACGACGGAAGCCCCGCATTTCGAGCGGGCGGCGTTCAAAGTGGACCGCATCTTTGTGACCCTGGCGGGTGACGGATTAACCGCAAATCTTGCGCTGACGCCAGATGAGCAGGAATTCAAATGCCAACTCGCGCCGCAGATTTTTCAACCAGTCAACAATGCCTGGGGCCGCAAGGGCTGGACCACCGTGATACTAGCCAACGCGACCGAAGCAGATCTGGCAGCAGCGCTCTCCATGGCGCATACGCACGCCGTGGGCAGGACCCAGCGTGCTTAGCGGTTCCAGTAGTGGTGCAAGGTTTCGTTGCTCAGACCCCAGAACAGCAGACCAGTAAAAACGACAGCAAGGGCCGTAGCCATCCCCACCTTACGCCATAGGCGCGGGCTTACCGGCGCGCCGGGATCGGTGCCGGCAACGATTTCGGCCCCAGCTTCGGACTGGCTCTGATTGCCGATCGGCAGCACGGCGACAAAAGACAGCCACCAGATGACAAAGAATACGGCGAGCAATGAGCCAATCTGCATTTGAATTTCCTTAGGGGCGCTCTGCCCCGGCAGGCAAAACTACGTGGCGCCGGCAATAGCGCCACGTAGTTTGTTCCGACAGCCCCACCAGCAGTCCGCCGGTGGGACATTCCGTCTCGCCTAGACCCGGTGCACGAACACCGAAACGTTGGGCTTGCGGCCCCAATAGGCATTGACTTCGTTGCGGATGCCCTTGAACAGCGCCGAGTTCAGCACTTCGGTATCGCTACGGCGCTTGGCTGGCACCGATTTGAGCACACCCGCAATGGTGTCTTCCACCAAATCGGTCAGCGATTCATCTTCGGTTTCGGGCAGGCCTTCGATCACCAGATCCGGACCGGAGACGATATGGCCGGAGCCGTTGACGCAAAGGCTGACCACGATATGGCCGCCAAACGACAGCCGGCGGCGGCCCTTTACGCCGCTTTCCTCGGGGGTGCAGAGCACCAGACCATCGAGATAAAGCTCGCCGGTGCGCACTTCGGCCTGGAGCACCATGGGCTCGGGGAACAGGCGGACCAGATCGCCATTTCGCGTTTCGCATACATTGGCAATGCCGGCTTCCCGGCCCAGCTTGGCATGGGCATCCAGATGCATCGCTTCGCCATGCACGGGCACCAGCACGTCTGGCTTGGTCCATTCATAGAGCTTGCGCAGCTCATCGCGGCGGGGGTGGCCGGTGACGTGCACCAGGCCATCCTTTTGCGTGATGATCTCGATGCCCTTGTCGATCAGCAGGTTCTGGATATCGATGACTTCGCGCTCATTGCCCGGAATCGCCCAGGACGAGAAGATCATGCGATCGCCAGCGGTCAGATCGATTACCGGATGGTCGCCACGGGCAATGCGGGCGATGGCGGCGCGCGCCTCGCCCTGGCTGCCGGTGCAGATCAGCACGCATTTGTCGCGCGGCACGCTTTTATAGGCGTCCTGGTCGAGCAGGGGCGGCAGACCTTCGAGCATGCCCAGTTCGCGGGCAATACCAGTGATCCGGTGCAGCGAGCGACCGGACATAACCACCTGCCGGCCAGCCTTTTGGGCGGCACGGACGATGGAAATGACACGACCGACATTCGACGCGAAAGTGGTGACAGCAACGCGATGCGGCGCTTCGGCGATGAGAGCTGCCAGCGTCGCGGCAACGTCCGCTTCGCTCGGACTTTCGCCATCCTTCATGGCATTGGTGGAGTCGCAAATCAGCGCCAGCGGCGTGCTGCGATCCTGGCCAATGGCCTGCAGGCGCGCGACATCGGTCGGCGCATTGCCCACTGGCGTGGGGTCGAGCTTCCAGTCGCCGGTATGCAGGGCACGGCCAACCGGGGTCGAGATCAGCAAGCCATTGGACTCGGGGATCGAGTGGGCAACGTTGATCGCTTCGATGGTGAAGGGACCCACCGTAAACGGCTTGCCCGGACGCATGATGGTGATGTCGACATTTTCGACAATACCGTCCCCTGCCCGCTTCGCCGCCAGCATGGCGGAGGTGAACGGCGTGGCGAAAACCGGCTTTTCAAAGCCCGGCCAAAGGTCGAGCACGGCGCCGTAATGATCTTCGTGGGAGTGGGTGAGGATCAGGGCAAGCACATCATCGGCGCGCTCCTCGAGGAATTCGGGATTGGCCATGATCAGTTCGATCCCCGGCAGGTCCGGCCCGCCGAAGCTGACGCCGCAATCGACGACGATCCATTTGCGGGCATTCTCAGGGCCGAAGCCGTAAGCGCCCATATTCATGCCGATCTCGCCAACGCCGCCAAGCGGCACAAAGACGAGTTCATCCCTTTGGGTTTTAGCCATGGGTCAGTTTAGTCCTTTCGGGCGTGGCGCCGGTCGCAACTTTGGTTGCCGGTCGCCGCGCTATAGTGATGGTCAGCTTCGGGCGCTGGCCGTTGCCCCAAAATGCACGTCGCCCGCCGTGATCGCGATGCGACTATCATCATTGGCGCGGACGATCAGTCGCCCCGCGTCATCGATTGTTTCAAAAATCCCGCGCACGATGGCGCCGTTCTGGTTCACCGCTACGGGTGCACCAATACCTGCGGCGGATTCGCGCCAGCGCTTGAGTACGTCGCCAATGCCGTGGCCATCATCCCACAGACGGAAGATCTCCACCCAGGCATCGCTGAGCGCCTCGAATACATCCTGCGCCGAGCGCGTGACACCGAGTTCGGCCAGGCTGGTCGCCGGATAGGGCAAATCAGTAGGCGCCGCAACAACATTGACGCCGATACCAATGGCAATTGCATGGCGGCCATCATTACGCTTGGTCGCTTCAAGGCCAATACCGACCAGCTTGGCCCCATCGGCCAGAACGTCGTTGGGCCATTTCAGCGCCACGCGGCTCCTGTCGTCGAGCCCATCTGCGCCATCAAGGCCAACCTTGACAGTCCCGCGGGGTAGCACGGCGTCGAGGGCCGCGCCGATGGCGACACCCGCCACAAAGCCCAATGTTGCAGCCAAAGCGGGGTCGGCGTCGGGGACAATCAGCAGCGTTGCGGCCAGATTGCCCGGTGTGTGCACCCAAACCCTGCCCCGCCTGCCGCGGCCAGCCGTTTGCTCGGTAGCCACAAACCAGATGCCACCCGCATCGCCCGCTGCGGCTGCAGCTATGGCCTCTGCTGTGGTGGAGCCGATCGAGTCAAACGCGCGCAACCGGTATCCCGCCGCGCGCGCTTTTGAACCCAGAGAGAAATCCGCCACCTAGAACAGGCTTCCCGCGGCGATATGCGCGGCATTTGCCAGCGGGCTACCGACCGTGAAGTAATAGGTGACGATGAGGAAGCCGCTGACGGCCATGATGATGTTCAGCTCGGCCGGAACCACCGCGAACTTGCGGACCGGTTCGTCGAAATACATCACCTTGACCACCCGCAGGTAGTAGAAGGCACTAACGGCAGAGGCCAGCACACCAATCACTGCCAGCACATAGAGCTGGGCATCGATAGCGGCGAGGAAGGCGTGCCACTTGGCGAAGAACCCGGCCAGCGGCGGCATGCCGATCAGCGAGAACATCAGGATGGCCATGATGGCGGCGACGAAAGGCCGTGTCTGTGCGGCGCCGGCCAGATCGTCGATATTCTCGACATAGCCCTCTTCGCTTCGCAGCGATAGGATGCAGGCAAACAGCCCCACAGTCATGGCGACATAGATCGCCATATAGATCGCGACACCCTCGACGCCCACCTGGGTACCGGACGATAGACCAACCAAGGCAAAACCGACATGACCGATGGAGGAATAGGCGATCAGTCGCTTTATGGATTTCTGGCCAATGGCGGCGAAGGCCGCCAGCACCATGGAAGCAATCGAGAGGAAAATGACGATCTGCTGCCAGTCATGGGAGATGGGCGCGAAGGTATCCATCACCAGGCGAACCATCAGCGTCATCGCCGCCACTTTTGGCGCCGTGGCGAAGAAGGCCGTTACCGGGGTCGGCGCGCCTTCATAGACGTCGGGCGTCCACATATGGAATGGCACGGCCGAAATCTTGAAGGCGATACCAGCCAACAGGAACACCACGCCGAACACCAGGCCGATGGAGCGGCCCTCATTGGCAATAGCGATGACGATTTCCTGCAGATTGGTATGACCGGTGAAGCCATAGAGGAACGAGGCACCATAGAGCAGCATGCCCGAGGACAGCGCGCCGAGCACGAAATACTTCAACCCCGCTTCGGTCGCCTTGCTATCGTCACGCTTGATGGCAGCGAGCACATAGAGCGCCAGCGATTGCAACTCGAGGCCGACGTAAAGGCTCATCAGGTCGTTGGCCGAAACCATCATCATCATGCCGAGCGTCGCCAGCAGGACGAGAATGGCATATTCGAACTTATGCGTTCCGTTCTCCACCGCATTGGGCAGCGAGAGCAGCAGGGCAAAGGCCGAGCCGCCCAGCACCAGCACCTTCATGAAGCGCGCGAAGCTGTCGGCGATGAAGACGCCGTTGAAGATCACCCCGTCAACCGGCTGGAACATGACCAAAAGCGCCACGACGACCAGCAGCACGACCGACAGGTAAGACACCAGCGGCGAGCGTTCCTTGTTGATCACCACGCCAACCAGCAGCAGCACGATCGCGCCGATTGCCAGCAGCATTTCGGGATAGGCAGGAGCCAGGCTCGCGAAATCGATAACGTCAGAATTCACGGGACTCTCCTAGTGGGCAGCAGGCTCGGCGGCCGGCTCTGCAGCGGTCGCCGGGTCGGCATGTTCGAGTGGCGCTTGCGCGTCGGCCAGCGAAACGGCGGGGTCAAGGCCGACCGCCGTGGCGTAATGGGTGACCAGATTGTCGACTGCGGCGGCTGTCGTATCGAGGATCGGCGAAGGATAAAATCCGAAGACCACGGTCAGCACGATAAGCGGATAGAGGATGATCTTTTCGCGCAGATTAAGATCAAGAATGGCCTTGAGGCTGTCCTTGGTCAGTGCGCCGAAAATCACCCGCCGGTAGAGCCACAGAGCGTAGCAGGCCGAGAAGATCACGCCAAAGGCTGCCCCGAAGGCCACCCAGGTATTGACCTGGAACACGCCGATCATGGTCAGGAATTCGCCGACAAAGCCGGACGTGCCGGGCAGACCGACATTGGCCATGGTGAAGACCATGAAGGCGAAGGCATAGCGCGGCATGCGCTCCACGAGGCCCCCATAGGCTTCGATATCGCGGGTATGCATGCGGTCATAGATGACGCCGACGCAGAGAAAGAGCGCCCCGGAGACAATGCCGTGCGAGATCATCTGAAACATCGCACCCTGGATGCCGAGCGCATTACCGGCAAAGATACCCATGGTGACAAAGCCCATATGCGCCACGGACGAATAGGCGATCAGCTTCTTGATATCAGTCTGCACCAGGGCGACCAGCGAGGTCAGAATGATGGCGGCGACCGAAAGGAAGAAGACGATATTGGCGAACTGCGCCGAAGCGTCGGGGAACATGGGCAGGCTGAAGCGCAGGAAGCCGTAGCCGCCCAGCTTGAGCAGGATGGCGGCCAGGATCACCGAGCCGGCGGTTGGCGCCTGCACGTGGGCTTCGGGCAGCCAGCGATGGAACGGCCACATCGGCATTTTCACTGCCAGGGAGGCGAAGAACGCCCACCACAGCCAGGACTGCATGCTCTGCGGGAATTCGTGCGTGAGCAGCTTGGTGATGTCGGTCGTGCCGCCATTCCAATACATGGCCATGATGGCCAGCAGCATCAGCACCGAGCCGGTGAAGGTGTAGAAGAAGAATTTGTAGCTGGCCTGGATGCGCTTGGCGCCGCCCCAGATCCCGATGATCAGGAACATCGGCAGCAGCGTGCCTTCAAAGAACACGTAGAACATGGCCAGATCGAGCGTGGTGAACACGCCGATCATCAGGGTCTCAAGGATCAGGAATACGATCATGTATTCCTTGACGCGGACGTCGATGGATTCCCAACTCGCCAGGATGGCGAAGGGCATCAGCAGCGCGGTCAGCACCACGAACAGCACCGAAATGCCATCGACACCGACGCGATAGCCAATGGTATCGCCGATCCAGGCATAGTTCACGACGAACTGGAAGCCCGGGTCGGAGGGGTCGAAGCTCTGCCACATGGCGAGCGAGAGCAGGAATACGATGACCGTCACACCCAATGCGATCCAGCGGATGGCATCGAGCGAGGTCTTGGGCGTCAGCAGCAGCACTATCGCGCCAACGAGCGGCAGCCAGGTCAGGATCGTCAGAATAGTATTATCGAAGGTCATCAGATCAGTCCCCCGGCCACGATGGCCCAGGTCAACAGCGCCGCAATGCCGATCAGCATGGCGAAGGCATAATGGTAAACATAGCCGGACTGCAGCTTGGTGGCCCAGGAGGTCACATTCTGCACGCGACGGCCAAGGCCTTCAGTCAGCTTCTCATCGATCAGCCAATCGTCGAAGCCCTTCCAGACGGCACGGCCGATCCACAGGGCGGGCTTGACGAAAATCCGATCGTACAGCTCGTCGAAATACCACTTGTTGAGCAGGAACCGGTAAAGCGCCGGGTTCTGCGCAGCGAGGCGCTTGGGTGTCTCGGGCGAACTTATATACATGTACCAGGCGGCGATGAAGCCCAGGATCATCGAGATTGTCGCGCTCCACTTCACCCAGAGCGGGACGTGGTGAGCGGCCTCGATGATCTCGTGATCGACCACGAGTGAGCCGGCGAAGAAGTGTTCGATATGCTCCACATCGTGGAAGAACATGCCGTAAAACACCGCACCCGCAACGACTGCGCCGAAGGCCAGCACATAAAGCGGCACCAGCATGACATTGGGCGCTTCATGGGCATGATCATAGGCCGAACCATGATCGTCATGGCCGTGAGCGGCATGATCTTCATTGGCCGGCTCGTCGTGAGAGTGATCATCATGACCATGGCCAGCCGGGCGCGGCGTGCCGTGGAAGGTCAGATGGATCAGGCGCCAGGAGTAGAAGCTGGTGAACAGAGCCGCGACGACCAGCAGCCAGAAGGCGAACATGCCGGAATTGCCGCCGACCGCATAGGCCGCTTCGATGATCGAGTCCTTGGAGAAGAATCCGGCAAAGCCCAGGAATTCAGTGCCCGGAATACCGACGCCCGCCAGCGCCAGCGTACCGATGATCATCATCGCATAGGTAATCGGGATCTTCTTACGCAGCCCACCCATGTTCCGCATGTCCTGCTCATGGTGCATGGCGTGGATGACCGCGCCGGCGCCCAGGAACAGCAATGCCTTGAAGAAGGCGTGGGTAAAGAGGTGGAAGACACCGGCCGAGTAAGCCCCTGCCCCCAGAGCCACAAACATGTAGCCGAGCTGGCTACAGGTCGAATAAGCGATGACGCGCTTGATGTCGTTCTGCACCAGGCCAACAGTCGCCGCGAAGAAGGCGGTGATGGCGCCGATGACCAGCACGACTGTCGTGGCCGTTGGCGAGGTCTCGAATAGCGGCGAGAAGCGCGCGACCATGAACACGCCGGCCGTCACCATGGTGGCAGCATGGATCAGCGCCGACACGGGGGTCGGGCCTTCCATGGCGTCCGGCAGCCAGGTGTGCAGCAGGAACTGTGCCGACTTGCCCATGGCACCCATGAACAACAGCAGGCAGATCACCGTCATGGCGTGGAGGTCCCACGACAGGAAGCGGATGGTGGCGGTGGCGGCTTCGGGCACGGCATGGAAGGCGCCATCGAAATCGATGTGGCCCAGCACCATGAAGGCGCCGAAAATGCCCAGAGCGAAGCCAAAGTCACCCACGCGGTTGACCACGAATGCCTTCATCGCAGCCGCATTGGCCGAGGGCTTAGTGTACCAGAAGCCGATCAGCAGATAGGACGCCAGGCCCACGCCTTCCCAGCCGAAGAACATCTGCAGGAAGTTGTCAGCCGTCACCAGCATGAGCATGGCAAAGGTGAAGAGCGAGAGATAGGCGAAGAACCGGTTGCGGTGCGGATCGTCGGCCATGTAGCCGATGGAATAGACGTGCACCAGGCTCGACACCGTGTTGACGACGACCAGCATGATGGCGGTGAGCGTATCGACGCGCAGTGTCCAGCGCAGGTCCATGTCGCCGACCTGGATCCAGCGCATGATCTCGACCTTGAGAACGGCCGTGTGGCCGTCGGTCACAGCGCCAGCCAGCCCGCCGCCAAAGGCAACCGGCAGAAAAACCACCCAGGACAGGACGGCGGCAACCAGCAGGAGCCCGGTGGTGATGTACTCACTGGGCCGGTGCCCGATGGTGCGCCCCAGCAGTCCGGCGATCAACGCGCCGATAAGGGGCAGGAAAACAATCGCTTGAATCATAGCGGAGGTTCTTAGCCCTTCATCATGTTGACGTCTTCAACCGCGATGGAGCCGCGGTTGCGATAGAAAATAACCAGGATGGCGAGGCCGATCGCGGCCTCGGCTGCAGCCACGGTGAGGATCAGCAGAGCGAACACCTGCCCCTGCAAGTCATTGAGCTGCGCGCTGAAGGCGACGAAGTTCAGATTGACCGCGAGCAGGATCAATTCCACCGACATCAGAATGACGATGACGTTCTTGCGGTTGAGAAAAATGCCGAACACGCCGAGCGTGAACAGGATTGCTGCTACGGTCAGGTAGTGACCGAGCCCGATACCCAAGCCCATATTTGCCTCCTACAGCCCTTGACCGCTTTTGACTTTGACGACCCTGACGGCCTCCGATGGCTTGCGCCCAACCTGATCGAGCGGGTTCTGCCGCTTGACGTTGGGCTTATGGCGCAGCGTCAGGACGATCGCCCCGATCATGGCCACGAGCAGCACAGCGCCGGCCCCTTGGAACAGGAAGACGTAGCGCGTGTAGAGCACTTGCCCCAGCGCCCTTATATTGTCCATGCCGCCATCGATGGGCAGCGCCGCTGCGCCTGCAATTTCAGGGGAAACCACGAAGCTGCCAGCAACCAGCAGCAGCTCGAGCAGAAGCACGGCACCGACCAGTACGCCGATGGGCGCATATTGCAGGAAGCCCTGCCGCATCTCGGCGAAGTCGACGTCGAGCATCATGACGACGAAGAGGAACAGCACGGCGACCGCGCCGACATAGACCACGATCAGGATCAGCGCCAAAAACTCGGCGCCGGCCAGCATGAACAGGCCTGCGGCATTGAAGAACGTGAGGATCAGGAACAGCACGGCATGCACGGGATTGCGCGCCGAGATGACCATCACCGCCGAGGCAATCGCGATGGCCGAGAATACATAGAAGAAGAACAGTGGAAGGGTCATGCTCTTCTCTCTTATCGGTAGGGCGCGTCGGCAGCGAGGTTAGCAGCTATTTCACGCTCCCAACGATCGCCATTGGCCAGGAGCTTTTCCTTGGAGAAGTAAAGCTCTTCACGGGTCTCGGTCGCAAATTCGAAATTGGGGCCTTCCACGATCGCGTCGACGGGGCAGGCCTCCTGACAGAAACCGCAATAGATGCACTTCACCATATCGATATCGTAGCGCACCGTGCGGCGGGTGCCGTCATTCTGGCGCGGACCGGCCTCAATGGTGATGGCCTGGGCCGGGCAGATGGCTTCGCACAGCTTGCAGGCAATGCAGCGTTCTTCGCCATTGGGATAGCGGCGCAGGGCATGCTCACCGCGGAAGCGTGGACTGAGATGGCCCTTTTCGAAGGGGTAGTTGATGGTCGGCTTGGGCGCAAAGAAGTAGCCCATGCCGAGGAAGAACCCCGACACCAACTCGGTCAGGAGCAGCGTGTTAAAGACTTGGGCGACACGCATCAGGCGACCCCTCCATGCCAGCCCCAGCCGGTCAGCTGGAGCACGAAAGCGACGATGACGACCATGATCAGCGACAGGGGCAGGAAGAGCTTCCAGCCAATGCGCATGAGTTGATCGTAGCGGTAACGCGGCACGATGGACTTGGCCATGGCGAACATGAAGAACACCGCGCTGAGCTTGAGAACGAACCAGATGACACCCGGAATCCAGGTGAAGGGGGGCAGATCGATCGGCGATGTCCAGCCACCCAGGAACATGACCGTGGTGAGCGCACACATCAACAGGATGGAGATGTACTCCCCCAGCATGAACAGCATGTAGGGCGTGGCCGAATATTCGGTCATGAAACCGGCGACCAGCTCGGACTCAGCTTCAGGAAGATCGAATGGCGGGCGGTTCGTTTCGGCCAGGGCCGAAATGTAGAACACGATGAACATCGGAAACAGCGGCAACCAGAACCAGTTGAGGAAGGTCAACTGCGGCAGGCCGATCATATGGGCGAGACCCATTTCGTACTGCGCGCGCACGATATCGCTGAGATTGAGCGAGCCGACGCAGAGCAGCACGGTGATGATCACGAGGCCAATGGAGACTTCATAGCTGACCATCTGCGCGGCGGAGCGGAGCGACCCCAGGAACGGATATTTCGAGTTCGAAGCCCAGCCGCCGATGATGACGCCATAGACGCCCAGCGAGGAAATCGCGAAAATGTAGAGCACGCCAAGATTGATATTGGCGATGGCCAGCCCCTCGCCCACCGGCACCACGGCCCAGGCGGCAAGCGCCAGGGTCGCGGTCAGCAGTGGGGCGAACAGGAACAGGATCTTATCCGCGCCTGCCGGAATGATCGCCTCTTTGAGGGCGAATTTCAGCAGATCGGCAAAGCTCTGCAGCAGACCGAACGGGCCGACAACGTTGGGGCCGCGACGGATTTGGACGGCAGCCCAGATCTTGCGGTCAGCCAGCAGGATGAATGCGGTGAAGACCAAGAGGCAAACCAGCAGCAGCAGCGTCTTGTAAATGAGGCCGACTTGCACGCCCCATCCCAGGATCGGGATGCCCAGCAGGTAGTCGAGAGCGGCGGTAATAAAGTCCATTATGCTCCCCTACTCCGCTGCCTGGCGCAGGCCGGCGGCCAATGCGGCGGATTCGCCCATGACGGCGGATGCGCGGGCAATCGGATTGCTGAGATAGAAATCCGCCACCGGCGATACGAATGCCGCCTTCTTGCCCTTGGGCGAGGTTTTGGCGAGCTTGGCGATATCGGCAGCCTTGCCTTCGGCAATGGCGTCGATACGGGCCAGGTGCGGGAATTCCACATACATGGCAGCCCGCAGCTGCGCCAGCGAATTGAAGGCCAGTGGCTGGCCGACGACGGCCGACAGCGCGCGGATGATGGCCCAATCTTCCTTGGCGTCGCCCGGCGGGAACACGGCGCGGTTAGTCACCTGCACACGGCCCTCGGTGTTGACATAGGTAGCGCTCTTTTCGGTATAGGCGGCACCCGGCAGGATGACGTCGGCACGATGCGCGCCATTGTCGCCATGAGTACCGATATAAACGACGAGCGTGTCGCCGAGCTGGGACATGTCGACTTCGTCGGCGCCAACCAGGAACAGCACATCGACGCCACCGGCCAGCATGGCGGCAGTGTCCGCAGCACCCTTGGCCGGCACGAAGCCGACATCGAGCGCGCCGACGCGGGCGGCGGCATTGTGCAGCACGGCAAAGCCGTTCCAGTCGGCTTCGATTTCGGCATTTGCTGTTGCGAGCTTGGCAGCGGCAGCCAGCACGTCGGCAGTCGCGGCGCCTTCGCCCACGATCACCAGCGGCTTTTTGGCTTTGGCCCAAAGCTCGGCAAAGCTGCCTTGGCTAGCGGCGAGATCAGCCAACGAGTCCGAGCCATTGCCCAGATGCTGCACAGTGTAGGTCAGATCGGCATTCTCGCCGATCAGGCCAATCGGCAGGCCGGTCGCGCGCCAAACCTTGCGAATGCGGGCATTGAGCACAGCAGCCTCGCGGCGCGGATTGGTGCCGATCAGCAGGATGGCGTCAGCCTGTTCGATCCCGGCAATGGTCGGGTTGAAGATGTAGGAGGCGCGGCCATTGGCGGGCGACAGGCCCGAACCGGCGGGACGTGCGTCCACATTGCCCGAGCCAAGCGAAGCGAGCAACGCCTTGAGCGCATAGAGCTCTTCGGCACCGGCCAGATCACCCGCGATAGCGCCGATGCGGGCGCCGGGCTTCTTGAGAGCCTTGGCAACGGTCTGGAATGCATCATCCCAGGTGGTGGCGCCCAGCTTCTTGTTCTTGCGCACATAGGGGCGATCGAGCCGCTGGCTCTTGAGGCCATCCCAGATGAAGCGGGTCTTGTCCGAAATCCACTCTTCGTTGATCGCCTCGTTGATGCGCGGCAATACGCGCATGACTTCGCGGCCACGGCTATCGACACGGATGGCCGAGCCAACCGCATCCATCACGTCGATGGATTCGGTCTTGGTCAGTTCCCACGGACGGGCGTTGAAGGCATAGGGCTTGGAGGTCAGCGCGCCCACCGGGCACAGATCGATCACATTGCCCTGCAATTCGCTCGACAGCGCCTTTTCGAGATAGGTGGTGATCTCGGCATCTTCACCGCGACCCAGCAGCCCCATTTCGGCAATGCCGGCAACCTCAGTGGTGAAGCGCACACAACGCGTGCAGTGAATGCAGCGGTTCATCGAGGTCTTGACCAGCGGGCCAATATACTTGTCCTCGACCGCGCGCTTGTTTTCGGCAAAGCGGTTCTTGTCCACGCCATAGGCCATGGCCTGGTCCTGCAGATCGCATTCGCCGCCCTGATCGCAGATCGGGCAATCGAGCGGATGGTTGATCAGCAGGAATTCCATCACGCCTTCGCGGGCCTTTTTGACCATCGGCGTGTTGGTGAACATTTCAGGCGGCTCGCCATTGGGGCCGGGCCGCAAATCCTTGACCGACATGGCGCAGCTCGCCTGCGGCTTGGGCGGACCGCCCTTCACCTCGACCAGGCACATGCGGCAATTGCCCGCCACCGACAGGCGCTCGTGATAGCAAAAGCGCGGGATTTCCGCGCCTGCGGCCTCAGCCGCCTGCATCAGCGTGTAATAGTCCGGAACTTCGACCAGTTGGCCGTCGACTTTGATATTTGCCATCAGCCTTACTCCGCCGCGATCGATGGCACGGCGCCATCGGAGGTGGACGAATATGTGTACTGGTCGATCCGCGCCTCGATGACGTGGCGGAAATTGCGGATCAGGCCCTGGATCGGCCACGCAGCAGCGTCGCCCAATGCGCAGATAGTGTGGCCTTCGATCTGCTTAGTGACTTCGAACAGCATGTCGATTTCGCGCTTCTGGGCGCGGCCTTCGACCATGCGTTCCATCACGCGCATCATCCAGCCCGTGCCTTCGCGGCAGGGCGTACACTGGCCGCAGCTTTCGTGCTTGTAGAAGGCCGAAAGGCGCCAGATTGCCTTGATGATGTCGGTGGACTTGTCCATCACGATGATGGCCGCAGTGCCCATGGATGAGCCAACTTCGCGCAAGCCATCGAAATCTACGATGGCGTTCTGGATTTTCTCGCCGGTGACGCAGGGCACCGAGGCACCGCCGGGGATCACCGCCAGCAGATTGTCCCAGCCGCCACGCACGCCGCCACAGTGCTTTTCGATGATATCCTTGAAGCTCTCGCCCATGGCTTCTTCGAAGGTCGCCGGCCGGTTCACATGGCCCGAAACGCACATCAGCTTGGTACCGGTATTGTTGGCGCGGCCGATCGAGGCGAACCAGGCGCCCGAACGGCGCAGGATTTCGGGCACAACGGCGATGGACTCGACGTTGTTCACCGTGGTCGGGTTGCCGTAAACGCCCATGCCGGCCGGGAATGGCGGCTTGAGGCGCGGCTGGCCCTTCTTGCCTTCCAGGCTTTCCATCAGTGCGGTTTCTTCGCCGCAGATGTAAGCGCCGGCGCCGTGATGGACGATGATGTCCAGGTCCCAGCCGTGGATATTGTCCTTGCCGATCAGGCGAGCCTCATAGGCCTCCTCGACGGCACGTTCCAGGTGCTGGCGCTCACGGATGAACTCGCCGCGCACATAGATAAAGGCCAGATGCGCGTCCATGGCACGGGCCGCTAACAGGCACCCTTCGACCAGATGGTGCGGATCGTGGCGCAGAATTTCACGGTCCTTGCAGGTACCCGGCTCAGATTCGTCGGCATTGACCAGCAGGTAGTGCGGGCGGCCGTCATTGACCTTAGGCATGAAGGTCCATTTAAGCGCGGTGGGGAACCCTGCCCCGCCACGGCCACGCAGGCCCGATGCCTTGACCTCATTGGTGATCCAGTCGCGCCCGGAGTCGATAAACTCCTTGGTGCCGACCCAGGCGCCGCGAGACCGCGCGCCTTCAAGGCCCCAGTCGCCCTGGCCATAGAGATTGGTAAAAATGCGATCCTTGTCAGCGAGCATGATCAGCCGTTCCGCTTCCGCAAGTATGAAAACCAGGCAGCCACTCCGATGGCCGCGCCAATGGCGCCCAGCAAAGCTGGCGGGGCGCCTGGAATAAGGTAAACAACAAGGCCTTGGGCAATGATCATGGCAATAACCACAAAACCCACGCCCATGGCGTAGTCCTTGGTAGTCATTTTGCCAAACTCGATCTTGCCCTCAGCCATTTAGCGTGGGTCCTTCCCAAATACCTTGCGGTATTCTTCGACCCCGCCGCGCGCTAGCACATCCGCCTGCTGCAGCCAGTTATCGCGCGCAACGCGACCCTTGAAGCTCAGCGAGTCCTCGACCCTGGCAATGTCCTCGGCCGACAGCTTGGCAACCTGGCTCCACTGGGTGATGCCCAAAGCGTTGAGACGGCCCTCGAGCACGGGGCCAACGCCTGAAATCAACTTGAGGTCATCCGGTGCGCCATCGGGGGCCTTGAACAGCGGCGCTGCACCACCCTTTTCTGCCACCGGATTGACTTCGGCAGGATTGGCCTTGGGCGCCTTGATCGCACGGGTCTTTGCGGCGCCGGCCGGCGTAGCACCATGCGCGGACGCGGCATTGGTGGCCTTGCCGGGAGCCCTGCCCCCATCGACCTTCGCCGCATCGGACTCGGCGCCGACAGCGGTTTCCCGCATCGCCTTGTTGGGCTTGCCATTCGCCTTGGCCGCAATATCTGCCGCCTTGCGCTCGCCTTCGGCCTTGGCCTCGGAAACCTTGGCCGATTTGGGCGTCCCCTTGATCGCCGGAGCAGATTCAGCAGTTACGTCCTTGGGCTTGGCCGCGGTGGTCGGCGCGGGGGCGGCTGGTGCCGCCGGGGGAGCCGCAGCTTCTACTGGCGGGGGTGGCGGCACGAACTTCTCGCGCCTGGCGCTCGGCTTCTCCAGCAGCGTGGTGCGGCCACCTTCGGCAGCCGAATTCAGCCGTTCGATCTGCGAGCCCGCCTTGATCGTATCGCCCTTGCCGGCCTGGAAAGCGTCGATGATCTCTTCCAGCCGTTCGGCCGTCAGGTCTTCATAGGTGTCGTGGAAAATCGCCACCATGGGTGCGTTGACGCAAGCGCCGGCGCATTCGACTTCTTCCCAGCTCAGCGTGCCATCTTCGTTGAGATGGTGCGGATCATGGTGGATCTTGCTCTTGCAGACCTCGATTAGCCCCTCGGCGCCGCGCAGCATGCATGGCGTCGTGCCGCAGACCTGGATATGCGCCCTGCTGCCGACCGGCTGCAGCTGGAACTGGGTATAGAAGGTCGCCACTTCAAGCACACGGATATAGGCCATGCCCAGCATGTCGGCGATCGTTTCGATCGTCGCCCGGCTGACCCAGCCATCCTGATCCTGCGCGCGCATAAGCAGCGGAATAACAGCAGATTGCTGACGGCCGGCCGGGTAAAGCCCGATCTTCCATTCCGCCCATTTGGCGTTGTCAGCAGTAAAGGCGAACGCGGCCGGCTGAACCGACTCGTCCGCAAGGCGACGCGCAACCATCAGCGATCAACCTCTCCGAACACGATATCAAGCGAGCCAAGAATGGCCGAGACGTCAGCCAGCATGTGGCCGCGACACAGGAAATCCATGGCCGACAAATGCGCAAAACCCGGCGCGCGGATCTTGCAGCGGTAAGGCTTGTTGGAGCCGTCGCTGACCAGATAAACGCCGAACTCGCCCTTGGGCGCTTCAACAGCGGCGTAAACCTCGCCGGCCGGCACTTTGTAGCCTTCGGTATAGAGCTTGAAGTGATGGATCAGCGCTTCCATCGACTTCTTCATCTCGCCACGGCTGGGTGGCACGACCTTGCCATCGAGCGAGGACACCGGGCCCTTGCCATCGGCTGCATTCAGCTTCGCCACGCACTGCTTCATGATGCTCGTCGACTGGCGCATCTCTTCCATGCGGATGAGATAGCGATCGTAGCAATCGCCATTCTTGCCGACCGGGATGTCGAAATCCATTTCGGCATAGCATTCATAGGGTTGGCTCTTGCGCAGGTCCCAGGCAGCGCCCGAACCGCGCACCATCACGCCGGAAAAGCCCATATTCCACGCATCATCGAGATCGACCACGCCGATATCGACGTTGCGCTGCTTGAAAATGCGGTTATCGGTCAGAAGACTGTCGATATCCGCAAGCGCCTTGGGGAAGGTCTCGCAGAACGTCTCGATATCATCGATCAGCGCCTGCGGCAGGTCCTGATGGACGCCACCAGGGCGGAAATAGGCGGCATGCATGCGGGCGCCCGAAGCGCGCTCATAGAACACCATGAGCTTTTCGCGCTGCTCGAAGCCCCAGAGCGGCGGCGTCAACGCGCCAACGTCCATGGCCTGCGTCGTCACGTTCATCAGGTGCGCCAGGAGGCGCCCGATTTCTGAATAGAGCACGCGGATCAGTTGGCCACGGCGCGGCACTTCAAGGCCCAGCAGCTTTTCGACGGCCAGGGCAAAGGCATGCTCCTGGTTCATCGGCGCCACGTAATCGAGGCGGTCGAAATAGGGCACGGCCTGCAGATAGGTCTTCTGCTCGATCAGCTTTTCGGTGCCGCGATGCAGCAGGCCGATATGGGGATCGACACGCTCTACGATTTCGCCGTCCAGCTCCAAAATCAAGCGCAGAACGCCGTGAGCGGACGGGTGGACTGGTCCAAAGTTGATGGTGAAATTGCGGACTTCGGCTTCAACGGTCATTGCTTGGCCTTCTCGTCACCGGGCAGCACATAGTCTGTACCCTCCCAAGGCGACAGATAGTCAAAGGTGCGGAATTCCTGCATCAGCTTGACCGGCTCATAGACGACCCGTTTGCGCTCTTCGTCATATTTGACCTGAACGAAGCCGGTGACCGGGAAGTCCTTGCGCAGCGGATGACCGTCAAAACCATAATCGGTCAGGATGCGGCGCAGATCAGCGTGACCGGAGAACAATACGCCGTAGAGATCGTAGGTCTCGCGCTCGAACCAGTCAGCACCACGGAACACGCCGGTAATGCTGGGCACCGGCATCGTATCGTCGGTCGTCAGCTTGATGCGGATACGCTGATTCAGATGCGGGCTCATGAAGTGGTAGACCACGTCGAACCGCTCATCGCGCTCCGGGTAGTCGACCGCCGTTACGTCGATGAAGCTGATGAACCGGCATTTGGCATCGTCGCGCAGGAAGGTGGCGACGGCCACAATTGCGTCGCGCCCGATGGTCAGTGTCAGCTCGCCATAGCTGATTTCGCTGGCAAGAATTACGCCGCCCAAAGCGTCGGTAATGTGCTCGCCCAGCGCGGTCAGCGGATCAACCTCGATAACTTCATCCATGAAATCGGGTCCTAACGTTCGATGGTGCCGGTGCGCCGAATCTTCTTTTGCAGCAAGAGGATGCCGTAAAGAAGCGCTTCAGCGGTCGGGGGGCAGCCGGGGACGTAGACGTCCACCGGCAGCACGCGATCGCAGCCACGCACAACCGAATAGGAATAGTGATAATAGCCGCCGCCATTGGCGCAGCTGCCCATGGAGATGACGTAGCGCGGCTCGGGCATCTGGTCATAGACCTTGCGCAAGGCCGGAGCCATCTTGTTGGTCAGCGTACCGGCAACGATCAGCACGTCGGACTGGCGCGGAGAGGCGCGCGGGGCGGTGCCGAAACGCTCGATGTCGTAGCGCGGCATCGACATCTGCATCATCTCGACGGCGCAGCAGGCCAGGCCCGTCTGCATCCACATCAACGAGCCGGTGCGAGCCCAGTTGACCAGTTGCGACACGGTGGAAACCAGGAATCCTTTGTCCGCCAACTCGTCCGTCACATCGGTGAAGAACGGATCGGTGGCACCTGCAGTCTTATTGGTGCGCGGATCGATGAGCCCGGTGGGACGCGGCGCAACCAGCGTAGCGTTCTGTTCGCTCAATCCCATTCGAGAGCCCCTTTCCGCCATTCATAAATGAACCCGACGGTCAAAACGCCGAGAAAAATCATCATCGACCAGAAGCCGAACCAGCCCACATCCCGGAAAGCCACGGCCCAGGGGAAGAGGAAAGCCACTTCGAGGTCGAAGATGATGAAGAGAATCGACACGAGATAAAAACGGACGTCGAACTTCATGCGCGCATCGTCGAAGGCTTCAAAGCCAGCTTCAAACGCGGAGACCTTTTCAGGGTCCGGGCGCTTTACGGCGACGATGAAGGGGGCCACCAGCAGCGACAGTCCGATAAGACCGGCAATGCCGATGAAAATGACAATGGGCAGATAGTCGCTGAGCAAATCAGTCATGCGGCAGCCTAACACTCAAGACCGACAGGAGAAGCCGGGAACGCGAGAGTTCTGCAAGCAATTGGGGCAAGCGAACCAACGCGGAAGTTGATGGCTTGGGATTAGACCTTTGGCTGGCGCGTTTCAAGGGAAAGAAAATATGAGAAGAATAATCATATATCGATAGTGCGAGAGAGCGCCAATTTGCCACGCCGATAGGCATTTCGGCGGCAAACATTTGCGTGAAAACGGGCTGTCACGGCATACGCGCCTGGCGCCCTGGTGCTAACGGACTGTGCACGCCGACACGCCGGATAACCGCTTCGCGTGCACCTTCAGATAACCGAATCATGAACCCAAAAGCAAAACGGCGAACCACACGAAGTGGTTCGCCGAATTGGGCTTACAAGATTCAGTCGACGGGGCGCGAACGCCCCATCTCTTATAAATCTTAGAAGTGGTAGGAAACGCCGATGGTTGCCTTGGCGGCTTCGAAGAAGTCATCGCCATCGTCGAACGTACCGACACCGACGATCTGGCCACGAACGGACACAGCATCGGTAACAGCAAGCTCAACACCACCGCCGAGCTGGTACAGCCCAACGTTGTCCGAACCGTCCTGAGCTGCAACACCGGCACCGGCGAGAGCGTAGACGAGGACCGAGTCGGTCACAACGGCGCCAACGCGACCGTTGATGAAGAACTCGCCGTAACCGTCGGTCTCATCGCCAAACACGTATTCAGCAGTGCCTTCGACGCCGAGCAGGATCGGGTCTGCAACGATGAAGTTCACGCCGACGTGAGCACCGATGACACCATTGGTGAAGCCGTCGAAGAACTCGCCGCCGCCCTGAACACCAGCATACATACCATCCCAGGAGAAACCGGCTGCTTCATAGATCGGAGCAGGCGTGGTCGGGATGATGAGGTCGGCGGCCTGAGCACCACCAACGAGCAGCGCGGCAGCAGCCACACCGAGAGAAAGCGAACGTACAAACATATCTTGCACTCCCATAGAGTTAACCGTAGTCGACCGATAAATGCCCCACGAGGGGGCCGCTGACAAGCCTCCCCAAGGGCAAATTTGGAGGCTCGGATAAGATTCAATGACCATTTGGGGGCTTGTGTTGCATCAATACCGCGCAATTGGTTCAATTTGATACAAATGCGGCTTGATTGGCGCCTGCCCATGGTCACCAGACGGCAGAATCAGGGCACTGCGCTTGCACAAAGCCTTGCCCGAAAACGAAATAGCCCCACCATAGACAGGGCTATTGGACCGCTTGTCAAGAATCAGAAGTGATAGTTCGCGCCAACGGTAAACTGGTTCTTGGCGTTATCACCCGAGAGGGGGAAGCTGCGCAGATATTGCGCTTCGACCGAGACATTGCCGGAGATCGCCATTTCGACCCCCGCGCCGAACAGCATGTCATCTTCCTCAGGCGCACCAAGATCGAGCCCATAGCCGCCCGCGGCATAGACGGCCACATCATCGGTGACGGCCAGGCCCGCGCGGCCCAGAATCTGACCATAGCTGGTCTCCCCGACCCCATCATTGCCCGCCAGGCCCTGTACGGCCACTTCGGCACCCAATAGATAATAGTCAAACTGAGCATTGACGCCCGCCTGGACGCCCAGGCCATATTGCGTGCCGCTGGCCTCGCCATTCTGCGCGACGCCGTAGACGCCCGCATAAAAGCCGGTCCAGTCGAAACCCGCCGGCTCGGCAACGGGCATTTCAACCGGCGTGGACGTGGGAACGGTGATCATGTCGGCCGCACAAGCGGCCCCTGTCGAGAGGGTGGCGGTCATTGCGGCGATAGCGAATGCGTTGAACAGTTTCATCGCTGTTCTCCCTGCTATTGAGACCGTCTGCGACAGGAACCCGCGATTTGTCTGCTTGGTTCCGTAACGGCCCGACCACTTACTCCTACGACTGCTTGCTGGCAGAATGGTGCCCATCGAGGGGCCAAAAAATGGCACTGCCAGTAGTTTGCATATGCGTCACCGCCGATGGCTGCGCCCTGCCCTTCTCTTTATAATGTACCGACAAGCACCGGCTCGTCACGATATTCGTCGGGGAACAGCGCCTTGAGTGCCGCGATCTTGGGCAGGTCATTGGCCACGATATAGGGCCAGGTCGGATTCAGCGTCAGGAAATCCTGGTGGTATTGCTCGGCGGGATAGAATGCCTCGAACGGCTCTATCGTGGTGACGATCGGCCCTTCAAACAAACCGGCCTTGTCGAGCTCGGCAATATAGGCCCGGGCCAGTTCCGCCTGCGCATCGCTGACGGGAAAGATCGTCGAGCGATATTGCGTGCCGTGATCGGGACCCTGGTAATTGAGCTGGGTCGGGTTGTGCGCGACCGAAAAGTAGATCTGCAGCAATTGGCCATAGCTGACCACAGCTGGATCATAGGTCACCTCAACGGTTTCGGCGTGGCCGGTGGTGCCGCTGCCGGTCTGCTCGTAAGTCGCCGTCTCCGCAGCGCCGCCGGAATAACCTGAGACCGCATTGGTGACGCCGACCACATGCTGGAACACGCCTTGCACACCCCAGAAGCAACCGCCGGCAAAGACGGCCGTGGCGGTCGGCCCGGATTCGGTGATATCACTGGAGGGCGCGGGAATGACAACAGGCTTTTCTTCGGCCCTCGCCCCGGCCTGCCAGGCGCCAAGCAACAGGACCGGCACGAAAAACAGCGCGGCCAGGGCGGCACGGGTCGTCGGAGCAGTCAACGGGATGGCGGATGATCTGGCCATAAGACGAACCTTTGCGAGCTGTTATACGCGGCTAGGCTTTATATACGGGCAAAGCCCGCGCCAGAGCAGCAGTATCACGTCGAAATGAAGCGGGAAGCGGCGGCGACGGCCACCACTCCCCTGCGCATTATTTGAGACTGGTGAAGAAGGCCGCGACCTCGGCCGCCCAAACCTGGGGCACTTCCAGCGCGGCGAAATGGCCGCCGCTGTCCAGTTCCGTCCAGCGGGCAATAGTGTTTCCATCCTCACTGAAGCGGCGAATGGCAACTTCGTCGCGGGCGAAAACGGCCACCCCGGTAGGAACGCCCGAATTCGGCTTGGGTGACCACGCCTCTGGATCATGCGCATTCTCGTAGTAGAGGCGGATCGAAGAGGCGGCCGTGCCGGTGAACCAGTAGACCAGAAGATTGGTCAGGAACTTGTCCTTGTCCACGGCATCGGGACTATCGCCGAAGCCGGCGAACATGTCGCCCAGCCAGGCAATAAGGCCCGCGGGCGAGTCGGTGATGCCGTATGCCACTGTCTGGGGCCGGCTGGACTGCAACGCATTGAAGCCAAAGCGCTCGGCCATGAATTGCTGCAGGCGTTGCAGACGGGTCTTTTCGGCATCGCTGAAAGTGGCGATCTCGCTGGGTTCGATCGGGCCCATCGGGATGAAGCCCATGGTGGCGGCGTTGACATGAACGCCAATGACCCGATCGGGCGCAGCGCGGCCGATAGCCGGCGCGATCACCGCCCCGGCGTCGCCGCCCTGCACGCCGAAGCGCTGATAGCCAAGGCGCGACATCAATTCGAGCAGGGCATTGGCGATGCGGCCATCGTTCCAGCCGGCCTCGCGTGTCGGGCCGGAAAAGCCAAAACCGGGCAGCGAGGGAATAACCAGATCGAAGCCGGCGGCGGTCAGCGGCTCGATGGCGCCGAGAAATTCGACGAAGGAGCCCGGCCAGCCATGCAGCAACAGCAACGGAATTGCATTCCCGGTGTCTGCCTTGACGTGCAGGAAATGAATGGTCTGGTCATCGATCTCGGTGGTGAATTGCGAATGCCGGTTGATGGCGGCTTCCTGGGCGCGCCAGTCAAAACCGTTTTGCAGGCGATCGATCATGCCGGCGACAAAACTGGTCGTGGGACCATAGCTCCAACCAGCGCCGGGCACCTCATTGGCCAGGATCGTATTGGCCAGGCGCTGGCGCAGATCGGTCAGTTTGGCTTCGGGAATGGCAATCTTGAACGGGGTGATGTCGGTCATTTGCTGCGTCCTTGCTGGTGTTGAAAGTGCATCCTTTCTAGCCAGCGGGGCGATTGCGGGATTGAAGATTTCCGACAAGTTTCAGTCGCGGGCGAGCCTGCCGGGCGTCACGCCCATAATGGCCTTGACCGAGCGGATCATGTGCGGCTGATCGGCATAGCCCAGGGCAAATGCCACATCGGCGCCGGGCCGGCCCTGTTGCAGCAGCGCCAGCGCCTTTTGGGCGCGTTCGATCTGGGTGAATGTCTTGTAGGTGAGCCCGGTGGTCTTGAGAAAGTGCCGCTGCATGGTGCGCTCGGACATGGCCATGGGGTGGCCCGAGACGACGGAGGCGACGAGGCTATTATCCTCGACATGGCTGTGGCGCACCAGCTTCTGCACGAAACTGTCCACGGTGTCGAAGGTCGGGATTTCGAGCACGTCAGTGCCGAGCCAGAAGCGGTCCCGGCCGATGGTTTCAAGCACGGTGCCTTTGTCGCGCATCTGCTCGCCGGGCATCAGGGACATATAGCTGCTGGCCTTGAAGGCAATGGAGAGGATTTCGTCGCCGGCGGCGTAGTGGTGGGTTACGGCGGTCGTGGTGAGGCCCGTGCGCAGCACGATGGTTTGGTCTGCCGATTTGAGGATGGCAAAGTCCCAGCAACCATCCGGGCGCATCAGCATGCTGCCGGCCTCGGTGAACCTTGTATGGGTCACCGATTCCACTATTGGCGACGACCAGCCCTCCAGCCTCGTGACCCTATCCATGCCACCCGCCCGATTTCACGCTGCCCCAGTCTGCCAGATTTGCGAAGCGCCGGAAATAGCGAGCCCTAATCGGCCGCCGGTCCCGTCAGGGTCTTGCCGGCTCGCCGTTCGGGCTATGTGCCCTCCAGCGGGGCCACGGCGTAGATGCGGTCGGCGAAGCGCTGCAAGTCGAGCGCGAGTTGTTCGGCGACGAGCAGGGTAGCGCCGGTCAATTGCCGGCGGTTGGGGGTGACTACAGCCATTTCCAGCGGACTGAGGCGCAGGCCGGCAATGGGAACAGCCTTGACCAGACCCTCCTCCAGCTCCTTTAGCAGGCCGATGCAGGTGAAAAAGGCTATGCCATCACCGGACAGGATGAGCGGCTTCAGCATCATCTGACTATTGGTCGCCACAAAGGTGCGGCTGACGCGATCGAGCGAACCCAGTTCCCAGGCAATGATCGAGCTCATCACTTCGTGGTCGAGCTGGAGCAGCAGGCGAAATTGCGCGCATTCCTGCAGGGTGACACTGGCTTGCCGGGCGAGCGGGTGGCCGCTGGCCACGATGGCGCGGAGCGGCATGCGTACCCCCGTGACCACGTCGATATCGGGCGGCCGGGCCAGATCGAAGGTGATGCCGATATCGCAATCGCCCTCGGCAAGCAGCTTGAAGATCGTGTTGTAACTCTCTGTACGAATACGGAAATCGATCGCTGGATGTTGCTGATGAAACCGGCGGACGAATTCGGGCAGGAATTGAATGCCCAGGCTATCGAGGCAGGCAATATGCACCCGCCCGGTGCGCTTGCCGCGCATTTCCCCGATTTCCGACCGCATCAAATCGAAATGGCGCAGCGTCTCGGTGGCGTGCCGTAGCACGATTTCCCCGGCATGGGTCAGCCGCAGGCCATCGGAAAACCGCTCGAACAAGGGCGTGCCCAATTCGTCCTCGAGCTTCTTGATCTGCCGGCTGAGCGCGGAGGTTGCGACATGCAATTCCTCGGATGCCTTGCGGATCGAGCCGGAGCGCGCCACCTCGGCAAAGTAACGCAGGATGCTGGCATGCATGGCGGGCCTGTCGTGAAAAATCGCTTTGGTCACCTAGTCCTAGCATGGCGCGGGAAATGCGCTAGCGGCCCTGCCATACCGGAGCGCGCTTTTCCTGGAAGGCTCGCACGCCCTCGCCGGCATCCTCGCTGACCAGGGCGGCGATCAGCGCCGGGGTGCGCAGCGCCTGCGCCTCGGCAGGCGGCAGGTGGGACGTGCGGTTGACCGTCTGCTTGATGGCGCGGAGCGAGAGCGGCGCGCAGGCCACGATGTCATCGACCCAACGCTGCACGGCGACGTCGAGTTCGGCCAGCGGCACCACTTCGTTGATCAAGCCGTAACTCGCGATTTCGGCGGCGGTGAAGCGCTTGCCGGTCAGCATGACGCCCATGGCCAGATTGTGCGGAATCTTGCGCTGCAACTGGATCATGCCGCCCTCGAGTGGCATGCGGCCGACACGGGCCTCCGGCAGGCCGAATTTGGCGGTGTCGGCTGATATGACGATGTCGCAGCCCAGTACTATTTCGAAGCCGCCGCCCAGGGCAAAACCGTTGACCCGGGCGATCAGCGGCACGTCCATGCTTTTGCGATAGGCAATGCCGCCGAAGCCGTGCGGGTGGCTCTGCGACCAATATTGCAGGCCTGACTTTTCGATGCCGTTGTCGCCGCCCTTTAGGTCGGCACCGGCACAGAAGGCCTTTTCGCCGGCGCCGGTCAGCACCACGCAGCTGATGTCGGCGCGGCTCTCGATATCGCGCCATACCATTTCGAGTTCGGCTTCGGTGGCGGGATCGACCGCATTCATCCGCTCGGGACGGTTGAGGGTGACGCGGGCAATGCGATCGGCGACGCTGTACTCGACACTCATTCTGCCGCTTCCTGCTTCAGCTCGGCCAGGATCGCTTCATTGTGCTCGCCCAGAATGGGCGGCTTGAGGCGGATGGAGACTTGCGCACTGGACATGTCGATGGGCGAGCCGATGACACGCACCGGGCCGGCTGGTGTCTCGCCCACATCGAGGATCAGCTTGTTGATCAGCGTCTGCTCGTCGGCCAAAGCCTCGGGGAGCGAGCGCACTTCGGAGCACAAAATGTCCACGTCTTCCAGGCGCTTGAGCCAATGCGCTGTTGTATTGGTTGCGAAATGCTGACGGAACACGGCTTGCAGCGCCGGGCGCGTGGCCATTTGGGCGTCGAAGTCCTTATGTTCGGGCTTTTGCGACAGATCTTCGATGCCCAGAGCGGTGCAAATGTCCTGCAGGGGATTGGTTTTGAACGCCCCGACCATGACGAGCGCACCGTCGGTGGTCTCGAACACGCCGGTCAGCGGGAAGGCGGACCAGTTCAGTTCCTTGCCGCGCATCAGATGCATGGTACCTTCCTGCATCTGCATGGCGATGAGCGAGCTGTAGAGGCTGACGGCAACCTGCTGGCCTTCGCCGGTACGGTCGCGATGCAGCAGCGCCAGCAAGATGCCCTGCACCAGATGCATGCCGGCCGAGTAATCGGCCAGCGTCGTCGAATAGACGGCTGTCGGGTGGCTGTTGTCGGATTTGCGTTCCATCACCCCGGTCAGGGCCTGGGCCAGTGTGTCCTGGCCGCCCTTGTGGCGGTAAGGGCCTTCGAGGCCGAAGCCGGTGCCCACGGCATAGACCAGCCGCTTGTTGATTTTCTTCAGATCGTCATAGCCAAAGCCCATGCGCTCCATGACGCCGGGCCGGAAATTGTTGACGACCACATCGGCGCTGCGCAGCAATTCGAGCACAGCGGCGCGGGCTTCCGGGGTCTTGAGGTCCAGCGCCAGGCTCTTCTTGTTGCGATTGAGCGAGGTGAAGACGGGATTGTTAAGCCCGTCGGGGTCGGATCCCAGCGACCAGCGCGAGAGGTCGCCGATCTTGGCCTTTTCGACCTTGATCACCTCGGCGCCGTAGTCGGCCAGCATCTGCGTGCAGCACGGGCCCAGCATGACCTGGGTGAAATCCACGACGCGGATGCCGTCGAGCGGAAGGGAACTCATTCTGCAGCCTCCAGAAAGAGGGCGTTGGCGGAGGGAATATCGCCGGGATCGGCGCCTTGGGCACGCAGGCGCTGGCGTATTTCGGCTATGTCGGCGTGCCGCGCCGTAACGCCGGCATTGAGCGAAACCACGGCAGCAACACCGGCTGCTTCCCCCATGGCCATGCAGGGCGGGATTTCGCGGCTCGATTTCTGGGCCTGGGGCGTCGCCGAATAGTGGCGGCCGGCGACGATGAGCTGGTCGATCTCCTTGGGCAGCATGGAGCGATAGGGCGTGTAGTAATCGCGGCCCCGGCACACTGTGTCCTCGAAATGCCGGCGATGCATGACATCGTCCTTGCTGACGACATAGGCGCCTTCGAGCAGGCGGGTCTGGCGCACGCCGGTCTGGGGCGCAAAATCCACCACGTAGGATTTTTCAAAGCCCGGCAGGTTCTCGCGGGCGAAATCGAGCAGGCGGCCGATACGGGCCCTGCCCTCGAGTTCAGCGGCCGTGAGGTCTTCTACCTTCATGCCGCTGAGCTTGGGCATGTGCGGGCAATTGAGCCAGACCACGCCCGGCAGCGGCGTCTTGAGCCACCAGAACGACCAGCAGCCGCCGATCAGACGCTTGGCTTCGTGATCGAGCGCCTTGAACTTTTCCGGCTCCTCGCGCTCGAAGCGCTCGGCGGCATCGGTATCCACCCCGCCCCAGCGGGAGACAGTGGTGAGGATGAAGTCCGAACTGGTATGGGCGGCGCCGGCACTGGCGGCGACGTCGAGGTCGCCGGTCGTGTCGATCACCACGCTTCCCATGATGGCTTCAAGGCCAGCCTTGGTCTGGCAGACGACGCCGGTGATCCGGCCGTCTTCGACAATGGCCGAGGAGAACCAGCTATGGAGGCGGATCTTGACCTTGGCGTCGGTCAGCAGGTCGTAGGAGGTCTGCTTGAAAGCATCGGGATCGAACGCTGCGGCGTAGCAGACAGGATGGGGGTTGGGATTGCTCTGGACATGAAAGTCGAACAGACCCCAGCGCGCCCAGCGTTGCCAGGCTTCCGGCGTATCCCGGAATTCGATGGTGCGGTCATTCTCGCTCGGCACTACGGCTAGACCCTTCCGCTCCATGCGCTCGATCATCTCGACGCAGATGCCTTTGACGGTGACCTCAGTGCCGTTGATCATGTCATCGAGCACCAGGACCATGCCACCGGCGGCCAGGCCGCCGACATAGGGATAGCGCTCCAAGAGGGTCACGCTAGCGCCGTTGCGGGCCGCCGAGATGGCCGCCGAAATGCCGGCTGGGCCGCCACCGACGACGACGACATCCGACCGATCCACGACATTGACCTGCCGGGACGGCAAAACGATTGGGGATTGCATGATGTAAATTCCTCCTCGCGCCTATTCGGACGCGGCCGGCTTCCACCGGACGATGCGGCTTTCCGCCAATGAAACGAGTGAGAACAGGAGCACGGCGAGCAATGCCGCGATCACCACGGTGGCGTAGAGCAGCGCCGAGCGGAAATTGAAGGTGGCGTCGATGATCAGCGCCCCCAGCCCGTAGGTAGATCCGATCCACTCGGCGACGATGGCTCCCATGACGCAACTGGTGGCGGCAATGCGCAAGGCTGCGAACAGGAACGGCAGGGATGCCGGGATGCGGACCTTCCACAGGATCTCATTGGGGCTGGCGGAGAGCACCCGCATCAGATCGAGCATGGCGGGACTGGCCGATTTGAGACCCTGAACCATGTTCACCAGCGTGGGAAAAAAGCAGATCAGCGCCGCGATAATGATCTTGGGTGTCAGACCATTGCCGAAGATGAGGACCAGGATCGGCGCCAGCGCGATGATCGGGATGGCCTTGACGAAGACCGCGAGCGGGTAGACCGCCTGCTCGGCCGTGGGGCTGTGCACGAACCAGATCGCCAGCAGGATGGCAAAGAGGTTGCCGAACACAAAGCCCAGCGCGGCTTCGAGCATGGTGGGTTGGACATTACGCCAGAGCGTGCCGGCATTTTCGTAAAGCGCCACCGCGATTGCAGTGGGACTGGGCGCCATGAAGGTGGGCACGTTGAAGACGGTTACCCCCACCTGCCAGACGATGAGCAGGCCACCTGCCGTGAGAATGACGGGCAAGCTGCGCTGCAGACCTTCGCCGAAGCGATGAATGAAGCCTTCGTTCGGCTCAACGTTACTGGTGACGGGGTTGGAGAGCGCGTCAGTCATAGACATTCCTCCAGCATCGTGCGCAGGCGCGCGGTGACCGTGATGAATTCGACGGTGTCGCGAATGGCCAGCGACCGGCCGGAGGGGAAATCCACCTTCATGAAGTCCTTGACCCGCCCCGGATGCGCCTTGAGCATCAGCACGTGCTGGCCCAGGAACGCGGCTTCCGGAATGGAATGGGTCACAAAGACAATGGTCGTCCCCGTCTCCTGCCAGATGCGCAGCAATTCCTCATTGAGCTTGTCGCGGGTAATTTCGTCCAGCGCGCCGAATGGCTCGTCCATCAGCAGGATACGCGGCCGGGTCACCAGTGCCCGGGCAATGGCGACGCGCTGGCGCATGCCGCCGGAAAGCTCATGCGGCAGCGCATCTTCGCGGCCGGCCAGGCCAACCATGGCCAGCAGCTTGTGCGGGTCGTCAAAACTGGCGCCGTTCTTCTTGCCGACCTCGATCGGCAGCCGCACATTGTCGATGACGCTGCGCCAGGGCAGCAAAGTGGCGTCCTGGAAGACGAAGGCGAAATCGCGGCCTTCGCGGGCCTGCCGGGGCGAGCGTCCCAGCACGGAAATATCGCCGCCACTGGTCGGCACCAGATCGGCTATGGCGCGCAACAAGGTGGATTTGCCACAGCCTGAGGGTCCCAGCATGGTGACAAAGCCGCCCTCGGGAATGTCGAGCGAAACGTCGGACAGCGCGGTGACTTCGCCCCTGCCCTCGCCGAAACGCACCGAGACGTTCCTGACCGAAATGGCGGGATGGCTCGCGCTCGTTTCCAGATTCTGTTCCAGAGCTGCCAACATGGTCAGCCCACCGCCCTGCGCGCATCGACAGTGGCATCGAGCACCGAGAAGGTGACGACGTCGTCGAGCGTGGGCACAGTGCCGGAGAACTGCCCCAGATCCGCATAGGTCTTGATCTGCGCTTCCCAGAGCGCCGGGCTCATGGTGCCCCAGCCATCGGCTTTAGTGGTTTCGCCAAAGGAATAGTTGGACACCGCCCCGACCGCCAACAGCTCAGGCGCGCGCTGCATATTGGGATAGGCTTCCACCAGCATATCCACACCTTCTTCCTGATTGTCGCGCACATAGGCCCAGCCTTTGGCGGCGGCCCGGGTGAAGCGGGCGAGCACATCGCCGTGGTTGTCTATCTGGTCGTCGGTGGCGAAATAGACATTGGCGTAGAGCTGCAGTCCGGCATCCCACAGCATCAGTTCGACGGCGTCCGGGCCCAGAATCTGCATGGCCTCGACATTGGTGTTCCAGCCGGTCACCACATCGGCCTGGCCGGTGATGAGCTGGTTCATATCCGCGCCCATATTGACGATGCTGACCTGATCCTCGGCAATACCATTGGCGGCCAGCAGCGCACGCAGCAGGATGACTGCGGAGGGCTGGGTAGCGACGGTCTTGCCGATCATGTCCTGCGGCGTACGGATCGGGTTCTTGCCCAGCGAGAAATAGGAGAAGGGATGTTTCTGGTAGCCGGCGAGGAACGCCTTGATGGGAATGCCGGCCGAGCGCGCCAGCATGATGGCGGGGCTGGATGAGGTCATGCCCAATTGCGACTGGCCAGCCGCGACACCGGCCACGCCATCGATATTGGGACCACCGGGTACGATTTCGAGCTCGACGCCTTCCTCGGCAAAGAAGCCCTTCTTGATGGCAGCGACTTCTCCCAGAATGCCATTGGAGGCGAGCCAGCCAAGCTGCATCCGAACCTTGGCGACATCCTGCGCCAGCCCCGCCTGCACGCCGATCAGGCTATGGGTGGCAGCCATGCCTCCCAGCGCGGCGGTACCAAGAACAAAGCGGCGACGATTCATCGTAAAAATGGACATGAGCTGCGTTCCCTGTTGCAGTGTCCCCGGCTTTCCCTCTCCGGGTTGTCATCGCGACGTCACCGATGATGGCCCAGGATGCCGTTCTCAAGAAGTTCAAAAATTCGCGGTTTTAATTGCCGAAAAGGCAACGCTCGGAATTTCTGCTACTGTCGGAGAATTAGCGCGCTGTGACGGCTTCGAGCAGCGCCTGGACCAGCCGTTGGCGTGGGGTGCCGCGGCGCCAGACCACGCCGACATTGCGCTTGGCGGTGATCTCTTCGAGCGGCAGGGCCACAATATTGGGACAATGCGGCCAGGGCTTTGGCCAATCGGGCACGATGCCGACGCCCAGGCCCTGATCGACCATCACTGCAATAGCTTCGAGCGCGTCAAGCTCCACCAGATCCTGGGGGATTATTCCGGTCCGGCGAAGATAAATATCGACGAGCCGCCCGCCCCAACTGGCGCGATTATAGCGCAGGAAGGGTTGGGCGCTCAGAAGGTCGGCCACGCTGCGCGAGGCCAGCTCGCGATGCGCCAGCAGCACCAGCGGCTCGCGGCGGACGGTTTGCCACTGCATGGATTTGGGCATGACGAAGGGCGGCTGCACGATAATGGCCGCATCGAGTTCGCGGTTGCGCACGCGGTCGAACAAATCCGGGCTCGCGCCGGGCGCCAGGACCAGTTCGAGCCGGGGTGCCGATTGCCGCAGGTCGAGCAGGGTCATGGGCATCAGGCCGGTCAAGGCCGTGCTGATGCAGCCCAGCGTCAGGCGCCCGGCCGGCTGGTCGGGCTGAGCGGCGGTTTGCAGGTTGGCGACTTCCCCCAGAATGCGGCGCGCAGGCTCGACGAGCGCCGCCCCGGCACTGGTGGGACTGACGCGCCGGCCGGCGCGCGCCACGAGCGGTACACCTATTTCTGCCTCCAGAGCCCGCATTCTTTGACCAACCGCGGCGGCGGTGATGCCGAGGCGTCGAGCCGCTTCGGCCATCGAGCCCTGCTCGACGACGCAGACGAAGGTTTCAAGGAATTGCGTGTCCATCAATAAACATTAGCTATCGTCTCAAGATATGGGAAGACAGTTTCACCCGCAGCGATATGTGTGGATACTGCGCCGCACCGATATCCGAGGAATGCCATGCCCCTGTCCCCGCAAACCAATGGCGTCTACGCCATCGCCGCCACGCCGTTCCACCCCGATGGCGCGCTCGACACCAATTCCGTTGACAGGCTGACCGATTTCTATGTGCAGTCCGGCGTCACTGGCCTGACCATTCTGGGCATTATGGGCGAGGCGCCCAAGCTCGAGCCCGAGGAATCGCTGCAGATCACCCGGCAGGTGGTGGACCGGGCCGGGGTGCCCGTCATCGTTGGTGTGTCGGCGCCCGGCTTTGCGGCAATGCGGTCGCTGGCGCGCAACGTGATGGACCTCGGCGCCGCCGGCGTCATGATCGCCCCGCCCCCCGCCCTGCGCACCGACGAACAGATCGTCACCTATTATGCCCAGGCAGTCGAAGCCATTGGCGAGGACATCCCGTTCGTCATCCAGGATTATCCGCTGACCCTGACCGTGGTGATGACGCCCAATGTCATCCGCACCATCGTCAACAATCACGCCTCCTGCGTCATGCTCAAGCATGAGGACTGGCCGGGGCTGGAAAAGATCAGCAAGCTGCGCGGGTTCCAGAAGGCCGGCGAAATGCGGGATATCTCGATCCTGTGCGGCAATGGCGGGCTGTTCCTCGATTTCGAAATGGAGCGCGGCGCCGATGGTGCGATGACTGGCTACGCCTTTCCCGACATGCTGACCGATGTGGTGAGCATGCAGCAGCGGGGCGAGCGCGAGGCGGCACATGACCTGTTCGACGCCCATTTGCCGCTGATGCGCTACGAGCAGCAGCAGGGCGTGGGGCTGGCGGTGCGCAAATATGTGCTGCAAAAGCGCGGCGCCATTGCCAGCGATGCCCAGCGCAAGCCCGGCAGCAGCCTGACCGCTGCCGCTAAGGCCGAAATCGAGTATCTATTGCAGCGTCTGGCGCGCAAAGATCCGCGTGCGGCGCTATAATGGCATATTGATCGAGGCGGTCTGCGGCTACTGTGCCGATTGGGGCCGGTGAGCGGCTACGACAGGGTGATCGAGCGGGGTCGAGCGTGACTTTTCCCAGCCTCCGGGCGACCCCATATTGGTTACCTCCGGGCCAAAAAAGTCTCGGTTTACCGCGATATAGCCCTTCTGCGTTTCGGCGATGTCGCCTTCCCAGGCAACGGCATCGACCGGACAGACTGACAGGCACAGGCCACAATTGATGCATTCGTCAGGGTGGATGTAGAACATCCGCCCGCCCTCATAGATGCTGTCCACCGGACAAACCGAGGCACAGGCGCCGTCCTTGATGTCAATGCAGGTCTCGGTGATCACATAGGTCATGTCTCAGGTCTCCTCGAGCCATAATGGCCACCTCCCCCGTTCGATTAAAGCGCCGAATGTCGTACGACCGATTGCCGAAACGGCAACGCGGGACGCTGCTCCAGGAATGGACACCTCACTGCATCATCCGTTATATCGGAAAGGAGTGAGGAGTGTGATGGTGAGTTCCAGCCCGAAAATCGGCCCGGTTGTCCAGAACGAGCGCAAGGCGCGGCGGTTGACGCTTGAGGCTCTGGCGGGGATGTCTGGGGTTTCCAAATCGATGCTGAGCCAGATCGAGCGGGGCGAGGCCAATCCCACTTTTGCGGTGCTGTGGAGCCTGACCCAGGCGCTGGGGCTGGAATTTTCCGACCTCATCGCGGGCGGCGGCACCGCCAATGAACACGACGTCATTGAAATCACGCCTGCGCCCCATACGCCCGAGATCAAGAGCGGGGATGGACTTTGCCGGCTGAAGATCCTGAGCCCGCCCCGTTTGGCGGGCCACACGGAATGGTACGCGGTCGAGATCGCGGCAGGCGGGCGGCTGGACAGCGAAGCCCATGCCAAGGGCGCGGTGGAACATTTCACGGCCTGGACCGATGGCCTCATCATCAGAAGCGGCCGGGGCGAAGCAGAAGTGAAGCGCGGCGAGACCGCCCGCTACCCTGCCGACGTGCCGCATGCCATTTCGAATGGCGGAACCGAGACCGCCACGGGCCTGCTGGTTCTGCTCTACCGCTAGAATTCCATTGTTGCGGCATCGTTTCCGTTATATTGGAATATCCGTCAGGAGGAGGTTCCATTGGATTCCGGTTTTCTCAAGCATCTGCAAAGCGAGCTCGACGGCATAGCTGATGCAGGCATGCTCAAGCGTGAGCGGCAAATCACCGGACCGCAGGGTGGCCGCATCGCAGTGGGCGACCGTATAATGGTCAATCTGTGCGCCAATAATTATCTGGGCCTCGCTGACCACCCTGAAATCGCCGCTGCCGCGATCGACGCCATCCAACACTATGGTTTCGGCATGGCCTCGGTGCGCTTCATCTGCGGCACGCTGGACCTGCATCGCGAGCTCGAGCAGGCAACGGCCAAATTCCTCGGCAAGGACGATTCCATTCTCTTTGCAGCGTGTTTTGACGCCAATGGCGGGCTGTTTGAAAGCCTGCTTGGCTCGGACGACGCCATTATTTCGGACGCTCTCAACCATGCCTCGATCATCGACGGCGTGCGCCTGTCCAAGGCCAAGCGCTACCGCTATGCCAGCAGCGACATGGACGACCTCGAAGACCAGCTGAAGCTGGCGGTGTTGGAGGGCAGCCGCTTCCGGCTGATCGTCACCGACGGCGTGTTCTCGATGGACGGCCATATCGCCAAGCTGGCCGAAATCCGGGCGCTCGCTGACAAATATGACGCCATTATCGCGGTCGATGATTGCCACGCGACAGGACATCTGGGCCCGAAGGGACGCGGCACCGGTGCGCTGACCGGCGCCGAGGTGGACATCATCACAGGCACATTCGGCAAGACGCTGGGTGGGGCGATGGGCGGGTTCATCGCCGGACCGCAACAGGCCATCGACCTGCTGCGGCAACGCGCGCGGCCCTATCTCTTTTCCAATGCGCTGGCGCCGGCCGTGGCTGCCGGATCGTTGAAAGCACTGGAGCTGGCCGATCAGGCTGACGACCGGCGCGCAACGCTGATGGCGCACACGAGACGCTTCCGGGCCGGGCTTTCAGCCGCTGGCTTCGATCTGCTCGACGGCGAGACACCCATCATCCCGGTAATGCTAGGCGAGGCGACCAAAGCGCAGGAACTGGCGGCGGCGCTCGACAGGCGCGGTGTCTATGTCGCGGGCTTCTTCTTCCCCGTCGTGCCCAAGGGCAAGGCGCGCATCCGCACTCAGATGTCAGCGGCGCTGAGCGAAGCGGACGTGGACTTCGCCATCGGCGCCTTTGCCGAAGCAGGACGGGAATTGGGGATCATCTGATGAAAGCGCTCGTCAAGGCCAGGCCGGAACGCGGCATCTGGATGGAAGACCGGCCAATTCCTGAGATCGGACCCGAAGATGTATTGGTCAAGGTACACAAAACCGGCATCTGCGGCACGGATATCCATATCTACAACTGGGATGAGTGGGCAGCCAAAACCGTGCCGGTGGGGCTGATCACCGGCCACGAATATGCCGGCGAAATTGCCGCTATTGGAGCCGATGTGCGTAACCTGAAGGTCGGGCAGCGCGTGTCCGGCGAGGGCCACGTTGTGGGGATGAAAAGCCGGGCCAGCCGGGCGGGCAAATTCCATCTCGATCCCGAAACCAAGGGCATTGGCGTCAACCTGCCGGGCGCCTTTGCCGAATTCGTCAGGATACCAGCCTTCAACATTATCCCCCTGCCCGACGGCGTCGATGATGAGATGGGCGCAATCCTCGATCCGCTCGGCAATGCCGTCCATACCGCACTGGCATTCGACATTGTGGGCGAAGATGTGCTGGTGACCGGCGCCGGCCCGATCGGCATCATGGGCGCCGCGGTGGCCCGCCATGTGGGCGCGCGGCGCGTGGTAATCACCGACGTCAATCCCGAGCGGCTGAAACTGGCGGCGGAAGTGGCCGATGTCGTTCCGGTCAACATCGCCCATGAAGACCTGCGCGAAGTGATGTCAAAGCTCGGCATGAAGGAAGGCTTCGATGTCGGGCTTGAGATGAGCGGATCGCCCGCGGCACTCGACCAGATGATCGACCACATGGTCATGGGCGGGCGCATCGCGCTGTTGGGCGTGCCGGCCCGACCGTTCAATTTCGATCTGGGCAAGATCGTGTTCCGGATGATTACGTTGCGCGGCATCTATGGGCGGGAAATGTTCGAGACCTGGCACAAGATGCTGGCCATGCTGGAATCGGGGCTCGATGTGCGCAAGGTCATCACGCGCCGGATGAGCGCGGACGATTACGCCAAGGCGTTTGAGCTGGCCGCAGGTGGCGAAAAGGGCAAAATCGTTTTGGAGTGGTAAGCCGCCCTGCCCCACAAGTGCATTTTTTCACGATTCGATCCTCGTCACACAAACGCAGCATGTGTTAGCGATTGGCGTCGCATTTGACGAGTGCGCGCGATGCTGACCGGAACGTTGGGAACTTCGCAAAAGCGTTGCTGGTATCGATCTTCCTGCGGCACCGTTGGCCACGTATAAGGCCATGGTGATCGGTGCAGATGTGGGCACCCAAGGCGTCGGGGAGAATATTTTGAGCAATTCCGAACGGATCGAGCAGCTGCTGGCCGCCATGACGCTGGAGGAGAAGGTTTCCATCCTTTCCGGCGAGGATTTCTGGAGTGTGCCGGCAATCGTGCGCCTGAATATCGGCAAGCTGCGCGTAACGGACGGCCCCAATGGCGCGCGTGGCGGCGGGTCGCTGATCGGCGGGGTGAAATCGGCCAGCTTCCCCGTAGGCATCGCCCTGGGCTCGACATGGAATGTGCCGCTGCTCGAAGAGATCGGCGCGGCGCTGGCCGACGAGGTTAAGTCCAAAGGCGCCCATATACTGCTGGCGCCCACGGTGAATATCCATCGCTCGGTGACCAATGGCCGCAATTTCGAATGCTATTCGGAGGACCCGCTCCTCACCGCCGAGCTGGCAGTAGGCTACATCAAGGGACTGCAGGGCCAAGGGATCGGCGCCACGATCAAGCACTTCGCGGGCAATGAAAGCGAGATCGAGCGCACGACCATTTCGAGCGAAGTGGGCGAGCGGGCGCTCCGCGAAATCTACCTCGTTCCCTTTGAGGCTGCGGTGAAGAAGGCCGGCACCTGGGGCATCATGAGCTCCTACAACCGGCTCAATGGCACCTATACTTCGGAGCATAACTGGCTGCTCGGCACCGTGTTGCGCGATGAATGGGGCTATGACGGCATCGTCATGTCCGACTGGTTCGGCAGCCATTCCACGGTCGAAACCGTGACTGCCGGGCTGGACCTGGAAATGCCCGGCCCCACCCGCGATCGCGGGCAGAAGCTGGTAGATGCGATCAATGCCGGTAGTGTCGATGCAGCGATCGTGGACCAGCGCGTGCGGGCTATGCTGCGGCTGATGGAGCGGGTTGGCTCGCTCGATGATCACCGCCCGCATGCCGAACGCGCCGATGACCGGCCGGAAACCCGTGCGCTCATCCGCCGGGCCGGGGCCGAGGCCGCCGTGCTGCTCAAGAACAACGGCGTTCTGCCGCTGGCCGGCGAAGGCAAGATCGCCGTGATCGGCCCCAATGCCAAGACTGCACAGATCATGGGCGGCGGCAGCGCCCAGCTCAACGCGCATTATCGCATTTCGCCCTGGCAGGGACTGGTTTCAGCCATTGGCGAGGACCGCCTGAGCTATGCGCAGGGCTGCACCAACGAGCGATTCCAGCCGGTGCTGCGCGGCAATTTCACCGTGGAGTATTTCGACAACGAAAAACTGGCGGGCACGCCGGTACATATCGATACTCAGGAAGAGGCGCAGGCCTTCTGGATCGGCAATGTGGGCGGCGGCAAGGTGGACCCGCTGCATTTTTCGGCGCGGATCACGGGCCAGTTCACCCCCGAGGTGAGTGGCGAGCATCGCGTGGGTATCTATTCGGCTGGCTTTGCCAAGGTGTTTGTCGATGGCAAGCTGATTGCCGACGCCTGGACAAACTGGAGCAAGGGCCGCACCTTTTTTGAGGAGGGCTCTGACGAAGTCGCCGGCTCGGTGACCCTGGAGGCCGGCCGCAGCTATGAAGTGGCGATCGAATTTGCCACCAAGGCATTCGCCACGCTGGGCCTTGCAGCCTTCGCCTGCGGCATCGGATATCCCCTGGGCGACGAGGCCATTGCAGAGGCGGTGCTCGCGGCGCGCGATGCCGATGTCGCATTAGTCTTTATCGGCCGCAATGGCGAGTGGGATACCGAAGGCAGCGACCTGCTATCGATAGAGCTGCCGGGGCGGCAGAACGAGCTGGTGGCGGCGGTGGCCCAGGCCAATCCGAACACCATCGTGGTGCTGCAGACCGGTGGCCCAGTGGAAATGCCCTGGGTCGGTTCGGTCGCGGCAGTATTGCAGGCCTGGTATCCCGGACAGGAAGCCGGCAATGCCATCGCCGATGTGCTGACGGGCGCTGCCGAGCCCGGCGGGCGCCTGCCGCAGACCTTTCCAGTTCGTTGGGCCGACAATCCCGCGCATAGCCAGGATCGCGAAGTCTATCCGGGGCTGGAGGGCAAGGTGCGCTACGAGGAAGGCATCTTCGTGGGCTATCGCCACTATGACCGGCTGGGCCTCACGCCGCTTTTCCCCTTTGGCTTCGGGCTGGGCTACACCAGCTTCACGCTGTCCGCCCTCAAGGTGGACGACAGCCGGTTCGAAAGCGATGGCGAGATCAGTGTCGGCCTTGCCGTGACCAATAGCGGATCGCGGACCGGTTCGGCCGTCATCCAGCTTTATGTCAGCGACCAAGACTCGTCGGAGCCCCGCCCGGCAAAGGAACTCAAGGCCTTTCACAAGGTGCAGCTGGCGCCCGGCGAAACCGGCAAGGTGACCCTCAAACTCGATGCCCGCAGCTTCGCCTATTACAACGAGACCGGCCACCACTGGCTGGTGGAAGCCGGCACATTCACGCTGCGGGCGGGCCTATCCTCGGCCGACCTGCCGCTGAGCGCCAGCGTCGAGCGGAAGACACCGATGGTACTGGGGGTTTAGACGGGCGCCTACCTGACCTTGATCACCACCTTGCCCTTGGCACGGCCCTGTTCGATATAGGCCAGCGCTTCGTTGGTCTGTTCGAACGGGAAGACGCGGTCGATCACCGGGCGGATGACGCCCGCCTCGATGAGCGCGGTAATCCTGGCCAATTGTGCGCCATTGCCGGCCATGAACAGGAACGAATATCGAAGACCGGCACGCCTGGCTTGCCGCCTTATGCTGGCGCTGAGCAGACGCAGGACCAGATTCAGCAGCGGGTTCAAGCGCTTCTCCCGGGCAAATTCGGGATCGGGCGGACCCGAGATCGACACCGCGACCCCACCGGGTTTCAGTATCCGCAGGGACTTTTCGAGTGTCTTGCTCTCCTGGCTGTTGAGGACGACGTCATAGCCCGACAGAACCTGCTCAAAGTCGTCCTTGCGGTAATCGACGACGATATCGGCACCGAGGCTTTTGACCAGATCGGCGTTGGCCGCGCTGGTCGTGGTGGCAATTGTTGCGCCCAGATGCTTGGCCAATTGAATGGCGATGGTGCCAACGCCGCCTGAACCAGCCTGAATGAACACCTTCTGGCCTTTGCGAAGGCCCGCCCGTTCAACCAGCGCCTGCCAGGCGGTCAGCCCCACCAGCGGAACGGAGGCGGCCTCTTCCATGCTCAGGTTTTTTGGCTTCAGCGCCACGTCCGCTTCGTCCATGGCGATATATTCGGCGAATGTGCCGATCCGCCCATCGCGCGGCCGGGCATAGACTTCGTCGCCCACATTGAACTGCCTGACTTTCGCGCCGACGCGAATGACCACCCCGGCCACGTCATGGCCGGCGATAAAGGGCGGTGCATAGGGCACGATGAGTTTGAATTCCCCATCCCTGATCTTGGAGTCCAACTGGTTCAAACTGGCGGCGTGGACCTGCACCAACACATCGTTTGGTCCGACCTCCGGCTCTGGAACGTCGCCGAACCGGAGGGGGGTGTCCTTTGCGTAGCGATCAACGATGAAGGCTTTCATTTTCGTGGCTTTCCGGAATGCAACGAGCCCCACCGGGTCGTCTATTGTATTACGTTCATTTAGTGGTATTATGATCATATTGCAATAGCACAGCCAAGGAGACCTCCATGCGTTACGAGAAGGGCCGAAAAGACGCCTCGCGCCAGCGGATCATGGACGTAGCGACCGAGAAGTTCCGCTCGGACGGCATTGCTGCATCGGGTCTGGCTGGGATCATGAGCGCGGCGGGACTGACCAATGGCGCGTTCTACCCGCACTTTGCGTCCAAGGCAGCGCTGGTGCGCGAGACCCTCGCGGCAGCGCTCAAGGATCAGTCGGATCAAACGCGCGAGTTGCTGGAGGCTGGCGGGCTATCATTGGCCATCGACGCCTATTTGTCGGCCGGGCACCGCGACAATCCGGGCACGGGATGCGCTTCAGCCGCGCTCTTACCCGAAGTCGCCCGCGAGCCAGCCCAGACGCGACAAGTCTATACCGAACATGTTCTGAACCTCATCCGTCTCGTCGCAGCAGACCTTCCGGGCGATGTCAGCGAACGCGAAAATGTGGCCTTTGGCATTTTCGCAGCCCTGATCGGTACGCTTGAGCTATCGCGCGCCGTGGATGGGGCCGAACTCTCGGACCGCATTCTCGCCGCTGGCGCCGCGGCGGCAAAGCAATTGCTCGCCCCCCGCCAGCCGGTAGAAGAGAAATTGTCATGAGCCTGCAGCCATCTCCAATTGGCGCAATCAAGCACCAGGACGTGCCGACCAAGACGACAAATGCGGGCGGCACGGCATTCGCCTATCGGGAACTCGGACCCAAGGCAGGCGTACCGGTGATCTTTCTCACCCACCTGACTGCCGTTCTGGACAATTGGGACCCAAGGGTAGTCGATGGCATCGCGGCAAAACGCCATGTCGTCACCTTCGACAATCGCGGGGTCGGCGCATCGCCGGGCAAGGTTCCCGATACGATCGAGGCCATGGCCCGCGACGCGATCGCCTTCATCCGGGCGCTCGGCTTCAACCAGGTCGATCTGCTGGGCCTGTCCCTAGGCGGGTTCATCGCCCAGAAGATTGTCCAGTTGGACCCACAACTCGTCCGCAAGATCATCCTGGCGGGCACCGGACCGGCGGGTGGCAGCGGCATCGACAAGATAACCCAGGTCACCATCTTCGACATGGTCCGCGCCGCATTGACCTTCAAGGATCCCAAGAACTACCTGTTCTTTACTCAGACCCAGAATGGCAAGAAGGCGGCAGGCGCGTTCCTGCAGCGCTTGAAGGAGCGGACCGCCAATCGCGACAAAGCTATCTCGCTTGGTGCCTTCTACCAGCAGCTCAAGGCCGTGCATGCCTTTGGACTGGAGCGGCCTACCGACCTGTCACGCGTGCTGCAACCCGTGCTTGTGGTGAATGGCGACCAGGACCGCATGGTGCCCACCAGCAATTCCATCGACATGGCCCGGCGCTTTCCCAATGCCGAACTGGTTCTCTACGAGGATGGCGGGCACACCGCGATTTTCCAATATCACGAGGCATTCGTAAAAAAGGCGCTGGATTTCCTCGACGCCTAGCGACGCGCCCTCGCCTCAGCTGGCAATGGCTTCCATGGCGACAGCCTCCCGCACCGCAACTTCCGCCATGGCCAGAGCCGCTTCACGGGTCCTGGCGGCGGCGATGAAGCGGCCATTGTGGCAGAAGCTCGCGCCCGCGACACCGCAGGCGGCCTCCAGATCGCCATTGGTCAAACCGGCCCAGGCGGCCGGCAGGTCGGCGCGTACTTCAAAGCCTTCGTCGGCTCGCCGGATCGTGGTCAGGCACCAATCCTTGTCGCGCGGATGCACGACGAACAGCAGGTGATCGGCTCCAGCCTTTACGATCGCGGGGCGGAAAGGCATGCCCATGGGCAGTTCCAATACACGCCCCTGCCCTGCGGTTTCGATGGCCCGCTCGACCAACGCCTCGGCCCGCAACTTTGCGGCACTGCGCGCTATTCTGGCTTCAACGAAACTGCGGGCAATGGCCAGGGCGGCGTGGAAGCTGCGATCCTCGGCGTCGGGGTCAGTCTCGTCAAAAACCGGTTTCAGGGTTTCCAGCAGCGCCGGCAGGGTCAGTCCCGCCAGTGGCCCCGATGGGCTCAGCGCACCATTGTCCACCAGATCGACCGGCAGCACGAAGCTGCCATCAAACGCGGCGTGCACGACTTCGATATGGGCCTCGGGAATGCCCGAAGCGGCAAGATACTGGCGGCCGAAATGCTTCCAGATCAGGCCAAACGAGGAATAAGGCTGGCCATCCTCGCGCAGCGGAGCGCCGCGCTGATGGTGATCGAATATCTGCGCTGCGGCATCATAGGCGCCGCCCACATCATAAATGACGCGATCTGCCCCGGCCGTGATCCATTCGGGCGCCCGGCTGCGCACCAGCCGCGCCTGCGGGAAAAGCCGGGTCAGGATGACGCTGGACAGCAATTCATCGGCATGGAAGCCACCGGAATGGGTGACGAGAAAATCTGGAATCATGCCGGAATGCGCCTTGTGTTCGCGGAGGGACCGCCTGTGTTGCGCACCAGATAGCTTCGCGCGGGCCTGGCCGCAATGTGCATCCGGCACTTTTCTCGCCGGGCCTAAGACCGCTGAAAATGGTGAGATCTGCCGGCAAAAAAGTGGGAACGCCCCCTCAAGGGTTGCAGCCACCATTCCAAATTCTTCAACGAAATGAAGGGGGGAAGGTGGCGCGAGAGACGGGGCTCGAACCCGCGACCTCCGGCGTGACAGGCCGGCGCTCTAACCAACTGAGCTACTCCCGCAGCGGCAAACTCAACTTGTCTGCGCAACGTGGGGTCGATGTACCCAGCCCCCCATGTGAAGTCAAGCGGCGAAAACCCCCTTTCTTGAAGAAGTTTCAGTGGCCTGTGGGAAACTCCCAAAACCGCGCGCGCTGCCGGCAGGCTTGGCTCCACCGGTTCGGCTATCAAGCTGACAGTACTAATTATTAACGCAGCGCAAACTCCGGGTAGTCACTCACGCGGAAGTGAGCCTAAGATAGTTCCTGCGAGACGATTCAAAGTTGACGGCGTTAAAATCGCGGAGGCCAACCTTGACTTTCAAGCCAAATCTTAAGCACCAACTCACTGTAATTTCAGCAATTTCTGGTTCAGTACTGCTAGCCAGTACAGGCAGCACCACCGCAGCTTGCGTATTTGTCGTCACGGCGGGAGACGACACCTATGTGTGCGACTCCGGCACCTCTGCCGGCTTTTTCGATCCGGATGGCAATAATAGCCTGACCCTGCCCTCCGGCAGCACTGGCGTCATTACCAGCACCATTGCCTTCGGTGGAGGGGCCGACTCGGTGATGATCCACTCGGGCACGACGGCGAGCATCGAACAGGGCAGCGGCATCGATCATTTTGAAATGAGCGGCGGCACCGTTGCGGCCCTGCAGCAAGGCGATGGCTACGATACGTTCCTGATGACTGGCGGCACCATCACGGGCGCCTTTGTGGACGGCGACTACGCCGAGCAGAGCGGCGGCACGATCGGCCGTGTCGACATGAAACTCGCCAACAATTTCTACTATCTCAGCGGCGGACAGATTCTGGGCAATCTGGTTACCGGCTTCGGCCTCGACACCATCGTGGTGTCCGGCGGCGCCATTGGCGGCAATATCAGCACCAGCGGCGGCGATGACGTGATCCAGGTGTCCGATGGCTCGGTCCAGGGCGAGATACGTGCCAGCTTCGGTAATGACACCTTCGACTGGACTGGCGGTGCCATTTTCAACCATGTGCTGATGGGCGCCGATTCCGATGTCGCCACGCTTGGCAATCTAAGCGCCGCCACTATTGCCGCGGCAGGCAATATCGATGGTGGCGAAGGCGCCGCAGCCGGTGCACCTGTTGCCAGCGACACTCTCAAATTCGAGAACAGCTCCGCCGTCAACGGCGGCCAGTTCATCAATTGGGAGACTATCCAGCTCAACAATGGCTCGCGCCTCAGCCTGAGCGACAATCTGGTACTCGGCGATGCGACCAGCCTGACCGGCCGGCTCGATATCGATTCGAGCAGCTATCTGATTGCCAGCGGCGCCGCCAGTATCGCCCCTGCCGTGGCCGGTTCTCTGGTTCAGGTCAACAATGCCGGCGTCATCCAGATGACGCAGCTTGGCGCGCCAAGCCCGACCGACACTTTGACAATCCAGGGTAATTATACCGGCATTGGCGGCTCGGTATTGCTTGATACCTATCTGGGTGTGGATGGAGCGCCCTCGGACAAGCTCATCATCTCCGGTGGATTGGCCAATGGCCTTACCGGCATCGGCATCGTCAATGCGGGCGGCCCCGGTGGCGGCACCACGGGCAGCGGCATCATGGTGGTGCAGGCGGCCAATGGTGGTAGCACAGCCCCTGATGCCTTCGTGCTCGATCGGGCCGTTGCTGCGGGCGCCTACGAATATTTCCTGTTCCGCGGCGGCGTTGCGGCAGGCGAAGAGCAGAACTGGTATCTGCGCTCCCAACTGCTGCCGGTCCCGGTGCCCCCGCCTCCGCCGCCTGAGCCCGTAGCGCCCGTAGCGCCGGGCACGATCAACGAGGGGGAAGCCCCGATTGCCCCAGTGCTGCCCCCTGCCCCGGTCGATCCGGCGCCGGATCCGGAAGCCCCTGCCGCAATACCGCCTCCGGCGGCCACCCCCGAGCCCTTGCCGACGCCGCCCGAGGACGGACCGTTGCCCCCGGGCTCACCGCCACCGGCAATCCCGACAATGCCGGTTGTGACGCCAGCGGGATATGCCATCGTTGCGCCGACCAGCCACGCGACCCTACCCGATGCCTCACTATTGCTGGCAGGCGGTGTGGTGCCGCTCTATCGCATCGAGGCCGCCAACTACGCGGCGCTGCAGCCATCGGCCTATCTGCTGGCGATCGAATCGCTGTCGACCTTCCATAACCGGCGCGGCGAGCAGGCCTATTTGCCCAACGCCGGCACCGAAAAGCGCAATGCCTGGTTCCGGGCGCTGGGCAGCTCGCTGACGGCTGGTTGGTCGGGCACCGTGGCGCCCACATTCGACGGCACCATTGGCGGCTTCCAGGCCGGCACCGATCTCTATTCGGTCGTGGGCGAGGACGGCTCGGCCACGCAAGCCGGAATCTTTGCCGGTTATTCGCATATGAGCGGGGATCTGCGCGGCTTTGCGCTGGGCTGGGCCAATTACGATACCGGCACGTTGGGCCTGGGCGCAGCGTCGATCGGCGCCTATGCCACTCGCGTCAATGAAGACGGCTTCTACCTCGATGGCGTGGTGATGGCGTCCTATTACACCGGCGACGTCACCTCGACCCGCGGCGTGGGCATCGATGTCGATGGGTACGGCCTTACCGGATCCATCGAGGCCGGCCACCCCATCGCGCTGGGTGGCGGCTGGGCAATCGAGCCGCAGGCGCAGGCCATCGTGCATTATGCCAATTTCGGCGATGCCAGCGATCCGTTCGCCGCCATCAGCTTTGATAGCAGCACCATGCTGACCGGGCGGCTCGGCGCACGGCTCTATAACCGTATCGAAACCGAGAACGGCTTCATCCAGCCCGAACTGACCGCCAATCTCTGGCAGAACCTGGGTGATTTCACCACGCGGCTAGACAATGACGTGCTGACCACCTCGGGCGATTCGACCGTGCTTGAAATCGGTGCCGGGGTAACCGGGGAGCTCAACGACAAATTCAGCTATTTCGCCAATGCCAGCTATTCGTTCGATGTGGCCGGCGGTGATCGCACAGGCGTTGCCGCGCGGGTCGGGCTGCAGCTGAAATGGTGAGAGGAATGGTGGGCGATGACGGACTCGAACCGCCGACATCCTCGGTGTAAACGAGGCGCTCTACCAACTGAGCTAATCGCCCGCTGGCCCACTGGGCCGGCGTAAGGCGCCCTGATTAGGGCGGGATGTGCCGCCCGTCAACTGGCAGCAGCAAAAGAATTGGCCCCGGCGCAATGCGCACGGGGCCGATCACTAAAGCGAACTTTCGTTCTTATTAGTTGATCGCGTCCTTCAGGCCCTTGCCGGGCTTGAACTTGGCCTGGTTAGAGGCCGGGATGCTGATCTCTGCACCGGTCGCAGGATTGCGGCCCGTGGATGCCTTGCGCTGCGACACGGCAAAGGTGCCGAAGCCGACGAGGCGGACTTCTTCGCCAGCCTTGAGCGAGCCGGTGATTGCCTCGAACACTGCGTCAACCGCTTCGGCGGCCTGTGCCTTGGTGATCGTCGCCTTGTCGGCAACAACGCCAACCAGATCGTTTTTGTTCATAGCGTTTCCTCACAGTGAATGCCCGCCCTCTGTGGCGAACCAATCGCCGCAACCCTTTTGCGATTCTGCATGAAAGGCAAGGAATTCCGGGCGTTTTGACGTGCCAGGCGGTGCAAAACCGTTATTGGACCGGAAAAATCGCCCCGGCAAGTCCGGTTTACCCGGTTTTGCCCCGTTTCCGGGCCTTGCCGGCGGTTTTCGCCCTATTCTGCGCCTACCGGAACCGGCCTGCGCGTCCGCCGGATTCCGAGCATCAATGGCAGCGCCAAAAGATAGATGCCCGCACCGACAATCCAGATGAGGCCTGGCCAACCGCCACGTAACTGGAAATAGACAAAGCTGAAAAACAGCGGGCCAAAGACGGCAGCCAGGCTCACCAGGCTCGCCAATACCCCCTGCAATTGTCCCTGCTTGTCCGGACCGACCTGGGTGGTGGCCAGCGATTGCAGTGCGGGCATGCCGATACCACCCAGGGCAAAGAGCGGCGCGAGCGCGAAGAGGACCCAGCCCTGTGTGGCCATGCCCAGGATGACCAAGGCCGTCAGTTCGCACGCCATGCCGACCACCAGCGCCCAGCGCTCCCCCAGCCGCGCCACGGCTGGCCCGGTGAGGAAGGCTTGTGCCCCTGCATGGAACACGCCGAACGCGCCCAGCGACAGCCCGATCATCATGCCGGTCCACTCGAAGCTGTCCTCCCCGAACAGCGCCCAGATCGTGCCATACATGGTGCCGACGAAATTCATGATGACGAAAATGGCCATCAGCGGAATCAGTGCCTTGAAGGTCAGCGCCCATTTCAGCGGCTTGAATGGATTGAGCGTGTCGAGATCGAACCTGGCGCCGGGTGTGCCATGGCGTGATTCCGGCAGCACAAACAGCGCCAATGCGAAATTCACCCCGTTGAGCAATGCGGCCGCAATGAACGGCGCCCGCACCCAGAAATCTCCGAGAATGCCGCCCAGGACCGGACCGACGATGAAACCGATGCCGAACATGGCGTGGAACAGGCCAAACCGCTTGGCCCGCTCCTCTTCACTGGAAATATCGGTGATATAGGCGGTCGCCACCCCCATATTTGCGCTGGTAATGCCCGAAATCGCCCGCCCCAGCACCAGCATCCACAACTGCGGCGCGAAGGCCATGATCAGGTAATCGATCGCCGCGCCCGCCAGCGAAACCAGCAGGACCGGGCGGCGACCGAAGCGGTCGCTCAATACGCCCAGGACCGGCGAAAACAGGAACTGGCACGCCGCATAGAGCGCCAGCATCAGGCCAAGCAGCGTCGCCACTTCGCTGACATGGCCGACATCGCGCAGCAGCGCCGGCAGAATCGGGAAAATCAGCCCGATGCCGACCGCATCCAACGTGACGGCGGCAAGAATGACCACGAGTGCCTTGTTCAAGGTCTTGGCTCCATGCTTGGCCTGCTGCGCCCGGACCTCACGGTCCGGCCCTCCGAGCGGGCACATTGATGTAACTGCTTCACGAGAACGTTACAAGAGTGCGTACACGATTTGTTCTAGCACCCCGAGTGACTGGCTATTCCTGCGCGTCCGTGCTGACAGAGTTTGGCAGCAGCCAAGGCGGGAGTTCACGAGCGGTGGCGCCCGCCCCTTTTATAGGCCGATGCCAGGCGCAGCAGCTGCTGGAACTTGGGACAGGCCATATGGTTTTCCGCCGGACACTCGGCGACGTGCCGCAGCGCGTCCCGCAGTGTTGTCAGGCCGCGGATCTGCCTGTCGATAGCATCGGCTCGCTGCTGCAACTCCGAGCGCGGCAGCTCCGGCGCGCCGTTTGCGTTGAACATGCCTTTGATCTCATCGAGCGAGAAGCCGGCCGCCTTTCCAAGGGCAATCAATGACAGCTGCGTTACGGTTTCGGGCCCATATTGGCGGCGCAGTCCGCGCCGCAACACGGGCGCGATGAGGCCGACTTCCTCGTAATAGCGGAGCGCCGAGGCCGGCACGCCGGTGCGTTCCGACAAAACGCCAATGTCGAGCAGTTTCACTATTGACCTCAAGTTGGCTTGAAGTGGGATTGTAGCGCCCGCTTCACCCTGCCTCAAGAGGAACCTATGCAATCCGGGCCCCACCGAACCGCTACACCTGCCACGCTGATCACCCTGGCCGGCGCCACATTGCTCGCGTCGCTGGGCATCAGCATCGCCACCATTGCCTTGCCGACACTGGCGTTGAGCTTCCCGTCCACCCTGGCAGAGCTGCAATGGGTGATCCTGGCCTACCTGCTCTCGATGACCGTGACGATCGTGTCCGCCGGCCGTTTTGGCGATCTGCTCGGCCACCGCCATGTGCTGCTGGCCGGGTTGGCGGTGTTCACTCTTGCGTCGGCGCTATGTGCCCTTAGCCCGAACCTCGGGCTGCTGATCGCGGCTCGTGCGCTGCAGGGCCTGGGTGGAGCCATCCTCACGGCCTTGCCGATGTCCATTGCGCGCGACGTGGTGCGCGAAGACCGCATGGGCGCGGCCATGGGCCTGCTGGCCGCTATGTCGGCGGTCGGTACCGCATTGGGCCCCTCTCTGGGCGGCGTGGTAATGGCAAGCCTTGGCTGGCAGGCAGCATTCGGCCTGTTGGCGCTGGGTGGCCTAGCGATCCTGCTCTTGGCGCTACGGGCGCTGCCGGCAACCCTGCCCCGCACACCGAGGCCGCAGATGGACTGGACGGGCGCCATGCTCCTGAGCCTGACGCTGGGGCTTTATGCTCTTGCCGCCACCGGAGCGGGTCTTGCCGCGCCATGGAATGGCGCCGTGCTGCTGGTGCCCGCAGCCGTGGCATTGTTCGCCTTTATCCGCGCACAGCAGCGCTCGCCCCATCCCCTGGTGCCGCTCACGCTTTTAAGTGACCGGGCCATCGGTGTGGGGCTGGGCATGAACGTACTCCTGGGTACTGTCATGATGTCCACGCTGGTGGTTGGCCCGTTCTTCCTGAGCTTCGCGCTGGGACTCGATGGGACACTGACTGGTCTGGTCATGGCAGTGGGCCCGGCGACTGCGGCACTTGCCGGCGCTCCGGCGGGTCGCATCGTTGACCGGCTGGGGACCGGGCGCGGGCTGCTGCTCGGGCTCGCCGAGACGATCATAGGCTTTCTGCTGCTCGCCTTCCTGCCGCGTTGGATGGGCATGGCGGGCTATGTCGGCGCATTAATCGTGCTGACGCCTGGTTTTCAGCTGTTTCTGGCAGCAAACAATGCGGCTGTTATGGTCGCAGCGCCCGCCGCCCAGCGGGGTGTATTATCGGGTCTGCTCGGCCTGTCCCGCAATTTGGGCCTGTTGACCGGCGCGTCGCTGATGGCGACGATATTCACCGCCCTGGTGGGCACCGGCCAGGTTGCGCAGGCTGCTCCCGCCAGCATTGGCATTGCCTTCACCGCGAGCTTTCTGATTTCTGCGGGGCTCGTAGGGCTGGCCATGGGATTAGCGATGCTCGACCGGCGCCGCGTCGCAGCTGCTTCGTAAGCAATAAAAAACGGCGGCCCCTGCGGACCGCCGTTTCATTTCTATGCTCGCGAACCGCTTAGTGCGGCAGGCCTGCCGTAGTGTCTTCCACGGCTTCCACCGTTGTCGAAACGGCAGGAGTGGGCTCGTCGAAGTTCCACTCGATCGGCTCGGGCTGGCGCACCAGGGCACGCTTGATCACCTGGTCCATCTTGGAAACCGGCACGATTTCCATGCCTTCCTTAACGATATCCGGGATCTCGGCGAGATCGCGCACATTTTCCTCGGGGATCAGCACAGTCTTGATGCCGCCACGGAGGGCCGCAAGCAGCTTCTCCTTGAGGCCGCCGATGGGCAGCACCCTGCCCCGCAGCGTGATCTCGCCAGTCATGGCGACATCATTGCGCACCGGAATGCCTGTCATCACCGAGACGATGGCAGTAGCCAGACCGATACCGGCCGACGGGCCATCCTTGGGGGTAGCGCCTTCGGGCAGGTGGACGTGGATGTCACGCGTGTCGAACATCGGCGGCTTGATGCCGAAATCGATCGAGCGGGACCGCACATAGGCAGTGGCCGCAGTCAGCGATTCCTTCATCACTTCCTTGATGTTGCCGGTGACCGTCATGCGGCCCTTGCCCGGCGTCATCACGCCTTCGATGGTCAGCAGCTCGCCACCAACCGAGGTCCAGGCGAGGCCCGTTACCAGACCCACCTGGGATTCGGCCTCGATCTCGCCGTGCTTGTAGATATCGGCGCCGAGATACTTGGTCAGCTTCTCGTCATCGATAGTGATCGACTTGACCTTGGTCTTGACGATCTCCGCCACGGCCTTGCGCATCAGCTTGCTGATTTCGCGCTTGAGGTTACGCACGCCCGCTTCACGGGTGTAGCGCTGGATCAAGGCGGTCAGCATCTCGTCGCTCAGCTCGAACTCGCCATGGGCCAGCCCGTTTTCCTTCAGCGTTTCCGGGATCAGGTGCTGCTTGGCAATCGCATGCTTCTCCTGCTCGGTGTAACCCGACAGGCGAATGATCTCCATGCGGTCCATCAGCGGGCCGGGGATGTTCAGGGTGTTCGAGGTCGTCACGAACATCACGTCGCTCAGGTCATAATCGACCTCGAGATAGTGATCGGCAAAGGTGTGGTTCTGCTCGGGATCGAGCACTTCGAGAAGTGCCGAGCTCGGATCGCCACGGAAGTCCTGACCCATTTTGTCGATTTCATCGAGCAGGAACAGAGGATTGGACTTGCCGACCTTCTTGAGCGACTGGATGACCTTGCCGGGCATGGAGCCGATATAGGTGCGGCGGTGGCCGCGGATTTCGGCCTCGTCCCGAACCCCGCCGAGCGCCATGCGCACGAACTCACGGCCGGTCGCCTTGGCGATCGACTTGCCCAGCGAGGTCTTGCCGACACCCGGAGGGCCGACCAGGCACAGGATCGGGCCCTTGAGCGAGCCGGTACGGCCCTGCACGGCCAGATATTCGAGGATGCGTTCCTTGACCTTCTCGAGGCCATAGTGATCCTCGTCCAGAACCTTTTCGGCCAGGACCAGGTCACGCTTGACCTTGCTCTTCTTGCCCCAGGGCAGGCCGAGCAATGTGTCGAGATAATTGCGCACGACGGTGGCTTCGGCCGACATCGGGCTCATGGTCTTGAGCTTCTTGAGTTCGGCCTCGGCCTTGAGCTTGGCTTCCTTGGACAGCTTGGTCTTGGCGATGCGCTCCTCGATCTCCGCGATCTCGTTGGAGCCCTCTTCGCCGTCGCCCAGTTCCTTCTGGATCGCCTTCATCTGCTCGTTGAGATAGTACTCGCGCTGCGTCTTTTCCATCTGCCGCTTGACGCGGCTACGGATGCGCTTTTCCACCTGCAGGACGCCGATTTCACCTTCCATCAGGCCGAGAATCTTCTGGAAGCGCTCGACAACCGAAACGGTCGAGAGCAGGTCCTCCTTCTCGTTGATCTTGATGACCAGGTGGCTGGCAATGGTGTCAGCGAGCTTGGAATGGTTCTCGATCTGCCCAACGGCGGCCACGACCTCGGCCGAGATCTTCTTGTTGAGCTTCACATAGCTCTCGAACTCGGTCTGGGCCGAACGCGCCATGGCCTCGACCTCTGTCGGGTCTTCGACCGGCTCGGGCAACACGGACGCCTCGGCTTCGAAATAGTCCACGGTTTGCAGGTAGCGATCGATGGTCGCGCGGTTCAGGCCCTCGACCAGCACCTTGACGGTGCCATCAGGGAGCTTGAGCAGCTGCAATACGGTGGCAATGGTGCCGGTTTCAAAAATCTGGTCCGGGCTCGGATCATCGTCCTGCGCATTCTTCTGGGTCACCACCAGAATGTGCTTGTCGTCACGCATGACTTCTTCGAGCGCCTTGACCGACTTTTCGCGGCCGACGAACAGCGGCACGATCATGCCGGGGAAAACGACGATGTCGCGCAGGGGCAGAACTGGGTACACCCGGTCCCGGCTTGCATCGCCAGTGGCGGGATTGACGTCCGTCATCTCGTATCCTTTCCGGGGCGCGCGGGAGGAAGGAGAGGATGCGCGCCCGTTATAGACAGCTCCAACATCGATGCTGGGCTGATTCCCGTTAATAAATAGGTTCGCCTATGGAGCCCGCAAGTCAACCTTTGCAGAAATGTCACGGTTAACTTGTGAACGCACAGGAGATATGCGGCTGGCTGCAGAAACACCGGTGTGCCTTGGCTGCAAGGTGGGTGTGGGAGGAACGGTTTCCTATGCGGTCCCACCCACGGCATCATTCCGGCGTAGGCCGGAATCCATCCCCACGCTGGATGTGCGCGGGACGCTACGGACCTGGATTCCGGCTTGCGCCGGAATGACATCAAGGTTGTTTAAGTTGCGGTGGGAGACCACCTTGTCTCCACCCCATATCGGCATCATGATCCGCGCACACAAGGACCCGCACATGACTACACGCCCGCGCCGCATCGATCTTTTGGGTATTGCCACGGCCGCGGGTGCCTCGGTGCGCGGGGCGGGCATGGGGCCAGAGGCTTTGCGGGTCGCCGGGCTGATCGAGGCCCTTGTCGATCTGGGCCATGATGTGGCCGATTTCGGTGATTTGCGCCGTCCACACACCCTGCCCGGTACCAGCCCCGCAAGTTGGCGCCTGCCCGACGAACGGCGGGCCGATGTACTCGACCTGGCTGCCCGCTCCAGCGACCAGGGACTCGACATTCTCCAGGCCGGTCACTTTCCGGTGTTCCTGGGCGGCGATCACTCGATTGCCATGGGAACCGTCTCTGCCGTAGCCCGTCATTGCGCCGCATCGGGCAAGCCGGTTTTCGTCCTCTGGATCGACGCCCACGCCGATTTCAACACGCCCGTTACCTCCCCCAGCGGCAATCTGCACGGCATGCCACTGGCTCTGCTTTGTGGCGAGGAGGAGTTCGGCGCGGAATATCGCGGCAGCTGGCTCGGCCGCATTGATCCGAAAAACGTTGCCGTGATTGGCGCCCGTTCCATCGATCGCGAGGAACGCCGGCTGCTGGCCGCGCGCGGTGTAGAGACGATCGACATGCGGCGGATCGACGAAATGGGCGTGGTCGCGCTGATGCGCGGGTTCCTCGACAAGGTGACGGCCGCTGGCGGGCATCTGCATGTGAGCCTTGATGTCGATGCCATGGACCCCTCCATCGCCCCGGGTGGTGGTACCCTGGTCCCCGGCGGGCTCAGCTATCGCGAGGCGCACCTGATCATGGAGATGCTGCACGATAGCGGCACTGTGGGTTCGCTGGACGTGGTGGAGCTCAATCCCTTCCTCGACCATGGCGGCAAGAGCGCAACCCTGCTGGTGGACCTGGTAGCGAGCCTGTTCGGCCGGCAGATCATGGGCGAGGAGCCGGGCCCGATGGCGTTTGTCACCGAGAGTGAGATTGAGGGGTAAGCCCCTCCGACAGCGCGCACGACCTCGTGGTTCGACAAGCTCACCATGAGGTCTCTGATGGCGCAGCTTTGTCGATAGACCTCATCCTGAGCCTGTCGAAGGACGAGGTCGTGCCCCAAAACAAAACGCCGGGCTCATCGCCCGGCGTTTTCAATTTAGACAGGAAAAACTCACGCAGTTGCGGGCGCTTCGTCCTTCTTGCGCTCGGAATAGATGTAGAGCGGACGCACGTCCTTGCCCCGCACCACATCCTCGCTGATTACCACTTCTTCCACACCTTCGAGCGAAGGCAGATCGTACATGGTGTCGAGCAGGATAGCTTCCATGATCGAGCGAAGGCCGCGGGCGCCGGTCTTACGCTCGATGGCCTTCTCGGCGATCGCCTTGAGGGCGTCCTCGTGGAAAGTCAGCTCGACCTCTTCCATCTGGAACAGGCGCTGATACTGGCGAACCAGGGCATTCTTGGGCGCGGTCAGGATTTCGATCAGCGCAGCGATATCGAGATCTTCGAGCGTCGCCAGCACCGGCAGGCGGCCGATGAATTCGGGGATCAGCCCGAACCGCACCAGGTCTTCCGGAGCCACATCGGCGAGAACCTGGCCGACGCGACGGTCATTGGGGTCCTTGACGGTGGCCGCAAAGCCGATGCCCGAGCCTTCGCCACGCGCCGAGATGATCTTCTCGAGCCCGGCAAAGGCGCCGCCGCAGATGAACAGGATATTGGTCGTGTCCACCTGCAGGAATTCCTGCTGTGGATGCTTGCGGCCGCCCTGGGGCGGAACCGAAGCCACGGTGCCTTCCATGATCTTGAGCAGTGCCTGCTGCACGCCTTCGCCCGAAACGTCGCGGGTGATCGACGGATTGTCAGACTTGCGGCTGATCTTGTCGACTTCGTCGATATAGACGATGCCGCGCTGCGCCTTTTCGACATTGTAGTCGGCCGACTGCAACAGCTTGAGGATGATATTCTCGACGTCCTCGCCGACATAACCGGCCTCGGTCAACGTGGTCGCGTCGGCCATGGTGAAGGGCACGTCGAGGATGCGCGCCAGCGTCTGGGCCAGCAGGGTCTTGCCCGAGCCGGTCGGCCCGATCAGCAGGATATTCGACTTGGAAAGCTCGATATCCTGGTTCTTGCTGGCATGATGCAGACGCTTGTAGTGGTTGTGGACGGCCACGGAGAGCACGCGCTTGGCGCGGAACTGGCCGATGACGTAGTCGTCGAGCACCTTGCAGATTTCTGCGGGTGTCGGCACGCCATCGGAGGACTTGACCATGGAGGTCTTGTTCTCTTCGCGGATGATGTCCATGCAGAGCTCGACGCATTCATCACAGATGAACACGGTCGGCCCGGCGATCAGCTTGCGAACCTCATGCTGGGATTTCCCGCAGAACGAGCAATAAAGCGTGTTCTTGGAGGATTCGCCGTTCGTTGTCTCTTTGGACATCTAGTTACTCCCGGGGGCGTGAAACCCCCAAAATTCAGCGGTACCGACGACGGTAACGCCCGAGGCCTAAAGAAAGTCTAAGCCGAACCGACCTTAAAGGCCGATCCGGCTTGGTGCAATTGCACTCACGTCACAGTCAACGCTCTGTCACCAAACGCTGTTAACAGCGGGAACTCAGCTGCCTTCCGGAACGGCGCGCTTTTCAAACACGCTGTCGATGAGCCCGAAGGTCTTGGCTTCTTCGGCAGACAGGAAGTTGTCGCGCTCGAGAGCCTTCTCGACTTCTTCGTACGTGCGGCCGGTGTGCTTCTCATAAATCTGATTAAGACGACGCTTCAAGCCCTCGACTTCCTTGGCATGAATCATGATGTCGGTAACCTGACCCTGATAACCGCCGGAAGGCTGGTGGACCATGATGCGCGAATTCGGCAGCGACGTGCGCATGCCTTTCTCACCGGCCGCGAGCAACAGCGACCCCATGGACGCGGCCTGCCCCATCACCATGGTGGCGACAGCGGGACGGATGAATTGCATCGTGTCGTAGATGGAAAGGCCAGCCGTCACCACGCCACCAGGCGAGTTGATATACATGGCGATTTCTTTTTTCGGGTTCTCTGATTCGAGGAACAGAAGCTGGGCCACGATCAGGCTCGCCATGTTGTCCTCGACCACACCGGTCACGAAAATGATGCGCTCGCGCAGGAGGCGCGAATAGATGTCGAAGGCGCGCTCGCCCCGATTGGACTGCTCGACCACCATGGGAACGAGCGTATTCATATAAAGATCGTGCGGATCTCGCATTTGATGCCCCTTTGCTGCGCCGGGTCGCGTGGATACCGGGCTAGCCATCTTCGGTTGGAACATTTCCGCCCGACCAGGACATCCAGGGCCCGGCGGAAATGTCGAAATTTCGAATCAGCGCGACTGGCCGATTGCAGACGATGCCGCCTTAATGTGCGGTAAAGCCAGAGATAGGCGGCAATGGGGCACGCTTCAATAGGGTGTGCCCAGCTTGTGACGGCAAGGTGAATGGCAGACGACCATCAGGCCGAAAAACTCACCGCCACGCCCTTTTTCTTGAAGTAGGACTGCATGATCTTGCGGCCCTGGCGGTTGGACTGCGCCAGCTTGGCCGGCTCGAACACCGCTTCCTTGGCGCCTTCGCGGGCCATGGCCGCCTTGAGCGCCGCGATATGGGCATCCAGTTCGTCATTGTTGTTCTTGATCGAGGTATAGATGTTCTCGATGGCTTGGCTCAGGGTCAGGTCGCTCACGGCAAGGTCCTTGGTCGCTTTGGTTGCTTTCAAGACATGATTAGCGCCCGCTTGCCAAGCCTTTTCGGTGCATTTTGCGGAGTGGGCGAGCCAAATGGCCGCCCACTCGCGCACCTATCCGCCTCTAGGCCGGGTTGAAATCAGGCCGGGCCTGACCTGTTTGACTGTGACGATGAGCATCCATCAGCGGCCGGATGACGATCCGGGAATGGGCTGCGATGGGATCGTCATCGAACAGTGCAACTGCCTCAGCCATATCCTTGGCCTCGATCAGCAGGAAGCCGCCGATGACCTCCTTAGCCTCGGCATAGGGGCCATCCATGACCGACATTTTCATCCGCTGGCGCCGGTCGATGCTGACTTCCCCGGTCTCGGCCAGTGGCGAGGCGATCAGCAAGTGGCCAGCGTTCCGCAGCTTGTGGTCGTGCTCGATAGTGGCGTCGTCAATGCGCCGCATGTCGTCCGGGCCGAGATCGGCAAAGGCATCAGGTCCAAAATAGACAAGGCAGAGAAATTTCATGATCGGTCTCCCGTGGTTGAACATCACCCCGACGAGCGGCAAATCGTCAACTCGACTATTTTTTGCTTGTTACCGCACGATTGTCAGTCCGTTATGTCCGACGTCGATTTCCCCTATCCGGTTACCCGCATTCATGGCCGCCATCGTCCAACTCAAGCCTGTCGAAAATGTCCCTCAGCATCGCCGGCGCAGCGCCGATCCGCGCGATCCCGTGTTTTACCAAAATCCCTATGCCTTCTACGACCGCCTGCATGCGGACGACTCGACTTTCTTCTGGGACGAATATGGCCACTGGTGCTTTGCCGGGTTCAAGCAGGTCAGCGCATTGCTGCGCGACAGGCGCTTCGGTCGCGAAATTCTGCACGTTGCGGGCCACGAAGAGCTCGGGATGCCCGATCCCAAGCCGCATACGGCGGCGTTTGATCTCACCGAGAAATACTCGCTGCTGAACCTGGAGCCCCCCGGCCATACCCGCCTGCGCACGCTGGTCAACCGCGCTTTCGTGTCGCGTCACGTCGAACAGCTGCGGCCACGAATTATCAATCTGGCCAATGAATTGATCGACAGTTTTGAAGGCCAGGATGAAGTTGATCTGATCAAGGCATTTGCCGCGCCCATGCCCGCCATCATCATTGCCGAAATGTTGGGGCTCTCTGCCGAGGCGGCACCGAAACTGCTCAACTGGTCCAATCGCATGGTGGCGATGTACATGTTCGGCGTCAGCCATGACACCGAGCTGGATGCCAATGCTGCGGCGCAGGACTTCATGGATTACCTGCAATTGGCGATTGCCGAGCGCCGCAAGCAGCCGCGCGAAGACCTGCTGACCCATATGCTGACTGCCGAACAGAATGGCGAGCGGCTGAGCGACGAAGAGGTGATGTCGACCGCCATTCTCCTGCTCAATGCCGGACATGAAGCCACCGTCCACACCACGGGAAACGGCGTCAAATCCATCCTCGAAAGCGACATCGATCCGGCCACGTTGTTCACCAGCGACGAGCAATCCGCCGCCACCGCCGAGGAATGCCTGCGCTTCGACGCGCCGCTGCACATGTTCACACGCTATGCGCTGAGCGATCTCGAATATGAAGGCATCCAATTGCGCAAGGGCGACGTGATCGGCCTGCTGCTCGGCGCAGCCAACCGGGACCCCGCCCGCTTCGCCAATGCCAACAGCTTCGATCCATTCCGCAGTGATGGCGCCAATGTCAGCTTCGGAGCTGGCATCCACTTCTGCATCGGCGCACCACTGGCCCGCATCGAGCTGCAAGTCGCGTTTAGCGAATTGTTCCGGCGGCTGCCGAAACTAAGGATCGCGCAGCAGCCGCAATACAACAATGTGTACCACTTCCACGGCCTGGAAAAGCTGATGGTGCGCTGGCGATAAGCCAACGCACCACTTGCACCCTAGTCCGCCGCCTCAGCCAATTGCTCGAGCACGGCATGGGTCGCGGTAATCCGCGCAGGAATGGGGAAGTTCTTGTTGGCAAGCATGACCACACCGATCTTCTTGTCGGGCACGAAGGCCACATAGGCGCCGAAGCCGTTGGTGGAGCCGGTCTTGTTGAACAGCGCCGGCCCCTCGGGAGCGGCCGGCGGAGCAAGCGCCTCGGCCGGGTTAGGCTCCATCGCCATGGTCTGCGAGTTTCCGGCCAACAGGCGCTCGAGCGATACGGGGAATGGATACTGCTCCCAGCCCAGCCCCTGCACCATCTCCCCGACCCGGAAATAGCCGATATGCGTACCTTCGACGGCGCGCTGCACCAACGGCACCAGGCTATCGGGCGCGATATTGGCCTCGACGAAGCGCAGCATATCGGCCGTAGAAGATTTCACCCCATAAGCCTCCGCCGCCAGCCAGCCCGGATTGACGCGCGTCGGCTTGCCGTCCTTGTTATAGCCCCAGGCGTAGCGTGCCATCGCTGCCTCGGGCACCGTGATGTGGCTATCCTCCAGGCCCAGTCGCGGGAACATCTCGGTTTCCATCAGATGGCCAAAGTCGTCGTTCAGCGCCAGCGCGGTGAGATGGCCAAATAGCCCGATACTGGGATTGGAATATCGGCGCTGCTCGCCCGGCGCAGCGTCGGCTCTCCACTGCTGAAAATAGCTTTCCATCCCGCCGGCCCCATTGGGAAACTGCAATGGCAATCCGCCGGCGGTATAGGTTGCCAGGTGCAATAGGCTCGCCTCGTCGACCGCCGCCCCCTCCAGCGCAGGCAGGTATTTGGATGGATGATCGTCAAGCTCCAGCCGGTCAAGAGCCTCGGCATAAGCGCCCAGCGTGGCCGTAAAGGTCTTGCTGACCGAGCCAAGCTCGAACAGCGTGTTCTCCGTCACCAGCGCCCCGGTATCCTTGGCCGCCACGCCGTAATTGAAGAAATATTGCTGGCCATCCATGGTCACGCCAACGGCGATGCCGGGAACGCCATGCTGCTCAAGCAGCGGCCGAAACGCCGCATCCACCGCAGCCGCAATGGCCGCTGGCGGTTCCGCTGCGAACGCGACGATGGACGAGAAGCAGGTTGTGACGGCAGCCAGCGCGAAAGGCGCAGCTATCCTATTGGTAATAAACAATTTACTTTCTCCCGGGAACGCAAAACTGGGTTCCGGGAGCAAGCCCGGCCAATGTGGCGGCAGTGGGACTTAGCGAACTCTGATGAACGCCAATGCCGCCAAATCCTCAGAGCGGCGCCGCCCCTTGCCAGGGAGTATGATGCCCGGACACATTCACTCCGCCCGGATCAGCAGTGACGAATCCCCATACGAATAAAACCGATACCCATCCGCGATGGCATGGTCATAGGCGCGGCGCATGGTGTCCATACCGGCAAAGGCGCTGACCAGCATGAAGAGCGTGGATTTGGGCAGGTGGAAATTGGTCATCAGCACATCCACGGCGGCGAAGCGGAAGCCGGGGGTGATGAAGATGTCGGTGTCACCACTGAAGGGGCGTAGCGTGCCGGTGGCGCGGGCGGCGGTCTCGAGCAGGCGCAGGCTCGTAGTGCCGACGGCGACGACGCGGCCGCCAAGGGCCTTTTTGGCCAGGATGCGCTCCACCGTCGCCTGATCGATCTCGCCCCATTCGGCGTGCATGACATGGTCTTGGGTATCATCAACCTTCATGGGCAGGAAGGTCCCTGCCCCCACATGCAGCGTGACCCGCTCGATGGTGACGCCTTTGTCGGCCAGCTGCTGGAGCAGGCTTTCAGTGAAGTGCAGGCCCGCCGTAGGGGCGGCGACGGCGCCGTCTTCGGCGGCATAGACGGTCTGGTAATCGACCTTGTCGCGTTCTTCGATGCCGCGCTTGGCGCCGATATAGGGCGGCAGCGGCATGGCGCCGTGGGCCTTGATGGCTTCGTCCAGCTGGGCGCCGCCGAGATCGAATTCCAGCGTCACCTCGCCGGTATCGCCCTTGCCGGCAACGCGGGCGGTCAGAGCGTCGGCCTGGCCATTGCCCAATTCGAGCTGGTCGAGTACGGCGAGGCGCTTGGCCGGGCGGGCGAAGGCGCGCCAGGTGTGGGCGTCGACGCGCTTATGCAGGTTGAAGGACACCGAGGCGCGGTTTTCGCCGCGAATGCGGCTGCCGCGCAGCTCGGCGGGCAGCACGCGGGTGTCGTTGACGACCAGCACATCGCCGGGATGCAACAGCGTCAGCAGATCGGGAATATGGCGGTCGCTGAGGCCGTGGACCGGATCGACTACCAGCAGGCGCGCGCTATCGCGCGGCTCGGCGGGGTGCAGGGCAATCAGCTGCTCGGGCAGCTCGAAGTCAAAATCGGAAACACGCATGGCCGCTCCCTAGCATGAGTTTGTGCGTTTGCTGAAGAGACCTCATGGTGAGCTTGCCGAACCACGAGGTCGCGCGGGTGGAGGCATTGTGCCGCGACCTCGTCCTTCGACAGGCTCAGGATGAGGTCTGCTGGGGCGTGGCGTCAGAACGCCCTGATCATCACCGCGCCGGCAACCAGCATCAGCGCCCCAACCACACGGCCCAGCGAAATTTCACGGACGGCCATGCCCAAGAAGCCGACCTTGTCGAGGGCGAGCCCAGCGAGCAGCTGGCCGGTGACAGAGAGGGCCATGACGGCTGCGGCGCCGATCATTGGCGTCAGCATAATATTGGAAAAGACGTAGAAAGCGCCGAGCACGCCGCCGGCAACGAAGGTCCAGGGGGCCGGTGCGCCAAAATTGATGGTGATGCCCTTGGTCTGGGCGAAAATCAGCGCGATGGCCCAGAGGACGATGGCGCCGGCAACGAAGGACACGCCCGCGGCAGCAATCGGCAGGCCAAGATTTTTACCGAGCTGGGCATTGATCGGCGCCTGCGTGGCGATGCAGGCCCCGGCGATGACGCCCATCAGCGCCCAGAGGAGAGTGTCCATTTTCATCTATCGGATCTTGGTTTGTGTGAGCGATGCTCGGTCTGGCGCAGCGCCTATCCTTCTCCCCTTGAGGGAGAAGGTGCCCCCGAAGGGGCGGATGAGGGGCCCTGCGCCGCAGACATTGAAGCACGGGCGAGCGCAGAACCCCGCACCCTGATTTTCTGCTGGACGCGTCCCTCTCCCTCAGAGGGAGCGGGGGAAGCCAGGGGTCTGCTTAAGCGGCGATGTCGGCGGCGACTTTGACGGAGATCATCTTGTCGGGGTTGATCACGGGCTCGCCGCGCTTGATCTGGTCGACGAATTCCATGCCTTCGATGACCTTGCCCCAAACGGTGTACTGCTTGTTCAGGAACGGGGTGTCGCCGAAGCAGATGAAGAACTGCGAATTGGCGCTATCGGGGCTCTGGGCGCGGGCCATCGAGGCAGTGCCGCGCACGTGAGGCTCGGCATTGAATTCCTGCTTGAGATCGGGATACTTCGAACCGCCAGTGCCGCGACCCTGCGGGCAGCCGGTCTGGGCCATGAAGCCATCGATCACGCGGTGGAACACGATGCCATCGTAAAAGCCTTCGCGCGCCAGCTTCTTGATGTGGGCGACGTGATTGGGCGCCAGGTCGGGGCGCATGGCGATGACCACCTTGCCCTTGGTGGTTTCGATGACGAGGGTGTTTTCGGGATCGGTGATCTCGGCCATTTTCTGCAACTTTCGTGTTGGGGGAGGCTTGTCGGAAGCCTTGGCCCCGCATGTAAGGAATGTTGGCGTTTGACGCAACCCGAGCGGGTCGCGGCACTGTCCTACTTATATTCGATCTTGGCGGAGACGATCTTGCCGGGGTTCTGGACCATGCCGGACTGATCGGTACCCTTGGGCAGCGCATCGACATATTCCATGCCCGAAACGACCTTGCCGAAGATGGTATATTGGCCATCCAGGAAGCTGGCATCGGCATAGGTGATGAAGAATTGCGAATTGGCCGAGTTCGGGTCCTGCGCACGGGCCATGCCGAGCACACCGCGCTGGAAGCTCTCCGTGTCGGTGAATTCAGCGGCCAGATCGGGGAGTTCCGACCCGCCCATGCCGGTGCCGGTCGGGTCGCCCGTCTGGGCCATGAAACCATCGATCACGCGATGGAAGACCACGCCATTATAGAAGCCCTCATTGGTGAGGGTCACGATGCGCTCGACATGCTTGGGGGCCAGCGCGGGCAGTAGCTCGATATCGACGTCGCCACCTTCAAGCGTGAGGATCAGATGGGGCGTACCGGTCTGGGCGAAGGCGGGAGCGGCGAAGGTGGCGGCCAGCACGGCGGCGGCTACCAGGGCAAAGCGGCGGGTAAAGGCGATCATTTGGATTTCAGGGCCTTGAGTACGATTTGCGGGACAAAGGCGGAGATGTCGCCGCCCATTTCGGCGATCTGGCGTACCAATGTGGCCGAGATATGCCGCACTGGCGGGCTGGATGGCAGAAACACGGTCTGCAGGTCGGGCGCCATCTGGGCGTTCATGCCCACCATCTGCATTTCATAATTATAGTCTGTGGTGTCGCGCAGGCCCCGAATGATCAGCTTGGCGCCATGTTCGCGCGCCGCATTGACCATCAGGCCAGAGAAATCGACGATTTTGAATTCGGTATCGGTGCGCTTGCCGACCGGGCCGAGCACTTGCTCGAGAATTTCGAGCCGGTCGGAATGGGCAAAGAGCGGCGTCTTCTTGCCCGCATTGATGCCGACGGCCACGACGAGCGTATCGACCAGTTTGCAGGCGCGCTCGATGACATCGAGATGCCCATTGGTCAAAGGATCGAACGAGCCGGGATAAAATCCGACGAGCTTGGTCATTGGGCCCTCCCCCTGTTTGGCGCGGTTTGTGTCATGGGTTGATCACTGAATGCAAGCGCGGAACCGCATAGAGCGTAAAGACATCGAGGGCGTCGGGGCCGACATCCTGCTCGATCAGGCCCCAATTGAGGCGCTGATAGAAGCCGCGCATATGGCGCTTGGCGCAGAGATAGACGGGCGACATGCCTCGCCCGAAGAGCTTGGCTGTGGCGGCATTGACCAGCGCCTCGGCAATCCCCTGCCCGCGCCGATCGGGCTCGACCCAGAGGGCCGCGATCCAGGGCGAGAGCAGCGGGCGGGCGGCGAGGTCGGATTCTATGGCGGTCACGGTGCCGGTGAACTGGTCGCCGTCGGTCGCGACAAGACTGAAGGGAAATGATCCGCCCGCCAGAACCTCGGCCAGGGCCGTTTCGACATCGGTGAGCGCGGCGCCGTACGGGCGCCAAAATGCCTGCCAGATTCGGTCGGCGACGATGGGTTTGAGTTCGGGCGCGTCGTTCAGGTCCAGAATTCTCATCGAATAGCGCCAGCGCGCTGCACGATGAGGGCTGCCAATGCCAGCACCAGCAGCAAGACCCCACCCGCCAGGAAGGCCATGCCGGTGCCGTAGGCGGTAGCAATTATGCTGCCGATGAACGGAGCCGACAGCATAACGGCCATGGTGACGGCTTCGCCAGCAGCGAAGACGCGGGCGATGCGATCAGGCGGGGCCTCGGCCTGCACGATGGTGCGGTAGGGCACCAGCATGAAGGTAGTGGAACCCGCCGCAATGGCCATGGCGATGAAGAACAGCAGGACGGGTGGCTTGAAGCCCAATATGGCGGTGACGGCAATGACGCTGGCGATCGCCCCGGCCACGACCGCCCCCATGATCATGCCACCCACTGGGTTTCTCGCCGTCAGCCGCCCGGCCAGCACGGCCCCCAGCAGACCGCCGGCCCCGGAGGCCGCGATGGAAAAACCGAAGGCAGCAGCGCCATAGCCGAATTCGTCGGCCAGCAGCGCGATCAGCGTGTCGTATAGAAAGAACGCGAAATAGGCGATGGCGGAAAAAACCAGGGCCGCCAGCAGCAGCCGGCTGCGGCGGAATTCGGCGGCACCGGCCAGAAATTCGGTGCGGAAATCGGCAGATGGTCCGGTGGGCGCCCGCGCCGGCAAGCTGACGCTCAGCACAATGGCGGCGGCTAGGAGCGAGAGGACAGCATTGACGCCGAACACGCCCTGGGCTGGCATGAAGGCCAGCAACAACCCGCCCAGCGCCGGCCCGGCAATCTTGGATGTCTGGTTGATGGCCTGATGCAGGCCATTGGCCGCGGCGAGCAGGTCCGGCGGCGTCGTGGCCTGGATAGCGGCCTGGCGGGCCGGGTTGAACGCGGAATCTACGCAGCCGCGCAGGAAAACCACGATCAGCACCATGGCGGTGTTCGGGGCAAACAGCAGAGCGAATGTAGCGAGGCCCCGGCCCAGATTGCTCAGGAAGAGGACGCGACCGAGCGGCGAGCGGTCAACGATCATCGATAGCAGCGGCCCGGCGGTCACATAGGGCAGCGTCAATGCCAGGGCAAACAGAGCCATGACGAAAGGCCCCTCGCCCCAGGCGAAGACCAGCAGCGCCACCACCGCGGCATAATCCAGCCAATCGGCGAAATCGGCTGGCACGCTTGCCAGAGCCAGCCGGCGCGGCGCCGGCAAGGCCAGGAGCGAGCCATAGCCGGCCGGCTTACCATCCGGCATCAGGCGCGTTTTTGCAGGGCGAGCCATACGCCGCCGGCCATCAGGATGGCGCCGGAGACGCGATTGACCAGCCGCACCCGGGCAGCGGTCAGCAGGTGGCGGGCCTGGCCTGCAGCGACGGCATAGATGCAGTCGCTGGCGGTGGCGACGGCCATGACGATCAGGCCCAGGATCATGATCTGGCCGAAAGCGGGGCGGCTCACATCGATGAATTGCGGCAGGAAGGCGCTGAGGAACAGCAGGGTCTTGGGATTGGACCAATTGGTCAGGACGCCCTGCCACATATAGCGGCCGATCGGCAGGCGGGCACCATCGGCGAAACTCAGCTGTCCGGAGGAGCGGAACATTTTCCAGCCGATCCAGATCAGATAGGCGGCACCGACAATCTTGATGATTTCAAAGGCGCCAGAGACGACGCTCATCACGGCTTCGAGGCCAATGGCCACGATAAAGACCATGCTGAACATGCCCAATTCGGTGCCGAGAATAGTGAACAGCCCTGCCCTCGTGCCGCTGGCCAGCGAATTGGCGATAACCACTGACACTGAGGGTCCGGGAATGATGGAGAACAGCAAGCAGGCCAGGACGTAAGGCAGGATGATTGCGGGATCGATCATGATGGCTCCTCAGGGAGCCTGACGAAGACTCCTATCGGAGCCAAGCAAGCCATTGCGCACGGGAAAGTGCAAGAGGGAGGAAAACGAACCGCTATGCGTCTTCGCCTTTCCGCCCCCTGTGCAACGCCTACCCCGCCACCGTTGCCGCGAAAAACCCTTCCGGATCATCCACTTCCTTCAGTCGCTTTCCGTCGATCTGCAAGAACCGGCTCCCCAGCGCCCGCACAAAGCTGCGGTCGTGCGACACCAGGATACAGGTCGCGCCATGGGCCAGGATTTCGCTTTCCAACTGCTCCTGCCCTGCAATGTCGACATGGTTGGTGGGCTCGTCCAGCAGATAGAAATTGGGCTGGCTCAGCCGTAGCGCGAGCAGGCCCAGTCGGGTCCGCTGGCCGAAGGATAGCGTGCTGATAGGCTTGTCCTGCTTTTCCACCGGGAATCCGGCGGCGGCCAGCAGGCTCTTGCTGCGCTGATCACCATTGTCGAACCGGCCGGTGATGAAGGCGAGCGGGGAGAGCCTGTCGGGCAATTGCGACATGGCCTGATCGACATAGCCCACATTGAGCTGCGGACTGACGCGGATGCCGGGCACCTCCTGCCCCGTCATGGCGCGATGCAGATGCCCCATCAATTGCGACTTGCCCGTGCCATTGCGCCCCAGCAACACCACGCGGTCGCCTTGGAAGATATGCAGCTTGTCGATACGGAACAGCTTGCGGCCATCGGGCGTGGTCACGTCGAAATTCTCGACCGCCAGAAGTACGCGTGCCTGCGCGCCGCTATTGCTCAGCTTGATGTCGCCCGAGCGCTCCTTGTGCAGCTCGTTGAGATTGTCCTCTATCTTGCTGGCGCGCTCGCGCAGATATTTGGATTTGACCGTCAAAAGGTCGCTGCCCGAATTGATACCGATATTGGTCAGCTTGGCCGCCTGCCGCCGCAGCCGGTCGACCTCCTTGAGATCGCGCTCGCGCTTGAGTTCGGCCGCCGCGTCCAGCTCATCGAGCGCGATCCGGGCCTTGCCATAGGGCAGTGGGAAATAGGCCGAATTGCCGGGCCGCAGGAATAGCGTGCGGTTGGTGGTGGCATCGAGAAACGCCCGATCGTGGCTGGCAATGATAACCGGGATATTGCGAGCCGCCCGCTCCAGCCAGTTTTCCAGCAGCAGCAACTTGCCCAGATCAAGGTGGTTGGTGGGCTCATCGAGCAGCAGGGCGTCGGGCTCGGCAATCCAGCACCGGGCGATCAGCGCAATGCGCTGCCAGCCCCCGCTCAGCTCCCGCACCGGTTTTTGCCAGAGATCGTCGGGCACTTCGAGATCGACCAGCACCACATCGACCCGCCAGGAATCGCTGGCGCGGTCGGCCTCGGGCAGCACCGCAAGCACGGCGTCGTAGAGAGATACATGCAGCATGTTTTGCGGCACATCCTGTTCGACATAGCCGATGCGCAGGCCGCGCGAGCAGACGATTTCGCCTTCAGTGAGTTCGCCTCTGCCGGCTATGGCGCGCAGCAGCGTGGTCTTGCCCTTGCCATTGCCGGCAACCAGGCCCACGCGGTCGCCTTCGGCGATGACGATATCGAGTTTGCTGAAGAGTGTGTCGGTCGCCGTTAGGCCGGCATTGCGGAGGCTGATCGAGCCCATTTTCGTCTCACTGGTCTGGCGCCGTATTCGCGCGCCTTTGCATTCACTTCGCGGCTGCAATCAATGCGCCGCCAGGAAGGGCAAACCAGAATGGGAGACAGGAAGAAGTGTCGGTACCAGTCGCTGGTCAGCCCTGCAGCTTGTGCCACAGGGCCGGGACGGGGCCGCGCTGACGATGCCCGAACGAAAATCTCATGCAGCCCTCCTCCGCGCTGGTGTTGATCAATGACGCAGCAATAGCCCCGGCCGCCGCGAAAATCAATTCGCGACGGTCAGATGAGGTAGAACAAGGCGGAAACTATGGTCAGCGCCCCAAAACGCGGGACGGACAGCTTGGCCAGCCGGTACGCAATACCTGATCCGGCATGCGGCCAAACGCCGAGAAATGAGCCAAAAGGGTTCGCTTGATACGCAGAACGACGATCCCAACCGGCCCGCATACGGCAACTCCAAACAAAAACCGTATGTCCACTATTTTAGCAGCGGGCGTTTAAGAAAGTGCTTTCAAGAAGCAAACGGAACGTAAATACGACGCCCGATCTTGGGACGGTTTTGTGCCGATATGCTGTTCAACCCGCCGGGCGCAGGCGCATGCGTTCTTTGATATAGGCGCGGCAATAGTTGTAATTGAGCTGATAGACCCAGCCGCCCTGGGTGGCGCGCACCTTGATCAGCCCGTCATTGGGCACGTTGAGCGAGATATCGGTATAGCCGGCGGCGGCGATCGTATTGCGGATCTGCCGGTCGGTCTGGCAGATCACCCGGCCATGGAAGAAGTCTTCCCGCTCATCGCCGAAATGAATGCCGAAGCTGAATGAGGGCTGAGCGGTGGCGGCGCCTGTCAGGCCGCTGGCCATGAATAGGACAGAAAACAGGACTAACCCGATCTTGCGCATGGCCATCTCCCGGCTGCGGTCGCGGCGATTGTGCCAGCGGACCCGCCATAGGCGGGCTGCGCTGAACCGGCACCGAACTCGCCGTTCATAATCCGTTCAGACATGTGGAAATTGCAAGGCACAGGCGCCGATCTGGCGCGAGCGTGCGCCCGGGATCAGATATGTTAAAAGGCGGAATCGCCCGATTCGGGCTTTAATACGGATAATGCATTGTCTCAGGCAGACGACCTTTTCGGCGGCCCCATCGAACCCGAACGCCCACGGGCAAAACCCGAGGCGCCCAAGTCCGCCGCTCCAGCGGTAGCGGGAAGCTATTCGGCCGCAGATATCGAGGTTTTGGAAGGGCTTGAGCCCGTCCGCCGCCGGCCGGGCATGTATATCGGCGGCACCGATATCAATGCGCTGCATCACCTGTTCGCCGAAGTCATCGACAATTCGATGGACGAAGCCATTGCCGGTCATGCCAGCCGCATCGAAGTGCATTTCGGCGAAGACGGCTACATCACCGTTTCGGACAATGGCCGCGGCATCCCGGTCGAAAAACACCCCAAATTTCCCGGCCGCTCCACCTTGGAAATCGTCCACACCGTGCTGCATGCCGGCGGGAAGTTCGATTCCAAGGCCTATGAAACCTCCGGCGGTCTGCATGGCGTGGGCGTTTCGGTGGTCAATGCGCTGTCGGACGACATGGTCGTGGAAGTCGCGCGCGAGCAGCAGCTTTACCGCATGACGTTCTCGCGCGGCATTCCGCAGGGTGACATCGTCGCGCTTGGCCGCGTCAACAATCGCCGCGGGACCACCACCCGCTTCCGCCCCGATCCGCAAATCTTTGGTGACACGGCCAAATTCTCGGCTGCTCGCCTGTTCAAGATGACGCGGGCCAAGGCCTATCTGTTCGGCGGCGTCGAACTGCGCTGGAGCTGCGACGAGAGCCTGGCGACCGAGGAAGCCCCGGCCAAGGCGGTGTTTCACTATCCCGATGGGCTGCGCGACTTCATGACCGCGCGGATCGACGGGGAAACCCGCATTGTAGACGACATTTTCTCGGGCAGCAGCGGCAAGGCCGGCTCGCATGGCGCGGTGGAATGGGCAATCGCCTGGACGCTGGGCGATGGCGGGGTCTCCTCCTATTGCAATACCGTGCCCACCCCCGATGGCGGCACGCATGAAACCGGCCTGCGCACCGCGGTGCTGCGCGGCCTCAAGAACTATGCCGAGCTGACCAAGAACAAGGCTGCCGCCATCCTGACGGCGGAAGATGTGTTCGCCCACTGCAGCGCCATGCTCTCGGTCTTCGTGCGCGAACCCGAATTTGTGGGTCAAACCAAGGACAAGCTGGCTTCGGGCGAAGCGACCCGCATTGTCGATACGGCTTTGCGCGACGCGTTCGACCACTGGCTGGCCGCCTCGCCCAACCAGGCCGGCAAGCTGATGGACTGGGCGGTAGAGCGGGCCGAAGAACGCCTCCGCCGCCGCAAGGAAAAAGAAATCGACCGCGCCAGTGCCACCCGCAAATTGCGGCTGCCGGGCAAGCTGGCCGATTGCACCCAGGGCGCGGCACAGGGCGCGGAACTGTTCATCGTCGAAGGTGACTCGGCCGGTGGCTCGGCCAAGCAGGCGCGCAACCGCGCCAGCCAGGCCGTGCTGCCGCTGCGCGGCAAGATTCTCAACGTGGCGGGAGCCAGCCGTGAAAAGATGGCGGCCAGCCAGCTGATCGCCGACATGATCCAGGCCCTGGGCTGCGGCACGCGCGATCGCTATCGCGAGGATGATCTGCGCTACGACAAGATCATTATCATGACCGATGCCGACGTGGACGGCGCCCATATCGCTTCGCTGCTGATGACCTTCTTCTTCCAGGAAATGCCCAAGCTCATCGATGGCGGGCACCTGTTCCTTGCATTGCCTCCGCTTTACCGCATTTCGCAGGGGCCCAAGACGCTCTATGCCCGCGACGACGCGCATAAGGACGAGCTGATGGCCACCGAGTTCACCGGCAAGGGCAAGGTCGACATCACCCGCTTCAAGGGCCTGGGTGAAATGCCTTATGCGCATCTGCGCGAAACGACCATGTCCCCCAAGTCGCGGACCCTGCTGCAGGTCAAGATTCTGGACGAACTGGATGCCACCAAGATCAGCGTCGATCGCCTGATGGGCAACCGGCCGGAAGCGCGGTTCGACTTCATCCAGGAAAACGCCGCCTTTGTTACGGACCTCGATATCTAGGCGGCTCGAGCCTCACACTGATGTGAATCTCGACTTATCTTGACCATCTGCGCCGCAGTTAATGTTAAATCTTGCAAGGCCGTTGACTTGAAAGGCCTTTGCGCTATGGTCCGCGCCGCTGGAGCATTTCCGGCTTGACGGCTGGTTTTATTGGACACAGTCCGCCTTTGCTGAAGGTGCCCCAGGGCCACTCTGTCGACCAGCACGTGTTGCTCTCGCTTTCGTGGCCACCTCCCGTATGCGGACTGTTTGTGTGATTGCCTTTCCAGTCCGCCGCTGACGCAAACCGCGGCATCATGCCTGCGTCGTTTGCGGCTTTCTTCCCGGTGCGCCGCCTTGAATGTTTCGAGCGGATCCTGCATCGGGCAACAGCTTTGAGTGGAACGACTGAATTTGACCGACGAATTTTCCGGGCTGGGCCTTTCGAGCAAGGTAACCGAGGCAGTGATCGCCGCGGGTTACACGACGCCTACTGAAATCCAGGCGCAGGCCATTCCCCATGTCCTGCAGAAGAAGGACATTATCGGCATCGCCCAGACCGGGACCGGCAAGACTGCGTCCTTCGTGCTGCCGATGCTGACGCTGCTGGAAAGCGGCCGCGCCCGTGCGCGCATGCCTCGCACGCTCATTCTCGAACCGACGCGCGAACTCGCGGCGCAGGTTGCCGAGAACTTCGAGAAATATGGCAAGAACCATAAGCTGAACATGGCGCTGTTGATCGGTGGCGTGTCGTTTGACGACCAGATCAAGAAGCTGGATCGCGGCGTTGACGTGTTGATCGCGACGCCCGGCCGCATGCTCGACCTGTTCGGCCGCGGCCGCATCCTGCTGACCGGCGTCGACATCCTCGTGATCGACGAAGCCGACCGCATGCTGGACATGGGCTTTATCGACGACATCAAGAAGATCTGCAGCCTCTTGCCGGCCCGCCGGCAGACCCTGCTGTTCTCGGCCACCATGCCGCCCGAAGTGCAGAAGCTGGTCAACCAGTTCCTGCGCGATCCGATCAAGCTGGAAGTGGCGCGACAGAATTCGACCGCCGACACGATCGACCAGAAGCTGGTCAAGGTGTCGTCCAAACCCGAAGACAAGCGTGCCGCTCTGCGCGCCCGCATTGACGCGGCCACCGGGCTGACCAACGCCATCATCTTCTGCAATCGCAAGCGCGATGTGGCCACCCTCGCCCGCTCGCTGGAGCGGCACGGTTATAGCGTGGGCGCGTTGCACGGCGACATGGACCAGAAGAGCCGCACCGAAACGCTCGATGCATTCCGCGCCAACCGGCTGACGCTGATGGTCGCCAGTGACGTGGCCGCACGCGGTCTCGATATTCCTGCTGTGAGCCATGTGTTCAATTTCGACGTGCCCGTGCATGCCGAAGATTATGTGCACCGCATCGGCCGCACCGGCCGCGCTGGCCGTTCGGGCGTCGCCTATACGCTGGTGGCCCCCGCCGACGGCAAGCATCTCGATGCCATCATCAAGCTGATCCAGAAGCCCATCGAATATCTGGAAACCACTGGCGCCGCCCCTGCCCCGGCGGAGACGACCGAAGCCGGCGAGGAGAGCAAGCCCAAGCGCCCGGCCCGTTCGCGCCGCGGCGGACCGCGCCCCGTTGCCGAAAAGGCCGCGGCAAGCCCGGAAAAGATGGAAAGCGCCGAGCCAACTCCCGCTCCCGTTCCTGCAGAACCCAAGCCCGCGTCTCGCTCGCGCCGTCGGCCTCCGGCCGAAGCTCAGCCGGAAACCTCCAGCAGCCAGCCTCCAAAGCCGTCGCAAAGCGAGGAAGCCAAGCCTTCGCGCAATGAAGAGGCTCGGCCCCCGCGCGGACGCAATCGCCGTCCGGCGGAACCGAAAATGGACGAATCGGGCATCGATTCAAGCTCGCCCTTCGGCAATGATGGTCCGGTGCCAGCGTTTCTATTGCGGTCGACACGCACCGCGTCCTGATCAGTACGGCGGTTGACTGTATAGGACGCAGTAAAAAGCGATCTTGCACTTGTACTTAGCGCGATGGGACCTGTATCTATCCGTATAGATTCGGTTTCTGGGACGAGAAACGCCGGATGAGTGCAACGGGACGCGAGGGAAGCGGTGTCCGGACAGGAATTCAAACGAGCGCTTGGCTACGCCAATGCCGCTTTCGATCTGCTCAAGCGCAGTGGAATTCCGCCCTATCCGCAGTTCTATGAACTGCTTTACACCTATGCCACGGGCGTCAATCCGTCCCTGAACAGCCGGATCAACGCCATTTTCCGGGAGGGGCATTCCCCCTCCCTGGATCTGGCGGAGGCGCTTTACAACGAATTCCTCAAGTCCGACGTCAACGACCGCATTACCGACGTTTCCGAACGCATGCATGCCCGCATAGAAGCGGTGCATGATGCCATCGACACTGCCATGACGACGGCGAGCGCCTATTCCGGCTCGCTGCAGTCAGCCAGCCGGGATCTCGAACAGGAAATTTCCACCGAGGCCCTGCAATCGCTGGCCAATCGGCTGCTGCTGGAAACTCATGTTATGCAGGATACCAATCGGGCGTTGGAACAGAAGCTCGAGGCATCGCGCGACGATATTGCGGCGCTGCAGCGCGACCTGGACGATGTGCGGCGGGAATCGCGTCTCGATCCGCTGACCAAGATCGCCAATCGCAAGAGCTTCGATGAAGGCCTGGAAACAGCCGTTGCCGAGGCCCTTAGCGGCCGCCAGCCACTCTGTCTGCTGATCGCCGACATCGACCACTTCAAGACCTTCAATGACACCTATGGCCACCAGACCGGCGATCAGGTGCTGCGGCTGGTCGCCATGACCATTAAGTCCAATATCAAGGGCAAGGACCTCGCCGCCCGCTATGGCGGGGAAGAATTCGTCGCCATCCTGCCTTCGACGGACCTCGAAGGCGCGGTTATCGTCGCCGAGAATGTCCGCAGGGCCATTCAGGCCAAGGAATTGCTCAAGCGCTCCACCAATGAGAAGCTGGGCCGCATCACCGCTTCGTTCGGCGTGGCGGCATTCCGCCCATCCGACACGCCCTCTTCACTGCTCGAGCGCGCCGATCGCTGCCTTTATGCCGCCAAGCATGCCGGCCGCAACAAAGTTGTCAGCGAGAACGATCTGGCCGAGCAGCATGGGCCCAAGGACGGCGTTTCGGCCGCCTGATCAGGCGGCCGGTTCCAGCTTGACGCCGAGCCCGGCCAGCATATCCCAGTATTCCGGGTAGGTTTTGCCTGTGCAGGCCGGATCAAGGATGGTGATGCCAGGAATGCGCAGGCCTGCCAGGGCAAAGCTCATGGCAATGCGGTGGTCGTGATACGTCTGGATGCGGGTCAACGCATTCCGCCCCGACAGCCGCGCCGGAAGATCGGGATCGGCGGCCACCACCAGATCATCCCCCTCCTCCGTTCCCAGCCCCGGCAGGATGCGGTTAAGCTCGTTGGCGACGGCGCGGATGCGGTCGGTTTCCTTGACGCGCAGATTGGCAATCCCGACGAAACGTACCGGATAATTGTTGAACGCGGCGAGAACCGCCAGCGTCGGCACCGCATCCTGCATCTGCGATCCATCGATGACAGCAGGCATATTGGGGAATTGCGCGATGATCGCCTGGGCGGCGGCGTCGGGCTGGGTGAAGGCCTCCGCCGCCACACCAAGATCGATCTTGCCGCCAGTGAGCGCCGCCGCCCCCCAAAGGTAGGTGGCGGCCGAGGCATCGGGCTCGATGAGGAAATCGGTGGCCATGTAGCCCGTCGGCTGGACCAGCCAGGAGCCGGCGTCGAGCTGTTCGACATCGGCGCCAAAACTGCGCATGGCGGCCAGCGTCAGGTCGACATAGCCGCGGGCGCCGATATCGCTACCGCTCAACGCCACGGTAATTGGGCCGTCGCCCAACGGCGCGGCCATCAACAGGGCCGACACATATTGGCTGGAGAGACCCGCGTCGATCTCCACGCGCCCCTCCCCGAAGCTACCCTTGCCGCGAACGGTAACCGGCGGACAGCCGGTTGGGCTGACGGTGTCGATACCCAGCGATTGCAATGCGGCCACCAGCGGCCCAATGGGGCGCAGGCGCATCTCGTCGTCGCCGTCGACAACCACCTCGCCATCGACCGTCGCGACCGCAGCCGTCAGAAAACGGGTAGCCGTACCGGCATTACCCAAAAAAAGCGGGCCATCCGGCCGTTGCAACCGGCCGCTGCTGGTCACCACAAAGCTGGTTTCGTCGGGTTCCTCGACCGTCACGCCCATCTGCCGCAAGGCAGCAGCCATCAGCACCGTGTCCTTGCTCTTGAGCGCACCGGAAAGCCGGCTCGTGCCATTGGCCAGGGCGGCCAGCAGCAGAGCGCGATTGGTGATGGATTTGGAGCCCGGAGGCGAAACCCTGCCCACCAGCGGATGATTAGGCGGGACAATGGTGAGAGCCGGGGGCAGGCCGATCATGGGGATATACTCTAGAGGCTGGAGCCAAATTGCTCCCGCCTGTTAGGGCAAATATCGGTCAGGTGCAATCGAACGATCAGGCGGGAACGCGGGCGTCGGCAATGGCCTTGAGATCAGCAGCCTTGAGCGTGACGCTCTCGCCGCAGCCGCAAGCGCCGGTCTGGTTCGGATTGGTGAAGGTAAAGCCCGAGCTCATCTTGGATTGCTCGAAATCCATCACCGTGCCGAGCAGATACATTGTGGCCTTGGGGTCCACATAAACATTGACCCCCTTGTCGGTGACATGGTCATCGCCCTGCACCGGCTCGGTCACGTAATCCATGGTGTAGGCCACCCCGGCGCAACCAGAATTCTTGATGCCGACGCGCAGGCCGATGACCGGCTTGTCCGAATCTTCGATGATTTCCGTGATGCGCTCGGCAGCAGCATCGGTCAGCGACATGATCTTGAAGGCCATGGACGAACTTTCTATCGGCGTTTCACGATATATAAGACAAAACGCGTCAGATTACCACCAGTTCAAAGCGACTTGAGCTTCTTCGCTCATGCGGGAGGCGTCCCATGGCGGATCGAACACCATGTTGACCGTCACGTCCTGGATGCCTTCGACGCCACGAGCGGCGTTCTCGACCCAGCCGGGCATTTCGCCGGCCACGGGGCAACCAGGCGCCGTCAGCGTCATATCGATGACCAGCTTGCGATCGTCATCCAGATCGACCTTGTAGATCAGGCCAAGTTCGTAAATGTCGACCGGGATTTCCGGGTCATAGACCGTCTTGAGCGCGCCGATCAGGTCGGTGGTGATGCGTTCGACCTCTGCCTCCGGCAGTCCGCCGGAAACATTGGGCGTGATGCGGGGCTCGGGAATGGTCGGCGCCGGAGCGATTTCAGGTTCGTCGGTCATAGCGATACCAATCAGGCAAAAAATTTCTGGGCGCGTTCGATGCCGTCCACCAGCGCGTCCACGTCATCCTTGCCGTTATATAGGGCGAAGGAGGCGCGGCAGGTAGAGGTGACACCGAAACGTTTGAGCAATGGCATGGCGCAATGCGTGCCGGCACGCACGGCAATGCCGTAACGGTCCAGAATCGTCGCCATGTCGTGGGCGTGGGCGCCCTTGACCTCGAAAGAGAAAATGCCGCCCTTGCCCGGCGCCGTGCCGATCAGGCGCAGCGAATTGATCCGGCTCAGCCGTTCATGGGCATAGGTGGCCACATCGGCTTCATGCGCGGCAATGGCGTCGCGGCCCAGATCGTCCACATATTTGATCGCCGCACCCAGCCCGATGGCTTGCACGATGGGCGGAGTGCCGGCCTCGAAGCGATGCGGCGGTTCGTTATAGGTTACCGTTTCCATGGTCACCACATCGATCATTTCGCCGCCGCCCTGATAGGGCTGCATCTCGGCGAGCAGGTCGTACTTGCCATAGAGCACGCCGATGCCGGTGGGGCCATAGAGCTTATGGCCGGTCATGACGTAGAAATCGGCATCGAGATCGCGGACATCAACCTTGGTGTGAACCGCGCCCTGGCTGCCATCGACCAGCACGGGAATGCCGCGCGCATGGGCGATGGCGATCACGTCCTTGATCGGCGTAACCGTGCCCAGCACGTTGCTCATATGCGTAACTGTAACGATACGGGTGCGATCGGTCAGCGCGGCCTCGAAGGCATCGATATCAAAGCTGCCATCGTCGCGCACATCGACCCATTTGATCACCGCGCCCTTGCGTTCGCGGTGGAAATGCCAGGGTACGATATTGGAGTGGTGCTCCATGATCGTGGTGACGATTTCATCGCCTTCGCTGATGCGCGGACAGGCAAAGGACGAGGCCACCAGGTTAATCGCCTCGGTGGCCGAGCGGGTGAAGATGATCTCTTCGGGCCGGCCTGCATTGAGGAAATGCTGCACTGCATGGCGGCCACCCTCATAGGCTTCCGTCGCGCGGTTGGCGAGCGTATGCAGGCCCCGGTGGACATTGGCGTATTCGTGCCGGAAGGCATAATCCATCCGGTCCAGCACCTGCACCGGCTTCTGGGCCGATGCGCCGCTATCGAGATAGACCAGCCGATTGCCGTGAATCTGTTCCGACAGAATCGGAAAATCAGCGCGGACTTTTTCGAGATCGAAGGTCATTTGTTCTCTTCCTTACCTCTCCCTCTGGGGGAGAGGTCGACCGTCTTCGGTCGGGTGAGGGGGCCTTCCCCCTGCACCGAGTCTGGCAAGGCCCCCTCACCCGGCGCTACGCGCCGACCTCTCCCCCAAGGGAAAGGTGCAGGGAGTCACTTCCCCAACAGCCAGCCGTCGATGACACTGCGCAGAGCTTCGCCCAGCGCTTCGTCCTCAATCGGGTCAACCAGTTCCTCAAGGAAACCGCGCACCAGCATGGTTTCGGCCTCGGCCTTCGGAATGCCGCGGCTGACCAGATAGAACAGGGAATCCGCATCGAGCTTGCCGCAGGTCGAGCCATGGCCGCAGACGACGTCGTCGGCATAGATTTCGAGCTCGGGCTTGCTGAGGATTTCAGCTTCGTCCGACAGCATCAGGCCCTGATGCATAAACTTGGCATCGGTCTTCTGCGCATCGCGCGCCACGACGAGCCGCCCCTGGACGATTGCCTTGCCGTGGCCGCGCGCAATCGACTTGAACAGCGGCTGCGACGTGGTGTGCGGCACCGCGTGGGTCGCATCCATCGTGATGTCGTTATGCTGCCCATCCGACACCAGGTTGAGCCCGGTAATGTCGCCATGGGCGCCCGCGCCCTCGTAGCGCGGGAAGAGCTGCGTGCGGCTCAGGCCCGAACCGGCATGGATCACGAGCGTCCGCAGCTTGGCGCCGTCGGCCAGGTGATATTCATTGGTCGCGAAATGCGAGCTCGCGCGGCCCGACAGATCGACCGTGATGTGGGTCACCACCGCATCCTTGCCCAGCGCCATATAGGTAGCGTGGTTATTGACGTGGGCGGCGTCCGAACCCGAGAAGGTTTCCAGAATCGTCGCCGAGGCGCCGTCCGCCACGAAAACCTTGACCGAGTCAGCCACATGGGCGGCCTCGCCCTCGCTGCGATGGTCGATCTGGATCACCGGATCGACGCTGTTTTCCAGCGTCAGGGTCAGGCTGTTGCGGACCAAAGCCGTATTGAGATGCACCAGAACGTCGTCGCGGGTGGAGAGGGCCGAGCCCTCAGCCGAGCCCACGATAACGCCGGCCGGAGCCGTGGTGCCGCTCTGCACGACGCCATTGGCGATCATCAGCTGATAGGCACCGGCAACGCGCAGCGCGGGTGCGCTGGCCTCATTGGCGGCCTCGGCCAGAGGCGGGACCGCCTTCAGCAGCATTTTGAGGTCGGTATAGTGATAGCTCTCGACGCGCCGCGTGGGCAGGCCGGCAACGCTGATGCGTTCCGCATCCGCTGCGGCGCCAACGCTCTTGAGCTGCGCGATCAGGGTTTCTTCGGCTGCGTTGAGCCGGACTGGCATGGTTTGACGCATGATCAGGCCGCCGCGCCGTCGAAGTCGGCATAGCCCTTGGCTTCAAGCTGCAAGGCGAGGTCCTTATCGCCGCTTTCCACGATCCGGCCGTCCGAGAACACATGCACCACGTCGGGCACAATGTGGTTCAGCAGGCGCTGATAGTGGGTGATGACCAGCATGGAACGATTGGCAGCGCGCAGCGCGTTGACGCCCTTGGAGACGACCTGCAGCGCATCGATGTCGAGCCCGGAATCGGTCTCGTCGAGGATGCACATCTTGGGGGCCAGCAAAGCCATCTGCAGCACCTCGGCGCGCTTCTTCTCGCCGCCGGAGAAGCCGACATTGAGCGGACGCTTCAGCATATCGGTGTCGATATTCAGATCGGTGCCGGCAGTCTTGACCGCACGCATGAAGTCGGGCGTCGAGAGTTCCCCCTCGCCGCGCGCCTTGCGCTGGGCATTCATCGCAGCCTTGAGGAAGGTCATGGTAGCGACGCCGGGGATTTCGATGGGGTACTGGAAGGCCAGGAACAGGCCGGCAGCAGCGCGTTCGGACGGCTCCATATCCAGCAGGTTCTCGCCATCGAGCAGCACTTCGCCCTCGGTGATCTCGTAGTCTTCCTTGCCGGCGAGCACATAGCTCAGCGTCGACTTGCCCGAACCGTTGCGGCCCATCACGGCATGCACCTGGCCGGGCGGAATGATCAGGTTCACGCCCTTGAGGATTTCACGATCTTCGATGCGCGCGTGCAGGTTACGGATTTCAAGAATTGGGGTGGTCATAGTATATTTCTCCGAAGATCGGTGGCGCCAAGCGCCGAATGAGTAAAAGCGGAGGACTGGCTACTTCTTGCGGTTCTGTCTGATGACTTGAAAGGCCAGAATTGAGAACACGAGAGTGCCGAGCACCAGCTCCAGCAGGTTCGTCGTCGCGAAAGTCATGGCACTCACGCCAATCACCACAATCGCTATAACGGTGAACCAATCGCCGCTGCGCATTATCCCACGCTGCCTTCCAGCGAGATCGAGATCAGCTTCTGCGTTTCGACCATGAATTCCATGGGCAGGTGCTGCAGCACGTCGCGCACGAAGCCGTTGACGATCAGCGCCACAGCTTCTTCCTCGTTGAGGCCGCGCTGCTGGCAATAGAACATCTGGTCATCGGAAATCTTGGACGTGGTCGCCTCGTGCTCGAACACGGCTGTACCGTTGCGGCTCTCGATATAGGGCACCGTATGGGCGCCGCATTTGTCGCCGATCAGCAAGCTGTCGCACTGGGTGAAGTTACGGGCGTTCTTGGCCTTGGCGTGAGCCGAGACCTGGCCGCGATAGGTATTGTCCGAGAAGCCGGCCGCGATACCCTTGGCGATGATGCGGCTGGACGTGTTCTTGCCCAGATGGATCATCTTGGTGCCGCTATCGACCTGCTGGTAGCCGTTCGAAATGGCGATCGAATAGAATTCGCCACGCGAACCATCGCCGCGCAGGATGCAGCTCGGATATTTCCAGGTGATGGCCGAACCGGTTTCCACCTGGGTCCAGGAAATCTTGGAATTGTCGCCGCGGCAATCGCCGCGCTTGGTGACGAAATTGTAGATGCCGCCCTTGCCGTCCTTGTCGCCGGGATACCAGTTCTGGACGGTGGAATACTTGATCTCGGCGTTTTCGAGCGCAACCAGCTCGACCACTGCGGCGTGCAACTGGTTTTCGTCGCGCATCGGGGCCGTGCAGCCTTCGAGGTAGCTCACGTATGAGTCAGCTTCGGCGATGATCAGCGTGCGCTCGAACTGGCCGGTCTTCTTCTCGTTGATGCGGAAATAGGTCGACAACTCCATCGGGCAACGCACGCCCTTGGGGATGTAGACAAAGGACCCATCGGTGAAGACGGCTGAATTCAGCGTCGCATAATAATTGTCCGAAACCGGCACGACCGAGGCCAGGTACTTCTGCACCAGCTCGGAATGCTCGCGGATGGCTTCCGAGATCGAGCAGAAGATGATGCCGACCTTGGCCAATTCCTCGCGGAAGGTGGTGACCACGGACACCGAGTCCATTACCGCATCGACCGCGACCTTGGGGCGTTCGACGCCAGCCAGGATTTCACGCTCCTTGAGCGGCACGCCCAGCTTGTCATACATGGCGATCAGCGCCGGATCGACCTCGTCCAGGCTCTTGGGCGCCGGCGTCGACTTGGGCGCGGCGTAGAAATACATGTCCTGCAGATCGATCTGCGGATAATGCACCTTGGCCCAGGTCGGCTCATTCATGGTCAGCCAACGGCGATAGGCTTCGAGGCGCCAATCGAGCATCCACTGGGGCTCGTTCTTCTTGGCCGAGATGAAGCGGACGGTATCTTCGCTCAGGCCTTTGGGGGCCATGTCGGATTCGATATCGGTCTCGAAACCGTATTTGTACTTGTCGACATCGAGCGAGCGCACCGAGTCCACGGTGGCGCGATCAATGTTTTCCTTGAGCGTCGGGATATCGTCGTAATCCGCCATGATTGGCTTCTCCTATTTGCCCGACAGGCGATTCAAGGTCGCCGCGAGCCGTCAAAAACTGTTGCGGCCTCAGGCCGCTTGCCCCTGCCGGGCGCGATGGCGCGACAGGATGGATTGGTAACCGGCGAGGAACGCATCGATATCCTCTGCCGTCGAGGACCAGCCGAGGCTGACCCGCAGGGCGCATTCTGCCAGCTCGGGCTTAACGCCCATGGCGGCCAGCACATGGCTGGGGCCGACCTTGCCGGACGAACAGGCCGAACCCGAGGAGACGGAAAGCCCCGCCAGGTCCAGGCCCATCATGGCCGTGGTATTCTTGATGCCCGGCACTGCGAAATTGGTGACATTACCAAGCCGCTCGACGCCGAAAATCACCGCATCGTCCGCCATAGCCTTCAAGCCTGCTTCCAGCCGATCAATCAAGCCCGCAACATCCGCGGCACCATAGCGGCTCGCAAAAACCGCCGAAGCCGCGCCGAATGCAGCGATCAGGGCCGCCGGTTCAGTGCCACCGCGCCGCCCCTGCTCCTGCCCGCCACCGGGAATGAGCCGGACAACATCGGCATGCGACTTGACCAGCAGCGCGCCAATACCGGCCGGCGCGCCGATCTTGTGGCCGCTGATAGCCATCATATCGGGTGCCGAGGCGGCAAATTCGAGGGGGAGCTTGCCAAAGGCCTGCACCGCATCGATGAACAGTGTGTGACGCGTCGGGCCGACCAGGGCATTGATCCGCCCGATCGGCTGGACCACGCCGGTTTCATTATTCACCCAATGGAAGGCGACGAGGAAGGTGCGTCCATTGACATCGGCGTCGGCCAGCATGGCGGCCAGTTGATCGAGATCAATGCTGCCATCGGCCAAAAGCCCGATGGTCCGCACCGGCAGGCCAGTCGCGTCGGCCGCCTTGGCGACCGCTGCATGCTCGCCCGCACTAATAATAATAGCGTCGCTGCCGAAAACCTTGGCGCCGCCGACAATAGCCTGGGTGATGGCCTCAGTGGCCGAGCTGGTAAAAACCACCTGCTTGTGTTCGGCGCCGGCCAGAGCCGCCACCTGCGCGCGGGCGGTGTCCAGGATATGGCGCAGTGCGCGGCCGTGACCATGCACGGATGATGGATTGCCAGTAAGATCGAGCGCAGCAAGCAGCGCCGTCCGCGCTTCGGGCAGAAGCGGAGACGAGGCATTGTGATCGAGATAGATCGCCGCTCGCGTCATCGAATTCTCATCGGCGCATGCGCGCCGCTCATGGCTTCCATGCCTAGCCTCGGGGCACCGATATGCCGCCGAATCCAAACACTTCTTGAAATTTGCCGCCCAACTTCATTACAAGGGGCGCTCTCACAGGCCGCTTTGCGGCCAAAAACCAAGTTTCGAATAATTCTAAACTGGATTTTTCGACCCATGTTTTAGGCAGCAAGGCGCGCTTAGTCAAGCCGCAGTGCCGCCGGATCGACGGTTGGAAATACCACGCCAACAGAGCCGAATGGCCGGAAGAACAAGACCATGCCAGAAGTGATTTTCAACGGGCCCGAGGGCCGTCTGGAAGGCCGCTACCAGCCGGGCAAGGAGCCGAACGCTCCCATTGCCATCGTGTTGCACCCCCACCCGCAATTCGGTGGGACGATGAACAACCAGATCGTCTACAATCTCTTCTATATGTTCGCCGAACGCGGCTTTGCCGTGCTGCGCTTCAATTCGCGCGGCGTCGGCCGCAGCCAGGGCATGTTCGACCACGGCATTGGTGAACTCTCCGATGCTGCCGCAGCGCTCGATTGGCTGCAGATCATCAACCGCGAAAGCCGCGGCTGCTGGATCGCCGGTTTTTCCTTCGGCGCCTGGATCGGCATGCAGCTTTTGATGCGCCGGCCGGAAGTCGAAGGCTTCATCTCCGTCGCTCCGCCGGAAAACCTCTATGACTTCTCGTTCCTGGCCCCCTGCCCCTCCTCGGGCCTGATCATCCATGGCGACAAGGACCGCGTGGCTCCGCCCACCTCGGTGCAGAAGCTGGTGGACAAGCTCAAGACCCAGAAGGGCATCACCATCGAACAGCAGATCGTTGAGGGCGCGAACCACTTCTTCGAGGGCAAGATCGATGATCTGACCACCCGTTGCGCCGACTATCTCGACCGTCGCCGGCTGGAGATCGCCGCCGGCGGCGGGCGCTAAATAGCGGCGCGAACACTACGATCCGTTGGAGGGACCTCATCCTGAGCCTGTCGAAGGACGAGGTCCCGTATGCACCGACCTCGTGGTTCGACAAGCTCACCATGAGGTCTCCGTAACCTCAGTGGCTGTCACATGACCAAATTCAAATCCGATTTCCTGCGCGTCCTCGACGAACGCGGCTTCATTCACCAGATTTCCGATCCCGAAGGCCTCGATGCGCTCGCCCTCAAGGGCCCGATCACCGGCTATGTCGGCTATGACGCGACGGCGACCTCGATCCATATCGGCAATCTGATCACCGTCACCATGCTCTACTGGTTGCAGGAAACCGGCCACAAGGCGATCAGCCTGATGGGCGGCGGCACCTCCATGGTGGGCGATCCGTCGTTCCGCGACGATCAACGCAAGCTCCTGACCGTCGAGCAGATCGACACCAATATCGCCAGCATCAAGAAGGTCTACAGCAATATATTGAACTATGAGGGCTCCAATCCGGCCATCATGGTCAACAATGCCGATTGGCTGCTCAAGCTCAACTATGTCGAATTCCTGCGCGATGTGGGCCGCCATTTCTCGGTCAACCGCATGCTCAGCTTTGACTCGGTCAAGCTGCGGCTCGACCGCGAACAGTCGCTGAGCTTCCTCGAATTCAACTACATGATCATGCAGGGTTACGACTTCACCGAGCTGAACCGGCGCTATGGTACTGTGCTGCAGATGGGCGGCTCGGACCAGTGGGGCAACATCATCAATGGTGTCGACCTCAACCACCGCATGGGCGGCGAGCAGCTCTATGCGCTGACCACCCCGCTACTGACCAAGGCCTCGGGCGAGAAGATGGGCAAGTCGGCCTCCGGCGCCGTCTGGCTCAATGGCGACCTCTTTAGTCCCTATGATTTCTGGCAATATTTCCGCAACACGGAAGACGCCGATGTCGGCAAGTTCCTCAAGATCTTCACCCGCCTGCCGCTGAGCGAAATCGCCAAGCTCGAAGCCCTCGGTGGCAACGAGATCAACGAGGCCAAGAAGGTGCTGGCAACCGAAGTCACCGCCATCGTACATGGCCGCAACGCCGCCGAAGAAGCTGCGCATACCGCTCGCGCGACCTTCGAGGCTGGTTCGATCGATCTGTCGCTGCCGACTGCAACGGTGTCGCATGCCGAACTGGCAACCGGACTGGGCATTCTCGCCGCGCTCGTGACTGCCGGTCTGGCCGGATCGAATGGCGAGGCCCGCCGCCACATCCAGTCGGGTGCGGTGCGGGTCAATGACGCGGTGATCGAGGACGACAAGCTCAGCATCGGCGACAATGCGCTGCTGCCCGAAGGCGTCATCAAGCTCTCGGTCGGCAAGAAGCGCCACGCACTGATCAAGCCGGTCTAAATCGACCCAGGTAACGTTTAAAAGGCGCCCCCCTCTCGGGCGCCTTTCTCATTCCACGCGCGGCTGTTCATTGGCGCGGAATTCGAAGAGCTCGCGCAACGCGCCCGGCGCCAGGGCGGATAGTGGATTGATGCGGAACACCGGGCTGGATAGCGCCCCGGTGACCGAGAACGTCACCCCGAGCAGCCCTTCGCCATCGCGGCCGCCCAGCAGCGGGCCGAGCAGCGGGATTTTCTGGAATGCGCTGTTGAGCCCGAACAGGGGCACATAGGTTCCCGTCAGGTCATATTGGCGCTGGTTGGTATAGATGAAGCCGCGCAGCGTGCCGCCGACCGTGCTGCCGGTCAGCACGGCATTGGACACTTCGACACGGTCCGAGCGGCGCACGAAGTCCACCTTGGCACTGTCGAAATCGAGCCGGTTCTGCTTGGCGATGGCAGCGCGGGAATCCGAATGATTTCCCAACACCTGGGCAACATTGGCCTCATCGACAACCGCGAAATGGCGCATCAGCAATTGCCCCACATCCATCTTCTGGGCGCTGAACGTGTTGAGTACCAGGCTGCCTTCCCCACCGGCCAGCTGCGAATAGACCCCCAGCAGGCGCAATATGGTCCCCGCATCGTTGAAGGCCACCGACATGGTGCGGCCATCGGGCGTCGGATTGGTCGTCACCGACACGGCATTACCGTCGCTGAACTGCGCCGTCAGATTGGCCCGTCGCAGATCGGTGCCGCGTAACAGCAGGTCCAGGTTCATGTTGAAGGCGGTGGTGGCGTAATAGCCAAGCGCGCGGTCCAGCCGCACGTCGAGGGCGATGGTCTGGGTAAAGGTGGATTGCACGCCGCCCGTGCCCTCGCCCAGCCCGAAGAATTGCTTGAGCATGGGCTTGAGATCAAGTTGGGCGCCGCGAATCTGCACGGAATACCCACCTTCGCGGGGGGCGAGCGCCAATTGCGCATTGTCGCCCGGGCTCAGTGCGAAGCGGTCAAAATTCGCCGATTCCAGTCCCTCGGTAGCGTGATATCTGATCCCGCCCTGCAAATGCACCGAGCCAAATGCCAGATCGACCCCGCTCAGTTCGGTACGCTCGCCATCCTGCTTCACATTGGCATGCAGTGTGCCGGCCGTGCCCGCCGCTTTGGTGACGCCGATATCCTTGAAAGTCAGCCGCGCATCCTGCAAATCGGCCGCAATCTGGATCGACCCGTCCGCCATGGGCTGACCGACAACGCGCACGCTGCCGCCGAAGAACTGGGAGGCATCAAAACCCATTGCCTTGAGGTCTTCGGCGCTGACAACCGAGGACAACCGGAAGGCCGGCTCGGTCTCAAGCGTGCCCAATATCTCGACACCGGCTTTCATGCCATCGATCTCGGCCGTACCGCCGACCTGATAGCCCGCCTGCGACGCGCTGAAGGCAAGCTGGCCATTACTGATTCTATGGCTCTTGATTGGCTGCGAGCTGGCGAAGTCTGCAACCGTGCCATTCAGCACATAATCCACATTCATCGCCCGCCCGCTTTCCTCATTGGGCAGCTTGACGGTTACGACCAATCCGGCATCGACATTACCTTGCAGGGAATCCAGATCCAGCGGCAGCGGCGTGTTCTGGATGGCCTGCGGCTGCTGCTCGCGGGTCAATGCCAGCAGGGCCGGGATAGAACCCTCCAGATCGCCCGAGACCTCGATAATGCTCTCGCTCGGCACCGAATTGTCCATGACAAGCGCCGGGTTGGTCACCTTGAGGGGCCCCGACGCGGTCTCGATCTGGCCACCGCCGGCCGAAATGGTGACATTGCTGTCGTCGATCTGCAGGCGCGTATTGCCCTGTAGTGTGATCGGCGCCATCTTGGCCGTGGGGGTAACGGTCACCCCCTCGCCAACCATATCGATCTGCATGGCATCCTTGGGGATAGCCTTGTCCTCGCCCTCAAGCGCCAGCGTACCGACCGGAAATCTGAACCGCATCCGGGCGTTCGTGATCGTGCCATCGGTCACATTGGCGACAAACCAGTCACGGCTTTCCGTGCCCATGACATAAGGCCAGAGCCGTTTGGCATCGTCAGCGCTGACGCCCTGCCCGGTGAGCGTCAGGTCAATGCCCAGGCCCTTCTGCAGCATGTCGAACCGGCCCGTGGTCTCCACGCTGGCTTCGCCCTTGCGGGCGATCAGCCGGTCAATACCGAGCGCCCCATAAAGTGGCGCCGACCAGCCGGAAAATTCCATGCTGTCGAATGGCTCCGCCGGCGCGTCCATGTCATCGGGCTGGATACGAACGTCGGTTGCCTTGAGCGCGATACCGGTGGTCGGGCCGAATTTTGGATCGAGTCCAAGGCCGAAAACGCCCGAGACGCGGGCCGAGCTCTTGCCGATCTGCAACGCACTGTCCTGCAGCGTAAACTGCCCTTTTTCCGGCGCCCAGCTGATGTCGAGGATCGAGCTGGCGATCGGGAAATAGGCGTCGGCGATGCGCAGATCGAGCCCCGTCAGATCGATCTTGAACGCGCCGTCGATCAGCTTGCCACCCGCCGGCTGGAACCGCACGTCGATCGACAGTGCACCGGCGCCACGGATGGCGGCAAGGCTGGTGGCATCATCGATGAAAGGCAGAAAGGCCGCGAAGTCGATATTGGTGACATCGGCCTCAAGCCGCGAGCCGCCCTCATCATCAACCGTGCGCGACAGGCTACCCGTCATGGTGCGCCCGCCTAGTGTGGCGGAGAATTTGCCATTGGTATTGCGCCGGTCCGGCGTCGGACCAATTTCAAGATTGATATGCTCGAACTGCCGGAACAGGCCATAGACGGTGTCGCTCATATCCACCGTGCCGTCGCGGATGACGAGCTTGGAGAACCGCCCCTGGGCAGCGTGCTCGACAATATCGGCAATGCCTTGCTCGCTGGTTTCCAGATTGTAGATCAGCCAATCATTGTCCGAGCGCATCTGCTGCGGCTGGGCCGCCCCGCTCAGATCAATGCCGCGCTGGGAAATATCGACCGCAGGAAACGCATCCTCGCCTTCCTTGACCTGCACAGTCGGCGGGCCGCCATTGGGATCATCGAGCAGATCAAAGCTGGTGACGCGCGGCCCGAACAGGTCCTGCACCACCTGCACATGCGGGCGCACCAGCGTTATCGTCGCGCCGGGTTGGCCGAATATCGCACGGGCTGGCGAAAAGCCGATCTCCAGCGCCTCAATCGAGATATTGGCGCCGCTTTTGGTGTCGGTCAGTTGAACGGGCGAGAACTGAATCACCGGCCAGACGCCATTTTCGAGCGCCAGCGCCATCTGCCCAAGCTGCAGATTTGAGGTGGATGGCATGGTCGATTGCGCGAAGGCCCGCACGGCGTCGCCGCCGAATGGCAGGCGGATGGGGGTGATCAGCAGGACGAGATAAAGCAGCAGCGACAGAACGGCGGGAATACCAAGACCCCACACGCAGACTTTGGCTGCATGGCGCACGGGATGCCGTCCGCTTGTCGCAGACGATAAAGTTGGCGTGTCTGCGGGTAAGGTTGACGCGCTCACTTGCTTCCAGATCGAAACTCGGCCGGTATCTGCTGGCACCCCTGAGAATCAACCGCAGAATGCGGTCTAGTGCCAGATGATACCGGCTGTAATATGGCGCCGACACCTCCAATAGCATCCAGCCCGAAAAGCCAGGAACTATCGCGATGACCGAACTGCAAGAGGGCGACCTCGCACCAACTTTCACTTTGCCGCTGGATGATGGCTCGACCTTTGATCTGGCGAGCCATCGCGGCAAGCCTGTTGTGCTCTACTTCTATCCAGAAGACGACTCGGGCGGGTGCGTCAACGAAAACCAGGAGTTTTCGGCGCTCTCCCCCGAATTCGCCAGGCGTGGAGCGGTTTTAGCCGGCATTTCGCCCGATGACTTGGCCAGCCACACCAAGTTCCGCGCCAAGTACGGGCTGGTGGTTCCGCTGGTGGCCGACCCCGAACACAAGGCCATTGAGCCATTTGGCCTGTGGAAGCTCAAAAAGCTCTATGGCCGCGAATTCATGGGCCTGATCCGCACGTCCTTTATTATCGGCGCCGATGGCAAGGTGGCGCGGATTATTCGAGCCACCCGCATTGCCGGCCATGCGCAGAAAATGCTCGACGCGCTGGATGCCCATTTGGCCGCAAAATAGCGTAGCTTTTGCCTTTATTAACCATGCGCAGCCATACTTTACTCACCATGTTGTTGGTGTCGCGAGGTATGTTGCGTGCGTTATTCAGCCAGTTTTGGCGGTCCCGCCACCGCGCCAGCGCCGACGCGCCAGGGTATTCGCCCGGCCCTGTTTTACGGCATGTTCGCCACCCTGCTCTGCGCCAATGCGCTGACCGCCACTGCATTCCTCTTTTCCAACGACATCGCTAAGCTCTGGAACCGCCAGAACGATCAGGTCGTGGCTGCCTATGAGGATCGCATTGCCCAATTGCGCGTCGAGGTGGATCGGCTGCATTCGCGCAGCTATGCCCAGGCGGGCGATATCAATCTGCAATTGCAGGAACTGTCCCAGCAGCAGGAAGTGCTGATCGAGCAGCATCAGCTGGTCAAGGTGCTGGTCGACAAGGCCGGCCAATTGGGCATCGATAGCGCCGCCCTGCCCTCGCCGCCCGGCGCTCCGGCCAGTGCGCCCCTGGCGATGAGCAGCGGCAATGCCGAGATCGACGCGACCGCCAGTGCGATTACCCAGATGATGGGCGAGACCCAGTTTGCCATGACCTCGATTGCCGAAACGGCAACGGAGCGAACCCGCAATATCGTGGCGGAGCTGTCGGGCCTGGGCATTCGCGTTACCCTGCCCGAGGATGATCTGGATGGCGTCGGCGGCCCGTTATTGGCCGCCGTGGATGGCGCCGAAGCCTCGCCCATGATCGACGATGCCAATGCGGTAATGGCCGCGCTGGTGCGCTACAAGGCCGCCCGCGACAGCATCGACACCGCCCCGATCCACCTCCCGATATCAGGCAACTTCCGGCAGAGCTCAGGCTTCGGCAATCGCACCGATCCGTTCACCGGAAGGCGGGCGTTTCATTCCGGCATGGACTTTGCGGCCACAACCGGGACTACGGTACTAAGCGCCGGCGCCGGTGTTGTCAGCTTTGTCGGCGTCAAATCGGGCTATGGCAAAGTGGTGGAAGTCACCCACGCCAATGGCCTGATCAGCCGCTATGGGCATCTTTCGGGTTTTCTGAGTGAAGTCGGGCAGCGGGTGAATACCGGCACCCCGATTGCCAAGGTCGGTTCGACCGGCCGCTCGACCGGCCCGCACCTGCATTTCGAGGTGCGGAAGGACAATGTTGCCATCAATCCCAAGAAATTCCTTGAGGCCGGAAAGCGCCTGGCGGCCCTGTTGGGCTAGGCCGCCAAGCTGTTCGGTTATTCGGCTTCCGCCACGTCCGTTGCGACACCGACGCGCTGCGCCAATGCGGCTTCCATGAACTCGTCCAGGTCACCATCCAGCACGACTGAAGGCTGACCGCTTTCGACGCCGGTCCGCATGTCCTTGACCATCTGGTAGGGCTGCAGCACGTAGGAACGGATCTGGTGGCCCCAGCCGATATCGGTCTTGCTGGCCGCCTGGGCGTTGGCCGCTTCTTCGCGCTTCTGCAATTCGGCCTCATAGAGACGCGATTTCAGCATGGCCATGGCCGTCGCACGGTTCTTGTGCTGGCTACGCTCCTGCTGGCAGGCCACGATGATGCCTGAGGGCACGTGGGTGATGCGGATGGCCGAGTCGGTAGTGTTGACGTGCTGCCCACCGGCGCCGGAAGCGCGATAGGTATCGACCTTGAGATCGGATTCGCGGATTTCGATGTCGATGCTGTCATCGACCACCGGATAGACCCAGCAGCTCGAAAAGCTGGTATGCCGCCGCGCGGCCGAGTCATAGGGGCTGATGCGCACCAGGCGATGCACGCCACTCTCGGTCTTGAGCCAGCCATAGGCATTGTGGCCCTTGACCAGAATAGTCGCGGATTTGATGCCGGCTTCTTCGCCGTCATGCATTTCCATGACCTCGACCTTCATCTTCCGGCGTTCAGCCCAGCGGGTATACATGCGCAGCAGCATGTTGGCCCAATCCTGGCTTTCGGTGCCGCCAGCACCCGAATGGATTTCGACATAGCAGTCATTGGCGTCGACTTCGCCCGATAGCAGCGTCTCGATCTGGCGGCGGCGGGCCGTCTGCTTGAGCTCGATCAGCGCGTCTTCGGCGTCCTTGACGATAGCGGCGTCGCCTTCGGCTTCGCCCATTTCGATCAGCTCGACATTGTCGCGAATACCAGCTTCAAGCTCGCGCACCGCTTTGACGGCCACGTCGAGTTCGTCGCGCTCGCGCATCGCGGCGCGGGCCTTTTCCGGATCATTCCAGAATTCGGGAGATTCGGTTTGCGCGTTCAGCGCGTCGAGACGGACTTCTGCAGTATCCCAGTCAAAGATGCCTCCTCAGCAGGGTCAGAACCTGCTCGATTTCGGCGACGGTCTTTTCGATTTCCGCACGCATGGTCTATTCCTTCAAAACTGGCGCCCCGTGTAGCGGAGTGCGGGTTGAGGATCAACCTTTCGGGCTGCAATTATGCCCGCCGGCTCTTGTCGAACTTGCGCGTAGCCGCAGCGCGCTTCAGCCGCGATACCCGGCTCAGAAAGAACATGCCGTTTGCCTGTTCGATTTCATGCAAGGCAATACGCGCCACGAAACCCTCAAGCCGTTCGACATGCCGGGCGCCACTGGCATCGTCATAAGCAATTTCGGCCCAGACCGGGCGCTGCACGGCCACTTCGATGCCGGGCATGGATACCGACCCCTCCGGCCCGCTTGCCGTTTCCTCGGCGACTGCAACAATTTCCGGATTGAACAACAGCCGATAATCGCGCTGCGCCGGATCGCTCGCCATGGACATCACGACCAGCGGTTCATTCTCGCCAAGATGGGCCGCGGCCAGCCCATAGGCCTGCGCTTCTTGGGCCGCAGCCAACAGCCGCTCGCCTGCTTGCAGCATGGCGCTATCCACGGGGCGCGGAGCAGCGACCCGGTTCAGCGCGGCATGTGGATAGACAACAAAGTCAGGCACCTAGAACAGTCCGCCGCGACCGGCATCGGCACTTGGCTGGGCCATATAGCCATTGCCATATTGCTGCTGCATCTGCTGCTGGCGCTGGATCGCATCGGCAGCATTGACGCCCAACCCGATCACCGAGGTCGCCAGGTTCGGCCCCGTGCCGGGCTTGAAGGATTCTTCAATGCCGCCTTCCCCGTTATAAGCCTGCACACCCGAATTGGGATTGATCCAGGCCGTAGTCATGCCCGAGGGCACGTTGAACGGCGTGGCAGGGGTACCGGCAAGCGCCTTCTGCATAAATTCGGTGAAGATCGGCGTAGCAAAGGTGCCGCCGGTAACCGAAGACCCCATGGAGCGGGGCTGGTCATAGCCTACATAGACGCCCACGGCGAGTTCTGGCGTGAACCCGACAAACCAGGCGTCCTTATAGTCATTGGTGGTGCCGGTCTTGCCCGCCACCGGGCGATTGAGCACCTTGGCGGCGGTGCCAGTGCCGCGCTGCACCACGCCTTCCATCATCGAGGTGATCTGGTAGGCCGTCATCGGGTCCAGCACCTGTTCGCGATTGTCGATGATGCGCGGCTCCCCCTGCCCGTGCCAATCCTCGGCCTGGCAGCCCTCGCAAGTGCGCTGGTCGTGGCGATAGACCGTCACGCCATAGCGATCCTGAATGCGGTCGATCAGCGTCGGCACGATCTTGCGCCCGCCATTGGCGATGGTCGCATAGGCCGCCGTCATCCGCATATCGGTGGTTTCACCCGCGCCAAGCGCCATGGCGAGCACTGGCTGCATGGTGTCGTAGACGCCGAACAGCCGCGCATATTCGGCCACCAGCGGCATGCCGATATCCTTGGCCAGCCGCACCGTCATCACGTTCCGGCTGCGCTCGATGCCGCGCCGCAGGGTCTGCGGACCGTAAAATTGTTGCGCGTAGTTTTCCGGCCGCCAGATCGAGCCGTCCGCATTACGGATTTCCACCGGCGCATCGAGCACAACCGATGCGGGCGTATAGCCATTGTCGAGTGCCGCCGCATAAACGATCGGCTTGAACGACGAGCCGGGCTGGCGCAGCGCCTGGGTGGCACGGTTGAACTCGGATTCGGCAAAGGAGAAGCCGCCAACCATGGCCAGCACGCGTCCGGTGCGCGGATCCATGGCGACCAACGCCCCTTCGATCTCGGGCACCTGCTCCAGCGTATAAATGCCAGCCTTGCCAACTATGGGCGAGACATAGACCACATCCCCTACCTTGAGAATGCTCGATAGCGGCTTGGAAACCCACTTGATTTCGGGGCCAGACAGGATGCCTTCCACCCGATCGTCGGCAATGGCGCCATCGACCGTCGAATCGGGCCGCAAGCCGATGCGCGCTTCGTTGCCATCCATTTCCAATACCACCGCCAGCTGCCATTCCGGCACATCGCTCAGCGGCCTGATCTTGGCGACATCGGCGCCCCAATCCTCGCCGATTTCAATACTGGCGACCGGTTCGCGGAACCCCTGTCCGTGATCATAGGCAATCAGCCCATCCATCAAGGCCCGTCGCGCATAGCCCTGCAGTTTGGGATCGAGCGTCGTGCGCACCGAAAGGCCGCCGCCATAGAGCTGGTCTTCGCCATAAAGTTTGGCCAGCTCGCGCCGCACTTCCTCAGTGAAATACTCGGCCGCGTAGAGCTGGCTGCCGCCGGCGCGTGGCACGACATTGAGCGGCTCTTCCTTGGCGAGCGTGGCCTCCTCAAGCGTCGCAAAGCCATTTTCGACCATGCGATCGATCACCCAATTGCGGCGCTCGATGGCGGCCTGCGGGCGGCGGAAGGGGTGGTAATTGTTCGGCCCCTTGGGGAGCGCCGCGATATAGGCGGCTTCAGCCAGGTCGAGCTGGTACAGCGCTTTGTCGAAATAGTTCAGCGCCGCGGCTGCAACACCATAGGAATTGAGGCCGAGGAAAATCTCGTTGAGATAGAGTTCGAGAATACGATCCTTGGAAAAGGTCGACTCGATGCGAACGGCCAGCAGCGCTTCCTGAATCTTGCGGTCCCAGGTCTGCTCGGTGGTCAGCAGGAAATTCTTGGCCACCTGCTGCGTGATGGACGAACCGCCGCCCTGGATCGACGAATTGCCATCCATTCGCGCCATCAAATTGTCGCGCACGGCGCGGAACACGCCATCCACGGCAATGCCGCCATGCCGGTAAAAGTCCTTGTCTTCCGCCGACAGGAACGCCTGGATCACCAAAGGCGGCACCGTTTCGATCGGCTGGAACAGCCTCCGTTCACGCGCGAACTCGGCCAGCAACGTGCCGTCAGCAGCATGCACCCGCGTTGTCACAGGCGGCTGATAGTCCTTGAGCACCGTATAGTCGGGCAGTTCGGCCGACACGCTGGTCAGGTAAATGGCGCCACCGGCAACGGCGGCCAGCGCCAAGAACATCCCAAAGCCAAAGAGCCAGCCGAGCAAACGCAGCATATATTCAGTCTCTCCAGGGCGTCTGCCCAATCATGGCAGCTTGCCCGCATATCGTCGCAGACGCTGCGCTCCGAGCGCATGTCGTTTCTTCGCGGAATCATAGCAGACTGCATGAAAAATGTAGATCACAAGCCAACGCCCGCCGGCGGCTCACGGCCATCGTGACCGATTTATCACATCACTCTTCGGTCTTGAGGCTGTCGAAGTAAGTCGAAATGCCCCGCGCCAGCGCGTTGGCGGTGCGCTCCTGCCAATCGCTCTGCATCAGATTGGCCATATCGGTGGCATTGGACAAAAAGCCCAGCTCGATCAGCACCGAGGGCACATCGGGCGCCTGCAGCACGAAGAAATTGGCCTGCCGCACCGGAAAGCGGCGCAGTTCCACGCTGGGTTCGAGCTGATGCACGATGGATTGAGCGGCCAGGTAGGATTGCTTGCGCATTTCCCGCCGCATCAGGTCGATCAGGATATCGACCACTTCCGGTGCCATTTGCGGCATGGTGAAGCCGGCGATCACATCGGTCTTGTTCTCATTGTCGGCCAGCACCTTGTCGAGCACATCGGTCGCATTCTCATCGCGTGTATAGACGCTGGCACCACGGATTTCGGGCTGCTGGAAGCTGTCGGCATGAATGGAAATGAAGAGGTCCGCCTTGTTGCTGCGCGCCAGCGCCACACGCTCCTCAAGCCGTAGGAAAGTGTCGTCCTCGCGCGTCAAGGCCACGTCCACGCGCCCCGACTCGACCAGCAATTGCTGCAGCTTGAGCGCGAACGCGAGAACGATATCCTTCTCCTTGATCCCATTGGCAGCCTCGGCGCCGCTATCGATGCCGCCATGGCCAGGATCGATGACCACCAGGGGGCGAGTCGCAATCGGCAATTCAGAGCCACCCGCTGGCGTGGATTGCGCCGGAGCCGCAGCAATATCGGTAGAGGCAGCCCTGTCTCTGGTGACATTGGCGGCAAATTCCTCAGGGGTTGCCGGAATGATATCCACCACCAACCGCGCCGGCTGGTCCTCGAACGCATCAAGCACATAGGCCTGTTGCACCTGTGCAGGCTGGGCCAGCGTCAAAATCGTGCGGACCCGGTCCGGCGCCGCTTGCTCGATCTCGTAGCCCGAAACAATCCCCTCGCCCGCTGGCTGACCGGTCGGTTCGGGCACCGAGAACGTAGCAGCCCGCACATCGATCGCCAACCGGTTCGGCCCGTCGAGCGACACCAGGGCAAATTCAGTCTTGGCGGCCAGGTCGACGATCAGCCGCGCGCGTTCCGGCGTGTCGGACACCCGCACATCCATCACATTGGGCAGCGCCGGCAGCGGCGTCGCCTCTTGGGCCCGGGCCGCGGCTGAAAGCAAAGCGCAAGCCAGCGCCAATGCGGTCACCGGCCATTTGATGGAACGGAGAAATTTGAACAAGACTGGAACTGCCCCTATGTCACAGCCGCCGCAATGCCAGAAACTTCGGGCGATTCTGCGGCGCCAGGGCTCTTATGCGATGATTTGCCCGGAGGGCCAATAAAGCCTGTTTGAAAAGCCGGGCACAGGCGCTTTTTGACTTTCCTGTTGCCAATCTGTTGCAACCCCCCTACACGCTATAGATGAGGCGCATGCTTCCTGCGGCACCAGTTCGCGTTGGCTAGAGGCTGACGACATTGGCACAGGAAGTGGGCTGGCAACGGGCGAAGAGATTTCCCGAAGGCCGGTTCAGAAGCGGCAAATCCTGCGCTTCTCGACAAATTTCGGTCCGTTCGGACCGGACGGCTGCTGGCGTTTTTTAGGCGCAAGCGGCCCAATAGGAAGAGGTCAGATGGCCCGCAGGCGGACAAAACGCGACGCGATCGATGTGAACGATTGCCGTTTTGCTACGCTGCATCTCTCGGCCATGACCATTTATGCCGGCGCACCCAACACCTCCGTTTCGCGCGCCACTACCTTCAAACCATTCGCCTCGCACAGCGCCATGAGAAGGATGCCGGTTTCCCGGCGGCCTCTTGTCGGCGCGCGAGCGCGCGGAGTTTATTATGGCTACCAAGAGAATGCTGGTGGATGCCATCCACCCGGAAGAAACACGGATTGTCGTCACATCGGGTAACAGGCTCGAGGAATTCGACTTTGAATCGGCGACCCGCCGCCAGTTGCGAGGGAATATCTATCTCGCCAAGGTCACGCGCGTTGAGCCTTCGCTGCAGGCCGCGTTCATCGAGTATGGCGGCAATCGCCACGGTTTTCTCGCGTTCAGCGAAATCCACCCCGATTATTACCAGATCCCCGTTGCCGACCGCGAAGCCCTGCTGCGCGAAGAGCACGAGGAAGACGATCACCATGACGACGCGGTAGACGAGAATATCTCGCTGCCCGAAGGCGTGACCGAGCCGGACGCCGAAACCGATACCCAGGACATGGAAGGCGCCAGCCATATCGAGCAGGCGCCGGCCAATACCGAACCGGTCGAATCGATCGGCGGCGCGGATGCGCTTGAGGAAGTTCCCGAGCGCCGCCGCCAGAACCAGAATCGCCGTCACTACAAGATCCAGGAAGTCATCAAGCGCCGCCAGGTGATGCTGGTGCAGGTGGTCAAGGAAGAGCGCGGCAATAAGGGCGCCGCTCTGACGACTTACCTGTCGCTTGCCGGCCGCTATTCGGTGCTGATGCCCAATACCGCCCGTGGCGGCGGCATTTCCCGCAAGATCACTAATGCGGCCGATCGCAAGCGCCTCAAGGAAATCACCTCCGATCTCGAGGTGCCGCAGGGCATGGGCGTCATCCTGCGTACGGCCGGTGCGTCGCGCACCAAGGCCGAGGTCAAGCGCGACTTCGAATATCTGATGCGCCTTTGGGAAAGCGTGCGCGAACTCACCCTCAAGAGCCAGGCCCCCTGCCTGGTCTATGAGGAAGGCTCGCTGATCAAGCGCACTATTCGCGATCTCTACAACAAGGACATCGATGAAGTGTTCGTGGCGGGCGACGACGCCTACCGCGAAGCCAAGGACTTCATGCGGATGATCATGCCGAGCCACGCCAAAAACGTGCAGCTCTACAAGGAAGATCAGCCACTCTTCTCCAAATACGGCATCGAAGCCCAGCTCGATTCCATGTTCTCCCCCACGGTCACCCTACCCTCGGGCGGCTATATCGTGATCAACCCTACCGAGGCGCTGGTCTCGATCGACGTGAACTCGGGCCGCTCCACCAAGGAGCACAATATCGAGGACACTGCGCTCCAGACCAATCTGGAAGCCGCCGACGAAGTCGCGCGCCAGTTGCGGCTGCGCGACCTGGCCGGCCTGATTGTGATCGACTTCATCGACATGATGGAGAACCGCTCCAATAGGGCCGTCGAGCGCAAGCTCAAGGATTGCCTGAAGGACGACCGCGCCCGCATCCAGGTTGGCCGCATCAGCCATTTCGGCTTGATGGAAATGAGCCGTCAGCGCATCCGCTTCGGCGTGGTCGAAAGCTCCACCCATAAGTGCCCGATCTGCGATGGCACGGGTCTGGTGCGCTCCACCGAGTCGCTGGCGCTGATGATCATGCGTCACATCGAAGATCATGTGCTGCGCCGCCAGGGCCAGTCGATCAACGTGCGCGTTCCGATCGAAGTCGCGCTCTATATCCTAAACTTCAAGCGCGACACGCTGACGGCGCTGGAAATCCGCAACGCTCTGTCGATCACCATCACGGCCGACGGCAAGATGACCGGTCACCAGTTCGCCATCGAAAAGGGCGAGGCCCGCGTCTCCGCCTATGCCGATCAGCGCGCCACCGAGCATGTCCGCGTCGATAGCGCCGTCATCGATGACAGCGCCGATGACGATATCATCGAGGACGAAGACGAAGAACAGGCCGAAGAGGCACCAGCCGAAGCCGGCGAACGCCGGTCGTCAGAGAACGGCGAAGGCCGCCGTCGCCGCCGTCGCCGCCGTCGTGGTGGCGAGCGTGGTGATGAAGGCGGTCAGCGCCCGCCGCAGCAGCGTACCGCGCAGCAGTCCGTTGTCGAGGCCGACGCCGAAGATGGCGACGATGAAGGTGAAGAGGGCGAGGAGGCAGTTGCTTCCGCCTCCCCGGATGCCCGCGCCGATGACGAGCCGCGCAAGCGCCGCCGCCGCGGTCGCCGTGGTGGCCGCCGCAACCGTCGTGATGGCGAGGAAGGCAATGAGAGCAGCGAGGGTTCGCCCGCAACTGCCGGTGACTCCGAGCCGATCGAAGCGAGCAGCGAGACTGTGGCTGAGGCCGCACCTGCTCCCGAGCCCGTCGTGGTAGAGGCCGAGCCGGTAGCAGAAGCGCCGGCCGAAAAGCCGAAGCGGACGCGTCGTACGCGCAAGACGGCCGAAGTGCCTGCCGAGATGGCTGTGGCTGAAGTCACTCCTGTTGAAGCAGCACCGGAAGAAACGCCGGTAGCCGACGAGAAGCCCAAGCGGAAACCCCGTGCCCGCAAGCCCAAGGCCGAGGCGGCAGATGCCGCACCAGCCGAAGCTGCGCCGGTCGCGAGCGTGGCCGAAACGGCCCCTGCTGCAGCCGAACCGGTCGCAGCACCGGAGCCAGAGGTCGAAGCGCCCAAGCCGCGCCGTGTCAAAAAGGAATTGCCGGCGGAAGGCATTGTTGTCTCCTCCAGCACCCCTAAGGCCGAGAGCGACACGCAAGAAGAGCCGGAAAAGAAGAAGGTCGGCTGGTGGCAGCGCCGGCTTGGTCTCGGCTAGGCCATTTGATCGACAATCTTGGAAAGGCGGCACCTGTGCCGCCTTTCGTCCTTTGGCCCCTTGTCGAACTAGCGCAAAACCTTCGCCATGCGGTCAAGCGCCAGCTCAATCGCCTCACGCCTGCCCGCATAGGACAGCCGCACGAAATGGGCGCCATCGGTTCGGTCGAAGTCGATACCCGGCGTGATCGCGACTCCAGCCTCTTCCAGCATCGCCTCACAAAACGCCATGGAATCGTTGGAAAACCGGCCAATTCCTGCATAGGCGTAAAAGGCCCCGTCCGACGGGCTGCCAATCTCGAAGCCCAGGCTGTGCAGGCCCTCATCCAGCAGCGCCCGGTTGACGGCATAGCCCGCCTTTTGCTGTTCGGAATATTCCCGCTCGCCTAACGCTGCCGTGGCCGCGATCTGGCTCAGCGTGGGCGCCGAGATAAAGAGGTTCTGCTGCAGGATTTCTGCCCGGCGGATCAACTCATCGGGCAGCACCATCCAGCCGATGCGCCAGCCGGTCATGCAGTAATATTTCGAAAAGCTGTTGATGATGATGGCGTCATCCGTCAACTCGAGCGCACTGATGGAGGGCCCCCGATAGTCCAGCCCGTGGTAGATTTCATCCGAAATCAGCCGCACACCCAGCCGTTTGCAGGTTGCCACGATATCGGCTAGCCCCGCCCGATCAACAGCGGCGCCCGTGGGGTTGGCGGGGCTGGCAAAGAGCAGCCCCTCGAACGGCTCACGCGCATGCGCCGCCGCGATATCTGCGCCGGTCAGGCGCCAGCCATTGCCCGTATGCAGCGGAATTTCCGCAATGCCAAAGCCCAGCCCCAGCAGCGTATTCACATAGGCCGGATAGCCAGGCCGCGTGATGGCGATGCGGGCGCCCGGCCGGAACGCGGTGTGAAACGCCAGGATGAACCCGGCCGACGACCCCATGGTGCAGACAATCGAATCGGGATCGACCGAAACGCCATGCTGCGCCGAATAGTAGGCCGTCAGCCCCTCGCGCAGCTCGCCCAGACCCTTGGCATTGGTATAGCCATGCGCATCTGGCAGCACGCGGCGCACCGCCTCGATCACCTTGGGCGCCGGCGGCGCACCGGGCTCGCCCACTTCGAGGTGGCACACGGTGCGCCCGGACGCCTCGATAGCCTTGGCGCGCTTGAGGATTTCCATGGCGTGGAAAGGCATCAGGCCGTCAGTGGGCGCGTCGGTCATGGAAGGCTCCAGTGTTTCATCCGGCCTAGCCCGAACAGCGTTGCGTCTCAACAACAATTGATGATGAGGCACACCGCCTGTTCATCCCTGGCTGCTATTATGGACAAACCTCTGCTAGAAGGCAGGAAACCAACTAGCCGGAGCCTGCCCTATGTCGCGCGTCACCCTCGCTCTCGTCGCCCTGGCGGGCATTCTGGCTGGGGCGCTCGGCTATTCGGTTTTCAACAAGCCCACCCCGCAGACCACCGACACGGTCGCTGTGCGCGCGATTGTCGATGAGGCCCTGGCAGCGCGCGACGCAGCCGAAAAGCCCCAGACCGTCGCTGCCATTGATCCAGCCCAACTCAATCCGCTCATCGAGCAATATCTGCTGAGCGATCCCAAAATCCTGCAGCGCATGTCGGTCGCCCTCGACAGCACGCTGCAGGCTGAGCAGCGCGAACAATCGACCTCCGCCATCGCCTCCATGCGCGACAAGATCTACAACGATCCCGACCAGGTCGTGCTCGGCAACCCCGAAGGCGACGTCACCCTGGTCGAGTTCTTCGACTATAATTGCGGTTATTGCCGCAGCGCCCTGCCCGATCTGGCGACCCTTTTGGCCGAAGATCCGAACCTGCGCGTCGTGCTCAAGGAATTCCCCATCCTCTCCAACGAATCGATTGATGCTGCCCGCGTGGCCGTGCTGGTCGGCAAGGCCGATGTCGATTACTGGACCTTCCACGAAGCCCTGTTCTCCGCACGTGGCCAGGTGGACAAGGGCGCGGCCCTCACGGCGGCAAGCGAATTGGGCCTCAGCCCGGTCACCCTCGAAATGCAGATGGGCGAGCCCCGCGTTTCCCAGGCGATTCAAACCTCTTACGAGATCGCCAAGGCCCTCAACATCACCGGCACCCCCACCTACATCATCGGCAACGAGATCATTCCGGGCGCCATCGGGCTCGATGAATTGCGCGCGCGGATCGCCAATATGCGCGAATGTGGCGAGGCACAGTGCCAAGGGTGATCACGCTGGATATCGCGCGCCTTTTGCCTTTTCAGTGCATTTCGTGTAACCGGCCTTGCGTCGGCCGGAATGGCCGGTGCACAAGGCAAAAATAATGGCAAAGCGCGTTCTCGTCCTCAACGGCCCGAACCTCAATCTGCTCGGCATGCGCGAGCCCGATATCTATGGGCACACCACGCTCAGCGATATCGATGCTCTTTGCCGGACTGCGGGGAATGAACTGGGCCTGGCGGTCGATTTCCGCCAGTCCAACCACGAGGGTGAACTGGTTACCTGGATCCAGGAAGCCCGCGGCACTGCCGACGCGATCCTGATCAATCCTGCCGCCTATTCGCATACCTCTGTCGCCATTCATGATGCGCTCAAGGCGGTCGGCCTGCCGGTCGCCGAGGTGCATCTGTCAAACATCCATCAGCGTGAGCCGTTCCGGCACCACTCCTATGTCTCGGCCGTCGCCTATGGCGTCATTTGCGGCTTTGGGGCGGCGGGGTATAGACTGGCGCTCCACGCTTTGGCCGAAAAACTCAAATAACGCTTCGACGCGGGAAACGCGGGAGAGATAGAAGAATGACAAAGTCATCGCAGGTAGATCAGGATCTGATCCGGTCTATTGCCGAACTGCTCAATAAAGAAAACCTCGCAGAGATCGAGATCGAGCAGGAGGACTTCCGGGTCCGCGTCACCCGCTCTTACGCCAATGAAGGCGTGACCTATGCGGCTCCGCCGATGCAGTACATGCCCCAGCAGGCCGCCCCGGCATCGATCGCCCCGGCCGGTTCGGTTCCCGCTGCCGTGCCCGCCGTTGAGGACCTGGCGTCCAATCCCGGCACCCTGACCTCGCCCATGGTCGGCACCGCCTATCGCTCGCCCGAGCCCGGCAAGCCGCCCTTTGCCGATGTCGGCACCAAGGTTTCCGAAGGTCAGACCGTTCTCATCATCGAGGCGATGAAGACCATGAACCAGATTCCGGCGCACCGGTCGGGCACCATCACCCGGATGCTGGTCGATGATGCCCAGCCCGTCGAATATGGCGAGCCGCTCGTCGTCATCGAGTAAGGGGGAACTTCCATGTTCCAGAAGGTCCTCATCGCCAATCGCGGCGAGATTGCTCTGCGCATCCTGCGCGCCTGCAAGGAGCTCGGCATCCAGACCGTGGCGGTACACTCCACCGCTGACGCCAATGCCATGCATGTGCGCCTGGCCGACGAAAGCGTCTGTATCGGCCCGCCATCCGCCAAGGATAGCTATCTCAATATCCCGGCCATCATGGCCGCCTGCGAGATCACCGGCGCCGACGCCGTGCATCCCGGCTATGGTTTTCTCTCCGAGAATGCCCGCTTCGCCAAAATCCTGACCGAGCACAACGTCACCTTTATCGGCCCGTCAGCCCATCACATCGAGATCATGGGCGACAAGATCACGGCCAAAAAGACCGCTGTCGAGCTTGGCATCCCCGTCGTTCCTGGCTCTGCCGGTGCGGTGGAGACTGACGAGGAAGCGCTCAAGACCGCCAGGGAAATCGGCTATCCGGTACTGATCAAGGCAACTGCCGGTGGCGGTGGTCGCGGCATGAAGGTCGCCAAGACCGAGAAAGACGTTCTCGAAGCCTGGTCGACCGCACGCACCGAGGCCAAGGCGGCTTTCGGCAACGATTCCGTCTATATGGAAAAATATCTCGGCAAGCCGCGCCATATCGAGGTGCAGGTGCTGGGCGATGGCCAGGGCAATGCCGTGCATCTGGGTGTGCGTGACTGTTCGCTGCAGCGGCGCCACCAGAAGGTCTGGGAAGAAGCCGGTGGTCCGACGATCAAGCCGGAAGAACGCGACAAGATCGGCGAAATCTGCGCCGCCGCGATGCGCAAGCTCTCCTATTCGGGCGCCGGCACCATCGAATTCCTCTACGAGAATGGCGAGTTCTATTTCATCGAAATGAACACCCGCCTGCAGGTGGAGCACCCGGTCACCGAGCGCATTACCGGCATCGACATCGTCTATGAGCAGATCCGTGTCGCCTCGGGCGAAAAGCTCTCGATGACGCAGGACAAGGTGCAATTCTATGGCCACGCCATCGAAGTGCGCATCAATGCGGAAGACCCGCAGACTTTTGCGCCCTCGCCCGGCACGATCACCTTCTACCACCCCGCCGGTGGCGTAGGTGTACGCGTCGATTCGGCTGTCTATCAGGGCTACAAGATCCCGCCCTATTATGATTCGCTGATCGGCAAGCTGATCGTCTATGGCCGCACCCGCGAAGAATGCCTGCAGCGCCTGCGCCGCGCCGTGGACGAATTCGTGGTCGATGGGGTCAAGACCACCCTGCCCCTGTTCCAGCGGCTGATCAAAGAGCCCGATATCGTCGCGGGTAATTACGACATCCACTGGCTTGAAAAATACCTGGCCGAGAACAAGGTCTAAAAACCATCAAAGGGGCGCCGCGGCGCCCCTTTTCTCTGTCCGCTGAAGGGCGTCGAGGAAAGCTCTCAATAGACGATCATAGCGCTCGGGGTCCTCGGCGCGTGACAACAGGTGGTCGGCATGTGTGCGCAGGAACACTGTGTCGCCAAACCGCGTAGCCAGCAGATGTTTGCTGATGCCGATCGGAACGATGCGATCCCCCTCGCCATGCACCAGCATGATTGGTCCGGAAAATGCCGCCACCTCAGGCACGCTCACGGCCTCGGCCAGGTTCAATCCGTGCTGGAGCGAAAACATTCGCTCGGCCGTGCCAGCGAGCACCGACGCCAGCGGCAACCGGAACGACGCGGCGATGGCGCGCGCCACAGCCGGAAAATCGAGGGCTGGCGCATCCATAAGTAATGCTTGCACCCGATTGGTATGTTGCGAATGCTTGAGGAACTGCCCGAGCACGCCACCCCCCATGGAATCGGCCGCGATGATGACCTCAGCGGCGCCGTGTTCCAGTGCATAGGCAACCGCGGCATCCAGATCCGGCCATTCGGTCAACCCGAAGCTGTAAATGCCGTCCGCCGATTTGGGCGCTTCCTTGTCATTGCGATAGGTTATCAGCAGCGTGGTAAAGCCCGCCGCCCGCAGCGCGGGCAGATAGCGATAGCCGCCCTCGCGGGCTCCGGCGATGCCATGTACGAAAATCGCCCATACATCTTGCGGCGGCCCGGGTGGCGGCACGACCCAGGCCGGCGCACCTCCGCCATCGGTTGCAATGGAAACCGACTGAAAATCGAAGCCGAATGCCACTTTGGGGTCGCCGCGATAGGCCAGATCATAGGGCGATGATGCCGGTTGCCCAGCTGCGGCAAGATCGGTGCCGCTGCCGACTACAAGAATGCGGTTGAGCATCTGATTGAAAACGAGGCCACCGATAACGACGTAAATGGCAAGCAGGGCGATCAGCCCCACAATGGCGTATCCCGAAATCTTCCACATGACCGCCCCTGCTGCCGCTGATATTCTGACGCAACGTTAGCCGTTGTGTCCATCATCGACTAGGGCTCCAGTCATGCGTCCCAAAGCCAATCCTTTCGATGTCGAGATCACTCCGGAATTGATCGTGCGCGCCTACCGCGCCGGTATCTTCCCCATGGCCGAGGATGCCGAGGACGAGGACCTGTTCTGGGTTAGCCCGGAACATCGCGGTGTCATTCCGCTTGATGGCTTTCAACTCAGTACCAGCCTGCGCAAGGCGATCCGCAAAAGTTCTTTCGTCATCCGTGTCGATACCGATTTCCCCGCCGTGATCGAAGGCTGCGCCACCGTGGGCAAGGACCGCAATTCCACCTGGATCAATGCGACGATCCGCGGCGTCTATGGCGAGCTGTTCCGCCGCGGCATTGCCCATACGGTGGAAGTCTGGGATGGCCCTAATCTGGTCGGTGGCCTCTATGGACTGGCCATCGGCGGCGCCTTCTTCGGTGAGTCCATGTTCCATCGCGCCACCAATGCCAGCAAGATGGCGATGGCTCATCTGGTGGAGCGCCTGAACGCTGGCGGTTTCGTGCTGCTCGACACCCAATTCGTCACCGACCATCTCGCCTCGCTGGGGGGCGTCGAAATTCCCCGCGCCGAATATGAGGAGCAATTGGCCGGGGCCCTGCAGCTCGAGGGTGACTGGTCCGCATGGGAACACCGCGACCAATGATGCCGCCAGACCTTCCGCCTTCCTGGCGCACCAAATACGCCGACGCAGTTTGGGAACGCCAGACGATCGGTGAATCGAACGCCTCGGTTTATCGCCTGACGCCAGCCCGCGCCGGTCCCTTATTCGTCAAGAGCGAGCAACACGCGCCTTTGGCTGAGCTGCCGGGCGAGATCGCCCGCCTCGACTGGATGGCGCAGCACGGCATTCCCTGCCCCCGTATCATCGACGTTGCCGATCATGCTGACGCCCATTGGTTGTTGATGTCAGCCGTGCCAGGCCATGATCTTGCCTCGGGCAACCTGTCCCCAGACCGCCTCGTCCACCTCTATGTCGAGGCCTTGCAGCCGCTGCACGCCCTCGATATTGCCGATTGCCCGTTCGACCAGCGTATCGAGACCCAATTGTCGCGCGCTGCCATCCGCGTCGCCGCCGGTCTCATCGATGAAGACGACTTCGACGATGATCGTACCGGCTGGACCGCTGCCCAGGTTTTCGGTGCCGCGCGCCAAGCCGCGCCCGACAACGAAGACCTGGTGGTCTGCCACGGCGATGCCTGCCTGCCCAATCTGCTCGCGCGGAATAGCCAATTCACCGGCTTTATCGATTGCGGCCGCCTGGGCATCGCCGACCGTTACCAGGACCTGGCCCACCGCAGCCTGGCCGACAATCTCGATGCCAGCTGGGCCGACGCCTTCCTCACCGCCTATGGCATCGCCAGGCCCGACCGCGAGCGCATGGCCTATTTCCGGATGCTGGACGAGTTGTTCTGATCGGCGGCGTCGGAGTCCCTCTCTTAACCCTTAACCTTAAACGCCAACTGCGTCCGCCACTTCTCCGCATCCGGCTCCTCACTCGGATCGGTTTCATAAATCTCCAGCCGGCAGGCGAAAAAGTCGTCCTGGCCCTTGGTGGTCATGTCCAGTTCGACCTGGGTGAGCCGCACCCAGCCGATCAGCATGGCCGTCGCGCCCATCAGCCCGTCATAATGGCCGACCCAATCGAGCGTCACAAACTTGCCCGCCGGCAAGGTACCCGTCTCGATCTGCCCTTCCCCATCGACCAACTCAGCGATGGGCACACCGGCTTCGACATCAAGCGTCTCGCTCATATTGATCCGGCGATAATTGTAAAATGGCGCGGCAATCGGCTGGATCCCGCGCTGGCCCAGCCAGGCAAAAAGCGCGGAAAATCCTTCGTCGGCCGGCTGTTTCATCTGATCCATCCGTACGGTGAATCGGATGAAGGCATAGGGCTGGGCCGGACGGTCGATGATTTCTGGTAGCGTGAGCATGGATTGGTCCTCCTATTGCGGTAAGAATTAATCGACCTGCGCGCCGCCAGTGGCATTGGCCAGGGTGGCGGTCATTCCAGCGGCCAGATCGCTGGCCAGCAGCACGGCAGCGTCGGCGACCTGCGCCAAAGCCGTTACCTTGCGCAGCGGCGTGTGCTTGCCGAATTCGCGGGCAATCTCTTCGAAGCTGACGCCCTGTTCGTCAGCCCGCAATTGCCAGGCCGCGCGCACGCCCGGCGCGTCCGGTGAGCCCGGCGACCGCACCCAGCAGGCCCGCACCCCATAGGGGCCGTTCTCGACCGCCAATTGCCGCAGGAAATGCTCGACCGCTGCGCAGGCAATACCAAAGCCGCCGACATGGCTATAGGCTTCGCGGGCGGCATTCGCCGTGAACCCGACAATCGCACCCCCGCCATTTTCGGCCATGTGCCGGGCATAGAGCGTCCCGGTGTGGAACCAGGTCGTCAAAGCGGTATCGACCGGCCGCAGCAGCCGCTCGACCCCCATGTCGGTGAGTACCGCGCCCTGGGTATCACCCCAATCTATCGCATTGAACATGACCCGAACCGGCCCCGTGGCCCGCGCAACCTCAGCCAGATGGCTCTGCACAGCGGCCCGATCCGTCGCGTCCACTGACGCCGTCTCAGCGAGCCCGCCCCGAGCCCTTATGTCAGCCGCAACCTCTTCCAGCCGCGAGGCATCCCGCGCCGCCAGAAAAACCCGCGCGCCCTCCCGAGCAAATGCCCTGGCGACTGCGCCACCTACCGCGCCACTCCCGCCATAGATAACCGCCGTTTTTCCCTCAAGCAGCATTGCGCCCTCCTCCCATGCGGACGGCACCGGTGCCGCCCGTCGCTATCGCGACGAGCGAGGCACGCAGTTTTCGACGATGCTTGGTAGAAAATCCGACTCAGCCGCGCGCGTCTGGCGCTGGCACATCCGAGCCGATCTTGCACTCGATCAGCCACACATCATAAACCGCATGGTCCACCGCATTGAGTGCGGGGCTATCGGCGAACATCCATCCTGTGAAGATTCGCTTGGAAGTACCCGTCAGGCTTCGCTGATCGACTTCAAGAAAAGCCGAAGTCCGTTGCGTTTCGGTCGCCGCCCGGTTGTAGCAAGCGCGTGGCGTGATCTCGAGGGCGCCGAACAGCACGGTTTCCCCGATATAGACGTCGAATTGGGTGATGCGGCCGGTAATCTTGTCCAGCCCGGCAAAAGTGGCCACCGGATTGGCAATCGGCTGTGCCGTGGCCGGGCCGGCAAAAGCCAAAAGCGCCAATGCCGCAACGGGCACCAGCGCTTTGACAGATTTCAGCAAAACCAAGGCGGTCAGGCGCAAATCGCCGGCTTTCTCACTCGGGCGACCAAGCGTCGTAGTCGCCGGTTACGCGCGGGCGTTCGCCCTTGTTCAGCATGCTGCCATCGGGCCGATAAGCCGCAGCCGTGCCGGTCAGGTTCGGCTCATGCGGCTTTTCCCACGCACGGGCCACATAATTGGCCTGCGTCGGCACCACATCGGTGCGGAAATGCATCCAGCCATGCCAGCCGGGCGGAATCGAAGAGGCATCGGCCGGACCGGCATAGGTCACGTAACGCCGGTTGGCCTTCTTGTCCTGATAGTACTTGTTGCCGAATTCGTCCGTGCCGACGAGGTCGCCGAAGCGCCAGATCCACAGGCGCGTTCCCCAGGTCTGGCCATGCCACCACCGGAAGATTTCGAGCAGGAAGTCCTTCATGCCGCTAACCAAGTTCATGCCGCGAACGGCGTTGCAATCTGGTGCGGGTGTACCACGCACCTCGAGTTGCGCCTAGCCCTTGCGGCACCATCAACAGCTTGTGCCCATCCACAACGCCGAGACGCCCCCGAATAATGAACTTGACTCAAATTGTGACGTGATTCGTATCATCGCTAGCCATGGTTAATTGCGCTGATTGCGGCGCCATTGCGGCATCTGAAGTGCCAGATTTTACGCTGCTTTAGCGGACTGTTCTGGTCTTTCGCCAGAGGGTTCCCAAGGGGGTAAAAATAGTCACTCCGGCACCCCTCAATGGTCCAAAATGCCTTGCAGATTTTCCCCGCAATCCACATATTACACCCACTAGCGCTAGTTCCCGCCCAGCGCCCCACCACTACAATTAGTTTTTCTGCCGTTGACGCTGGGTTTGAATCGGCAGAGTGTTTTCGACGGGCCGCAGCGTTCAGTTGCGGATAAGTCCCGGAGGCGAGTGGCGGCACCAAGACCGTTCACCAAATCCAGGCACGGGGCAAGTTTCGGCAGTCCGGGCACCGGGCGCCGGGTTGGTAGCGTCAAAACAGATTTGAATGAGAAGCCGGGGTTCGGCTCGCGGGCATCTATGTGCCTGCTACATTGGGGATTACGACGACAATGCGCATTGAACGCCGCTTTACGACAGCTGATCAGGACCGTTACGGGTCGCTCGAATTCCGCTCGGCGACGAGCGAGATTCGCAATCCCGATGGCTCGGTCGTGTTCAAGCTCGAAGACATCGCGATCCCCTCCACCTGGAGCCAGGTCGCGGCCGACATCATCGCCCAGAAATATTTCCGCAAGGCTGGTGTCGCCAAGGTTCTCAAGAAGGTCGAGGAGAATTCCGTTCCCTCCTGGCTGTGGCGCTCCGTCCCCGACGAAGCTGCGCTCGCCAAGCTGCCCGAAGCCGAGCGTTATGGCTCGGAAATGGATTCCCGCCAGGTCTTTGATCGCCTCGCCGGCACCTGGACCTATTGGGGCTGGAAGGGCGGCTATTTCGACTCCGAAGAAGACGCCCGCACGTTCTTCGACGAGCTCTGCTACATGCTGGCCAGCCAGCGCGTTGCGCCCAATTCCCCGCAATGGTTCAATACCGGCCTGCACTGGGCCTATGGTATCGATGGCCCCGGCCAGGGCCACTTCTATGTCGACCCCTTCACCCACAAGCTGGTGCAATCCAAGAGCTCTTACGAGCATCCGCAGCCCCATGCCTGCTTCATCCAGTCGGTCAATGACGACCTGGTCAATGAAAACGGCATCATGGATCTCTGGGTCCGCGAGGCGCGCCTGTTCAAATACGGTTCGGGCACCGGCACCAATTTCTCGGCCCTGCGTGGCTCGGGCGAAAAGCTCTCGGGCGGCGGCAAATCCTCTGGTCTGATGAGCTTCCTCAAGATCGGCGACCGCGCTGCCGGCGCCATCAAGTCGGGCGGCACCACCCGTCGCGCCGCCAAGATGGTCGTGATCGATATCGATCACCCCGATATCGAGGAATATATCAACTGGAAGGTCAAGGAAGAGCAGAAGGTCGCCGCTCTCGTCACCGGCTCCAAGGTCGTCTCCAAGCACCTCAAGGCGATCATGAAGGCCGCCGTCAATTGCGAAGGCGCGGGCGACGATTGCTTTGACGTCGCCAAGAACCCTGCCCTCAAGCGCGAAGTGCGCGCCGCCAAGAAGGCGCTGGTGCCGGAGAACTACATCTACCGCGTCATCCAGTTCGCCAAGCAGGGCTATACCGATCTCGAATTCCCCATCTATGACACCGATTGGGATAGCGAAGCCTATCTGACTGTGTCCGGCCAGAATTCGAACAATTCCGTCCGCGTCACCGACGATTTCCTCAAGGCGGTCGAGAATGACAGCGATTGGAACCTGACTGCCCGCCAGTCCGGCAAGGTGGTCAAGACCCTCAAGGCGCGTGATCTGTGGGAACAGGTTGGCTACGCCGCCTGGGCCTCGGCCGATCCCGGCATTCAGTATCACACCACGATCAACGAGTGGCACACCTCCCCCGCAGCCGGTCCGATCAATGCATCGAACCCCTGCTCGGAATATATGTTCCTCGACGACACGGCCTGTAACCTGGCCTCGGTGAACCTGCTGCCCTATCGCAACCAGGACGGCACCTTCAACACCGCCGCCTATGAGCACACCGTGCGCCTGTGGACCATTGTCCTCGAAGTCTCGGTGATGATGGCCCAGTTCCCGAGCCGCGCCATTGCCGAGCGTTCCTACGAATACCGCACGCTGGGTATCGGCTACGCCAATATCGGTGGTCTGCTGATGACCTCCGGCATTCCCTACGATTCCGAAGAAGGCCGCGCCATTGCCGGTGCCGTCACCGCCATCATGACCGGCGTCAGCTACGCCACCTCGGCCGAAATGGCCAAGGAACTCGGCCCCTTCAAGGATTACAAGCGCAACGCCAAGCATATGCTGCGCGTCATCCGCAACCACCGCAATGCCGCCTATGGCAATGCGAGTGGCTATGAAGAGCTCTCGATCAACCCCGTCCCGCTCGATCACGGTTCGCTGACCGACGCCAACCTCAGCACCCGCGCCAAGATTGCCTGGGACAATGCCCTGGCGCTCGGCGAACAGCACGGCTATCGCAATGCGCAGGTCTCGGTGATCGCCCCGACCGGCACGATTGGCCTGGTCATGGATTGCGACACGACGGGCATTGAACCTGATTTTGCCCTCGTCAAATTCAAAAAACTCGCCGGCGGCGGCTACTTCAAGATCATCAACCGCGCCGTGCCGCCGGCCCTGCGCACCCTCGGCTATTCGGAAGCCCAGATTGCCGAAATGGAGGCCTATGCGGTCGGCCATGGCAATCTGAACCAGGCCCCCGGCGTCAATCCCACGACGCTGCGCGCCAAGGGCTTTACCGACGACAAGATTGCCGCGCTCAACGCTGCAACCGCCTCGGCCTTCGACATCAAGTTCATCTTCAACCAGTGGACCCTGGGTGCCGATTTCCTCAAGTCGCTGGGCGTCACCAATGAGCAGATGAACGATTTCAGCTTCGAGCTGCTGCCGTTCCTGGGCTTCTCGAAAAAGGACATCGAGGCCGCCAATATCCATGTCTGCGGCGCCATGACGCTGGAAGGCGCGCCCTTCCTCAAGGACGAGCACCTGCCGGTATTCGATTGCGCCACCCCCTGCGGCAAGATCGGCAAGCGGTACCTCTCGGTCGATAGCCACATCCTGATGATGGCTGCCGCCCAGCCCTTCATCTCGGGCGCCATCTCCAAGACCATCAACATGCCCAACGACGCCACCGTCGAAGACGCCAAGGAAAGCTACATGCTGTCCTGGCGCCTGGCGCTCAAGGCCAATGCGCTCTATCGCGACGGCTCCAAGCTGAGCCAGCCGCTCAATTCCTCCGTGCTCGCCGCAGCCGATGACGAAGAAGACGACGCCGAAGAACTGGTGTCGATGAATGCGGCCGCACGCGCGCCGGTGGTTGCCGAACGCATCGTCGAGCGCATTATCGAGCAGGTCCGCGACCGCGAGAAAATGCCACACCGCCGCAAGGGCTATACCCAGAAGGCGGTTGTGGGCGGCCACAAGGTCTATGTTCATACTGGCGAATACGAAGATGGGCGCCTGGGCGAAATCTTCATCGACATGCACAAGGAAGGCGCCGCCTTCCGCGCCATGATGAACAATTTCGCCATCTCCATCTCGATTGGCCTGCAATATGGCGTGCCGCTGGACGAATATGTGGAGGCCTTCACCTTCACCCGTTTCGAGCCTGCCGGCATGGTCATGGGCAATGACCGGATCAAGAATGCTACGTCGATCCTCGACTATGTGTTCCGCGAGCTGGCCGTCTCCTATCTCGACCGGAACGACCTCGCCCATGTCAATCCGGATAGCCCGACTTCGCTCAGCAAGGGCGTTGCCGAAGAGCAAGGCGTGCGGCCCCAGGCCGGCGCGTCGGCCCCGGTGCCCGCTGAGCGCTTTGTCTCCCGCGGCATGACCCGCGGCAAGGTGGCCAATAAGAGCCTGATGATCGTTTCTGGCGATCACCAGTTCAATCCGGTCCAGGCCATGCAAACCTCGACCGTGACCGCCCTGCGCTCGGCCACCGCCCTCAAGATCGACCCGACCCCGACGGCCCTCAACGCCGCCGAGATCGCCCCCATCCCCTCCCCGCCGCCCTCAACGGACAAAAACCAGCTCCGCGCCGAAGCCCAGATGAAGGGCTATACGGGCGACCAGTGCAGCAATTGCAATTCCATGCGGATGAAAGTCAGCGGGCATTGCATGGTGTGTGAGGATTGCGGGACAACGACCGGGTGTAGTTGAGGTTTAGATGACCGTTAATGAACTAGAAGCTTTGTTGGAAGGCTCGGCGGAAACGCCGAGCCTTGAGTTCAAGGCAGCTATGAATTGGGACAAAAACGGCCTTACCAAAGACATCTTAGCTATGGCCAACGTTCAGGACGGCGGCACCATTGTAATAGGCGTGGCTGACGGCACTTTTGACCGGCAGGGTCTAACGGCAGACCAAATCGCGACATACAACATCGATACGATGAAAGACCAGGTAGCCCCGTTCGCTGATCCGTTTGTAGACTTCAGAGTATCCTTCCCCCACGATGGCGGGGACCGCATGTATGTAGTGATTGAGATAATGCCGTTTTCCGAAGTGCCAGTGATCTGCGCGCGAGACGGCCAAGACGTTCATCAAGGCATCATCTACTATCGAAGTTCTGACAAGCGTCCGCAAAGTGCGCGGGTGGCAACTTCACATGACATGCGAGACATACTCGAGCGAGCGATAGTTCGAAGACGAGCAAAGCTCGTTCAGATTGGGCTCATCGCTAGCGATGCCATAGCCGACGCCCTCGACGCAGAGTTAGGGGGGCTTTAGATGATGAATGGATTGCACGATAAGATCGTGGCCAACGGCTATTGGCGCATAAACCTCCGACCCCTAGCGATGCCAGCCGAGAAGCTAGCGTTTGTCGAATGTGAAGCTCTTATTGAGAAGAGCAGGGTCGAACTTCGAGGATGGGACTTTCCTCACATCAGCCGTCGCCAGGACGACACACACGGCCATGCCCGTGCAGGTGAATACATCGAGAACTGGATCGATTGGGAGGTACACTCCGAGTTTTGGAGAATGTACCGATCTTCGCAGTTTTTGCACTATCGAGCGCTGTGGGAAGACCTCGACGCGGATAGGTATAATGGACGCCCCCGCCCCGCAGAGCGAGTACTCAGCGTTGGTAGCGCGATCTACACGGTCACTGAGATATTTGAGCTAATGTTTCGGCTCTACCGGAATGGTGCTTATCCATCTGGCGGGATTTTGTCGTTCTCTCTCGAAAACAGCTTCCACCGACACCTTTGGATCAACGATCCAGATCGCATGCCGTTCTCCGAGGAGAAAATATTGGGGGCGGAGAAGATCTCAATCGAACGGACGCTGATGCCCGAAGACTTGGCCAGCGCAGACCACAAAATATCTCTCTCGGCGACGTGTGACTTCTTTGCTCATTTTGGTTGGGACGTTGCGCCAATTACCCTAGCAAATCAGCAAAATAGGTTCCTCAACAGGCAGTTCTAGCGCGAGCGACAACCTGCAAATCGTGGTTCTTCATGTCAATCGGCCGTCAACCCACAATGTCATTCCGGCGACGGCCGGAATTCATCCAGATGGCGACACGCCCACACACGGAATGATCTCAGGATAGACCTCGGCCTTCGCCGGGGTGACATCGGCGTAATGGAGCAATCTCACGACTGCTCAGAAGCAGTTGTTGATCCCGCCATCAACCTTCTTTTGCCAATCCGCCCCCAGTGTTGCACGTGCGTCTATGCCTTGTTCGTAGCCAGCATCACCCGGATTGAGCATTAGGATTTGCATTTCGGCGTCGTTACTTCCGGTGACCACAGTAGATCGCCCCCCAAAGGTTGTGTTTGTATTGCCGTAAACCGTGTTGCCAAACCGATTGAACGTTCCGGTAGTGGTGGCATACGCTGGTCCTGTCGAGACGACCTGTGTATTATTCGCCGTCTCAAATCCGCCGACTACAAATCTCTCATAGCCCGCCTTGATGGTCGCGACTGCCGCCACCTGTTTGGCCACACTGGCAGCGCCAGTAGTCCTGCACAAAGGCGCTGCCGACGTGGAAATGACTGCGGTATTGCGCGACAGCGGCGTAACCGAACTACTCGCACATGCAGATAGCGAGACCGAAAACAAACACGCCAGCAAAACTGAATACTTCATCACTGCGCCCCCCGTGGGCACTATTGCGCAGAGTTTAGAGCACGTAAAGCCTGCTCGGCCAAACGTTGGCCCGCCACAACTAACACCACCCAGCGTGTCATTCCGGAGAAGTACTACACGCGGGCCGAAATCCAGGTCCGTGGCACGCCACGACATCAAGCCGGGCTAACAACTGCATGAATCCGGTCTCATCAGAAGTGACATCAGTGGACGGCGCCATCCGACGAAAATACTTATC
>NZ_JNNO01000002.1 GCF_000735585.1 Devosia sp. LC5
CTCCAAGACGGGCAAGGCGTTTTTGCAGACTTATCACCCCGACCATCCAGTGATGCGCGCCATGGTGACGGGTGATCGCGAGGCGTTTTACGCCCACGAACTGATGGCGCGCGAAGCGGGTGGTTTGCCCCCATTCGGACGGCTGGCGGCGCTGATCGTCTCGGCCAATGAGCATGATACGGCGATGGGTTTTGCCAAGCGGCTTTTGTCCGCAGCGCCGATGGCCGAAGGGGTAAAGCTCTTCGGCCCGGCCGACGCTCCCGTCGCCATTATCCGCGGCCGCCATCGCGTGCGGCTGCTGGCCCAGTCCGGCAAGGATTTCGATCTGTCCGGCTATGTCCGCTTCTGGCTCGGCTCGGCCGAGAAGGTTACGGGCAATCTGCGGGTGCAGGTGGATATCGATCCGATGAGCTTTATGTAGGCGTTAGAGGTGGCGGCGGACGTCCATGCTTTGATGGAGCACGCGTAGAACCTCAATGGCGTTGGCGGAGGTGCGGAAATAGATGGCGTGCGACATCAGCAGGTGCTTCTGGACGCCATGCCGCACGTCGACCGGCAGGCCAACAATGTTGCCTTTGGCGATATCGTCCAGCGCATTGGCAATGCCGTCATAGTAAGCATCAGCCTGTTCGACAGACCATTTCTCCGCCGTGTGGCGCCAGATATTGCTGATGTCCGATTTTGCAGCGGAGGAGAGATCAAGTCTTAGGACGGCCATGTTCGAGATGAAGCTCCTCCAACATTGCCTTGCGATCAAACGGGGTGAACGGCCCCTTCTCGCCTTCGATCAGTGCATCTTGCAACGCCTTGACCTTGGCCTCGTGCTCCTCCAGCAGCCTTAGTCCCGCGCGGACGACGTCGCTGGCCGAGCCATAGCGCCCGGTTTTGACCTGACCATCGACGAAGCCGGCAAAATGCTCGCTGAGCGAAATGGAGGTATTTTTGGCCATTAGAAACTCCTTGTGGCGAGATTACCAAATATTGGTAGTTGGGCAAAGCCTGCCCTGCGACATTTTCGCCGCCTTTGAATCGCGCCGCCAAGCCTTGCGTGGCGCTTGGGCCTTGTGCTAGAGCCAGCGCGACCTTAAAGGGGTCTCCGGACGGCTCCTTTTCCAGATAAGAACAAGCGTCAACGACCGCCCGGTTTCTCTAAACGAAATGGGGCGATCGTCAGGCAGGCAACCAAGAGGGTGATGCGGCATTGGCAGCGCAGAATTCAGTGCTTACCCAGATCGCGCGGCCATATGCGTCGGCTCTGTTCGATCTCGCCCAGAGCGAGAACCAATTGGCATCCGTTGAGACATCGCTGTCCGACGTTTCCCGCCTGATCGGGGAAAGCCAGGATTTTTCCCGCTTCCTGCGGTCGCCGGTGATAACAGCCGATACCAAGGCGCATGCGCTTGACGCGCTGCTGGCCAAGGCCAAGACCAATGACCTGGTCGCCAATTTCCTGCGCCTTGTGGCCAAGAATGGCCGGCTGTTCGCGCTCGACGCCATTATCGCGGGTTTCCGCGAGCTGGCGGCTGAGGCGCGTGGCGAAGTTGGGGCCGATGTGACCTCGGCCGCTCCGCTCACCGCTGCGCAGGTCAAGTCGCTGGCCGCAACGCTCAAGGCCAAGATCGGCAAGACCGTTACGCTCAACCAGTTCGTCGATACCTCGCTGATCGGGGGCCTTCAGGTGAAGGTCGGATCGCAGATGATCGACTCTTCCCTCAAGATGAAATTGACCGCGATGAAGATCGCCATGAAAGAGGTCGGATAAATGGACATCAAAGCCGCGGAAATCTCTGCGATCCTCAAGGACCAGATCAAGAATTTCGGCCAGGAAGCCCAGGTTTCCGAAGTCGGCCAAGTGCTCTCCGTCGGCGACGGTATTGCCCGCGTTTATGGTCTGGACAATGTGCAGGCCGGTGAGCTCGTCGAGTTCCCGGGCGGCGTCAAGGGCATGGCCCTCAATCTCGAAACCGACAATGTCGGCGTCGTGATCTTCGGCAATGACCGCGCCATCAAGGAAGGCGATGTCGTCAAGCGGACCGGCTCGATCGTTGATACCCCCGTCGGCATGGGCCTGCTCGGCCGCGTCGTCGACGGCCTGGGCAATCCGATCGATGGCAAGGGCCCGATCGAATATACCGAACGCCGCCGCGTTGACGTCAAGGCTCCCGGCATTCTGCCACGCAAGTCGGTGCATGAGCCGATGTCGACCGGCCTCAAGGCCATCGATGCGCTGATCCCGATCGGCCGTGGCCAGCGCGAGCTGATCATTGGCGACCGCCAGACCGGCAAGTCGGCCATCATTCTGGACACGTTCCTGAACCAGAAGCCGGCCCATGACGCCAATGCTTCGAACACCGACAAGCTCTATTGCATCTATGTCGCTGTCGGGCAGAAGCGTTCCACCGTCGCCCAGTTCGTCAAGCAGCTCGAGGAATCGGGTGCGCTGCCCTATTCGATCGTGATCGCCGCGACGGCATCCGATCCGGCTCCGCTGCAATATATTGCGCCGTTCACCGGCTGCGCCATCGGCGAGTTCTTCCGCGACAATGGCATGCATGCCGTGATCGCCTATGACGATCTGACCAAGCAGGCCGTTGCCTACCGCCAGATGTCGCTGCTGCTGCGCCGTCCGCCGGGCCGCGAGGCTTACCCGGGCGACGTGTTCTATCTGCACTCGCGCCTGCTCGAACGCGCCGCCAAGATGAACGAAGCCCATGGCTCGGGTTCGTTGACCGCGCTGCCCGTGATCGAGACCCAGGCCAATGACGTGTCGGCCTATATCCCGACCAATGTGATCTCGATCACCGATGGCCAGATTTTCCTTGAGACGAACCTGTTCTTCCAGGGTATCCGCCCGGCCGTGAATGTGGGTCTGTCGGTGAGCCGCGTGGGCTCGTCCGCTCAGGTCAAGGCGATGAAGCAGGTTGCAGGCTCGCTCAAGGGTGAGCTGTCGCAGTATCGCGAAATGGCCGCCTTTGCCCAGTTCGGGAGCGACCTCGACGCCTCGACCCAGCGCCTGCTGAACCGCGGTGCGCGCCTGACCGAGTTGCTGAAGCAACCCCAGTTCTCCCCGCTCAAGACGGAAGAACAGGTTGCGGTGATCTTTGCCGGTGCCAATGGGTATCTGGACAGCATTCCGGTCAACAAGGTTGCCGATTTCGAGAAGACCGTGCTGAGCGCCCTGCGTGGCAAGCATGCCGCCATTCTCACCACGATCGCGACCGAGAAGGCGCTGAGCGACGACACCCGTGCCAAGCTCAAGTCGGCTCTCGACGAGATCAAGAAGACCTACGCGGCTTAATAACGTTGTCTGGCGCGTGACCGGTTCGCCGGTCGCGCTTCAAGGCCCAAGGAGACGATAGGCAGATGCCGTCGCTAAAGGACCTCAAGAACCGGATCGATTCGGTCAAATCGACGCAAAAGATCACCAAGGCCATGCAGATGGTCGCGGCGGCCAAGCTGCGCCGTGCCCAGGATGCCGCTGTGGCCGCGCGCCCCTATGCCGAGCGCATGGGCAAGGTGCTGGCGAGCCTGGCATCGGTCTATGAAGGTCAGTCTGGCGCTCCGGTGCTGCTGGCGGGCACGGGCAAGGATCAGGTGCATCTGCTGATCGTGGCGACCGGCGAGCGCGGGCTGGCGGGTGGCTTCAATTCGTCCATCGCCCGTCTGGCGCGCGACCACGCCGCCAAGCTGCTCAGCCAAGGCAAGACGGTCAAGATCCTGACCGTTGGCCGCAAGGGCAACGATATTCTCAAGCGGCAATATCCCAACCTGATCATCGATACGATCAGCTTCCGCGAGATCAAGACGATCGGCTTCGCCCAGGCGGCGCTGATCTCGGAAAAAGTGCAAGCCCTGTTTGCGGCTGGCGAGTTCGACGTGGCGACGCTGTTCTTTGCCAAGTTCAACTCGGTGGTCAGCCAGGTGCCGACGGCGCTGCAGATCATTCCGGCAAGGATCGAAAAGATCGAAGGCGAAGGCGCCGCCGCGACTTCTACCGTACCCTATGAATACGAGCCGAGCGAAGAAGCCATTGTCGAAGACCTGCTGCCACGCAATATCAGCGTGCAGATCTTCCGCGCCTTGCTTGAAAACGGCGCCTCGTTCTACGGCGCGCAGATGTCCGCCATGGACAATGCGACAAGGAATGCCGGCGAAATGATCGGCAAGCTGCAGCTGAGCTATAACCGCCAGCGCCAGGCCCAGATCACCAAAGAACTCATCGAAATCATTTCGGGCGCGGAAGCGCTCTAAGCACCCTAGCGAAGGACGAAGCAAATGGCAGAGAAAAAGGCCGGCCGCGTATCGCAGATCATCGGCGCCGTCGTGGACGTCACGTTCGACGGTCATTTGCCCGCGATTCTGAACGCACTCGAAACCACCAATAATGGCCAGCGTCTGGTTCTGGAAGTGGCACAGCATCTGGGCGAAAACGCCGTGCGCACCATTGCCATGGACACGACCGAAGGTCTGGTGCGCGGCGCAGAAGTTGTCGACACCGGCACCGCCATCTCGGTTCCGGTTGGCGAAGCTACCCTGGGCCGCATCATGAACGTCATCGGCGAGCCGATCGACGAAGCCGGCCCGATCTCGGGCGACGCCAAGCGCGAAATCCACCAGGAAGCGCCTGCCTTTGCCGAGCAGAACCCTGAAAGCCAGGTTCTGGTCACCGGCATCAAGGTCGTGGACCTGATCGCTCCCTATGCACGCGGCGGCAAGATCGGCCTGATGGGCGGCGCCGGCGTGGGCAAGACCGTGCTGATCCAGGAACTGATCAACAACGTCGCCAAGGCCCATGGTGGGTATTCGGTGTTTGCCGGTGTTGGCGAGCGCACCCGTGAAGGCAATGACCTTTACTACGAAATGATCGAATCGGGCGTGAACAAGGACCCGCACGAAAATAACGGCTCGGCCGCCGGTTCCAAATGCGCGCTGGTGTTCGGTCAGATGAACGAGCCCCCCGGGGCGCGTGCCCGCGTGGCGCTGACGGGCCTCACCATTGCCGAGCAGTTCCGCGACCAGGGCCAGGACGTGCTGTTCTTTGTGGACAACATTTTCCGCTTTACCCAGGCTGGTGCTGCAATGTCGGCTCTGCTGGGCCGTATTCCTTCGGCCGTGGGTTATCAGCCGACGCTGGCCACCGATATGGGCCAGATGCAGGAACGCATCACCACCACGAACAAGGGCTCGATCACTTCGGTGCAGGCCGTGTACGTGCCCGCCGACGATCTGACCGATCCGGCGCCGGCGACCTCGTTCGCCCACTTTGACGCGACCACCGTTCTCAACCGCGCCATCTCGGAAAAGGGGATCTATCCGGCCGTGGATCCGCTGGCTTCGAACTCGCGCATCCTCGATCCCAACGTGGTCGGCGAAGAGCATTACTTCGTCGCCCGCCGGGTGCAGGAAGTGCTGCAGAAGTACAAGGCGCTGCAGGACATCATCGCGATCCTGGGCATGGACGAGCTCAGCGAAGAAGATAAGCTCACCGTGGCCCGCGCCCGCAAGATCGAGCGCTTCATGAGCCAGCCCTTCGACGTGGCCGAAGCCTTTACCGGTTCGCCGGGCGTGTTCGTGCAGCTCGAAGACACCATCAAGGGCTTCAAGGGCCTGGTCGATGGTGAATATGATCACCTGCCGGAAGCTGCCTTCTACATGGTCGGCACCATCGAAGATGCCGTCAAGAAGGCGCAGAAGCTGGCCGCTCAGGCTGCTTGATTTTGCCACTTGGGTTCGCCGTTTGCGGCGGACCCATTGCATAGGCTCGATGCTTCGGGCGCTCCGTTAAGGGACCAAAAAAATGGCTGAAGGCCTCAAGATCGAGATCGTGTCGCCCGAGCGGCTGGTGCTGTCGGAAGTCGTGACCTCGGTCACCGTTCCGGGCAGCGAAGGCTATTTTACTGTCATGGCGGACCACGCTCCGTTCATGACCACGTTGCGGCTGGGTTTCATCACGGTCACCGGCCTGGATGGCAAGGCGCATGTGTATTTCGTGCGCGGCGGTTTTGCCGATGTGTCCACCGAAGGGCTGACCATCCTGGCCGAAGAAGCCTCCCCGTTCCATGAGTTCGACACCGGCGATCTGCAGGCTGAAATCAAGGCGGCCGAGGAAGAGCTGGCCCGCGCCCAGACGCCGGACGACAAGTCCTATGCGCAGGTGCTGGTCAGCGGCTTGCTGAACCTGGCCATCGAAGCCGGCCAGATCAACGGCACCCATATTCATTAAGCTGCTTCTGCCGGACCTCCGGCGGTCTGCTTCGCTGATCTCGGCAGCCGCCTCCTGTGGAGGCGGCTGTTTTGTTATGTCCGTCAAGTTTAGGCGTTCTTGCTCAAAATATAGGCAAGTATTTGATGGCGTTGAGAATTATGCATACTTAAACGCACGATTAATAAACTGCCGTCACTCTGCCTTCCGAACCATCACTCCGGCCGGGCCGGAACGCGGGCATTTGGGGGTATTTCATGGGCGCTGCTCTGGGTCATCTGCGACTGACATTTGCCATTGCCGCCATGGCGATCGGCTCGATTGCCATTGCCGTGCTGGCGGTTCTGGTCGGGCTGTTCATCAGTCTCTCCAATTCGGCCAGCGAGGATGCCGCCAAGGAAGTGGCCAGCGCCACCCGGATCAGCGCAGAAATCCTGCAGGTCAATCTGCCGAGCCTGGAGGTCGTGGCGGACGAGGCGGGCAATGTGGCTGGCCTGGTGATGCGCTCCATGCCGCGGTTCCGCACCAATGATGTCATCGACACCATTGCCCGCGTCACCGGGCAGGATGTGACGGTTTATGTCTACAATAGTGAGGTCAGCCCCGATTTCGTGGCTGGCACGACCAGCCTGGTGCAGCCCAATGGCGAGCGGCTTGCTATTCCGATCGCTGCCGGAACGCCGCTGTTTGCGTCGATGATGGCCAATCAGACCGTACACAGCGAAGCGGTCATTGAGGGCATTGGCTATTTCCTGCTGCATCAGCCGATTGCCATGGCAGATGGCACGATAATTGGCGCATTGATGGTGGCGGTCGATCGCGCGCCGATCGAGGCGGTGGTGGGCCGTTCGCTGACCATGCTGCTCGCTGTGGGTGGGGGCGTGTTGCTGGTGATCGGAGCGCTGGCGCTGCTGCTGTCGCGGCTATTGACCCGGCCCATTCCGCGGCTCTCGGCCGTGATGAATGCCATTGCTTCTGGCGAGCTTGATGCCGAAGTGCCCTATATTGAGCGGCGCAACGAAATCGGCGCCATGGCCAAGGCGGTGGAAGTGTTCCGCCGCAATGGGCAGCGCGTCGCCGAACTGGGCGCCGAGACGGGCCGCCATCTGGCGGAAGCGGCTGATCATACCGGCCAGCTCAATGCCATTTCCATGTCGCAAATGGTGGTGGAATTTTCGCTCGAGGGTCAGGTTCTGGCGGCCAATCAGAATTTTCTCGATCTGGTGGGCTATCAGCCCGACGAGGTGCTGGGGCAGCCCAATGCGCTTTTCCTGTTCGGCGCTGATCCGAGCGGGGTGGCCTATAAGCAATTCTGGTTCGATCTGGCGGCGGGGCAGTTCAAGGCAGGCGAATATCGCCGCCGTACGCGTGATGGTCATGAAGTGTGGATCCAGAGCACGTTCAGCCCCATCGTGGGCGTCGATGGGATGCCGTACAAGATTGTGCAATTTGCCACCGACGTTACCGCGCGCAAGCAGGCAGTCGCGGCCGTAGGGGCGGGGCTGGCCCAATTGGCCGAGGGGGATCTCACGGCCAGCATCGATGTGCCGTTCGCGCCGCAATTTGAAGACCTGCGTCATGCGCTCAACGGCACGGTGTCGCGCTTTGCCGAGGTGGTCGGGCAGCTGCAGCAGACTTCGCGCGCGCTACGGCTGGCGACGGGAGAAATCCTGTCGGGCGCCAATGACCTGTCCGAACGCACCACGCGGCAGGCGGCAACGATTGAACAGACAGCGGCGGCCATGGAGGCCTTGGCCGGTACCGTGGCTGACAATGCCGGCATGGCGCGCGACGCGGCCGGCAAGGCCCGCGCCGTGGCGCTGACGGCGGCTGAAAGCGGCGTCGTGATGAGCGATGCCAATGCGGCGATGGAGCGGATCACCCAATCCTCGGCCAAGATTTCCAATATTATCGGCATGATCGACGATATTGCCTTCCAAACCAATCTTCTGGCGCTCAACGCTTCGGTGGAAGCTGCACGGGCTGGTGAAGCCGGGCGTGGCTTTGCCGTAGTGGCAGTGGAAGTGCGGCGGCTGGCGCAGTCGGCAGCTAGCGCTTCGGCCGACGTCAAGGCGCTGGTCGAGCAATCGGCCAATGAGGTGCGGGGTGGCTCGGGGCTGGTCTCGGATGCGGCCGGACGCTTGCAGATGATGCTGGAAGCCGTCCGGGCCAATAGCGAATTGGTCGAGGCCATCGCGCAGGCCAGTGGCGAGCAGGCATCGTCCATCGATGAAGTATCGACTGCGGTGCGCATGCTGGATGAGATGACACAGCATAATGCGGCGCTGGTCGAGGAAATCAATGCGGCGATCGAGCAGACCGAGGCGCAGGCGCAGAGTCTCGATGGCCTGGTGGACGTGTTCGTGCTGAACAAGCCGGCGGCTGAACAGGGCAGCCGGCGCGCCGCCTAGGCCAGAGCCGCGCTGACGAGCGCTTTGGCGTGTAAATCCGTGGTGTCGAATGTCGGCAGCGGGCTGATGGAATCATCGATCAGCATGCCGATTTCGGTGCAGCCCAGAATGACGGCTTCGGCCCCACGGGCGGCGAGGCGTTCGATGGCGGTGATATAGATGCGGCGGGATTCCTCGCGCACGATGCCCCGGCACAGTTCTTCGTAGATAATGCCGTTGAGATTGGTGCGATCTACTTCGGGTATCAGCGAAGTGATGCCGCGTTCGGTCAGGCGATCGCGGTAGAAGCCCATTTCCATGGTGAAGCGCGTGCCCAGCAGGCCCACCGTGGAAAAGCCATCGGCCAAGAGGGCGTCGCTGGTGGGGTCGGCGATGTGGATGAAGGGCACGGCAAGATCAGCCGTGATGGCATCGGCCACCACATGCATGGTGTTGGTCGCCAGCCCGATGATTTCGGCGCCGGCGCGTTCCAGACCCTTGGCGATCTCGGCCAATTGGCGGCCCGCGCCGTCCCAGTCACCCGTCGATTGCATCTCGGCAATGGGGGCGAAATCCACCGAATGCACGATCAGCGGCGCGGAGTGGAGACCACCGAGACGAGTGGCGGTCTCCTGGTTGAGCACACGATAATAGTGGGCGGTGGATTCCCAACTCATGCCACCGATCAGGCCGATGGTTTTCATGGCGCCAGTCTATGCGTGGGTGAAGCGCTGGGGAATATCGGCAAAGGCTTCGACGACCTTGTCATAGGCGTCCTTCTTGAAGGGAACGATCAGGCTTGGCGTGCGGGTGAGCTTTTCCCAGCGCCAGGCGTCGAACTCGGCCGGGTATTTGCCGCCGCCGGGGGTTTCGACGTCGATTTCGCTATCCTGGCCGGTAAAGGCGAAGGCGAACCAGCGTTGGCGCTGGCCGCGATATTTGCCCTTGAGCGCGATGCCCAGTGCATCATCGGGCAGGTCGTAATAGATCCATTCGGGCGCCTCGGCGAGAAGGCTCACCGCGGTGATATTGGTTTCCTCGTGCAACTCGCGCAGGGCGGCGCGCAGCGGGTCCTCCCCCTTGTCGATGCCCCCCTGGGGCATCTGCCAGGGGGCGTTCTGCTCGGAGGTATCCTCGGGGTCTTCCTCGGGCCTGCGGCGGCCGATGAACACATTGCCCTCATGATTGAAGACGGCAATGCCCACACAGTCGCGATAGGGCATGGATTGTCGATCAAGGGCCTTGGCCATCATATTACTCTGCTTGTTTCATCAGGGCGCTGGCGGGCACCAGCACGAGCCCTTTGCTTTCCAGAGCGGCCGACCATTCGGCGACCGCCGCTACCGATATGGGTAGGGCGCTGACAATACCGATTGCGTGGCCGTTCTCCACCGCCTTGGCCTCAAGGCTGGTAAGCGCTGCGAGAATGGATTGCTGGGAGGGATTGGCGTCGATCATCGCATCGACACGTGAAAACGGCACGTTATTGCCCGCGGCCAATTGCGGGGCGACCGAACGGTTGGATGAGCCATCATCGATATAGCCCAACCCGCGGGCGCCAAACTCTTCCATGATGGGCGAGAAATCGGCGGCCGAGGCGGTGAAGCGGGCGCCCATATTGTTGATCACCCCGGCATAGCCGCCAAAGCGGGCCAGCAGCCAGAACAGTTTGTCCAGATTGGCGCGCGGGGTCTCCCCGGTCAGCAGGGTCTGCGGGCCGGGATCGTTCTGCGGATAGTCGAAGGGCTCGAGCGGAATTTCGAGCAGGATTTCGTGCCCGCTGCTGCGGGCGGCTGCCACGCTATTGTTCAGCGTCTTGCCATAGGGCGCGAAGGCCAGGGTGATATCGGGCGGCAGGCGTTCGATGGCGTCGAGCGAGCCTTGCTCGTTAATGCCCAGCCCGCTGACGATGATAGCAACTTTGGGCAGGCCAGCCGGCGCCGTGCTGGGCCGCGAATAGGCGGCAAAGGGGGTGCGGCCGTCGCTGGCAATGCGGGGAATGGGGCCGTTGGCGGTCTCTTCGCTGAGGTCGGGCAGGGCGCCGAAGGCGTCGGGCTGGCCGGCGGCAGCGGGCACATCGGCACCGGTCGTGGCGATAGTGCTGCCGGCGGGATATTGCTGGGGATCGGCGGTGATGGTGGCGGGGCCGGTGGCCACCGCATTGGCCACTTGATTGGAATTGCGGGTCGAGGTGATGGCGACGTCCTGGCTCGGGCGGCCCCCATTTGGATCATTGGCGAGGATCAGGCGCAGCACGAAGCCGATGCCGATCAGCGCGATGATGGCGAACAGCACCCGCGCCAAAGGAAAACCGCGGCCGGTTTCCCCGGGCGGACGCTTGCGGCCGGTCAGCGGCGTGCTGAGATCATTGGCCATCGAAAAAGTCCCGCATGAAAAGCCATGAGGCGGGACGGCGAATCAGCCGTCCCGCCCCACAATGTCATAGCATGGAAGCCAAGCTCATTCCGCCTTGGGCGGATAGGCCGCGTTGGTCTCCCCGCCATCGATCAGGCGGATGGCATATTGCAGTTGGGCGTCTTCGGCCTTGTCGGCCGGCACATAGACTGAGGAGCCGACGGTGGTTTCTTCCTGGCCCTCGACCGTGATGTGCCCGGCCAGCCCGGCTTCACCGATGATCTCGTCACGGCCCTGCAATTCGGCCGGGACGGTCTGCTTGATCTCGATATCGGGGGTGATGCCCAGCGCCTGGATGGAGCGGTTGTTCGGCGTGTAATAGCGCGCCGTTGTCAGGCGCATGGCGCCATCGGGCCCAAGCGAGATGATCGACTGCACCGAACCCTTGCCGAAGGAGCGCGTGCCCACGACGGTTGCGCGCTTGTGATCCTGCAAGGCACCGGCGACGATTTCGGAGGCCGAAGCGGAGCCGCCATTGATCAGCACGACCAGCGGCACATCGGCCAGCTGCGCATCGAGCGCATCGGGCTGGGCGTCATAGCGGGCACTTTCCTCGGGAACACGGCCACGGGTCAGCACGACCGCGCCCTGCTTGAGGAAGGCGTCGGCGACATAGACCGACTGATCGACCAGGCCACCCGGATTGTTGCGCAGATCAAGGATGATGCCCTTGGGCGGCACATCCTTGCGCTCGGCATAGATGTCCTTGATGGCCTGCTGGATGCCGACGAACGCCTGTTCGGAGAAGCGCGACAGCCGCAGCACGGCAACGTCGCCCTCGCCTTCGGCTTCTCCGCCTTCCATGGACCAGCGCACGGCCCGCATGGCAATGGTGGCACGGGTCAATTCGAACTCGAGCGGATCGGGCACGCCTTCGCGGGCGACGGTGATTTTCACCGAGGTGCCCAGTGGGCCGCGCATCTTGGCAACGGCGTCATCGAGTACCATGCCCTGAACCGAGACGCCGTCAATGGCGACGATCAGGTCATTGGCCAGGATGCCGGCCCTGGCAGCGGGGGTATCGTCAATGGGGGAGACCACCTTGACGATGCCCTCTTCCATGGTGACTTCGATGCCCAGGCCCCCGAATTCGCCCGAGGTGTCCTCGCGCATTTCGTCGTAATCGGCGGGCGGCAGATAGCCCGAATGGGGATCGAGCGAAGTCAGCATGCCCTGGATGGCGGCGCGGATCAGCTCCTGCTCGTCGGGGGCATCGACATATTCGGCACGGATACGGTCGAAGATTTCCCCGAACAGATTGAGATCGGCATAGACTTCAAGCGGATCGCGCGGCTTTTCGGCCTTTTCCTCGGGCGTGGGTTCGGGCTGTTCGCCACCCGGAGCCGGTTCGGCCGGTGCCTGGTCGGGAGCCTGCTCGGCGGGAACCGGAGCTTCCTCGGCGGGTGCCGGGGCGGTTTCCTGCGCGAACAGGGTCGATGCGGGCAGCAGCAGCGCCAAAGTCAAGGCAGTGGCGCGGATGGTCGGAAAGCGCATGAGGGTTCTATCCACTCTGTGTCGGGGTCGCCCACCATCCGGTCGGATCGAGGGGCTCGTTGTTTTGTCGCAGTTCAATATAAAGGGTCGGCTGGGAGTTGCCAGCATTGGTGGTTACGGTACGCCCAATTGTGCGTGATCCCATTGTGCCAAGGGGTTCGCCCATCAGCACGAACTGGCCGATATCGACGCTGACCGCATCGAGCCCCGCCAGGAGCGTCGTATAGTTCTGGCCGGTATTGAGAATGATGATTTGGCCGTAATTGAGGTAGGGGCCTTTATAAAGCACCCAGCCATCGGCCGGGGCCACTACCTGCGCCTCGGCGCGGGTGACCACCGAGATGCCGTGCGAAATGCCGCCAAAGCCATCGCCGGCTCCATAATCGACCACATTGACGCCATTGGCGGGCATGGTGAGATAGCCCTTGGCATTGGCGAAGGGCATGGCAGGCTCGGTGCGGGCGCTATTGGCCAGGGCCACCCGGATCTGTTCGGGCGTCATGGTGACGGCGTTGGGATCGGCGGGCGCTGACGGCGTCTGCACCGCATTGGCCCGGGCCGACAGACTATCGATCAGGTCCTTGAGCGTGGTGGCGCGGGCGGCGAGCGCCACGGCTTCGGCTTCCTGGGCCGCCAATTCGCTCGAGCGGACATCGATGCCCTGTTTGCGGGCCGCGATGAGCGTGGCGATGCGGAGCTGTTCTTCCTCAAGTACTGAGAAATTGGCTTTGAGGGTGGCTTCCTCGGCGAGGGCGGATGCCTTGATATCGTTGAGCTGTTTGAGATCGGCCGTGACGGCATCGGCCTTGGCGCGCAATTGCGGCACGATGGCAGAGATCAGGATAGCGCTGCGGGCTGAACCCAGAGCATCGTCCGGGTCGACGATCAGCGCGGGCGGCGGATTGAGCGAGATGCGCTCAAGGGCGGCCAGCACATTGGCGATCTCGGCATTGGAGCCGTCGAGCCGGCCGCGCACCTCGAGTTCGGAGACGATGAGCGTCGAGAGCCGTTCCTCGATGTCTGCGACTTCGATCTCGGCCATTTTGACGCGCTGGGCGGCGGCGATGAGGGCGGCGTTCTGCTTGGTGCGGTCACCTTCCATCTCGGCAATTTCGGCCTTGAGCGCATCGACCCGCTCCTGGCTGAGCGCGATCGAGGCTTCGACGGCTTCCAGATCGGTTTGAACGGCGGCGGGATCGGGCTCGGAGGCCGGGGGATTTGCGGCTTCAGGCGTCGCCGCCGGAGCTTCGGCCGGGGCGAGCGGTGGCGTCTGGGTCTGGGCGAGCAGAGGCAGCGAGGGCATAACCGCCAGCACCAGTGCTGCCAGCGCCCATCCCGGTTTGTTGCCCATCCTCTTGCCCGGCACTTTTGCCATGACATCTCCAGCAGCGGCGCCAGGCGCCCGAATCAATCGGGGCACCATAGCAAAGCCCCGGAAAACCAGAGGTTAACTCTGCTTAACCATGTCGTGATTTTACGCGGCGACTCAGATCGCGCTGGCAATATCGGTCTGGCTGAAATCATTGCCGACGAACAGGAGCGAGCAATTGCGCTCCTTGGCCAGGGCATAGGCAAAGCAATCGCCGAAATTGAGCCCGGCAGGATGGATGCCCTTGCCCCAGATCGCGTAGATTCTGCCCATCTGCCGGGCCGTTGCAGCATCGACTGGGACGATATCGAAATCCATCTGGTCGAAAAGGGCTTCCATTTTTGGCAGGATGCCGCGACCGGTGGCGACGATCAGAGCTTCCGACATTGTGGCGGCGGAGATGGCCAGGATGGTCGCATTTTCGAGCGCGGCCATGCAGGCAGGAGCCGTTGGCTCGTTGTTGATGATCGCCATCAAGGCTGAGGTATCGACGACGATCACTGGGGCAGGCCATGCTCGTCATAGAGGAAGTCCTGGCTATGGGCGGCATCGGTGCCGTCGCCGTCGCTGGTCTTTCCAATGCCGACATAGGATTGCAGCACAGCGCGGCGCTGTTCCGGGGTCAGCCTTGCCGGCGCAATGGGTACGAGGCGCGCTACGGGATGGCCGTGCCGCGTGAGCACGACCTCGCTGCCGGCTTCCGCCTGCCGGACGAGGTCGGTCAATTGGCTCTTGGCATCGGTAACAGAAATTTCCATGTCATACCTCCATCCATAAAATAGACCATCCAATGGTCCATTTCAATCGCCGCGGTGGTAGGGGTGGCCGGAGAGGATAGTGGTGGCGCGGTAGAGCTGTTCGGCCAGCATGATGCGGACCAGTTGGTGCGGCCAGGTGAGGGGGGAAAAGCTCAGGACGAGATCGGCGGCAGAGACGAAGGCGGGATCGAGCCCATCGGCGCCGCCGATGATGAAGCTGGCCGCGGGACGGCCATCGTCGCGCCAGCGGCCGATCTGGTTGGCGAAGGCTTCCGAGCCGATGGCTTTGCCGCGCTCGTCGAGCGCCACGATGATGCCGTCGGGCAAGGCGGCGCGCAGGGCTTTGGCCTCGTCGGCCTTGCGGCTGGCCGAGGAGCCGGAGCGGGATTCGGTGAGTTCGATGACATCGAAACCGGTCAAGGCCAGCGGCTTGCCGCCGCCGATGGCGCGATCAAGATAGCGCGCCACCATTTCCCGTTCGGGCCCGGCCTTCATCCGGCCGACAGCCGCGATTGCTACCCGCATGCCGGACGCTTAGTGGGCGTCGGCAGCGAAGTCCGCCTGCCACATCTTTTCGATGTTGTAGAACTCGCGCACTTCGGGGCGGAAGATGTGGACAATGACATCGCCGGCATCGACCAGGACCCAATCGCAATGGGGCAGACCCTCAATACGCGGCTTGCCGTGGCCAGCATCGCGCAGGGCGTTGACCAACTGGTCGGCCACGGCGCCGACATGGCGCTGCGAACGGCCGGAAGCAACCACCATGTGGTCGGCCAGCGAGGATTTGCCGGTAATGTCGACGGCAACGATTTCCTCGGCCTTGGCATCGTCAAGGCATTCAAGGATGACATCGATCATCGGGCGTTCCGGGGCGGAAATGGGGGCCTCGGCGTGGGGAGAGGTGTTCTCGGGCAGCGCGGCCATCAGCAATGGCCTTCCGCCCATGCTCGTGCATGGGTCATGCGTGGGGTCAGCATCCTTGGTTGTTGATCGGAATGTGCAGGCGTCTTTGCAAACGGCAAGCAGTCAGTTCCTTGATTGGTGAGTTTAATCACACGACAGCAATATGCGCTTTTGAGGCGGTTTTCGCAAGGTAGGCCGCTCACTTTGCAGTTTCACGACGGCGCCGTGCTCTTATTGCCGAAGAAGACAGGGGCGACTGGCGGCCATGCAGGTAGATCCAGGCCGGGGGCGGCAGACTGGCGAGGCGGCTGGCATCCTCTTCATCGATCCGGTAGCGGCTTAGCGCAATACCGGCCCGGGAGGCCGGGGCGAGGCGGGAGGAGCCGGGGCGGACATAGACGGCCATGGGTACCATGGCGGCGATATCGCGCCAGCGTTCCCAGCGGTGGAAGTCGACGAGATTGTCGGCGCCCATGATCCAGACGAAGCGCCGGTCGGGCATGGCCGTGGTGAGGAAGCGGATGGTCTGCCAGGAATAGGTGAAGCCATAGGCAGCCTCAAAGCCGGTGACGCGGACGCGCGGATCGGTGAGGAGAGTGCGCGCAGCGGTGACGCGGTCGGCCAAGGGCGCGAGTTCGTTGTGGTTTTTCAGCGGGTTACCCGGCGTCACCATGACCCAGACAGCTTCGAGCTGCAGGCGGCGCATTGTCTCCTCGATGACCAGTCGATGGCCCTCGTGGATGGGGTTGAAGCTGCCACCGAACAGGCCGATGCGCATGCCCGCCGCGGAGGGAGGCAGTTCGGTAATGCCGGAAATACGGAGCGGAGCGCGGAGGGTCAAATGGAGCTAAGGCCTCGTCTGACCGTTGCCGCGGACGCGATATTTGAAGCTGGTCAGTTGTTCGACGCCGACTGGGCCGCGGGCGTGCATTTTGCCGGTGGCGATGCCGATTTCGCCACCGAAACCGAATTCGCCGCCATCGGCGAATTGGGTGGAGGCGTTGTGCAGAAGAATGGCGCTGTCGATTTCGTTGAAAAATTTCTCAACGGCTTCAAGGTCTTCGGCGATGATCGCTTCGGTGTGGTGGCTCGAATAGGTTTCGATATGGGCGATGGCGTCCTCGATGCTGTCGACCACCTTTACCGAGATAATCGCGTCCTCATATTCGGTGCGCCAATCCGCTTCAGTGGCCGTTTTGGTTAACGGACTGTTAGCGTTGACGATAGCATCGCCGCGTATTTCGCACCCTTTTGCCATCAAGGCGTCAAGGATGGGATTGAGATGGGTGCCGACCACGTCGCGATGCACGAGCAGGGTCTCGGCGGCACCGCAAACGCCAGTGCGGCGCATCTTGGCATTGAGGGTCACGCTCACCGCTTTTTCGAGGTCGGCCGACTTGTCGATATAGACATGCACGATGCCTTCGAGATGGGCGAAGACCGGCACGCGGGCTTCATCCTGGACGCGGGCAACCAGGGTCTTGCCACCACGGGGCACGATGACGTCGATATTGCCGTCCAGCCCCTTGAGCATTTCTCCCACGGCGGCGCGGTCGGTGGTGGGAACGAGCTGGATGCATTCGACGGGCAGGCCCGCCAGGTGCAGGCCATCGAGCATGCAATCGACAATGGCGCGGCTGGAATGGAAACTGTCGCTGCCGCCACGCAGGATGACGGCATTGCCCGATTTGATGCAGAGCGCGCCGGCGTCGGCCGTGACATTGGGACGTGATTCAAAGATCACGCCGATAACGCCGAGCGGGGTGCGGACGCGCTCGATATGCAGGCCATTGGGCCGGTCCCATTCGGCAATTTTGGCGCCGACGGGGTCGGGCAGTTCGGCAATGGTTTTGACCGCGGCGATAATGCCGTCAATGCGGGCATCATTGAGTTCGAGCCGGTCGAGAAAGGCGGTGGAAATGCCCTTGGTGCGGGCGGCGTCCATGTCCTTGGCATTGGCGAGGAGGATTGCCTTGCGATGGGCATTGATGGCGCCAGCCGCGGTCAAAAGCGCCGTGCGTTTCTGCTCGGGCGTGGCGAGGGCGAGCCGGCGCGCGGCCATGCGGGCATTGCGGCCCAGCTCGGCCATGATCTCGTTCAGCGATTTGCCGGCTTCAAGCGCGCTCACTGCTGCTCTCCTCTTGGCTGCCTACCAGCACGAGATTGTCGCGATGCACAAGGGCGGCGCGATTGCCGGCGCCCAGAATTTCGATCACCGCATCGCTGCGTTTGCCCATGACAAGGCGGGATTCGTCACTATCGAGGCCGGCCAAGCCCCGGGCGATTTCCACGCCCTCGGGATTGGTCACCGCAATGGTGTCGCCGCGTTCGAAGTCGCCGGAAACCTTGGTGACGCCGATGGGCAGCAGGGATTTGCCGGTCAGCAGGGCTTTCGCCGCGCCGGCATCGACCTGGAGACTTCCCGCGACGGCCAGCGTGCCCATGATCCAGCGCTTGCGCGCCTGCGCCCGGCTGCGGGCGGGATGGAACAGGGTGTGGCGGGCGCCTGTCGTCAGGGCCTTGAGCGGATGGGCTTCGGTGCCCTTGGCGATAATCATGGCCGTGCCGGCATGGGTGGCGATCTTGCCGGCTTCGACCTTGGTGGTCATGCCGCCGCGCGACAGATGGCTTGCGGCGCCCCCGGCCATGGCTTCGATAGAGGGGGTGATGGCGGAGACTTCGGAGAGGTGAATGGCCGAAGAATCCCTGGCGGGCGGGGCGGTATAGAGCCCATCGATATCGGAGAGCAGGATGAGGCAATCGGCCTCGATCATGGTGGCAACGCGGGCCGACAGACGATCATTGTCGCCATAGCGGATTTCGGCGGTGGCGACGCTGTCATTCTCGTTGATGATCGGTACGGCGCCCAAGCCCAAAAGGGTGGCAATCGTGGTGCGGGCGTTGAGGTAATAGCGCCGCTCTTCGGTGATATTGGGGGTGATCAGGATCTGCCCGGTGACGATTGCGTGGCGGCCCAGCGCCTCGGCCCAGGCTTGGCTCAGGGCAATCTGGCCGGCGCTGGCAGCGGCCTGGCTCTGTTCGAGCGTCAGGGTCAGCGCGTCGAGGCCCAAGCGGCCCCGGCCCAGCGCAATGGCGCCGGAGGAGACGATGACCACTTCGCTTCCCTCGGCCTTGAGGGCGGCAATATCGGCGGCCAGATCGGCCAGCCAGCCGGCACGCAGCCTGCCCTGCTTGTCGACAAGCAGGGCCGAGCCGATCTTGATGGTCAGGCGCTTATAGGGCGCTAGGGCGTTCATTTCGTCGCGGACTCGATCTGCTTACCTCGCCCTTTGGGGGAGACCCTTTTGGGTCGGGTGAGGGGGCCTCTTCTAGATGCGATGCGGAGGAAAGGCCCCCTCACCCGGCGCTGCGCGCCGACCTCTCCCCCAAAGGGGGAGGTGAGAAGGGCCTGCCCAGGGATCATCACGGAACCCAATTGGGTTCGATCTTGCGGCGGGCGGCTTCGACCTTGGCGGCTTTCTCGGCGTCGAGGACCCCGACAATATCGTAGAGCACCTGATCGACACCCTGGCCGGTGACGCCCGAGACCAGCAGCACATCGGCTTTGCTGGCCTTTTTCAGCACTTTGACCTTTTCCTTGAGCTCGTCGGGATCGATGGCGTCGATCTTGTTGAGCACGACCAGCTCGGGCTTGTCGCCCAGGCGCTCGTCATAGGCGGTCAGCTCGCCGCGAATGGTCTTGTAGGCGCCCTTGATATCGTCCTGGGTGCCATCGATGAGATGGACCAGAACGCCGCAGCGCTCGACATGGCCCAGGAACCGGTCGCCAATGCCGGCGCCCTCACTGGCGCCCTCGATCAGGCCGGGCAGGTCGGCCAGCACGAAATCGCGCTCGCCGATCGAGACCACGCCCAGATTGGGATGGAGCGTGGTGAAGGGATAACCGGCAATCTTGGGCTTGGCGGCCGAAACGGCAGCCAGGAATGTCGATTTGCCCGCATTGGGCAGACCGACCAGACCCGCATCGGCAATCAGCTTGAGCCGCAACCAGATCCATTTTTCGACGCCCACCTGGCCCGGATTGGCATGGCGGGGCGCCTGATTGGAGCTGGTCTTGAAATGGGCATTGCCGAAGCCGCCATTGCCGCCCGAGAGCAGCACGATGCGCTGGCCCACCTCGGTCAGATCGGCGATCAGGGTTTCATTGTCGTCTTCAAACACCTGGGTGCCCACGGGCACACGCAAAATGGTATGGGCGCCATCGGCGCCGGTGCGGTTCTTGCCCATGCCATGGGTGCCGGTGCTGGCCTTGAAATGCTGCTGATAGCGATAGTCGATCAGGGTATTGAGCCCGTCGACGCATTCGACCACGACGTCGCCGCCGCGCCCGCCATTGCCGCCATTGGGGCCGCCGAATTCGACAAACTTTTCGCGCAGGAACGACACGGAGCCGGCCCCGCCATCGCCGGAGCGCACAAAGATCTTGGCCTGATCAAGGAATTTCATGGTGTACGGGCCTTCCAGACGCTCTGCGTCAATTCTGTGTCGATATGCTCTACCTCGGCGCCGCGCGCAAGGCAGAGCAGGCTTGAGCGGCCGGTTTCGGTAAATCCAAGTTTGTTCTGGACTGCCAAAGAGGCCGCATTGAAATAGAAAACGCCCGAATAGACCACGGGTGCGTTGGTGGTGGCGAAAAACCAGTCGAGACTGGCACTTGCCGCTTCGGTCATGATGCCGCGGTTCCAGAAGGGGCGGCCGAGCCAATAGCCAAATATAGGTCCCTTGGGGCCGCGATGAAACCCGACATGGCCGGCAAAGCCTTCGCCGGGCAATTCAATGGTGAAATTGGTTTCCCCGACCGGCAGATTGGGCGTGCGGGTGCGCAGCCAGGCCCTGGCATCGGACAGGCGATAGGGAAAGGGTACGCGCGCCAAATTCCCCGCGACGTCGAAATCGTTGAGATAGCGCGCAATATCCTCGGCGTCGCCCATTTCGGGTTGGCGCAGCACGAAGCGCGATGAATAAAGACGCGGGATCATGACGCGCTCCAGGCCATGATCAGCAGCGGTTTGCCCCGATGGCGCTCGACGACGCTGTGCGTGTGCTCGATGGTTTTGAAGCCGGCTTTTTCCAGCACGCGGATCGAGGCGGCATTGCTCTGCAGCACCCGTGCATTGATCTCGGCAATGCCGGCAGCGGCTGCGGCCTGCACAAGACCCATGGCCGCCTCGGGGGCATAGCCCTTGCCCCAATGGGGCTGGCCCAGCCAATAGCCCAGCTCGGGCGATTTGCCCTCGGCGAATTTGAGGCTGACAACGCCCATCAAGCGGTCATCGCCATTGGCAATGGCATAGGCGCGGGGCGTGCCGGCATCGCCAATCGTCGCCAAAAAGGCGCGGCCGTCATCCTGGGAATAGGGAAAGGGCATGACAGCGGTCGGCTCGACCACCTGCCAATTATTGGCCAGTGCCACCAGATCATCGAGATCGGTGATGGCCGGCGCGCGCAGGGTCAGCCGCTCGGTGCGGATGATGTCGGGCAAGTCATATTTCAGCACCATTTCTGTCTCCCCCCGGTCCAGGCCTGCCGTGTCAGCTGAGTGACCACGTGATCCACATCGCGCTGCAGGGTCTGGGAAAATCGTGTTTCGGTGCCAGTGGGCACAAAGCCCAGCTTTTTCTGCACGCTGAGTGAGGCAGCATTGTTATGATGGGCGCTGGAGGTGACGGTCTGCGCCTTTGTGCCGGCAAAGTGCCAATCGAGCAGGGCTCTCGCGGCTTCGGTGCCATAGCCGCGGTTCCAGTGCGGACGGGCAATCCAGAAGCCAAGTTCCGATATCAGCGAGACGCAGCCGATCAGGCCCTTGCCGGGCAATTCGATGATCAAGGTGGAGCGCTCGGGTGTGGCCGGTTCGGTCCGGCGCAGCCAATCGATCGCCATGCCCAAAGTATAGGGATAGGGCACGGGGGTCAGGAAGCGGGCCACATCATATTCGCCAACGCCCAGGGCATAGCAGGGCGCATCGGCAAGATTGGGCTCGCGCAGGATCAGCCGCTCGGTTGCAATGGGTGTCATCTCGCACCGTCCCGACACAAGAGGCCAATACCACGGGCGGCTTTACGGGCTCGTACGGTGACGGGAACGGCTTGGGTGCGGGTGGCGTGCATTTTGGTGCTCTCTGATGGAAACGAAAAAGGGAACCGGCGCACCGGTTCCCCTTGAAACTTCGCTCGTCAGGAACACGAGCCGGGGAACTGGTCACCGGCTGGGTTCACAAGACCTGCCGGATTATTCGGCGGCCTCTGCCGGCTCGACGGAGACGAAAACTTGCGATTTCGCACGGGTGCGGAACGCAACCTTGCCGTCGATCAGTGCATAGATGGTGTGGTCCTTGCCCAGGCCAACGCCGGTGCCGGGATGCCACTTGGTGCCGCGCTGACGGATCAGGATGTTGCCAGCGATCACGTCTTCGCCGCCAAACTTCTTGACGCCAAGACGACGGCCAGCGGTATCACGACCGTTGCGGGATGAACCGCCTGCTTTTTTGTGTGCCATGGTGGGGTATCCTTACTTCGTCTTGTCTTCGGCCTTGTCGGCCACGGCTTCCTGGTCGACCTTGGCGCGCGGCGGCTTGCCGGCAACCAGATCCTTGGCCTGGGCAACCCATTCGTCGCGCTCGATGCGGCCGTGGAAATCCAGCTCTGCGTCGAACTTGGCAACGTCCGCCTTCTTCCAGGCAGCGATCTGGGTGAGGCTGGTGATGCCAGCGGCAATCAGTTTCTTTTCCAGCGCGGGGCCCACGCCACCAATCAGCTTGATGTCGTCGGTGAAATCGGCAGCTGGCTTGGCAGCCTTCTTGGCGGCCGGCGCCTTGGCCTCGGTGGCGGCTTCAGCCTTGGGAGCTGCAGTCTTGGGAGCTGCAGTCTTGGGAGCTGCAGTCTTGGGCGCAGCAGTCTTGGCGGCGGCCTTGGCCTGCTTTTCGGCAGCGACGCTATCGGTCTTGGCAGCGACACCGGCAGCCAGAATCGTCGGCTTGGCGCCGCCGGTCAGGATTTCGGTGATGCGCACGGTCGAGAGCAACTGGCGGTGGCCATTGCGGCGGCGGTAATTGTGGCGACGGTTCTTCTTGAAGATGATGACCGTTTTCTGCTTCTTGGTTTCAAGCAGTTCGGCAGCGACGAGCGCGCCTTCGATCAGGGGAGCGCCAACCTGGCCATCGATCATCAGGACCTGGTCGAAGGTCACGATGGTGCCGGCTTCGGCGTCGAGCTTTTCAATCTTGAGAACGTCGTTGGCGGCAACCTTGTACTGCTTGCCACCGGTTTTGATCACGGCAAAAGTCATTATTCAACCAGGAGCGTCAAACGCCTGGTCCCTTTCTGTCGCGCTTTGTGGCGCCGCAGGGAAAGCCTTGTCCTGCGGACTTCAAACTGGGCCGGCAGAAAAACCGGCAGGCAGCCTCAAGCAGCGTTTTTCAATAAAGAGAGGCGCGCCAGACGAGCCAGCACGCATTCCGGGGGCGCTTATCAGGGCAAAAGCCCCAAGAGTCAAGGCTTGTCAGGCGCTTTTGGCGTACCAGTCGCGCCGGCGCACCTCCACGCCCTCGGCGGTGACGCCGGCCTCGAAGGCGTCCAGATCGCTATCGCCATAATGATAGGGATAGACGATGGCCGGCTTGAAGGCGTTTACCGCCTCGGCGGCCTGCTCCACCGTCATCGTATAGGGCAGGTTCATGGGCAGGAATGCCACGGCAATGCCGGTCAGGGCCAGCATTTCGGGGGTCGGCTCAGTGTCGCCGGCGACGTAGACGATTTTGTCGCCGAAGGTCAGCAGATAGCCATTGCCGACGCCGACGGGGTGATAGTTCATGCGGTCCGCCGTGATATTATGGGCGGGGATGGCCTTGAGGGGCAGGCCGGCAAACGTGGTTTCCGCCCCATTGGCGATGGCGGAGGCATTGGCTTTGAGCGCCGCGGGCAGCTTGTCGAAGACATCCTGATTGGTCAGCAGCGGGGCGTCCTTGGCGATGGCCTCGAGCGTGGGCACGTCGAAATGATCGCCATGGCCGTGGGTGATCAAGATGGCGGTGGGGGCGGGCAGGCCGTCATAGCGGACAGCGCCGCCGACGGGATCGACATAGATGGCCTGGTCGCCAAAGACGAGGACCAGACTGGCGTGATCCACCGGGTGAATGACGAGATCACCCGCGCTGGTCTGGATAATGTCCCCGTTCATGCCTGCTCCATTGTCTTGCGCAAAAACCGTATGCACTCCCCAGGGCACGAGCGGCAATATGGCCATGCCGGCAACCAGATCACGACGCTTCATCTCGAACTCCATCCCGCTGTTTGCTTTGGAGGCAATTTAAGGCCTGGGCATCAGGTTCGCCAGCCACACAATTGTGAGCTAGGGCTGCGCGGAGGTGAGACGTTCGCGCAAGCTGCGTGCCGTGCCGGCCTCTGCGGCAATCACCTGCGGCTTGTGGTTGGCCAGCCAGTGTCGCAGCGACCAGGCAGGCGCGCTGGGCTCGATGGAAATCGCGGGGAGATAGGCCTGGGCATGGATGATTTGCTCATCCAGCAGAACCGGGATGCTCCCGCGCCGGTATTCGTCACCCTCGAAGGCGTCGAGCACGGCCAGGTCGAGGCGATCAAGGCCGCCGATCAACAGGCCGGGAGCTGCTGCGCCAGGGCAGGGGACCAGGGCCGGATAGACCCGGCCGGGATAGGCGACGGCCTTGAAATCCGGCGCGCTGGCCGATTGCAACATTGCGATATCCACCGGACGCCCCAGCACGGACGCCAGCACATCGGCATCCTGCAGGGTTCCATAGGCAAACAAGACCATAGCGGGCAAAGCCAACCTCATGCACAACCGCGACAAGACTGTTGCGGGCGCAGCTTTGCTATGCCATAAGCCCGCCCGTGTCGACCGGGCGCCCTTTGGGGCCGCTGACGATCTCGCGGAGAGATGGCAGAGTGGTTGAATGCACCGCACTCGAAATGCGGCATGGGGGCAACTCCATCGGGGGTTCGAATCCCTCTCTCTCCGCCACTTACTTCTGACATCGCCGAATCGTTGCGTACGCCGTTTTCCCCGACCTTTGCCGATGCCAGAGTTGTACAGAATGGTTGTACAGAAATTGTCTCGTACCGACCGGCACGCGCGCCGGCATCCCTCTCGACACCACCAACGGTGACCGCAAACATCGTTCGGTGGCAGCTTTCGACCCCATTTCTGCCATTGAGCATGCGGTCAGATTGTACCGAAAGCTGCCACAACAGGCGCCAGGTTCCTCATCGCCGAAAGAGGACCAGAAAGGTTCGCCTTTGCTTGTGCCGTAGCGAAGATGGACAAAGCCATCCCGCAGCCTTTCGACCCGGTCAGCGAAAGCTGCAGACCTTCGTTGGGCCCCTTGGTGAATAGGGTCGCAGTATCCCTGCCGTCTGCCACGGGCGCCACGATCACGCTCATCTCGCCCGTCGTTTCGTCATTGATTTACCCGAAGTTGGCGAGCCCTTGAACGCCGCGATGAAAGCGCGCGAGCTTGGCATAGAAGTCTTCCAAAATGTAGCGCACGTCGATGGTGTCGTAGACCTTGATCGGACGGTGTTGGCCGTTGTGGATGTAGTGCATCTGCGGTGAGAACTCGGGGGCGGGGCGCCAGTCGTAGGTTCCGCCCATCGGGTTGAGGATCACCGAGAGGGCAGGGGTGTCGCCGAGCGAGCGGTGCTCGATAGGGCCCTGATGGACGCGGAGGTTCCACTCGATGAGCTGGTCGACGAGGTATTTGCCGATGGCGCCCTTGTCTTCACAGCGTTCCTGCAGCTCGGCATAGCTCACCGACATCATACGATAGACGGTGGACGGGATCTGCCAGACCTGCACCTTCGAGCGCATCACCACATTGGCCGCGGCGATGTCGTTCATCAGGTTGAACTCGCGTCCGCCCGAGGGCCAGACGCCGCCACCGATCCAGACGCAGACAACGTTGCGCTCATTGAGGCGCGGCTCCATCAGAATGGCCGAAGCCATGTCCGTCAGGGGGCCGAGGAAGCCCACGTAAAGCGGACGATCATCGTCCTTCATGGCTTCGTCGATGATCATCTGCGCGCCGGGCGAGGGCACGGCGGTGTTCTCGTCTGGCAAAGCCGTGGCTGCGCCATTTGCGACAGGGATGCGGCCCTCGAGGTCCATCAGCTTGAGGAGATGATCGATCTCACCGCGGCTGTCGAGCATCGAGGTCCTGGAACGGTGCGCGCCGAAATGGGCGGCGATGATGCCGTGGAAATCGAAGGTCGGCGTCAGGAGCGCGTGGACAATTGTGAACTGATCGTCCGCCTCGTTCTTGGCGTCGGTGTTCAGGATCAGGCGGGCGCGCTTTTCGCGGGGGAGATTGGTCATTCCGCTTCCCCCAAGGCGCTGAACAGCGCTTTTTGCGCGATTTTCATGGCGCTGATGGCGTCGTGGCGGTTCTGTGCTTCTTGGAGAGCGTCGATGTCCAGGCGATCGAGGCCCTTGGCCGCGGCTTTCAGGAAGTCGATGGCGTGGGTAGCCGTGGCGACAGAATCTTCGCGGAAAGGGAACTGGTCGAGCTGCCAGACGCCGTTCCAGTTGTTCTTCTTGAGGACGTAGAAGAATTCGAACAGTTCGAGCGGATGGAGGCTGCCGGCGACGAGGTCGTCGTCCCACGAACGATAGTTATCATTGACGTCCATGCCGAAGAGGCGGCCGTGGTCGATGGCGAGCTGCGCGCTGTCAGCAGCGGATTCGCCGCCCATGATGGCATGGCCGAAATCGAGCAGGATGCCAACGTTCGGCAGGCCAATCTTTTCGATGCCGAGAATGGTGCGGGCGACTGACCCGAAACTCATGCGGACGCGGGGTTCGCGCGGTTTATATTCGATAACGAATTTGAGGTCGGGGTTTTCGGAGGCAAGCTGGCCGACCCCATCAAGCGAGCGCTGCCACTGGGTGCCGTAATCGACCTGGAAGGGGTAGTCCCAACCGTCCTGACCGGGCCAGAGCTTTACGTAGTCCGCCTTGTGGAAGCGGACGACATTGCAGGCGTCGGTGATCAGTTCGTGGGCGCGGCGACGGACGCCGGCGTCGGGATTGGTGAAGGCGCCCTTGACGAAGTCGCGGGTGTAGATTTCGGGGGTGATGCCGATGACGGAGAGATTGTTTCGGTTGAGCGCGGTTTTGATTTCAGCGTCGGAGAATTTGCCGCCGAAATAGGGCCAGTTGAGATCGACGACGGAAAGTTCTTTCACCTGGCCGGCGATATCGATGGCTTCGATGATGTTGCGCGGCTGGCCGTAGCCGTCGGTGGCGTAGCGGTCGAGATAGGTCGCAAAGTGCCAGATGCCGGCTCCGAAACGTGGGGTGGTCATGGGGTTCCTCCGGAATTTTGTTGGTTTTGTGTAGCCAGCGTCTGGGTCACGGCGGACTGCCAGCGCTGGCGGTGTTTCTTGGCGATTTGCTCGTCCATCTGCGGCTCGAAGTGGCCGGCGGCCGAGACGCCCGGCATGGCAATGCCGAGGGACGAGAAGGCGAGGGCGGCGGCGCCGAGGGCGCTGACTTCGGGCGCAGCGGCCGCAGCGACGGGGCGGCCCAAAATGTCGGACTGGAACTGCATGACGACGGGATTGCGCGAGGCGCCGCCATCTGCACGGAGTTCGCCGAGGGGAGAGCCCATGTCGGCTTCCATGGCGGAATAGACGTCGGCGACCTGGAAGGCGATCGCTTCGAGGGCGGCGCGGGCGAGGTGGGCCGGCTTGGTGCCGAGGGAGAGGCCGGTGATGGTGCCGCGCGCGTCGGCGCGCCAATAGGGGGCGCCGAGGCCGACGAGGGCGGGAACGAAGGCGACGCCGTTGCTGTCGGGGACGGTTTCGGCGAGGGCGGAGAGGGCGGAGGCGTCGGCGAGGCCCAGGAGTTCGGCGACGAAGGCAGCGGTCTGACCGGAGACGGAGATATTGCCCTCGAGGGCGTGCTGGGTCTTTCCGCCTTGGCTCCAGGCGATGGTGCTGGAAATGCCATGGGTAGAGCGGACGCGGTTGCGCGTCAGGGCCATCAGCGAGGTGCCGGTGCCGTAGGTGGCTTTGATGGTGCCGGGGGTGCGGACGCCGTGGCCGAAGAGGGCGGCGTGAGAGTCCCCGATCATCGCAAGGATCGGCGTGCCGGCGGGGAGGGCGGTGGCGCCTTCAGCGGTGACGCCGAACCTTGTGTCGGAGGATTTGACCTCGGCCAGCATGTTTTGTGGCACGCCGAACAGGGCGCAGAGGTCGGCGTCCCAGGTCAGCGTCTCGGTATTGAAGAGCTGGGTGCGGGAGGCGTTGGAATGATCGGTGGCGTGTGTCGCGCCCCGGGTGAGATTCCAGAGGAGCCAGGAGTCGACTGTGCCGACGCGGAGTTCGCCGGCCTCAGCACGCGCGCGGGCGCCGGGCGTGTTGTTGAGGAGCCAGGAGATCTTGGCGGCGGGGAAGAGTGGATCGAGCGCGAGGCCGGTCTTGGCCTCGATGGTCTCGCCATGGCCGGCGGCGCGGAGGGCGTCGCATTTGGGAGCGGAGCGGCGGCACTGCCAGATGATGACAGGGCCGGTGGGTTCACCGGTCGCAGCATCCCAGACGAGGATGGACTCGCGCTGGTTGGAGATACCGATGCCTGCAATCTTGGCGTCGCCAGCCTTGGCGACGACTTCAGCGACCACCTGATTTACGCCTTCGACCAGCGCGGTGGCCGATTGCTCGGCCCAACCGGGTTGAGGATAGGTGACGATGTTGGGCACCGAGGCCTGATGCAGGACGCGGCCGGAGGCATCCACCAACAGCGCTTTGGTGTTGGTGGTGCCCTGGTCGATGGCGAGGATCAGCTCGCTGGTCATTTTTTGCGCGCGATGGTCTGGCGCACGGCGTCGGCGATGCCGGTTTCGTTGAGGCCAAAATTGTCGAAGAGCCAATCGGCCGAGCCGGTCGGCACGAAGCCGGGGAAGCCGAGGATGCGCATCGGGACTGGACTGGTCGAAATGACGACTTCGGCAACGGCGCCGCCCAGTCCGCCGCGGACGGAGTGCTCTTCCACGGTGACAATGGCGCCGGTCTCGGTGGCAGCAGCGATGACGGCTTCGTCGAGCGGATTGACGGTTGCCATGTTGACGACGCGGACGGAGATGCCTTCGGCGGCAAGGGTTTTTGCCGCGGCCACAGCGCGGTGAACCATGGTGCCGTTGGCGATGATGGTCGCGTCACTGCCTTCGAGGAGAGTTTCGGCCTTGCCGATTTCGAAGGTCGCACCTTCTGGACGGTCGAGGGCTGGGACGACCATGCGGCTGACGCGGACAAAGACCGGCCCATCATAGGCGGCGGCGGCCTTGATGGCTTCGGCGGTCTGCCAGGGATCGGCTGGGACGATCAGCTTGAGATTGTTGAAGAGACGGAGCCAGGCCAGGTCTTCGATAGAGTGATGGGTCGGCCCGAGTTCGCCATAGGCGACGCCTGAGGACTGGCCGATCAGTTTCACGTTGACGTTGGAATAAGCGATGTCGGCCTTCACCTGCTCGAGCGCGCGGCCAGTGATGAAGCACGAGGCAGCCGAGACGAAGGGCACCTTGCCGCCATTGGCGAGGCCGGCGCCGACGGCGACGAGGGTCTGCTCGGCGATGCCGACATTGACCATGCGCTCCGGGAATTTCTTCTTGAAGCCGCCAAGCTTGGACGAGCCGACGCTATCGCTGACGACCGTGACGATGCGGGAATCGGCTTCGGCGAGAGCCTCGATGGTGGCGGCAAAGCTGTCGCGGCAATCGAACAGGCCGGCTCTAGAGGGGGCAGCAGCGCTCATCAGACGAGTTCTCGCATGGCTTGTTCGTATTGTTCTTTGGTGGGCACGCCATGATGCCAGGCGACATTGTCGTGCATGAAGCTGATGCCCTTGCCCTTGAACGTATTGGCGATCACGCAAAGCGGCTTGCCTCGACCCTTCGGTGAAGCAGAAAGGACCTCGAGCAGTTGCGCATGATCATGCCCATCGATCACTTCTACATGCCAACCAAAGGCGCGCCACTTATCGTCCAAGGGATCGAGAGAGGCGGTTTCTTCCGTCCTTGCTCCCTGCTGCAGGCGGTTGCGATCAACTATAAGCGTCAAGTTTTCAAGCTTGCGATGTGCGGCAGTCAGCGCCGATTCCCAGTTGCTACCTTCCTGCAGCTCTCCGTCACCCGTGAGCACGAAGGTCCGGAAATCGGCACCGTCCATCTGGCCGGCGATAGCAATGCCAGTGGCGACGGGCAACCCATGACCGAGTGGTCCCGTATTCGTTTCAACGCCGGGCAGATAGTTGCGATTAGGATGGCCGTTGAGCTTGGAGAGCGGCTTCATATAGGTCGACAGGTCGGCTTCCGAAAAATAGCCGGCGCGGGCAAGGACCGAGTAGAAAGCGCCGGTGCAGTGGCCCTTGCTCATGACGAAACGGTCGCGTGTCGGATCGGTCGGGTTCTTCGGATCAAAGCGCATGACGCCGAAATAGAGCGTTGCGAGAACGTCGGTGGCGCTGAAGTCGCCGCCGGGGTGGCCTTGCTGGGCCTCATAGACCATCTGAAAGCTGCGGCGGCGTATCCACAAAGCCTGCGCGGCGATGTCGCTGACCGGGTCGGCTTTGTGCGGAACTGCAGGTGCTGACAAAGTGTCCTCCGGGTTGGCATTATTCTGGGCTATAGAGGCAACGAAGACCCGCCTCTCTTGAGGCCTGCCGGTCAGGTGCCAACTCGCTCCATTCGCGTTTACTGATAGCTACCCCGCCGATCAATTTCGTGCAATCATGAAAATTCGCGAATATTGCGTTTTGGGCTTTCGTTTTTCTAGCTATGATACGAATCATAGCCGTGGATAAAGCTCTGATGGCCGCGGCAGGCCGCTTTCGTGCGCTAAACTGCGAGCGAAATCCAAGGGGACTAAATGTGAAAAAGCAAAGAGTTGGACGGCGGCCGGCCGAAAGTGGGTATAGCGCAGGCCAGCCACAATTGCTGGCTGAGCCCCGGCGCATGCGCATTCTTGAATGGCTGCAGGAAGAGGGGAGCGCACGCGTTCGCGATCTTTCTTCGGCTTTTGCCGTTTCAGAGGCGACAATCCGCCAGGATCTAGAGCGCCTTGACGGCGAAGGGTATATCACGCGGGAGCATGGGGGCGCTTATCTCAGGTCCATTCCTCAACAAGTCCAGTCCATGTCGCTGCAGCACGGGCAAAACATGGACAAGAAACGTGCGATTGGAATTGCTGCTGCAGCCCTAGTCGCGAATGGCGATACTCTGATCATCGACTCCGGCACCACCACCACGCAATTTGCAGAAAATATAAAGCCGCGGCAAGACCTTAACATCATTACTAATGCTCTTAACATTGCACTGATACTGGGCGCCATCCCAACCAACACGGTGCATATGCCTGCTGGGCAGTTCAAGGCTCCGACGCTGTCTTTGAGTGGTGAGAAGTCGGTCGAGTTCTTTGTTGGCATTTACGCGCAGAAGCTTTTCCTTGCCACGGCGGGCGTCTCCTTCGATGTCGGCCTCACCTATCCCGCCATCGGCGACATCTATGTGAAGCGAGCAATGGTGAAGGCTGCCTCCCACGTGTATCTGCTGGCGGACTCCAGCAAAATTGGTCGGGTGTCATTCTCGGCTTTGGGCGGCGTCGAGATGATTCATACCCTCATCACTGATGAGGGTATCGCAGACACTGACCGTGCAGAACTGGAGCGGCGGGGTGTCGAAGTGATCGTGGCGTGACAGGCTTTCGATTATTCGCGTATGTTACGGATCACCATTGACAACGCCGAACCTCGATCATACTCCTTACTAGTCGCAAGTAATCGAAAACAATCATCGGTGCCTGTGACCGCGAAGGGAGCGCGTGGGAGGATGCGGAGTAGAATTTCGCTCGACCTGCCTGCTTGCAGGTACGCGAGAATGAAATTTTGTCAGCCAACTCTTTGACCCAGGGATCGTTGGTGCGCTGCAAAGCGGCGGCCAGTAAAGGAGGAAACTATGGCGCGGCTTGGCCGATCTTTTGTGGCAACCCTGCTTCTGGGAAGCCTAATGACCACCACGGCGTTCGCGCAGGGAGCCATGAGCGATGTTGGCACCCCGCGCAGCGAGACGCTGATTGTGCAGACGTTCGATGGTCGTTCGGCCAATCCGACTGCGCAGAATCCACTGAACTCCTACGCCATTTGGCGCGGCTTCCGCGAACTTGGGTGGGGTTATCTTTGGGAGATGGATACGGCCACAGGTGAATCCTACCCTGAAATGGCTGACGGCTTTCCTGAAGTTCTGAATGAAGAGAATACCCAATTCCGGATCAAGATCCGCCCCGGCATTACCTGGAGTGACGGGCAGCCCTTCACCACGGATGACATCATCTATTCGCTCGATACGGCGTTCAAATACCGCGAACAGTTGACGAACGTTGCCAGTGTCACCGTCTATCTCAAGAGCTACAAAAAGATCGATGATCTCACCTTCGAAGTTGAGACGGTCAATCCATCCTTCGATTTAACGACGCGCTTGGGTGTCTATACTTGGGGTACGCCCTTCAACTGGGTTCCCAAACACATCTTCGAACCCCTTGGCGACGAGGTGGTCAGCTTCCAGAATGCGCCGCCGGTGACCTTGGGGCCATACAAGGTCAAAGAATTCGATCCTAACGGCTTCTGGCAGCTGTGGGAATTGCGCGAAGACTGGGAAAAGAGCAGCTGGGGCAACCTGGGCACGCCCAAGCCCAAATACATCCTCTACAAGGATTTCGGCACCGAAGAGACACGCGCGCTCGCCTTCGTCCAGAACCAGTATGATATCGACAGCTTCATGAGCCCTGACAGCATCGACGCTGCAAAAGCTCGCAATCCCGCGATCGAAACGTTCTCGGCGACCTTTCCTTACCACGACATGAACGATGCCTGCTCTTATGGCGTCTATATCAACCAGCAGCGTGCTCCGTACGATATGGAGGAAGTGCGCTGGGCTCTGGCTTTGTCTCTCAACCTCTCGCAGGTTGGTATTTCGGCGATGAGCGGGCAGTTCAAGGCGGCAGCGCTGCCGCTTCCGGACACACCGATCACCAACTCGATCTTCTATGAAGCCAATCTGCAGGCCCTTAAGGACCTGACCATCGGCGACGGTTATAAACCTTTCGACGCTGAGTTCAGCAACACGCTGGTCGAGTCGCTCAAGACCCAGGGTATCGATCCTGCGCTGCTGCCAACCGGAGAAGCCATCCAGGAGGGCTTTGGCGCCGGCTGGTGGAAGCATGATCCAGCGGAGGCGGAAAAGTTGCTCGCCTCTGTTGGTATCGAAAAGGGCGCTGACGGCTTTTATGCGATGCCTGATGGCTCGCCGTGGGTCATTGAGTTCGTGATCCCAGGTGACTGGAACAAGGTTTTGCAGCGTCTCGGCTTTTCCATCGCCGACAGCTGGCGCCAGGCCGGGTTTAACGTCAACGCCCGTCAGGTGGACAACGGTGAATACACCACGGTGCAGAACACCAATGCTCGGAACGAATTGCAGATCAACTGGTCCAACACCTGCGTCTACAACTCGAATTGGCTGGGCAATTGGAACCAGTTCCGCGAGAGCAACATCAAGCCCGCTGACTCCAATGATCCGTTGAGTGGCAACTATGCCCGCATAACCGATCCGGAAGTGCTTGCGCTGGTGGACGAAGGCTCCCGCCTGCCGCTCGACGATCCGAAGTTCGTCGAGAACGGCCAGAAGATCGCGATGGAAATCGCTCAGGACATGCAGATCATAAATCTGATGAACATTCCGACGACGATTCCGACCAACAGCACCTACTGGACCAACTATCCCAAGCAGGACAACTTCTACGCAGCTCCATACACCTGGTGGAGCTCTTTCAAGAAGACTGTGGTTTCCATCGAACCAACCGGCCAGCAATAATCTGACTGGTTCTGGCAGGGCGGTAATCCTCCCGCTGCCCTGCCATCCTCTTCTGCCAAAAGGAACCTGAGATGGGTGTGCTGCGCTACGTCGCCAAGCGCATCGGCCTTTACCTGGCCGTGCTCTTTATCGGCCTGACGATCACTTTCATGCTGCCAAGGCTGATGCCGATCAATCCGGTCGACGGCTATATCGGTCAGCTGCAGAGCCGCGCCAATGGCACCCTGACTTCCGAGGCGATCGCCGAAATGCGGACCAACCTCGAACAGCTCTACGGCCTCAACGGCAACGTCTTCACCCAGTATGTGTCGTATCTGAAGCGTGTCGTGGTCGACTTCGATTTTGGCCCATCGTTCACCTACTATCCTCAGCCGGTCTCGGCGATGATCTTGAACGCACTGCCATGGACGTTGGGGCTGCTGCTGACCGCAACGTTCATTGCTTGGGTCTTGGGCAACATGGTGGGCCTTGTGGCGGGCTACTTTCACAAGAAGCGCGCGGCCTCGATCCTCGAATTCCTGGGCATTCTTCTCTATCCCATTCCCTACTACATCCTGGCGATCACGCTGCTCCTACTTCTGGCTTACATCTTCCCGGTGTTTCCGCTCTCGCCCACCTTTCCGGTGGGGCAGATGACGCCCGAAAAGCTGGGCATGATCTTTTACAATTCGCTTCTGCCCGGCATCACCCTGGTGCTGGCCGGCTTTGGCTGGAACATTCTCTCAATGAAGGCGCTGGCGGTGGCGACCACCGAAGAGCCCTACGTCACCTACGCACGCCTTAAAGGCGCTTCGAACTGGACACGGATGATGCGCTATGTGTTCCGCAATGCGCTCTTGCCACAGGTAACGGCGCTCGCCTTGTCGCTGGGCATGGTGTTCAACGGCGCGCTTTTGACAGAGATGATCTTTTCCTATCCCGGCATCGGCTTGATCATGCGAACTGCGGCGACCGGCGGCGACTACAACGTACTTTATGGCGCGATCACTCTCTCGATCATCGCGGTCGCGACTGCCGGCCTTGTCATCGACCTCATATACCCTCTTCTTGACCCGCGGATTCGACACAAATGACCATGAGCAAGGACATCGACCCTATTGTCATGGCTGTGCCGGCCGCGCCCTTAAGCAAGAGGCGCAAGGGCAGTCTCGCCTGGCTGCTCAATGTGCGCCTCGCTATCGGCCTTGCGATCCTGCTGATCATGGGGCTGGGCAGCCTCATCCTGCCTTTTTTTGCCACCGTGGACCCCTCGATACAGTCCAGCTTCATGCGCAACATGCCGCCCTCTGCCGCGCACTGGCTGGGCACCAATTCGCTGGGCCAGGACATTTTCTGGTTTCTGGTCTTCGCGATCCGCAATTCACTCGCGCTTGGCGTGCTGGTGGCCTGCGGTGTCACGCTGGTCGCCACGATCGTGGGCCTGAGCGCCGGCTATATCGGTGGCCGCTTCGAGCGGTTCGTGATGCTGATCGTGGACACGTTCATCACCATTCCCCTTTTGCCTATTCTCATCATTCTTGGCGCCTTGATCCGCGGCAACACGTCGTTTTTCACCGTCGGCATCATCATCATCATCTTCGGCTGGGCCTGGGATGCGCGCACCGTGCGCTCCATGGCCCTGTCGCTGCGGGAACGCGAATTCATCAACATGGCCCGCTTTTCCGGCGCCAACACCATGCAGATCATTGCCCGGGAAATCTTTCCCTATGTGTCCGCCTATATGGTCGTCGGCTTCATCAATGTCGTGCTGTTCGCCATCAACACCGAAGCCACCCTTGCTGTGATCGGCCTCTCCAAGGTTGAGGTGCCGACGCTGGGCTCCATCATTTTCTGGGCGCTGAACTACAACGCGCTTTTCACAGGCCAGTATGTGTGGCTCGTCGCCCCCATCATTGCCACTGTCACTCTTTTCCTTGGCCTGTTTCTGACCTCGACTGGCTTCAACCAGGCCTTCGCCAGCAAGCGGGGTGTTTCATGATCCGCCTCAATGACCTCAAGATCAGCTATCGTATCGGCGGCCGCACTATCGACGCGGTGGACGGCGTCACGCTGACCATTCCGGATGGCTGCATCGTTGGCATTGCCGGCGAATCCGGGTCCGGCAAGTCGACGTTGATGAAGGCCATTTACGGTGACATCCAGCACCCAATGTATATTTCCCGCGGCTCGATCGACTACGACTTGAGCGCCGCCGATGGCCGCCCGGTCACCACCGAGACCATCCGCCAGGAATGGTTCAAGACCATTTCCTATGTGCCGCAGAGTTCCATGAACTCGCTTAACCCGGTAATCCGCATCGGCAAGCAGTTCACTGACTTTCCGGGCACCGGCAGCAACAAAAGGCGTGTGCTCGAGAAGGCGCGGACCTATCTTGGCAAGCTGGGCCTCCCCCCCGGAGTGATGGAATCCTATCCCCATCAGCTGTCCGGCGGCATGCGCCAGCGCGTGATGATCGGGCTCGCCACGTTCTTCCAGCCTGGCCTGATCATCGCCGACGAACCGACCACCGCGCTCGACGTCGTGGTGCAAAAGGAAATCCTGATGTTGCTCATGGAGCTGCAGGAGGAAATGAACAACACCATACTTGTGGTCTCCCACGACATGGGCGTGCACTATCAGGTCACCCATAAGATGCTGATCATGTATGCCGGGCGGGTCGTCGAATATGGCGATACCGAAAGCGTCTTCGCCGACCCCCAGCATGCTTATACCAAGATGCTGATCGACAGCCTTCCCACCATCGGTGACGACAGCATGCGCGGCGTCATTGCCAGCGCTGCCGGGGCCGGCGGCGACCGCGCCTTCCGCGTCGAGCCAGGCCTGTTCGAGGTCAAGCCCAACCATTTCGTGGCGCGCGCCGCTGCCAACGCGGGAGTGCTCGCATGACCCTCATTCTCAAGACCGAGGGCCTCAACAAGGTCTATCGCCGTGGCGGGATCGTGAGAGCCCAGTACGTCACGGCGCTCGACGACGTCAACATCACCGTTGAAAGCGACAAGCCGGTGGTCATCGCCGTGGTCGGCGAAAGCGGCAGCGGCAAGACGACCCTCGCCAAGACCCTGCTGCGGCTTGAAACACCGACTTCGGGTCGAGCCATCGTTTACGATGAGGTGGTCGCCGGTAAAGGCGCGACGCCCTCAAAGCGCGCCTTTCTGGGTCTGGTGCAACCCATATTCCAAAACCCCTTCGAGGCTTTCAGCCGCTATCGCCCGGTCGATGCCTATCTGCACGAAACCGCCCGGCGTGTTGCGGGCATGAACGACAGCGCCGCAGAAGCAGCCGTCGCAGAGGCTCTCAACAGCGTTGGTTTGAGCTACGACGAGATCCGCGGCAAATATACCGGGCAGTTTTCGGGCGGCGAGTTGCAGCGCATTTCGGTAGCGCGAGCGCTGATACCGCAGCCGAAGCTCATCGTTGCCGACGAACCGGTTAGCATGATCGATGCCTCGCGCCGCATGATCATCATCAACCTGTTCAAGCGGCTGCGCGACGATGCGGGTCGCAGCTTTCTCTACATCACCCACGATCTGGCGACGGCCTATTACATCTCCGACTTCATTGCGGTGATGAACAAGGGGCAGGTGGTCGAATTCGGCCCGGCGCGCGAGGTTATGAACGATCCCAGGCACGCCTATACCCAGCTCCTGCTCGATTCCATTCCCACCACCAAGTCGCGCTGGCGGCCGCGCCTCGTCCGCGCCGGCTAAGCGTCCCCTCCTGTCCAAAAAAGGAAACATCCCATGAGCGATGCTGCCTCCTCCGCCACGCTGTGGGGCCTGTTCGAGATTGCCCTCGATGGCCCGGCAGGCGGCAATCCCTTTCTCGATGTCCAGCTTGGCGCCACCTTCACGCAAGGCGACGTGACGCTCGACGTGCCCGGGTTCTATGACGGCGACGGGGTCTATCGCATCCGCTTCATGCCCCAGTCGGAGGGCACCTGGTCCTATCGGACAACCAGCACTGTCGAGGCTCTTGATGGCGTCGCGGGGCAGGTCGATGTCGGACCGGCCAAGCCGGGCGACCATGGTCCGGTCAGGGCCTTTGGCGAACAGTTCCGTTACGCTGATGGCTCCCGCTACATCAATATCGGCACCACCGCCTATGTCTGGAACCTTCAGGGCGACGCAATGGAAGAGGAAACGCTGGCAACTCTTGCCGGTGCGCCCTTCACCAAGATGCGCATGTGCGTCTTCCCCAAACACTATCGCTACAACCAGAACGAGCCGCCGCGCTATCCTTTTGCCTTGCTCAAGCAAGGCAGCAGCGAGTGGAAGGGCGGTTTCAAGGGCGAAGGCTGGGCGTTCGACTGCGATCGCTTCGAGCCGGACTATTTTCGCCACCTTGAAAAGCGCATCGCCGATTTGCAGGCATTGGGCATCGAAGCGGACCTGATCCTGCTCCATCCGTATGACCGCTGGGGCTTTGCCCATATGAGCGCGGAGCAGGACGACCGCTATCTCCGCTATGTCGTCGCGCGCCTCGCCGCCTTCCCTAACATCTGGTGGTCGATGGCCAACGAGTACGATTTCATGTTCAGCAAGACACTGGCCGATTGGGATCGCATGATCGGCGTCGTGGCCGAGGCAGACCCATTTGGGCATCTGCTCTCGATCCACAACGGCTTTGCTCCCTATGATTATGGTGATGAGCGCATCACCCATGTCAGCATCCAGCGCCCCTATACCGACCGGATCGCGCTCTGGCGCAAACAGTTCGGCAAGCCGGTATCGGACGATGAATGCTGCTATGAGGGCGACATTGCCGAAGCCTGGGGCAACATTTCCGGGCGTGAACTGGTGCACCGCTTCTGGGACGGCACCGTCGCTGGGGGCTCCGTCACCCATGGAGAAACCTTCTACAACGATGCCGAAAACCTGTGGTGGGCCAAGGGCGGCAAGCTGGTCGGTGAAAGCGTCGAGCGCATCGCCTTTTTAAAGCGCATCCTCGAGGCGGCACCGGACGAAGGCCTCGATCCGACCCCGACAACCGGCGCCTACAAGATCATGATGGCGGGGGGCCTCGACCACGCCAATCTGCGCGAATTGATCAACCCCCATCCCGGCGAGGAAGACTGGGTCCGGGTGGGCACCCATTTCCCCACCGCCGGCCAGCCGCACCGCTATTACCTGAGCTATTTCGGCGAAAACCAGCCGGGCGAATTCGCCATTGCCGTGCCGCCCGATGAACAGTACCGCGCCACCCTGATCGACACCTGGGAAATGACTGAAACCGAGGTTTCCCCCAGCGTTCAGCGCGGTGACGTACTCCACTTCAAGGCCAAGCCCTACCAGGCGATGCGCCTTGAACGTCTCAATCGCTTAAAGGAACAGACCCAATGAGCGACATTGCACAATGGGATATCTTTGAGCTGCGGCTCGATGGCCCCGCCGATGGCAATCCCTATCTCGAAGTCAGCCTGTCGGCGCGCTTTGCACAGGGCGACCGAGAAATCATGGTCCCCGGCTTTTATGATGGGGAAGGGGTCTACATTGTCCGCTTCATGCCGGACAGCCTGGGCGAATGGACTTACGAAACGGCGTCTTCGGTGTCCGCTCTTAGTGGCAAGACCGGCAGCTTCACCGCGGGCGAAGCTGCGCCGGGCGCCCATGGTCCGGTCAAAGTGGCTAACCAGTTTCACTTCGCTTATGCCGATGGAACGCCTTACCTGCCCTTTGGCACCACTTGCTATGCCTGGACCCACCAGCCGCTCGGCCTGCAGGCCGAAACGCTGGAGACCTTGAGCACGGCCGGTTTCAACAAGATTCGCATGGGCGTGTTCCCAAAGGACTATCCTTTCAACACAAACGAACCGCTTTACGACGTGTTCGAAATCGGGGCCAACGGCCAGCGCGATTTCGACAAGCCGAACCCAATGGCGTTCCGCCAGTTCGAAACGCAGGTTGGCAAGCTGCGCGACCTCAGCATCGAGGCCGACATTATCATCTTCCACCCCTACGACCGCTGGGGCTATTGCGAGATGTCTGCCGAGCAGGACAATCGCTACGTTGCCTACCTTGCTGCGCGGCTTGCCGCCTATCGGAATGTGTGGTGGTCGCTCGCCAACGAATACGATTTCCTGCTCGACGTTAAGCCGATGGAGCAATGGGATCGCTACTTCCACATCCTTGAAGAAAACGACCCTTATGGGCACCTGAAGTCCATCCACAACGGCGACGTTCGGATGAATTACGACCATACCAAGCCGTGGGTGACCCATGTCTGCATCCAGAACTGGGACGTCAAGAAGACACCCGACTGGCGTGACGGCTACGGCAAGCCACTGATCAACGACGAGCCGGAATACGAAGGCAATATCTTCCCCGCATGGGGTAATATTTCTGCGCAGGAACTGGTGCACCGCTTCTGGATCACCCTGCTGCGCGGAGGTTATGCCGGCCATGGGGAAACCTTCGAGCATCCGGAAGATATCATCTGGTGGGCGAAAGGCGGCAAGCTCCATGGAGAGGCATGGCAGCGCATTGCGTTCCTCAGGAAGCTGCTGGAAGAAGATGTCACCTTGGGCTTGACGCCATTAGGCGGCACAAATTCCTGGCCCTGGAGCCGAATGTCGGCGGCCGAAGATGAGGCCGTGCGGTACATCTATTTCGGTGAGCATCAGCCAGCCCAGTGGACCACGGGCTTGCCGGCTGAGGAAGGAGACTATGAGGTCGATTTGATCGACATTTGGGAAATGACGATCACTCCAGCCGAACGAATCCCGCCCCTTGTTCCTCATCCAACTCGCCATGGCGGCATTGTAAGAGGCGGCAAGCCCGATGCCGCTTTCGGGGTTCGGTTGCCGGGGAGACCCCACCTGGCGCTCCGGATACGCCCGGCAAAATAGGCCGCTGCTTTGACGATCACCCAAGGCTTGACGTGGACCGCCGACAATGGCGACCGGACGTTCACCAATCCTCTGTTCTATGAGAAATTTTGGCACATCGCGATGCCGTCGGGAGGGGGCATCCACTCCATCACTTCTCAATGGCAATCAACAGCTTGCGGGCGTCCCGCGTTCAGCAATCGACTGGCCTGGCTTGTTTGCAAGCGACTCCCGTCATGGACCACAAGCCAAGTGTGGTCCGCGTGGCGATCACCTTCCGGCTGATTGATTGAAATCCGATCGTCACCGACTTGTCGCGCAAATCCAGTATTTCAACGGGCGGCGCCTGGGATTGGCGGGGACGGTACTTGCAAAGAGAACGAATCTGGTGGATTGCACTGGCCATCGTTTTGATGGCCGCCCCGGTTCAGGCGCAGTATGGCGCATTCGACATGGGCGCCCTCACCAATACTTTGGCGCTGGACCACGTCACCAGATCGGAGGGAGCGAGGCCAGCGGCATCCGGGGCCTCAATCCCTAAAACGCTGCTGACGTTCGCGCCGTCGGAGGAATTGCGCACCCGGAACCTTGCCGATTTCATCGCGCAGACCCGCGCCCGCGACGCCGAGGCTGGTAACGCGTTGCAGCAATTGCTCGCCACCAACGACGTGATCAATGCCGCGGAGGGCTATCTGCAGCCCTACGGTATGAGCGCGTCAAATGTGGCTGATGCAATTAGCCTCTATCTCTCAACCGCCTGGCTGGCGATCCATGGCAGCATTGCTGATCCCGACAAATCAGCAATGCATAGTGTGCGGGATCAACTCGCCGCCGCCATAGGCGCCACGCCGGCATTCCGTCAGGCAAGTGATGCCGATAAGCAGCAACTCGCGGAGGCGATGATCGTGCAGTCCGCCATGATCTCGCAATTCGTTCTGTCGGCGCAGAACGATCCCGAACAGATGCGCCGCGTCCAGGAGGCGGTGGGCGAAACGGTCATGAGCCAGTTCGGGCTGAACCTCGCGGCGCTGAACATGACGCCCGAGGGGCTGCGGTAGCGGCATGCAGGACGAGGCAACCACCCGGCCGCGCCCGAGAACATCAGGGGTCTGGATGGGTCTTGTGATTGGCCTGATCGTGGGCGCCGGTATCGCCACTATCGCTACAATGCCCAATCTGTGGCAACCTTTGCTGCGTACGTCCACACCAGACCCTATGGTGTTGCCTGACAGCATCGGCGTCGGCAATTATGCGACCGAGGTTCCGCCGGTCCAAAGCCTCGTGTTCCTCGATATGACGGCGCCCTACAGCGCCCTGGCCGACGCCAGCTAAGCCGATGTCTGGGAAACGGTTATCTGTGGCGGCCGGATAGGCCGCTGAATGCGCGCGAGATCCGTCAGGTCGTTGGCGGTCCCCCCACGTTAATCGAATTGCTTGATGAAAACGTGCAAGAGAGCGGCTGGACACGAGATGATCGCTTTCGGCACGAGGGTTGGTCGTTCTCTGCCGCCGGCTACACGCGCGACGGCTATCTATTCGCTGTCGCCATTCTCGGTCGTCGCACGGCGCAGATGGAGGATAGGCACCTCATCGTTAGCCGCGATGTGGACCCGGAAACGCCAGCGGGCAAGGCCCTTCCCGTTGCCGTCTTGACCAATCTTCCCCGCCCCCAAACGCCAACCGTCGACGCGCCATGGATTGCGCCAGATGCGTGGAGAGCGGAATAGCCGGTTGAGCCCCGAGGGCGTCATCCCATAGTTACCGCGTCCGCCTAGAATGTCGGAATACTGACGATGAGAATAGCCTGTCTTTCTTCGGCTTTTGCCGCCCTGGCCGTACTGATGCCGCCCGCGTTTGCCGAATATCTTGAGCCGGATTGGTCCACGCTCGTTATCGAGGGCGACCCCGACTGGATCACCGGCGTACGCGAAGGGGCGTATATCGGTATGTGCGTCGCCTGCGACGGGACAAGATGATGCCGATCAGTACACCGCCCGCTGCGGCAACAAGCACAACGATCCTGGGCGGCGATTTCAGGTGCCCCCAGAGTGCCTGCTCGCCTTCAGGACATGACAAGAACACGGTGCAGGGCTTTTGAAGCACCATCTCCTCGATATGTTCGCGTGTTTTGCGGTTATTCAGCGTGACCAGCCAGGGTCCGTCACGGCGAATGTCATCATCGCCGTCTTCCAGAAACAACGGGCGGCTCGAGATACCTGCATCCACGAATGACCGATGAGTGCGGCCATGGCTCGGCAGCCTGCTAGATTGCATCTCGCATTCGACGGGAGGATCGACGAGCGCATAAATGTCGCAACAAAAGTTGATCTTGATTCTCAGATTAGCTAAAGCCTTCCTATTCATAGGAGAACGGCTCATGAAATCAGTTTTGTTTGCTACCATTGCGGCTGTCGCCCTCGTCGTGCCCACCGCAATGGCGCAGGAAATCGTGGTCACGCATGCCCAGGGCCAAACCACCCTGCCGGGCGTGCCGGGTAAGGTTCTGGTCCAGGATTGGGCGACCTTCGACAACCTCCAGGCGCTCGGCGTGACGGTGGCCGGTGTTCCGTCCTCCAACGTGCCGAGCTATCTCGCCAGCGCATTGCCTGCCGATGCGCTGCAGATCGGTTCGCTGTTCGAACCCGACTTCGAGGGCATCGCTGCTTCGGAGGCCCAGGTCTATTTCGTCGGCGCCCGTTCCGCCGAGGCCTACACGACGGCCAAGGACATCCTGCCGACCATCGACATGTCGCTTGCCGACAATTCCGACATTATCGGCGGCATCAAGAATAACCTCACCAGGCTGGGTGAGATCTTCGGCCTGCAGGCCAAGGCCAGCGAGCTCAATACTGCGCTCGACGCCAAGGTGAGCGAGGTCAGGGCCGCCGCCGAAGGCAAGGGAAATGCGCTGGTCCTCGTGACCAATGCCGGCAATGTCGGCGTCTACGGTCCGGATAGCCGCGTCGCCTGGATCCACAATCAGCTGGGCATTCCATCGGCCATGGCCGATGTGGAAGACGGCGACCATGGCGGTGACGGCGTGTCGTTCGAGTTCATTCTCGAGACCAACCCCGACTGGCTCTTCGTGGTGGACCGCGATGCGGGCACCGGTGAATCGGCCGGCGCCGCGGCAGCCCTGCTCGACAACGAACTGGTCAACCAGACCAAGGCGGCAGAGGGCGGCCACATCGTCTACCTCGACCCGCAGGCGGCCTACATCACCATGCATGGCTATACGGGGGTAATGCTGCTGCTCGACCAGGTGCTGACCGGCCTCAACGGCTGATCGTTTGAAACCATCACCCCCGCCATACGGCCGGGGGTGATGTCCGGAAGGTCTGCCTTTGCGCCTGCTCATCCTTGCCATCCTGGTCACGCTTGTCCTGGCGCTCGCGAGCCTGTTCATCGGCGTAAGCGACGTTTCGCTTGCCGCCTTGCTGTCGACCAGTGCGGAAGATCGGCCGATGCAGGTGCTGCTGATCAGCCGGGTGCCGCGCACCCTGGCGATCATTCTCTCGGGCAGTTCCATGGCCGTCGCGGGGCTGGTGATGCAGATGATCGTGCGCAACCGTTTCGTCGAGCCCTCGACGGCGGGAACGACCGAGTCGGCCAGCCTTGGCTTCCTCGCCGCGACCCTGTTTTTCCCGGGCTGGCCGCTGATGGGCAAGATGCTCATCGCCGCCGCCTTCGCGCTTGCGGGGACGGCGCTGTTCCTGCGCATCCTGCGGGCCGTGCCGTTGCGTGACGTGATGCTGGTGCCGCTTGTCGGCATCATGCTCGGCGGCATTATCGGTGCCGTTACCAGCTTCATCGCCTATCGCTTCGAACTGCTGCCCTCGCTGCTGGCCTGGACCATGGGCGACTTCTCCGGCATCCTGCGTGGACGCTACGAGCTGCTGTGGATCGGGCTCGGCTGCGCGGTGCTCGCCTATATCGCCGCGGACCGCTTCACCGTCGCCGGCATGGGGCGCGATTTCACCACCAATCTCGGTCTCAACTACCAGCGTGTCATGGTGCTCGGGCTGGTAATCGTATCGCTGGTCAGTGCCGTTGTGCTGGTGACGGCAGGGTCTATCCCGTTCCTCGGCCTGATCGTGCCCAATCTCGTCAGCCTGTTGGTCGGTGACAATATGCGGCGCACCGTGCCCTGGGTGACGGTTACCGGGGCCGGCTTCGTGCTGGCCTGCGATATTGTCGGCCGCATCGTGCGCTTCCCCTACGAGATTCCGATCAGCGTGGTGGTCGGCGTGGTCGGCAGCGCCATCTTCCTCTACCTGCTGCTGCGGACGCGCCGCCATGCGTGAGCCTTCCGTCGCCCTCGTACCGGCCCCCGGCCTGCGCCGGATCGCCGGACTGTCGCGCCCGGCGCTGGTGCTGCTGGTTCTTGCCGCGCTGGCCCTGATTTCGATCGCCTGCTTCATGACGCTGGGCGCCAGGGGCAGCTGGAGCTTCATCATCCCGTTTCGCGGCCGCAAGCTGCTGGCGCTCTGCCTCGTCGCCTATTCGGTGGCGATATCGACCGTGCTGTTCCAGACCGTCACCAACAATCGCATCCTGACGCCGTCGATCATGGGCTTTGACGCGCTCTATATCCTGCTGACCACCGCAACCGTGTTCTTCCTGGGCGCGGGCGCCCTGACCGGCATCGATCCGCAAGTGCAGTTCGGCATCGAGGTGGTGGTGATGGTGGTGTTTTCCGGACTGCTGTTCCGCTGGCTGTTCGTCGGCGAGGAGCGCAGCCTGACCCTGCTCGTGCTGGTCGGCATCGTCTTCGGCATCCTGTTCCGCAGCCTCAGCCAGTTCATGCAGCGCATGCTCGATCCCAATGCCTTCCAGGTGCTGCAGGATTCGTTCTTCGCCAGCTTCGCCACCGTCGATACCAGCCTGCTCGTCGTCGCCACCGTCATCGTGGTGCTGGCCAGCCTGATCATGCTCCGGCTCGCCCACACCCTCGACGTGCTGGGACTGGGGCGCGCCCATGCCATCAACCTGGGCATCGACTACCGGCGCACTGTCGTCACCATCCTGATGCTGGTCTCGGTGCTGGTCGCGGTGTCGACCGCGCTGGTCGGTCCCATCACCTTCTTCGGCCTGCTCGTCGCCACCCTCGCCCATTCGCTGGTCGGCACCAGCCGGCATCGCTACGTCCTGCCCGCCGCGGCGCTCCTCGCCATAACCTGCCTCGTCGGTGGGCAGACCATCCTCGAGCGCCTCTTCGCCTTCGATACGGCCCTCTCGATCATCATCGAGTTCCTGGGCGGCATCGTCTTCATCACTCTCATATTGCGGAGGGCCGCGCGATGATCGTCGCTGATGGTGTGACCAAGAGCTATGGCGCCACCTGCGTGGTCGATGGCGTTACGGTGACCCTGCCCAAGGGCGGCATCACCTCGATCATCGGCCCCAACGGCGCCGGCAAGTCGACCTTCCTCTCGATGGTCAGCCGGCTCATGAGCCTGGACAGGGGCACCGTGACGGTCGACGGCCTCGACGTCACCACGACCCCCAGCGACGTGCTGGCCCGTCGCCTCTCCATCCTGCGCCAGGACAACCACATGACCGCGCGCCTCACGGTGCGCGATCTGGTCAGCTTCGGCCGGTATCCCTACAGCAAGGGCCGGCTGACGACCGGGGACAAGACCCATATCGACGCGGCCATCGGCTATCTCAACCTGGCCGAGCTCAGCGAGCGGTTTCTTGACGAGCTGTCCGGCGGCCAGCGCCAGCGGGCTTTCGTCGCCATGGTGCTCTGCCAGGATACCGACTATGTGCTGCTCGACGAGCCGCTCAACAACCTCGATCTCAAGCATGCCGTGAGCATGATGCAGCAGCTCCGCCGGGCAGCGCGGGAGCTGGGCAAGACCATTGTCGTCGTGCTGCACGACATCAATTTCGCCTCGGTCTATTCCGACCACATCGTCTGCATGGCTGATGGCAGGGTCGCCCATGAAGGGCCGCCTGACCGGATCATCACCAGCGACGTGCTGACCGCGCTCTACCAGACACCGGTGCGCGTCGAGACCATCGATGGCCGCCGCATCGGCCTCTATTACGAATAGGAGTTTTCCATGGATCGTCCCGTCGCCGAGGTTGTTCGCAACGAGCGCATCACCCCGCGGATGGCGCGCATCACCTTCACCGACCCCAGCTTCACCGACTTTCCATCCGTTGCCTATGACCACCACGTCAAGCTCTGGTTCCCGCCCGAGGGCGCCGCGCCGGTGGTGCCCGGGCCCGGTCCCAACGGCCTCGACCGGCCAGAGGGCTCGCCCAAGCGCCATACATCGATCGAGCTGTGTAGAACAGAGCGATGATCACGACCGCGCCGAGGCCTGCGATAATGGCCAGCGCGGTCAGGAAGCCAGCCGGGCGTTCCGCCGCATCAGGAGGATGAAGAAGACGCCGCCGGCAAGGCCGGTTATGACGCCAAGGGGAATGTCCTGGGGCGGGATGATGATGCGCGCGGCAATGTCGGCAAGCACCAGGAAGATGGCGCCGACCAGTGCCGATAGCGGCAGCACACGGCGGTAATCGCCACCGACCACCATGCGCACCAGGTGGGGGGTCATCAGCCCGACAAAGGACACGATGCCGGAAAAGGCAACGGCGGCCCCGGTCAGCATTGCGCAGGCGATAAAGACGGCCATGCGAAAGCGGGCTGCCGGAATGCCCAGAGTGGTCGCCGATTCATCGCCCAGCGTCATGGCGTTGAGGTTGCGGGCATTGGCCATGAGGTAGGCGCCGCATGCAGCCAGGGCCAGCAGGGGATAGGGAAGCTGCGCCCATTGGGCGAGGCCAAGCCCGCCCAGCATCCAGAATATGACGGTATGGGCAGCGCGCGGGTCACCGAGGAAAATGCCCAGGCTGCCGAGCGAGGTGACGACGAAGGACACGGCCACGCCGGTCAGCACGAGCCGGCTGGCATTGGTGGCGTTGGACAGGTTAGCCACGCCGACGACGACCGCGGTGGTTACCAGCGCGCCGCCAAAGGCAAAGATCGGCACGGTGACGAGGCCAAGAAACATGCCGGTATGCAGCAGCACGACGATGGCGCCGAGCGCCGCTCCGGAGGAGATGCCGAGCAGGTGCGGGTCGGCGAGCTGGTTGCGGGTCACCGATTGCAAGGCGGCGCCGACCAGGGCGAGACTGGCGCCGATGATCGCGCCCAGAATGACGCGCGGCAGGCGAACTTCCCAAACGATGTTGTCGCGGCCGGGCGACCAGGTGACATCGATGCCGCCCGGGGCAAGATGATTGACCACGACGCTCCAGACGATGTCGAGGGGAATGGCGATGGCGCCGACGCTGACGCCGGCCATCATCACGATGAACAGCAGGGCGACGAGGCCGGCCGTGAGCAGCGGCAAGTTATGCATAATGGCATGCCGTGGACCGGCGACGAGGTGTTTGTGGTTCATGGTGGATGTGGGCCGGACGGACCGAGCGGCCGATAACTCATTGAGGATGGAAGGCAGCGGCGAGCCGCTTGATGGCGGCGATATTGCGCGGACCCGGCGTCGCCTCGACATATTCGAGCACGACGAAGCGGTCGTTCAGCACAGCCGGCATATCCTTGAAGGCGGCATTGTCCTTCATGAAGGCGATCTTCTGTTCGGCGGTGATATCGCCATAATTGACGATGACCACCACGTCCGGATTGCGCTCGATCACCGGCTCCCAGCCGATCTCGACCCAGCTCGAGGCCACGTCATCCATGATGTTGGTGCCACCGGCCGCCTCGATCAGCGCGGTGGGTATGGCGTAGCGGCCGGCGGTGAACGGCTTGTCCTCGCCCGAGTCATAGACGAATACCTTGGGCGGGGTTTCGCTGGCCGGCAGCGTCGCGCTGAAATCGGCCAATTCCTGTTTGTAGCCGGCGACCAGCGCCTTGGCCTTGTCCTCGACGCCGAAGATGGTGCCCAGGTTGAGCAGGTCGGCATACATGTCGTCCATCGAGGATTTGGGCCTGTCCATGATGTGGATGCAGCTCTCGGTGAGCTCGTAAACCGCGATGTCGAAAGCGCCCAGGGTTTCGGGGGTGACCTCGCCGCCCACCTTCATGCCGTAGTTCCAGCCGGCAAAGTAGAAGTCGGCATCGGCGCCGAGCAGCACTTCCTTGGTCGGGTAATCGGGCGAGAGTTCGGGCAATTGCGCAACATTGGCGCGCAGGGTCTCGTCCAGCGTCTTCCACTCGGAAACGCCGGTATAGCCGGCCATGTGGCCGGAAAGGCCCAGGGCCAGCATCATCTCGGTGAGGTTGACGTCATTGGAGACGGCTCGCGCGGGCGCAGCCTCGAAGGTCACCTCGCGATTGCAGCTTTTGACAGTCACGGGATAGGCATTGGCGGCAGTCGTTATGACAGCAAGCACGCCGGTGGCGAACAGAGCGAGGGCGGGACGCATGTTTGAAACTCCTAAACTTAGAGCGGCAGGTGAAATGAGAAGCGGGGACGTCCCGTTGCCGGGTGGGTGTCGATGGTGGTGGCGACGGAAAAGGTCTGTCGGACCGCTGCCGGGGTCAGCACGTCGAGCGGGCGGCCGATATCGACCTGCCGCCCGTTTTCCAGCACCAGAACCTGGTCGGCATGGGCCGATGCCAGGGCCAGATCATGCAGCGACACCACCACGGTCGTGGGCAGTTCTGCCAGAAGCGCCAGCACTTCAAGCTGGTGGCGAATATCAAGGTGGTTGGTCGGTTCATCCAGGATAAGCAGGTCGGGTTTTTGCACCAGGGCGCGGGCGATCAGCACACGCTGCTTTTCGCCCCCTGAAAGACTGGAGAAATTTCGGGGTGCAAGCGCGGTGAGATTGAGCAAGCCAAGCGCCGCCAGAACCGGCTCTTCATGCGGCACGGCAAGGCCTCCAAGGTGCGGCGTCAAGCCGAGCGCCACGATTTCAGCGACCGTCAGGCCGAAATCCGTCACTGGCTCTTGCAATACCGTGGATATGCGGCGCGCCACCGCGCGAGGCTTGAGCGTCCAGAGGTCTTGGCCATCAAGCAATACCCGTCCGGCGGTCGGCCGGTGGTAACGATAGAGACAGCGCAGCAGGCTCGATTTTCCGGCGCCGTTCGGGCCAACCACGGCGAGCATCTCGCCCGGTTGCACGGCAAACTGCAGTCCCTCGATGATGGCGTGCTGCGGACTTGGTCCCCAGCGCAACTGATCGAGGGAAAGGCTGGCGGGCCGCGAGCCCACCCAATGTTGCATCGCAATCATGCCAGGCTCCGCAGATGATGAGGCGCAAGCCGGGGAGATCGGGACAAGCGTGATGTTATTACATTACGTACAACAGCTTCGCAATATGGCATTCTTGCTGGGTGGCAATGCGAAGAGGGCTGGTGGATTTGTGTGCGGCGATTATCGCTGCCGCATGAGCCTGGCTGTCCCACTGGAAACCTCCGCAAGATACGGGGGCAAACCAGGCGAACCCATCAGGCATAGACCGGCAATAGAATCGTCATGCGCCATCATCGTTCTCCGCGGCACACCCCGGCCGGGTTGAAGACATGTCGATGGCAGGTCTCCTGGCTCACGGGTCTATGCGCTGTCTGGGCCTTCCCGATCCGACAAGGATCAGTGGCAATTTCCAGCAGAACTCACCGCTTACAGTTGCGGGGGCAGCCACGGTTTTGCGCCCTGATGGGTACGTCGCACCGTGTTCCCTTTTAATCCCCGTTGGCCGGCAGGCCGCGAAGGAACCTTCAACGGCGCCAACAAGCCATCATGGGCGCGGCAAGTCAAGGGGTGTGCATCGGGCCGCGCTGAGCGCGCCCAACTGCTTGCAGGAAAGTGAGCGCATCCCCGTCGGCCCGGGCTCTGAAGCCGTTCAAGCATCGTATAGGCGCTGAGCGGAATTTGGGCGCCGACATGCATCCCGAAACAGTCTTGCGGAGAGAATTTTGTAATGTAATAACGTCACATGATTTGACACTCGAGCATTTGCTTCAAGGGTTTTTGCATGGCCGGTCCCTGTCTGACATTCTTCGACCTGACGCTCCGTCCTATCGATTGTTCTGTTATATCATTGTGTGCCACCGCGGCCAGCCTTGCCCAGGAAAAGCTGGCAGCCGTCGCTGCATTACCCGTCACAGACGAGCTGACGCGCCAAGTGTCGCCGCAGGGTGTTTCGAGGGAGCCGGAGGCTTCGGCCGCGGCCGCCCTCCCGGGACCCGGCGGTCCCGCGCCGGCCTGCATCGATCTGATCCGGACAAATGCCAGCACCATCACCGCGGCCATCGCCGCCGGGTGAACAGGTGCGGAGCGATCCGCCCCTTCATCAAAACCAAGGAGAAACCAATGAGAAGACTGAGTTCGGGTATTTCTGCGCTTGCCCTGCTGGTGGGCCTCGGCAGCACCGCAATGGCTGAAGACGTGACTGCGTGGCGCCTGTTCGTATCGGATCACGCCAAGCCCGTCGTTCATGTCATCGACGCCGTCGATGGCGATACGCTGGCCAGGTTCGACATCAAGGGCCCGGCTTCGCTCTATCGCAGCGATAGCGGCGAAGCGGTTTATGCCGTTCAGGGTGACGCCGATGTGGTCACCACAATCAGGACCGGCATTGCCTTCCAGGATCATGGCGATCACGCGGACATCGATATCGAAGACGCAGCGCTGGCCGGTGCCGAGATCGCGGGCGACTACCCCGTCCACTTCGTCGGGCACGATGGCCATTGGGCGGCGTTCTTCGACAAGGAGGGCCTTGCTCGCGTGTTCGAGGAGCATGAGGCTCTCGAAGGCCACGCCAGCTTCCGCGAGGTCAATTCGGGCGCCCCGCATCACGGCGTGGTGGTCCCCTACGGCAATTTCGACCTCGTATCCGAGCCACACCCGCAGGACCCGTCCAATCTGCCGATCGGCATCAAGACATTCGATCGTGACGGCAATAGTGTCGGTGACCTCGCCGAATGTCCGGACCTGCATGGCGAAGCCACCTCGGGCAACCAGCTCGCTTTCGCCTGTGCCACCGGCCTGCTGGTGGTTACTCCCGGCCCGGGCGGCGCTCCGAGCATCGAGCACATTGCCTATTCACCCGCCTTGCCCGAGGGCAAGAGCACGACGCTGACCGGCGGTCGCGGCCTGCAATACTTCCTGGGCAATTATGGCCCTAGCGCCGTGGTGCTGATCGATCCGAGCGAAGAGGAGGCCTTCCGCCTGGTCGAACTGCCGACCCGTCGCGTCACCTTTGCCGTCGATCCCATCCGTGCGCGTTTCGCCTACATCTTTACCGAGGACGGCCAGCTCCACCAGCTCGACGTTATCGCGGGGGAAGTGAGCAAGTCGCTGGCGCTGACGGACCCCTATTCCATGGACGGCCACTGGAGCGATCCGCGTCCGCGTGTGGCCGTTGCCGGTGATCATATCGTGGTCACCGATCCCCTTGCCGGCAAGCTGCTGCTGGTCGATGCCGCGAGCTTTAAGAAGGATGGTGAAATCGCCGTCGAGGGCACGCCCTTCAATATCGTGGCAGTCGGGGGCACCGGCACCGCGCATGAAGGTCATGAGCATGGCGATGAAGCTCACGATCATGGTCACGACCACGACAGCCAGATCTATAAGGGCTATTTCGAGGACGCCCAGATCGCGGCGCGCGCGCTGTCGGATTGGGAAGGCGACTGGCAGTCGGTTTACCCCTATCTCCAGGACGGCACGCTTGATCCGGTCATGGAGCACAAGGCGGAAAGCGGCGAGCAGACTGCCGAGGAATACCGCGCCTATTATGAGATCGGCTACAGGACCAATGTCGAGCGCATCACCATCGAAGGCGATACCGTCACCTTCTACGAGGACGGCAAGCCGCTGGCAGCCCGGTATGCCAGCGACGGCTACGAAGTGCTGACCTATGCCAAGGGCAATCGCGGCGTCCGCTTCATCTTCAAGAAGAGCGCGGGCGAGGACGCTGCGCCGCAATTCATCCAATTCAGCGATCACGCCATCGCACCCCAGGATGCGGGGCACTACCACCTCTATTGGGGCGATGACCGGGCGGCCCTGCTCGAGGAGGTCACCCACTGGCCGACCTATTATCCATCGTCCCTGGGCGCCGGCGAGATCGTCGATGAGATGATCGCGCACTAAGCGCTGCTGGTGACGCAAACCTGCCGTGTCCGGCCCAGGGCCGGGCGCGGCGCAATCAATCCTCAACCGCTCCGGCCGCCCCGCGGCGACCGTCGAGCCGGGTCTGTCCTGGCCCAAAGCAATTGGGAAATTCCGAACCGTCCCCCGCCCTTGGCGGACTTTCGGCGGCGCATATGCCGTTCCACCCTTGCACGGTCCGAAACAGTAAGGCAGTAATGTCCTCATTCGAACGGACCCGCTGGCGCGGGTGGCTTCTCCGGGCGCCTATCCCTCGGCAAACCAGACACTGTCAGTTTAGAGCCTTCTTGGCACAAACTCCTACTGTCCTCGAATGTCCAACACATTCATCTGGCCACTTGCCGCCCGATCTGGCGACAATTTCGCAATGGCCGGTCGCAGTCCCAAATCCTGAAAGTCCCGAAAGCGCAACCGATGCCTGAATACCTGTCCCGAATGCGATCCGAATGGTTCGGCAATGTCCGCGCCGACATTCTTGCCGGCCTGGTCGTGGCCCTGGCCCTGATCCCCGAGGCCATCGCCTTCTCCATCATTGCCGGTGTCGATCCCAAGATCGGGCTTTATGCTTCATTCTCGATTGCCGTGCTGATCGCCTTTGTCGGTGGCCGTCCGGGCATGATTTCGGCAGCGACGGCGGCAACGGCCGTGCTGATGGTGACATTGGTTCGCGACCACGGATTGCAATACCTGCTGGCGGCCACCGTGCTGGCGGGGCTGCTGCAGATCGGCGCGGGCTTTCTCAAACTCGGCTATGTCATGCGCTTTGTATCGAAGTCGGTGCTGACCGGCTTCGTCAACGCGCTGGCCATTCTTATCTTCATGGCACAATTGCCCGAGCTGACCAACGTGACGTGGCTGACCTATGTCATGGTCGCAGGCGGGCTGGCGATTATCTACCTTTTCCCCCGCATTACCAAAGTCATCCCCTCGCCGCTGGTCTGCATCGTCGTGCTGACGGCGCTCTCGATCGGGTTGGGCCTGGACGTGCGCACGGTTGGCGATATGGGGGAACTGCCCTCGACACTGCCCGTGTTCCTCATTCCCCAGATTCCGCTGACCCTGGAAACGCTGATGATCATCCTGCCCTATTCGGTGGCGGTGGCCGTCGTCGGCCTGCTGGAATCGCTGATGACGGCAACGATTGTGGACGAGCTGACCGACACCAAGAGCGACAAGAACCAGGAATGTATCGGCCAGGGCATCGCCAATACCGCGACCGGTTTCATCGGCGGCATGGCGGGTTGCGCCATGATCGGGCAGTCGATCATCAATGTGAAATCGGGCGGACGCGGCCGGCTATCCACGTTCGTTGCCGGGTCGCTGCTGCTGTTCCTGATCCTGGTGCTGGGTGATCTGGTCAGCGCCATTCCGATGCCGGCCCTGGTGGCCATCATGATCATGGTGTCGATCGGCACGTTTTCCTGGGTCTCGCTCAAGAACCTGGTCACCCATCCGCGCAGTTCCTCCATTGTCATGGTCGCGACCGTCGTGACGGTGGTCTATACGCATAACCTGGCCATTGGCGTGCTGATCGGCGTTTTGCTGTCGGGCATCTTCTTCGCCTGGAAGATTTCCCAGATTTTCCGCGTCACCTCGGCCCTGTCGGAGGATGGACGGCAGCGCACCTACACGGTTGAGGGGCAGATTTTCTTCGCCTCATCGGAGGATTTCAGCAATGCCTTCGACTTCAAGGAAGCGCTGGAAGTTGTGAGCATCGACGTGTCCAATGCGCATATCTGGGATATTTCCAGTGTGAGCGCCCTGGATATGGTTATCCTCAAGTTCCGCCGCGAAGGTGCCGAGGTCAAGCTGATCGGTATGAACGAAGCCAGCGAGACAATCGTCGACAAGCTGGCCATTCACGACAAACCAGGGGCGCTCGAACGCCTGATGGGTCACTAGGGAGGAATGGCTATGTCCAGGATCATCGCATTGGTCGATGGCTCGATCTATTCGGAAAGCGTGCTCGATCACGCCGCCTGGGTGGCAAAAGCCATCGATGCTCAGGTGGACGTCGTCCACGTCATTGGCCGGCGGAATGTGGGGAGCGCACCGGCGGACTGGAGCGGGAGCCTTGAGATGGGTGCGCAGCAGACGCTGCTTGCCGACCTGGCCGAACACGACATTCAACGGGCAAAGCTGGCGCAGCAACGGGGCCGATTGATCGTTGACGGGGGCGTCAAGCGCCTTTCGGATGCAGGCATCAAGGCGAGCGGCAAGCTGCGCAATGGCGATATTGTCGAAGCCGTCCAGGAACTGGAGGGGGATGCAGACCTCGTCGTGGTGGGCAAGCGTGGCGAGGCTGCCGATTTTGCCAAGCTGCATCTGGGCTCGAATCTCGAGCGGGTTGTCCGGGTCAGCAAGAAGCCGGTCATGGTGGCATCGCGGGCGTTCAAGCCGGTCAAACGGTTCATGGTGGCCTTCGATGGCGGAGCCAGCGTGATGAAGGCGGTGTCCCACATTGCCACCGGCAAGCTCTTTGCGGGGCTGGCTGGAGATCTGGTCATGGTCGGCCGGGAGACACCCGAGGCTCGCGGCAAGCTGGAGGCAGCGGCAAACCTGCTGGCCAATGCGTCGCTCGAAATCCAGACCCATCTTGAGGAGGGTGAGCCCGATGAGGTCATTGCCCGCCACGCCGAAGCCGATCATATCGATCTGCTGGTCATGGGCGCCTATGGCCATTCAAGGGTGCGCAACCTGATCATCGGCAGCACGACCAGCGAGATGATCCGCTCGGTCAAGATACCGGTCATGCTGTTCCGGTAGCGCCGGATTCCGCTCACCGAATTTTTGGTTGCCAGTGGCGAGAAATTGGCCGACGTTTCATGGCGAAATTGCTTGGAGGGCAGATTCTGGGGCAGAATCCGGCGCGACCAACCATTGTTCTGTTCGATCTGGACGGAACCCTGGTCCACCATATCAATCCGCGCGTCCTCCAGATGCTGGAATTCCTGGATGATGTTTCGCATGGCAGTGGGCGTCTGGCGGCACGTTTTCGGCTGCTCCGGCGATCCCATCTGGTGGCGCGACCGAAGACCTCGTCGCTTGTCGTCCACCGGACCATGCACCGGCTTCGCCGCAAGTCGGTGGTCCAGATGCTTCAGCCCTGTGCCACCATGCGCTCCGTGCTGGACCTGCTTCGGGCCAATGATATCCCCATGGGCATGGTCAGCAATGGACTGGGCAAGGGCTATGGGCAGGATGTCCTGGATGCGTTCGATCTGCGAAAATACTTTGCGACCTGTGTCTTCCGGGAGGATGTGAGGCAGGGAAAACCGTCTGCCGAGCCAATCCTGCGAGCCCTCGATACGATTGGCCGCCCCTTAAGATCTTCCGATGTCATATGGTATGTCGGCGACCAACGGAAGGATATCACCTCCGCCCTGGCCGCCGCCCGCCAGACAAGCCAGGCGATCCTGCCCATTGCCGTTGGCGCCAGGGCGGCGCTGGCATCGGCTGAAAACCACATCCCGGCAAGGCAGGTCATGTGGTCGGCTGCGGACCTGGTCGATGCAGTGGCGTTGGCGTTCCCAGTCGAGGAACCACTGGCATTGCTCGCCATGGGCCCCGCTCGCCCGGCCTGATCCTCAGCCGGGCCGAACGCTCCCGACTCTGGTAACATTAATGCCTGGAGGGGAGACGGGCCGGGATCTTTCGCGCTATCATTATTGATAATTACGTCCAGCGCTTTTCCAAGATTGGGATCTTTTCAATGGCTATGAGCATTCTTTTTGTCGGCGGAACGGGCCAGATTTCTTACCCTTGTGTCGAGCGGGCGGTGGCCCAGGGTCACGAGGTCAGTGTCTATAATCGGGGCAAAAGGGGCGGGGCATTGCCGGCGGGGGTGACCTCGATCATCGGCGAGCTTGGCGGGCCGGATTATGCCGATCTGGCCAAGGCCAGGTATGACGTCGTCTGCCAGTTCATCGCGTTCACGCCCGATCAGGTGGCGCGGGATATCGAGGTGTTTTCGGGCCATTGCGGCCAATATGTCTTCATCTCATCGGCATCGGTCTATGAGAAACCGGCAAGCCATTATGTGATCACCGAGCAGACGCCGGCGATCAATCCCTACTGGCCCTACAGCCAGGCCAAGATTGCCTGCGAGGACTTGCTCAAGGGGACGCAAAACCTGGACTGGACCATTGTCCGTCCCAGCCACACGGTGCGCACCGGCTTGCCCATCATGATGGGCGACGCCGACATCATGGCGCGGCGCATGCTGGATGGCGAGCCCACGATCGTGGCGGGGGATGGTCACACGCCCTGGACGCTGACCCGTTCGGTGGATTTCGCGGTGCCGTTTGTCGGGCTGTTCGGCAAGCCGGCGGCCTTGAACGAGATTTTCCACATCACCAATGACCGCGCCCATATCTGGGACGATATCCAGAAGGCCATTGCCCGATTGCTCGGTGTTGAGGCCAAAATCGTGCATGTGCCGACCGATACGCTGATCCGCTACAATCCGGAATGGGTGGGGCCGCTGGTGGGGGACAAGGCCTGGACGGCGATCTTTGACAATTCCAAGGTCAAGAGCGTGGCCGGGGATTTCACCTGCGCCCAAAGCCTCGACGACATCCTGGCCGAGCCGATCATGCATCTCAAGCAGCGCCTGGCCACTCATCGTCCGCCAAAGGGTGATTTTGACGCTTTGGTCGATCGGATCTGCCAGGCGCAATCGGCGCTTGGCTGAGGCGCAGCCGTGGCGCCGGCCAGGGCGCCGAAATGGCGGCTGTAAGCATCGCGCGGGATTATTGAAGGCCCGCCGCTGCATGCCTGCATCAACGGCAGCGCATTTGACAAAGGGACTTGCCGGAATTAATTTCCGACCAGTCAGTCAATAACCCAGCGCAGTATAATGGCACGCCCCAGGACAATCGATCTCGACCGAGTTCTCGATGCCGGGGAACGGGTGGTCATCCGCGATGGCGCCTCCAATCTTACCCTCGATGCCGTGGCCGCCGAGGCCGGCATCAGCAAAGGCAGCGTACTCTACGATTGCAAGAGCAAGCATGCGCTGATCCAGGCGATCATCGAGCGCAAGATCGTTACCGAAGACAAGAAAATCAACGACGCCGTCGCCAAGCTGAGCGGGCAAAAAAATGCCGAGATTCGCGGGCGCATTGCGGTCGCCGCACAGTGGCTGGGTGAAGATGCCGAGCCGGTTGCCCTGCAACTCTGTTCGGCGCTTGCCCAGGATGAAGATCTGCAATGCCTGGTACGGGCGAGCGTAAACCAGGCTCTGGCTAAAGTGGCCGATACCTCGGAAAACCCGCGTGCCGCCCTGGTCGCCCTGCTGGCGCTGGAGGGGCTGCGGTCCATGCATCTGATGGGTTTCCACAAGTGGTCTGCGGCCGAGTTTACCGGACTGCTGGCCGAAATCGAACGCATCGCAATCACGCAGGGTGATAGCCCCGCACCAGCCTAGTTCTTTTGCTCAATCTCCGTAGTTCCCGCTGTCCCACCGCCATATGGCGCGCCTGGGTAGGCCCCCTTTTGTCCGTTCTGCCAAATTTGGATATTTATCATGAAGGCGATTAGCTCCCTGGCCAAGGCTGCAAGCATGCTCGCGCTGCTGGCGTTTGTTGCAGCCTGCACCGAGTCCAACAGCGCCCCACAGGCCGCGCCCGGTGCTCCACCCCCGATGCCCGTCAGCTTCGTCGAGGCAAAACCCGAGCAATTGGCGATCACCAATCAATTGCCGGGCCGGATCGCCCCAACCCGTATCGCCGAGGTTCGCCCGCGCGTTTCGGGCATTATCGTCGAACGCGTGTTCGAGCAGGGCAGCGTGGTTGAGGAAGGCGATGTGCTCTATCGCATCGATCCGGCGCCGTTCCAGCTCCAGGTCGACAGCGCCCAGGCCAGCCGCGACCGCGCTTTGGCGCAGCAGACGCAGGCCCGCCAGCAGGCCGCCCGCGCCATCGCTTCACGCGAACGCAATATCGGCACCGAGCAGAGTGCCGACACCGCCGAAGCGGCCCTCGCGTCAGCCAATGCGGATGTCGCGCTGGCGGAAGTGGCTCTGGCTCAGGCCAAGCTCAATCTTGAATATGCCGAGGTCAAGGCACCGATTTCGGGCCGTATCGGGGGCGCCCTGGTCACCGAAGGGGCGCTGGTCAATGCCGGCAGCGGGGAGAACCTGGCCATCATCCAGCAGCTCGACCCGGTCTATGCCGATTTCACCCAGCCCTCCAACGAGATGCTGCGCCTGCGCAGGGCGCTCGAAGACGGCACTCTAGCCAGCCTTGCGCCGGGCGAAGCCAGCGTCAAGCTGCTGATGGACGATGACAGCACCTATGCCCATGCCGGGCGCCTGCTGTTCTCGGGCGCGGCGGTCGATGCCAGCACCGGTCAAGTGACCTTGCGCGCCGAAATCCCCAATCCGGATGATAATCTGCTGCCCGGCATGTATGTGCGGGTGTTGCTGGACCAGGGCGTGCAAAGCGGCGCCTTCGCGGTGCCCCAGCAGGCGGTGCAGCGCGATGCCGGCGGGCAGTCCCAGCTCTATATCGTGGGCGCCGACAATGTCGTGGAATTGCGCACGGTCACTGTCGGGCGCTCGATCGGCTCCCGCTCGGTGATCGAGAACGGCCTCAATGCCGGCGACCGGGTGGTTGTCGAGGGCGTGCAGAAGATCCGGCCGGGCTCCCCGGTCACGCCTGAACCATGGACGCCACCGGCAGCGGTGGTAGCGGCTGCGGCTGCTGAAACTCCCGCAAGCTAAGGTCGTTTTTTATGGCACAATTCTTTATCGGCCGGCCCATCTTTGCATGGGTCGTGGCCATCTTCATCATGCTGGCGGGCATTATCGCCCTGCCGCAATTGCCCATCGCCCAATATCCCAATGTGGCCCCGCCACAGGTCACGATCAACGCGGTCTATCCCGGCGCTTCGCCCGAGGACATGTATCAGAGCGTGACCCGGCCGATCGAAGAGGAAATGAATGGCGTTGAAGGCGCCATGTATTTCGAATCGACGTCCGATTCCTCCGGCTCGGTGACCGTGACGGTGACGTTCGAGCCGGGTACGGAGTCGAGCCAGGCCGCCAATGACGTGCAGAACGCGGTTCGCCGGGTGGAAGCACGGCTGCCCCAGATCGTGACGCAGCAGGGCATCCAGGTGCAGGAGGCCGGCAGCGGCTTTCTGATGATGGTGGGCCTGGTCTCTACCGATGGCGCACTCGACGTGGTGGGGCTGGGCGATTATCTCAGCCGCAACGTGCTGGGGGAAATCCGGCGCGTCGAAGGCGTCGGCCGGGCCCAGTTGTTCGCCTCCCAGCGTGCCATGCGCGTCTGGGTCGATCCGGACAAGATGAGCAGTCTGAACCTGAGCACTCAGGACGTGACGGCCGCCATCCAGTCGCAGAATGCCCAGGTTACGGCCGGCCGGATCGGCGCGCAGCCAAACCCGGTTGCCCAGCAGGTGTCTGCCACCGTTCTGGTCAGCGGCCAATTGAGCACGCCCGAGGAATTCGGCTCGATCGTGCTGCGGGCCAATCCCGATGGTTCCTCGGTTCGCCTGCGCGATGTGGCGCGGATCGAAGTGGGGGCGGAAAGCTATAATTTCGCCACCCGGATCGATGGCAAGCCCGCGGCAGCCCTGGCCGTGCAATTGTCGCCTTCGGGTAATGCGCTGGCAACCTCCGAAGGCGTTCGCCATCGCATGGAGGAACTGGCGGAGTTCTTCCCGCCCGGGGTCGAATATGTGATCCCCTATGACACATCGCCATTTGTCGAGGTCTCGATCGAAAAGGTGCTCCACACCTTGATCGAGGCCATCGGCCTTGTTTTCATCGTGATGTTCGTCTTCCTGCAGAATTTCCGCTACACGCTGATCCCCACCCTGGTGGTGCCGGTCGCGCTGCTCGGTACGGTCGGCGTGATGCTGATCACCGGATTTTCCATCAACGTTCTGACCATGTTTGCCATGGTGCTGGCGATCGGCATTCTGGTCGATGACGCCATTGTGGTGGTGGAGAATGTCGAACGCATCATGGCCGAAGAAGGCCTGTCGCCCAAGGATGCGACGCGCAAGGCGATGAAGCAGATTACCGGCGCAATCATCGGCATTACGCTGGTATTGGCGGCGGTGTTCGTGCCCATGGCTTTCTTCCCCGGCGCGGTCGGGGTGATCTACCAGCAGTTCAGCATCACCATGGTGGTGTCGATCCTGATCTCGGGCTTCCTGGCCCTGTCGCTGACGCCGGCTTTGTGCGCCACTTTCCTCAAGCCCATCAAACCGGGACATCACGAGAAGAAGGGGCCGTTCGGCTGGTTCAATCGCGGACTGAAAAGCACGACCAATGGCTATTCGAGAGGCGTTGGCTGGCTGGTGAACCGGGCGGGCCGCTTCATGGTGGTTTATCTGGCTTTGCTGGTCGGGCTGGGCTGGGGCTATCTGCAGCTTCCCTCCGATTTCCTGCCCAATGAAGATCAGGGCTTTGTCATCGTCGATATGCAGGCGCCCACGGATGCCAGCAGCAATCGCGCTCGCGAAATCTCCAACCAGGTGGAAGATATTTTCCGCCAGGAAACGGCCGTCGAGAGCATGATCGTCGTCAACGGCTTCAGCTTTTCGGGGGCCGGCGACAATGCGGGCCTGGCCTTCATCACCTTCAAGGATTGGAGCGAACGCGACGCCAGCAATTCCGCCCAGGCGATTGCGGGCCGGGCCAATGGCGCCCTGTTCGGGCTCAAGGATGCCATTTCCTTTGCGCTCTCGCCTCCGGCCATCCAGGGCCTGGGCACGTCCAACGGCTTCGCCTTCCGCCTGCAGGATCGTGGCGGGCTGGGGCAGGCGGCGCTGCTCGCGGGCAGTGACCAATTGATGGCGGCGGCTTCGCAAAGCCCGGTATTGGTGGGACTGCGTGTCGAAGGCATGCCGGCGGCGGCCCAGGTTAGTCTCGTGATCGACCGTGAAAAGGCGAATACGCTGGGCGTGAGCTTTGCGGCGATCAATGCCACGATCTCGTCCAATCTGGGCTCGTCCTATGCCAATGACTTCCCCAATGCGGGCCGGATGCAGCGGGTGACCGTGCAGGCCGATCAGGACCAGCGCATGCAGGTGGAGGATTTGCTCAAGCTCAATGTCGCCAATAGTTCGGGCAGCATGGTGCCGCTGTCGTCCTTTGCGACGGCGGAATGGCAGCGCGGTTCGTCGCAGGTGGTGGGCTATAACGGCTATCCGTCGGTCCGCATCGGCGGGGCGGCAGCGCCGGGCTATTCATCGGGCGACGCCATTGCCGAGATGGAACGGCTGGTGGGCGAATTGCCGAACGGGTTCGGCTATGAATGGACCGGCCAATCGCTGGAGGAAATCCAGTCCGGCTCGCAAGCGCCCATCCTGGTCGGCTTGATCATCATCTTCGTGTTCCTGCTCTTGGCAGCGCTCTACGAAAGCTGGTCGATTCCGCTTTCGGTAATGCTCGTCGTGCCGCTGGGGGTGTTGGGGTCGGTCATTGCCGTGTCGCTGCGCGACATGCCCAATGACGTCTACTTCAAGGTCGGGCTGATCACGATCATCGGGCTATCGGCGAAAAACGCCATCCTGATCATCGAGTTCGCCAAGGATCTGCGAGCCCAGGGCATGCCATTGCTGCAGGCGACCATCGAAGCCTCCAAGCTGCGGTTCCGGCCGATCCTGATGACCTCGCTGGCCTTTACCCTGGGCGTGGTGCCGCTGGCCATTGCCACCGGCGCCAGCGCCGCCAGCCAGAACGCCATCGGCACTGCGGTGATGGGCGGGATGATCTCGGCAACCGTGCTCAGCGTGTTGTTCGTCCCGATCTTCTTCGTCTTCGTGATGCGGATTTTCGGCGATCGCAAAAAGCAGGAAAAGCCCAAGACGGACGATTCCACTGCGGTCGCCGCACCGGCGGAGTGATCCTCGGCCAGCAAGGGCAGGGGCGGTGCAAACCGTCCCTGCCTTCACCCTATTCCGGAATAGGAAAGGCGAGTACTTTGACTGTTGAACAATTGTGCCTGTCGATCCTCTATGAGGGTGAAGCGACCGGCTATGACATTCGCCGGCATTTCAGCGAAGGCGAGGCGGCTTTGTTTGCCGATGCCAGTATCGGGGCGATCTATCCGGCTCTGGCCAAGCTCGAAGCCAAGGGGCTGGTGGGCTTTGTGATCGAGGAGCAGGCCGGCAAGCCCAGCCGCAAGGTCTATCGCATTACCGAAGCGGGGCGGCAGGCGTTCATGGCCGGGTTGCGGGCGCCGCTGGCCAAGGACAAGTTCCAGAGCTCGTTCCTGCATTTCCTGCGCTTTGCCCATCTGGCGCCGCGCGAGGTGGTGGTGGCCAATGTCGCGGCGCGCCAGCAGCACCTCGATGACGAAGTGGGGCGGCTCGAGGCCATGCTGTCGCAAAGCTCCAGCAGTCCGCAGGGCCGCTGGATGCTCGAATATGCACTGGCGATGACGCAGGCGATGCGCGAGGGGCTGGACACGGCCATTCGCAAGATCTGTGCCGACCCAAGCTGCGGCAAAGACCGCTCTACGGAGTCAAGGTCGTCCTCCACGCGGGGATGAGCGGCCTGCGGGCCTAGCCCAACTATCGCCGACGCATTTCTCTCTTTTCCAGTCGAAACGCTGTTTGCCCGCTCGTCGGGATGGCAGGTGTTGGGAGAGGAGCGGGAAAATGAACGAGCGATATGGTTGGGTTGTGGTGGCAGCGGGCGCTGTTATCACCTGTGTAGCAATGGGGGCGATGTTCGCCCTGCCGGTCTATCTGCAGCCGATTGCCGAGGAGACCGGCTGGACACGGGCCGGCATTTCGGGCGCCATGACGGTGGGGTTCATCGTCATGGGCGTCGCGGGGTTCGGCTGGGGGGCGCTCAGCGACCGGATCGGGGCGAGGCCGGTCGTATTGATGGCCGCGCTATTGCTGGGGGCCGGGCTGGTGCTGGCCAGCCGCGCCACCGATTTGCTGGTGTTCCAATTCGCCTATGGCGGATTGGTCGGGGCCTCCGGGGGCGCCTTCTTCGCGCCGATCATGGCGGCGGCGGTCGGCTGGTTCGACAAGCATCGGAGTCTCGCCGTCTCGCTGGTCTCGGGGGGCGGCGGGGTGGCGCCGATGGTCATCACGCCTTTTGCCAGCGTGTTGATCGCCAATTATGGCTGGCGCAGCGCCATGCTCGCGATTGCCATTGGCGCAGTGACCATCGTGGTGCCGGCAAGCCTGCTCATTCGCCGGGCGCCGGCTTTGGCCGAGGCTCCGGTTCCGGCCGGTGAGAGCGCACCCGCCAGGTCCCTGCCTTTACCGGCCACCAGCGCATTGCGGACCCCGCAATTTTTCGTGCTGGCCGGGACCTTCTTTTTGTGCTGCGCCGCCCATTCCGGCCCGATCTTCCACACCGTGAGCTACGCCATGATCTGCGGGGCGTCGTCGCTGGCGGCGGCGAGCATTTATAGCGTCGAGGGTGTTGCGGGCCTTTTCGGAAGACTGATCTTTGGCGTGCTGGCCGATCGGCTGGGGGTGCGCCGGGTGCTGGTGGCCGGGCTCGTGCTGCAGGCGGTGGGCATCTACACCTATATCTATGTCACGCAGCTGACCGATTTCTATATGCTGGCCGTGGTGCTGGGCATGGCCTATGGCGGGGTAATGCCGCTTTACGCGGTGCTGGCGCGCGATTATTTCGGCCCCCATGTGATGGGCACGGTGCTGGGCGCCGCCACCATGACCTCAAGCATCGGCATGGCGTTCGGGCCGGTGGGCGGCGGCTGGCTTTACGATAATTTCGGCAGCTATCACTGGCTCTATGTCGCCTCGGCCGCCGTGGGTGTTGCCGCCGCCGCCATGGCGCTGGCCTTTCCGCCGCCCAAGCGGGACGAGGGGGACCGGCAAGGCGAGCCGCAGCCCGCTTGAGTGCAGCCGTTCAGACCGGCTCGGTTTCCTTTTCACGGGTCACCCATTGGTGGCCCTGCCATTCGCGCACAATGATGGCGATGCGTTCGGGCGTGATGGTGATGATGTTGTAGGCGTTCGGTTCGCCGCGCAGGCGGGTCGAGATGGTCGAGGAAGCCTGGGCGACCAGGATGGGCGCCACGGCCGATTTCCTGAGGCCGGTGGGCGCGCCTTGTTTGGTCGTGCCCTGGGCATGGTGCTTGCGCACATAGGACAGGTGAAAATGCCCTGACAGCACGAGACGGACGCCGAGCCGGGCAAAGGTTTCGAGCGCTTCGTCGGCCCGCTTCACCCGCTTGGTCTTTTGCAGCATGGGCTCGGTGGGGAACAGCAGGGGATGGTGGGCCACGATGACCCGGATGGCGTCCGGCGAGGCCTGGGCGAAACGGGTTTCGAGGTCTTCGAGCTGGCCTCGGGAAATGCTGCCATGGCCCCAATTCCATTCCAGCCGCGCGCGGCGCGAGGTGCGCATGCCCAATAGGGCCACCCCGCCCATTTCGAGAAAGGGTTCGAGGTCGCGGGCGATATAGCGGCGGTAGAAGCCATAGGGATTGAGGAAACGGCGCAGGATATTGACCGCCGGCACGTCGTGATTGCCCGGCACCGCAAAGATCGGCGCCTTGAGCGTATCGAGAAAGGCGCGGGCGGCGATGAATTCGTCCTTGCTGCCGATCTGGGTGAAATCGCCGCTGATGACGATGAGATCGGGTTGGAGGCCGGTAATGTCGGCGGCAAGGCCGGCGGCTGCTTCCGTGTCGTGATGGCCGAAATGCAGGTCGGACAGGTGGACGAGTTTCATGCGCGCACGGCCTCATCCGGCGGGGCTTCAGTGTCGGGCAGGGCCGCCGGCGCCAGCACGGTCAGCGCCTTGGGGTGAATGGTGAAATGCAGCGGCGTGGTCAGGGTCTCCACCTCTCCGTCGAACATGACCTTGAGCAAGCCTTTATGGCTGGTAATGGTCACGGCGCCAACGCTTTGCACCTCCAGCGCCTCATCCTGGTGCCAGCGGCCAAGCAGCATGCCGCCGGCCAGCCGGAAGAAATCGACAAAGGTCAGGCGCTTGAGCAGGTAAAGGGTGAGGGTGCCGCCATCGAGCCGCTCGCGGGCGAGAATGCGTCCGAAGCCTTCATCATAGGAATTGCTGGCCACGGCTACGGCCTGGACGCGCTCCACCCTGGGCTTGCCCTTGTCGTCGGCATCGATGGCAATGGCAATGCGGCGGGTGCGCGCCAGCCGGCGGAAGACATAGCGCATAAAGCCGAGTTTGGCGGAAACGCCGGGCATGGTGCGGATATGTTCGCGGCCAGCGGCGAGACCCGGAATCGTGCCAATAACCACCTTGTGCAGGAAGAAGCGGCCATTGACTTCGCCCACGTCGATCTGCTGCTCGACGCCATCGGCCAGAGCGGCCACGGCGGCCGCCGTATCGAGGGGAATGCGCAGATCCTTGGCGAGCGCATTGACCGTGCCCAGGGGCAGGATGGCCAGCGATTTGCCACTGCCCAGAATGGATCCGCACAGCGCGGTAATGGTGCCGTCCCCGCCCGCCGCTACGATCGTATCGGCATTGCCGGCCAAAGCCTGCTCGATGCGTTCGGGCATCGGGCGATCGACCTCGGCATCGATCGTGGCGGTCAGCCCGTTGCTGGCGAACATCCCGGCGAGCGCGGCCTCGGTGATGCCGGTGGCCAGGGCCGTGCCGGCATTGGCATTGAAGATAACGTGATAGGTTCGCTTGGGCATGTGGCTCACAAAACAGGGTTATAGTCGCGAACCTAACGGGCGCGCATGCCTGTTGGTTCAGCCCTTGCGCTAAAGTTGCGGAACATGGAACGCTGTCCGGCATTGGCTTGCCGGCTCTCTCGGAGGCGATTTCACGCCATGCTGCAAAACTTTATCCGCTCCCGTCCCTATCGGGCCCTGCGCGATTTCGTCAAAGCCGAAGCGTTGTTGCTGAGCGGCATTGCCCTGGTCAGCGGGCTGATCCTGGGATTTTTGCGGCTGGCCGACGAAATGCTGGAAGGGGAAACGGAGGCGTTTGACCACGCCATATTGATGCTGTTCCGCGACCCGGCCGATATCGACCAGGTCATCGGGCCGCCCTGGGTGCAGGAAATGGTGCGGGATGTGACAGCGCTGGGAAGTTTTGCGTTTCTGGGGCTGCTGGTAGCCGGTGTCGTGATCTATCTGGTCATGGCGCGGATGCGGGGCATGGCGCTGCTGGTGCTGGTTTCGGTATTGGGCGGGACCTTGCTCAGCACATTGCTAAAGATGGGCTATGACCGGCCGCGGCCAGACCTCGCCACCTCCTCGCACCAGTTCACGGCCAGTTTTCCCAGCGGCCATGCCATGCTGTCGGCGGTGACGTTTCTCACCCTGGGGGCGATCCTGGCGCAGGTGGCGCCGACGCGGGCCCTGCGCATCTTCGCGATTGGCGCGGCGATCTTCCTGACGCTGATCGTGGGTATCAGCCGGCTCTATATGGGGGTGCATTTCCCCAGTGACGTGCTGGCGGGCTGGTGCCTTGGCGCCGCCTGGGCGCTGGGCTGTAGTTTGATTGCCTTCTGGCTGCAGCGGCGGGGTGCAGTCGAGCCGCCGCCGGAAAATAGCTAGGAATAGCGTTCGGGGCCGAGATCGGTCATGTCGATTTCGGGTTTTTTGCCCGAGATGAGATCGGCAATGGCGCGGCCCGAGCCGCAGGCCATGGTCCAGCCAAGCGTGCCGTGACCGGCATTGACGAAGAGATTGGCCTGTTTGGCGCGCCCCAATACCGGAGTGCCATCTGGCGTCATCGGCCGCATGCCGGTCCAGAAACTGGCCGAAGCCGTGTCGCCCGCGCCCGGGAACAGGTCATTGACGCAATGGGCCAGCGTGTCGCGGCGCCTCGGATCGAGCCGGTTATTGTAGCCGGACAGTTCAGCCATGCCGCCGACGCGGATGCGATCGCCCAGGCGGGTTATGGCGATCTTGTAGCTTTCATCGAGCACGGTGGAGACCGGGGCCTTGTCCGCCTCGCTGATCGGGGCGGTGATGGAATAGCCCCTGACCGGATAGATGGGCAGCTTGAGGCCGATTGTTTTGGCGAGGAGCGGGGTAAAACTGCCCATGGCCAGCACGTAGTGATCGGCGGTCAGCGTGCCGGCGCTGGTCTTGACCGCGGTGATGCGGTCGCCCTGCTGTTCGATGGCTTCGATCGTCGTGTTGAAACGGAACTCTACGCCCAAAGCCTTGGCCATGTCGGCCAGCTTATTGGTGAAGATAAAGCAGTCGCCGGTTTCGTCATGCGGCAGGCGCAATCCGCCGGCTATCGGAGCGGGGGAATTGGCGAGGCCCGGTTCGGCGGCGATGCAGCCGGCGCGGTCGAGTACCTGGTAGGGCACGCCATATTGCTCGAGTACCTCGATATCCTTGTGGGCGGCATCGACCTGTTTCTGCTCGCGGAACAGCTGCAGTGTACCCTGCATGCGCTCGTCATAGGTGATGGCGGTTTCGGCGCGCAGTGTGACCATCAGGTCGCGGCTATATTCGGCGACGCGCACCATGCGCGCCTTGTTGATAGCGTAGGCTTTGCTGGTGCAATTGGCGAGGACGCGCAGCATCCATTCGATCATGGCGGGATCGAGCGAAGCGCGCAGGATCAGGGGGGGATGGGTCATCATCAGCCATTTAATGGCCTTTTGCGGAATGCCCGGCCCGGCCCAGGGCGAGGCATAGCCGGGCGAGATTTCCCCGGCATTGGCGAAGCTGGTTTCGAGCGCTGGCCCCGGTTGGCGATCGATGACGGTGACCTCGTGACCGTCACGGGCCAGATAATAGGCGGTGGTGGTGCCGATGACGCCGGAGCCGAGGACGAGGATTTTCATATTCGGGATTTCTTCGAGGTTCGATTGCTCACGACACTAGCGGGCAGGCTGGGGAAGTCGATGAAAATTCTTGCCGGCGTCGTGGGCGGGGTATTGCTTAGTCTAAGGTCGGGTTTGCTGCGGGGGTGGAGCTGTTCCATACCCGTGCGCCAGTTCAGACAGACGCTCCGGGGAGGAACCAATCGCGATGTCCAACGATACCAATAGCTTGCGCGAGGCCGCACTGCATTTTCACGAGTTTCCGCGCCCCGGAAAACTCGAAATCGTGGCGACCAAGCCCCTGGCCAATACGCGCGATTTGTCGCTGGCCTATTCGCCGGGCGTCGCTATCCCCTGCGAGGAAATCGCGGCCGATCCGCAGGCGGCCTACAAGTATACCGCCAAGGGGAATCTCGTTGCGGTGATCTCCAATGGCACGGCAGTGCTGGGGCTGGGCAATATCGGGGCGCTGGCGAGCAAGCCGGTGATGGAAGGCAAGGCGGTACTGTTCAAGAAGTTCGCCGGCATCGATTCCATCGATATCGAAGTCAACGAGCAGGACCCCAAGCGTTTCATCGAAATCGTGGCGCCGCTGGAGCCCAGCTTCGGCGGGGTTAACCTTGAAGACATCAAGGCCCCCGAATGTTTCGAAATCGAGGAAGCCCTGCGCGAGCGGATGAATATCCCGGTGTTTCATGACGACCAGCATGGCACGGCGATCATCGTTGCCGCGGCGGTCATCAATGCGATGAAGCTGGTTGGCAAGGACATTGCCAAGGTCAAGATCTGCACTTCGGGCGCGGGTGCGGCGGCGATTGCCTGCATGAACATGCTGGTGGCCGTGGGCGCGACGAAGGCTAACATATGGATAGCCGATTCCAAGGGATTGGTGACCAAGAAACGGGACAATAGTGTTGACCGTTGGCGGGGTGCTTTCGCCCAAGACAGCGACAAGACCGAGTTGAGCGAAGTCATGGAAGGGGCCGATATTTATGTCGGGCTGTCCAAGGCCGGGGCGCTCAAGCCCGGGATGATGAAGGATATGGCGCCAAATCCGCTGATCCTGGCGCTATCCAATCCCATTCCCGAAATCATGCCCGAACTGGCGCGGGAAGCCCGGCCCGATGCGATGATCTGCACCGGTCGAAGCGACTATCCCAATCAGGTCAATAATGTGCTGTGCTTCCCCTTCCTGTTCCGGGGGGCGCTGGATTGCGGAGCGACCGTGATCAATGAGGAGATGAAGGCGGCGGCGGCGCATGCCATTGCCAGATTAGCGCATGAGCCGGGGCTGGAAGCGTCAGCCCATGGCGTGCCGGCGATTTTTGGGCCGGAATATCTCATTCCCAATCCGTTCGATCAGCGGCTGATCCTGCGCATCGCGCCGGCGGTGGCGAAGGCGGCGATGGAGTCTGGGGTGGCGCAGCGGCCGATCGAGGATTTTGCGGCCTATCGCGATAGCCTCAACCGTTTCGTGTTCCGCTCCGGCATGGTGATGAAGCCCATGCTCGAGCGGGCGCAGGGCGAGGGCAAGCGGATTGCCTTTGCCGATGGTGAGGATGAGCGCGTGCTGCGGGCGACCCAGGTGATGCTGGAAGACGGCATTGGCCGCTCCATCCTGATCGGGCGACCCTCGGTGATCGAGCAGCGCATCGAGCGCTTCGGGCTGACGCTGAAGGCAGGGCGCGATTTCGATGTGATCAACCCTGAGGACGATCCGCGCTATCGCGATTATGTGGCACTGTTCCACGACATTACCGGGCGCAAAGGCGTGACGCCGGACACGGCAAAAACCATCGTGCGCACCAATACGACGGTGATCGGGGCGCTGGCGGTGCGGCGGGGCGAGGCGGATGCCCTGATCTGCGGGTTGCAGGGCCGGTTCATCAAGCATGCGCGCGATATTCAATCAGTGATCGGGCTGGCGCCATACAGCTCGCAGCTCTCGGCGCTGTCCATGCTGATCATGAATCGGGGCGTGTTCTTTCTCGCCGATACCTATGTGAATATCGACCCCAGCGCCGAGGAGATCGTGGCGATCACGCTGCAGGCGCGCGACCATCTCAAGCGCTTCAATATCGACGCGCGGGCGGCCTTGCTCAGCTATTCCAATTTCGGTTCGCGCGATGGGGCGACCTCGGAAAAGATGCGCGAGGTGTTCGAGCGGCTGCAAGAGGTGGCGCCGGACCTGGTGGTCGATGGCGAAATGCAGGGGGATCTGGCGATCAATGCCGAATTGCGCGACCGCTACGTGCCCAATTCGGTGCTGAAGGGGGAAGCGAACCTGTTGATCTTCCCTAATCTTGAATCGGCAAACCTCTCCATGACGCTGCTCAAGGAGCTCAACAATGCGCTGCCGGTGGGGCCGATCCTGATGGGCACCAAGCAGCCGGCGCATATTCTGGCGCCGTCGGTGACCAGCCGTGGCGTGGTCAATATGGCCGCGATTGCTGCGACCGAGGCGCTGGGGGTGAACGCTTGAGGCCTGATTAGACCTCACCCTGAGCTTGTCGAAGGGCGAGGCCGTGGCAGCATCCAGCCACGACCTCGTGGTTCGACAGGCTCACCATGAGGTCTACTAAAGAGCGGGTTTACGGCTTGGACTGGCCCACGGCCCAGGTGACGCCATAGGGGTCCTTGAGCTGGCCGTAGGTGTCGCCCCAGAATTGCTCTTGCAGCGGCATGGCGATTGTGGCGCCGGCGGCGATTGCGCGGTCGAACCATTGCTGGGCGTCGTCGACCTGCAGATGCAGATTGAAGCCCTGGGGCGCGACGATGGGGAAACCGTGTTCGGGGAAGAAATCGGACAGGAATAGCGGCGCGCCGTTGATTTCGATATGGGCATGCATGATGCGGGCATCGTCGCTGCTGGCCGGATTGCGGCTATGCTCGATGGCGCCGAAAGCCTTCTTGTAGAATTCGATGGCATCGGCGACGCCATCGACATTGATATAGGGGGTCAGGCCGCTGGTGGCTGGTGTGTCGGTCATGCTGGAGCTCCTCGCAAAGATCAGTTGATGCAAGCACGACGAGCGGGCGATGGCCAATCAGACGGCCTGGTTGGAAATATCGATCAGCCGCCGATATGGCTGGGTTTGAAGATGGCGAGCGGGCGGATTTCATAGGCGCCCATGCCGGGATTGGCCTCAGCCAGGTCCTTGGCGAAATCGATAGCCTCGTCGAGCGTGTCGCAATCGGCAACGAAGAAGCCGAGAAACTGTTCCTTGGTTTCGGCAAAAGGACCGTCGATGACGAGCGGCTCGCCCGAGGTCTTGCGCAGGGTGATTGCGGCGCTGGTGGGCTTGAGCCGGGCAACAGGCCCCAGCTTGCCCCTGGCTTTCATGGCGTCCTCGACCTGGGCCAGGCGGACCATGCAGGCATCGTCCTCCTCCTTGCTCCAGGTGGCGATGGCGTTTTCATCATTGTAACACAGCACGGCATAGAGCATCGGTTTGGCCCTCCTCGACAGCACGGTGTGCGACTATGCCCAAAATCGAGGCATGCTCCAGTTCTTTTTGCTGGCCTTCCAGCAGCGCGGGATCATTGACCCGACTCTGATTGCACTCTAGCCCTTACGGACGTTTCCGCAGGAGGGTGACCATGGATTATCGCTATCTCGGCCGCTCGGGCCTCAAGGTTTCGAGCCTCACCATGGGCACGATGACCTTTGGCGGCTCGGAAAAGGTGGGGCATACGCCGCAGGCCGAAGCCACGCGGCAGATCGATCTGTGCCTTGATCACGGGATCAACCTGCTCGACACCGCCAATGTCTATAATGCCGGGGTCTCCGAGGAGATGATCGGGGTAGCGCTGGCCGAAAACGGCCGCAGGCAAAAGGCTTTGGTCGCCACCAAAGTGCGCTTCCGCATGGGCGATGGACCCAATGAGGTGGGGCTGAGCCGCCACCATATCGTGGCACAGGCCGAGGCGAGTCTGAAACGCCTCAAGACCGATGTGATCGATCTCTATCAGGTGCATGAATGGGACGGGATGACGCCCATCGAAGAGACGATGGAAGCGCTCGATACGCTCGTGCGTCAGGGCAAGGTGCGCTATATCGGCTGCTCGAACTATTCGGGCTGGCACATCATGAAGGCGCTGGCCGCCGCTGATAAAAACCACGGCCAGCGCTTCATCTCCCAGCAAATCCACTACACGCTGCACTCGCGCGAAGCCGAATATGAGCTGGTGCCGATCAGCCAAGACCAGGGCCTGGGGATTCTGATCTGGTCGCCACTGGCCGGAGGCCTGCTGTCAGGCAAATATCGCCGCGATGGCGGGCCGGAAAGCGGCCGCCATGTCGGAGGCTCGCGTGAGCCGCCCGTGCCCGATTGGGGCAAGCTATACGATATTGTCGAGGTGATCGTGGCCATTGCCGAGGCGCGCGGGGTGTCCGGCGCGCAGGTGGCATTGGCCTGGGCCCTGGGACGGCCGGGGGTGACTTCGGTGATCATTGGCGGGCGCAGCGAAGCCCAGTTCAAGGATAATCTGGCAGCTGCCGATCTCAAGCTCACGCCCGAAGAACGGCAAAAACTCGATGCGGTCAGCCAGCCGCCGCTGCTCTATCCCTATTGGCACCAGTCGTTCACCGCCCAGGACCGGCTAAGCAGGATCGATCTGGACCTGATCGGGCCCTATGCCGAGGAGTTCAAGCGTGGCTGATTTTCTGTTCGAGCCTCATGCCCCCGTCACCATCCCGATTGCGCGGGGTGGGCTATTTGCAGTGCGGCGCATCTATTGCGTGGGCCGCAATTATGCCGAACATATCCGCGAGATGGGCAATGACGAGCGCGAGCCGCCGTTCTTTTTCGCCAAGCCCGCCGACGCGGTCGTAGTGGGTGGCGCGGCCATCCCCTATCCGCCGCAGACCGGTGATTTCCATCATGAGATCGAGCTGGTCGTGGCTATCGGCAAGGAAGGCGCCGATATTCCGGCGGAGCAGGCGCTGGCCCATGTCTATGGCTATGCCGCCGGGCTCGACATGACGCGGCGCGATATCCAGGCTTTGGCGAAAAAGAGCGGGCGGCCGTGGGAAATGGCCAAGGCCTTCGATCATTCCGCGCCCATCGGCACGATCGAGCCGGCCAGCGAAATCGGCCATCCCGACAAGGGCGCCATCACGCTGTCGGTCAATGGGGTGGTGCGCCAGAAGGGCGACCTTGCCGAGCAGATCTGGAGCGTCAGTGAGGCTATCGCCTATCTCAGCGGCTTCGTGACGCTCAAGCCGGGCGATATCATCATGACCGGCACGCCTTCGGGTGTTGGCGCCGTGGTCAAGGGCGATGTGCTGGAAGGCACTATCGAAGGCGTGGGTCATGTGCGGACCAGTATCGTCTGATGCCGGTCTGGTCGCCCCAGCAGGACGCGGCGCTGGTCGCGGTGTCCAATTGGCTCAAGGACCGGGACGGCCCGCAGGTGTTCCGCCTGTTCGGCTGGGCCGGCACGGGCAAATCGACGCTGGCCGTGCATCTGGCGCAGGACGTCAAGTCCGTCAAATATGCCGCCTTTACCGGCAAGGCCGCTTTGGTCATGCGCAAGCGCGGCTGCAAGGGCGCCCAGACCATCCATAGCCTGATCTATACGCTGGTCAGCGAAAAGGAAGGCGAGCCGCGTTTCGTGCTGGACGACGAATCCCCCGCGGCCGATGCCGATCTGATCGTCATCGACGAAGTCTCCATGGTGGACGAACAATTGGGGCGCGATCTGCTCTCGTTCGGCACCAAGGTGCTGGTGCTGGGCGATCCGTTCCAATTGCCGCCGGTGCAGGGCGCGGGGTTTTTCATTGCCGACGAGCCCGATATCATGCTGACCGAAATCCATCGCCAGGCGGCGGACAACCCGATCATCGCGCTCTCCATGCAGGTGCGCGAGGGCGGCTATATCGAGCGCGGGCGCTATGGGGAATCTCTGGTGGTTGCACGCGAGGATGTCGATCGCGATGCGGTGCTGGAGGCCGACCAGGTGCTGGTGGGGCGCAACAAGACGCGCCTGCAATATAATGACCGGTTGCGCGAATTGCGCGGCCTGCCGTTTCACGAGCCGGTAGTGGGCGACCGCATGGTGTGCCTGCGCAATAATGCGCGCAAGCGCCTGCTCAATGGGCAAATCTGGATCGTCACCGATGTCAGCCGCAAGGCCAATGGCAAATATTCGCTGCTGCTGGGGGCCGATGAGGGCAAGGGCGAGGCCAAGGTTTTGACCCACAAGGCGTTTTTCTCGGGCGAGGAAGACGCCATGAGCTGGCCCGAGCGGCGGCAATATGACGAGTTCACCTTTGGCTATTGCCTGACCGTGCACAAGGCGCAGGGCAGCCAATGGGACAATGTCTATCTGTTCGACGAGAGCTTCGTGTTCCGCGAAGAGCGGGCGCGCTGGCTCTATACCGGGATTACCCGCGCCGCCGAAAAGATCACGGTCGTCTCGTGACGCTGCTCACGGTGCGGCACGAGACGGTCTATCGCTATGTCCGGCCGGTGCGGTTCGGCGAGCATCGCATGCTGGTGCGGCCGCGCGACAGCATGGAACAGAGACTGGATTCGTTCAGCCTCAAGATATTCCCGGAGCCATCGGCGATCCGCTGGATCCACGACGTGTTCGGCAATGGCATTGCGATTGCCGAGTTCGCCGAACCCGCCGAGCAATTGCGGATCGTGGCCGGCATGGTGCTCGATCACACGCCGGAGCTGACGCCCAATTTCGAGATCGAGGTGCGGGCCAAGACCTATCCGTTCGATTATGGCGCTGTGGATGGCATCGATCTGGCGCCCAATATGCGGCGGCAATTTCCCGATGAGGGAGAGGTCGATGCCTGGGCGCGGCGCTTTGTCAGCGTGCTGGGCAAGACCGATACCGGGCATCTATTGATGACCATGACCTATGCGATCAAGGAGAGTTTCAAATATCTCCGCCGGCCCGATCCGGGCACACAGCACCCGGCTGTGACACTGTCGAAACGCCAGGGCACGTGCCGGGATTTTGCGCTGCTGATGATCGAAGCGGCGCGCTCGCTGGGCTTTGCGGCGCGGTTTGTCACGGGATATCTCTATTCCCCGGCGCGCGATGGCGATCATCGTGGCGGTGGGGCGACGCATGCCTGGTGCCAGATTTATCTGCCGGGCGCGGGATGGGTGGAGTTCGACCCCACCAATGGCATTATCGGCACGCGCGACCTGATCCGGGTCGGGGTGGCGCGCGAGCCGCAGCAGGCTATTCCAATTGCCGGCACATTCATTGGCCGCAAGGATGATTATCTGGGCATGGATGTCGAGGTCACGGTCGAGCGGGTGACGTCCCCACAGGACTCGATGGGTTAGGCCTGGTGCCTAGCTGCGGGCTACGCTGACTGCGTCAGTGGTCCATTCCTCGGCAGTGTCGCCGTCGGCGTTGCTCCACACTTCGATGGGGAGCGGATTGACGGCGCCGTAAATGGTGGCGAAGGCGGTGTCGGCAGCGTCGCGCCCGCAGCCGATGCGGACCATGCCATCGAGCGCCGCCATGCGGGTGGCGTCGAACAGATACCAGCGGTCGCCCAGATAGGCTTCGAACACGGCGTGGAAATCCTGCGGCTGCAATTGCCAGGCATAGCAGGAGACGAAACGTGCCGGGATACCCAGGGCGCGGCAGAAGGTGATGCCCAGATGGGCGAAGTCGCGGCAGACGCCGGCGCGCAAGGCAAAGGTATCGGCGGCAGTGGTTGTGGTGTCGCTGGTGCCGCTGAGGTAGTCGACCTCGGCATTGATCCAGTTGCAAATCTCGGTGACGCGACCAAAGCCGGGCGCAATGCCGCCGAATTCGCGATTGGCAAAGCGGGCCAATTGGTCGGAGGGGCAATAGCGGGACGGATTGAGATAGGGCAGGGTATCGAGCGGCAGGCGGGCGACCGGCACTTCCTCGACCATGCCGGGCGGGTTGTGCAGGGCGTCCAGTTCGATGTCGGCGGTATAGCGCAGGCGCAGCTGGCCCGGTTGGGCAGTGAGGCGCAGATAGCGATTGCCGGTTTCGGTGGCGGTTTTTTCGTCGGCCGCAAGATTGGGCGTGATGGTCAGGGTTTCGCCGAGGATGCGCTGGCGTCCGCCGGCAATAGCCTCGATGTTGAAAATCAAGGTGGCTGGCTCGATGATCTCGTAGCCGATGTCGCAGCCGACAGAAAATTTCATGACTCACCCCGTTGCGGGCGATCTACCGCCTTGTTGCGACAACCCGGTGATAGCAGGCTGGTTCCGTCAACCGGCGCTGATCTTGAGTTCGCGGATCTGGTCGTCCCCTAGCACGAAGGTGAAGACGCTGTCGCCGGTGAAGAAGGCGCTGGCCCAATGGGTGTCGAGCGAGATGCGGTTGGGGCCGCGCTCGATTACCTCGCCATAACTCAATATGCCCTTGGCGCCGATCAGCTCCTTGGCGCTCCAATTGAGGATTGCCTGATGGCCGGAAAAACGCCGTCCCCAATCTTCCACCGCGCCATCGGTGGGGAATAGCGCAATGAAGGCCTCGGTATCGCCCGCATTGATGGCGGTGCGGAAGGCTTGCAGCACAGGCGGTAGCGCAGTGTCGGGCATGGTCCCTCGCGTGGCGCCATTGCGCCATAACAAAGCCAAACTTAGCCCACTGCATTGGCCGGTGTGAAGTCTTTCGTCCAAGCCGGCCCAATCGTTGGGCAATTTTGGCTGGAGCCGTGCTTGCGCTTGGCCACGGGATACCCCATCTTTGCCGTAGAGATTTCGCGATAGCTCACAACACCTGCGGAGGCGCTGAATGCATCACGACACCCCCCTGATCACCACGATCGTTGCGGGTCTCGTGCTTGCATTCATCTTCGGCATGATTGCCAACAGGTTCCGGTTGCCGCCGTTGGTGGGCTACTTGTTTGCCGGCATTCTGGTTGGCCCCAACACGCCCGGATTCGTCGCCGATCAGGCGCTGGCCGCCGAACTCGCCGAACTGGGCGTGGTCCTGCTGATGTTCGGGGTGGGGCTGCATTTTTCGCTCAAGGATCTGATGAGCGTGCGGGCGCTGGCCATCCCCGGGGCACTGGCGCAAATCGCGCTGGCGACCCTATTGGGGCTGGGGCTGGCGACGCTGATGGGCTGGGGAATTGGGGCGGGCCTGCTGTTTGGGCTGGCGCTGTCAGTCGCCTCCACCGTGGTGTTGCTCAAGGCCTTGCAGGACCGGCGGCTGATCGAGACCGAACGCGGCCGGATCGCGGTCGGCTGGTTGATCGTGGAAGACCTGGCCATGGTGCTGGCGCTGGTGCTGATTCCGGCCATTGCGAGCCTGAGCGGCGCCGACAGCGGGGTGCACGACCCCTTCGTGTCCTTTGTCGAGCGCATTGTCGGTGGCTCGGTCGGCATCTGGGGGGTGCTGGGGCTGACCGTGATCAAGGTTGCCGCTTTCGTGGGCTTCATGCTGATCGTGGGGCGCCGGCTGATCCCCTGGGCGCTGCATGCCACGGCCCATACCGGCAGCCGCGAACTGTTCCGGCTGGCCGTGCTGGCCATTGCCCTGGGCGTGGCTTTGGGCTCGGCCGTGTTGTTCGGCGTGTCGCTGGCGCTGGGTGCGTTCTTTGCCGGCATGATCCTGAGTGAAAGCGAGCTCAGCCATCGGGCGGCGCAGGAAACCCTGCCGCTGCGCGACGCTTTTGCCGTGCTGTTCTTCGTGTCGGTCGGCATGCTGTTCGACCCATCGATCATTCTCACCAATCCGCTGCCGGTGCTGGTGACGGTGTTCATCATCGTTATCGGCAAGTCGCTGGCGGCGTTCGGCATCGTGCTGCTGTTCCGACGGCCTATAGCCACGGCGCTGACCATTTCGGCGTCACTGGCGCAGATCGGTGAATTCTCGTTTATCCTGGCCAGCATGGGCGTGTCGCTGGCCATCCTGCCGCCGGAGGGACAGGACCTGATCCTGGCCGGGGCGCTGATTTCCATCGTGCTCAATCCGCTGGTGTTCTGGGCGATCGATCTGGCGCGGCCGCGGCTGGAAGCCCGGATGGCGCAGCGCAGGGCCGAGCAGTTCGAGCGCGATGGCGTGCGGGTCGAACCGACCGATCGGGTGGATGCGGCTGAAGGACCGATTACCAGCGATGCACCGGGCGAAGCGGCTGTCGACCGCGGCGCGCCGGGCGCCGATGACGATGTGCCCGATGCCTCCAACCAGATCGATCACACCGTGCTGGTGGGCTATGGGCAGGTCGGGCGCGTGGTGGCCGAGGGGCTCAAGGCGGCCGGATCGCCATTGGTGGTGATCGAGGATTCCGATCATGACGTGGCCGCGGCGCGGGCGGCGGGGCTGGAAGTGGTATTCGGCAATGCGGCCAGTTCCACCGTGCTGAAGCTGGCCAATCTCGAAGCCGCCAAGACGCTGTTGATCGCCATTTCCAACGGGTTCGAGGCGGGGACCGTCTGCGAATCCGGACGCAAGCTCAATCCGGGTATTCGGATCATCACGCGGGCCTATTCGGAAGAAGAAGATGTGCATCTGCGCGGGCTGGGCGCCGACATCGTTATTCGCGGCGAGCGCGAGATCGGTCTTGGCATGCTGGCCTGGCTGCGCGGCGAGCGGTCCGAGGATGTGCCCATAAGCGTGGTGCCGGAGCCGGTGGAGCCCAAATTGCCGCCGGTCGAAAACCTTCTGGCCAAGGCCGTTGCGACGCCTGCCGCTGTTATTGTGGCGACCGAAGCGGCGCCAGTAGAGGTGATCGACGCGCCTGTCGTGGCGGAGGAGCTGGAGCCGGAGGCGGTTGACGGCGCGCAAACGGTGCCTCCCGCCGATGTCATTATCCTGCCGCCGCCGGAGCCGCGGGACGCCAGCGAAGAGGCCGAACTTCCGGCCGCCAATCTGGAAAGCGTGGCGGCCACGCCCGCAGTGGGCGAGGCGCCGGCGGCAATTGACGAGATTGTGCCGCGGGTGAGTGTGGTGGCGCCTGAGGCGGAAATCGCCGGCGCCGATGTGCCGGCGGATGCGGATATTCTTGCTGAGGACGAACCAGACGCCGAAGCAGCCCACGAGCAGGCCGAAGTGGAAGAGGCTGTCGCCGATCTTGATGCGCCAGACGAGGCTGCTGCCGCTGACGCTGACGCTGACGCGGAGCGGAGTGGTCCAGAAGAAGAGGAAGCCGACGTCGCCGGGATAGCGGCGGAAGCGGCTGAGCCGATTGACGCGGGAGCCGATGAGGCCAGTGAAGCCGAAGACCCGGACGCGCCGGACAAGACGGGAATCGTGCCGCCGGTAACGCCGGAACCCAAGGGCTAAGATGCTTGCCTTGGGTCTGATTGCGCGCATAGGTCAGGGTGCGGCAGAAATGGGCCGGGAGCGGTTGAGACGATGATTTCGCAGAAAGCCAAATATGCCCTGCGGGCTTTGGTATCGCTGGCGCGGGCCGGGCGGGGCGAAACCATGATGATCGGCGAAATCTCCAAGGCGCAGGCGATCCCCAAGAAGTTTCTCGAGCAGATTCTTTTGGAACTCAAGCGGGCTGGCTATGTGGCCAGCCGGCGGGGGCGGACGGGCGGCTATGAGCTGCTGCGGGCGCCGGAAGAGATCAGGTTTGGTGAGGTTTTGCGACTGATCGACGGGCCGATTGCGCCGCTGCCGTGCCTGTCCAAGATCGCCTATCGCAAATGCGAGGATTGCCGGGACGAGGCATCGTGCGAAATCCGCCATGTGTTCGAGCGGGTGACGCTGGCGACGCGGGCCGTGCTGGATGAGACGACGCTGGCGGATTCCTTGCGGCTGGAAGATTTGCCGGTTTGAGGCCCCTCTCTTTGCCTATGCACAGTCTCACCTCGCCCCTCAGGGGAGAGGTCGACGGCGAAGCCGGCGGGTGAGGGGTGCGATGCTTCCGCATACGTGATGGTCGAGCATCGCACCCCTCACCCTGGCCCTCTCCCCTGAGGGGCGAGGGGACGCTGGAGTCGCTGGATCGGCGGGTATGCAACGGACCTGTCTTGGGTGCCGGCTGAGGTTTTTGGGCGTCAGGCAGGATGGGTTTCTAACCAAATACCACGGTCTTCTTGCCATTCAGCATGACGCGGTTTTCCAGGTGCAGTTTGACGGCGCGGGCGAGGACGCGGCTTTCGATGTCGCGGCCGGCGGCGACCAGGTCGTCGGGGCTCATGGCGTGGGTGACGCGGGCGGTTTCCTGCTCGATGATCGGGCCTTCGTCGAGGTCGGGGGTGACGTAATGGGCGGTGGCGCCGATGATCTTGACGCCGCGCTCATGGGCCTGGTGATAGGGCTTGGCACCCTTGAAGCTGGGCAGGAACGAGTGATGGATATTGATCACCTGACCGAACAGGCGCGTGGATAGATTGTCCGACAGCACCTGCATATAGCGGGCGAGGACCACGAGATCGGCGCCCGATTGCTTGATCACGCCGAGCACTTGCTCTTCCTGTTCCGCCTTGGTCGCGGCGGTGACGGGCAGCAGGTGGAAGGGGATATTTTCCGCCTCGGCCAGCTTCTGCGTCGTGTCGTGATTGGAAACGATGGCCGCGACTTCGGCGTCGAGCCAGCCGACCTGGATCTGGTAGAGCAGGTGACGCAGGGTATGATCGAACTTGGAAACCATGATGACGATGCGCTTCTTGCGGGCTTCGTCGACCAGGGCGGTCTTCATCGAGAAGCGTTCGATGGGGGATTTGAGCGCGCGCTCGATGATCTGGCTGCTGACGCCCTCGGGCGCGGTGAAGGCCAGGCGCATGAAGAAGCGGTCGGTTTCGCGATCCCAGAACTGGTTGGATTCGGCGATATTGGCACTGAGCGCGGCCAGCTCGGTGGTGACGGCGGCGACGATGCCGGGGCGATCGGCGCAGGAAAGGGTCAGGACGAAATTGGCCGTGGTCATGGGAGCCTCGAAATTATCTTGCCAGCGGTATCAATGGCTTGGGCCGCTCCGTCAAGCCGCCAATAAAAAGGGCCGCCCGAAACGGACGGCCCTTCCTGAGTTTATAGGCCTCAAGTGCCTTGAAGGATTGTGCTAGCCGAGGCTTACCTCCGTGGCCTGCACCGAAAATCCAAGACCTGCTTCGAGAACCTTAATCTCAATCGACACTGGATCACCTCCTTCACGTTGGTTGAACATGACGCCAGCATGACAGATTTTTTCCGGGGCGCAACCCAGCAAAGATCACGATTTTCGTGATGCTGGTTTAAGACCGGCGGAAGCGGGCAAGGGCCATGCTGGCGCCGAAATAGATCATGACGACAAAAATGGTAACGGTGAGCAGGCGGACGACATTGCTGTCGGGCGACCATGAGAACACCGCGATGGCGATCGCCAGCAGCACGCCTTCAAGAGCCGTGCGCTCTATAAAGCTGGGCGTGAATGGGGTGCGCGAGCGTGTCGGATCAAAGATGGCCGGCAGAAAGATGAAGGCCATGACGATGGGAATGACGACCAGAACCTTGAGCACAACCAGCGATGGATGATCGCCGAGAAGCGTACTGCCAATGCCTGCCAGCACAACCAGAAATAGCCCAAATCCGTATTTTCGAATGAGATTGTGTTGCCTTACATAGTCTTGCGGCGATTGGGACATGTCCTCCTCCTTAACAAGTGGAAGTCTCAGGCCCGCGCCTTTTTGGGGTGGGCGCGCAATTGCAGCAGGGTGGCGGCGAAGACGCCCAGGGCGACGATGCCGATAATGATGGTGGCCAAGGCATTGACGTCGGGCGAGACGCCGAGGCGGACCTTGGAGAAGATCACCATGGGCAGGGTGGAGGAGCCGGGACCGGAGACGAAGCTGGCAATGACCAGATCGTCCAGCGAGAGGGTGAAGGCGAGCAGCCAGCCCGAAACCAGAGCCGGGGCGATGATGGGCAGGGTGATGTCGAAGAAGACCCGGACCGGGGTGGCGCCCAGATCCATGGCGGCTTCTTCAAGGCTGAGATCAAAATCGGCGAGACGCGACTGCACCACGACGCAGACATAGGCCATGCAGAAGGTGGAATGGGCGATGATGATGGTGACGAGGCCGCGTCCTGCCGGCCAGCCCAGAGTGCCTTCCATGGCGACGAAGAGCAGCAGGAGCGCCAGGCCCGTGATCACGTCGGGCATGACCAGGGGCGCCGAGACGGTGCCGGCCAGCACGGTGCGGCCCTTGAAGCGGCGGAACCGGACCAGGGCCACAGCGGCCAGCGTGCCCAGCACCAGGGCGATCGAGGCGCTGAAAAAGGCGATCTGCAGGCTGAGCCACGCGGCGCCGAGCATTTGCGGATCGGCAAGCAGCTCACCATACCATTTGGTGGAGAAGCCGCCCCAGACGGTTACGAGCTTGCTTTCGTTGAACGAGAAGACGACCAGCGAAATGATGGGCGCATAGAGGAAGGCAAAGCCGAGCGTTGCCGTGATGGGCAGGAACCAGCCGCGGCGCATCTACGTGTTCCTCTCATTGTCTTGCACCGCATCCTGCGCCTTTTGCAGCAGCATGATGGGGATAACGACCACGACCAGCATGGCGATGGCGACGGCTGCCGCGCGGGGCCAATTGGTATTGGCGAAGAACTCGTCCCACAGCACCCGGCCGATCATCAACGTGCTGGGTCCGCCCAATAGCGAGGGGATGACGAATTCGCCGATGGCGGGGATGAAGACCAGCATGGAGCCGGCAATGATGCCGGGCATGGATAGGGGCAGGGTGATGGACAGGAAGGTGCGGACAGGCCGCGCGCCCAGATCGGCCGAAGCCTCAAGCAAGGCGCCGTCGAGCTTCACCAGATTGGTATAGAGTGGCAGGATCATGAAGGGCAGGTAAGTGTAGACGATGCCGACATAGACGGCGAAATCGGTCTGCATCATCACCACAGGCGGAATGCCGAACAGGCCCAGGAAATTGTTGATCACGCCATTGCCGCGCATGAAGCCGGTCAGCGCATAGACCCGCAGCAGGAACGAGGTCCAGAACGGCAGGATGACCAGCATGAGCAGGATATTGCGCCACCGGTCGGGCGCGCGGGCAATGGCATAGGCCATGGGGTAGCCGATCAGGAGGGCGATCACGGTCGAGATGAAGGCGATCTTGATCGAGCTGAGATAGGCCGCGACATAGAGATTGTCGGTGAAGAGGCGCAGGTAATTGGAGAGGTGCAGGGTGAGCTGCACCGTGCCTTCGTCGGTGGTGAGCAGGGGCGTATAGGGCGGCCGGCCGAATTGCTTGACCGACAGGGAAATGCCGAACACGACCAGCAGCGGCACGAGGAAGAACACGGTGAGCCAGATGGCGGGCGCGGCAATGACCAGCGCCCGGCCGGACAGGCCAATGGCTTTGAGGCCGCGTTCAAACAGCGTCCAGGGCCGGCGGTGCGGTGGCGGGGGGGAATCGGTGTCGAAGCTAGACATGGGTGTGCTCCTCTTCACCTCTCCCCCAGAGGGAGAGGTCGACCGCCTTTGGTCGGGTGAGGGGGCCTTTTCCTGACCCGGTGCGGGGGGAAGGCCCCCTCACCCGGCGCTGCACGCCGACCTCTCCCCCGAAGGAAGAGGTGAAGGAAGCCGCCTTTGCTGCGCTGCTCATACCGTCAGCACCGAGCCGGAGCTGTCGCCCCAGGTGAGGTAGACGTTTTCGTCCCAGGTGATGGAATCGGGATTGCCGCGGACGGTATTGGTCTGGGTGACGCGCAGGCGTTTGCCGCTTTCGAGCAGGATTTGATAGACGCTCATATCGCCCAGATAGCCGATTTCCTCGACCATGCCCTTGGTGACATTGGCGTCGAATGGCGCGTCGGGTCTGTCGCGGCTCAGGTGGACCTTTTCGGGGCGGATGGCCCACCACAGGATCTGGTCGGGGGCACAATCGACACCGTGCCCGACATAGATGTCGCAGCCCAGTTCGGCCGAACGGATGCGGACATGGCCGGGCTCGTCCTCGGTGACGACGCCTTCGACCATATTGACCGAGCCGATAAAGCCGGCGACGAATTTGGAATTGGGGAATTCATAGATGTCGGTGGGTTCGCCAATCATGGCGATTTCCCCGGAGTTCATCACCCCGATGCGGGTGGCCAGACTCATCGCCTCTTCCTGATCGTGGGTGACCACGATGAAGGTGACGCCGAGCGTTTCCTGGATCTTGACCAGTTCGAACTGGGTTTCCTCGCGCAGCTTCTTGTCGAGCGCGCCGAGGGGTTCGTCGAGCAGCAGCAGTTTTGGTCTTTTGGCGAGGGCGCGGGCCAGGGCGACGCGCTGGCGCTGGCCGCCCGAAAGCTGGTGCGGCTTGCGCTTGCCGTAATCCTGCAGTTTGACCAGGCTCAGCAGTTCTGCGACGCGGCCGGCGATTTCGGTGGGCGGCAGGTGATCGCGCTTGAGGCCATAGGCAATGTTCTGCTCGACATTCATATGCGGGAACAAGGCATAGGACTGGAACATCATATTGATGGGGCGGTTATAGGGGGCAACGCCCGTCATGTCCTGGCCGTCGATTTCGATGCTGCCCGAAGTGGGTTCCTCGAAGCCGGCCAGCATGCGCAGCAGGGTGGATTTGCCTGAGCCCGAGCCGCCCAGCAGGCAGAACAGTTCGGATTTGTAGATGTCGAGCGAGACGTCGTTGACGGCGGCGACGTCACCGAATTTCTTGGTGACGTTCTTGATGCGCACGAAGGGTTTTGCGCCGGGGTCGCGCCACGGACGCGTATCGATAGCCAATTGGGGCTTTTTAGCCATGTCGGTCCCTAGCAATCCTGTCAGCAGACCTCATCCTGAGCCCGTCGAAGGACGAGGTCGTGACTGGATACTGCCCGCCCTCGTGGTTCGACAGGCTCACCATGAGGGCTGCTGGTGGGTCAAAGATGGAAGGGGCGGCTGGTGCCGCCCCTGTTGTGTTACTGGCCGGTTTTGATGCGGGTCCAGGTGCGGGTCAAGACCTCTTCGAATTCGGGGCTATGGGCCTTCATTACGAAGGCCTTGGCGATGGTTTCGGCGGGCGGGTAGATGCCCGGATTGGACTTGACCTCTTCGTCAACGAACTCGGTCGCCGGCAGGTTGGGGTTGGCATAGAAGACGTAATTGGTGATGGCCGCCACGACCTCGGGTTCGAGGATATAGTTGATGAACTTGTGGGCGTTTTCCGGGTGCGGCGCATCCACCGGGATGGCCAGGAAATCGAACAGCGTCGCGGCGCCTTCCTTGGGGATGACATACTGGATTTCCACCGGGGTCGCGGCGGCGGCGCCGGCATCGGCGGCGATGAAGATATCGCCCGAATAGCCCAGGGCCACACAGGTTTCGCCATTGCCCAGATCGTCGATATACTGGGAAGAGTGGAAGTAGCGGATAAAGGGCTTGATCGAGGTCAGCAGCGCTTCGGCCTTGGCAAGGTCCTCTTCGCTTTCCGAGTTCGCGTCGAGACCCAGATAGTTGAGCGCGATGCCGGTGACTTCCGACGGGCTGTCGAGCAGGCTGATGCCGCAGGCGGCGAGCTTTTCGGCATATTCGGGCTTGAAGATCAGGTCCCAGCTATCGGTCGGCGCGTCGGCGCCGAGAATTTCGCTCACCTTGGCGACATTGTAGCCATAGCCGATCGTGTTGATCATATAGGGCACGCCATGGGCGTTATCGGGGTCCTGGCTGGCGGCGGTCGCCATCACCGCGGGGTCGAGATTGCCAAGATTGGTGAGCTTGGACCTGTCGAGCGGCAGGATCAGGCCGGCCTGGATCTGGCGCTCGAGGAAATTGCCCGAGGGCACCACGATGTCATAGCCGGAATTGCCGGCCAGGAGCTTTGCATCGACGATCTCGTTATTGTCGTAGACGTCGTAATTCACCTTGATGCCGGCTTCGGCCTCGAAATTGGCGATCGTGTCTTCGGCGATATAGTCGGACCAGTTGTAGACGTTGAGAACGGCTTCTTCCTGGGCCAGGGCGGGGGACGCCACCATGAGTGCCCCCAAGGCAAGTGCAAGCGTCTTGTTCATCTGCGGCGAGCTCCTGTTTTTGGTTTTTTGGTCTGTTTTGATCTTGCCTGGCCGAGGCGCGGCAATCTGTTCTTGGCGTTGCGCGTGACCGCGAATGGTCCCGCGGGGTATCAGCTGCGCGGGCTCATCTGGGAGACCCCGATGCGCAAACGGAAAGTGGAACCGGATGTATGCGGAAAGAGCGCTCGGAAGCGCTGGCGGACTTCGCTCTGCTGGGCCCGGAGCGGGGCGCGTATCGATCGGCGCCGGCGGCGCAATCAACAATGATCGTCTGCAGCGAAGTGCCCTTTCCCGCTGGATTTATGAGGGCAACCTAGAGCCAAATTAAAAGGGCGACAAGCGGTTTTGCCCCCTCTTTCCGCGTTGTTTTGCCGGGGGTTGACGCCCTGGCGCCTGGCAGCGCACAACCCCGGTCAACAGGCGCCCGCAGGCGGCGCAGATCGATGCATTACGGAGGCCGCTCATGAGCGCCAAGGCTTATCTTTCCATCAGTCCCGAAGTGAAGGCCGCGCTCAAGGCCGGCAAGGCCGTGGTGGCGCTGGAATCCACCATTATCACCCATGGCATGCCCTATCCGCAGAACCTGGAAATGGCGCGGAATGTGGAGGCGGTGGTGCGGGCGCATGGCGCGGTGCCGGCCACGATCGCCATCATGGATGGACGGTTCTGCGTGGGTGTTTCGGGAGAAGACCTGGAGCGGCTGGCGCTGGAAGGCGGCAAGGCTGCCAAAGCAAGCCGGCGCGATGTGTCTTCGCTATTGGTCAAGGGCGCTATCGCCGGCACGACCGTTGCCACCACGATGCAGATTGCGGCGCTGGCGGGGGTACATGTGTTTGCCACGGGCGGCATTGGCGGGGTGCATCGCGGGGCCGAGGACACGTTCGATATTTCGGCCGACCTTGAGGAACTCAGCCGCACGCCGGTGGCGGTGATCTGCGCTGGGGCCAAGTCGATCCTGGATATCGCCAAGACGCTCGAAGTGCTCGAGACCAATGGCGTGCCGGTGATCGGCTATGGCACCGATGAATTCCCCGCCTTCTGGGCGCGCAAGAGCGGGCACAAGGTCGATCACCGTTTCGACAATGCCGGGGATATTGCCAAGGTGGTGGGTATGCAGGCCGATCTGGGCATGGGCGGCGTATTGATCGCCAATCCGATCCCCGAAGCGGACGAGCTGGATGCAGCCTCCATTGAGGCGCGGATCGCCGAGGCAATCCGGGCAGCGGAGGCCGAAGGCGTGAGCCGCAAGGAATTGACGCCATTCCTGCTCAAGCGGATTTTCGAATTGACCGAGGGCAAGTCGCTGGTGGCCAATATCGCGCTGGTCGAGAACAATGCCAAGGTCGCCGCGCAGATCGCGGTGGCGCTGGCGGCGCGTGAAGTGCCGCAGCCGGGCCTACGCCGCGCATGAGTGCAAAAGTCCTCGTCGTCGGGGATGTGATGACCGATATCATCGTGGTGCCCGAGGGCCCGATCGTCAAAGGATCGGACCGGCGGGCGCAGGTGCGTCACCGACCTGGCGGGTCGGGCGCCAATCAGGCGGTGTGGCTGGGCGCCATGGGTGCCGATGTGGCGTTCGCCGCGCGGGTGGGTGCCGACGATCTTGCCCGGCTTGAGGATTATTTCCGCGGTCGGGGCGTTGTGCCCATGCTGGCGGCGGATGCCGATCTGCCCTCGGGCGTATTGGTGACCATGGTCGATCCGGATGGGGAGCGCAGTTTCCTTACCGACCGGGGGGCCAATCTCAATCTCTCCTCCGACGATCTGCCGGCCACGCTGCTCGATGGCGTCGGCATGGTCATGGTGTCGGGCTACAGCTTTTTTGCCGAGCGGCCGCGGCTGGCGGTGCAGGGTCTGTTGGCAGAGGCCAAGGCGCGGGGGATTGCAGTGGCGATCGATCCGGCGTCGGAGGGGTTTCTGGCCGAGGTGGGCGTCGAGCGGTTTATCGAATGGACCTCTGGCGCTGATTGGCTATTTGCCAATGAGGATGAGGCCGCGGCGCTGTGCGGGTCGAGAGGGTTCGAAGCCTGTGTAGTAGCGCTGGGCGCGCATTACCAGCGGGTGGTGCTCAAACGCGGGCGGCACGGGGCGGCTTTGGGCGGGCGCAATGGGGTGGAGCTGACGCTGCCGGCGCAGGTGGTCGAGATGGTGGATTCGACGGGGGCGGGGGATGCCTTTGCGGCCGGGTTCGTCGCGGCGCTAATGGCCGGAGATGACATGGCCGAAGCGATGGGCAAGGCTATCGCGGCGGGGGCAAAAGCGGGGCAGTCGATTGGGGGCCAGCCCAGCTGAGAAGCCGCCTTGTTTGAGTCGCAATCGGCATGGCAAAACTGTGCATGAGCGCGCCGGGAGCGGCGGCTTGAGGGAATTGAGGAGCTTGAATTTGATGAAGCGGTTTCTGATCGGGGCGAGCCTTGCGGGAATGCTGGCGGCGACGCCGGCGCTGGCCGATGGCAAGATCTATGTGCAGCTGCCCGATCTATCGGGAATTACCGGCACGCAGGCAGAGGAATTTCTGCATCAGGTGGTGCTGGCCAATATCGTGTCGTCCAATTGCGTGGGCTATGAGGTGAGCGAAGAGGATTGGTCGCTGCTGACCGATTCCGCCGATATTCTGAGCCATCAGATGGGGCTGACCACCGACCAATATGTGCAGACCTACGAAACCCCGGCCTTCAATGCGCTGGATGAAGCGGGTACCTGCGAGACAGAAGGACCCAATGTGGAGCCGATTCTGGAACGGCTGGTCGAACTGGGTGGCTCGCGCGAGGCGCTGCCGGATCAGGACGCCGCCTATATCGAATGGCGCGCGTTGCAGGATTATTGGGATGCGGGCGGGACCGGCATGCCGCCAGCTGCCGCTCCCATCAGCAAGTCCAAGACCAAATGAGCTTCATCGCCCCCCTTCTCGTCGTGCTGGTGGCGCTGGTCCATATCTACATTCTCGTGCTCGAAATGTTCTTGTGGACCAAGCCGCAGGGTCGCAAGGCCTTTGGCACCACGGCGGAATTTGCGGGGCAGACCAAAGTGCTCGCGGCCAATCAGGGGCTGTATAACGGTTTTCTGGCCGCGGGACTGATCTGGGGTCTGCTGCAGCCCGAGCCGGGCTTCGGCTGGCAGATCCAGCTGTTCTTTTTGGCCTGCGTGGCGGTGGCGGGGCTGTATGGTGCGGCGAGCGTGGGGCCGAAAATTCTACTGGTGCAGACCGTGCCGGCGGTGCTGGCGATCCTGGCGTTGGTCTTTTTGTGAGGCCGGGGCTGGGAAATCTGTGATTGTGGGGTCACGCCCTGAATGCTCCACGTGATCTAAACATTGTTGAACTGGATTTCTGATGGCCTCCGAATTGACTGAACTGCTGCTGGCTGCCCGCCGTTCCGGTGTGGCGGTCGATCCGCTGGACCCGGCCTTGGTGCCGGCCAGTGCCGAGGCGGCCTATGCGGTGCAGAACGAGATCGTCGCGGCGCTTGGCCCGGTCGGGGCCTGGAAAGTGACACCCAAGCCGGCCGATGGGCCATGCTTTGCCGCGCCGATCCTCAAATCGGGTGTCTATCAATCGGGGGCGGTGCTCAAGACGGCCGATCTGCCGGGGATCGGCATCGAGGTTGAGGTGGCCGTGACCATCGGCCAGGACCTGCCGGGCAAGCCGGGCGGCTATGGGCCAGACGACATCAAGGCAGCGCTGGCCAGCATTCACATTGCCATCGAAGTGCTGGCGACCCGCTACAAGGATCGCAAGGCGGCGCCGCAATTGGCGGGCATTGCCGATCTGCAGAGCAGTGGGGCGGTGATCGTCGGCCCGCCGGTTCCGGCTTCAAGCCTGCCCGAATTCGGCCAGCAGGCCATGGCGCTCTTCTATGACGGGACCGAAATCAAGACCACGGCGGGCAATGCCGATACGGACAATGTGCTGGCCGCGCTGGTCTGGCTGGCCGATCATGCGACAGCGCGCGGACTGAAGCTGACGGCGGGGACAGTAGTGATCACCGGGGCGCGGATCGGGCCGGCCGATGTTTCCGCCAAGCTGATCAGCGCCGAAGCGCCGGGACTGGGCCGGGTGGCGTTCAACCTGGTCTAGGCCTAGCGCGTCTGCAGCCGCTCGGCTGCCCGCGTAAAGCCTTCGGTGATCACCGCTTTCATGGCGTCGCGAGCCTCTTGCGGCGCGCCGGCGGCGATGGCTTGGGCAATGCGGCGATGCGAGCGGACGGCGGCTTCGAGCGCGCCGGGCACCATGATGGGCGAGCTGATGGTGAAGGAGGCGGTGAGCGCCAGTTCCACCAAAGCCGAGATCGAGGCCATGAAGGGATTGGCCGAAACCAAAGCCACAGCGCGGTGGAATTGCAGATCGTAGCGGGCAAATTCCTCGGGCGTTTCGGCCGTGCCCATCTGGTCGGCCAGCTCGAGCAGGTCCTGCGCCTGTTCCGGGCTGCGCCGTTCCGCCGCCAAGGCCGCCGCCTCGATTTCGATGCCGATACGCACTTCGGAGAGGCTGCGCAGGAAGGTGACATCAGGCCCCAGTTCGAAATGCCAGGCCAGCACGTCGCTATCGAACAGGTTCCAGCGGCCGCGCGGCAGCACACGGGTGCCGATGCGGGCCCGGGCCTCGATCATGCCCTTGGCGGCGAGACTCTTGAGCGCTTCGCGCAGCACGGTGCGGGAGACGCCGAATTCGGCCAGCAATTCGCTGTCGGCGGGCAGGATGGAGCCTTCGGCATAGCGGCCCGAAACAATGGCCAGGCCCAGCCGCCACATCACATCGGAATGCAGATTGCGCGAGGGCCGGCGGCCGGACAGGGCCGCGATCAATTCGCCCGAATGCCGCGCCACGCTTGCATTGCTGTCTTTCACCGCAAAGGTCTCCGCGACCCGTTCCGGGCCAGAGGTCAAACTAGTCGGGGCGCATTAGTAGTACAATAGCAGGCGCGGCGATGAAGGTGGACAGAAGCGGGGCTGCTGCGCCATGGTCGCGCCCGAATCTTTTCGATCGGAATATTGCCATGACCAGCCAAGCCAGCCTCGACGCCGTTCTCTCCCAGGTGGATGCCGGGCTCGATGAGAGCCTGGAACGGCTCAAGGCGCTGCTGCGTATCAAGTCGATTTCCACCGATCCGGCCTTTGCGGCCGAGTGCCAGCGGGCGGCCGACTGGATCGTGGGGGAATTGAGCGGGCTGGGATTTGACGCGGCCGCGCGGCCGACGCCGGGGCATCCGGTGGTGGTGGCGCATGGGCCGGCAACCGAGGGCCCGCATGTGTTGTTTTATGCCCATTATGACGTGCAGCCGGTCGATCCGCTGAACCTGTGGCATACTGATCCGTTCGAGCCGGTGCTCAAGGACGATGCACAGGGGCGCAAGATCATCGTGGCGCGCGGCGCTTCGGACGACAAGGGCCAGATGATGACCTTTATCGAAGCCTGCCGCGCGTGGAAGGCGGTTACCGGCAGCCTGCCCGTACAGGTTTCGCTCATGCTTGAGGGCGAGGAAGAAAGCGGCGGCAAGAACCTGCCACCCTTCATGGAAGCCAATAAAGCCGAGCTGGCGGCGGCCGATATCGCGCTGGTCTGCGACACCGATATGTGGGACCGCCAGACGCCTTCGGTCACCACCATGCTGCGGGGGCTGGTGGCCGACGAGGTGGAAATCACCTGCGCCAACAAGGACCTGCATTCGGGCATGTTCGGCAATGCGGCGCGCAATCCCAATCAGGTGCTGGCCGAAATTATCGCCAGCCTGCGCGCCCCCGATGGCAGCGTGACCCTGCCGGGCTTTTACGACGACGTGGCCGAGATTTCCCCGGAATTGCGGGCGCAGTGGGACGGGCTGGGCTTTGACGAAAAGGCGTTTCTGGGCGAGGCCGGCCTGTCGCTCAAGGCGGGCGAGCAAAGCCGCAGCGTGCTCGAAATGCTGTGGTCGCGCCCGACCTGCGAAATCAACGGCATGATCGGGGGCTATACCGGGGACGGCTTCAAGACCGTGATCCCCGCCAAGGCCAGCGCCAAGATTTCGTTCCGCCTGGTTTCGGGCATGGACCCGGCCAAGATCCGCGCCGCCTTCCGCAAGCATGTCGAGGAGCGCGTGCCCGCCGATTGCTCGGTCAAATTCACCCCCCATGGCGCTTCGCCCGCCATCACCGTGCCGGCTGATGGCAAATATTTGCAGCAGGCGCTGGCAGCCCTGTCGGGTGAATGGGACAAGCCGGCCGTCATCACCGGCTCAGGCGGCTCGATCCCGGTGGCCGGCGATTTCAAGAAGATCCTGGGCCTCGATACCCTGCTGATCGGCTTCGCCCATGTCGACGACGCGATCCACTCGCCCAACGAGAAATATGACCTTGAGAGCTTCCACCGCGGCATCCGCGCCTGGGTGCGGGTGCTGGCGGGATTTGCGGCGGGGAAGTAGGGGAGCCGGAATGGTGGAGCTGAGCGGGATCGAACCGCTGACCTCGTCATTGCGAACGACGCGCTCTCCCAACTGAGCTACAGCCCCGTTCCGACCCCGTTGATATGGACAATAATCGGGGTTTGGGCAAGGGGGTGGTTTGTCCTTGGTGGCAACGCCTCCGCCTAAACCAGTCCATGTTCCACCAGGCTTTTGCCGGTGGCGATGGCGGCTTGCTGTACGCCGATCAGGGGGCGGCCCAGGCGCGTGGGCGCGCGGTGGGCGTTGAAGCGCTTGGGACTGCCCAGTTCGGCGACATTGTCGCCGATATCGCGGTTGAACAGGCCGACGATGCGCACCAGCCAATCGGGCAGGGTGCGGGTTGGAATGCGGCGGGTTGGGAAGGCGGGTTTGAGGAATTGGCCGAGTTGGGCCATGGAAACGGTTTGTGCCGCCGCGACGCAGCGCTGGCCGCCGGCGGCCGGGTCGGTCATGGCGCCCAGATGGAGGGCGGCGACGTCGCGGACATCGACAATGGCGAGGGAAATGGCCGGCACGGCGGGTAATTTGCCCTCGAGCAGGAGCTGAACCATCATGGCGGAAGTGCCGGGATCCTCGTCGAGCAAGGGGCCCAGGATGGCGGCGGGATTGATGACGGCGAGGTCATCGTGCTGGCCGGCGGCGTCGACCAGCGACCAGGCCTCGCGCTCGGCCAGGGTCTTGGAACGCGGATAGGCGGGGGTCTGCGGGCTATCGAGATTGGTCCAATCCGCTTCGGTCAAGAGGCGTTCGTAATTGGCGTGGCCATATTGCATGGCGGCGATGGAGGAGGTGAGCACGATGCGCTCGACATTGGCGGCCAATGCCGCCGAAATGGCGCGGCGCGTGCCTTCGACGGCCGGGCGGATCAGATCATCGGGGTCCTTGGGAGTGCGCAGCACGAAGGGGGAGGCGGTGTGTTGCAGATAGCGGCAATCGGCCATGGCGGCGTCCCAGCCGTCGTCCTTCAGCAGGTCGAGCGCGACGAATTCGAGCCTGGTGATATCGGCGCCGGCCTTAAGCAGCGTCTGGCGCACCTTGCCGGCCTTGTCTAGACTGCGCACGCTGCCGCGTACAATGTAGCCGGCGGCGAGCAATTGCAGGGCGATATGCCCGCCCAGAAATCCGGATATGCCAGTCAGAAGGACGCGGTCGGACATTGATCTTCTCCAATAGAATTGAACGAAAGATATGTTAATCGTTCAATTCGTTCAAGTGTGGACCGCGAAATGAATCTGCCTATGCCCGATCGGATGGCCGAAAAGCGCCAGCGCATGCTGGTGGCGGCGCGGGACTTGTTCCTGCGCAATGGCTTGCGCGGCACCACGATGGAAGCCATTGCGCGGGCGGCGCATGTGGCCAAGCCGACGCTTTATGCCCAGTTTGCCGACAAGGACGCGGTGTTCAATGCCATTGTCGAGACCTTGGCGGGGGATATCCATCGGGCCATCGACCGCGGGCTGGCGAGCGGGGGCCCGGCATCGGCGCGGATCGGGCGGGCGCTGGCGGACAAATATGGCCTGATGCTGGAGCTACTCGATGGTTCGCCCCATGCCGATGAAATTTATACCGAACAGGCCCGGCAACCGGCGCAATACCAGGCGCTGGACCAGGCGGTGGAAGACAAGTTTACCGCTGTGCTGGACGAAGCGGGACTCGAGCAGCCGCGGGATCTGGCGCGGCTGGTGATCGCGGCGGCGTCGGGGATTGGGCGGAGCTATCGCGACGAGGCGAGCATGCGGGCGGCGATCATGGTGCTGTGTGAGCGGGTGATCTTGGGGTAGGGGGAATGCCCCTCAATGCGCCTCGTGAGCGTCGGCCACGCCGAGCAGCCAATAGCCTGCGGCTTTGACCCATTCTGGGTTGAAGCCGCGTTCGTCGGTCAGGTGAGCGCGCACGGCTTTGCTCATCGAGCTCTCGCCCGCGATATAGGCATAGGCGTCGCCGGGCGGAAATTCGATCTCGCTCACGGTGTCGAGGATCAGGCTCGTGGTGCCGGCGGGCTGGCCATTTCGATGCAGATAATGCAGGACGAGATCGGCCTCGGTCTTGAAATGCTGTTCTTCGGCCAGGCTATCCACCTCGATGACAGCGACGATCTTGGCGCCGGCGGGGAGTTCCTCGATGCGGCGGCCGAGGGCGGGAAGGGCGGTTTCGTCGCCCGCCAGGAGGTACCAGTCAAAGGCAGCGGGAATAACGAGGGAGCCGCGCGGGCCGCCGATGACCAGTTTGTCGCCCAGGGCGACTTTAGCGGCCCAGCTGGAGGCGGGGCCATCGCCATGCAGCACGAAATCGAGCACCAGCGTGCCGGCAGCCACGTCGAAATAGCGCGGGGTATAGTCGCGCATTTCAGGCCGCATGCCCTCGGGGAATTCGGCGCCGCGCTGGCCGATCGGGGCCAGCATAGGGGCCACGCCGTCGGGAAAGAAGAAAGCCTTGATGTGATCGGCGTGACCGTGTGAGGCAAAGCCTTCCATATCGCCCTTGAGCGTGATGCGGCGCATCAGCGGGGTGATGTCGGTGACATCAATCACCTCGAGCAGGCGCATGCGGGTTTCGTGCCGGACGCGTTGCGGGGCGCGAGCATCGGTGAGGCTGGACATGGTGGTCTCGTATATTCCTGAATAAACTAGTCAGGATTTATTCCATGTGCGGGCGGCGATCAAGTCACGTGCTGGAGACCGCAATGGTGCGGCATGTTGGCCTGTGCCATTGTCGCGCCAGTTTGGCTGACTATGTTGGCGGCTTTCACAAAGGCAAGGTTGATCAGATGCGTAGCGTGGTATTCGAGAAATATGGCGTGCCCGAGCAGGTGCTCAAGGTGGGCGAACGGGACAAGCCCGTGCCGGGCGAAGGACAGGCGCTGGTGCGGATGTTGCTGTCCCCGATCCATAACCACGATCTGATGACCGTGGCCGGGCTTTATGGCGTCAAGCCGCCACTGCCCTGGGTGGGCGGTACGGAGGCCGTCGGCGTGGTCGAGGCGCTGGGTGAGGGCGTCAGCAATCTGGTGGTCGGACAGCGCGTGGCCGGCGGGGCGAGCCAGACCTGGGCGGAGTATTATCTGGTCGAGGCGGCGCGGGTCGTGCCGGTGCCCGATGGGGTGAGCGACGAAACGGCGTGCCAGCTGGTGTCGATGCCGCTCAGCTCCAAGATGATCATCGCCTATCTGGGCATCGAGCCTGGGCAATGGATGGTGCAAAATGCCGGCAATGGCGCGGTGGGGAAGCTGGTGGCGCGGTTTGCCGCCGAGCAGGGCATTCATGTGGTGAGCCTGGTGCGGCGCGACGAGACAGTGGCGGAACTGGCGGCTCTGGGCGTGAACAATGTGGTGTCGACCGCGAACGAAGGTTGGCAGGAGCAGGTCAAGGCTTTGACCGGCGGGGCTGATATTGTGCGCGGGCTGGACTCGCTGGGTGGCGATGGGCCCGAGCAGCTATTCGAGGTGATGGAAGATGGCAGCGAATTGGTCAATTTCGGTGCCATGACGGGACGGCCGTTGCGGATCACGCCGGGCTCGCTGCTGTTCCGGCAGATGAAGGTGCGCGGGTTCTGGGGCATGAAGCCCAATCTGCCGGCGGCCGATATCGGGCGCATGCTGGGCGAGCTGGTCACACTCGCGGCCAAGGGGGAGCTGGATCTACCAGTCGATGGCGTGTTCGATCTTGAGCAGGTTGCCGAGGCGGTGAAGGCCAGCGATGAGCCGGGGCGCAAGGGCAAGGTGGTGCTGCGGGGGTAATGGCTAGACGCTCTATGCGTCTCCCCCACCGGGTCATTCCCGCGAAAGCGGGAACCTCTGTTTCGCTATAGCAGAAGAAAACGGAGGTTCCCGCTTTCGCGGGAATGACATTGTGGGGTGGGGAGTTTGAAAGGGAGAACCGCTTCGTAATTGGCCCTGCTCCTACTCAGCCGCCACCGGCTGGTATTCGGCGCTGAGGTTGAATCTGGCGAGCAGTTCCAGCAGCCCCACCATGTTGTCATTGGGCGCCACCAGGCTTTCGAGCGAGACCGGGGCGTCAACGGGAGCGATCTCGAAATGGTAGATACCGTCAGGCTTGGGGAAAGCATTGACGAAACGCGCCAGGACCGCCTTGGATTCGGGGTCGATCTGGCTGTCGGGCCGCGCCTCGATAAGGCCGATGACGGTCTTCTGGGTGTCGGCGATGAAGGGGCGGGGGTCTTCGTCATAGGGCAGGGTGCCTAGGAAGATGGGCGCGATGACGTGGGTAAAGAGGCCGTGATTGTCGAGCGTCACGGTGAGCTTTTCGACATTGCCGCGAGCGTAATCGGTGGGCTCCTCTATGGACGCCGGCATGTCGCGCACATCGCTCAGCTCGGCCTTGAACACGGCGCTGCCAATTGTGGGCATGTGCATGCTGAGATCGTCGAGGTGGAAATCGCCGCTCGTGGCGTCCCAGCGATAGGCCAGGTTCAGCTCGAAGGGGATCTGCTGCATCTCTATGAGATAGGTATTGAGGGGGCTATCGATATCGGGCGAGGTGCGGACGCCACTGACATTCAGCTTGAGCTGGGCCGGACGATTGTGCCCGGCAACGGCGCCGAACAGATCGTCGGCTTCGAGCGTGATGCGGCCAATCGCGAAGCGCGAATAGGAGCTGCCGAAATAGACATTGGTGATGGCGCAGCCGGTAGGCGTGTCTTCGATGTGGCTTTGCTTGTCGCGGTTCAGGATGCCCAGATTGTCGAAAAGGCTGGTGCAATCGGTGGGAACGGGCTCGCTGTCGCCCGGCAGATCCTGGGCAAAGGCGGGGGCGGCGAGCAAGGGCAGCAGCAGAAGCGGGGCGGCAAAACGCATCGGAAAACTCCAGTCGGGCGGGATCAGATCAGGCCCAGCATCTTGTCCTGCAATTGGCGCAGGGCGAAGAGGCGGGTGGATGTGTCGGGCTGGCTGTTGGCGGTGGTGAGCAACTCGCCTTTTTTGACAGGCGCCGTGACCTTGCCGCCTTCGAGCAGGCCGACGGGGACGGCCTTTTTGGCGCGGGCATCGCCCACCGTCATGGTGAAGGAGCGGTAGCAGGTTTCACCGATAGCGTCATAGGTCTCGCCCACGGCCAGATCGCGCTTGGCGACGGCGCAGACTTCGGCGACGGGATTGGGCAGGGGCACCATGTCGGGCTTACCGTGCAGCATGATGCGTGCGGCGGTGAGCGGGACTTCAAGGCTGGTCAGGTGATAGGGGCGGAAGAAGGCGTAATAGGGCCCATGGCCGATATGGAGGTCATCCATGCGCTCGATGATGCGGGGATGCTCGGGTTTGACGATGACGAAGACGCCGGGGGCTACGCCTTTGCCGACGGTGAAATCCACCACGCCGCTTCTGTTGAGAATGCCGCCATCCGCCTTGGGGATGAGTACCTTGGCCATATCGTCGCGGTCGGCGGCGGGGCCATGCATGCCCGGAACGTCGGGGACGAGGCCCGTCGCATTGGCGATGGCGCACATTTCGACCATGGTCTTGGACCCATCGACGAATTCGACCAGCATGCGCGGGTTCATGTTGCGGCGCTCGGCTTCTTCCCGATAATCGTCGGGTACGGCGTCATGCTTGAGCGGATTATTCTTGCCCTTGCCGGCGGCGACAATGGGCAGGCCGAGGGCGGAGACGAATTCGATCAGTTCCATGCAGGAGCTGGGCTCATCCCCGGCGCCGACGGAATAGACGACGCCGAGCCGGTCGGCCTGGGCCTTGAGATAGGGGCCGATGGTGACGTCGGCCTCGACATTCATCATCACCAGATGCTTGCCATGTTCCATGGCGAGCAGGTCGTAATCGGCGGCGACGCCGGGCTTGCCGGTGGCATCGATGACCACATCGATATTGGGGGTGGTGACCAGGGTTTCGGCCGAGGTGATGGCGATCTTGCCCGCTTCGATGGCGGCGGTGGCCTGGGCGGGGCTGTCGGCGAGCTTGCCCTTGCTGTCTTCGCCATAGGCGATGGTCATGGCGTGCAGCGCGGTATGGGGGCGGCGAGTGGCGATGGCCGCCATCTCGATGCCAGTCATCAGGCTCATCTGGGTCACCAGATCGGTGCCCATTTCGCCCGAGCCGATGACGCCGACGCGGATCGGCTTGCCGGTTTGGGCGCGGGCGGCGAGGTCTCGGGCCAGCCCGGTGAGGGCGATATTGGTGGTCATGGCAGTTCCAGAACAGGTTTACCCGATGGGTTATCCCCCTCCTTGCCCATCCCGCAAGGGCTCCAATGCCGCATTACGCCAGAAACGGGCGGGAACCGCGGATCCGCTTAGCACTTCTTAAACCGTTCCAAGGGAGACTGCGCATCGGAGAATTGCTCCGGGGGCAGTCAATCATCATGGTCAGCAAGGCCAAGAAAACCGTCGCTTTGCCAGCGGTCGTGGACCTGGATTCGCTCGATGCGATCCGGGACGGGCTGCTTGATGCCGTGGAGGATGGCTCCGTGGCCGTTGCCGCCGACGGCGTACAGCGGGTGTCGACCAATGCTCTCTTCATGCTGATCAGCGCCGCCGGGACCGCCCAGCGCAACAATTTCGATTTTACCATTTTGCAGCCGAGCGCGGCCATGACCGCAGCGATCGAGCGCCTGGGCCTTGGCGCCCAGTTCAAGGGGATGATGAGATAATGACGGCTTTGCGGGTTCTGACGGTCGACGATTCGCGCACGATTCTGGCCATGCTGCACCACACCCTCAGCAATGCGGGGTTTGAGGTGCTGCAGGCCGAGGATGGCAAGCAGGGGCTCGACCTGCTCAAGACCCAGGATTTCGACGTCATCATCACCGATATCAATATGCCGGTGATGGATGGCATCGAATTCATCCGCCATGTGCGCGCCACCGGCCAGCACCAGAGCCTGCCCATCCTGATCCTGACCACCGAAACCAGCCAGGACAAGCGCGACCAGGGCAAGGCCGCGGGCGGCACGGGCTGGATCGTCAAGCCATTCGACCCCGAAAAGCTGATCAGCGTCATCCATCGCGTCGTCCACTAGTTTTATAAGCCGAGAACCCAGAAGGGTTGAATAAGCGCAGATGAGCGATCTCGACGACTTCAAGGCCACCTATTTTGACGAATGTTCCGAGCTTCTGACCGAGCTCGAGGAGCAATTCGCCGCCATCGAAGCGGGCGAGCGCGATGCCGACCGGCTCAATGCCGTGTTCCGCGCCATCCATTCGATCAAGGGCGGGGCCGGGGCCTTCGGCTTTTCGGCGCTGGTGGGCTTTGCCCATGCCTATGAAACGCTGCTCGATTATGTGCGCGACGGCCGCATCGAGATGAGCGACGATGTCGTAACGCTGTGCATCCGCGCCAATGATATCGTGGCCGATCACGTCAAGGCGGTGCAGACCGGGGACGCGCTGCCGGCCGATTATGGCATGGACGAAAAGGTGCGTTTCGACACGCTGGCACGGGGCGACGCAGCCGAGGACGACGAGGGCGGCGAACCGCTCGACGAATTCGACATCGAGTTCGTCCCGGTCATGGTCAATTTCGACGCTGTTGCTGATGTGGACGAGGACCCAGCGAACGACGCGTTCGATGCGCCGCCGATGACGGCCGAGCCCGGGCATTGGGAAATCAATTTCAGGCCGCATCAGGCGCTTTACGCGCGGGCCAATGACCCGCTGCTGCTGTTCCGCGAACTGGCGGCTTTGGGTGAGATGAGCGTGCGCGCCATTGTCGGCGACATTCCCCCGCTGTCGGATTTCGAGCCGTTCGCGGTCTATTGCTCGTGGGAGATTACCTTGATCGCGCCCGCGCTGACCGAGGCGATGATCCGCGAAGTGTTCGAATTCGTCGATGGCGATTGCGATATTTCGGTGTTGCAGCTGGGCGCCGATCTGGCGTTCGACATTCCCGAAGCGGCACCGGCAGCGGCACCTGTAGCCGAGCCGGGCCTTTCCGACCTGTTGGCACTGGCCGATGACGAGGTCGAGGCTTTGCTCGATTTCGCGCTGGAGGCTCCGGCCGCCGCCCCGCCGGTCGCGGCTGAGGACCCAGCCGGGGAAGCGCCGGCGCTCAGTTTTGCCGCGCTGGCCGAAACGATCAAGCCGAGCGCGCCGGCCGTTGCGCGGCGGGCGCCTGAAGTGCTCAAGCCAGTGGCCCCTGCCGCCGACCCTGACGATACGGGCGCCCGCAGCGTCGGCGTGCAGTCGATCCGCGTCGATCTCGACAAGGTCGATCGCGTGGTCAACATGGTGGGCGAGCTGGTTATCACCCAATCCATGCTGACCCAGCAGATGGATGAGACCTTGCGCGCCCGCTACACCGAATTGGTGCGCGGGCTCGAAGTATTGGCCCAGACCACGCGGGGATTGCAGGATTCGGTGATGGCGATCCGCGCTCAGCCGGTCAAATCGGTGTTTTCCCGCATGCCGCGCCTGGTGCGCGAGCTGGCGCAGAAGACCGGCAAGAAGATCAAGCTCGAGACCATTGGCGAGAACACCGAAATCGACAAGACGGTGATCGAGCAGCTCAGCGATCCGCTGACCCATATGGTGCGCAATTCGGCCGATCATGGCATCGAGACGCCCGACAAGCGCGCGGCGCGCGGCAAGGGGGAAATCGGTACGATCCGGCTCAGCGCCGAACAGGCCGGCGGCAATATCCTGATCATCGTCGAGGACGATGGCGGCGGCATCAATCGCGAGCGCGTACTGGCTGTGGCGCGCGACAAGGGGATTGTCGCGCCCGACGTTAATCCGAGCGACGAGCAGATCGATCAATTGATCTTTGCGCCCGGCTTTTCGACAGCCAGCGAAGTCAGCGACATTTCCGGCCGTGGCGTGGGCATGGATGTGGTGCTGAGCAATATCAAGAAGATTGGCGGCTCGGTGCATGTCCGCAGCTGGACGGGCAAGGGCACACGGATGACGCTGCGCCTGCCGCTGACGCTGGCCGTGCTCGATGTGATGCTGGTCAAGGTGGGGGACTCGCCCTATGTGGTGCCGCTCTCCTCAATCGTAGAAACCATCCAGTGTTCGCGTGCCGCCTTCGAGCGGGTGCCGAGCGGGGGCAAGGTGCTGCAGGTGCGGGGCGAATATGTGCAGGTCATTGATCTGGCCGAACGCTTTGCGCTCAATACCGAGACCGAGGCGGAGAACCGCTTCGTCGTGCTGTGCGAGGCCGAGGGCAGCCACAAGGTGGCGCTGATCGTCGATGACATTATCGGCCAGCAGCAGGTGGTGATCAAATCGCTGGAAGAAAATTTTGAACGGGTCGACGGCATTGCCGGCGGCACGATCCTGGGCGACGGCAATGTCGCTCTGATCGTGGACGTGCAGGGGCTCAAGACCACTTTGATGCATAAGACCGCGGCCTAGGCTGCCTGGAAACTGTCAGTACTGCGTGGCCGCCCAGAAGGACGGCAGAAAGGCAAAGAAGAATGGAAGCGCTCGGGCTTCGGGACGATATCGGCGACAAGACCCTGGCCGCTCACAATAGCCTGCAATTGATCGCCTTCTCGATCGGTGAGCAGACCTATGGGGTGGAAATCACCACGGTGCGCGAAATCCGCGCCTGGAACGGGGCGACGCCCCTGCCCAATACCCGCGAATTCGTGCGCGGCGTGATCAACCTGCGCGGCACGATCGTGCCGATCTTCGACCTGCGCGCCCGCTTCGGCGATGGCCAGACCTCGCCCACCAAGAACCATGTCGTGGTGGTGATGAGCGTGGGTGACAAATGGGTCGGCATCCTGGTCGATGCGGTCAGCGACATCCTCACCGTCTCGCGCGACGACATCCACAATGTGCCCGAGGGCAATTCGATCGACACCGAATTGCTCAACGGCATCGTGACCCATGACAGCCGCATGGTTGGGCTGATCGACCTGCATGCGGTGGTCAGTGGCGCCAAGATGGACGCTTGAGGGAGCCATCGCCCTCATGCCGGCCTGAGAGAATAGCAATCGGTCTGGGGACCGAACTCGATATGCAAAAGGGCGCCATATGGCGCCCTTTTTGTTGCTGCGCGCTGAGCACCAGGGCGCCAACAACTCACACGGCTTCGAGGGACCTGGCGGCGACTTTCTTGCTGGCTGGCGCAGCGGTCTGCCACCAATCGCCCAGGGCGTCGATCAGGGGGATCAGCTTGAGGCCGGTTTCGGTGAGGTCGTATTCGACGCGCAGCGGATAGCCTTCAAACATTGTGCGGCGTGCAATGCCGGCCTTTTCCAGCTTGCGCAATTCCAGCGTCAGCATGCGGTGGGAAATGCTCGGATTGTCGCGCTGCAGATCGCTGAAGCGCTTGGTGCCGTCCTTGAGATAATAGAGCAGCAGCGTGGGCCAGCGCCCGCTGAGCACGCGCATGACATCCTCGATGGGGCAGGCGGAAACGAGGTCTTTCATCGGGCGGGCTCCGGCGTGGTTACAAAAACATGCGTAATTTACTTAAGCGCGGCAATGCCTAAGTTCCAGTTCCGCTGGCCAGCGTGACCCCAAATCACGGAGAAAAAATTGGAACCGATCCTTGTTTATGGCTTCCCGGCGGGAAGCTCGATGGGGCTTGTCGCGGCGCTGGAATGGCTGGGGCAACCCTATCGCCTCAGCCGCGTCGACATGCTGGGCGAAATGCGCGAGCCCTCCTATGCCCGTATCAATGCACGGCATGAAACCCCCGCTCTCATCACCGATGCGGGGCGGCCCCTGACCGAGACCATGGCGATTGCCGCCTGGCTCGAAGCCCGCGACAGCGCGCGGCGCATCAGCTTTGAGCCGCGTTCGCCTGAGGCCGATCGCATGCATCAGTTGATGGCCTTCATCAATACCGGCTTTACCGGCGCCTTCACCCCGCTCTGGGCGGCGCTGGAAATGGAAAATCCCGATCCGGAGCTGCAGGAAAATCTGCGCCGCTTTGGCCGGGAGCTGGTGATCAACCGGCATGACAGGCTCGAGGCGATGATCGGGGATAGCTCCTTCCTCGTCGGAGATCGCCCGAGCCTGGCCGATGGCGTGTTGATTGGCGTCGTGCGCTGGCTGGACTATCACGGTGTTGCCGAGCCGGAACGCTGGCCAAAGCTCGCCGCCCTGCGCCGGCGCATCGAAGCCGAGCCGGCCGTGATCTACGCGACCGCCATTGAAAATGGCGAGCATCCGGCCGGCTCCGGCGCCAATCTGGGGCAGGTGCCATTGGCCGAGGTGATCGAGCGTTTCGGCGCCTGAAACAAAAAGAGCGCCCGCGGGCGCTCTTTCGCATTGCGCCAATGCGCCGCGCCGGCTTGCGCGAGCGCGCTGTCGGTGCTTAACGGTCGGCCTTGATTTCAGGTCGCGCGTTCGGGCGGGCCGCAGCGCGCAGGTTACTTTTCCATGATCCGTCTCGACAGCATCGGCAAGCAGAATGGCAAGCAGATCGTCTTCATTGACGCCTCCGCCACGCTGCTGCGGGGTGAAAAGGTCGGGCTGGTCGGGCCCAATGGCGCGGGCAAGACGACGCTGTTCCGCATGATCACCGGCGAGGAACAGCCCGATGAAGGCCAGGTCTCGGCCGATCGGGGCATCACTATCGGCTATTTCAGCCAGGATGTCGGGGAGATGAGTGGCCGCCCGGTGGTGGCCGAGGTGATGGATGGGGCCGGGCCGGTCAGTGCGCTTATCAGCGAAATGCGGGCGCTCGAAGCCGATATGGGCGATCCGGACAAGGCCGATGCGATGGATGCCATTATCGAGCGCTATGGCGAGGTGCAGCACCAGTTCGAGGAACTGGACGGCTATTCGCTTGATGGGCGGGCGCGCGAAGTGCTCGATGGCCTGGGGTTTAGCCAGGAGATGATGGATGGCGACGTGGGCGCGCTCAGCGGCGGCTGGAAGATGCGCGTGGCCCTGGCCCGCATCCTGCTGCTGCGGCCCGACGCCTTGCTGCTGGACGAGCCGAGCAACCATCTGGATCTGGAAAGCCTGATCTGGCTCGAAAAATTCCTGCAGAATTATCCCGGCGCCTTGTTCATGACCAGCCATGACCGCGAATTCATGAACCGCATCTGCACCAAGATCATCGAGATCGATGCCGGCGCGCTGACAAGCTATTCGGGCAATTACGAATTCTACCAGCAGCAGCGCGCGATTGCCGAAAAGAACCAGCAGGCGCAGTTCGAACGCCAGCAGGCCATGCTGGCCAAGGAACTCGACTTCATCGCCCGCTTCAAGGCGCGGGCCAGCCATGCCGCGCAGGTGCAGAGCCGGGTCAAGAAGCTCGACAAGATCGACCGCGTCGAGCCGCCCAAGCGTCGCCAGGTGGTGGATTTCGAATTCCGCCCTGCGCCGCGCTCGGGCGAGGACGTGGCCCTGCTCAAGGGCGTGTCGAAAAGCTATGGCAGCCGCACCATCTATGACGGGCTCGATTTCCATGTCCGGCGGCGTGAGCGCTGGTGCATTATGGGTGTCAATGGTGCCGGCAAATCGACGCTGCTCAAGCTGGTGACCGGCACGGCCGAGCCCGACCAGGGCAGTGTGTCGCGCGGGCCATCGGTCAAGATGGCCTATTTCGCCCAGCATGCCATGGATGTGCTCGATGGCGAGCTGACGGTGTTCCAGCAGCTGGAAAGCTCATTCCCGCAGGCGGGCCAGGCGCCGCTACGGGCGCTGGCCGGATGCTTCGGCTTTTCGGGCGACGAGATCGAGAAGAAGTGCCGGGTGCTCTCGGGCGGCGAGAAGGCGCGGCTGGTGATGGCGATGATGCTGTTCGATCCACCGAACTTCCTGGTGCTGGACGAGCCGACAAACCATCTCGATATCGCAACCAAGGAAATGCTGATCACCGCGCTCAGCGCCTATGAGGGCACGATGCTGTTCGTCAGCCATGACCGGCATTTCCTCGCGGCTCTATCCAACCGCGTGCTGGAGCTGACGCCGGAGGGCGTGCATGTCTATGGCGGGGGCTATACCGAATATGTGCAGAGCGCCGGGCAGGAAGCGCCGGGCTTGCGCAGCTAAGAACCAATCGCCATTCAGCAGGCCTGAGCCGAATATCGATCGGTTCTGTCGCGACAGCCACAAACGGAAAAGGCGCCTTGCGGCGCCTGATTGTCAGTCTTTCTGATGGGTTCAGAACAGTTCGGCGTCGCCATGGCTCTGGTGGGCAGCGATGCCGGAAAGGGCGGGGACGCGCAGTTCGTCCAGCGTCAGGCTTTCCCAGATTTCGTCATAGACACTATCGGGCGCGGTGGGCGGCAGCAGCGCGAACTGGCGGACGGCGAGCGCCATATTGTGGCAGCGTTGCTCGATGCGGTCCTGGCCCTGCAAGGCCGTGACGATCATCTGCATCGCCTGCTTGATCGCGGGATGGTTCTTGAGGTCATTGGCGGCCAGCAGGTCGAGTGCTTCGGTAATGCCCTCCAGCATGGATGCGGTTTGGCGCGCAGTCTCGTCCAACTCACGCGCGAGTTTTTGAAGTGACATTATCGAATGAACCCTACCCTGATGCCGGCACCCTAGCCCAATCTTTCTAAAGCTCTTCTTGCTGAAATTGCGAAGAGCGGGGGCTCAGGGGCACGTGGTTAGCGATTGGCTAACGAGTTCTGCGCCAGTATGGCGGCAAGAGGCGCCCAGCGGATTTTGACCACCTATTATGTCCATGACCAGTTCCCTGCCGCCTGAATTTGACCGCGGCGTGGTCACCACCGTGCATCAGGGCGATTGCCATGTGTCCGCCGCGGCCGACCTGACCTATTCCACCGTATTGGGCTCCTGCATCTCGGCCTGTGTGCGCGACCGTGTCGCCCAGGTGGGGGGCATGAACCATTTCCTGCTGGCCGAGCAATCGGGCGCCGCGCGCGACCGCTATGGCGCCTCGGCCCGCTATGGCGCCTTTGCCATGGAACAGTTGATCAACAAGGTGCTGGGCCTGGGCAGCGGCAAAAAGGCCAATCTCGAAATCAAGGTGTTCGGTGGCGGCAAGATCAATTCGGCGCTGGACGATGTGGGCGCCAAGAATATCGAGTTCGTGCGCCAGTTCCTCCACGATGAAGGCTATGTGCTGGCCGGCCAGGATGTGGGCGGCAATTATGCGCGGCGCGTGCTGTTCAAGCCGCATTCGGGGCGGGCCTTCGTCAAACGGCTCGATAGTGACATGGGCGCCAATGTGGCGCGCGAGGAAATCGCCATTGCCAAGCGGCGCGTGGTGGTGCGGCCGCCGGCGGACGATATCGAATTGTTCTAGGAGTTTACCTCCGCTCAACTTGGCTTAGCGAAGTGTTATACACGTAGGCGGCCATAGAGATTTGATTAACCATTTCGGCGTTAGGGTTTTTCATGTTGAAACCCCTTCGGCTGATTTGCGGAACACGCGCCTCATGCACACATTGCGCCTGGCGCTGATTGCTGGCGGGCTGTGGCTGGCGGCCTTTGCTGCCGCGCTTGGCCTGTTGCCATTTCTGGGGTGGAGCCTTGCCTGGTTCGGTGCCAGCGTGGTGGCGGCCGGGCTGGCCTTTGCCGGCACGGTGCTGGCGGTGGCCATGGCGGCGCAGCGCGAACAGGCCATGCTGGGCGCCATCGCGCTGGCGGCAGGGCTCACCGAGCGCCCACGGGGGCCATTGGCCATTACCGACATTGTGGAAAAGATGAACCGGCGGCTGGAGGCGGCACATCATTTCAAGAGCGGGATCGCGGCGCTGCAGCAATGCGCTCTGGTGGCCGACGATGCCGGAGGCATTGTCGTGGCCAGCGCGGGGCTGCGGGCTTTGGCGCCAGAGGCTGTGCCGGGCGGCACGCTGGATGGACTATTCGGCAGCGGCTATCTCAAATCGGGCGGCGGGGCCCCCGAACAGGGGATGGTGGCGCTGGGCACCAAACGGTTCGAGGTGATGCGCCGGCCGGTTGCGGCCGGGCGGTTCCTGCTCGAGCTGATCCCGGCCGGTTGCTATATCGAAGACGATGATCTGGATGCCTATGCCGCCGCCATGGCGGCCGGGCAGACCGGTTTCCGTTTCGAGGCCGATGCCGCAGCGCGCAATCGGGCGCTGGCCAGCCTCAATCGGGGCATTGAGGCGGTGGATGAAGGCCTGGAGCAGATCGATCGCGTGCTGGCGGGCGATAGCGGTCCAATGGGCGTGGGCGCGCTGGGCCGGCAGGCGCGCGAATTGGCCGATTTCCTTGCGGCGATGGAAGCCCAACTGGCCGATGCGGTGGAAGCGCGCGCGATGCTGGAGGGCAAGCTGGGCGCCGTGGCCCGGTTGATCGGCGCCTTCGAAAATCGCGCCGCCCGCTTTGCCGGCTTTGCCAGCGGCGCGGCCGATGATCTGGACACGGGCGGGCAGGCGCTGCAGCGCGGAGGAGAATTGGTGCGGCGGGCTCGCGCGACCGAGCGCGATGCGCGGGCGCTGGCGGGCGAGGCGGAGCTGGCGGCCGGGCGCACCCATGCCGCGGTCGGCGATATCGACCAGATGACTGCCGAAATCGCCAAAATGATCGGTGCCATCGAGGATGTTTCGTTCCGCATCAATCTTCTGGCGCTCAATGCGGCGGTCGAAGCGGCGCGGGCGGGGGAGAAGGGCGCGGGCTTTGCCGTGGTGGCCGATGAAGTGCGCATGCTGGCGCAATTGACCAACAAGTCGGCCATGGAAATCCGCAGCGTGGTCAGCCGCGGCCGGGGCCAGGCCGAGACCGGTCTGGCCCATGCCCAGTCGCTGCAAAAAGTCATTGCGGCGCTGGGCGGGCATTTACGCAATCTAAGCAATGAAACCGATACGATCACCGCAACTCTGGATGACGGGGAGACCGCGATCAAGCGGCTGGCCGGGCGGATGGAGGCGTTTGACGCGGTGCGGGAGCAGGATGCCATCCCCAGCCAGCGGCTGATCGCATAACAGGCAGGCCAGAATGGCTGGCTTATTGGGGGAACGTCTTCATGGATCACGGGGAAATATCCCTCAGCGAACGGGAGTTTTCGCGGATCAAAAGCCGCGTCTATGCGGTGGCCGGCATTTCCCTCAGCGATGCCAAGCGGACATTGGTCATTTCCCGCCTCTCCAAGATCGTGCGCGGATTGGGCCTGGCCAGTTTTGACGCCTATGTCGACCTGCTTGAGCGGGGCGGCACGGCACAGGACAGCCAGAATTTCGTCAATGCGCTGACCACCAATCTCACCCGCTTCTATCGCGAGGACCACCATTTCGAGCATTTGCGCAGCCATGTCGGCGGGCTGATCGCCCACAGGCCGCGCGGCACACGCCTGCGCATCTGGTCGGCGGGCTGCTCGACGGGGCAGGAGCCCTATACGATCGGGCTGGACCTGCTGGCGGCGTTTCCCGAACTCAAGCGCTGGGATTTCAAGATCCTGGCCACCGATATCGATACAGCGGTGATCGCCAAGGCGGCGCGCGGTCTTTATCCCGATAGTGAATTGAGCGGGCTGACGCCTGAGCGGCAGCGCCTGTTCGAGCGGGGCGAGGGTGGCGGCCTGCAAATTCCGGCTTCGGCGCGCGAACTGGTGTCGTTCAAGCCGCTGAACCTGATCGGTCCCTGGCCGATGAAGGGGCCGTTCGACGCGATTTTCTGCCGGAATGTGGCGATCTATTTCGACAAGCCGACCCAGGGCGAAATGTTCGGCCGGCTGGGCAAGATGCTGGCGCCCGAGGCGTTCCTTTATATCGGGCATTCGGAAAATCTGGGCGCGGGCGGCGGCGATTTCCGGCTGGTCGGCAAGACGATTTATCAATCGCGGCTCGCATTGGGCAAAAGGGAGGCGGCATGAGTATCAAGGTTCTGGTCGTCGACGATTCCGCGCTGATCCGCGAAGTGTTGACCCGCATGCTGTCGCGTGACGGCGATATCGACGTGGTGGGCACCGCCACCGATCCGATCGACGCGCGCGAAAAGATCAAGGCGCTCAATCCCGATGTGGTGACGCTCGATATCGAAATGCCCAATATGAATGGGCTGGATTTTCTCGACCGGCTGATGCGGCTGCGGCCCACCCCGGTGGTGATGGTTTCGACGCTGACCAAGAAGGGCGCCAGCGAAACTCTACTGGCGCTCGAACTGGGCGCGGTGGATTTTGTCGCCAAGCCGAGCGCTGAATATGAGGGCGGTATCGAAGCCTTTGGCGCCGGGCTGCGCGACAAGATCCGCGCCGCTGCGCGTTCGGATGTGCGCGGCCGGGCCGGCCGGATCGAAGCGCCCAAAGTGGCGATCAAGACGGCGGCGGCGCCGGCCGGCGCACTCATCGCCATCGGCGCATCGACCGGCGGGGTCGAGGCGATCCGGGCCGTGCTGGTGGATATGCCGCTCGATTGCCCGCCCATCGTCATCGCCCAGCATATGCCGGCGGGTTTTACCACCCGCTTTGCCGCGCGGCTCGACGAACTCTGTGCCATCAAGGTGGTGGAAGCGCAGGATCGCATGCCGCTGCTGCCCGGTCATGCCTATGTGGCGCGGGGCGGATTGCATTTGCGGGTCGAGCGGTCCTCCGGCCAGCTCAAATGCCGGTTGGGCGAGGATGGGCTGGAAAGCGGGCATCGGCCCAGTGTCGATGTGCTGTTCGAATCCGTCGCCAAGGCCGTCGGGCCCATGGCGGTGGGCGCAATCCTGACCGGCATGGGGCGCGACGGGGCGCGCGGGCTCAAGCTGATGCGCGACGCGGGCGCCTATACATTGGGGCAGAACCAGGCTTCGGCACTGGTCTATGGCATGCCGCGCGTGGCGTTCGAGGAAGGCGCGGTGGTCGAACAGGCCCCGATCGAAACGATGGCGGGGCGTCTCGCCCATGCATTGGTCAGGCTCAAGACCGCCGCATAGGGACAAAGCGCAGGAAGCGATTGAGGGATTTGTAACGCTTCTTCTCTAAGTGTTTTCAGTCAGTTCGGGAGTGGCCCCGAAAACCAGAAGGTGACCAAAACCATGCCGAAAGCCAGCGCTGTCAGCGTTCTCGTGGTCGATGACCAGCAGTCCATGCGCGGTATTGCCAAATATATTCTCACCCAATTGGGCTTCAAGGACATTATCGAGGCCAAGAGCGGCCGCGATGCCCTGGGCAAGCTCGAAAAAGGCAATGTCGATCTGATCATTTCGGATTGGAACATGGAAGATATTGACGGGCTGACCCTGCTCAAGGTGATCCGCAAGCATCCGCGCACCCAGGCCATGCCCTTCATCATGGCGACCGGCCGTTCCGACAAGGAACAGGTCAAGGAGGCCATTTCCTTTGGCGTCAACAATTACATCATCAAGCCGTTCGACGCGACGACGATGAAAAAGCGCATCGAAGCAGTTATCGGCGCGCTGAGCTGATAGTTTTCCAGCATTATTGCAATGAACAAAGGGCGCCCAATGAGCGCCCTTTGTTTTGCGGCTGCCAAACTACCATACCAGTGCAACTTTAATTTAAGGTCCCGGCCCTAGGATGACGCCAGTTTGGGAGGGGGCGTCCAGAAGGGCGCTTTGGCGGCAGTGAAACTATTTGCAGGACTGAAGAATATTCGGCTGACGACGGCGATTGCCGCTTTGGCCCTGACCTCGATTGCGGTGACGGTGATTGCCTATACGGCTACGGTCTATGTCGATCTGCGCGGGCAGGCGACACGGGCCAGCATCGCCAAGCAGGCGTCGGACCTGCAGGTCGCGGCCACGGTCTATGAAAAACGCCTGCCGGGCTCGGTGGTGACCTGGGCCGATGCGGGCGGCATTGCCACTTTCCAGACCTATGCGATCCCGTTCTTTTACGACACCGCCGCCGTCGATGCGCTGACCCGGGTGACCGGCGATGCCTCGGCGATTTTCGCCTTTGACCCGGCCACCGGGATATTTACCGCCAAGACCGCCAGCTTCGTCCTGCCGGATGGGACAAGGGCCAAGGATTTTGCGCTCGACGCGGCTTCGCCCGAGGCTGTGGCGTTGGCGTCCAACCAGCCCTATGCCGGCGAAGTCAGCATGCAGGGCGCCCGCTTCAACGGCGCCTTCCAGCCCATTACCAATCTCAGCGGGGAATTGCTCGGCGCCTTCTTTGTCGGCGGCGATGCCGGCGCGGCCGAAGTAACGGCCCGCGCCTCGGCACTCAATATGGTGATCATCGGCGCGGTGCTGCTGGCAGTGCTGGGCAGCGTGGCGCTATTGGTGTCGCGCTGGCTCACCAGATCCATCCCGCGCCTGGCCGGCGCGATGGACGAGATTGCCGAGGGCAAGTTCGATACGATCGTGCCGTTTACCGACCGGGGTAATGAAGTGGGCGCCATGGCGCGCGCCGTGGAAGTGTTCCGCGAGAGTGGGCTACGGGTCAGCCAGATGACCGAAGCGGAAGCCGCGCGGATCATTGCCGACCAGGAAAACCGCCAGCAGATGATGGCCGAACTGCAATCGGCCTTCGGCGAAGTGGTCGATGCGGCCGTGGCAGGTGACTTTACCCGGCAGGTGACGGCCGAATTCCCCGATCCCGAACTCAATAGCCTGGCCAGCGGCGTCAACAACCTGGTCTCGACCTTCAATCGCGGCGTGTCGGAACTGGGCGAAGTGCTCGGCGCCATGGCCGATACCGACCTGACCCAGCGGATGCAGGGCGATTATGAAGGCGCGTTCGCGACCATCAAGACCGACATCAATGCCGTGGCGGATAAACTGACCGAAGTGGTCGGCCAGTTGCGGCATACTTCCGGCGCGCTCAAGACGGCGACGGGAGAAATCCTCTCCGGCGCCAATGATCTGTCCGAGCGCACCACCAAGCAGGCAGCGACGATCGAAGAAACCTCGGCGGCGATGGAGCAGCTGGCCTCGACTGTATTGGCCAATGCGCAGCGGGCCAAGGATGCCAGCGCCAATGCATCCGAAGTCACCCGCACCGCCGAGGAGGGCGGCCAGGTGATGGATGCGGCCAATGTGGCGATGGAGCGGATCACCGAATCTTCGGCCAAGATTTCCAATATCATTGGATTGATCGACGATATCGCCTTCCAGACCAATCTTCTGGCGCTGAATGCTTCCGTCGAAGCCGCACGGGCTGGCGATGCCGGCAAGGGTTTTGCCGTGGTCGCCGTGGAAGTGCGGCGCCTGGCACAATCGGCGGCTTCGGCCTCCTCGGACGTCAAGAAACTGATCGAGCAGAGCGCCGGCGAAGTGCGCGGCGGCAGCAAGCTGGTCAGTGACGCCTCCAGCAAGCTCAAGGCCATGCTGGAAGGCGTGCGCGGCAATAATGCATTGCTCGAATCCATCGCGCGGGACAGCCGGGAGCAGGCTTCGGCCATCGAAGAGGTCAACACGGCCGTGCGCACCATGGACGAGATGACCCAGCACAATGCGGCTTTGGTGGAACAGACCAATGCGGCCATCGAGCAGACCGAGGGGCAGGCCGTGGAACTGGACCGGATCGTTGATGTGTTCCGCATCGAAACGGCAGAGCAGCAGCCGGTGCGGCGGGATGACGGTGGTGCCCGTGGCCTGCAACAGCGGCTCAAAAGCGCTGCAAGCGGGCTGGTCCGCGGCAACACCGCTTTGGCGCGCGACTGGGAAGCCTTCTAGGCCGCTAATACGGCGCTAATCGATTTGAGGTAAACAGACCAGGTCTGGCCACGTTCATGGAGCGCGGCGAATGGAGTTCGGCATGTTCAAACGCTTCGGCCGGTTCTTCGGCAATGTAAAGATGACCACGGCCATTGCCGCATTGGTCATTTCGGCAGTCATCGTCTCGGTCGCCGCGGTCAGCCTGGCCATGTTCATATCGCTCAGCGCTTCGGTGCGGATGGAGGCGATGGAGGGCCAGGTCAAGGCGATCAAAACTGCTGCGACCATTCTCAAGGGCGGCATGCCTGACACCAATGTGGCTTGGACGCCTGAGGGGGAACTCGAGGCGATCAGCACCTGGATGATGCCGGGCCAGTTCGGCAAGGACGAATTGGTCAATTCCATCGCCCGGGTGACCGGCGAAGCCGCAACGATTTTCGTCTGGGACGAGGCGACAGCCGATTTCGTGCGCAAGTCGACCACCATTATCGGAGCCGACGGAGCGCCGATCGTGGGCACGCCGCTCGACAGAAATGGTGCCGCCTATGCCGCCATGCTGGCGGGCACGCCCTATTTCGGCGAGGCCGTAGTGGTCGACAAGCCCTATTACACCGCCTACCAGCCCATCCTCAGCCGCAGCGGCAAGCCGATCGGCGTGCTGTTCGTAGGCACCGACAAGGCGCAGGTCGAGGCGGTCATCTATGACATGCTGAAGCTGCTGCTCGGGGTTGGGGCGGCGATTCTGATTGCCCTGGGCGCTTTGGGCTATCTGGTGTCGCGGCTGATGATGGCGCCGGTGCCCAGGCTGGCGCGAACCATGGCGGTCATTGCCGATGGCGATTTTGAGGCGGATGTGCCCTATACCGGGCGCGGTAACGAAATCGGCGCCATGGCCAAGGCCGTTGAAGTGTTCCGCGAAAACGGGCTCAAGGTCAGCCAGATGAGCGAAGAAGAGCGCGCGGCCTCGGCGCGCCGCCGGATCGAGCGCACCGATATGATGGTGGCGCTGCAGGCCGCCTTCGGGGAAGTGGTGGATGCCGCGATTGCCGGGGATTTCTCCAAGCGCGTGCATGCCCAGTTTCCCGATCCCGAGCTCAATGCGCTGGCCGGGAGCGTCAATGCTTTGGTCGAAACCGTCGATCGCGGCCTGGGCGAAACCGGCGAAGTGCTGGGGGCCCTGGCCGATACCGATCTGACGCGCCGCATGCATGGCGAATATCAGGGCGCCTTTGCCAAGCTCAAGGGCGATACCAATGCGGTGACCGACAAGCTCACCGAAATCGTCGGCGGCGCCAAGGCGATCTCGGGCGCGCTCAAGACCGCGACGGGAGAAATCCTCTCCGGCGCCAACGATCTGTCCGAACGCACCACCAAGCAGGCGGCGACCATCGAGCAAACCTCGGCGGCCATGGAGCAATTGGCCGCCACCGTCGCCGAGAACGCGCGCATGGCCGAAGACGCCAATGGCAAGGCGCAATTGGTCTCCCAGAGCGCGGCGCAGAGCGGAGTGACCATGAATGAGGCCAATGCGGCCATGGAGCGCATCACGACAAGCTCGGCCAAGATCTCCAACATTATCGGGCTGATCGACGACATCGCCTTCCAGACCAACCTGCTGGCGCTCAACGCTTCGGTGGAGGCGGCGCGGGCGGGCGATGCCGGCAAGGGCTTTGCCGTGGTGGCCGTCGAAGTGCGGCGCCTGGCGCAGTCGGCGGCGTCGGCCTCCTCCGACGTCAAGGCGCTGATCGAGCAGAGCGCCACCGAAGTGCGCGGCGGCAGCAAGCTCGTGTCCAATGCGGCTGAGCAACTAGCGGGCATGCTGGCGGCGGTGGATCAGAATACGGCGATCATGCAGTCGATTGCCAAGGCCAGCCGCGAGCAGGCCATGGCGATTGGCGAGGTCAGCACCTCGGTACGGGTGCTGGACGAAATGACCCAGCATAATGCCGCCCTGGTGGAAGAAATGAACGCCGCCATCGAGCAGAGCGAGGCCCAGGCGGCCCAACTCGATCAGGTGGTGGATGTGTTTACGCTCGAGCAAAGCCCGGTGCGCATTGCGGCGCCGGTGTCTCGCGCTCCGGCGCCGGTACGCGGTGGGGTACAGGCTGCGGCCCGCTCCTATCTCAGCCAGGGCAATGCGGCTATCGCGGCGGATTGGAACGAGTTCTAGGCTGGTTTTGGACTGCTTGCCTTTAGGCTCTGGCACGGACAGGACATCGGTTCTTGCCCTCCCTCCCCTCAAGGGGGAGGGAGGCGAAAGGGCGGATCTCTCACGTGATACCGTCCCGTCGTAGATCGCGGCATACGTTGCGCTGCCAAGTCCTGCCGAAAGCGCCCGTTAACCTATTGGGCGCACGATATCGCTATCAAGCCTCTGTTTAATTTAAGAAATTAGCCATTCTCAAAGGTGCGAGCGACGCAATGCGTCCTGGTGAGCCGCGACGAGATAGCCAATTGGGACAATTGCTGCCGGCAGGTGCCGTGGCGATGTTCACCATTTTTATTGCCTTCGCCGCCGTGCATGTGCCGCCAAAGCAGGGCGAGATGGGGGTGGTTTTTGCCCCCTGGACGAGCCAGGCCGAGGTGCTGGGCGCGGTGATAGAGGCGGGTGGGCGGATCGTCGATACCAGCCGGCTGCCCAATGTCATCGTGGCCTATGGGCTGGATGAGGGCTTTACCGCGCGGGTGCGTGACCAGGGCGCGTGGTTCACAATTGCAGCAATCGGTCTTTGCGCGGGCACGGGGGGCCTGAGCTGATGAATCACGGCATGAATCTGGAACAGTTTCGCATGCAGGCCGCCATTGGGCTGTGCGCCATGAGCGCGGTGCTGGCGGCTTCGGCGCTGGGCATTGATGTGGTGCGCTGGGGTGGGCCGGGGCTGGCAAGCATTCTGGCGGTCACGACGCTGATCGCGCTGGTGGCGGGGCTGGCGCTGTTTCGCCATCAACCGGCCTTCCGCTATCTGGCCGTATCGGTGCTGATGGCGCAGGTCATGGCGACCTTGATCGCCATGCGCGGGCATCCCCAGCAGGTCGATATGCATATGGCCTTCTTTGCGGCGCTCGCCATGTGCGCGCTGCTCTATGACATCAAGGCCATACTGGTCGGCGCGGCGCTGGTGGCTTTGCACCATCTGGGGCTGGGCCTGTTCTGGAGCGAGATGGTGTTTTATGGCGGCGCGGGGCTCGACCGGGTCGTGCTGCATGCGGTGATCCTGGTTGCCGAAGCGCTGGCGCTGGTGTGGATGACGCGCAATACGGAAATACTGCTGCAATTGGCGAACCTCAAATCCGACGAAGCCGAGACCGAGGCCGCGACGGCGCGCCAGCATGCCCAGACGGTCAAGGAGAGTCTGGAAACCAGCCAGACCCGCGCCGCCTTGATGCAGACCTTGCAATCGGGCTTTGGCGATGTGGTCGACGCGGCCGTGGCCGGCGATTTCAGCCACCGGATCGTGGCCGATTTCCCCGACGAGGATCTCAACCGGCTGGCCAATGCAATCAACCTGCTGCTCGGTACGGTCGAGCGTGGCGTCGCCGAAACCGGCATGGTGCTGACGGCCCTGGCGGATACCGACCTGACGCGGCGCATGGATGGGGATTATCGCGGCGCCTTTGCCAAGCTCGAGACCGATACCAATAAAGTGGTCGATACGCTGTCCGAGCTGGTCAACAGGCTCAAGGGCACGTCGGGCTCGCTGCGCACCGCGACGGGGGAAATCCTGTCGGGGGCCAATGACCTGTCCGAACGCACCATCAAGCAGGCGGCGACCATCGAGCAAACCACGGCGGCAATCGAGCAATTGAGCAATGCGGTGCTCGAAAATGCCAAACGGGCTGAAACCGCCAGCAGCAAGGCACAGGCCGTATCCCATACCGCCACCGAAGGCGGGCAGGTGATGGACGAGGCCAATGCGGCGATGGCGGGGATCGAGGCCAGTTCGGCCAGGATTTCCAACATTATCGGGCTGATCGACGATATCGCCTTCCAGACCAATCTTTTGGCGCTCAATGCTTCGGTCGAAGCGGCGCGAGCGGGCGATGCCGGCAAGGGTTTTGCCGTGGTCGCCATCGAAGTGCGGCGGCTGGCCCAATCGGCGGCGGGGGCTTCGGCCGAGGTCAAGCAATTGATCGAAGCGAGCGCCGAGGAGGTGCGGGGCGGCACAAAACTCGTGGGGCAGGCGGCCGAAAAGCTGCTCGATATCCTGGCTGTGGCGCAGGAAAGCTCGAGCCTGATCGATTCCATCGCCCATGCCAACAAGCAGCAATCCTCGGCCCTGCAGGAGGTCACGGCCGCGGTGCGGCAGATGGACGAGATGACCCAGCACAATGCGGCCCTGGTGGAACAGACCAATGCCGCCATCGAGCAGACCGAGGCGCAGGCGGCCGAACTCGACACCATTATCGAAGTGTTCCGCACCGAGGACAGGTCATGGCTCGCCCCGGCAATCGGGCGGGTACGGCTGGCTTCCTGACACGGGCTGTCAGCAGCAGCACGCTAAGGCTTTTTGGCGCAGACCAGCGCCGGGAGCCCGATGATGCGTGCTGTACGCAAGTTTGAACAGGCCGAGCGCCAGTTGCCAGGCGCGCCGTTGCAAAGCGAGCTGGATACCTTGCTGGCGCCCTTGCCCGAGCCGGCGGCCGCGTTGGCGCGGCGGCTGGTGGCCCTGGTTGCGGCTCATCCGGGGCTGTCGGGCGAGGTCAAGACCGGCTGGAAATCGATCAATTTCCGTCATGCCAAAGCCGGCCATGTCTGCGCGCTGTTCCCGCATCCCGATCGGGTGTCGCTCTATTTCGAACAGGGGCGGCTGCTCGATAATGACCACGGGCTGTTCCAGGGCGAAGGGCTCAAGAAAGGGCGCTTCATCCGCATGCTGCCGGGCGCGGAAATTCCCATCGACATAATCGGTATCCTGATCGCCGAAGCCATTGCCCTGCAGCGGTGAGCATGCTTGAAAGCTCCAATGCTTGTAGGAGTTTAGGCAATGGCGCGGATTGGTCTCGTGGCACATGACGACAAGAAGGACGAATTGTGCGCCTGGGCCAGCCAGCATAAGCGCAAGCTGGGCGAGCATGAATTGTGGGCGACCGGCACCACGGGCGGGCGCGTCATGGCGGCGACCGGCCTGCCGGTGACCTTGCTCAAAAGCGGGCCGCTGGGTGGCGACCAGCAGCTTGGCGCGATGATCTGCGAAGGCCGGCTGGATGTGCTGATCTTTTTCATCGATCCGCTGTCCGCCCAGCCCCATGATGTGGACGTCAAAGCCCTGACCCGGCTGGCGACACTCTACGATGTACTGCTGGCCAACAACAAACCCACCGCCGATGCGGTTCTGGCTGCCGTACAGTAAACCGGTTTCCACTTTGGCCGGGCGCGCTTCCGGTTGACCACCTGCCCCCGTTATGAGCAGATGCCACAAAATAGCCCCGGACAATGAACCGGGCGTGGCAGATCAGGAAAACGGAACGGGTTTGGGTGTCTGATGTAGTTATTGACGTTCGCAACGTCAGCAAGCGCTTTGGCGGATTGACCGCCGTCAACAATTGTTCGCTCTCGGTTCGGCGCGGCTCGGTCACAGGATTGATCGGGCCCAATGGCGCGGGCAAATCGACGCTGTTCAATATCGTGGCGGGCAATATCGTGCCCGATAGCGGCCAGGTGATCTTTGACGGGCAGGATGTGACGGGGCTGAAGCCCCACCAATTATTCCGCACCGGCATGTTGCGCACCTTCCAGATTGCGCATGAATTCTCCAATATGACGGCGCTGGAAAACCTGATGATGGTGCCGGGCGACCAGCCGGGCGAATATCTGGCCAATGCCTGGTTCCGGCCGGGCCTGGCCAAATCGCGCGAGACCGAAGTGCGCAAGAAGGCACTCGACGTCATCGATTTCCTCAAGCTCGGCCATGTGCGCAATGAGCTGGCGGGCAATCTCTCGGGCGGCCAGAAAAAGCTGCTCGAACTGGGCCGCACCATGATGGTGGATGCCAAGGTGGTGCTGCTCGACGAGGTGGCGGCCGGCGTCAACAAGACATTGCTCAATGACCTTGCCGCCAATATCGAGCGGATGAACAAGGAATTGGGCTACACTTTCTTTGTCATCGAGCACGATATGGACCTGATCGGGCGGCTGTGCGACCCAGTCATCGTGATGGCGGCCGGCGAGAAGATCGCCGAGGGTCCGATGGCTGAAATCCGCGCCAATCCGGCCATTGTCGAGGCCTATTTCGGCACCCCGGTGGAAGCAGCATAATGGCCCTGATCGAACTCAAGCACGTCGTCGGCGGCTATGGCGGCGCGCCGATCCTCAATGGCGTCAATATCGCCATCGAGCCGCATGATATCGGGGTGATCGTCGGCCCCAATGGCGCGGGCAAATCCACCACGCTCAAGGCGATTTTCGGCCTGCTCAAGGTCACCGGCGGCACCATCGAATTCGGCGGCGAGAATGTCGCCAATTCGCTGCCCGACCGGCTGGTGCCCAAGGGCCTGAGCTTCGTGCCGCAGGAAAAGAACGTCTTCACCTCGATGAGCGTCGAGGAGAACCTCGAAATGGGCGCCTTCACCCGCAAGGACGATTTCCGCGCCACCATGGCTTGGGTTTACGAAATGTTCCCGGTTTTGGCGGAAAAGCGCCGCCAGCCCGCGGGTGAGCTATCGGGCGGGCAACGCCAGATGGTGGCCATGGGCCGCGCATTGATGAGCAAGCCCAGGCTGCTGATGCTGGACGAGCCCTCGGCGGGCCTGTCGCCGCGCTATGTCATCGAGATCTTCGAGACCATCGTGCGCGTCAACAAAGAAGGCGTCGGCATCTTGATGGTCGAGCAGAACGCTCGCCAGGCGCTGGCCTTCGCCTCCAAGGGCTTCGTGCTGGCCAGCGGGCAGAACCGCTTCACCGGCACCGGCCCCGAACTCATCGCCGACCCCGAAGTCGCCAAGAGCTTTTTGGGGGGCTAGGACTGACATGACAGAACTCATTTTCTTCATCAACCAGGTCGTCATTTCCGGCGCGGTGCTGGGCTGTATCTATGCGCTGGGCGCGGTCGGCATCACGCTGGTGTTCGGCATTCTGCGCTTTGCCCATTTTGCCCATTCCGAGCTGATGACCTCGGGCGCGTTTTTTGCCTTTTTGCTGGCTGGCGCCTTTGCCGCCTGGGGCATTACCGCCCCTATCCCGATGGGCTTTGTCGTCCTGCCCATCGCCATGGTGATCTCGGCAATTTTCGCGCTGGGTATCGACAAGGGCTTTTATGCGCCGCTGCGCAAGCGGGGCGCGAAGCCCGTGACGCTGCTGATCGCCTCGATCGGCGTGACGCTGATGGTGCAGGGCCTGATCCGGCTGTTCTTCGGCGCCGGCTCCTATTCGTTCTTTGAAACCGAAACCAAGGACGTGTTCCGCGTCGATCTGAGCGCTTTCGGCTCGACCCGGCCTTTGGTGATCACCGAGCCGCAATTGCTGATGATCGTGGTGACGGCGCTCTCGGTGATTGCGCTGCATCTCTTCCTCACCCGCTCGCGGCTGGGCAAGGCGATGCGCGCCATGGCTGACAATGCGGACCTGGCGCAGGTGTCGGGTATCAATACGGCGCTGGTGGTGCGGGTGACCTGGATCATTGCCGGGGCGCTGGGTTGCATGGCCGGCACCATGCTGGCGCTGGACGTGACGCTCAAGCCCGATCTGGCCTTCAACATCATCATCCCTATCTTTGCCGCCGCCATTGTGGGCGGCCTCGGCCAGGCTTATGGCGCCATTGCCGGTGGCCTGCTGATCGGCTTTGCCGAATCGCTGGCCGTGTTCAACTGGACCATGGTGCTGCGCCCACTCAATGCCATCCTGCCTGAATGGCTGCAATTGCCGGCGACGCTCGCGTTCGTGCCCACCGAATATAAGCTCACCGTGGCTTTCGTCATCCTCGTGGTGACGCTACTGGTGCGGCCCACGGGTATCTTCAAGGGAGCCTCGTCATGATCCAGCGTTCCCTCACGCTCTTTGCCGGGCTGTTCGCGCTGATCCTGGTGATCGGTTGGGTGATGGGCCTGCCCTTCACCTCCTCGCGTCTGGTTGAAGCCGCCGCCTATGCGTTGATCGCGCTGGGACTTAACCTGCAATGGGGTTATGGCGGGCTGTTCAATTTCGGCATTATGGGCTTCCTGATGGTGGGCGGCTTTGCCGTCACCTTCATTTCCTATCCGGTCAATCCGCAATTCTGGGGCGCCGATGGCCCCTGGCTGTTGGGGCGGGCGCTGCTGGCCTTTTTCGCCGGGGCGCTGCTGGTGCTGGCCGCGCGGCAGAGCCATCGCGCTGGCATAACCGGCAAGTGGAAGACCGTGCTGACGGTCATCGCCTGGTTTGTGGCCTATTGCATCTATCGCAGCCAGATCGATCCGGCCGCCGCCTATATCGAATCCGATGCCGGCGGCAAATGGGTCGGGGGCCTGGGCGCCCATCCCGTGCTGGGCTGGCTGTTCGGCGGCGTGCTGGCGGCAGCCATTGCCTATTTCGTCGGCAAGATCAGCCTGGGCCTGCGCACCGATTATCTGGCAATTGCCACGATTGGCATTTCCGAGATCATCCGGGCGCTGATCAAGAATATGGATTGGCTGACGCGTGGCACGCTGACCGTCTCGCCCATTCCCTGGCCCGTGCCATTGCCCGATGCCTATGCGGGCGGCGGGCAACCAGCGCTGCTCTTGGCACGCGGCGGTTTCCTCCTGCTGGCCATTGCCGTGCTGGCCATCGCGATCCTTTTGATCTCCCGCGCCTATGCCGGGCCCTGGGGCCGCATGATGCGGGCCATTCGCGACAATCACATCGCCTCGGCGTCGATGGGCAAGAATGTCACCGCGCGGCAGCTCGAAATCTTCGTCTTCGGCTCGGTGCTGATGGGCATTGGCGGGGCCATGCTGGTCAGCTTCGTGCAGATCTTCGATCCCTCCAGCTACCAGCCGATCAACCACACATTCCTGATCTGGGTGATGGTGATCGTGGGCGGCGCCGGCAATAATTGGGGCGCGGTGTTCGGGGCGGTATTGATCTGGCTGATCTGGGTCATCTCCGAACCACTGGCCAAGGCAGTATTCGATGTCGTCTCCTATTGGTCGAGCACGGCCGGCTGGGGCGCCATCCCCGATATCGAAGCACGCTCGGCCCAGATGCGGGTCTTCGTGCTGGGGCTGGTGATCACCATCGCCCTCAGATTTGCGCCTAAGGGCCTGATCCCCGAAGTGGTGCGGCGGGAGGGGTGATTTTTCCGCGTTTGGTGCCCTGTGTAATCCCCGCGAAAGCGGGGATTTCCGTTTTTGCGCTCCCGTAGACCTCATGGTGAGCTTGTCGAACCACGAGGTCGGGCGAGTGGAGGCTAGTTGCCACGACCTCGTCCTTCGACGGGCTCAGGATGAGGTCTACTGGGGCTCATTGCGGGAGTGGAGAAAGCGGAACCCCCTGTTTTCTTATCCCAGCAATGTCCAATATTGCACTTTGTCTAAAACTGGACTATATCTCCCTCCAGCACACTGGAGGCGCAGATGGCCCGCATCGCCCGTATCATATCGCAACAGCCCATTGCCCCCGGCCCCGACCTGTTGGATGCGGCCCGCTTCCTGCCGCAGAACCGGCGGCGCCTGAGCGGGCCAGGCTTGCGCAGCTTTCTCGCCATTGCCGATCTATGGGGGCTCAATGAGGAACAGCGGCGGCTGGTGCTGGGCTATCCGGCGCGCTCGACCTATTATCTCTGGATGCGACACGCGCGGGCGCAGGAAAGCCTGCTGCTCGATGCCGATGTGCTGACGCGGATTTCCGCCGTCCTGGGCATTCACCAGGCGCTGGGCGTATTGTTTGCCAATCAGGCCGAGGCCCTGGCCTGGTTGCGCGGGCCCCATGCTGCCCCGGTGTTTGGCGGCCAGCCGCCGCTGGCGCTGATCACCAGCGGGAGCCAGGATGGCCTGCTGCTGGTGCGGCGCTTTCTCGATGCGGCGCGGGGCGGGCTCTATATGCCGCCCAATAGGGTCGATCAGGACTTTGCGCCGCTGGGTGACGAGGCCATTGTCTGGCAATGAGCGAGCAGCGCATTGCGGCGCCCCGGCCGTGCTATCGCCTGATCCCCTCGCAATTTCCGCCCATCGGCCTGTTCGACACCGTGAGCACGCCGGCGGATCTCGAAGCGGTCATGGAGCTGGCCGGCTGGACCAATGACCGGCTGGTGAGTGAGAGATTGCGCCGCCTGCCCGAAAGCGAATGGGCGTTCGGGCGCGCCAATTCGAGCATCATCATGGCCGCGTTCCTGCATGCCCCGCCGGGCGGCACCCGCTTTGCCGGACCTGACCTCGGCGCCTGGTATGCCGCCGCCGCCATCAATACCGCGGTGAGCGAAGTCGCCCACCATCTGCGGCGCGAATTGGTGGCCCGTGATGTTCCGGCCATGACGCGGACCTATCGGACCTATCATTGCCGCCTTGAGGGCGATTATCTCGACCTGCGCGGCCAACAGGCCGAGCGACCCGCGCTGTATGACGGCACCGACTATGCCGCCAGCCAGGCCTTTGGCGAGGCCGAGCGCGCCGGGGGCGGCGATGGCCTGGTCTATGACAGTCTGCGCCACAAGGACGGCACCAATGTCGTCGCCTACCGCCCCTCAAAAGTGCTCGACGTGGTGCAGGGCGAGCATCTGGATGTGACGGTGGATGTCAGCACGGCTGCAATTGCCGTCAAGCGGCTGGAGACGCAGTAGACCTCATCCTGAGCCCGTCGAAGGACGAGGTCGTGGCACCCAATTTCGGGTCCCGACCCTCGTGGTTCGCCCTTCGACAAGGTCAGGAGGCTCACCATGAGGTCTCAAAACCAAAAAAGCCCGGGATCGCTCCCGGGCTTCATTACTGCATAAGCAGCAAAAATTACTGGATTTCGCCCTTTTCGACGAACATGCCGCCTTCGACGGCGAGTTCGACGATGATGCCGTCAACGTCGCCAGCGGTGTCGAAATCCAGCGGGCCGCCGGCGCCGTCATAGTCGATATCGGTGCCGGCCTTGATCAATTCGACTGCCTTGGTCCATTCGCCGGGCAGGATTTTTTCGCCGGGGGCGGAAGCAACCTCACGCAGGGCGGCCGAGAGGCCCTCGCGGTCGGCCGAGCCGTTCTTTTCGATGGCGAGAGCCAAAAGGAACGCGGCGTCATAGGCCTGGGGGGCATAGGTCGCGTTGGCTTCGATACCGGCGGCATTGGCCAGGTCGGTATAGGTGGTGGTGGCTTCGCCTGCCGGAGCGCCGGCGCGGGTGGCGATCAGGCCTTCGACGGCCGCAGCGTCGATGCCGGTCAAAAGGTCGTCGCCGACCATGCCGTCACCGCCGACATAGGTGGTGAAATTGCCCGATTCCACGGCCTGGCGCAGCACGGTGTTACCCGAGGCATTGGCATAGGCCAGGATGACCAGGTTCTGCGACGCGACCAGGTTACCCAGCTCGGCGCGATAGTCGGCCTTGCCTTCTTCATGGGCGAGATTGGCTGCCACGGTGCCGCCGCCGGCGGTGTAGGCAGCCGAGAGCGCATCGGCAAAGCCCTTGCCATAGTCATTGTTCACATAAGTGATGGCGATGTCCTGCACGCCCTTGGCGAGCAGCAGGTCGGCCAGCTTGACGCCCTGCAGCGCGTCCGATGGGGTGGTGCGGTAGACGAGGTCGTTGTCGTCCAGCGTGGTCAAAGCCGGGGCCGAAGAGGCCGGCGAAATGAACACCACATTGCCCGACTTGCCCGAGCCGTTGAAGGCGCCGATGGTTTCGCCGGTGCACAGGGCACCAACCACGGCGGTGACATTGTCGGTATTGATGACGCGGTCGGCAGCGGCAGCAGCGGCGGTGGCATCGCAGGCGCCGTCGGCCGAGATCAGCTTGAGCTCGCCGCCCAGAATGCCGCCCTGCTCGTTGACCTGCTTCACCACCAGCTCGGCACCGGCAAAGATGGGGGGAGTCAGCGATTCAATGGGGCCGGTAAAGCCGCCGATGAAGCCGATGGTGGCTCCGGTGTCCTGAGCGATGGCCGGTGCGGCGACCGCAAGGGTCGAGGCAGCAACTGCCAGGGTCAGGGTCTTGTTCAGAATGTTCATCTATGTCCCTCTCTGTGATCGTCCCGCTGGTGCGGCCCTTGCACGGCGCCAGTCTTGCACGCGAAACGACATGTCTTCGGGGGCGCTACGTGCGCCCCGCCAAGCCAGGACTGTTGCATATTGGAAATTGGGAGTCACCTTGTATTGATTGGCAAAACCGGGCCTTGTGGCTGTTGCTTAACGCGGATGGTTTTTGGATGGGGCGGCATGATTTTTCGTCTGCTTGGAGGGGCGCTGCTGAGCCTGGTGCTGCTGGCGCCGGCCGTGGCACAGCTCACCGTGCTCGATCAGGCGCAGGACAATGCCGGGGGCGTCTCCGCCGCCCCGCCGCCGGTCTGCGGCACCCAGCCGCTGGCCATTGCGCGGATGAGCTGGCCCTCGGCGGCATTGCTGGCCGAAATTCATGCCCGCGTGCTGGCCAGCCAGTTCGGCTGCGACATCAAGGTTATCCCCGGCGATCTGGCGGCAACCGGCTCGTCCATGGGCTCGACCGGCCAGCCGGCCGTGGCGCCCGAAATGTGGGTCAACCGGATTGCCGAATTGTGGAACCCCGCCATCGAGGCGCAGATGGTGCGCCCCGCCGCGCCCAGCTATGTGGAAACCAGTTTCGAGGGCTGGTTCATTCCCGATTATGTCGGGGCGGCGCATCCCGAATTGACCGCTGCGGCGGGGCTGGCCGCGGCGCTACCCACGCTCAATGGCGGGGGCAAGGTGCGGTTCGTGTCCTGCCCGCCCGATTGGGCCTGCGCGCTGATCAACCGCAATCTGGTGCGGGCCTATGGGCTGGGCAACCTGGTCGAGATCGTCGAGCCGGCCAATAGGTTCGAAATGGATAATCTGATCGGGGAAGCCGTGAGCCGGCAGGAGGCCATCGTCTTTTACTATTGGCAGCCCAATGCGGTGCTGGCGCAATTCGGCTTCCGGCCGCTCGATATGGGCGCCTATGACGAGGCCAATGCCAAGTGCCTGGCGAGTCTGTCCTGCCCCAGCCCCGCCCCCTCCGCCTTTGCGCCGGAGACGGTGGTGACGGCGCTCAGCGAATGGGTGTTTACCGACATTCCCACCATTGCCGGCTATTTCCAGCGCAGCGCGCTGCCCTTGGCCGAGATGAACGGGCTGCTTGCCCAGCTCAACCTGCCGGGCGCCACCATCGAGGGTGTGGCCGACCGGTTCGTTGCCGAGCGCGGCGACATCTGGCGCCAATGGGTGGGGACGGAGGGCCCGTAACGGGTCATTTACCGTGCCCTGCAATGGCCATGTCCGGGACCGCCGATCGTTGTGAGACTGTCATGCGGGCAGGCTAAACTTTTGTGTTTTTCTGGTAAGCTATTGAAATAAAAAGAATTTTATACAGTTCTTTAGAAGATGTTCATGCCTTGCAGCTGATAAGGCGGTGCAATGGGCACGGCTGATGCGCCCATATCCATCTGGTAGAGCATGCGCCGCGATCCCAATTTCAAAGCCATTATCGACAGCTATAGCAGCATGGCGCTTGGCGCGGCATTGGTGATTGCCACGCTCGCCCTGGCAAGCCTGTGGGCCCTATGGGACAGCGCCGGTCCGTTCACCCTGCCACTGGCCGTGCTGGCGGGCGGCACAGTGGTGATCGGGCTGTTGTGGCTGGGCTATCGCCGCTTGCGCGGCGGGGTTGCCGCGGCGCTGCTGGCCAATCGCGAGGCGATGGATTCGGTGCAGCGCGATGCCCTGACCGGGGTGTTTACGCGGTCCCATTTCCTGCAGGTGCTGGGCTGCGAGGTCTATCATGGCTCCGAGAGCGCGGTGGCCTATATGCAGCTCGACATGGACAATCTCAAACTGCTCAATGACAGCGCCGGGCACGGCGCGGGCGACGCCGCGCTGGTGCATCTGGCGCGCACATTGGACAAGCTGATGCCGGGGGCGATCATCGGTCGGTTGGGTGGCGACGAATTCGGCATTGCCATTATCGGTCATGACAATCGTGCCGCCTTGCGCCGGCTGGCCGAGGAATTGCTGCGCCAGCTCGATAAGCCCGTGGCCATTGCCGGCCGCCCGGTGCGGCTGTCGGCCTCGGTGGGCATTGCGCTGGCGCCGGCCGATGCGGTCGATGTCGTCGATCTGATCTCCAAGGCCGATCTGGCGCTCTACAAAGGCAAGAAGGCGGGCCGCCGCGCCGTGGTGGCCTTCGATGCCGATATGCTGGGCGATGAACGGCATCGTCGCTTTATCGAGCGCGAATTGCGCGCGGCTTTACTGATGGACGAGCTGGAACTGCATTATCAGCCGGTGTTTTCGGCTGCGACGATGGCGATCAAATCGCATGAAGCGCTGGTGCGCTGGCGCCACAAGGTGCGTGGCATGATCCCGCCGGGCCAGTTCGTCGGCATTGCCGAAGAGAGCGACCTGATCGACCGGCTGGGCGAATGGGTGCTGCGGCGCGCCTGCGCGGACCTGCCGGCTTTGGGCGGCGGCTCGGTGGCGGTCAATGTCTCACCGGCCCAATTGCGCCACGCCGATTATGCCACCCGCTTTGCTGCCGTGCTGGCGGAAACCGGGACCGATCCGCGCCGGATCATTGTCGAAATCACCGAGACCGTGCCGCTCAATGCCGGCGGCGTGGCCATGGCCAATCTTGAGGCCCTGCGCGCCATGGGCGTGCGCATCGCCATCGACGATTTCGGGGCCGGCCATGCCAGCCTGCAATATCTGCGCGGCTTTGCCTTCGACATCATCAAGATCGACCGCACCTATGTGGCCAATCTGGCCGATAGCCGGATCGACGCAATGATCGTCTCGGCCATCTGCGACATCGCGCGCTCGCTGCCGGTCGAGGTGATTGCCGAGGGCGTCGAGACGCCGGAGCAATTGGCCAAGCTCAGATTGGCCGGCGTGACCGGCCTGCAAGGGTTCCTCCTGGGCCGGCCCGCCGCTCTGGTGCGCGAACGGCGGGCCAGCGCGGCCTGATTGTTTGCCTTTGTTTGCGGAAGCATCGCACCCCTCTCCCACAAAAGGTGAGGGGTGGCTCCCAGTTTTATCTAGCACGGAGCTGCCCTTCTCCCCTCATGGGAGAAGGTGCCCGTAGGGCGGATGAGGGGGATCAGCTTGCCACCGGCTCGACGCCATCGCGGGCGGCTTCGATCTTCCGGCGTTCTTCCTCGGTCAGCTCCAGCCGGGTCAGTTCGGCGTCGAGCAGGATCGGTGTCTTGCTGCCTTCATGCAGTGCGGCCAATGCCTGGCCATCGCCATTAAGCCAGAAGGGTTCCTGCTTTCTGCGCATGCGCGAGGTCATATTGGTGCCGCGCTTCTTGCCGGGGCGGGGCAGAGCATAGGTCACCGCCTTGCCGCCCAGCACATTGGCAATGCCCGTCACCTGCACGGGAACGGCGGTCAGCTTCAGTGCCTTGCGGGATAATGCGCGGACGCGGTCGGCCTGGGCGCCCTTGAACAGCAGCGCGGCGCCGAGAATGCCCATGAGCAGCACGAAGCAGGAGCCGACGATGGTCCGGTTCCACAACATGTCCAGCCCCAGGCTGAGGCCCACGATCTGCGGCTTGTCGGCCGAGCGGACGACTTCGACTTCGTAATCGCCCATGTTGAAATCGACGAACATCAGTTCGATGTCGCGCTCGAAGGTCTTGCCCTTGACGCTATAGGTCACATGGGCCTCGCAATCGACGAAGATGGCGCGGCGCGTGGTGCAGTGGCCGTCCTCGACGGTGGAATCATACACCACGACCGGGTTCTGCGAGATCACCCAGTCATTGACGATGCCGGGAGCCTGCCAGACCGCGATGAACCCGCCAACGCCCAGGAGCAAGAGCCCCCCGAGATAGGAGAAGATGCCGGGCACGATGCCGGTCTTGGTCAGCTTGAGCGGGCGGGTGGGGAAGGCAGAAGCAAGATCGGTCATTGTAGTGTCCGCATTTCATCGGTTTTGAACGTGCCCGCCGCCGCTTCTGCTGCAGGGCAGCACTGCGCATGACAGGCTGGCGACAGCTAGCCTTCTGTCGTAGTTGCGTCTAGTGCTGGCGAAGCGATATAAAGGCGTACCAGCCAGTTCGGTGCAGCGGGGAGCAAGCAGTTGGATTTGAAGCGCATAAATGATCACATCAGTGTTTCCGGGCAAATCCAGCCTGAAGACATAGCAGCGCTCAAGGCCCAGGGCTTTACCACCATCATCAATAATCGCCCCGAGGGCGAATCGCCCGACCAGCCGGACGGCGCCGAGATCGAAGCGGCCGCCAGGGCGGCGGGGCTGGGCTATTATGCTATTCCACTGGGCCGTGAAGGGGTTTCCCCCGCCATGGTCGAGGCGACCAAGGCCGCGCTCGAGGGGAGCAATGGCCCGGTGTTGGCCTTCTGCCGTTCGGGAACGCGCTCGACCACTTTGTGGGCGCTGAGCCAGGCCGGCGAATTGGATGCGGGCGAGATCATCGCCCAGGCAGCCGAGGCCGGCTATGACATGAGCCATCTGGCCGGTCATCTCAGCCGCGACTAGGCGACTATTCTTCGGCGGCATGGCCGGGCGACCGGCCCGGCCGCATTCCAGACTGAGCCGGATCGCTGCCAGCGGTCCCACGACCCCTCCTGCTCGGAAATGTCTTCATGCCCATCAAGAAAATCCTCGTCGCCAACCGCAGCGAAATCGCCATCCGCGTGTTCCGCGCCGCCAATGAATTGGGGCTTAAGACGGTGGCCGTGTTTGCCGAAGAGGACAAACTGGCGCTGCACCGCTTCAAGGCCGACGAGGCCTATCTGATCGGCAAGGGCAAGGGCCCGGTCGAGGCCTATCTGCAGATCGAGGAATATATCCGCATTGCCCGCATTTCGGGTGCCGACGCGATCCATCCCGGCTATGGATTGCTGTCGGAAAGCCCCGAATTCGTCGATGCCTGCGAAGATGCCGGCATTATCTTTATCGGCCCGCGGGCGCAGACCATGCGCGACCTGGGCAACAAGGTCGCCGCGCGCAATATGGCCATTGCCTCCAAGGTGCCGGTGGTGCCCGCGACCGATGCATTGCCCGACGATCCGGCCCAGATCAAGAAGCTGGCCGCCGAAATCGGCTACCCGCTGATGCTCAAGGCCAGCTGGGGCGGCGGCGGGCGCGGCATGCGCCGCATCATGGATGAAAAGAGCCTGCTCTCGGAAGTTTCCGAAGGCAAGCGCGAGGCCAAGGCGGCGTTCGGCAAGGACGAGATGTATCTCGAAAAGCTGGTGGAGCGGGCCCGCCATGTCGAAGTGCAATTGATTGGCGATGATCACGGCAATCTGGTGCATCTGTTCGAGCGCGATTGCTCGGTGCAACGGCGCAACCAGAAAGTGGTCGAGCGCGCCCCCGCGCCCTATCTGAGCGAAGATGTGCGCAAGGAATTGACCGACGCCGCCGTGCGGCTGGGCAATGCTGCCAATTACCGCGGCGCCGGCACCGTCGAATTCCTGATGGATGCCGACAATGACAAATTCTACTTCATCGAGGTCAATCCGCGCATCCAGGTGGAGCATACCGTCACCGAGGAAGTGACTGGCATCGATATCGTCAAGGCGCAGATCCACCTGCTCGATGGCGCGGTGATCGGCACGCCCGAATCCGGTGTGCCGCTGCAAAAGGACATCCATCTCAACGGCAATGCCATCCAGTGCCGGGTGACCACGGAAGATCCCGAGCAGAATTTCATTCCCGATTATGGCCGCATCACCGCCTATCGCGGCGCCACCGGCTTTGGCGTGCGGCTCGATGGCGGCACGGCCTATGCCGGGGCGGTCATCACCCGGTTTTACGATCCGCTGCTGGAAAAGGTCACCTGCTGGGCGCCGTCAGCCGAGGAAGCCATTGCTCGCATGCACCGCGCCCTGCGCGAGTTCCGCATTCGGGGCGTGTCGACCAATCTGGCATTCCTTGAAAACATCATCACCCATCCGGACTTTGTCGAGAACCGCTATACGACGCGCTTTATCGACACGACGCCCGAGCTGTTCAATTTCAAGCCGCGCAAGGACCGCGCGACCAAGCTGCTCAGCTACATTGCCGACGTCACGGTGAACGGGCATCCCGAAGTGCGCGACCGCCCGCGTCCGCCGGCCGAGGCTGCAGCGCCCGTACTGCCCGAGTTCCCGCCGCCGGCGACGATCGATGGCAGCCGGCAGGTGCTGGATCGGGACGGCCCCGCCGCGCTTGCCAAGTGGATGAAAAAGCAGAAGCGGGTGCTGTTTACCGACACCACCATGCGCGACGCGCATCAGAGCCTGCTCGCCACCCGCATGCGCAGCTATGACATTACGCGCATTGCCCAGGCCTATTCGCGCGGATTGCCGAACCTGTTCAGCCTCGAATGCTGGGGCGGGGCGACCTTCGACGTTTCCATGCGCTTCCTCAATGAGGACCCCTGGGAACGGCTCGCCAAGGTACGCGAAGGCGCGCCGAACATCCTGACGCAGATGCTGCTACGTGGCTCCAATGGCGTGGGCTACACCAATTATCCCGACAATGTGGTCAAGTTCTTCGTTGCCGAGGCGGCCAAAGGCGGGGTGGATATTTTCCGCGTCTTCGATTGCCTGAACTGGGTCGAGAACATGCGCGTCTCGCTCGATGCGGTGCTCGAGGCCAACAAAGTTGCCGAGGGGGTGATCTGCTATACCGGTGATCTGTTCGATCCCGACCGCTCCAAATATGATCTCAAATATTATGTCGGCCTGGCGCAGGAGCTGGAAAAGGCCGGCGTGCATGTGCTTGGCATCAAGGACATGGCGGGACTGCTCAAGCCCGCTGCGGCCAAGAAGCTGATTGCGACGCTGCGCAATGAAACCAGCCTCCCCATTCATCTGCATACCCACGACACTTCGGGCGCTGCCGCCGCCACGGTGCTGGCGGCAGTGGATGCCGGGGTGGATGCGGTCGACGCGGCCATGGACGCGCTATCCGGCACGACCAGCCAGCCGACGCTGGGTTCGCTCGTGGCGGCCCTAGCCGGCGGCGAGCGTGATCCGCAGCTCGATTCCAAAGCGATCCGCCAGATTTCCTTCTATTGGGAAGCCGTGCGCACGCAATATCGCGCCTTTGAAAGCGATCTCAAGGGCGGCGCGTCCGAAGTCTATCTGCATGAAATGCCCGGTGGGCAGTTCACCAATCTCAAGGAACAGGCGCGTTCGCTGGGGCTCGAAACCCGCTGGCACGAAGTCGCCCAGACCTATGCCGACGTCAACCAGATGTTTGGCGATATCGTCAAGGTGACGCCAAGCTCCAAGGTGGTTGGCGACATGGCCCTGGCCATGGTGTCGGCCGGGCTGACCCGGGCCGATGTGGAAGATCCCAAGCGCGACATCGCCTTCCCAGATTCAGTGGTTGGCTTCTTTGCCGGCGATCTGGGCCAGCCGCCGGGCGGCTTCCCCAAGGATCTGCAAAAGAAGGTGCTCAAGGGCAAGAAGGCGCTGACCGAACGCCCCGGCTCCTATCTCAAGGATGTGGACCTCGAAGCCGAGCGCAAGAAGATTGCCGGTGAGGTCGGGCATCCGATCGACGATTTCCGGCTCGCCTCATACCTGATGTATCCCAAGGTCTATGCCGACTTCGAAAAGACCCAGGAGCGCTACGGCCCCACCGAAGTGCTGCCTACGCCGGTCTATTTCTATGGCCTCTCCGAAGGCGACGAGCTGTTTGTCGACATCGAGAAGGGCAAGACGCTGGTCCTGCAATATCTGGGCCGTGCGCCCACCAATGAAAAGGGCGAAGTGCGGGTCTTCTTCGACCTCAACGGGCAACCGCGCACCATTACCGTGCCAGACCGGCTCAAGGCCGGCGAAGTCAAGCTGCGCGCCAAGGCCGTTGCGGGCGATGCCAAGCAGGTCGGCGCACCCATGCCGGGCGTGATCTCGACCCTGGCCGTCAAGGAAGGCCAGAAGGTCACGGCCGGCGATGTGCTCTGCTCGATCGAAGCCATGAAAATGGAAACCGCCATCCATGCCGAAGTCGATGGCGTGATCGCGGAACTGCTGATCAAACCGGGCGACCAGATCGACGCCAAGGACCTGCTGGTGCGGTTCGAATAGCAAAAAGCCCGGAGCGATCCGGGCTTTTTTGTTGGTGCAGCCGTACTCAGCTAAAGCCGCCGCGCGCGTCCATCAATGGTGCGCTCATTGCGCTCGCGCATATCCGCACGCACCGGCACCGGCAGGCGGGAAACGATCCAGCTGACCATCAGCGGCACCAGGATCAGATCATCGGCCCAGCCCAGCAAGGGGATGAAATCGGAAATGATGTCGATCGGGCTGACCAGGTAGAACGCCACGAAGGCGGTGGCCGCCTTGAGGTAAAAGGGCGTGTGCGGCGACATGAACGCCTGCCAAAGCAGGACCACTTCCTTGCGGAAGAGCAGGATGCGCGGGATGAAGCGGGACGTCAGGAGCTTGAACATGCTTCTTAAATGGTTGTGGCAGGGCCGGGTTCAAGACTTTGCCATCATCAATCAGAAACATTGCGCAGATAGGCTTGGAGGCTTATTTCTGCGCCAACAGCTTTAGGCAGGTGAATGATGGCGGGTCCGGCGGCACGCAGGCAATCGGTGGGTGTGGATGTCGGCGGGGTGCGCGTCGGCGGCGGTGCGCCCGTGGTCGTGCAATCGATGACCAATACCGACACGGCCGATATCGATGCGACGGTCAAGCAGGTGATGCAGCTGGCCCGCGCCGGCTCGGAGATCGTGCGGATTACCGTGGATCGCGACGAGTCTGCCGCCGCCGTGCCCATCATCCGCGATCGCCTCGCCTTCATGGGCTATGACGTGCCGCTGGTGGGCGATTTCCACTATATCGGCCACAAGCTGCTCACCGACCATCCGGCCTGTGCCGAGGCGCTGGCGAAATATCGCATCAATCCGGGCAATGTCGGCTTCAAGGCCAAGCGCGATACCCAGTTTTCGACGCTGATCGAGATTGCCAACCGCTACAACAAACCCGTCCGCATCGGGGTGAACTGGGGTTCGCTCGATGAGGAACTGCTGACGAGACTCATGGACGAGAACGCTGCCTCCGCGGCGCCGATTTCAGCCTCTGCCGTGCAGCGCGAAGCGATCATCCAATCGGCGCTGCTGAGTGCGCAACGCGCCGAAGCGCTGGGCATGGGCCGCGACAAGATCATCCTTTCCACCAAGGTCAGCGACGTCCAGCACCTGATCGCGGTCTATCAGGACCTTGCCGCGCGCTGCGATTATGCCCTGCATCTGGGGCTGACCGAGGCCGGCATGGGCACCAAGGGCGTCGTGGCCTCCTCCGCCGCTCTGGGCATCCTGCTGCAGCAGGGTATCGGCGACACGATCCGCATTTCCCTCACGCCCGAGCCGGGCGGGGACCGCACCACCGAGGTCAAGGTGGCCCAGGAATTGCTGCAGACCATGGGTTTCCGCCAGTTCCTGCCGGTGGTCGCTGCCTGCCCCGGTTGCGGACGCACCACCTCGACCACGTTCCAGACCCTGGCCAAGGACATCCAGGACCACCTCTCCCATTCCATGCCCGAATGGAAGGAACGCTATCCCGGCGTCGAGGGCCTGTCGGTGGCCGTCATGGGTTGCATCGTCAATGGCCCCGGCGAAAGCAAGCATGCCAATATCGGCATTTCCCTGCCCGGCACGGGCGAAACCCCGGCTGCCCCGGTTTTCGTCGATGGCGAAAAAGTCGCCACCCTGCGCGGCGCCGACGTGGCCGACCAGTTCAAGGTCATGGTGGCCGATTATATCGAGCGCAAATTCGGGACGGGTCAGAAGACCGCAGCGGAATAGGCCGGGTCAGTCCACTTCGGCCGTGACCACCGGCGGCTGGCAGGCATCCACCCATTTGCCGCCACACAATTGGGCCAGCCGTTCGACGCTCAGCCGCACCGAAGCGTGGGTAGAGCCGCCGGCGGGGATCACCAGCTCATAGACCCTGAGCGAAGCGTCGAGATAAATCGGCAAAGGCTGCGGCAGCCCGAATGGGCAGACCCCGCCCACCTGGTGGCTGGTCAATTGCTCGACCTCCTCGGCCCCCAGCATGCGCGGGCGGCCGCCAAAAGCTGCTTTGGATTTCTGGTTGTCGAGCCGCGCATCGCCGCGGGTCACCAGCAGCAATACCTCGCCATTGACGCGAATGCACAGCGTCTTGGCGATCTGGCCGGGCTCGACGCCATGCACATCGGCGGCCAATTGCACGGTGGCGGTGGAGTGTTCGGTGACTTCGACCACGAGGTCAGGCGCACGGGCGGCAAGGTCGGCTTGGACAGAAGCAAGGCTCATGACAAATTCTCAGAACAGGCTAGCGAGGCGGGTTTCAAACTTGAACCGCGTCCTGTCGCGGATCGGGGTGGCGAGCGCCCGGCGCATGAAGGCGGGGTCGATTTCCCGCACGCCATCAAGGCTCATGAGTTCGCTGACGGTGACGCGCTCGCCGGCATAGGGCTCGTAGCCGACATTCATTCCCGTTTCGACCAGGCCAGCCGACAGCACCCGGCAATAGGCGCCGGGGCGGTTGGCGCGGTGAAAGCGCCGGACCCAGCCCGGATCGCCCATGCGCGCCGCAAAGGTCATGCAGGGCGTGCGGTGATAGGTGACTTCGAGCAGGGCCGGGCCGATGGAGAAGCGATCGCCAATGGCAACTTCGCGCCCCTCTACACCGCCAATGGTCAGGTTCTCGCCAAACGTGCCCGGCGCGATGGATTGGCCCAGCTCAGTGGCCCACCACAGATAATCATCGGCGAAATAGACATAGATGGCCTGGTCGCTCCCGCCGTGGTGCTGGCGGTCGCAAATGGCGTCGCCCGCCAGGCCCAGCCGCTCGATGCTGGCACGGCTCACCGCCGTCTTGACGATGCCGGTCAGCGGAGAATAGCCCGGAATGTGCTGGGCCGTGCCAAGATTGATGCTGAGCAATTGGGCCATCTCAGTTTTCCCGGCTGGCGAAATAGCGGGCCGTGGCGCGCAGGCCATCGGCCTTGGGGCCAAAGGTGCGCAGGGCCGATTGGGCGAAAGTTACCGTGGCTTTCAGATGTTCGCGGGCCTCGTCCACCCCCACGCGGGCCACCAGGGTCTGCTTGCCATTGGCCGCGTCCTTGCCGGTGGCCTTGCCCAAGGCCTCAGGCGTGGCGGTCACGTCCAGGATATCGTCGGCCAGCTGGAAGGCGCGGCCGGCGGCCTCGGCATAGGCGGTGAGTGCGGACAGGGCGCGCGGATCGGCGCCGCCCAGAATGGCGCCCATGCGTACGCTGGCGCGGATCAGCGCACCGGTTTTCATCGCCTGCATTGTGGCGACGTCATCGCCGGAAAAGCCGCCCGCCTCGCCCTCGATATCGCGCATCTGCCCGCCCGCCATGCCGCCGGCGCCGCTGCCGGCCACCAGTTCGCTCACCAGCACTACGCGGGTGGCGGGATCGGGGTGGCATTCGGGGGAAGCGAGCAGGCCAAAGGCGTGGGTGAGCAGCGCGTCGCCAGCCAGGATTGCCGTGGCTTCGTCAAAGGCCTTGTGCACCGTCGGGCGGCCCCGGCGCAGGTCATCGTCGTCCATGGCTGGCAGGTCGTCATGGATCAGCGAATAGCAATGGATCATTTCGACGGCGAGCCCGGCAATCAGCGCGGCATGGGGCGGCACGTTGAAAATATTGGCGGCCTGGCGCACCAGCAGCGGGCGCAGGCGCTTGCCGCCGCCAAGGCTGCCATGCCGCATGGCAGCAATCAGCCGGTCGGCAGCGGGGCCGGGGCCGCTCAGGCGGTCGGCCGTCAATTGCCGGTCGAGCGCGGTTTCCACGGCCAGGGCGCAATCGGCAATGTCGGCGGCAAAATCATACATGGCTCGTTGCTAGCCGGTTTGGGGCGGCCGCGGCAAGGGGATGTATGGGCTGTCACTGACATGTCCTGCCGGAGGCAGGGTTGTGGCACGCATAGGCCGCGTGCTCTTTCGTCCCCTCGCCCCTCAGGGGAGAGGGTCAGGGTGAGGGGTGCGATGCTGCAGGCATATCCGATATCCCAGCATCGCACCCCTCACCCGCCGGCTTTGCCGTCGACCTCTCCCCTGAGGGGCGAGGTGATCAGAGGCATAAGCACCCGGGACCAACCAGGGGAAAAGGAACCGGCTCCGCCCCATTTTCACCATAGCCATCGGCCCGCTCCTGCCGCTATGGAATGGTCCATGGCACGAGCAAGCAAACCCAAGGGCATCTGGCGCATTCTGCGTCCTCTTTGCATGCTGGCCGCTGTCCTCATTGCCATCCCGCTGGTGCTGACCCCGGTCTATCTCGTCATCGATCCCGTCTCGGTGCCCATGCTTGAGCGCTATGTCACAGGGCGCTCCGTGGTGCGGGAATGGCGCGATATCGGACAGATTTCCGATCGCCTCAAGGCCGCAGTAGTGCTGTCCGAAGATGGCCAATTCTGCCGGCATTGGGGTGTCGATCTGGGCGCCCTGCGCGACGAGGTCGAGCGCTATATGGCCGGCGAGGATGCGCGCGGCGCCTCCACCATCACCATGCAGGTGGCGCGTAATCTATTCCTGTGGAACGGGCAGAGCGTGGTGCGCAAGGCGCTCGAAGTGCCGCTGGCGCTCTATGTCGACCTGGTCCTGCCCAAAAGGCGGATCATGGAAATCTATCTCAACATTGCCGAATGGGGCCCCGAGGGACAATTCGGCGTGGCGGCCGGGGCTGAGCGGGCTTTCGGCATCGAACCACAGAACCTGGATTGGCGAACTGCCACGCTCTTGGTCGCGGCGCTGCCCAATCCAATGCTGCGCCAGCCGGGCCGGCCCTCGGGCGGCATGTTGCGGATTGCCGGCATCGTGCAGAACCGGACCCAGCAATATGGCGAGCGCGCCAGCTGCGTCGGGGAGGGCGGCCGGCTGGCGCTGTGAGGGGGCACGATGTCACCAACCCCACCGTTCTCCCTCGGGCTTGACCCGAGGGCCGCTCGCCACTCATACCGGATCGGGAATGGCCCTCGGGTCAAGCCCGAGGGAGGCGCTGTGGGTGAAACAGAGGACTTCGCCGCTCCTACTGTTCACAGGGGCCATTCCACCACAAAACCCACTAGCCAAGCCCCCCGTCTTGCTCTATAGACCCGGTCAATCCCAACAGAGATAAGTCTCTGGGCCGCTTTGGCGGCGCAACGATATTGAATTCGGAGTACCGACCATGGCAGTGCCAAAACGAAAGACCTCGCCGATGAAGCGCGGCTTCCGCCGCTCGGCCGACGCTCTTGCCAACCCTACCTATGTCGAAGACAAGGATTCGGGCGAGCTGCGTCGTCCGCATCACGTCGACCTCAAGACCGGCATGTATCGCGGCCGGCAGATTCTCGACGTCAAGAAATAAGCCAAAGACGAGCTGCAGCCATGCGCTCGGATTTGTAGATAATGCAACGGCCGGTCCCGATGGGGAGCGGCCGTTTTGCTTTGACCATGCCGCCAAAAAGAAGCGGCCCACACTCGGAGATTTCCATGAGCATGCGCGTTGAATCGGACTCGATGGGCACCATCAATGTCCCGGATAACAAATATTACGGCGCGCAGACGGCACGAAGCCTGGCCAATTTCGATATTGGCGGTGAGAAAATGCCCAGGGAAATCGTGCATGCCTTCGGCATCCTGAAAAAGGCGGCGGCGCTGGCCAATAACAAATTGGGCCTGCTCGACGACAAGACGCGCGACCTGATCGTTGCCGCCGCCGATGAGGTGATTGCCGGCAAGCTGGAAGATCACTTCCCGCTCGTCGTCTGGCAGACCGGCTCGGGCACGCAGTCCAACATGAATGTCAACGAGGTGATCTCCAACCGCGCCATCGAGCTGGCCGGCGGCACGATGGGCTCCAAAAAGCCCGTCCACCCCAATGACCATGTCAATATGAGCCAGTCGTCCAACGACACCTATCCGACTGCCATGCATATCGCGGCGGTCGAGGCGCTGGAGAATTACCTGTTTCCGCGCGTTGAAAAGCTGCGCGACACGCTGGCTTCCAAGTCGGAAGAATTCATGGATGTGGTCAAGATCGGCCGCACCCATCTGCAGGATGCGACGCCCCTGACGCTGGGCCAGGAAATGAGCGGCTGGGTCGCCCAGCTCGATCTGGCCGTGCAGGCCATCAAGGTTACCATTCCCCAGCTCAAGGAGCTGGCGCTTGGCGGCACCGCTGTCGGTACCGGGCTCAATGCTCATCCCGACTATGCCGTGGCCGTAGCCAGGGAAATCGCGACGCTCTCCGGGCATGACTTCGTCACAGCCCCCAACAAATATGCCGTCATGGCCGGCCATGACGCCTTTGTCGGCACGTCGGGGGCGCTCAAGCAACTTGCTGCCGCCCTGATGAAGATTGCCAATGACGTGCGCTGGCTGGCCTCCGGCCCGCGCTCGGGCCTGGGCGAAATCACCATTCCGGAAAACGAGCCGGGCAGCTCGATTATGCCGGGCAAGGTCAATCCGACCCAATCCGAGGCCATGACCATGGTGGCCGTGCAGGTGATGGGCAATGACGCCGCGATCGGCTTTGCCGCCAGCCAGGGCAATTTCGAGCTCAACGTGTTCAAGCCGGTCATCGCTTACAATTTCCTGCAATCGGTGCGGCTCTTGGCCGATGCATCGCGCTCGTTCAACGACAATTGCGCCATCGGCATCGAGCCCGACCGCGCCCGCATCAAGGAATTGGTCGACAAGTCGCTGATGCTGGTCACCGCGCTCAACCGCAAGATCGGCTACGACAATGCCGCCAAGATCGCCAAGACCGCCCACAAGAACGGCACCACCCTGCGCGAGGAAGCCATCGCGCTGGGCCTGCTCACCGGCGAGGAATTCGACGCCGAAGTGAAGCCCGAACAAATGGTCGGCCCGCTCAAGCTGAAGAAGTAGGACTGCAAGACTACAGGGCCGCCGGCCCCTGCGCCTCCCTCCCCC
>NZ_JNNO01000003.1 GCF_000735585.1 Devosia sp. LC5
CCTGGCCGGGGCGGCCGTGGCCGACGGGGCAGGCGAATCTCTTGGTGGGCGGTTGGAGGGGGGGAGGTTCGCGGCGGGAGGCCCCCGATCCATCCCCCTCCCCCTGGAGGGGGGGGCTAGGGTGGGGGTGCTGCGGCTACCTCCCGTTCGATATCTGCGGAGGCTTCAGCACCCCCACCCTCAATCCCTCCCCTCAAGGGGGAGGGAGGCGGATCGTGGCTCTCCGTTCTCAAAACAAATAATGGATATGCAGCTTGCCGCTATGCGGCGAGGTTTCGATGTGACAGCGGATGCCGAAAACCTCACGCAGCAGGTCTTGGGTCAGCACCTCTTCGGGCGTGCCGAGGGCGACGAGCTTGCCCTTGTTCATCACCGCCAGCCGGTCGCAGAACATGGCGGCGTGGTTGAGATCGTGCAGGGCCACGATGCTGGTGACGGGCAGGCCCGCAACGAGTTTGAGGATTTCGATCTGGTGCTGGATATCGAGGTGATTGGTCGGCTCGTCGAGGATGATCTCGGTGGGCGCCTGGGCCAGGGCACGGGCGATATGCACGCGCTGGCGCTCGCCGCCCGATAGCGTCTGCCAGAACTGGCCGCGTCGCTCGGTGAGACCGACACGGCCCAAGGCGGTCTCGACCGCCGTGTCATCGGCCATGGTCCAGGGCGACAGCGCCGAGCGATGCGGTGTGCGGCCCAGCCGGACCACATCGAGCACGGTGACATTGGCGTCGGTATTGGCATGCTGCTCGACCAGGGCAACGCGGCGGGCCAGCGTGCGCCTTCCGATCCGGCCCAAATCCATGCCGTCCAGCGTGACTTGCCCGCCATGGGCGCGCCGCAGCCCGGCCAAAAGCCGCAGCAGCGAGGATTTTCCCGAGCCGTTCGGGCCAAGCAGGCCCAGCATCTTGCCGGGCTCCGCGGCCAGCGAGACATCGTCCACGATAATGGTCTTGCCCGCCTTCCAGCTGAGATTTTCTGCCCTGATCGTCATACTGCCCGCCGTGCCCGATAGAGAATGACCGAAAAGAACGGCACCCCGATCAGCGCCGTGACCACCCCGATGGGCAGAATCTGCTGGGGCAGGATGACCCGCGAGACGATGTCGGCCAGGACCATGAAAATGGCCCCGGCGGCGACACAGGCTGGTAAGAGCCGCAAATGCAACGGCCCGACAATGAAGCGCGCGGCATGGGGCACGACGAGGCCCACAAAGCCGATGGAGCCCACCATGCTGACAATGGTGGCGGTCATCATGGCGGTGACGGCGAACATGATGACCCGCACCCGGCCCACCGAAATGCCGAGCGAGGAGGCTGCATCATCGCCGAAGGCGAAGGCGTCGAGCGCGCGGGCATAATACATGCAGACGCCAAAGCCGATCAGCACCACGACCAGCACGAGCTGGAATTCGGGCCAGCGCACGCCGCCGAAACTGCCCAATAGCCAGAACATCACATCGCGCGCCTGCTGCGCATTGGCCGAGGTGCTGACAATGTAGGAGGTGAGCGCGTTGAACAATTGCGAGGCGGCCACGCCGGCCAGGATGGTGCGATCGGCCCCGCCGCGCGAACCGCTGGCCAGTAGCACCACGAAGAGAAAGGCGGCGAGCGAGCCGGCAAAGGCTCCTGCCGAGATGCTGACCGTGCCAGCGCCAAAGCCCAGTACGATGATCGCGACCGCGCCGGTGGAGGCACCAGCCGACACGCCCAGCACATAGGGTTCGGCCAGCGGATTGCGCAGCAGCGATTGGAGGATCGCGCCGCACAGCGCCAGCCCGGCGCCGCAGCAGGCCGCGACCAGGGCGCGGCTCAGCCGATAATCCCAGATCACGCTTTCATGGATGCGATCGAGCGGCACCGCGGTCCAGCCCAGGCGATTGGTGATGGCCAGATAGGTGGTATTGAGCGGGATCGGCAATTCGCCAATGCCCACGCCCGCGCCAATGGCCAGGGCCAGCAGCACCAGGGCGAGCAGAGCGAGCAGGCCCAGACCGGCCTGCCCGCCAAAATTGCGGCTGATAAAGCTCACTTGATCAGACCAAAGGCCTCAAGCTGACCGGCCAGCTCCTCGGCGCCGTAAATGGTGCGGATGGTCGGGTTCATGGCCGCGCCGTTCATCACCGCGATACGGCCCTCGCGCACGGCTTGCAGCTGGCTGACCACCGGGTCGGTGGTGACGAAGGCGCGCTTGGTCTCGGCATTGTCGAGTTCCCAGCGGTTGCGATCAAGGCTGGCTATGACCAGCACGGTGGGATTGGCCGCCATGATGCCTTCCCAGCTCACCGTCGGCCATTCGGCCTCGGTGGTGATGGCATTGTGGCCACCCAAAAGGTCCGCGATATAGCCCGAAGCGCCATTCTTGCCGCCCAGATAAGCATCGTCGGACGGGGAGGGGCTGGAGAACCAGAACACGAAGGACGGGTCGGCATCGCCGCCGGCGACGCGGGCGCGCAGGGCCGCTTCGCGGGCCTTGAACTGGGCAATCACCGCCTGGCCGCGATCGGCGACGTCGAAGATCTGGGAAAGCTCGTCGATCTCCTGATAGAGCAGATCCATGTTCCACAGCGCGTCGCGGCTGCCATAGGCGTCGCCGGTATCCTGGCGGGTATTGCAGATGCCGGGGGCCAGGTAATTGCCGATGCCCAGATTGTTCAGGTCGTCGCGCTTGGCGACCTTGCTGTCGGGGCCGAGCAGGATGGGCAATTGCGCGGCCACGAAATCGGGCTGTTCGGCCAGGATCGCTTCAAGGCTGGGCGATTCCACGGTCAGCAGCTTGACCTTTTCATTGGCCTCGGCCAGTTCGGGCAGCACCTTGGTCGGCCAGAAGGCGGTGCCAACCATGCGGTCTTCCAGACCCAGCATCAGCATGATCTCGGCGCTGTTCTGCCCCAGGGCCACAGCCCGCTCCGGCGCCTTGTCGAAGGTGACCTCGACCCCGCAATTCTCCAACGTCAGCGGATAGCTGGTCGGCGCGGCAAAGGCCGGGGCCGATAGAGCAAGCGAGAGCAGAATGCTGGAGGCGAGGTAGTTTCGCGCCTGGCCGGCGAACATGGAAGCAAGCATGAAAGATCCTATTGGCAGCAAGCCGCGCGCAGGAGGCAGCCGGCTCGCGCGCCATGTATCAAGTCATGCGGGAGAAAAACAAGAGTGTGATGATCATAATTTTTGGGTGTTGCGTGCGTCCACACAACGCGCCCACGGTGGAGGGGACGGTGCCGGCTGGATATTTCCAGATCGGCGCTAGCCTTGGCGCGCGAGCATGTTCTTGAAGGCGTAATAGGTGTCTTTCGGCAGGCGGTCGCGCGTCACCGGGTCCATGCCGACAATGCCGAATTTGGGATTATACCCTTCGGCCCATTCGAAATTGTCGATCAGGGTCCAGGCGATGTAGCCGCGCAGGTCGACGCCTTGTTTTTGGGCCTCGATCATGGCGGCGAAGTGCTTGTCGAAGAAGGCGGTGCGCCTGGTTTCGTCAGTTTCCGAAATGCCGTTTTCGGTGACATAGATGGGCAGGCCCGGATAACGCTTTGACGCGCGGACGAGGAATTCGGTCAGCGCCTCGGGGATGATTTCCCAGCCCAGATCGGATTTTTCCAGCGGCCCGCGCGATTGGGTGAAGGGGAAGACCGGCACGCTCGGATCGGCCTTGTAGAGCGAGCGCGTATAGTAATTGATGCCGATCCAGTCGAGTTTCTGGTTGAGGGTCGTCATGTCATCCCGCCAGTTTTTCGGCAGATGCGGCTCAAGGATATTGGTGACCTTTTCGGGATAGCTGCCCTTGAGTACGCCATCGAGGAAGAACTGGTTGAAGATGGCGTCGCCCAATGCGGCCGCTTCGATGTCCTCGGGTGTATCGCTGGCCGGATCGCATTTTTCCATGTTCACCACGATGCCCAGCTTGTCCTTGAAGCCGGCCTCGCGCATCGCCTTGATGCCCATGCCATGGGCCAGCAGCACATGATGCATGGCGCGGGCGGCGGCGCGCACATCGCGATAACCGGGCGCATGAATGCCCAGGAAATGGCTGAGCACGGTGATGCACCACGGCTCGTTGAAGGTGGCAATGCTGGTCAGCCGGTCGCCAAATTTCTGCGCTGCGATGGCTGCGTAATCGGCGAAGGCCTTGGCGGTGTCGCGGTTCATCCAGCCGCCGCGATCCTGCAAGGCGCTGGGCAGATCCCAGTGATAAAGGGTGGCGAGCGGCTTGATGCCGCGCTCCAGCATGCCATCGATCAGCCGGTCGTAGAAGTCGAAGCCCGCCGGATTGAGCGCGCCCGTCCCCTCGGGGATCAGCCGAGGCCAGGAAAAGGAAAAGCGATAGGCGCCAAAGCCGCCGTCGCGGATCAGGTCGAGGTCTTCCGGCCAGCGATTGTAATGATCGCAGGCGATCATGCCGTTATCGGCATTTTTGATATTGCCCGGGGTGGCGGCAAAGGTGTCCCAGATGGAGGGGCCGCGGCCATCCTGCTGCCCGCCCTCGATCTGGTGGGCGGCCATGGCGACGCCGAACAGGAAATCGGGGCCGAAATCGGCGCGCTTGTGTGAAAACATGGTCTTTTCGTCCTTATCCGGCCGGCGGCTTTCAAGGTGATCTGCCCGCTGCAGCAGGGATCACATCTAGAAGTATGACATACTATGAATTTACGATCTGTCCAGCGATCTCAACGCTTGAGGCGGCGATAACGCTTCTGGCTGCCGAGCAAATGATCCCGCATCGCAGCGCGCGCCGCTTCGGGTTCCTGGTCGGCGATGGCCTCAAGGATTCGCTCATGCTCGGCCAAAACACCCTGCAGATAGCTCTCGTCATTGGCGCTGGGCAGGGTGGGGAATTGCCCGCGCGGAATCGCGCGCTTGCCGAAGCGGGTGAGCGTATCGGCGAAGTAGAAATTATTGGTGGCCTGGGCAATGGCCAGATGAAAGGCGAAGTCGGCGTCGATCGTGTCGCTGCCGGCCTCGATCTGGTTGGCCATGTCCTGATTGGCGGTGCGGATGGCTTCTTCCTGTTGCGCGGAGCGGCGATGGGCGGCAATGGCCGCCGCTTCGGTCTCGACGGCAATGCGAAACTCCAGCATTTCCAGCGTTTGCGGGATGCTCTGGATTTCGCGCGGGGTCAGCACAATGGCCGGGGTCTGGGAACTGTCGGTGACGAACATGCCCTTGCCCTGAATGGGCGTGACGAGCCCCGCCGCCCGCAATTCGGTGATCGCCTCGCGCACCACAGTGCGGCTCACCGAGAATTGCGCTTCCAATTGCGGCTCGGTGGGTAATTGTGCGCCCACGGGCAATGCCCCCGCCTCGATCTGCTGGCGCAGTGTATCGACCAGCGTCTGCGCCATGCGTGGCCGCCGCCTTGTTGCCGTTCTGTCCATCTCGACCCTCCCCGTCGCTCGGAGGACCTTTTAGCACAGCACTCTTGCCATTTCCTGCAAAAGCCGTAATCATAATACGAGATACAACCGACATATTATGTTGGTGTGGTATTCACGGAGGAAATCAATGAAGCATTTTTGTTCCCGCCTGGCGGCGGGCGTGGCGCTTGCCGCCATGATCGCCACGGCGCCGGCGGCCTTCGCCGCGACGCCCAATGACCAATTGGTCATCGGCACCTCGCTGGCCCAGGTCCTGTCGCTCGACCCCCAGCAAGGCACCGAGGTCAAGACCCAGGAAATCCTGGCCAATACCTATGACCGGCTGGTGTTTTCCGACCAGGCCGACGGCAACACCATCAAACCGCAGCTGGCCGAAAGCTGGGATATCGACGAGACCGGCATCACCTTCCATCTGCGCGAGGCCAAATTCGCCTCGGGCAATCCGGTGACCGCCAATGACGTGGTATTCTCGCTGGTGCGGCTGATGAAGCTGGACCAATCCTCGGCCACCAATTTCAAGACGGCTGGTTATTCCGCCGACAACATCGAGTCCATGGTTTCGGCCATAGACGAGAAGACCTTCCGCATCGAATTCACCGATCAGGTCATCCCCGAGGCGCTGCTGTACCGGCTGGCCATGGGCGTTTCCAGCGTCGTCGACAGCGTCGAAGTGCAAAAGCACGTCAGCAATGACGATTATGGCAATGAATGGCTGCGCACCAATACGGCCGGTTCGGGCCCCTATGTGCTGCGCCGCTGGACGCCCAATGACATCGTCATGCTGGAAGCCAATGAGCAATTCTGGGGCGAAGCGCCGGCCATCCGCCGCGTGCTGATGCGCCACGTGCCCGAAAGCCAGGCCGCCCGCCTGATGCTCGAGCGCGGCGATATCGATATCGCCAATGCCCTGACCGCTTCGGATGTGCGTACCTTTGAAAACCAGGACGGCTTCGTCATCGATCAGGTCAAGACCGGCGGCTATTACGTGCTGGCGATGAATGCCGGCAAAGAGCCGCTGAGCAATCCGCTGGTGCGCGAAGCCATTGCCTATGGCATCGACTACAAGGGCATTGCCGACACCATTCTGGGTTCCTATGGCCGCGTACGCAACGTGCCGGTGCCGGAAGACTGGCTGGGTGCTATCCCAAACCCCGATTGGTCGCTGCAACCCGAAAAGGCCAAGGCATTGCTGGCCGAGGCTGGCTATCCCAATGGTTTCGAGCTGACGCTCAAGACCATTGCGCAGACGCCGCGCGTGGATATGGCCACCGCCATCCAGGCCAGCCTTGCCGAAATCGGCATCACCGTGAGCATCCAGCAGGGCAATGGCGCCGATATCGTTGCTTCGCACCGGGCGCGTGATTTCGACCTGCTGATCCCCCAGACCGGCTCGTTCATGCCGACGGCTCTGGGTTCGCTGGACAATTTTGCCTCCAACCCGGACAATTCGCTGGAAGCCAATAATGCCGGCAATTTCGTGTGGCGCTCGGCCTGGGACATTCCCGAGCTCAACGCCCTGCGGGTGGAAGCCAATAGCGAACGCGACGACGACAAGCGCCTCGCCTTGATCCAGCAGATCCAGGAATTGTTCATCGAGCAGAAGCCGGCCGTGCTGCCTATGTTCGAGCGCTTCGAGCCCATCGTGGTCAATGCCCGTGTGGAGGGCTATGTCGGCCATCCCTGGTCGCTGACCCGCGTCGAAGGCGTCAGCAAGACCGACGCGCAGTAAGCCGGACGGGCCGCCCCAAGAGAGGCGGCCCATTTGGCCCAGAGCGCTGGCCGGTGCTCCCGACCGGCCGGCGCCAGTTCCCCGATCTACCGCCCGACCTGGCCCACGGAATTGCGCACGATCAACTCGCTGCGCAGCAGCACCTGTTTGCGCTCGACGCTTTTGCCCTGCAGCAGCGCCAGCAGCAGGTCCATGGCTTCCTCGCCGATCTTGAGGCGGGGTTGCTTCATCGTGGTCAGCGAAGGGGAGACGAAGCTGGCAAAGGTGATGTCGTCAAAGCCCATCACCGAAAACTGGCGCGGCAGTTCATAGCGCCGGGCGGTCAGTGCGATGATGACGCCCAGCGCAGTGACGTCATTGACGCATAAAAACGCGGTGGGCAGCACGTCGCGCACGAACATATGCTCGGTGGCGGCGCGGCCGCTTTCGGTGGTGCCGTCGCCATCGAGGATCAGCCGAGGATCGATGGCGATGCCATGGCCCTCGAGTGCGGCGCGGTAGCCCTTTTCACGCAGGATATTGACCGCCTTGCTCGTCGATCGCCCGATAAAGGCGATGCGGCGATGGCCCTGGGAAATCAGATGCTCGGCGGCGATGCGCGAACCCTCGAAATTGTCGACGCCGACAAAGGGCACGTCGCTATTGGAGACCGGCTCATTGACCGCCACCATGGGCGGCAGGCGGGATTCCCCGGCATCATTGCCATAGCCATAGGGCAGGTGGCCGGTGAACAGGATCAGCCCATCGGCCTGGTTGGAGCTGATGAAACGCAGGTAATCGGCCTCGCGCGCCGGATCGTTCTGGGTATTGCCGATCAGCACGCCATAACCGCGCTTGCTGGCCTCGGTTTCGAGCCCCACCAGGATATTGGAGAAGTTCGGGTCGCCCACATCGGGCGCCAGAATCAGGATCATGTTGGAGCGGCGCATGCGCAACGAGCGCGCCATGGCATTGGTGGTGTAGCCGGTCTGGGCGATGGCCTCGGTGACGCGGCGGCGCGTTTCGTCGGCCACCTTGGTGGGCTCGTTGATGGCGCGGCTGACCGTGGCGATCGACACGCCGGCAATCGCCGCAACGTCTTCTATCGTGGCCAGCTTCTGGTGCTGCAATTGGCGCTCCGCCCCGCGCGATCCGGCTTGGGCGTCCCGCTTTGCTGCCTTTAGCAGAAGGCGCGGGTTCCGCCATATCCGTCGGCAAGGCTTATACACTTTTCTGCCTGTGTAAACCTTTACATCAATCATGAAAACCTTTACATCACTGTTCACGGAACGAAGAGCGGGGGCAACCTGCCGCGTTTTCATGGGGGAGATGCCACGATGAACAGTGCCGCAGGCACGCCAATGCAGGCCATTCTGTCAGCGCACAGGATTTCCAAGTCGTTCGGCGAAATCCCGGTGCTGTTCAGTGTCGATTTCGACATCAAGCCGGGCGAAGTGCACGCCATTATCGGCGAGAACGGCGCGGGCAAATCCACCCTGATCAAGATTTTGTCGGGCATCGAACAGCCCACCTCCGGCACGATCAGCTATGACGGCCAGACCGTGACGCTGCCGCCCAATGGCGAGGCTGAGGCGCTGGGCATCGTGCTGATCCACCAGGAACTCAATCTGGCCGAGCACCTGACCGTGGCGGATTCGATCTTTCTCGGCCGCGAACTGAAGAAATTCGGCTTTCTCGACCTGGGCGAAATGCGCAAGCGCGCCGTCGCCGTGATGGAGCGGCTGCATGTGCATGTCGATCCCGATGCGCGCATCAATACGCTGTCGGTGGCCGACAAGCAGATGGTTGAAATCGCCAAGGCCATCAGCCGCGATGCGCGCGTGCTGATCATGGACGAGCCGACCGCCGTGCTGTCGGTGGGGGAAACAGAGACCCTGTTCGAGCAAATCCGGCGGCTGACAGCGCGCGGCGTGGCGGTGATTTTCATCTCGCACAAGCTCGACGAGATCATGGAGCTGGCCCAGCGCGTCACCGTGCTGCGCGACGGGCAATTGATCGCAACGGTCGGCACCGAAGCGCTGACGCCCGATTCCATTGCCCAGATGATGGTGGGGCGCGAATTGTCCAACCTGTTCCCGCCCAAGCACGAGCCCGATGTCGATGCGCCGGTGGTGCTGTCGGTGCGCGGGCTCAAGGCGCCGGGCGTCAAGGACATTTCCTTCGATCTGCGCAAGGGCGAAATCCTGGGCTTTGCCGGGCTGATCGGCTCGGGCCGCACCGCGGTGGCCGAGGCCATTGTCGGGCTGACGCATAAAAGCGAGGGCGAGGTTTCCGTTGCCGGCAAAGGCGCCAATTTCGCCCATGTGGGGCAATCGGTCGGCGCGGGGCTCGCCTATATGACCAAGGACCGCAAGGGCCGGGGGCTGTTGCTCAATGTGGGCCTGCAGCCGAACCTGACGCTGCTGACGCTCAAAAAGCACCTCAAAGGCATATTCCTCGACAGCAATAGCGAGGCCAAGGCGCTGGAGCGCGCCGTGCGCCGCTTCGATATTCGGGCCCGCGACGCCTCGGTGCGGGTGGGTCAGCTGTCGGGCGGCAATCAGCAGAAGCTGATGCTGGGCAAGATGATGGAAAGCGAGCCGGACATCATCATCATGGATGAGCCGACCCGCGGCATCGATGTGGGCACCAAGCAGCAAATCTATCACATCATCGCGGCACTGGCCGCCGAGGGCAAATCCATCATCGTTATCTCTTCGGAGATGCAGGAGGTGATCGGGCTGAGCCATCGCGTGCTGGTGATGCGGGAGGGGCGCCTGGCGGGCAGGCTCGAAGGCGCCGAAATCGTGGAAGCAGAAATCATGCGGTACGCCGCAGGCATCAAGCAGGGTGGGGATGATGAGCGTATCAACGCATGAGGCAGCCAAGCCGGTCAAAGGCTTGCGCATCGACTTCAAGACATTGGGGCCGCTGCTGGCGCTCGTCCTGCTGGTGATCCTGGGCTATTCGCTCAATCCCGCCTTTCTCAACGAAGGCAATGTCACCAATATCCTGACCCGCTCGGCCTTTATCGGCATTATCGCGGTGGGGGCCACTTTCGTCATCACCGCCGGCGGCATCGATCTGTCGGTGGGCTCGATGGCGGCGTTCATCGCCGGCGTCATGATCATCGTCATGAACTGGGCCGTGGGCTCGATGGGCGCCTCGATCTGGACCGTGCTGATCGGCGTCGGCTGTTCGCTGATCCTGGGCGTGGGGGCGGGGTTCATCAATGGCTTTTTGACCACCAAGGCCAAGATCGAGGCCTTTATCGTGACGCTGGGCACCATGGGCATCTACCGCTCTCTGGTGACCTATTTCGCCGATGGCGGCACGCTGTCGCTGGCCTCGGGCGCCCGCGATATCTATCGCCCGGTCTATTATGACAGCTTCCTGCGCATCCCCATTCCGGTCTGGGTGTTCATCTTCGTGGCTATTATCGGCTGGGTGCTGATGAATCGCACTGCCTTTGGCCGCTATTGCATGGCTATCGGCTCCAACGAGCATGTGGCGCGCTATTCGGCCATCAAGGTCGATCGCGTCCGCACCGCGACTTTCGTGCTGCAGGGGCTGTGCGTGTCGCTGGCCACCATCATCTATGTGCCGCGTCTGGGCTCGGCTTCGTCGGCGACGGGCGTGCTGTGGGAACTGGAGGCCATTGCCGCGGTGATCATCGGCGGCACCATGCTCAAGGGCGGCTTCGGGCGTATCGGGGGCACCGTCATCGGCGCGCTGATCCTCACCGCCATCGGCAATATTCTCAATCTCACCGAGATCATCTCCAACTACCTCAATGGGGCAGTGCAGGGCGTGATCATCGTGGCGGCGGTCTATCTGCAGCGCGGCTCGCTCCGCACCAGGCGGAAGAAGGCTGAATAAGCAATTCACGCCTTTGCAAGGGGCGGGATCACCGGCGCCATTTTGCGGCGCCAAACATTGGTAGGGAGGACTTTTAGATATGTCTTTGAAGGCAATCGCACTGGGCTTATTGGCCACCAGCGCGCTGGTCGGAGCGGCCGTCGCGCAGGACCAGATCAAGATCGGCGTTTCCATTCCAGCTGCCACCCATGGCTTCATGGGCGGGCTGAACTGGCACGCCGCCGAAGCGGAAAAGCGCCTTGAGGCCGCTAATCCCAATATCGACATCATCATCGTGACGGCCGACGGCCCGGCCGATCAGGCCAGCGACCTGGAAGACCTGGTTTCGGTGCACCAGATCCAGGCGCTGGTGGTGTTGCCGTTTGAATCCGAACCGCTGACCGAGCCGGTCCGCGCTGTCGCCGATACCGGTGCCTTCATCACCGTGGTCGACCGTGGCCTGACCGACCCGTCCATCCAGGACGTCTATGTTTCGGGCAACAACACCGAAATGGGCGTGAACTCCGCCGAATACATGAAGACCCGTCTGGGTGAGGGCGACAACATCGTCATCCTGCGCGGTATTCCCACCGTGCTCGACACCGAACGCTTCGACGCTTTCATGGGCGCCATCGAAGGTTCGGGCATCAACGTGCTCGACAACAAGTTCGCCAACTGGAACCGCGACGACGGCTTCGAAGTGATGCAGGACTTCCTGGCTCGCTTCCCCGATATCGACGGCGTCTGGGCACAGGATGACGACATCACCCTGGGCGTGGTCGAGGCCATCAAGCAGGCCGGGCGCGAAAGCGAAATGTTCGTGGTCGGCGGCGCCGGCATGAAGGAAATCGTCAAGGGCGTGATGGATGGCGACGCATTGGTCCCCGTCGATGTGCTCTATCCGCCGGCCCAGATCGCCACGGCCATGGACGTGACGGTCAACCACTTCATCTCCAATGGCCCGGTCACTGGCAGCTATATCCTGGGTTCGCCACTGATCACCCAGGAAAACGCCGAGCAGTTCTACTTCCCGGACAGCCCGTTCTAAGTTTTTTGCAATACGCAAAGGGGCGCTCAGGCGCCCCTTTTTTGTGCCTATGGCAGGGTGGGCGAAGAGCCCTTGTTTTTCGTGGTGGTCGCCGGGCGCGTCGCAACCACGGTTCTCCCTCGGGCTTGACCCGAGGGCCTTTTTCAACCCGGCGCGAACGGCGAGTGGCCCTCGGGTCAGGCCCGAGGGAGATGCGGTGGTTGGGAGGCGTTGGTGCCTCGATCTGCTGGCGATAATCAGATGTGGTGGTTAGGAGGGCTGTGCCTTACTCCGGCAAGTACGCGTTGCTGTAGTACGGCCCAAAATCGGGCCGTTCCGCCACGACAGCGCCATCGGCGTCGCGCAGGATCCCGGCCTTGAACAGATAGTCCCCGGTGGCTTCCATTTTGGCCGGGTCGATCGTGCCGATTACCCCATCGGCGGTTTGCAGGTAATGGCCGTCAATCAGCGCCTGCAACGACGCGCGGATCAGGGGGCGGTCGAGCATGCCTTCATTGGCCGCCAGCAGGATGTCGGTTGCTTCATCGGGATGCTCGACGGCAAAGGCGAAGCCGCGCTGGGTCGCCGCCATGAAAGCCGCGGCGGTTTGGGGATTGGCGTCGAGATAGGCCTGGCTCGAGCCGATAAAGGTGGTGTGCTGGTCCGGCACGCCGAAGTCGGCATAGCGGAAGGCGCGTTGTGCCACGTTTTCGAGCTCAGCCTTGACCCCTTCCCAGGTATAGACTTCGAGCGTGAAATCGACCGCGCCATTGGCCAGCGCCTCATAGGCCGAAGTGCCCAAGGTCACGGTTTCGAACTCGCCCTTGCCGCCATCGTGGCGGATGATGTTGCCGATCAGCGCATTTTCCCAGTCGCTGCCAAAGCCGCCATAGGTGAGGCCGTCTAGGTCTTTGGGGGTCTGGATATCGGTGCGATCATCATAGAACACCAGCCGGCCGGTCTCGGTTTGCACCACAGCATAAGTGGCCACCAGATCGGCGCCCGCAGTGCGCTGCGTCATCAGCGATATGGTGCCGAAAATACCGAAATCGGCGACGTGATTGGCCACCAGCGCACCGGCCGAGGTGTCGCTATAGGGCAGGATATCCACGTCCAGCCCGGCCTCGGCGTAGAAGCCCTTGGCTTGAGCCACATAGAGGCCGATGTGATTGGTATTGGGCGTCCAGTCGAGCGCCATGGTGACCTTTCGCGTCTGGGCCAAAGCGGGTGTGGCGATCAGGCTTGTTGCAAGCATGGCGGCGAAAAAACTGCGGCGGGAAAGCATGGTCACGTCTCCGATGGGGGATTGAGCAGGGTTTCTAGAATGTCGGCCTCGATGGCGCTGGCCTCGGGCGAGGCCAGGTCGCGGCGCGGGCGGGAGAGGGGCACGATGATTTCGCGCAGCACCCGGGCCGGGCGCTCGGTCAGCACATAGATGCGATCGGACAGGAAAACCGCCTCGCGCACATCATGGGTGATCAGCAGGGCGGTCCAATTGTGGTGCTCCCACATGGTTTCCAGCCACCGCTGCATGCCACTGCGGGTGAGAGCATCGAGCGCGCCGAACGGCTCGTCGAGCAGCAGCATGGCGCGATCCTGTACCACGGTGCGCAGCAAGGCCGCGCGCTGGCGCATGCCGCCGGACAATTGCGCCGGATAATGCTGCTCGAAGCCATCCAGTCCGAATTCGGCGAACAGGGGCGCAACGCGTTGGCGGGCAGAATCGCGGGCCATGCCCTGCACTTCAAGACCCAGCGTCGTATTGTCGATGATCCGCCGCCAGGGCATCAGCGCATCGCGCTGCGGCATGAAGGCGAAGGGCTGCGTCTCCTCGGCCAAGGCCGTTCCGTCGAAGAGGATCTCGCCGCCATCGGGCCGCAATCCGCCGGTCAGCAGCTTGAAAATGGTAGATTTTCCGGCGCCGGAAGGGCCGAGAATGGAGACGAATTCACCGGGCCGCACTGACAGCGAAATATCGGCCAGCACGTCGAGATCGCCAAAGCGCTTGTGCAGATTGCGCAATTCCAGCTTTGCCGCGCTCATGGCTTGCGCTCCGCGGCCAGCTTGTCCCAGGGCATGGCCAGCCGCTGGATCAGGATTGTGATGCCGAACAACACCAGCGTCAGCGTGGCGCTGATCAGCACGGCGGCCAGCACCAGATCGGGGCGGAAATTGTTCTTGGCGTTGAGGATGTAGATGCCCAGCCCCTTCGCCGCCCCGGCATATTCGGCAAAGATCGCGCCGACCACCGCATAGGTGATGGAAATGCGCAGGCCCGCGAAGAAATAGGGCAGGGACGATGGTAGCCGCGCAAGGAGAAATATGCGCATCGGGGAGGCGCCCATCGAGGCCAGCAAGGACTCGATATCCTCCTCGGTCGCCGCATAACCCTGCACCAGCGCCACCAGCATGGGAAAGAAGGTGACCAAAGCCACCAGCATGATCTTGGGCGCCAGCCCGAAGCCGAACCACAGCACGATCAGCGGGGCGATGGCGACCAGCGGCAGCGTCTGGCTGATGATGAAAACCGGAAACAGCGCCCGCCGCAGCGGTTTGAAAAAGTCGATCAGCACCGAGAAGATGAAGGCCGCAGCCAGTGAGCAGGCAAAGCCCAACAGGGTGGCGCTGATGGTGGGCAGCGTGTTCTCGAGCAGCGCGGGCCAGTTTTGTACGGCCTGAGCGATAACGCGAGATGGGGCGGGCAGGGTGGTCGGGGAAATGCCGGAGAGGCGGGCATAGGCTTCCCAGGCGAGGATCAGCGTACCGACCGAGAGCAGGGCCGGGGCGATTCTGCCGAGGCTGGACGCGATTGCGCGCGATGTGGACATGGGGGGATTTTCCGGGTGGGCGCGATATCCCAACAGACCTCATCCTGAGCTTGTCGAAGGACGAGGCCGTGGCACCATGGCGGGCACGACCTCGTGGTTCGACAGGCTCACCATGAGGTCTGCTGGGCGTGAGCTAGCGCGGGGTCGGGCTGTTGGCGGAGACCGTCAGGTCGATGGTGACGTGTCCCTCGGGCGGGCCAAACCGGCAGAGCGCTGCCTGCACCGTGGCGAAGACCGCGCCGGCGTCACCGCCCAGCTTGGTGCAGAAATTCTTGGCCCGATCGAAGGTGCCGGACTGCTTGAGGAAGTCGATGCAACCGTAGATTTCGTCCATGTGATCATTGGTATCCATCACGTAGAGCGAAAATTGCGCCGCGCTCGGCATGTCGGTCACCGGGGCTGATTGCACGGAATCCAGCGCCATTTGCTTGCGCTGCTCGAGCGGCAGCACGGGCCCGCCATATTCGGTTGTGTAGCAGACCGCATCGTCGGGCTCGCCCGGGCAGCCACGCGAAATCGTGGCATGCAGCACGCAATGCTTGCCACTTTTCGCCGCCGCGACGAACAGGTCGCGCATGGCCGGAAACAGCACTTCGGGCGCCCCGACCAACAGGGTGGAAATATCGTCGGTCTGCACCTGCAGCCGATCGCGATAGGGATCGAGCGCGCTCAGCGCGCCCAGGATGACGCCGACGAAATCGTCGGCCATAGGATAGATGGAAATTTGTGCGCCAGAATACATAGCCCCGCCTCGCTCCGCTGGTATTACCCAGATCAGCTACTAGGGTTTGAAGGCTTGCCGCCCGCGTCTCAGCCCCGGCTATACGGAGCACCCCTGTGGATGGGCGCAATCAATCAGCTTGCGGCGGCAATGGCAAGCCGGTTTGTGACGGAATTTTTCTAGCCAATAAAATGCCGCAACAGCCCCGTGGCGGCGACGGCAACCATCACCGTTGGCAGCATGGACAGGCGCGTAGCCGCCAGCAGGGTGATGGCAATGGCGACCAGATCGGCAGGATTGTTGGCGACGAAATGCGGCGCGATCACCGAAATCAGCACGCAGCCGGGCGCGGCTTCCATCAGAGCCGTGGCACGCGGGCTGAGCGTGCGATTGCGCAGCACCAGATAGCCGATGATCCTTGTGCAATAGGTGGCAGAGGCCATCAGCACGATGGTGAGGACGGTCAGGGGATCGATCATGCATCGTCTCCTGCCAGCACATAGGCTGCGATCAGGCCGGACACGGCGCCTGCCGCCACATACCAGGCGCCAGGTACGAAGAGATAGGTGAGCGCCGCGACCACCAGGCTCACCAGCCACGGCCGGGCGGCAGCAAAGCCCTTCCACATGCCGGCCATCAGCACGAGGAACACGGCCGGAAATGCCATGTCGAAGCCATAGGCTTCCACATCGCCCAGCACCGGGCCTAAAGCCGCGCCCAGCGTGGTGAAGCCGACCCAGGCGACATAGAAGACCAGCGCGGTGCCCAGGTAATAGGGCAGGCTGAATGCCGGCTGCATCCCCTGCTCGGTGCGGGCCTTGGCATCGCTGAGGCCCAGCGCCCAGCTTTCGTCGGTCATGGCGAATAGCGCCGGCAATGCCTTGCGCTTGGGCAGGTGCCGCAGGAAGGGCGCAATGGCCGCGCCCATCAGCAGATGCCGGCTATTGACCAGGAAGGTAATGGCCACGATCAGCATGATATGCGGGGGCGAAGTCCAGAGCTGGATGGCGGCAAATTCCGAGCCGCCGGCAAAGTTCAGCCCCGTCATCAACGGCACTTCGATGACGCTCAGACCCTTCTGCGCAGCCTGCGCGCCCAGCACCAGAGCATAGGGAACAATGCCGAGCAGGACCGGAATGCAGCCCTTGATGCCGCGCCAGAGTTCGGACTGAATGGGGGCTTGCTGCATGCTCGCCTCGCCTTCCATCGCGCTCATGATAGTCTCCTGCCCGGCCGGGCGGTTGCCCCAAAGGCGGCTCTTGTAATGCAGTTCGGGCGATTGGGGTGTGAAAAACGAAAAAATCGGAGCCGAAGCCCCGATTTTCCGTGTCGTGCCGATGGAGGTCAATGCACGAGGAGCGGCCGCAATGCAGCGCGGCCGTTATTTTAGAAGCGGTAGTTCACGCCGAGAGTGAAGGCATGGTTGGTCAGATCGTCGGTGCGGCCCACGCCGGCGACGGTGCTGTCCACGTCGAAATAGCGGGTCTGCAGATATTCGGCGCGCACGCTGATATTGTTGCCCAGATCCTGCTCGACGCCTGCGCCGAACACGGCGCCGGCATAGGTGTCGGTGCCCGAAGTGGTGGTGCCCGAGGGCTCCAGCTCAGCCAGCGAAACGCCGGCGGTGCCGTAGATCAGGGTGCTGCCCAGCGCCACACCGGCGCGGCCCTTGGCGGCCAGCGACCAGTTCTGCGTCAGGCCGGCATCGGGGGTGAGTTCGTAGCGCAGCTCATCGCTGAGCGTGCCGGACACTTCGCCGCCGACCACGAACTGGTCGAACTGCTGCAGATAGCCGGCCTGCACGCCGCCCGAGAAGCTGCTGTTGTCGAACTCATCGGCGCTGATCATACCGGCATGGGCACCAGCATAAAAGCCGGTCCAGGTGTCGGTTGCAACGGCCAGGCCCGCATCGGGATAGGCGATCTGGGCGGGCGCCGGGGTATAGAGATCGGCAGCCTGGGTGGCGGAAACCGATGCGACGACGGCAGTGCCGCTCAGCAGGGCGGCGAGGGTAAGGGTGCGAAGGGACACTTGGGTCATACTCCTGAGAAATCGCTGCGCAGCGGCGGTTTGGTTCGCCTCGGCATGAGGCGCTTGTCCGCTGTGCTGATGCCAGATTGACCGCCCAAGATTGCGTGGGCCTTACAGTGCCGGCTCCAATTCCTTTTTTGTTGCAGCGGCTCGCAACAGTGGCAGCGTGACGATGACGCTGGCCCCGCCGGAGGGCGCGTCGGCAATGGTGATATAGCCGTGATGGCGCCGCACAATGGCCTCCACCAGGTTGAGGCCCAATCCCGCGCCGTGTGACGATGGCTTGACGCGATAGAAGGGCTCGAACACCCGGTCGCGCTCGCTGGCGGGAATGCCGGGGCCCTCGTCGCTGACCGCAACCGTGCCGTCGCGCCCGACCTCGACAACGATCTCGCCGTGCTTGCCGCCATAAGCGATGGCGTTCTGGATAATATTGGTCAATGCCCGGCTCAGGCTGCTGCTGTCGCCATGCACCATCACCGGATCGTCAGGCGCATTGAGCGAGAGTTCGTAGCCCGCCGCAATGGCCAGCGGGGCCAGATCGCCCACTACATTGGTCGCCAGATCGCCCAGGTCCATATCCTCGAAATTGGTGCTGCCCAGATCCATGCGCTGCAGATCGAGCAATTGCCCGGCCATGCTGGCCAGCCGCGCCGCATCGACCAGCAATTGACCCTTTTCAGGGAAGGGCTCGGCCATTTCGATGCGCGTCTGCAGGATGGCGATGGGGGTGCGCAATTCATGGGCGGAATCGGCGAGGAAGCGTTCGCGCTTGGCATAGGAATCATCGAGCCGCGCCAGCCCGTCATTGACCGCCTTGACCAGCGGCTGCACTTCGTCGGGCAGGCTTTCGGTGGAAAGCCTGGTGCCCCTTGCATCGATGTCGATCAGCTCGGCCTGGTCGGCGGCGCCCTTGAGGCCGCGCATTTCGCGCCGGACGATGATGGGAATGGTGATGGCGCTGGCCAGGCCCAGCAGAGCCACCATGGCAATCGCCAGCAGTCCCGAAATCCGCTTGATGATACCGGCAACGCCCAGGGTCGGGCCGCCTCCGGTCATGACGCGGACCGTCCCGACCGGGGATTGCTCGGTTCGCACCAGGAGCGAACCATAGCTGGGATCCGTGGTGCGCACCTCGACCGATTCCAGCAGCCAGAGCTGGTCTTCGATGTCCTGGTACATTTGGGGGACGTCCCCGACAGCGGCCCAGGCGCCGGACTGGTTGCGCACGTAAAACCACAGATTGGGATAGTCCCTGCGCAGGGACTCGAGATCGGGCGAGGCCACGTAATTGATCTGGTCGCCCTCCACATCCACCAGGCTATGGGCAAAGGCCATGGTCGCCCGGGGATCGAGGGGCTGTGCATCGCCCAGATAATCGACGACGGGGGCAATGACCGTGGGAAATACCCCCAGACCAAAAAACAGCACAAGCGTCAGCAACTGCACCCGGATCATCTGCTGGGTGAGTTTGCGGGCAAGCGAATTGGGGCTCAGTCGTTTCACGTCAGTTTCAACAAATAGCCGACCCCGCGCACGGGATGGATGATGACCGAGGCACCGGCATCCGCCAGCTTGCGGCGCAGCCGCGAGATGTGAGCCTCGAGGGAATTGGACTGGATTTCATCGTCCGAGCCATAGACTTCTTCTTCGAGCAGGTTGCGCCGCACGGTCCGTCCGGCCCGGCGCATCAGGCTCTCGAGCACCAGATATTCGCGCCGCGGCAGGTCGAGCCGTTCACCAGCAACAAACACCTCGCCCTGGTTCAGGTCAAATGCCAGGTTGCCCAGGCTCAGCGGCTTGGAGGTCACCTGGCTGGGCCGGCGCAGCACGGCGCGCAAACGCGCCACCAACTCGCTGACCACGAAGGGCTTGGGCAGATAATCGTCGGCGCCCAGATTGAGCCCTTCCACCCGGTCATTGGCGGAGCCGCGGGCGGAGAGGATCACGATGGGCACATTGGGGCGTCTCTTGCGCAGATAGGCGATCAGCGAGGCGCCGTCGCCATCACCCAATTGGCGATCCAGCACCACCAGGTCATGGCTGATGGTTTCGATCGCCTCAATGGCGACTTCGATCGAGGGCGCGATATCGGTTACGAAGTCATGTTTTTCCAGCGCGCTGCGCAGTAGAGCCGCCATATCGGGCTCATCTTCCACCAGCAATAGTCGCATGCAGACCTGCCTCCCCGGGCATTATTACTCTGAATTGTCCGCGATAAGCCTTGCCGCAACCTTACAGCGCCAGGCTGCACATTTTGCCGTCCGCTCATGCATTTCACGCTTCCATGGGCCGCGCAATGTTGACGCAAGATTGCCGGCCCACAACCGGCACGTTGCTGTGCCTTGCCACCGGTTTGTGCCGGACATGTTCTGCGTGGGCGGGCCAGCGACACCCTATTTCTTTTGTCCTCGCCAGCCAGTTCGGCAGTTGCCTGCAGCCCATCCCCATCCGCAGGCGCGCCACCGGCCGCCTGCCGGATTCGATTGTGGCAGCAATGTGCAAAGGCTTGCGGGGCGCATTCATTACAATGCGTTCATGCTAGAAATAGCATTTTATAATCAATAACTTGGTGCCGGTGAAAAGATTTCACTTTGCCGCTGGCCGCAAGGTTCGGGCAATCTTGCGGTCCTAGCTTGGCGTCACCTTCGAGAAAGGAAGACCCCAAATGAAAACCATTACTTTTGCCATTCTTGCTACCGCCGCTGCCGCCTTCGCCCTGCCGGGCATGGCCAATGCCGCCAGCCTCACCACCAGTGATGACCTGTTCGGCCATTCCAAGTTCAACATCGAGCGCACCCTTGCCGAACGCGGCATCGAAGCGACCGAGCTTGAAGCCTGGGGCCAGGCGATCCGCGCCACCGTCACTGCCGCCGATGGCACCACGACGACGCAGTTCTTCGACAAGGACACCTTCCAGCCGGTTCGTCCGAACGGCCAGTCGCTGAACAATGGCACCGGCACCGGCGAATCCTATGGCCGCGGCGAATTCGGCACCCCCGAAACGCTGTCGAGCAGCAGCTAAGCCTTGAGGCACTGGGGGCGGCCCGGCGATTGCGCCATCTGCCCCCGAGCCCTCTGCTAGATCGAGCGGATCATTCCGCCATCGATCCTGATGCGTGAGCCGGTTATATAACCGGCCCGCTCGCTGACCAGAAAAACCACCGCATCGGCCAGTTCCTCCGGGCGTCCATAACGGCCCGCTGGAATGGTCGCGATGGAAGCCCGGCGCACCGCGTCGATCTCCATATTCTGCCGTTTTGCCGCAGCCGCGTCGAGTTCATCGACGCGGTCGGTATGGATGCGGCCCTGTACCACCACATTGACAGTGATCCCGGACGCAGCGACCTCGCTCGCCAGCGTCTTGGACCACCCCACCAATGCCTGCCGCAAGGCATTGGAAATCGCCAGCCGGGCGATGGGCGCTTCGACGCCCGACGATGTGAGGGTCACGATGCGCCCCCAGCCGCGCGCGGCCATGGCCGGCAGCAGCGCCTGATTGAGCGCGATGATATTGGCCACCATGGATTCGAACCCGGCATTCCAGGCCGAAAGCGGCACATTGGCGGCTTCGCCCGGCGCCGGTCCGCCCGAATTGTTGATGATGATATCGACGCCGCCCTCGGCGGCCAGCGCCTCGCTGAGCGCTGAAACCGATTGCCCGTCCGCCAGATCGAGCTTGCGGCCGGTGATCGAGCCATTGAGGCTCTTGTCGACCTGACCGTCCAGCGCTGTGACCAGATCCACGCTGCGCGCGGCGCCGATCACCTGCGCGCCTTCATTGGCCAGGCCCAGCGCAATCGCCGCGCCCAGCCCCTTGCTGGCGCCCAATACCAGCGCGCGTTTGCCTTCCAGTCCAAGTTTCATCAGTCAAATCTCCTCGCGGTCAGCGACCGAAAAACAGCGACAAGGGCGTATCGACGAAGACCTGCCGCCGCACTTGCGGGCCAGGGAGCCATGTTTCGTACGCCGAAAGCAAATCGCCGTCCTCGGGCATCTTGTCCCACAATTCAGTATGCGGCCAATCGCTGCCCCAGAGCAGGCGATGGGGATGCGATGCCGCCAATGCGGTGATGGCCGCGCCCGCATCGGCATAATCGGCGCTGGCCGTCAGCCGGTAGGGCGCCGAAATCTTGGTGTAGATATTGGGCCGGTCGAGCAGGCGCCGCAGCGCGTCCAGCCGTGCGCCGGTATCGGATTCGCCAAAGCGGATAAAGGCCAGATGGTCCAGCACCAGCGGCGTCTCGCCATGCTCCAGCGCGGCCACATCGGCCAATTGCTCGGCCCGCAGCTGAAACTGCACCGACCAGCCCAGCGGGGCGACCTTGCCGAGCAACTGGCCCACTGCGTCCAGCGCCACTCCCGCCTTGTTGCGGGTATTGATGCGGATGCCGCGCACGCCGCCCGCATCCAGCTCGTGCAAGGCCCGGGTGGAAATATCCGGTGCCACCACCGCAATGCCGCGCAGGCGCTGCGGATCGCTGGCAATCGCGCGCAGCATGACGCTATTGTCGAACCCATAGACGCTGGGCTGCACCAGCACGCCGCGCGCAATGCCCGCCGCCTCGGCATAGAACTGCCAATCGGCAATGGTCAGAATCTGCGGCGTGTAGCTGCGCGGGAACGCCAGCGGCGCGCCGGCATCGAATACGTGGAAGTGGCTATCGCAGGCGCCCTCGGGCAGGCGGGGCAGGGCACCGAGCGGCCTGGGCGGCAGGCAGAGCGGCGCTTCGGTCTGGCTCACCGCTTGGCCTGCAGGAAATCGAAATCGGCGCCCTCATCGGCCTGCATCACATGCTCATGATAAAGCCGGTCATAGCCGCGCCGTGCCGTCTCCGCCGGTGGCGGTAGCGCCGCCAAGCGCCGCTCGAATTCGGCGGCCGGGATATCGAGATTGAGTGTGCGTGCGGGCACGTCCAGCGTGATGCGGTCCCCGGTCTGCACGATGGCCAGCGGCCCGCCGGCGGCAGCTTCGGGGGAAATATGCAGGATCACCGTGCCAAAGGCCGTGCCGCTCATCCGGGCGTCGGAAATCCGCACCATGTCCTTAACGCCCTGACGCGCCAGCTTGCGCGGAATGGGCAGATAGCCCGCCTCCGGCATGCCCGGCGCCCCTTTGGGCCCGGCATTGCGCAGCACCAGCACATCGTCGGCCGCCACATCGAGGTCGTCGCTGTCGATCCGATTGGACAGGTCCTCGACGCTCTCGAACACCACGGCGCGGCCGGTATGCTGCATCAGTGCCTTGGAGGCGGCCGATTGCTTGATGATCGCCCCGCGCGGCGCCAGATTGCCCTTGAGCACGGCCAGCGTGCCGATCGGCTTGAGCGGGGCGGCGACACTGCGGATAATGGTCTGGCCCGGCTCATCCACCACGGCATCGATCATCTCGCCAATGCTGGCGCCATGGATGGTCGGCGCGCTCAGGTCGAGCTCGCCCCGGATTTCCTTGAGCAGGGCGGGCACGCCACCGGCCTTGTGGAATTGCTCCATATAATGCTGGCCGGAAGGCTGCAAATCGACCAGCAGCGGCACGCGGTGGCCCAATTCGTCCAGCAGCGCGATATCCAGCGGAATGCCCAGCCGGCCGCAAATGGCGGCCAGATGCACCACTGCATTGGTCGAGCCACCCATGGCCTGCAAAGCCACCAGCCCATTGCGGATCGCTGCTGGTGTCAGAAGGTCCTTGACGGTCGGCCCGCCCTCGGTGGCGAGCTTGGCGGCAAGGCTGCCGGTGGCTTCCGACAGGCGCACGCGTTCTGCCTCGGTCGCCGGGGCAGAGCCGGCGCGCGGCAGGCACAGACCCATCACCTCGGTCAGATTGGCCATGGTACTGGCCGTGCCCATCACCGTGCAGGTGCCCACCGAACTCACCAGCCGATTATTGACCTCGCTGATTTCGGCCTCGTCGATCTCCCCGGCCCGGAATCGCCCCCAGAAGCGGCGGCAATCGGTGCAGGCGCCCAGCCGTTCGCCCTTGTGGTGGCCGGTCGCCATCGGGCCGGTCGGCAGGAACACGGCGGGAATTTCGCTGCTGGCGGCAGCCATGATCTGCGCGGGCAGGGTCTTGTCGCAACCCCCGATCAGGATGACGCTATCCATGGGCTGGGCGCGGATCATCTCCTCGGTTTCCATCGCCATCAGATTGCGCAGATACATCGAGGTGGGCGAGGCAAAGCTCTCGTGGATGGAAATGGTGGGAAAGACCATGGGCAGCGCCCCGCCCAGCATGACCCCGCGCTTGGCTGCCTCGATCAATTGCGGCACATTGCCGTGGCACGGATTATAGTCGGAATAGGTATTGGCAATGCCCACAATGGGGCGGTCCAGCGCGTCATCGGAATAGCCCATGGCCTTGATGAAGGCCTTGCGCAGGAACAGGGAAAAGCCCTGGTCGCCATAGCTGGTCAATTTCCGACGAAGGCCGTTTGACACGCGATACTCCCGTTCCGGCTACTGGTTCGCCGCATGCCCGGTAAGCTAGTGGCTCCACGAGGATTGTCAATAAAGAAGCGCTGCGCTAAAACGACAATCACGCTAGATAGCCGAAATTTCTCGCTTCCTTCCGCGGATGCCTTTCATTATTATTGATAAATCAGTATGAGGGTGCAGGTATATGCAGAAGCGACGAGTGGGCGTGATCGGTGCGGGATGGGTCAGCGCCTATCACCTGCCAGCCTGGCAGAAACGCAGCGCGCAGGTCGAAATTGTCGCCATAGCCGATCCGTTCGGAGTTGCTGCACAGGCGCGCGCCGAGGCTTTTGGTATCCCCGCCATCTATGGCGACGCCGCCACCATGCTGGCGCAGGAAGATCTCGACATTGTCGATATCTGTGCGCCGCGCGAGACTCATGCCGAACTGGTGCGCCTTGCTGCGCGGGCGAAGGTGGCCATCATCTGCCAGAAGCCGCTGGCCACCGACTTCGCCTCGGCCAAGGCGCTGGTTGCCGATGTTATCGGCACGACGCTGATGGTGCACGAAAATTGGCGCTTCCGTGCGTGGTATCGCCGCCTGCGGGAATGGCTCGATGCCGGCGTGATCGGTGACATCCGTCAGGCCAGCCTCGAATTCTTGTCCAGCGGCATGATCGCCGGGCCGGATGGCCAGCGGCCGGCACTGGTGCGCCAGCCCTTCTTTCGCACTCAACAGCGGCTGCTGGTCATGGAAGTGCTGATCCATCACCTGGATACGCTGCGTTTCCTGCTCGGCGAAATGGACGTCGTCGCCGCCCGGCTCGAGCGCAGCAATGCCGATATCGTGGCCGAGGATGTCGCCGCGATCACCCTGCGCCGCCGTAGCGATGGTGTGCTGGTTCACATTACCGGAAACCTGGCCGTCCACGGCGCGCCGCCTGCACCGCGCGATCACCTGCGTATTTTCGGCGCAAGCGGCACGATCGAACTTGACGGCAATCAGCTTGCCGCCCGTGGCGCGCAGCCGCAGGTTGAACAGTTCGACGCCGACATGGTCTATCAGGGCTCCTATGACGCTGCGATCGGCCATTTTCTCGATTGCCTCGATAGCGGAAAACCGTTCGAAACTGCCCCGGCCGACAATATGGAAACCCTGCGCCTGGTCGAAGCCATTTATGCGCTGGCACAATTCGACCCGGAGCAAGAACCGCGATAGACTGGTGCCGTAATCCAGGAGCAGCCTTTGGATAGCTTGACCGAAACCGCCACCACCGAGCACGACGACCTCTCCATCGCCCGGGCACTGGAGGAAGACATCATCTTCGGTCGCCTCGCGCCCGGCACGCGGCTCACCGAGGATATGCTGCTGGCGCGTTTCGCCGTCACCCGCCATTTCGCCCGCCAGGCGCTGGTGCAGCTGGAATCCATGGGCATCGTGGTGCGCGAGCGCAACCGCGGCGCTACGGTCCGCTCGCTGACCGCCGGGCAGGTCAAGGAAATCTACGCCGTCCGCGAATTGCTGCAGCGCCAGGCCGCGCTGTGGATTCCCCTGCCGGCCCCCGACAGCCTCATCGCCGAACTCAACGCCATTCACGAAGAACACGGCCGCCATATCGAAGCCGGCTTCCTGCGTGGCGTGCACGAAACCAATGACCGTTTCCACCTGACGCTGTTTGGCGCTTGCGGCAATAGCCATCTGGTGCAATCCATCGAACTCTACATGCGCCTCAGCCTGCCGGTACGGGCCAATTCCATGGCCAATACGGCGTCGCTGCGGGTGTCGCATGAGCATCACCGGTTGATGATCGACATGCTCAAGGGGACGGATAATTGGGTGCTGGCGCAATTGTGCGTGGATCACCTGCAGCCGAGCAAGGCGCGGTATCTGGATCGGGTGGGGTAGGGGGTACTCCGATCCCCGTCTCACCCCCAAAACAAAACGAGCGCGCCCGGGAGGAAGGGCGCGCTCTTTGCCGCATTACCAGTCGAGGCGAAGCAGGGAGACGCCTTGCCGGGGGAGGGTAGTGCGGAGTTCGATTTTGCCGTTCTCGACGGCAACGCTGGCCTGGTCCTCGATCTGGGCCAGCTTGCCGGCCGCTTCGAGCCTGGCGTAATCGGCGCCTTGCGGATTTTCGGGCTTGCCCATCGCCTTCCATACGCCGAAGGCGTTGGAATGGGTCTCGTCCATCCGGAAGTGCTTGAGGCTGGCGGGCTTGCCGCCCCAGCCTTCGATGGCAATCGATACCTCGGCATCCGGCCCGGCCGTATCGTCATCATGATAATGCCAGACCAGCACGCTCACGCCCTTGTCGTCGCGGGTGGCGACGATATTGACGTCGGGCTCGTCGCGCACGCCATGCTGCATGATCTCGGCGATGTCACGGCGGTGCGTGCTGGCGGTTTCCAGCCATTCGCCGCCGAGCATGCCCAGCATGCGGAAGCCGTTGAGCACCGCCTTGTCTACGCCATTGGTGGCCAGGTCCCGGAAGCCGTCGAACCAGGGCTGGTCATCGAACATGAAGGCCCAGGTCACCGCGCCCTCGATCTCGATATTGGCGCGCCGGCTGAGCTCATAGGTGCGCAGCATGCTTTCGACGACATAGACGCCATAGAGCGGGCCATTGCGATAGCCGTTCTGCGGATGCACCCGGGCCGAACAGGCAGCGCATCCTTCGGGATCGGATTCCCCGATGATCACCGGCAAATGCGTCAGCGAAGGGAATTCGTTGATGATGGCCAGGTTCGCTTCGATATCGCGCAGATGCTTGTGCAGCCCCATCCGCACATGATCCTGCCAGATCACGGGATTGCCCTTGGCGTGGAAGGCGATGAAGTCGATGGGGGAATTATTGTCCACCACATGCTTGAGGAAGGCCCGCAAAAAGGTCTGCGCCTTGGGATTGGAAAATGCCCCGCATGTATGCGGTCCACCGACCCGCGCATCGGGCAGCACCTTCTTCACCGCCCGTGCGCTCACATCATACATGGCGCAGAATTCGGGGATGGTGCCGGTCCAGTAATGCCCGTCCGGTTCGTTCCAGACTTCCCACGGCCAGGTGCTGACTTTCTCCTTGCCATAGCGATCGGCCAGATGCTGCGCCCAGGCCTCGATCAGCGCGCCCCATTTTTTCAGATCATTCGGCGGCGCGGCCCAGCCGGTGAGAATGGTGGCATATTTGTTCGCCGGCTCCCAGCTGTGCTGATAGGGGCCGGTATCGTCCGACAGTGCCTCGGGGGTGAACCCGATCTGCACCAGCGGGGTATTGCCCGCCTCGGCATAGGCGTCGAAAATCTGGTCCATGATGGTCCAGTCATAGACCGGGTTGCCATTGGCATCTTCGGTATAGGCATTGGTCGAGCCCCATTTGAGCGCCGGCACGCCATCGCCCGAGGTCAGCAGATTATGCGTGCGGATATGGGGAGAGACCGGGCTGAGCTCGGTCAGCTCGGCCAGCAGCTTCTTGCCGTGCTTGCTATAGGTGTAATTGGGTTCGTCATAGCCGAACCAGGCCCATAGCGGCTTGTATACCCCCGTCGGGCGGTCGGCGCGAACACTCGTCGTGACATCGATATTCTGGCTCATCGGTCTTCCTCAGGAGGCGGGCGCGCAGGGCTGCGCTGGGGGCAGGTTATGGTGCAGGCAAACTAAGTCAGCCAGCCGCTTTGTCAATAATAAGATGCGCGGATTATCGTTAGTCCAGATGCGATCGCGCAAAAATCCGCGCAAAATATCGAATTATTGAAACTAGCGGTTGTGGTGTGCACAAAAATTGTCGATAAAGATGCCGCAACGACGAAATCCGCGAGGAGAGGTTCAGTGTCTTTCGGGGCGCGGCGCGGACGGACGGAGCGATGAGGCTGGGTGCCTCGACGATCACGGGAATTCATCGCGTCAAACGCGCTTAGGGAGGATACCTATGAGCTTGTTCAAGAAAATCGCCATTGCGGCGGTCGCGTCCATGCTGGCGCTGCCGGCATTGGCGCAGGATTTCATTGCCGGCATTCCCCGCAACGAGGCGCTGATCATACAGGGGCCGACGGCGCAGAATGCGGATTGGTTCAATATCTGGGCGCCCGGCGGCGGCTCCAACACCAATGGCCTGCAGCAACTGACCACCGACACTTTGTGGTTCATCAATCCCGAAGGCGGGCCGGACGCCTGGCAGAATGCGCTGGCCGCCGAGCCGCCCATCTATAATGACGACTTCACTGAAATGACGGTGAAGCTGCGCGAGGGCATTTTCTGGAGCGACGGCGTCGAATTCACCGCCGATGACCTGGTCTACACGGTCCAGACCCAGATCGATCATCCCGGCATGGGCTGGAGCGCGCCATTCTCCATCAATGTGGCCAGTATGGAGCAGCCCGACCGCAATACGGTGATCTTCAAGCTCAAGGCGCCGAACTCGCGCTTCCACACGCTCTTTACCGTGCGCTGGAATGCCGCCTGGATCATGCCCAAGCATGTCTTCGAAAAGGTTGAGGACCCGCTGGCCTTCAACAACAATCCACCGATCTCGCTCAGCGCCTATGTGCTGCACAATTACGACAAGGCCGGCAATTGGGCGATCTGGAAACTGCGTGACGACTGGCAACGCACCTCGATCGGCATGGACTGGGGCCAGCCCGAGGTCAAATATGTGGTCTACGCCGCTTCGGGCAATCCCGAAGCCCGTGTGATCGCCCAGCGCAATCACAATCTCGATGTCATCAACGACATCGCCCCCGAAGGCATGTTCTCGATCATGCGCGATGCCCCGAGCACGGCCGCCTGGCTGCCCGGTTTCCCCTTTGCCCACCCCGATCCGACCCTGCCCTCGGTGCTGTTCAACCTGCAGAAGGAGCCCTTCAACAACAAGGACGTGCGCTGGGCGCTGACTCTGCTCATCGACATCCGGGCGGTAGCGCTCGGCTCCTATCGTGGCGCGGCTAATCTTTCGGCGCTCGCCGTGCCGCCGACCGGCTCGGCTCCTGACGACTATTTCGTGCCCATGCAGGATTGGCTGGCCAATTTCGAGCTCGACACCGGCGCGCGTACCATCAAGCCCTATGATCCGGGCCTGGCCGGCCAGCTGGCCAATATGGTGCGCGGCCAATGGCCCGATATTCCGACTGACGAAGCCCAGTTGCAGCGCATGTTCGGCTTCGGCTGGTGGAAGCAGGACGTGCAGGCGGCAACCGAATTGCTGCAGAAGGCCGGCTTTACCAAAAACGGCAACCAATGGCTCAAGCCCGACGGCACCCCGTTCGAAATTCGCGTCCAGGTCGAGGGCGACGCCATCCCCACGCTGGCGCGTGCCGGCACGGTGATTGCCCAGCAATGGAGCCAGGCCGGCATCAAGGCCACGGTCGATGTCGCCGGCCCCACCCATGGCCAGCGCATGGGCACCGGAGACTTTGAAACCGCCATCTTCTGGACAGTCGAAACCTGGGGCGGTCACCCCGATCTCAGCTTCTTCCTCGACAGCTACCGGTCCGATTTCATCAAGCCGCTGGGCGAAATCCAGCCGCCGCGCAATCTGCAGCGCTGGGAGGATCCGCGCCTCGACGAGATCATCGACAAGAACCGTTCGCTGGCCTTCGACTCGCAGGAAGTAACCGCCCTTGGCATCGATTTCCTCAAGCTCGCCGTCGAGGAAATGCCGATGATCCCGCTGATGGCCTACAACAAGTTTGCCCCGTTCGACACGACCTATTGGACCAACTACCCCTCCGCCGCAAATCCCTATGCGGCCTCGGGCCCGTTCTGGTCGAACCTGCGCTACATGGTGGTCAGCCTCAAGGCCAATCCGGATGCGCCCAAGTAAGGGCGGGGGCGGCCATACTTCGAGAGCCCCGATCTGCCTCCCTCCCCCTTGAGGGGAGGGATTGAGGTGGGGGTGCTGAACCCTCCAACGGCATCGAGCATGTTGGGACCGCAGCACCCCACCCTAGCCCTTCCCTCAAGGGGGAGGGGACTGCATCGCGTTTTTGGCGCGCTGGGTGGCAAGCCACAAGGCGCAAGACGATGGAGTACCGCATGTCGAACACTATTGGGCGCAAACGGATATGAACGGCTATCTCACTTACGTCGCCAAGCGTTTCGGACAGTTCATCTTTGTCGTCGTCACCGGCGTCACCCTGGCCTTTCTGATCGCCCATTTCTCGCCGGTCGATCCGATCGAGCAGACCGTATCGCTGTTGACCAATTTCGGCTCGACCGATCCGCGGAGCGTGGAAATCCTGCGCCAGTCCCTGCGCGAGCTGTACGGCACCGATGGCTCGTTGCTGGAGCAATACCTGACTTTCTGGGGCCGCGTGATCCGGGGCGATTTCGGCCCGTCGCTGTCGGCCTTCCCCACCCCGGTCATGACCATTATCAGCCGCGCTCTGCCCTGGACCGTGGGCCTGCTGACACTGGCTACCATCATCTCCTGGGTACTTGGGAACACGCTTGGCGCCATTGCCGGCTATTTCCGCAATAACCGCGCCATGAAAGTGGTGGGCGTGCTGGTCATGGCCATGCAGCCCATCCCCACCTACATCACGGGCCTGACCCTGGTCATCGTCTTCGGCTTCCTCTGGCCCATCCTGCCCATCAGCGGCGGCGCCCAGCTCAATCTCGACCCGGCCATGACCTGGACCTATATCCAGTCCGTCATCACCCACGGCACCCTGCCGGCGCTGACCCTGGTGCTGGTGGGCATGGGCGGCTGGTTTATCGCCATGCGCTCGCTGGTCTCCAACATCGTCACCGATGATTATGTGGTCTATGCCGAATTGGGCGGCGTGCCCTCGCGCACCATCTTTTCCCAATATGTCGCCCGCAACGCCATGCTGCCCCAGATCACGGGCCTCGCGCTCAGCCTGGGCAATGTGTTCGGCGGCGCCGTCATCGTCGAGTTCATCTTCAACTATCCCGGCATCGGCAAACTGATGGTCGCGGGCATTTATGCCGGCGATTACAGCCTGGTGCTGGGGGTGACCACCATTTCCATCATCGCCGTGGCCGCCGCCGTGTTCCTCATCGACATTCTCTACCCCCTGATCGACCCCCGCGTGAAACTGGGATAGCGCTCATGTTCAAAGTCCTGTTCGACCTGCTGCGCTACAATCGCGAGTTCCTCTTGGGAACCCTGCTGATCCTGATCATTCTCGCGCTGATCGCCTGCTCGTTTTTTGCCCCCTATGGCGAAAACGACATCTATGTGGTGATCCCCGACATGCCGCCCTCGGCCGAACATTGGCTGGGCACCAATTCGCGCGGGCAGGAGATTTTCTGGCAACTCTCCATCTCCATGCGCAATACGCTGATGTTCGGCGTCGTCGTGGCTGCCATCAGCCGCGTCATCGCCATCGTCGTGGGCCTCGTCTCGGGCTATATCGGGGGCCGCACCGACCAGATCATCATGGCGGTCAACGACACGCTGGGCGCCTTGCCCAATATCCCCATCCTGCTGCTGCTGGTCTTCGTGCTGCGCGACCAGATGACCTGGCCGGTGCTGGCGCTGACCGCCGCGCTGCTGGGCTGGACCCACGATAGCCGCCTGATCCGCTCGGTGGCGCTTTCCCTGCGCACCCGCGAATTCACCCGCCACGCCGCCTTTTCCGGCATGCGTACCGGCCAGATCCTGTTCCGCGAACACCTGCCCTATGTCATGCCGATCGTGTTCTTCACCACCATGAACAACCTCATCTGGGCCATTGGCCTCGAGGTCACGCTGTCCATCCTGGGCTTTTCCGACATCAACCGCCCCACCATTGGCGGCATGATCTATTGGGCCAATGCCCACTCGGCCATGGTCGCCGGCATCTGGTGGTGGATCGCGGTGCCGATGATCTTCGTGGTCATCCTGTTCCTCGGCCTGTTCCTGCTCGCCATGTCCGTCAACGAATATATCGACCCCCGCAGCCGCCTCGCGCGCATGGGAGCCTGAGATGATGAACGCCACACTCGCCCCCGAACGCCCCGCCACGACCGCGCCCGTCGATGTCCTCACCATCAAGGACCTCAAGGCCTATTATATCAACGAGCATTTCGGCGTGCGCCGCGAGGTCCGCGCCGTCGATGGCATCGATCTCACGGTCCGCCGCAACGAGGTCTATGGCATTGCCGGGGAATCCTCCTCGGGCAAGACCTCGCTGATCAAGACCTTGGCCGGCGCCATCCGCCCGCCCATGCGCGTGGTCGAAGGATCGGTAAAATTCGATTTCGGCGGCAAGCATATCGATGTTTATGGCGAGCCCGCCAAGATGCAGGCCGCGCGCTGGCAGCATCTGAGCTACATCATGCAGGGCTCGATGAGCGTGCTGAACCCGGTGCGCCGCATCAAGCACGCCTTCAACAATTTCGCTTATCGCCATATGGGGCTGGATGCGACTGCGTTCCGCCGGCGCGTCGAAAGCCATCTCGATCGGCTGGGGCTGGACGCCAGCGTGCTCGAAGCCTTTCCGCACCAGCTGTCCGGCGGCATGCGCCAGCGCGTCACCATCGCCCTGGCCACCGTCTGCGAACCCGAATTCATCATTGCCGACGAGCCCACCACCGCGCTGGATGTGCTGGTGCAGCAGGACGTGCTGGGCCTGATCAAGGAAGTGCAGGGGCGGCTGGGCTCATCGGTGGTGTTCGTCACCCACGACATGTCCGTCCACGCCGCTATCACCGATCGCCTCGCCATTATGTATGCCGGGCGCCTGGCGGAGGAGGGGCCCACCCAGGCCCTGTTCGACAGGCCGCAGCATCCCTATACCGCCCATTTGATCGCGAGCCTGCCGCGCATCGGCGATGTCTCGACCCGCAAGAGCCTGGCCGGCAAACCGCCCAGCCTTGCCAACCCACCATCGGGCTGCCGCTTCCATCCGCGCTGTCCCATCGCCATCGAGCGCTGCTCAAAAGAGGTGCCGCAAATGCTGCCTAGCGCCACCGGCGGCCGCGTCGCCTGTTTCCGGGCCGGGGAGGTATCGATGCAATGAGCCAGAATCTGCTCGAACTCGATCACGTCACCAAGCGTTATGGGGTAGGAGGGCTCTTCTCCCACCAGTCCATCACCGCCGTCAACGATGTCAGCTTCTCGCTGGCCAGCGACACGCCGGAAATCTTCGCCATTGTGGGCGAATCCGGCAGCGGCAAATCCACCATGGCCAAGATGATCCTGGGCAATGAAGTGCCCGATGGTGGGCGCCTGGTGTTCGACGGCACCGATATCGGCACCATCCGCACCCGCGCCCAGCGCGAGGCTTTCATGACGCGGGTGCAGCCGGTGTTCCAGAACCCCTTCGAGGCGTTCAATCCGCTCACTCATGTCGATACCTATCTCTACGCCACCGCCCGCCGCTTCACCGGCGCCGATACGCGCATCCAGCAGGAAGCCAAGGCCGACGAAGCCCTGCAACGCGTCGGCCTGTCCCTCGCCGAACTCAAGGGCCGCTTCTCGCACGAACTCTCGGGCGGCCAACTCCAGCGCGTGGCCGTCGCCCGCGCCCTGATCCCGTCTCCCAAGCTGATCGTGGCCGACGAACCCGTCTCGATGGTCGACGCAAGCCTGCGCATGTCCATCGTCAACCTCTTCCGCAGCCTGCGCGACGAGCTCAAAGTCTCGATCATTTACATCACGCACGATCTGGCGACGGCCTATTACATCTCCGACCGCGTCATCATCATGCAGAAAGGCGTGGTCATCGAAAGCGGCGGCGCGAGGGCGGTGCTGGACAATCCCACCCACCCCTATTCCATCGCGCTCAAAAACGCAGTTCTACCACCCGACCCCAAGGCGGCAGCGGCAGCGATCCGGCAGAGAAGGGCATTGGTGGAGGGGGCGTAAGTCCCGATATCCTCCGGTCGAGCGAATGACTGCTCGCATAACCGGGATCACCTCGCCCCTCAGGGGAGAGGTCGACGGCGAAGCCGTCGGGTGAGGGGTGCGATGCTGCAACAGCTCAAATGTCCCAGCATCGCACCCCTCACCCTGGCCCTCTCCCCTGAGGGGCGAGGGGACGATGGAGTACATCGATTAGTGATAGTCGTCGCCAAGGGATAGTGCGACTTCGGCGCAGGCGCCCTCACCCCTGCAACTGATCCACTGCCGCAATAATCCCGCGCAGTTCCGCCAGGCCCTTGAGGCGGCCGATCAGCGAATAGCCAGGATTGGTTTTCTTGTGGATGTCATCGGCCAGCAAATGCCCGTGGTCGGGCCGCATCGGGATGACGCTGTCACTTCGCCCGCTCGCCACACGCCGCCGCTCTTCGGCCCGCAGGATGCTGATCATGTCAACCATGTTGACGTCGCCGCCCAGATGCTCGGCCTCGTTGAACGAGCGGTCCGGCTCGACGCTGACATTGCGCAGATGCACGAAATTGATCCTGTGGGCGAATTCGCGCGCCATGCCCACCACATTATTATCGACCCGCGAACCCAGCGATCCCGCGCAGAATGACAGGCCATTGGCTATGCTGTCCACCGCACCCAGCACCGAGCGCATATCCTGCGCCGTCGAGACCACGCGTGGCAGGCCAAACAGCGAAAACGGCGGATCATCGGGGTGAATGCCCAGCCGCACGCCTTCTTCTTCTGCCACCGGCACGACTTCACGCAGGAATTCCACCAGGTTTGAGCGCATGTCATCGGCGCTGACATCGTCGAACTCGGCGATCCGCCGGCGAATGCCCTCGCGGTCATAGCTGTCCTCGCCGCCCGGCAGGCCGGCAATGATATTGGTCTCGAGCGTCGCGATGGCGCTCTCGCTCATCCCGGCCAGCTTGCTCTGTGCGGCCGCGAGCAGTTCAGGCGCATAATCGCCCTCCGCACCCGCGCGCTTGAGCACGAAGGCATCATAGGCAACGAATTCGACCATGTCGAAGCGCAGCGCCAGCCCCGTCGTCGGCATGGCATAGCGCAGATCGGTACGCGTCCAATCCACCACCGGCATGAAATTGTAGCAAACCACGGGCACCCCGGCGCGGCCCAGATTGGCGAGACTCACCTTCCAATTGTCGATGAATTCCCGGTGCGGCCCCCGGCGCAGCTTGATCGAAGTATGCACCGGGATCGATTCGCAGACCGACCAGATCAGGCCCGCGGCCTCGATCGCCGTCTTGCGTTCGGCAATATCGGCAGGCGTCCAGGCGCGACCGTCATAAATGTGGTGCAGCGCCGTAACGATTCCACTCGCCCCCGCCTGCCGCACCTGATCGAGCGTCACCGGATCATTGGGTCCAAACCACCGCCAAGACTGCAGCACGCATTCCTCCCGTATAAAAATACGCTAACATGTTAGCGGCAGGACCGGGCGCCGCCAAGGATAATCGGGCCCTTTGCCCGCCTATGATCCCGATATTGCTGAATTTTCGAGCGCCGGCCTTGGCCAGCCATTTGCGGACCACCGTCTTGGGCATTCAGATATTTCCTGTCAGCTTGGCGCAAGCTAGACGTGGCAGTTCTGCGTCAGTCCGGGCAAAAGGCAGTGCGCTTTCCCCTTCAAGACTAGCGAAATAGCGGTTTTGCGACATATAATTAGCAAGGCAGCCGTTTCTGGTGCGTCGGTAAAGGCATAATGGAACGGCAGACCAGTATTGAAACCAGCGCTGCAAGTGGATCGCTGATCCGCTGTTCCGGGGACTGGACTTCAGCCACTGCCCAATCATTGGAACGTGAACTGGCCGGCCTGTCGCTGCCCGGTTCCGAGTCCGGTATTCGCGTCGATCTCGACGGCATCAGCCGGCTCGATACGGTCGGTGCCTGGCTGCTGACCGATTTCCGCCAGCGCCTGGGTGATGCCCGCGTCGAACTCGTCGGCGGCACCGAACAGCATCGCCAACTGCTCGAGCGCATCGGCGAAACCCCGCAGGAACAGGTCGAGCCGCCCAAGCATCCCAATTTCCTGGTGCTGCCGTTCGATCAACTCGGCCGCGCCATCGTCGGGGCCGGGCAGGATATTTTCAACGCCAATGTCGTGCAGGGCCGCATCATCACCGCCTTTGCCCGCACCATGACGTTCCAGGCGCCGCTGCGGTTTCCCAGCTTCGTCAACCAGTTCGAACAGATCGTGCTGCGCGCCATTCCCATCGTGGCGCTGATCTCGCTGGTTGTCGGCGCCATCATCACCCAGCAGACCATCCTGCAATTGCGCAATTTCGGCGCGGTGATATTGGTGGTCGATCTGGCCGCCATCCTGATGTTCCGCGAAATCGGTGTATTGCTTGCCGCCATCATGGTGGCGGGCCGCTCAGGCTCGGCCATCACGGCCGAAGTCGGCGCCATGCGCATGCGCGAGGAATTCGACGCCCTCCAGGTCATGGGCGTCGATCCCTATCAGGCCCTCCTGCTGCCGCGTATCGTGGCTTTGGTGGCTGGATTGCCGCTGCTGGCTTTTGTGGGCTCCATGTCGGGCCTGGTCGGGGCGGCCATCGTTGCCAGGGTCTATGGCGATATCCCCTTCGACACCTTTATCGGCCGCCTGCAGGGTGCCATGAGCATCCAGAGCGTGGTCGTGGGCATGATCAAGGCGCCGGTCATGGCGTTCCTGGTGGGCCTGATCGCTTCCATCGAAGGCCTCAAGGTCGAGGGTTCCTCCGAATCCCTGGGGCGCCGTACCACCTCCTCGGTGGTCAAATCGATCTTCATCGTCATCGTCGCCGATGGCCTGTTTGCCGTCTTCTTCGCGGCGATCGGGGTCTAGCGCATGACCGGGACTTCCGAAAATCCGCCCGTACTCAGCGTGCATGATCTCAAGGTCGAGATCGATGGCCGCCAGATCATCAACGGCATGAATTTTGAGGCCCAGCGCGGCGAAATCCTGGGGCTGATCGGGCCGTCCGGTTCGGGCAAGTCCGTCACCATGCGCGCCATTGTGCGGTTGCTCCCCAGCACGGGCGAGATCCGGATTCTGGGCCGCAACTATGCCGAGCTGGACCGCGAGGAACGCGTCGCCACCCAGCGAAAATGGGGCATCCTGTTCCAGCAGGGCGCATTGTTTTCGTCCCTGAGCGTGCTGGAGAACATCGAATTTCCCATGCGCGAGCACTTGCATCTGTCCTCTGGCCTGCGCAGCGACATCGCCCGGCTCAAGCTCGATCTGGTCGGCCTGCCGGCCAAGGCGGCCCAGCTTTACCCGTCCGAATTGTCGGGCGGCATGATCAAGCGCGCCGCTTTGGCGCGCGCCCTGGCGCTCGATCCGCAAATTCTGTTTCTCGACGAGCCCACGGCCGGGCTCGACCCCATCGGGGCGGGCAAGTTCGATGAACTTATTGTCACGCTGCGTGACACGCTCGATCTGACAGTGCTTATGGTAACCCACGATCTGGACAGTCTGGCCACGGCCTGTGACCGGATCGTGGCATTGGCGGATGGCAAATTGCTGCTGGCAGGTACAATGGCCGAAATGCGGGCAAGCACGCATCCCTGGCTTCGCGACTATTTCCACGGGCCGCGCGCCCACGGCCTTGAAGGTTAGCCCTATGGAAAACAACGCAAATTATGCATTGGTCGGGGTGCTGGCAGCCGCAGTTTTCGCCGCGCTCTTTGCCTTCGTCTACTGGTTTGCAGCCCCCGCCGCCAATATCGCGCTCAAACCCTATGATATCGTCTTCACCGGTACCGTCAGCGGCATTGCCCGCGGCACGGACGTGACCTTCAACGGCATCCGCATCGGCCAGGTCAATACGGTCCAGCTCGACCCCCAGGATTCCAACCGCGTCGTCGCCCGGGTCGAGGTGGACGCTACCGTCCCCGTCCACGCCGATACCAAGGTCGTGACCGGCTTTCAGGGGCTGACCGGCGGCGGCTCGGTGCAGCTGAGCGGCGGCACCATTGCGGCAGGCGATCCGCCGATCGGGCCAGGGCACGACGTGCCTACGCTTTACGCCGAGGTCTCCGATTTCCAATCGATCATCGATGGCCTTTCCTCCACGGTCAACGGCGCCTCCACAGCCGTCAGCCGCATCAATTCCCTGCTCGATGCCAATGACGACAAGATCAACACGACCCTCGCCAATATCGAGAGCTTCAGCTCGGCCCTCGCCGTGAATTCCGATGGCGTGCAGAGCGCCCTCGCCAGTATTTCCGAAGCCGGCCAGCAGATCGGCCCGATGGCCGAGCAGATCGGGGAACTTTCGGCCAAGGTGAGTGCCCTGGTCGATGCCGTGCCGCCCGAGGATGTCGCCAAGGTGGTGGCCGACGTCACCATCTTCTCCGATAGCCTGGCGCGCAATTCCGACCAGATCGACAAATTCTTCGCCACCACCGCGGTGCTGTCGGACAATCTCACCCAATTGACCGAGGGCCTGCACAGCGCCGTTGCGGTGATCGATCAGGTTGCCGCCGAAATCGACCCCACCATTGTCGGCCGCGTGATGGACAATGTGGACAAGTTCGCTGCCACGCTCGGCAAGAATACGGACAATGTCGATATCATCGTGGCCAATGTGACGTCGGTGACCGACCAGCTGACGCGCTCGGTCGAAAAAGTGGATTCCATCCTGGCCCAGGTCGATTCTTCGGTATCGAGCGCAGAAGGGCAGGGCCTGTTCAACGATATCGCGGAGGCGGCCCAATCCGTGCGCGCCCTGGCCGACCAGCTCAATGCCAGCACTTCGCGCATCGCCTCGGGATTGAACGATTTCACCTCGCGCGGGTTGTCCGAGTACACAGCGCTTGCCGTGGATGCCCGCGGCACGCTGCAGCGGCTTGACCGGGTGGTGCGGAACCTTGAAAACAATCCGCAGGGACTCATCTTTGGGGGAGAAACAGTTCGTGACTATACCAAGCAATAAGGTCCCCCGATGAGCCTGGCGCGTCGTTCATTCATGGCCGGAGGGGCCTCTATCCTCGCCCTGGGACTGGCCGGCTGCTTTGGCGTACGCGCCCCGATCACCTATGATCTGGGCAGTGTCGACGGGCTTAACACGCGCCGCCGCTCCTCGCGCGTCGTGGTCATCACCCTGCCCAAGACGGTACAGACCTATGATTCCCAGCGCATCGTCATTCGCGACGCGGGCAATGTGCTGAGCTACCTGCCCGAAGCCCAGCTCTCCGATACCTTGCCCCGGCTGGTGCAGACCCGCCTGTTGCAGACCTTCGAAGCCAGCAACTTCCCCAATATCGGCAGGCCCGACGATCAGTTGCGCGTCGACGTGACATTGGCGACCGAATTGCGCGCCTTCGAGATCGATGTCGGCAAAGGAGGCCTCGCCACCGTCACGATCAATGCCAAGCTGGTCGATGAACAGCGCGGCGCCATCTTCGCCAGCCAGGTCTTCACCGCTACCCGCCCCGGCGTGGTCACCCCTGCCGTCGCCGCCATCGCCGCGCTCGATGGCGCGCTGGCCGATGTGATGAGCCAGATATTGGTCTGGACCGCCCGCAACGCGTGAGGTCGCGCTAGCGTCATTTTCTCGCGGCCAGCATAGCCATCGCATGCCACTGCGGGTCCCACTGGAACTCGGCCACACCGGCCCACGTTGTTGCTGCGTGAACAGCGCAAGCAAAACATGGCTGGGTAAGCTCGCTGCAATAAAGGTCCCATCCAGCCGGATGGAAACCATGACTGAACCGGGGGTCAACCTCGAGCAGATCCGCCTCTTTCCGCCCGCCACCGCCCTGTGGTCGCTGGAGCGCGGCACCTCGCCCATTATCGGCACTGCCATTCATAATGGTCACCATATCCGCGCCGAAGCGCTCGATCGCATGGCGCTCGATGATGCCGGTCGCCTGCACGAAGAGGCTCCCTTCACCGCCTATGCCATCCTTGACGTGCCCAATCGCATCGTCGTGCACCGCTCCCGCTTTGAGATCGACCTCAACCGGGCGCGCGACGCCTCGGTCTATCTGAAGCCCGAACAATCCTGGGGCCTGCAGGTGTGGCGGGAGCGGCCATCGCCGGCCATCATCGCGCGCTCGTTGCGCATCCACGACGCCTATTACGCCATGCTGCGGCAGGTCCTGGCGGGCATCGAGGCCGAGCACGGCCAATTCGTCTTGCTCGATATTCATAGCTACAATCACCGCCGCGCCGGCCCCGGCGGGTCGCCGACCGACCCGGAGCAGGCGCCCGATATCAATATCGGCACCTTCTCCATGGATCGTGAGCGCTGGGCGCATATTCTCGACCCATTCATGGAAAACCTTGGCAGCCTGCGCTTCCGCGGCCGCTTCATGGATGTGCGCGAGAATGTGGTGTCCGAGGGCCGGGGCGAGCAGACCCGTTTCGTGCATGAACATTTCCCGCAGACCGGCTGCGCCATTGCGGTCGAATTCAAGAAATTCTTCATGGACGAATGGACAGGCGAGCCCGACCTGGAGGCGCTCGATGCCATGCGCGCCGTCATCGCCTCGGCCATCCCAGTGCTCGAAACTGCATTGCGGGCGGACAGATAGGCACCGCCAGCCTGCCGGGCGGTCTCAACAACCTCTCGGACATGTACGACACCAGTTTCTGCGACAGCCAAGCTGACCACTTGCGATGCCTATGGCCCACCCCTGACCAACTGCGCCCTGGCGACGCTCTAGGACCAGTGCTCGGCCAGCGTTTTGGGCGTGTGCATATTGCCGTAGAGATAGTCCCAGAATTCGGCGCGCCGCTCCTTCGGCACACTCTTCCAGACCTCATGCACGGCGACATCGCCACACCAATAGGCATAGACGAATGGCGCCCGCAGGCTATGCCCGAGAAACGCCAGCCGCGACCGCGCCGTTACTGGATCCTGAAACCCGCCCTCGGCCATCACCGGCACGATTTCGTCCAAGGTCTTGCCCTGGCTATGCATCATCCAGGCCGCATTGCAGCGCAGGGCGCCGCGTAAACGCTGCAACGCCACGCCCAATTCGTCCTCCGGCCCCTCGATCCAGTCGAGGAAGAACATGCCATTGTCCGCAATGCCCTCGAACAGCGCGCTGCTGGCCGAAGAGGTCACCACTTGCGCGCCATCCAGCGGCATCCGGCCCTCGGCCACATAGCGTTCCCGCAGCGCCAGATGCACCAGATGCCCCGGAAAGACCTCGTGTGTTGCCAGATGCTTGAGGGCAAACCGCGTATAGGGAAAGTCCAGATTCATCAGCACCTTGCGGGCCGGATAATCGCAATAGGCCGAGAACGGCACAGCGCTTACGCCGACCGGCTCCATCCATTGATCGGCCATCGGATACATGCGCGCACTGACGCGCCCACGGGCTTCCAGGGTCAGCGCCCGCATGGTTTCCAGTACCGCATCGGCGGGTACGCGAACCTGGTCCTCCCACCGCGCCAGATCATCCGCCAGCGCCCCGCCGGCAAAGCCCATTTCATTGAGTTTTTCGCGGATAATGGCGCGATAACCATCCAGCACATCATCGCCCACCAATTGCGTATCGACCCGGATTTGCCGCCGCACCCGCTCGGCAAAGGAAATCTCCCTCTCCGCAAAGGTCGCCACCAGCGCGAGCAGGGAATCCACCATCTCATCGAGATAATCCCGCCGCAGCGCCGACTCCGCCTCGGCCGCCAGCCGGCCGCGCAAGGCTAGCAATTCCGCCGCCGCCTCATCATAATCCCGCAATTGACGCGGCTCGACTGCCTCCACCGCAACCGGGATCAACCCCTCACGGTCGAGAAATCCATCGCTGCGCGGCGTGCTGCGGTAGAGCTGATCAATGCCGGCGGTGAGTTCGGCCAGTTCCTTGCCAAGTTTCATGGCATGACCCTCACATATGCCCGGCGACGGGCTTGGGATGGTAGGGCGCCTCCATCAAGGCGACGTCCTCATCGCTGAGCTTGACCTCGAGCGCCGCCACCGCATCATCAAACTGATGCAGCTTGGAAATCCCCACGATCGGCGCCGAAATGCCCGGCCGGCTGACAACCCAGGCATAGGCGATCTGCGCCGGCGGCCTGCCATGGCGCTCCGCCACATGCCGCACAGCGGCGACCACCGCGTCGTCCTGCTCCTTGGAGCGGTCATAGAGTGCAGCAGCCGTCTTGTCGGTCTGCGAGCGCGTGGAGGCATCGCCACTGCGGCCCGCCAGCCGCCCGCGCGCCAGGGGGCTCCAGGGGATTACCCCGATCCCCTCGGACCGGCATAGCGGCAGCATTTCGCGCTCTTCCTCGCGATAGATTAGGTTGTAATGCGGCTGCATCGATACGAATGGCGCCCAGCCGTTCGCGCGTTGCAGGCCCAGCGCCTTCATGAATTGCCAGGCATGCATCGAGGAGGCACCCAGATAGCGCACCTTGCCCGCCCGCACCACGTCGTTCAGCGCATCCAGAGTCTCTTCCAGCGGCGTATCATAGTCGAAACGGTGCAACTGATAGAGATCGATATAGTCGGTTCCAAGCCGCTTGAGGCTGCCATCCACCGCCTCGAAAACATGCTTGCGCGATAGTCCGCGATCGTTGGGATCTGCGCTCATCGGATTATAGAGCTTGGTCGCCAGCACCAGTTTGTGGCGCGGCATGGGGGCCAGCACGCGGCCTACCACCTCCTCGCTCGCGCCCAGCGAATACATGTCCGCCAGGTCGAAAAAGTTGATGCCCAGCGCCACGGCCTTTTCGATGATCGGCCGGGAGGTGTCTTCGTTTAACACCCATGGCGCCCAATCGGGTGAGCCGAACGTCATGCAACCCAGCGCCAGTCGCGAAATTTTCAGGCCCGTCCGGCCAAGGTTGATATAGTCCATTAGTACACCTTCTAGAGCTGACCATTCGCCTGCTGGCCGCATTTTCGTATGATTTGCCAGCCACATCAGCGCATTCGTCGATAGTGAAGCGCTTGCAAGGAATATTTCTGCACAGATTTTCGGCGAATGCAAACTGTGTACAAAAAACTCCCAGACCCTATTGCGCTCAGGAAATGCGGTGTTACGCTTGGTGTGTACTGAACTGGTAGAACACATGTTCCCCATAGACGCATCCAGCATTGATAAGTCGCTGCCCGTTCCCGTGGGCACGCAATTACATGGCCTGCTGAGCTACACGCTGGCCTTTGGCGACATGGTCTATGGCACCAGATTGCCCTCGGTGCGCCAGCTCGCCGCCGAACTGGGCATTGCGCCCATGACGGTCAGCCAGGTCTATCAACAGCTGCGCGATGCCGGCCTGATCGAGATGCGCCAGGGCCTGGGCGCCTTCACGGCGCGCGATCCGGGCCAGAGCGTGGATGAGCGGCAGCCAATCAATGCGCTGCGCGGCGATATCGAGGCCATTGTCGGCCGGGCCGAGGCGCTGGGCGTCTCCACCATGGAGCTGGTCTCCATGATCAATGCCCAGGCTCAGTTGCGCCGCCCCTCGGTCGGGCTTTCCATGGTTTTCGTCTGTATCTTCGAGGGGCCGGGCCGCGACTATGTCGAGCAGATCCGCCCTGCGCTCGGCGCCAATGACAGCATGCAACTGGTAACGCTGGATAGCCTGCGCCAGCCCGGCGCCGAACGCGATGCCTGCCGCCGTGCCGATCTGGTGATCACCTTCCTGCACCGCGAGGCCGAAGTGCGCGGCCTGGCCGGGATCGACCATGTGCTCGGCCTGCGTTTCATTCCGTCCCAGCGCACGCGGCAAAACCTGGCCGGGCTCGATCCGCGCACGCGTGTCGCCGCGGTGACGCACTTCCAGGAATACATCGCCATCATGCGCCCCAGTGTGCGCGAATTTGCCCCGCACGTCTCCGATATCCGGGTCACCTGGTCATCGGCGCCCGATCTCAAGGAGATCATCGCCGGGTGCGACGCGGTGATCTACGCCTCGGGCGCCGACCATGTGGCCGATCTGGTGCGCCCCAACGTGCGCTGTTTCGAATATCGCCACGCGCCTGATCCGGGGGCGCTGGAAAATACGCTCGCCCCGCATCTAGCCGAACTCCGGCAGCGGCGGATCGCCCGGGAGCCGGAGAATCAGGCCGCTGCCCTCGAGGGAATGGCGCCAGCCTGACGCTGCTTCCGCACACTTCATGCAAAGGGAAAACAGGGAAATGAAGAGCTTTCTTTTGACCACCAGCGCCATCGTGGCGCTCAGCTTCATGCCGGCGCAAATCGCCATGGCGCAGGATGCCCAGACCGTCGTCGTGGGCACCGATGTCGATGCCGGCACGCTCGACCCGCGCCTCACCCGCGACACCACCGCTTCGCGCACGGCCGACCTGATTTATGCGGGCCTGGTCCACATCACCCCGACGCTGGAGCCGGTGCCGGACCTGGCCGAAAGCTGGGAAAATCCAGATCCGCAGACCTTCATCTTCAAGCTGCGCCCCGACCTCAAGTTCTCCGATGGCAGCCCGCTGACCGCCGATGACGTGGTGTTCACCTATACCAGTCTGATCGATCCCGATTTCAACGCCCCCGCCCGCGCGCTCTATACCCCGATCAGTGCCGTCGAGGCCGTCGATCCGCAGACAGTCAAATTCACCCTCAGCGCCCCCTATGCGCCGCTGCTGAGCTATATGGATGTCGGCATCGTGCCCAAGGCGCTGGTCGAAGGCGGCGCCGATCTGGCGCTCAATCCAGTTGGCGCCGGTCCGATGAAGCTGGTGTCGTGGAACCGCGGCAGCGAAATTGCCCTCGAGGCCAATGCCAATTACTGGCGCGGCGCGCCGGAAATCGAAAACGTCACCATCAAGATCATCGGCGACAATTCGGCCCGCGCCCAGGCCTTCGAAGCCGGCGATCTCGACGTCATCCAGTCCCCGCTCTCTCCGCAGGATATCGAGCGCCTCAAGGCCGATGACCGTTTCGGCAATGTCATCACCGCCGGCCTTGGCGTGAACTATCTCAACTTCAACACCAAGGACCCGCTGCTGTCCGACCCCAAAATGCGCCAGGCCTTCGCCATGCTGGTGGATCAGGACACCATCGTCAACGACATCTACCAGGGCGTCGATCAGGTCGCGCATTCGATCATCCTGCCCTCGTCCTGGGCCTATTCCGACACGATCGCACAGCCGACCTTCAACATCGAAGGCGCCGTCGCCCTGTTCAACGAACTGGGCTGGACCGACAGCAATGGCGATGGCGTGCTCGACAAGGACGGTGCCGATCTCGCCGTGACGCTCGCGACCCACAGCGAAGACCCCAATCGCGTCCAGACCGTGGAATATATGCAGGCCATCTTTGAATCGGCCGGCGTCAAGGCGACCGCGCAGATTTCCGATTGGCCATCCTTCTCGACGAATTACGTGCAGAAGAGCATGCACCAGATCGCGCTGCTCGGCTGGCTCAATATCGTCGATCCCGATCGGCTGATGTTCGCCCAGCTCACCACCGGCGGCTCGACCAATTGGGGCGGCTATTCCAACCCCGAAGTCGATGCCCTCCTGCAGGACGGCCGCTCGACGCTCGACCAGGCCGAACGCGCCACGGATTACCAGGCCGCCGCCACTATCCTGGCGCAGGATCTGCCCTATTACATCGTCTCGGCCCAAGGCTACCAGATGTTCTATTCCAAGGACATTCCGGTGAGCGTGCAGGCTACCCCGCGCGGCAATCTGCGCGGCCTTATCGGTTTCACCGATTGATTCCTGACCACTGCGGCCGGCATCCCCCGCGGTGCCGGCCGGCTTTTTTCCAGGTTTATGAGACGATAGATGGCGTTCCACCAGGTCCTCGGACACGACTATTATGCCAAGGTTCACGCCGATATCCGCAAGCGCATGGCCGCTGCGGGCATCGATCTGCTGCTGCTCGATTCCAATGACGACGTGATCTATACGACCGGCTTTTCGCACTACACCACCGAGCGCCCGGTGGTCTTTGCCATCAGCCATGACGGCGCCTGGCTCCTGCTGCCCAAGCTCGAAGAGAGCCATGCGGCCCACCAGAATATCGCGGCCGAACCCATCGTCTATTTCGAATTCCCCGGCGTGGACCGGCCCTTCGACGTACTCGGGCGCGCCTTCCCCGACATGAGCGGCGTCGTCGCCTATAGCCACGCCATTTCGCTCGCGCGCGTCAGCCAGATCGAGGCTGCTTTCCCCAATGCCAGCCGCGTCGTACCGGCCAATATCGTCCAGCAGATGCGGCTGATCAAATATCCCGAGGAAATCGTGCTGCACCGCGAGGCTGCGCGGATTTCCGACGAGATGGTGGTGGCCGGCGTCGGCCTGATTGCCGATGCCATGGCCTCGGGCGGCACGCTGCCCAGCGAAATCGAAATCGAATCCTTCGTCTCTCGCCACGCCATGAAGATCATGCATGAAGAACACGCCGATCTGATGCTGGTGCAGGGGCTGGCCAGTGGCCTGGTCTATTCCGGCGCCCGCTCGGCCTTCCCCCATGGCATGCCGACCGGCAATCCCGTCAAGCGCGGCGAGAGCATCATTCTCTCGCTCGGTTGCCGCGTTGGTGGCCGCGCCGCCGAAAGCGAACGTACCCTGTTCATCGGCGAACCCAACAAAATCCAGCTCGATCATTACGCGGTCGCCTACGAGGCCCAGCGCATGGCAACCGCGGCGCTGATCGCCGGCCACACCTGCGCCTCCGCCGACAATCTGGCCCTCGCTTTCATCCGCGATAGCGGCATGAGCGATTATCTGCTGCATCGCGTCGGTCATGGCATGGGCGTCATGTTCCACGAGGCGCCATGGGTGGAGGCGGGCGACGAGACCATTCTCGAGCCCGGCATGATCACCTCGAGCGAGCCGGCAATCTTCGTGCCCGGCTTTGCCGGCTACCGCATTGCCGACACCGTGCTGATCACCGCCGAAGGCCCCGACAGCATGACCCATTACCCCCGCAAGATCGACGACGTCGTCATCGGCTCGACCTCATGATCGCCTATATCGTCCGCCGGCTATTGCTGCTCATCCCCATGGCCATTGGCATGGTCGTGGTGACATTCGGCCTGTTGCTGCTCATCCCCGGCGACCCGGCCGCGGTCCTCCTCGGACAGGACGCGACGCCCGAAGCCATCCTCAATCTGCGCAATGCGCTGGGCCTCAACGATCCCTGGTATGTCCGCCTCTGGGACTATTTCGCCGCGCTGCTCCGTGGCGACATGGGTACCTCGATCTTCCAGAACCAGCCCGTCGCCGAAATCATCGCCGGCCGGCTCGGCGCGACCATCGAATTGGCCGTGGTGTCGCTGCTGCTCGCCACGCTGATCGGGCTGACGCTCGGGGTATTGGCCGCCATCCGCCAGGGCTCGTTCATCGATACGGCCACCATGCTCTTCGCCCAGCTCGGCGTCTCCATGCCGGTCTATTGGCTGGGCCTGCTGCTTATGCTGCTCTTTGCCGTGCAACTCGGCTGGCTCCCGGCCATCGGCCGCGGCGTGCCGCTGCATGAAGCCTTGTTCGCCGCGCTCACCGGTCGTCCGCAGGTGCTGTGGGATTCGGTCAGCCATATCGCCCTGCCGGCACTGGCGCTGGCCGCCAATTCGGCCGCCATCATCTCCCGGCTGGTGCGCGCCTCCATGCTCGAAGTGCTGCGCGAGGATTTCGTACGCACCGCCTATGCCAAGGGCTTGCGCAAGGGCAGGGTGGTCGTCCGCCACGCCCTGCGCAATGCCCTGCTGCCCGTGCTCAGCGTCATCGGCCTGCGCTTTGGCGCCCTGCTGGGCGGCGCGGTGCTGACCGAATCCATCTTTGCCTGGCCGGGCCTGGGCCAGCTCACCATCGCGGCCATTTCGCAGCGCGACCTGCCGCTCATTCAGGGCATCGTGCTGACCTTCGCCATCGTCTTCGCGCTGGTCAATCTGGTGGTCGATCTCCTCTATGCCGCGGTCGATCCGCGCATCCGCCTCGGGTGACCTCCATGCGATTGCCAAAAGCCTTCCAGAATACCTCGCTCATGGTCGGGGCCGCGATTTCCCTCGCCATCATCCTCTGCGCCATTTTCGCGCCCTATGTGGCCACCCATGGCGTCGAGCAGATGGACATGCGCAACCGCTTTGCCCTGCCCAATGCCGGGCACCTGTTGGGCACCGATAATTTCGGCCGTGATCTGTGGTCGCGCATGGTGTTCGGGGCCCGCATCTCGCTGACCATCGCCATCATCTCGGTGGTCTGCTCGGCTGTCGTCGGCACCGTTGTTGGCCTCGTCGCCGGCTATTTCGGCGGCTGGGTCGACCAGCTCCTGATGCGCATCACCGACATCTTCCTCGGCTTCCCCGCTATCGTTCTGGCGCTGGCCATCGTCGCGGTACTCGGCCCCGGCGTGCTCAACGTATCCTTCGCCATCATCGTCGTGGCCTGGACCGAATATGCCCGCGTCGTCCGCTCGACGACCCTGGTGCTGCGCGAACAAAACTACGTGCAGGCCGCCCGCGCGCTGGGCGCCAGCCCCATCCGCATCATCTTCAAGGAAATCCTGCCCAACGCCCTGGGCCCGATCATCGTGCTCGCCTCGCTGGGCCTCGGCACCGCCATCATCTCCGAATCCGCGCTGAGCTTTCTCGGCTTCGGCCTGCCGCCGCCTACGCCCACCTGGGGCTGGACGCTCTCCTACGGCACCAAATTCATGCGTGACGCGCCGTGGCTCTCCATCATTTCGGGCGCGACCATCATGGTCACCGTGCTCGGTTTCAACCTCCTGGGCGATGGGCTCAGGGACGTTCTCGATCCTCGCCAGCTGTCGCGTGGCGGGGCCAAGACCAAGTAACTAAAGGAATAATCGAATGGTAAAGTCCATCAACCAGCTTCGTCCCAAGTTCACCACCAATGCCGATGGCAGCGATGCCGTATTGTTCGTGCACGAGCTGGTGGGCGAAGAAGATGGCCCCACCATCGGCATCTCGGCCTCGATCCATGGCAATGAGAATACCGGCTCGCAGGCAATTCTCGAACTCTACCGCATCCTCAAGGACATACCCCTCAAGGGCCGCATCCTGCTGCTGCCGGTCGCCAATCCGTCCGCCTTCGCGGTCAATGAGCGCTTTGCCACCATCGACAAGGTCGATCTCAATCGACAATTCCCCGGCAGCCCCAAGGGCACCTATAGCCAGCAGCTCGCCCATGCGCTGACCGAGCATTATTTCAACGTCATCGACATGCATATCGACCTGCATAGCGGCACCGATCGCCCCACCGTCGACTACGTCTATATCTGGAACGACGAGCAGCTTTCCCGCGCCTTCGGCTCCAAGCTCCTCTACCGCCCGGTCGAGAACAAGCAGGGCACCGTCTTTGGCGGCACCACCAAATCCGTCACCCTCGACAAGCGCAATATCCCGGTCTCGGTCATCGAACTGGGCGGCGGCATTCTGGACCAGACCCCCTATATCAAGCGCACTGTCGATGGCGTGCTCAATATGCTGCGCACTAAGGGCGTCATCCCTGGCACGCCGTGGGACAATCCCAAGCAGATCGTGGTCAACGAACTGGCCGGCATCCGCCCCAGCCAGGGCGGTTGGCTTGAGCCGCTTTGCCCCGCCAATGGCGAGGTCATCAAGGCCGGGCAGCTGCTGGGCCGCGTCGTCAGCCCCTACAATTTCGAGGTGCTCGAAGAGATCGCCACCCCGTTCGCCAATGGCGTGATGATCATGCAGCACCTCACGCGCAACCTCGTTCAGAGTGGTGATTACGGCTTCATGGTGGGCAATCTCGAAGGCGCCACCGACTGATCAGGAGTTAGCATCGCATTCGATTCTGTGATGCTCAAGCCAAGGAAACGACAACGATGAGTGTCCTCCCACACGCTTCCCAGGCGCCTGTGCTCCAAGTCATGGATCTCGACATCGAGATCCGTGGCGCCAATGGATCATTCGCTGTCGTTTCCGACATGAACCTTTCGGTGCGGGCAGGGGAGACCCTCTGCATCGTGGGGGAGAGCGGCTGCGGCAAGTCGATGACTGCCCTCGCTTTGCTGCGCCTCTTGCCGGAGGCGGCCAAGGTCGCCTCCGGCAAGATTCTGATCGATGGCGTGGATTTCCTCGCCATGAACCAGCGCCAGGTCGAGGACTTTCGCGGCGAGCAGATCGCCATGATCTTCCAGGAGCCGCTCACCGCGCTCAATCCGGTACTCAAGATCGGCGAACAGATCGCCGAAGCCGTGCGCCAGCATCGCAAGTGCAACCATAAACAGGCCCGCGCCCGCGCCATCGAAGCCCTGCAACTGGTGCAGATGCCCGATCCCGAACGCCGCGCCGGGCAATATCCGCACGAACTGTCCGGCGGCATGCGCCAGCGCGCCATGATTGCATTGGCTTTGTCCTGCGACCCCAAGATCATCATTGCCGACGAGCCGACCACCGCGCTCGACGTGACCATTCAGGCCCAGATTCTGGGCCTGATCTCGGACCTGCAAAAGCGCCTCGGCACCGCGCAAATCCTCATCACCCACGATCTGGGCGTGGTGTCGGAAGTCGCCGACCGGGTCATCGTCATGTATGCCGGCCGCAAGGTCGAGGAAGCCAGTATCTACGATCTCTTCGACCGTCCCTTCCATCCCTACACAATCGGGCTGATGGGCGCCGTGCCGCGTGCCGGCGCGTCAAGCGAAGCCGGTGATCGGCTGGCCGATATCTCCGGCACGGTGCCGCCCCTTTGGGATCTGCCCAGGGGCTGCGCCTTTGCCCCGCGCTGCCCCAATGCCTCGGCGCGCTGCCTTTCCGAGCGCCCGCCATTCGAAGAAAAACGCCCCGGTCACTGGGCCGCCTGCTGGGAGCACGACGATGCAGCCTGATCAAACGCCCTTGCTCAGCGTCGATAATCTGCAAGTCCATTTCCCCGTAAGGGCCGGCGTCTTGCAGCGCCAGGTCGGTGCGGTCAAAGCCGTCGATGGCGTCAGCTTCACCTTGGCGCGCGGCGAAACGCTCAGCCTTGTGGGCGAAAGCGGCTGCGGCAAATCCACCACCGGCCTTGCGCTGATGGGCCTCGTCAAACCGACCGGCGGGCAGGTCAATTTCGACGGCCAGGAAATCCGCAGCTTCAATCGCGCCGCGCTCAAATCCTATCGCCGCCGCATGCAGATCGTGTTTCAGGACCCGTTCTCGTCCCTCAATCCGCGCCAGCGCGTCCGTGACATCATCCGCGCCCCGCTCGACATCCACAATGTCGGCACCAAGGCCGAACGCACGGAACGCGTTGCCGAATTGATGCAGCGCGTCGGCCTGCGCCCCGATCAGGCCGACAATTTCGCCCACCAATTTTCCGGCGGCCAGCGCCAGCGCATCGGCATCGCCCGGGCTCTCGCGCTCAATCCCGATATCATCGTTTGCGACGAGCCGGTCTCGGCGCTCGACGTGTCCGTGCAGGCGCAAATCCTCAACCTGCTGAGTGATTTGCAGCGCGATCTGGGCGTGTCCTATCTGGCGGTCTCGCATGATCTGGGCGTGGTGGAATATATCTCCCACCGCGTCGCGGTCATGTATCTGGGCCGCATTGTCGAGATCGCCCCCAAGACCAAGATTTTCGCCAATCCGGCCCATCCCTATACCGAGCTATTGATGCGCTCGGCGCCCTCGCACGACCCGCGCAAGCGCCACCAATTCAGCGCCACCAATGACGATATCCCCAGCGCCACCCGCAAACCCTCCGGCTGCGCCTTCCACACCCGCTGCCCGCTGGCGACGGATGTGTGCAAGACAGTGGATCCGCAATTGAGTGCCCGCGACGAAGGCCGTTTCGTCGCCTGCCATCACAGATAGGTCATGCTATGGGCACGCTCAGGGCAGTGCCATCTCATATGAAACCGGCGCGTCGGTTCTATCGTCCCTCACCCGCCGGCTTCGCCGTCGACCTCTCCCCTGAGGGGCGAGGTGAGACCCCCGCCATTTGCGATAGCCCTTTCCTCAGTAGAGGGGGCTTGCCGAGATCAATATTCCGAGGATTGTCATGACCAATAGCTATCTTTTCACCGGCGGCCGCGTCCTCGACGTTGAAGCAGGCACCCTGCGTGACGGCCTCGACGTGCTGGTCACGGGCGACCGCATCGCCGCCGTCGGCACGAGTCTCACCGTCCCCTCCAATACCACCGAAATCCCGCTGGGCGGCCGCACGATCATGCCCGGCCTGATCGATTGCCACGTCCATGTCGTGGCCGAAACGCTCGACCTCTGGGCTAATATGACCGCCCCGTCCTCGCTCGCCGCCCTGCGCGCCGCCGGCGTGATGAACGACGCCCTGCGCCGTGGCTTCACCACCCTGCGTGATCTGGGCGGTGCCGATCACGGCCTGGTGCGCGCGGTCAATGAGGGCCTGATCCCCGGTCCGCGCCTCGTCATCTGCGGCAAGGGTCTGACCACGACCGGCGGCCATGCCGATCTGCGCTCCCGCACCGATAACCGGCCCGGCATATTCTCGGACCGGCTGGGCTCGATGGGCCTCATTGTCGATGGCGTCGACAATGTCCGCGCCGCCTGCCGCACCATGATCAAGGAGGGCGCCAATTTCATCAAGGTCATGGCCAATGGCGGCGTGTCCTCGCCCAATGACCCGATCCATTCCATCCAATATTCGCGCGAGGAAATCCTCGCCATGGTGGAAGAGGCCGACAATGCCGGGCTCTATGTTTCGGCCCATGTCTATACCGACAAAGCCATTCGCCGCTGCGTCGAGCTGGGCGTGCATTCGCTCGAACATTGCAACCTGATCGAACCCGAAACCGCCAGGCTCGCGGCCGAAAAAGGCTGCATCGCCGTGCCCACGCTCGTCGCCTATGACGCGCTGGCGCTCGAAGGCGAAGCGCTCGGTCTCGGCGCCGCCGAATTCGCCAAGATCGAGGTGGTCCGCAGCGGCGGCCTGCGCTCACTGCAAGTCATGCGCGACGCCGGCCTGCCCATGGCCTTCGGCTCCGACCTTTTGGGCCAGCTCCGCAAATATCACTGCATGGAATTCGAAATCCTCGCCAAGGTACTCACCCCAGCCGAAATCATCCGCTCCGCTACCATAATCGGCGCAAAGCTCTGCCGCCTCGAAGGCGAAGCCGGTATCATCGCCCCCGGCGCCTCCGCGGATCTCCTGGTCATCAACGGCAATCCCCTCAGCGACATCGGTCTGCTGCAAGGCGATGGCGCGCATATGTCCGCCATCATGGCGCGTGGCACCTTCGCCAAGAACCACCTGCTATAGGCCAATCCACAGGGCTCACCTCGCCCCTCAGGGGAGAGGTCGACGGCGCAGCCGGCGGGTGAGGGGTGCGATGCTGCAACAAAGTGAAATGTCCCGGCATCGCACCCCTCACCCTGGCCCTCTCCCCTGAGGGGCGAGGGGACGAAAGAGCCTCTGCATCGGTCCATATTCGATTGCCCCGATTGCCCGCCGGGTCATCCCGGCGCAGGCCGGAATCCATGCTGAAGGTCATCCTCACCACCCAGATTGAGGAGCGGTGACAGCAAGCAACCACGCCGTGCTAGCTTTCAGCACCCAATCAGGAGTCGCCCATGCTCTTCGGACTATTCATCCTGCTCGCCTGCCAACTCGCCGGCGAGATCATCGCGCGGAGCCTGGGCCTGCCCATTCCCGGTCCGGTCATCGGCATAGTCCTGCTCTTCGCCCTGCTCGCCCTCCAGGGCTGGCGCCAGGGCGCCGCCTCCGCCGAAACCGGCCCCGTCGCAAAATCCGCTGATGGCCTCCTCGCCAATCTGGGTCTGGTCTTCATTCCCGCCGGCGTCGGCATTTCCCAGAATTACCAATTGGTCTTCGACAATGGCCTGGCCCTCGTCGCCGCGCTGGTCATTTCGACCGTGCTGACGCTGATCGTCACCGTCGCCATCTTCCGCTTCGTCAGCCGCCTGCTTCCCGGCAAGGAGGCACAGCCATGACCACCAATTTCGACCTCTGGGTCTATCTCGCCGCCAGCCCCTTGCTCTGGCTCACGCTCACCATCGGCACCTTCCTCGCCGCCCAATGGATCGCCAAGCGCAGCTTCTACCACCCCGTGGTCAATCCGGTGCTGATCACCATCGTCGTGGTCGTCCTCGTCCTGCGCCTGACCGGCACCAGTTACGACACCTATTTCGACGGCGCCCAGTTCATCCACTTCATCCTTGGCCCGGCAACCGTGGCCCTCGCCATCCCCCTCTACCGCAGCCGCCAATTGGTCAAAGCCAAAGCCCTGCCGATCCTCGCCTCCCTTGCCATCGGCGCCCCCTTCGCCATGCTCTCGGCCACCGGTATCGCCATAGTGCTCGGCGGCGCCCCCGCCATCGTGCTGGCGCTGGTCCCCAAATCGGTCACTGCGGGCATTGCGGTGGGTATTGCCGGCCAGATCGGGGGCGAACCGGCCCTCACCGCGGTCCTCGTCATCGCCACCGGCATATTGGGCGCGGTCGTGGTCACCCCCCTCATGAACGCCCTGAAAATCACCGACTATGCCGCAAGAGGCTTCGCCGCCGGCCTCACCTCGCACGGCATCGGCACCGCCCGCGCCTTCCAGGTCAATTCCGTCGCTGGAACCTTCGCCGGCCTCGCCATGGCCCTGAACGGCCTCGCCACAGCCTTTCTCGCCCCACTGATCTTCGGCTTTTTCAGCTAGGCCAGCGGCCTTGCCAGACCGCCCAATCGACGTATGCTCACGCACCATTTCTGACTGGACATTCCATGACCTACAGCGCCGCTTCCGGCCGTTACGAAACCATGCAATATCGCCATGCCGGCCGCTCGGGGCTCAAGCTCCCCGTCATCAGCCTGGGCCTGTGGCAGAACTTCGGCGGCACGCGCGACTATCCCTCCGCCTTCGAAATCCTGGGCGCCGCCTTCGATGCCGGCATCACCCATTTCGATCTTGCCAACAATTACGGCCCCCCTCCCGGCTCGGCCGAGGAGCTGTTCGGCCTGGTCATGGCCCGCGATTTCCGCCCCTATCGCGATGAAATCATCGTCTCGTCCAAGGCCGGCTACAATATGTGGGAGGGCCCCTATGGCGAATGGGGCAGCCGCAAGAACCTGATCGCCAGCTGCGACCAGAGCCTGAAACGCCTGGGCCTCGACTACCTCGATATCTTTTATTCCCACCGCTTCGATCCCAATACGCCACTGGAAGAAACCATGGGCGCGCTCGCCCATATCGTGGCCCAGGGCAAGGCGCTCTATGTCGGCATTTCCAACTATCCGGTCGAGGAAACCCGCCAGGCCCATGCCATCCTCAAATCCCTGGGCGTCCCCTGCATGCTGCACCAGCCCAGCTATTCCATGCTCAACCGCTGGATCGAGAACGACAGCACCATCGACGCCTGTGGCGAGCTGGGCATCGGCATGATCGCCTTCTCGCCGCTGGCGCAGGGCATTCTCTCGGGCAAATACAATACCGGCGACACCGATGGCGCCCGCGGCACCAGCAATAATCCCTTCCTCAAGGCCGCCAATATACGGCCCGAAACGCTTGAGGCCGTGGGCAAGCTCGCCGCCATCGCCAAGGCCCGCGGCCAGAGCCTGCCCCAACTCGCGCTGGCCTGGGTGCTGCGCCGCAAGGAGATGACCTCGGCATTGATCGGCGTGCGCACATTGGCCCAGCTGCATGACAATCTGGGCGCCCTGCAGCAGCTCGATTTCTCCCCCGAGGAACTGGCCGCCATCGAAGCCGCAACCGCGGGCGGGATGATGGACGGCAAGCCGCGCTGGAGCTGATCGGATACTTATCCTGCCAATAGCTGCAACCAACCCCGATTTCCCGTGGACGTAATCCCCGTGGAATGGCAGAAAACTATTCCCGCCCAGCGCGATCGTCTGCGCTTGCACAGCACCTCAAAAACAATCGGGCACCAATCCGCCCACTGGGAGAAAAGTCTATGACTGGGAACGGTTTTCTTGTCCTTGTCGTCTTGGTCATATTGATCGCCGGCATCGTTTGGTATCTGCGCGGCCGCAACCGCAATGGCGTCAACCTGCCGGCCGCCATGGGCACCAATCCGGCCATTCCCGCTGCCGTGTCGCAGGGCAGCCTGCCGGTCATGAAAACGCCCAAGGCCATGGGCTGGCAGCCCGGCCACAAGCCCTCCGTTGCCAAGGGCCTGGCGGTTACGGCCTTTGCCACCAAGCTGATCCACCCCCGCTGGATTTATGTCCTGCCCAATGGCGATGTGCTGGTCGCCGAATCCGCGTCCTTGCCGCAGCAGGTCAAGGGCGTGGTCGATTGGTTCCGCAATCGCGTCATGCGGCGGGTTGGCGCGCTGGAAATCAACGCCAACCGCATCACGCTGCTGCGCGACACCAATGGCGACGGCGTGCCGGAAATCCGCGAGATTTTTCTTGAGAACCTGAGCCAGCCCTTCGGCATGGCCCTGGTGGGCGACACTTTCTATGTCGGCAACACCGATGGCGTGGTGGCCTTCCCTTATGTGGAGGGCGAAACCCGCATCACCGCGCCGGGCCGCAAGCTGCTCGATCTCAAGCCCGGCGGCCACTGGACGCGCAGCCTGCTCGCCAGCCCCGATGGCACCAAGTTGTTCATCGGCGTCGGCTCGCAGAGCAACATCGCCGAAAACGGCATGGAAGAAGAGGAAAACCGCGCCGCCATCCACGAACTGGACCTGGTGACCGGCCAGAGCCGCATCTTCGCCTCGGGCTTGCGCAACCCCGTCGGCATGGCCTTCGAGCCAACCACCGGCATTCTGCATACCGTGGTCAATGAACGCGACGGCATCGGCGACGAAACCCCGCCCGATTACCTCACCTCCGTCAAGGATGGCGGCTTTTACGGCTGGCCCTATTGCTATTGGGGGCAGACCGTCGACGACCGCGTACCGCAGGACCCGGCCCTCGTTGCCAAGGCCCTTACGCCAGACTATGCGCTGGGCGGCCACACCGCCTCGCTGGGCCTCTGCTGGGTGCCGGCCGGCACGCTGCCGGGCATTCCCGAGGGCATGGCCATCGGCCAGCACGGCTCCTGGAACCGCAGCATCCTCAGCGGCTACAAGGTCATTCTCGTGCCCTTCGTCGATGGCCGCCCGACCGGCAATCCCGTCGAATTGCTCAGCGGCTTCCTCGCGCCAGACGAAAAGACCTCCTATGGCCGCCCGGTCGGTGTCACCCTTGGCGCCGATGGCAGCCTGCTGGTTGCCGACGACGTCGGCGACGTCGTCTGGCGGCTAACCGGCGTCTGAGGGTAGGGGCCTTGCCCCAATAGCCTCCCACCATCTCCCTCGGGCTCGACCCACTGCTGTCCAGAAATCTTAACCGGACAGCAGTGGGTCAAGCCCCAGGAAGCGAGCGTGGTCATGGCTGGCCAGTGCCCACCACTCCCCCACTTCCAAACCCGGCGAATTTGCGGCCGCGTTACGGCGCGGAATTATTTTTTGCTTCCGATAACAAATCAATCGATATGTTTCGCTGTTTGAAAGAACATGGCGTGGCATGTTGTCAGTATCAAATGTGACATCGTTAGTTGATCTATCAAGAAGTGGCGTCGGGTTTCTTCTTTAAACTGGCAAGTATTGGTCGATTTGACAGGGTGTGACTGCATCCCTATGGTTCGTCCATCACATAAATCCAGGAGACGACCTGATGATATTGAAATCCGGTGGCATTGCCGCCGCGATCGCATTTGCCCTTTTGTCTGTCGCTAGTGTACCCGCGATCGCCCAGGACAGCGCCGAAGCCGCCTGTGGCACCGACCGCACTATCGACATTGCCGAGATGACCTGGCCCTCTGCGGCCGCCTTGGCTCATATCCACGCAAAAATTCTGGAAACCGGTTTCGAGTGCGATGTCGCCATCGTCACCGGCGATACGGTTCCCACCACCAGTTCCATGGTGACGCGCGGTTCGCCCGCAATTGCGCCCGAGCTGTGGACCAGCACCGTGCAAGACCAATGGGATTCGGCCCTGGCCGAAGGCTCGGTGACCAAGCTGGGCGATGCCATCACCGATGGCACGATCGAGGGCTGGTTCATTCCCCGTTATACCCAGGAAGCTCACCCCGAGATCGTCAGTGCCGAGACCGCGATTGCCAATCCCGGCGTCTTCCCCGATCCCGAGGATTCCAGCAAGGGCCGCCTCTATTCCTGCCCGCCGGGCTGGGGCTGCGAATTGGCCACCTCGGCCCTGTTCGACGCTTATGACATGAGTGGGAATTGGAACCTGTTCTCGCCCGGCTCGGGCGGCGCACTCGATGCCTCCATTGCCCGTGCCTTCACCCGCGAAGAGCCGATCCTGTTCTACTATTGGGGTCCAACCGCCATTCTCGGCAAGTATGACGCCGTGGCGCTCGACATGGGCGAGACCAAGCCCGAGGTTTATGCCTGCAACACCGATCCCGATTGCGACGAGCCGGCCGGCATCACCGCCTATCCGTCTTCGCCCGCAATCGTCGGGGCCGCAGCCTGGATCAGTGAAGAAGCGCCCAATGTGGCTGACTATCTCTCCAAGGTCGGCCTGACCAATGCCGAGATCAGCGAATTGCTGGTCTATGGCGACGAAAACCAGGCCGACGCTGCCGCCACCGCCGAAAACTTCCTCAAGACCAAGGAAGATGTCTGGAGCGCCTGGGTGCCTGCCGATGTCGCCGAAAAGGTGAAGGCGAGCCTCTAAGAGGCGAGCCACCAGCATCGATATGAATTCTGCGGCCGGACGTCAGTCCGGCCGTTTTCCGCGTGATCCCCAAGCGTGCCTCTCCGGCGCCCTTCGGGATCGTGCTGAACAAGTTTGCCCCTTTCGGGCCAGAAGAAAGTGACAAAAATTGTTTCCGCAACTGATTGATACCAAGCCCTTGCGCCGGGCTATCGACGATGGCCTCAATTGGGTCGTGCGCTATTGGGGCGACGGCTTCGAGGCCGCTGCCTATCCGCTGCTCATGCTGCTCAAGGCCATCGAGGACCTGCTGATCGCCACGCCATGGTGGCTCATCGTGGCCATTCTCACCGGCATTGCCTGGCTCGCCTCGCGCAGCTGGAAATTGCCCGCTATCGTGCTGTTCTCGCTGCTGTTTCTGGGTGTTATGGAACTGTGGGAGGACGCCATGACTACCATGGCCCTGATGCTCGCCGCCACCATCACCGCCATTGTCGTGTCGATCCCGGTCGGCGTCTCCATGTCGCGCTCCGCGCGGGTGCGCCAGCTCATCACGCCAGTGCTCGACCTGATGCAGACGCTGCCCAGCTTCGTCTACCTCATCCCCACGGTGATGATTTTCGGCCCCGGCAAAATCCCGGCGCTGATCGCCACCATCGTCTATGCCGCCCCGCCGCTGGTGCGGCTGACCGATCTGGGCCTGCGCTCGGTCGATCCGGCGGTGATGGAGGCCAGCCGCGCCTTTGGCACCAACCCGACCCAGCGCCTGTTCGGGGTGCAAATTCCCTTGGCGCTACCGACCATCCTGGCCGGCATCAACCAGACCACGATGATGGCGCTCTCCATGGTCGTCATTGCCTCGATGATCGGCGCTGGAGGCCTGGGCTATCAGGTCCTGCAGGGCATCGGCCGGCTCGAAGTCAGCCGCGGCCTTTTCGCCGGGCTCGGCATCGTCGCGCTCGCCATCGTCTTCGATCGTATCACCCAGTCTTTCGGCAAACAGCTTCAGGGCCGCATCGGCCTGGCGGAGGCCAAATAAGTGAACGCCATGACATCCATGCAAACGCAAACCACAACCGATCTGGCGATCGCCATGCGCGGCGTCACCAAGATTTTCGGCAGCGACCCGCAGGCCGCGCTCGCGCTGCTGCAGTCAGGCAAGTCCAAGGCCGAGGTGCAGGCGCAAACCGATCACGTCGTCGGCCTCGACAATGTCTCGCTCGATATCGAGCGTGGACAGATTTTTGTGGTCATGGGGCTATCGGGGTCGGGCAAATCCACCCTCATTCGCCATGTGAACCGCCTGATCGAGCCGACAGCGGGTGAAATCGTCGTCGAGGGTAACAGTGTGTTGGCATTAAGCCTCGACGAGCTACGCAAATACCGCCGCACCAAGGTGGCGATGGTGTTCCAGAAATTCGGTCTGCTACCGCACCGTTCGGTCATCGACAATGTCGCTTATGGCCTTGAAGTGCGCGGCGTCGGCCGCGAGGAACGGCTCGAAAAAGCCGCCAAATGGATCGCCACTGTGGGCCTCTCCGGCTACGAAAACAGCCGCACCCGCCAGCTCTCCGGCGGCCAGCAACAACGCGTCGGCCTCGCCCGGGCACTGGCCATGGATACCGATATCATCTTGATGGATGAGGCTTTTTCGGCGCTGGACCCCCTGATCCGCTCGGGCATGCAGGACCAGTTGATCGAGCTGCAACAAAGCCTGAACAAGACCATCCTGTTCATCACGCACGACTTCGACGAAGCCCTCAAAATCGGCAATCGCATTGCCGTTCTGAAAGATGGCGCGGTGCAACAGGTTGGAAAACCTGAGGAAATCGTCCTCAAGCCGGCCAATGCCCATATCGAGGAATTCGTGCGCGAAGTGAACAAGGCCCGCGCCATCTACGTCCGCTCCATCATGGAACGCGGCGACGTCGAGCCCTGCGAATACTCCGTCCCGATGAACGCAAGGTGCGAAGATGTGCTGCCGCTGTTCGCCGAGCATGAATGGGTCGGCGTGCTGAACGATGAGGGCCACCAGATCGGCCGGGTGACGGCCAAGCAGGTGATCATGGCGCTGGCCCGGCATAGCCCCGCTTGACTCAAAGATGACAAAAATACTCGACTTTGTTGTCGAAAACGGGCAATGGGTAACCATGGCGGCAGCGCAAGATGCTGCCGCCGCACTCGAGAGGGTCCCATGCCACATGATTCCGAAAAGCCCGATGCCGCCTTCACCGCCATCCGCGCGGCGCTGATGGCATCCTATTCCGGCACACTGGCAACAACCCGTCTATCACCCCTCGACGCGCTCGAATACCTGGCGGCCGCCATCGGCTCGATCTACCGCGAAGTGGCCAACGCCCATCTCGATCCCGATGGCTGCCCTTGCGGCTGGGAGCCCTGCGACGTGCTCGACATAGTTGCGCTACAGCAGGCAATTGCGGCAAATGCTGCCATTGCCGATGAGGCGGACCCGTTCGACCTGCGCATGCTGGCGCCGGCCGGCCACGGCTGAACCGCCGGACTGAATTGACCTGATCCATGCTGGCTCGTTTTTTCTCTTACTATGCCCCCTATAAGGGGCTGTTTGCGCTCGATTTCGGCTGCGCCATCGTTGCAGGCCTGCTCGAACTGGCCTTCCCCATGGCGGTGGCCTATTTCATCGACCAATTGCTGCCCCGCTCCGAATTCGGCTTCATCCTGATTGCCGGGGCCGCGTTGCTGGCCATCTATATTTTCAATGCCGTGCTGATGGGCGTGGTCAATTATTTCGGCCATATGCTGGGCATCAGCATTGAAACCGACATGCGCCGCCAGGTGTTCGACCACCTGCAAAAGCTCAGCTTCCGCTTCTTCGACAATAACAAGACCGGCCATTTGATCACCCATGTGACCAAGGATCTGGAAGATGTGGGCGAAGTGGCGCATCACGGCCCCGAAGACGTCTTCATCGCCGTCATGACTTTCCTCGGCGCCTTCGCCCTGATGTTCACGGTCAATTGGCAGCTGGCGCTGATCACCACGCTGATCGTGCCGGTCATGACCTGGCTGGTCAGCCGGTACGGCGCCAAGATGACGCAGAACTGGCGAACCCTGTTCCGGCAGGTCGGCGAGTTCAATACCCGTATCGAGGACTCGATCGGCGGCATCCGGGTGGTCAAGGCCTTCGCCAACGAACCACATGAGGCCAATCTCTTCGCTGGCAATAACAGCAATTACCGCAAGACCAAATTGCAGGCCTATGCCTTTATGACGGCCAGCATCACCATCACCTATCTCAGTACGCGCCTGGTGCAGCTTGTCGTCATGCTGGTTGGTGCGTGGCTGGTGGTGCAGGGCGATCTGACCAATGGCGGCTTTGTCAGCTTCCTGCTGCTGGTCAATGTGTTCATGCGCCCGGTCGACAAGATCACCGGTGTTCTGGAAAGCTATCCCAAGGGCATTGCCGGCTTCCGCCGATTCACCACGCTGATCGATACGGAACCGGATATTGCCGACCGGCCCAATGCCAAGGCCGTGCGCAGTCTTAGGGGCGACATTGTCTTTGCCGATGCCGGATTTTCCTACGAGCACGGCCGCAAGGTGCTCGACGGGCTTAACCTGACGATCAAGGCTGGGGAAACCGTGGCCGTGGTCGGCCCATCGGGCGCGGGCAAGACCACGCTCTGCTCGCTGCTGCCGCGTTTTTACGAGCTTGATAGCGGCTCGATCAGCATCGACGGCATGGATATTCGCGACATGACGCAGGCTTCCCTGCGCAGCCAGATCGGCATCGTGCAGCAGGATGTATTTCTGTTCGGCGGCACGATCCGCGAGAACATCGCCTATGGCCAGCTTGGTGCCTCCGACGAGGCGATCTGGGAAGCGGCTACGCGCGCCCGCTTCGATACCGTCATCAAGCGGCTTTCCGATGGGCTGGATACGATGGTAGGCGAACGCGGCGTCAAGCTGTCAGGCGGGCAGAAGCAGCGCGTGGCGATCGCGCGGATTTTCCTCAAGAACCCGCCGATCCTGATCCTGGATGAGGCGACCTCGGCGCTCGATACGGCAACTGAAGTGGCCATCCAGCAATCGCTTGCCGAACTATCCAGGGGCCGCACGACGCTGGTGATCGCCCACCGGCTGGCGACGATCCAGCATGCGGATCGGATTGTGGTGCTCGATGAGACCGGCATTGTCGAGCAGGGGGCGCATGCCGATCTGCTGGCCCGCAAGGGAGCTTACGCGCGGCTGCACGATGCGCAATTCGGGTACTTGCCGGGAGCGTGAGGGAGCGGATCCAATTCCCGCCCCGCACCAGCGAGCCCGAATTCCCAACAAATCCCGATGCACGCAAACGCCCGGTCCGTGGGCCATGCCCATACCTATGCGCCTGGCGGCCATCGGCTACGCGGCGGACCTGCCCTAAACCTGCCCCAAACTTTACCGACATATCACGACAACGCGAGCAACCCTTGCCGTCAACGGATCGTTAAGGGTTCGTCGCGGCTCACCGGGAGCCATGCGGTACCTGCATGGCGCCCATGCGTCAACTTTTCCGGCTATCCGGCGTTCGAATTAAGCCGGAAACCATGCAATACAACACCGAACGGGTAGTGTTTTCTTGAAGCGTCACATCAACAGTCTGCCGAATCGCCGCGATGTCCTTTTCGGGATAGGCGCAGTCGCCCTCTTGTCGACCACAGCGCTCAGCACCAAAGCCTTCGCACAGGCCGAACTGCCCGACCAATTTGCTTTCGATTTCGACTCCTTCAGCGCTCGCATGAAGGATTTGGCGGCCAGCCCATTCCAGCCGGTGACGTTCCAATTGCCCGAGGGGCTGCAGGGCCTCGATTATGACGCCCATATGCGCATCCAGTTCCGGCCCGACCACGGTGTGTGGGCCAAGGAAAACCTGGGTTATCAGGTGCAGGCCTTCCATATGGGCTGGCTGTTCAAGGAGCCGGTCAAGCTCTACGAGCTTATGGATGGCCAAGCCAAGCTCGTGACCTTCACGGCCGCCGATTTTGACTATCATGACGCCGAAACCGCAGCGCGTGTCGCCACCGTGGGCGAATTCCCCGGTGTCGCCGGCATACGTCTCAATTATCCGCTCAATATTGCCGACAAGTATGACGAGCTTGCGACATTCCTGGGCGCCAGCTATTTCCGGGCGCTGGGCCGCAACAATGTCTATGGCCAGAGCGCCCGCGGCATTGTGCTGAATTCCTGGCTGGATGTGCCAGAAGAGTTCCCGGTCTTTTCCGAATTCTACGTCGAAAAGCCCGCCTCGGCCGATGTGCCGATGACGCTTTACGCTGCCATGGAAGGCCCCAGCGTGACGGGCGCCTATCGTTTCGTGATCTCCCCGCCGCATGGTGAGCAGCAGGAAACCATCATGGACGTGACGGCGCGGCTCAATTTCCGCAGCGATGTCAAGGAGCTGGGCGTCGCCCCGCTGACCTCGATGTTCCTGTTCGGCGATGCCAATCGCGGTAGCTTCGACGATTACCGCCCCCAGGTGCACGACACCAATGGCCTGCTGATCGAGCGAGAAAATGGGGAAGTGATGTGGCGGGCGCTCAACAACGCGACGACGCTGGGCAATTCCTATCTTTGGGAAGCCAATCCCAAGGCATATGGCCTCTACCAGCGCGGCCGTGACTTCGAGACCTATCAGGATGCCGGCGCCCATTATGAACGCCGCCCTTCGCTGCGCGTGGAGCCTACCAATAGCTGGGGGCAGGGGCATGTGCGGCTGATCGAAATTCCGGCGCGCTTCGAAGCGGACGACAATATCGGCGCCTTCTGGGTACCGGAAGCCCCTGTAAAAGCTGGGGATGAACGGGAATTTAGTTATCGTCTTGTGTGGGGTGACCTTAATCCCGACAAGAATTCGAGTTTGGCTTACGTGGCCGAGACGCGTGCAGGGCAGGGTGGTGTATCCGGGGTGGAGAACGCCGCCAACCTGCGCAAATTCGTGGTCGACTTTGTCGGCGGTGAATTGTCGGGCCTTTCAGCTGAAACGCCGCCAGATGTGGTGGCAACGGTCGCGGGTGGCGTAGCGCAACATACTGCGCTCTCGCGCATTGATGCCAACGGTGCATGGCGTCTGGTCTTCGATGTGGAGACTGACGGCACGACACCGCTGGAACTGAGGGCCTATCTGGTGGGGTTAGGCCGTCAACTTACTGAAACCTGGCTCTACCAGTGGAGACCCACGGCATGAAACACTCGAGCGAATTTCTCTACGCCATCGCCCTACCCGATGCACCCCTAGCTATGCCCAAGCAGCACCTGGAGCGGCAAAAGTCGTTGATGGACGTTGTCCGCAACGCCTTTCTGGTCTTGTCCTGGCGCTGATGCGCCAGCTTTTTTGTCTGCAATTTTTGACTGATTGAGACCAATGACCCGGCCGATCCTGATACGGTCCCTAACGCTGCTGGTAGCCGTCACGCTCAGTGCAGCGGGGGGATATCTCTTTCTCCGTTTTACCGGGGAAGGGGGGCTGACGGCGCTCGATATCGTGCGCGCCATCCTCGTCACCTTCACCAGCTTCTGGCTGGTATGGGGCGCGGCGGCGGCTGTGCTGGGTGTATTTGCGCCGGCGCGAAAGCCCGATTTCGATCCCAGGGAAAAGCCCGAGGGGCTGACCGCCATTCTGGTGCCGATCTATAACGAAGATCCGGTTGCGACCTTTTCGCGTATCGCGGCGATGAACCGGAGCCTGGTGGCGCTGGATATCGCCGACCGCTTCCACATTGCCGTGCTGTCGGACACTACCGTGCTGGAGACGGCGGCGCAGGAAGTCGTGTGGTTCGAGCATCTGCTGCGCGAGCCGATGAGCGCAGGCCGCATTTTCTATCGCCGCCGCGAAAAGAATACCGGCCGCAAGGCCGGCAATATCGAGGATTTCATCGCCCGCTCGGGCGGCGCCTATGACTATGCGCTGATCCTGGATGCCGATAGCCTGATGGAAGGCGCAACCATTGGCGAGATGGCGCGCCGCATGGATGCAGATGACCAATTGGGCCTGCTGCAGACCGTACCGCAGGTGATCAATGCCGCAACGGTATTCGGCCGGTCCATGCAGTTTTCCGCCTGCTACATGTCGCCGTCCTTCGCGCGGGGCGCCGCCCTAATGCAGGGCAGTGAGGGCCCCTATTGGGGGCACAATGCCATCGTGCGCGTCTCGGCCTTTGCCGCTTCGTGCGGGCTGCCGGTGCTGTCGGGCAAGCCGCCTTATGGCGGGCATATCCTGAGCCATGACTATGTCGAGGCGGCTTTGCTGTCGCGCGCTGGCTGGAAGGTCAAGGTCGATCCCGAACTGGGGGGCTCCTTCGAGGAAGGTCCGGAAAACCTGATCGAATATGCCAAGCGCGACCGCCGCTGGTGCCAGGGCAATCTGCAGCACCGCCGGCTGATCGCGGCGCCGGGCCTCAAATTCTGGAGCCGGTTCACATTCGTGCAGGGCATCATGGCCTATATGGCCTCGCCTCTGTGGCTGACGCTGCTGTTCACCAGCGTGCTGGCCGCTCTGTTCCCCGACCAGCGCTCGGCCTTTACCGGATTCGGCGTGGAACATCCCGTGCCGATCTGGGCGCTGGGCCTGGGTGTCGCTGCGGTATTGGTGATGCCAAAGCTGATGATTCTGGTGCGCGGGGCCATCGATGGCCGCAATCGGCGGTTTGGCGGCACCCATATCGTGCTGCTCTCGATCATTACCGAAATTGCGTTTTCCACGGTGCTGGCGCCGGTCATGCTGATGCTGCAGAGCCGCGCGGTAATGCAGGTGCTGCTCGGCCTCGATGGCGGCTGGCCGCCGACGCGGCGCGGTCAGAACTGGATCAGCATCAACGACGCCTTCCAGGCCAGTTGGTGGATCGTACTGACAGGCGTGCTGGCGCTCGGCTCGACAGCAATCTTCGCGCCATCGGTGGCCCTGTGGCTGGCCCCGGCCGCCCTGCCGGCAATCTTTGCGCCGCTATTGATCTCGATGAGTTCGCACCCCTCGCCCGCCAAGCGGCCGCTCTATTTCCGCACCGATAGCGAAATTGCGCCGACGCCGGTGATGGCCGAGCACCAGGCCATTATGGCCGGCTGGACCATCCAGGGTAATCCAAGCGACGTCGCGGTCGCCAGGTCGGCCGAACATGTCGCTGCCTGAAGCCGTTCCCTTCCGCGCCGCTGGGCTGCTGGGTCCGAGCTGGGTGCGCGCGATCTGGGCGCCCATTGCGGGCGACAAAGCCGCGCCGCAGTCTGGCCGCGATGAGCGGCTGGACATGTTCCGTGGGCTGGCGCTGCTGATGATCTTCATCAACCACGTGCCCGGCACCTTCTACGAGGGCCTGACCAGCCGCAATTTCGGCTTTTCCGATGCGGCCGAGGCCTTCGTGTTCTTGTCCGGCATGGCCTCGGGCCTGGCCTATTCCAGCCGCTTCCGCACCGGCTCGCTCTGGGCGGCCACCGCCAAGGTGTGGGCACGGGCGCGCCAGCTCTATTTCGTTCACATCACCATCACCATCCTGAGCCTTGCCATCTTTGCGGCGGCCGCCAAATGGCTCGGGCTGGGCGAATTGCTGGCCAAGAACAATATCGCCCCGCTGTTTCAACAGCCGCTGAGCACGATGGTGGGCATTCCTTTGCTGACCCATCAATTGGGTTATCTGAATATCCTGCCGCTCTACATGACGCTGCTGCTGGTAACGCCGCTGCTGATCATGGTCGGGTTGCGCTGGCCCGTGCCACTGGCGCTGGCGTCGGTGCTGCTCTGGGCCATCGCCGGCGAGTTCCGCCTCAACTTCCCGAACTTTCCCAATGAGGGCGGCTGGTTTTTCAACCCGTTCTCCTGGCAGCTGGTTTTTGTACTTGGGCTGCTTTCAGGCATGGCGATGAAGGTGGGCAAGCGGTTCATTCCCTATCAGCCGGTACTGTTTGGCCTGGCCGCGGCCATCCTGGTGTTTACCCTGGTCTGGATGAAGGTGCCGCCCATCGGCAAGGCACTGAACGGCACCATGGGCTGGTTCGGCAGCATGGGTGCGCCATTCTACCTGATCTGGTTCGACAAGACCTTCCTGACGCTGCCGCGACTGCTGCATGCGCTGGCGCTATTCTACGTGCTGGGGCACCTGCCAGTCATGCGGACCATCGCCCAGTCGCGGATAGCGGCGCCGTTCCGGCTGATGGGGCGGCAGGGACTGGCCGTGTTCGCGGCCGGCACCGTGCTGAGCATGGCGCTGCAGGTGGTCAAGGCGCCGATGGATGCGCATCCGCTGTGGGATGGGCTGCTGCTCGGCGGGGGTATAGCGCTGCTGGTGGCGCTGGCCTGGGTTTTGACCAAGACGGCGGAGCTGTCGCGGGCGAAGGCGGCTTAGCTATAACCCGTCCCGACCGCGAAATCGGCGCTGATAATCCGGGTCGTAGAGCGCGCTTTCGCGGAAATCGTCGGCGCCCAGTGTGCGGCCGACAAAGATGATGGCTGTGCGCTCGACCGGGTCGGCGGCGAATTTGGCTTGGATCGTGCCCAAAATACCGCGAATGATCTTCTCATTGGGCCAGCTCGCATGGGCGACAATGGCCACGGGGCAATCGGCGCCATAAAGCGGCGTCAACTCCGCCACCACCCGATCCAGCGCATGAATGGCCAGATGAATGGCGAGCGTCGCCCCAGTGGCGCCGAAGGCGGCGAGCGTTTCGCCCTCGGGCATGGGCGAAGCGCGGCCGGAGACGCGGGTGAGCACCAGGCTCTGAGCTTGGGCGGGAATGGTGAGTTCGCGGCCCAGAGTGGCAGCAGCAGCGGCAAAGGCGGGCACGCCAGGAGTCAGCGTATAGGGAATGCCGAGACGGTCCAGCCGGCGCATCTGTTCAGCGACGGCGCTCCACACGGAAAGATCGCCCGAATGCAGCCGCGCCACGTCCTGCCCGGCGGCATGAGCGGCCCGGTATTCGGCTTCGATTTCATCGAGCGAGAGCGGCGCGGTGTCCACCAGGCGCGCGCCGGGTGCGCACCAGGCCAGCATCTCAGGCGGCACGATGGAGCCGGCATAGAGGCAAACCGGACAGCGGGCGAGCAGATCGCGGCCACGCACGGTGATGAGATCGGCCGCGCCGGGGCCGGCGCCGATGAAGTGGATGGTCATGGGGACACCTGGGTCAGCGCAAGCGGAGAGAACCCCTCACCCTGATCATTCTGCTGAACGCAGAATGATCTGTCCCTCTCCCTCAAGGGGCGAGGGAGGGCCCGGTGCATGCAGTGGGCTCGGAGTCCCCCTTCTCCCCTTGAGGGAGAAGGTGCCCGAAGGGCGGATGAGGGGTATCGTCTCTTCAAAAGGGCCTTCATCCCTTCACCCAGGTCCATTGCGTGATCGGCATGGCGGGACGCCAGGCTGTCATGGAACCCACCGGACTGGGGCGGGCGATGTCGATGCGGGTGAGGTTGCCACCATGTTCGGCGTGGCGGGCGAGAAGCAGGGCCTCCATTTCAAGCGTCACCGCATTGGCAACGAGGCGACCGCCGGGGCGAAGGGTTGTGATAGCCGCATCGAGCACGCCGGGCTCGGAGCCGCCGCCGCCGATGAAGATGGCGTGGGGGGATTCGAGGCCGGCGAGCGCCGCAGGGGCCGTGCCCTCGACCAATTGCAGATCGGGGACACCGAAATTGGCGGCGTTGCGTCTGATGCGGGCGCAGCGCTCGGGATTGGCTTCTACCGCTATGGCTTTCATCAAGGGGTCGGCGAGGAGCCACTCGATGGCGATGGAGCCCGAACCGGCGCCGATATCCCACAGCAATTCGCCACGGCGCGGTGCGAGGGCGGAGAGGGTGAGGGCGCGGATTTCGCGCTTGGTGATCTGGCCATCATGCTCGAAGAGGGCGTCATCCAGCCCTGGCGTCAGCGGAAGGATGCGAGCGCCGGGCAGGGGGACGACGGTAACCGCGCAGATATTGAGCGGATCGATATCGCTCAGCGCAAAGTTCATGGCCACCTGCGAGCGGATGCGTTCGCGCGGGCCGCCCAGGGCTTCGAGCACGGTGACAATGGAAATGCCAAAACCGGCCTCGGTCAGCAATTTGGCGAGGGCCGCAGGGCCGTGCTCGTCGGAGGTCAGGGCGAGAATGCGGGCGGCGGGGTGCAGGTGCGGACGGATGAGGTCGAGCGGGCGACCGTGCAGCGACAGGCTCGTAATGTCCTGCAGCGCCCAGCCCAACCGTCCTGCTGCGAGACTGAAGGCGGACGGATGGGGATAGACGGCCATTTGCGAAGCGTCGAGGTGGCGCGCGAGGGTCGCGCCGACGCCGTAATGGAATGGATCGCCTGAGGCCAGCACGCAGACGGGGCGGCCGCGTTCGGCCAACACTGCTTCGACAGCGGCCGAAAACGGGCTGGGCCAAGGGCGGGTTTTGCCAGTGATGGCGGGGGCGGCGAGCTCAAGATGGCGGGCGCCGCCGAAGACGATCTCGGCCTTGGTGATGGCGTCACGAGCCGCCTGGCCTAGCCCGGCAAGGCCGTCTTCGCCAATGCCGACCACCGATAGCCAGCTCATTGCGGGCCCCCGGTGGAGCGGGGGGAATAGACGATTGGGGTGCGGCCGGGGCGCTCGATGACGCGGGTTTCGGGCGAGCCGATGATAACGCAGGTGGCCATATCAGCCTGTTCGGCCTTGGCTTCGGCCAGACTTGCTACGGTAATGACTTCATCGCTGCGGCCGGCGGCGCGGCCGAAAATTACCGGGGTCGACCAGGGGAGGACTTCGCGCAGGATGGCGAAGGCGGTGCCCAGCTGCCAGGGGCGGGCCTTGCTGATGGGATTGTAGAGCGCGATGACGAGACCCGCGCTCGCCACGGCGCGCAGGCGCTGCTCGATGACGGTCCAGGGCTTGAGATTGTCCGACAGCGAAATGGCGCAGAAATCGTGGCCGAGCGGCGCGCCGGCCTTGGCGGCGACGGCGAGCATGGCGGTGACGCCGGGGACGATATCGAGATCAAGATTGCGCCAGGCGGGCGGGCCTTCCTCGATGGCTTCGCAAATCGCGGCGGCCATGGCGAAAACACCGGGATCGCCGCCGGATACGACGCAGACGGAGTTGCCGGCGGCGGCGGCCTTGAGGGCGGCTTTCGCGCGGCTGAGTTCTTCACGATTATCCGAGGCGATGCGCTGCTGATCGGGGCGCAATTCGAGGCGGTCGAGATAGGGGCCGTAGCCGAAAAATTGCGAAGCACCGGCGATGGCGGCCAGAGCCTCGGGCGTGGTCTGGTCGGGATTGCCCGGGCCGGTGCCGACGACGGTGAGGCGTCCGCTCATGGGCGAGAGCTCCAGCCGGGAACCAGCACTAGGGCGAAATAGGGGGCGATATCATCGGCTTTGTCGATCAGCTTGATCGAGTGGCCATTGGCCATGGTGCCGCGCTCGACATAGACGGCGTCTTCGAGCTTGCCGGCCTCTTCGATGGCGCGGCGGATCTTTGGCAGGTTACGGCCCACCTTCATGATCACCGCGGCATCGGCTTCGACGAGGCGCCGGCTGAGTTCGACTTCGTCCAGCGTGCCGGGCAGGACCGAGAGCACGTCATCACCCTGCACCAAGGGCAGGCCGGCGCTGGACCAGCAGCCGGACATGGCGGTGATACCGGGAATGACCTCGGTGTCATAGCGATGGGCGAGGCGGACATGCAGATGCATGTAAGAGCCGTAAAACAACGGATCGCCCTCACTGAGCACGGCGACGGAGCGGCCTGCATCGAGATGGGCGGCGATGCGCTCGGCGGCTGTGGCGTAGAAGGCGTTGGTGGCAGCTTTGTAATCGGCGTGGCGGCGGTCGATCTCGGTGGTCACCGGATAATGCAGTGCTTCCTCGGCCTGGCCGGGGCGGATGTGATCGGCGACGATGGCGCGGGCATTGCTGGCATTGCCGGCCTTGGCGAAATAGGCAACCACATCGGCGGCCGCGATGGTGCGCACGGCCTTGAGTGTGAGCAATTCCGGATCGCCCGGACCGGTGCCGACGCCGATAAGCCTGCCGCTCATATGCCCGACCTCGCCAAAGCGTTGAGCGCGGCCGATGTCATGGCCGAACCGCCCAGGCGCCCGCGCACGATGGCATAGGGCACGCCATAGGAATTCCCGGCCAAAGCGGCCTTGGATTCGGCGGCGCCGACAAAGCCGACGGGCATGCCTAGTATCGCGGCGGGCTTGGGGGCGCCGTCGCGCAGCAATTCGAGCAGGTGGAAGAGCGCGGTGGGCGCATTGCCGATAGCGACAACAGAACCGGCGAGGCGTGGTAGCCAGAGCTGCAGCGCTGCGGCGGAGCGGGTGGTGCCCAGCTGGGCGGCGAGGTCAGGTGTTTGCGGATCGCGCAGGGTGCAGATGACCTCGTTTTGGGCGGGCAGGCGGGCGGCGGTGATGCCGCGGGCGACCATTTCGGCATCGCAAAAGATCGGCGCGCCATTGGCCAAGGCCGTGCGGGCGGCGGCGGCAAAGCCGGGGCCGAATTCGAAATGCTGCGCCGCCTCGACCATGCCGGCGGCGTGGAACATGCGGATGGCGATATCGGCCTCGTCGGGCGCGAAGGCGGACAGGTCGGCCTCGGCCCGGATGATGGCAAAGGACTGGGCGTAAATGGCCTCGCCATCCTTGATATAGTCGTAGTCTTTCATGCTCATTCCTGCCGGAACAGTCCGGCGATTGTCGAGGCGCCCAGCCGGGTGAGGCATGCGGCGCTGGTTTCACCGGGCAGGCGTTGCTGCACGAGGCGCGCAAACGCCGATTCCAGTCGGGCCGGGGCGATCTCGACTAGCGGCGTATCGCCCGCCAGCCCGTTTGATACAAGGGCGCAATTGGTCGCCGTGCCCACAAGGGTGAGCGAGGCGGCACGCGGATGGGCGCAGCCCTTGGCGCAACCCGAGACGTGGAGCGTCACCGAGCCGTCGAACAGGGCGGCGTGGCGCTCGGCCAGTTCGGCAGCAAGCGCACGGGCGGCGATCTGGCCGGAGGCGCAGCCGTCGCTGCCGATACAAGCGCTGATGGCGCGGCGAGGATCATCTGGGGTGGTGATGAAGCCGAGGGCAGCGGCTTCGCTGCGCCAGGTTTGGAGCTGCGCGGTATCGGGTGCCAGCGCAATGAGGGCGTGATGGGGCGCCAGAAGCAGTTCTGTGATGCCTAGGCCTCTGGCGGTGTTGGCGAGTTCGATAAGGGTTGAGCTGCTGACCGAGCCAAAGGGCAGGGCGATGCCGGTTGCGAAGCACGCGTCGAGAGTGAAGTCACCGATGGCGCTGGTGGCCGGGCGCCGGACAGCCGCGACATCATTTGCAAGAAGAGGGGCGAGAGCCGTTCGGATTGTCTCGGGGGCGAGATCGCGGCCACGGGCGGTTTCGCCACGATTGCTGATGAGCCCCAGGATGATGCGCGCAGCATCGACTGCGTCGGTGGTGGCGACGGTGCCAATGGGATTGGTGCCGACGCTCAGGTTCCAGTGATCAGTGTCGGCGGCAGTAAGGCGAATATCGGCGCCGAGGGCGTTGAGGTCGATCTGACCACTGCCGTCGACGACGACGGTGACTTTGGGGCTCAGCCCCGTGATGGGCAAGGCGCGGATGGTGGCGGCGAGGGGGCGAGGGTCGGCGTGCTCGAGTGGGTCCTGGCCGGCTAAAGGCGATGTTTCAACGACGAAACCGCGTTCGATGGCGGTGATGGCCCGGATGGCGCTGGCGAAAGCGGACGTGGTCTGGGGCATGAGGCCACGGACCTGGAGATTGCCGCGAGCGGTGATTTCGAGCTGGCCATTACCATATTGCGCGGCGGTTTTGGCGATGGCCTGCAATTGGCGAGGCGTCAGGCGGCCATTGGGAATGCGGAGGCGGGCGAGCAGCCCGTCTCCGGTCTGCATCGGCTCATCCAGGCTGGGGCATGCGCCACGACGTAGCGCGGGGGGCGCTTTTTGTGAGGCGGCGATGGAGAGGGCCTGGGACAAGTCGGGCTCGTATGTGGTGAGCGAAGATCTTTATACGATCTGGGACGGGTTATCACCCCTCCCGCTTGCGCAGCAGATAGGTATCCATGATCCAGCCATGCCGGGCGCGGGCGGCCTTACGGGTTTCGATGATCCTGTCGCGGACCTGCAGCAGCGGCCCCTCGATCAGGATTTCATCCGGCGTGCCGAGATAGGCGCCCCAGAAGATATCGAGATCTGGATTGTCCAGCGCGGCGAAGGCGGTTTGGCCGTCCAGCATGACCACGCTATCGCTACGCACCCCCTCGTCGCCGAGCTTGCGGCCGGTGGTGATGTGGACGGGTTCGCCAATGCGGTTCAGCGCTATGCCATGGGCGGCGGTGAGGGCCTGGATGGCCGTGATGCCCGGGATGATTTCGATTCTGAAGGCGGCGCTGTCGAGGCGGCCGATGATGCGGATCGTGCTGTCGTAAAGGCTGGGATCGCCCCAGACGAGGAAGGCGCAGGCGCCATTTTCGGGCACCTCGGCATGGATCAGGCGGGCAAAGATGGTGGCGAGGGCGTCGTGCCAATCATGCACGCCCGCGCCGTAATCGGGATTGGCGGCGTCGCGCTTGGGCACGCTGTATTCAACCCGGCGGCTGGCGGGGTTGGTGACATAGCGGTCGCAGATGTCCCGGCGCAGATCGGCAAGGTCGGCCTTGCCCGCGCCCTTGTCGGGAATGAACAGCACATCGGCGCGGTTGAGCGCATTGATGGCCTGGATGGTCAGATGCTCGGGATTACCCGCGCCGATGCCTACGATCAGGATTGTTTTCATCGCCGGATCACGTCCGCGTCTCTGGTTCCGTTTCGGCTAAAAACTCGCCCAGGCGATCAAGCCGCCGAACCCAGGTGGTGCGGCGGTCATTGATCCATTGCTCGGCGAGGCTAAGCGCCTCCGGCTCGATCTGGCAGGTGCGGACCCGGCCGACTTTTTGCGAGCTGACGAGGCCACTGGCTTCCAGCGCCTGCAGGTGTTGCACGACAGCGGGCAGCGACATGTCGAAGGGCTTGGCCAGTTCGCTGACCGAAGCGGGGCCGCGGCTGAGGCGATCGACCATGGCGCGCCGCGTCGGATCGGCCAGGGCCTGGAACATGAGATCGAGATTGGCTTGTTGGTTAAGCATGAAGTTAAGTAACAAATTGGCGGGCAGTTTGTCAATGCGATCGCATGGGCTTGACCTTCCCATTGGGTAAAGCCGCAGAACGATGCCATCCAATTGAAGGAGAATCCCGATGAAATCCCTGCTGCTTGTTTCCGCCCTGCTGATCGGTATCGCAACACCCGCCTTTGCGCAGGACCATTCCGGCCATGGCGCCATGGCGGCCGGCGATACGTCCGCGACCGAGGCCTATAAGGCTGCCAACATGGACATGCATGGCCAGATGGAGATTGACTATTCCGGCGATGCCGACGTGGACTTCATCCGGAACATGATTCCGCACCATCAGGGGGCAGTGGCGATGGCCAAGATCGTGCTGGAATACGGGAGCGATCCCAAGGTGAAGAAACTGGCCGAGGCGGTGATTGCCGCGCAGGAGAGCGAGATTGCCTGGATGAAGGAGTGGTTGGCGAAGCGGGGAGAGTAGGTCCGTGAAGGCCTTTCAATAGTAAAAGCGGAGGTCCCCGCTTTCGCGGGGACCTTCGTTGTGGGTTAGGCCGCTTCCGGCGTGTAGCCGGCCTCGCGAATGGCTTCTTCGCCCACGCTGCGATCACCGGTGAATTCGACCCGATGGCTGGCCAGATCGACCGAGATGGTCGCGCCGGGCAGGGCCTCTTCCAGGGCCCTGCGCACGGTGCCAACGCAATGGCCACAGGTCATGTCGTTGACGGTAAAGACAGTTTTTTCGTTCATTCTCAGTGTCCTTTTTTTGCAGGCATTCCGGCCAGATCGTCCAGGATCGGGCAATTGGGGCGGTCGTCGCCGGAACAGCAATGGGCCAGGTGCTTGAGGGTTTTGACCATGGATTGCAGCTCGGCGATCTTGGTTTCCAGCGCCCCGATATGAGCGGTGGCGATGTCTTTGACTTCGGCGCTGGCGCGGGATTTGTCCTGCCAGAGGCCGAGAAGCGTGGCCGTTTCCTCGACCGAAAAGCCCAGGGTCCGGGCGCGTTTGACGAAGCGCAGCGTGTGCACCTCGTCGGCGCCATAGACGCGGTAATTGCTTTCGGTACGGTTGGGTGGGCTGATCAGGCCGATGGATTCGTAATAGCGGATCATCTTGGCCGAAACGCCCGAGGCGCTGCTGGCTTGCCCGATATTCATGCGGTTTCTCCTTGCAGATGGGTGGGCTTCACCCCGCGCAGGCGCTGGGCATTGCCGACCACGAAGACGCTGGACAGCGCCATGGCGCCGGCCCCGATCATGGGGGAAAGCAGGATGCCGAAGCTCGGATAGAGCACCCCGGCGGCCACCGGGATCAGCAGCACATTGTAGCCAAAGGCCCAGAACAGGTTTTCCCAGATGTTCTTCATCGTGGCGCGGCTGACGGTCAGCGCATTGAGCACACCCTTGAGGTCGCCGCCGAGCAGGACGACGTCGGCGCTTTCGATGGCGGCATCCGTTCCGGTACCCACCGCAATGCCGATATCTGCCTCGGCCAGGGCCGGAGCGTCATTGATACCATCCCCGACATAAGCGATCTTGCCGAGCTGGCGCAGCGACTTGATGGCGGCAACCTTGTCGGCGGGCAGCACTTCGGCGCGGACTTCGTCAATGCCCAACTGGCGGGCAATGGCCTCGGCCGTGCGCTTGTTATCACCCGAGATCATCGCGGTCTTGACGCCCATGGCGTGCAGCGCGGCGATAACCGCCTTGCTGGTCGGCTTGATAGTGTCAGCGACCACGATTGCCGCGGCGAGCTTGTCGTCGATGGCGGCAAAGACCGGGGTCTTGCCTTCGTCGGCGAGCTTGTCGATGGCCGTGGTGAAGTCCGAGAAGTCCAGGTGGCTGAGGTGGCGCGGCGAGCCGATGGTGACGAGCCGCCCATCGACGCGGGCGCGGACGCCATTGCCGGCAATGGCTTCGAACTCGGTGACCGCACCCAGGGAAAGGCCCTGCTTTTCGGCAGCGGTGACAATGGCTTCGGCGATCGGGTGTTCCGACTTGGCCTCGACGGCAGCGATCAGAGCCAGCACTTCATCATGCTCGAAATCATCGTCGAGGATGAGATCGGTCAGCGTGGGCTTGCCTTGGGTCAGCGTGCCGGTCTTGTCGAAGGCGACGATCGCGACGTCACGCAATTGCTGCAGGGCTTCGCTCTTGCGGAACAATACGCCCAGCTCGGCAGCGCGGCCGGTGCCCACCATGATAGAGGTGGGGGTGGCCAGGCCCATGGCACAGGGGCAGGCAATGATCAGCACGGCAACGGCATTGACCAGGCCGAAGACATAGGCGGGCGTCGGGCCCCAGAGGGTCCAGACGGCAAAGGTCGCAATGGCCAGCGCGATGACGGCCGGAACGAACCACATGGTGATCTGGTCGACCACCTGCTGGATCGGCAGCTTGCCGCCCTGGGCTTCCTCGACCATGCGAATGATCTGGGCCAGCATGGTATCGCCGCCCACCTTGGTGGCCCGAAAGCTGAAGCTGCCATTGGTATTGAGCGTGCCGCCGATGACATTGGCGCCGACGGTCTTGGCGACGGGCAGGGGTTCGCCCGAGATCATGGATTCATTGATATTGCTGGCGCCTTCGACGATCTCGCCATCGACGGCAATCTTCTCGCCGGGGCGGACGACGACTATGTCACCTGCCTTGACCTGCTCGATGGGCAGCTCGATCACCTTGCCGTCGCGCTGCACGCGGGCGGTCTTGGCCTGCTCGCGCACCAGGCGCTGGATGGCCTCGCCGGTGCGGCCCTTGGCCAGGGCCTCAAGCCACCGGCCGACCAGGATCAGCGTGACGATGACTGCGGCAGCTTCGTAATAGACATATTGCGTCTGTGCCGGCAGTACTTGCGGGGCAAAGGTGACGACGACCGAATAGAGATAGGCCGCACCGGCACCCAGAGCGACCAGCGAATTCATCTCGGGCACGCCGCGCAGCAGCGCCGGGATGCCGATCTTGAAGAAGCGCCAGCCGGGCACGAACAGCACGATGGAGGTGGCGATGAAGTAACCCACATAGAGTACGTCCATCGACAGGACGGACATCAGCCACATGTGGAAGGGCATGTAGAGATGGCCCAGCATTTCCAGCACGAAGACTGGCAAGGTGAGGATTGCGGCGATGATCACGTCGCGGCGCAGCACAGCGGCGTCCTCGTCGTGATGCTGGTGGCCGGCGTGATTGTGGTGGTCGTGATGCTCGGGCGTCGGGCTGCCCTTGTAGCCGGCCTTGGCGATGGCGGCGACCAGCGCATCAGCTTCGGTCGGCTCGTGGAGCTTTACCGTGGCGCGCTCAGTGGCCAGGTTGACCGAGGCCGAGGCGACGGCAGGCACCTTGAGCAGGGCCTTCTCGACGCGAGCGACGCAGGACGCGCAGGTCATGCCTTCGATATCGATGGAAACGGGCTTTGTGTGGACGTGTTCATTCATGGCTTTTTACCTCGTCCCACAGCATATAAGGCTTCCCATCATGGGAAGGTCAAGGGGTGATATGAATGTCACGACGCGAGGGTGAAAAAGGCCCCTAAAGTCGGGCTTTTGACGTGTGGGACCGGGTTTGATGACCATCCAAGCCTTGCGCGAGCAGCATTGGCTGCATGGCTCGTTTCAGCGTGGTTATCAAAGCGTCAATTTGAAGGTCCCGTGAAAGACAGTCATTTTCATAAGAAATATCAATGGCTTAATGGCGAACGCCTGTGGATTATTAGGCATTTGCCTAAAATTCAACCTGACGCGAATATGAATGTTCTGCCCATTTTGTTTGCATCCAGTGCATAACGGATGTGCATAGAGTCCATCTTCTAATCACGACCTGCTGGGCATAGATAAGGGTCATCAAAACGAAGGGGAAACCAAAATGACCATCCGCCAGAAAATCGCACAGTTTGCTCAGTACCAGCGCACCCTGCGTGAGCTGAACGCTCTCGACAGCCGCCAGCTCAACGACCTGGGCATCACCAAGGGCGACATCAAGAACATCGCTCGCGGCACCTTCGGCAACTAAGCCGAACTGTCGAAATAGACTTGAGATGAAGGCGTCCAATCGGGCGCCTTTTGTCTTTTTAAAAGGGTGGTTTATTCCTCGCGGCGGACAATCAGTAGACCTCATCCTGAGCCCGTCGAAGGACGAGGTTGTGGCACCCAAGCCTCCACTCACCCGACCTCATGGTTCGACAGGCTCACCATGAGGTCTCAGCAATCAGCGGATCAAATCCGCCGCTTTCCCACCCAGTGCGGCGACCAGATCATCCGGTTTCATGCGGATCTGCAGGCCTCTTTGGCCGCCATTGAGGAAGATTTTGTCTTCCAGCGTCGCCAATTCCTCGATAGCGGTGGGCACCGGCTTTTTCTGCCCGAACGGGCTGATGCCGCCCACCTTGTAGCCCGTCAGGCGCTCCGCGTCGGCGGGCTTCATCATGTGCGCCGACTTGCCGCCAAAGGCTGCGGCGAGCTTTTTCATGTTCACTTCCTCGTCGGAGGGAACAACCACGCAGACCGGCTTGCCATCGACCTCGGCCATCAGGGTCTTGAGCACGATGGCGGGTGAAACGCCCATGGCCTCGGCCGCCTGCAACCCAACGCGGTCGGCGTCGGGGTCATAATCATAGGTGGCGGTGGTGAAGGGGATGCCGGCCTTGGTGAGGGCCAGCGTTGCGGGCGTGGTCTTGGACATAAGCGGGATTTTAGGCGGCGGCCGCCTGCTGGCAAGGGGGCTTACCGCCCCCGGCAGGAGATATTCTCTTCGACGAGGCCAATGTCCCGCCGCAGATGGGCGGAGGAATTGATCAGGTCGATCGTGGTTTGGCGGCGACGGCGGGTGAGGCGCGGCAGGGACAAGCGCGGCAGACGGAAAGCGGTGATGAGGGGCTTTGACAGGGCGATCATGGCTATGACCATCCTTATGGGGATGGCTCCGGTCTTGGTTTCCATGACCGTAATTTGGCTGGTCTAGCCTGCTATTTCCAACTAAAGCTCGATCTAGGTACATAAGGAGATTTGATCCATGAGTGTATTGCCGCCGCTGACCGCGATCCGGGCTTTCGAGGCTGTCGCCCGGCATTTGAGCTTCACCCGCGCGGCGGTCGAGTTGGGCATGACGCAGGCTGCGGTGAGCTACCAGATCAAGATTCTAGAGGAGCGCGTCGGCACCCCGCTGTTCCTGCGCCGGCCCCGGCAGATCGCGCTGGCCGAGGCCGGGGCGCGGCTGGCGCCCGAGGTCAGCGCGGCATTCGAAACGCTGCACGCGGCCTTCGCCCAGACGCAGGGACGGGTGGCGGGGACGCTCAGCATTTCATCGGTACCTACCTTTGCCAGTCATTTTCTCGTGCAGCATCTCGGCCTGTTCCAGGTTGAGCATCCCGAACTGGCGGTGCGGCTCGAAAGCTCGCCCCGGGTCATCGATTTTGCGGCCGAGGAATTCGACATCGCCATTCGTGGGGGCAAGTCTATCGCGCCCGGATTGACTGGGCATAAGTTATTGCCGGCCGACTTTTCGCCCATGCTGAGCCCCAGGCTGGCTGAGAGCATCGGGGGCGTTAAACGCCCGGAAGACCTACTGAAATTGCCGATGGTGGATGCCGACGACCCCTGGTTTGCGCTGTGGTTCGAGCAGGCGGGGGTGCTTGGCTATTCGCTGGACATGCGGCCGATCACCCGGCTGGGAGCGCAGAATCTGGAGGCTGCAGCGGCGATTGCCGGGCGGGGAGTGGCCATGCTGACGCCGGCATTCTATGCCGAGGATATTGCGGCGGGGCGGTTGATCCAGCCGTTTGATCTCTTGGCGAGCGATGGGCATGCCTATTATCTGGTTTATCCAGAGGCGCGGCGTAACGCCCCGAAAATCAAGGCTTTTCGCGATTGGCTGCTGCCATTGGCGGCGTCTCTGGGGAAATGAAAAGGGCCCGGCACTGCTGCCGGGCCCTTTGTTTTCAACGTGTTATGTCCTAGACGATGCCGCCTGAACCGCCTTCGACGGCGGGGCGGATTTCGGCGACTTTGGCGCGGTAGCCGGCGGCGCGGTAGGTGCCGAGCAGGTCGATGGCGCCGCCTTTTTCGAGGCGGGCCATGGCCAGAATAGGCTCAACATCACATCTGTAGGCAACGCGCAGTTCCTGCGTTGCGGCTAACGCATCGTTAGCATTTTGCGCAGCCTTGAGGCTGTCGCGGTCAACCAGTAGAGCCTGGGCATAGGCGCGCTGCACATCCGAGGCGGACAGCATCAGCGACTCGATCGGATCGGTCACGTTGTGCGACTGGTCAAGCATATGGGCGGGGTGGAAATCCGCATAGCGCGCTTCGGCATCGACCAGTTCGTTGAACACGAGGAACAGGCGATAGGGATCGATGGCGCCGGCGTCGAGATCGTCATCGCCATACTTGCTGTCATTGAAATGGAAGCCGCCGAGCTTGCCGAACTGGGCGAGGCGGGAGACGATCATCTCGATATTCACATTTGGCGCGTGGTGGCCGAGATCAACGAGGCAATAGGCCTTGTCGCCCAATTCCCTGGCGATGAGGTAATTGGTGCCCCAATCCTGCACGACGGTGGAGTAGAAGGCCGGCTCATACATCTTGTGTTCGGTGTAGATGCGCCAGTCATCGGGGAGGGCGGCATAGACCGCCTTCATCGAGTCGAGGTAATGCTCGAACTGGGTGGCGAAATTGGTCTGGCCGGGGAAGTTCGAGCCATCGCCGATCCACACGGTCAGGGCCTTGGAGCCGATGGTCTGGCCGATCTCGATACATTCCAGATTGTGCTCGATGGCCTGCTGGCGGGTCGCAGCGTCGGCGGAGGAAAGCGAGCCGAATTTGTAGGACTGCAACTGGCCCTTGGCATCGGAGAAGGTGTTGGAATTCATCGCGTCAAAGCCCAGGCTGAAGCGCGATGCGGCTTGCTTCAGGCGATTGGGATCGGCCTTGTCCCACGGGATATGCAGCGAGACGGTATTGGTGGCCTGGGTCAGCTGGGCGATGACGGCGCAGTCCTCAATCTTGTCGAAGATGTCGCGCGGCTCGCCCAGGCCCGGGAAGCGGGCAAAGCGGGTGCCGCCGGTGCCCACGCCCCAGGAGGGAACGGCGACGTTGAACTCGGCGACCTTGGCCTTGATAGTGTCGATATCAATGCCGCGCCGGTCGAGCCGCTCACCCAGGCTTTCGTAATCGGCATGCAGATCATCCACGCGATCGGCGTTTTCCGCTTCGATGATGGACGGGTCGATGATGTGATCGGTCATTGTGGTTCTCTCTCCCAAAGGCCCCCTCACCCGTCTCGGCCTCCGGCCGATCCACCCTCTCCCACAAGGGGCGAGGGGAGGCACCGCGTTCGGGAAGGCATTGCGCCAACCTTCTCCCCTCTGGGAGAAGGTGCCCGAAGGGCGGATGAGGGGGCTCTTCCCTTTTCTTACCGCGTGAATGACTGGGCGTTGCCCGCGTCGACATTGATGATGTTACCGGTAGACTTGGCCGAGGCGTCCGAGGCGAAGAAGTAGATGGCCTCGGCGATGTCCTCGGGGAAGACGCTTCGCTTGAGCATGGAGCGCTCGCGATACATTTCCTCGAGGCCATCCTTGTCGGTCTTGTAGGTCGAAGCGCGCTGCTCGAGCCATTCGCCGGCCCAGATCTTGGAGCCGCGCAGCACGGCGTCTGGGTTGACGGTGTTGACGCGGATCTGTTCGGCCGCGCCTTCAAGGGCAAGGCAGCGGGCGAGGTGGATTTCGGCGGCCTTGGCGGTGCAATAGGCCGAGGCGTTGGGGGATGCGGCAAGGCCGTTCTTGGACGCGACGAACACCACATTGCCGCCGATCTTCTGCTTGCGGAACAGGCGGAAGGCTTCGCGGGAGACGAGGAAATAACCCGTGGACAGGATGTCCATGTTCTTGTTCCAAAGCTCCAGCGTGGTTTCTTCGATCGGGGCCGAGGAGGCCAGGCCTGCATTGGACACCAGGATATCGAGGCCGCCGAATTCGACCACCGCATGGGCGAAGCCGGAGATGACGGCCTCTTCCTTGGTGACGTTGACGATGACGGGGCGGACGAAGTCAGCGCCGAACGCCTTGCCGAGCTCCTCCGTTGCTGCAGCCAAAGCGGTCTCGTCGATATCGGCGAGGACGACGCAGGCGCCTTCGCGGAGGAGACGGACTGCGGTGGCCCTGCCGATGCCGCCGGCGCCGCCGGTAACCAAAGCGATCTGGCCGGCAAGGGATTTCGGCTTGGGCATGCGGGCGAGCTTGGCTTCTTCAAGCAGCCAATATTCGATGTCGAAGGCTTCCTGCTCGGGCAGGCCGACATAGGTTGAAACGGTGGAGGCGCCGCGCATCACATTGATGGCGTTGACATAGAACTCGCCGGAAATGCGGGCAGTGGCCTTGTCCTTGGCGAAGGTGAACATGCCCACGCCCGGCATCAGATAGACCACGGCATTGGGATCGCGCATAGCGGGCGAATTGTCGTGTTTGCAGCGGTCGTAATAGGCCTGGTAGTCGATGCGATAGGCGGCGATGTCCTCGGGGATCTTGGCGATGACGGCATCCACATCGGGATTGGCCGGATCGAATTCGATCACCAGCGGACGGATCTTGGTGCGCAGGAAGTGGTCGGGGCAGGAGGTGCCGAGCGCGGCCAGTGGGCGGAGGTTTTTGGAATTGACGAATTCCAGCACGGCGGCGCTGTCGTCGAAATGACCCAGCTTGTGGCTGTCTTCCGAGATGAGGCCGCGAATTTTGGGCATCAGCTTGGCGGCGATGGCGCGGCGGTCAGCAGCGGGCAGGGACTTGACGGCGTCGCCGCCAAAAATGGCATTGCCTTCGGTCTGCTGCTCGAACCATTCGATGGCCTGATTGATGATGCCGATCGTGGTTTCGTAGCATTCCTTGGGCGTGTCGCCCCAGGTGAACAGGCCATGGGACTCAAGGATCAGGCCCTTGGCATTGGGGTTTTCTTCGCAGAATTTGCCGAGCCACAGGCCGAGTTCAAAGCCCGGCTTTTTCCAGGGCAGCCAGCCGATGGTGTCGCCGAAGATCTGCTTGGTCAGTTCCCTGGAATTGTTCGAGGCGGCGATAGCGATGATCGCGTCCGGGTGCATGTGATCAACGAACGGGCGGTTCACATAGGCATGCAGCGGAGTGTCGATCGAGGCGGCGCGGGGATTGAGATTGAAGGTGGCGTGGGGGAGGTAACCCACCATTTCGTCTTCAAATTCCACGCCGCGATAGAGATTCTTGAGGGCCCGCAGCTTGTCCATATAGAGGGTCGAAAAGCCATCGAGCTTGATCGAGGCGCTGTCGCCGCCCGAACCCTTGACCCAGAGGACTTCGACGTCCTGGCCGGTCAGCGGGTCTTTTTGCCAGATCTTGGAGGAGGTATTGCCACCGCCGTAATTGGTGACGCGCTTGTCCGATCCGAGCAGGTTGGAGCGGTAGACGAGACGCTCGGGCTCGCTCATCGAGGCGGCCTTGGCGTCATCCCAAAGGTTCGCAAGGCGCTTGGGCGCGGAAGTGGACATGATACTCCTCCCAGAGAGTTGGATAATGGAAAGTTGGCCGGACATGGCCATAGTTCCCGTCACGCTGTCAATCAGAAACGATCACTAGCAATCATATTTCGTTGATACTGATCGACCAATGCGAAATCATGATTGACACTGATTGGTTTTGATGAAACTCAAAGGATCAGGGAGAAAGCATTTGCACGAAACCGAGCGCCACAGGGTCATTCTGGCCGCCGTCCAGGCACGGCCCGTCGCGACCGTCGCCGAGCTGGTGGATATGACCGGCACGTCGGAAGCGACGATCCGCCGGGACATTGCGGCTTTGCATGTGCGGGGTGAGCTGCGCCGGGTGCGCGGCGGCGCCGAAGCGGTCAATCCGCCCGAGCAGGGTGGGTTGATGGGCCGGCCCTTCTCGGTGAACGAAACGATCAACATGACCGCCAAGCGCGCCATTGCCCGCGCGGCGGCCGAGTTGTGCCGGGATGGCGAGCCGATCATCATCAATGGCGGCACGACGACCTACCAGATGGTGCATCACCTGACGGCGCGCCGGCTTTCAGTATTCACCAATTCCTTCGCCATCGCCGAATTCCTGATCCAGAATTCCCGCAATTCCGTGGTTATTCCCGGCGGCACCATCTATCGCGAGCAGAATGTGATCCTGTCGCCCTTTGGCGGCGTGGTGGCATCCCATTTTTACGCCAAGCGCATGTTCATCGGCTGCCAGGGCATCGGCCAGCATGGCCTGATGGAAGCCGATCCGATGATCGTTCAATCCGAACTGGGCCTGATCGGCCAGGCGGACGAGCTGATCGTGCTGGCAGATTCATCCAAGTTTTCGGGCAGATCGAGCCTCATCCTGTGTGGGCTCGACCGGATAACCGCCGTCATCACCGATAGCGGCATCCGCGACGAAGACCGCCAAATGCTGGAAACGGCAGGAGTGCGGCTCATCGTCGTGGAAACGACTGCTCATGCCGGCCGCCAGATAACGGTCGCGTGAGATCCAAGGACCAAGACCAGAACGTCCCAGGGAGGGATTACCTATGAAACTCTTGAAGATTTTGGCGGCGACCACTGCAATTGCAGCGCTGTTCGCCAGCCCCGCTTTCGCCCAGACCCGCATTGCGCTGGTCGTCAAGTCGCTGGGTAACGGCTTCTTCGACGCCGCCAACAAGGGCGCCCAGGAAGCGGCCACCGAGCTGGGTGATATCGAAGTCATCTATACCGGCCCGACTGCTGCTACGGCCGAAGCCCAGATCGAAGTCGTCAACTCGCTGATTGCCCAGCAGGTCGATGCCATCGCCATCTCGGCCAATGACCCGGACGCTCTGGTGCCGGCATTGCAGCGCGCCATGCAGCGCGGCATCAAGGTGATCTCGTTTGACTCCGGCGTTGCCGAAGCCGGCCGCCAGATCCACCTCAACCCGTCCGACACCAATCTGATCGGCGAGACCATCATCAAGCTGGCAGCCGACTATCTGCCCGAAGGTGGCGACGTGGCGATCCTGTCGGCTGCGTCCACTGCGACCAACCAGAATGCCTGGATCGAAGCCGCCAAGGCCGTGCTGCCCGAGAAGTTCCCCAATATCAATCTGGTGGCAACCGTCTATGGCGACGATGACTCGGTGAAATCGACCGACGAAGCCAAGGGGCTGATCGCCTCCTATCCCGACCTCAAGGCCATCATCGCGCCCACCACGGTCGGTGTCGTGGCGGCAGCTCAGGTAGTGACCGACCAGAACCTGATCGGCAAGGTCAATGTGACCGGCCTGGCGCTGCCATCGGAGTTCAAGCAGTTCATCGACAATGGCGCCTCGCAGGCCGTGGCTTTGTGGAACCCGATCGACCTGGGTTACTCGGCCATCTATCTGGCCAATGAGCTGATCAAGGGCGAAGAAGCCAAGCCGGGTGCCGTGTTCTCGATCGGCCGCGTTGGCGAAATCACGCTGGACGACACCAACTCGGCCCCGATGGCCGCGCCGTTCCAGTTCGACAAGTCCAATATCGAAGAATTTTCGAAGATCTATTGATGACAGACCGGCCTGGCGGAGACGCCAGGCCGACCCCCTCCCTAGCCCTCCCCACAAGGGGGAGGGTGACTGCGGTGGTTGTGGCGCGATGGTGCCAACGCTCCGGGTTCACCCTCCCCCTTGTGGGGAGGGCTAGGGAGGGGGACTCTCTTTTAAGAGCACAAACCTCATGACCGACCCCATCCTCACTCTCGCCGGTATCACCAAGACCTTTCCCGGCGTGCGGGCGCTGCATAATGTGTCGCTGGAGCTTTATCCTGGTGAAGTGACCGCGCTGATCGGCGAAAACGGGGCGGGCAAGTCGACGCTGGTCAAGATCATGACCGGGATTTATCAGCCCGATGAAGGCCAGATCACGGTATCGGGCAAGGCGCTGAGCCTGCCCACGGCGCATTCGGCATTCGAGGCGGGCGTGACGGCGATCCATCAGGAAACCGTGCTGTTTGACGAGCTGACGGTGGCCGAAAACATCTATCTCGGCCATGCCCCGCGCAACCGTTTCGGCATGATCGACTGGAAGACCATGCGCGCGGAATCGCGCAAGACGCTGGAAGCAATGGCGGCCGGGATCGATCCCGATATCAAGCTCAAGGAATTGGGCATTGCCAAAAAGCACCTGGTCGCGGTGGCGCGGGCGCTGTCCATCGATGCACAGGTCGTGATCATGGATGAGCCGACCGCGGCGCTGAGCCAGAAGGAGATCGAGGAGCTGTACGTGCTGATCGATCTGCTGAAGGAGGACGGCAAGGCGATCCTGTTCATCAGCCACAAATTCGATGAAATCTATCGCATTGCCGACCGCTTCACCGTGTTCCGCGATGGCGAGCAGGTGGGCAAGGGGCTGATCAAGGACACCGGGCAAAGCGACATCGTCAAGCTGATGGTGGGGCGCTCGGTCGATCATATTTTTCCTGAGCGCAAGGCCGAGATTGGTCCCGTGGTGCTCGAAGCCAAGGGGCTGAGCCACCCCACCGAATTCGCCGATATTTCCTTTGCCGTGCGCAAGGGGGAAATCCTGGGCTTTTACGGGCTGGTGGGCGCGGGGCGCAGTGAGGTGATGCAGGCGGTATTCGGCATGACGCGGCCTTCGCATGGCGAACTGGTGCTCGATGGCGCGGTGATCAATCCGAAATCGCCGGCCGACGCGGTGGAGGCGGGCATTGTTTATGTGCCCGAGGAGCGCGGCAAGCAGGGCGTGATTACGGGCGAACCGATTTTCATGAATGTGTCGCTACCCTCGCTGCAAAAGACCTCGAAATCGGGTTTTTTGCGCATGGCCGAGGAATTCAAGCTGGCGCGGACCTATACCGAGCGGCTGGACCTGCGGGCGTCCTCGCTGAGCCAGAATGTGTCGACCCTGTCGGGCGGCAATCAGCAGAAGGTGGTGATCGCCAAATGGCTGGCCACGCTCCCCAAGGTGATCATTCTGGATGAACCCACCAAGGGCATCGATATCGGCTCCAAGGCTGCGGTGCATGGCTTTATGGCGGAACTAGTGGCGCAGGGGCTGAGCGTGATCATGGTGTCCTCGGAACTGCCCGAAGTGATGGGCATGAGCGACCGGATCGTGGTGATGCGCGAAGGGCGGATCGTGGACACATTGGACAATAAGGGGCTGGCCCCCGAAACGCTGGTGCGCCTGGCCGCCGGTATCGCCGAGGAAGCCGCAGCATGAAGTCGCTCGCCAAACACCGTGAAATCTGGCTGGGCCTGGCCATTGTCGCCGTCATCATCCTGGTGACGCTGCGCTTCCCGCGCTTTTCCCAGCCGGGTAATTTGCTGACCATTTTCAACGACACATCGATCCTGATGATGCTGGCGCTGGGGCAGATGGCGGTGATCCTGACCCGCTCGATCGATCTCAGCATGGCGGCCAATCTGGCGCTGACCGGGATGATCGCGGCCATGCTCAATGCGGCCTATCCCGCCATTCCCATTCCGCTGATCATGGCGCTTTGCGTGGTGATCGGGGGCCTGTTGGGCGCGTTCAATGGCGTACTGGTCTGGAAGCTCAATATTCCGCCAATCGTGGTGACGTTGGGCACACTGACCATTTTCCGCGGGCTGGTGTTTGTGATTTCGGGCGGTGCCTGGGTCAATGCGGCGCAGATGAGTCCCGATTTTATTGGGCTGCAGCGCGCCGTATTGCTGGGGCTGCCGGTACTCAGCTGGATCGCCATCGTCGTCGCCATCCTGTTTTTCCTGCTGATGACGCGCACGCCTTTGGGCCGGGCGCTCTATGCCATCGGGGTCAATCCGACGGCCGCGGTCTATACCGGCATCAATGTCGGGTTGACCAAATTCATGGCCTTCGTGCTGGCAGGCGCCGTCTCGGGCCTATGCGGCTATCTCTGGATTTCGCGCTATGTGATCGCCTCGGTGGAAGTGGCGAGCGGGTATGAGCTAACCATTGTGGCGGCCTGCGTGATCGGCGGGATTTCGATCGCCGGCGGCATCGGCACGGTGGCCGGGGCGCTGCTGGGGGCACTGTTCCTGGGCGTGATCAACAATGCCCTGCCGGTGATCAACATCTCCCCATTCTGGCAGATGGCGATTTCCGGCACGGCGATCCTTTTGGCGGTGATCCTCAATGCGCGAGGCGAACGGCGCAAGGGGCGCGTGATTTTGAAATCGGCGGAGGCCGCCCATGTCTGACGTAACAACCGGGCGCCAATTGCCCAACCGGCTCGATAATCCGCTGAAGTCGACACTGTTGAGCTGGGAGAGCCTGCTGGTTCTCGTGGCCGTGGTGATCTTTGTCTTCAATTCCTACTCGTCGCCCTACTTCCTCAATGAGTGGAGCCTGAGCGACATGACGTTCAACTTCACCGAGAAGGCGCTGATCGCGCTGGCCATGGCGCTGCTGATCATCTCGGGGGAGATCGATCTGTCGGTGGCCGCGATCATCGCGCTGGCCTCCACCATGATGGGGCTGGCGCTGCAATATGGCGCCGATACGCCCGTGCTGGTGGCGGTGGGTGTGGGCGTGGGATTGCTGTGCGGGGCGTTTAACGGCTTTCTGGTGACGGGGCTGAAACTGCCCTCCATCGTGGTCACCATCGGCACGATGAGCCTGTTCCGCGGCATTGCCTTCATCGTGCTGGGCGACAAGAGCTTTGGCAATTATCCGGCCAGCTTTGGCTGGTTCGGGCAGGGCTATGTGTGGTGGGTGATCTCGTTCGAACTGGTGCTGTTCCTCGTGTTTGCGGCGGTCTATTTCGTGCTGCTGCACCGCACCAATTTCGGCCGAAGGGTGTTTGCCATCGGCAATAATGATGTCGCCGCGCAATTTTCCGGCGTGCGGGTGGATCGCATCAAGTTCATCCTGTTTTGCCTGACCGGGCTGATGAGCGGCATTGCAGCGGTGCTGCTGACGGCGCGGCTGGGCTCCACCCGGCCATCGATCGCCGAGGGTTTCGAGCTTGAGGCCATCACCATGGTGGTGCTGGGCGGGGTGTCGATCCTGGGCGGCGCGGGCTCGATTGTCGGCGTGGTGCTGGCAGCGCTGATCATGGGGCTGGTGACCTTCGGGCTCGGATTGCTCAATGTGCCCGGTATCGTCATGTCGATCTTTATCGGCGGGCTGCTGATCACGGTGATCGCGCTGCCGATCCTGTTCAGAATGTGGAGGCAGCGCGCATGATTGCGGATGGCGGCTATGAAAAGCATGCGTTCAAGATGCTTTTGAATCCCGGCATGGCGGAGGAATACAAGAAACGCCATGACGAGATTTTCCCCGAACTGGTCGAGCTGCTGCATGAGGCCGGGGTGAAGGACTATTCGATCCATCTGGACGAAGAGACCAATATCCTGTTCGGCGTGCTGTGGCGGCGGGTGGACCATACGATGGGTGAGCTGCCGGGCACGGCGGTGATGCAGCGCTGGTGGGCGCATATGGCCGATGTAATGGCGACCAATGAGAAGAATGAGCCGGTGTCGGTGGATCTGGTGCCGATGTTCTGGATGAAGTAGGGCCGGGCGATGCCTTCCTTCTCCCCTTGAGGGAGAAGGTGCCCCGAAGGGGCGGATGAGAGGTCTCTTTCTGCGCTTCTGGCATGGGCAGGCTTGCGCCATTCGAGCATAGCTCTCATGGCCTTCTCCCCTCAAATCGCTCCACTGGAGCGATTTGCCCTACGGGACGGATCGAAGCCCCTCACCCTGTCATTTCTGCTGAACGCAGAAATGACGTCCCTCTCCCTCAAGGGGCGAGGGAGGTTCAGTGCCTTCCCTAGTGTTTCGCCAAATAGGCCGCCAGGCGCTCCAGCCGTTCAGCCCAGAGGCGTTTGCGGGCTTCCAGCAATTGTATCAAATAACGGGCCATGAGGTCACTCCAGTTAAGTGATCACTTTAGTATTGGCGTTGCGGCGCCGCAATGCTTAACGCTTCACTTAACGGTGTGGCGTCACGTCCGGGCATCGGCTTGCCATCTGGGCAGGCCCGGATCATGTTGGGCGCATGAACGAACTGGCAATGAGCATAAGCGGCCTTCCCATTACCCTCAGCGGCAAGCCGATGAGCTTTGCCGATATTGCCCGGATCGGGGCGCGCAAGGCGCGGCTGGTGGCTGATCCAGATGCCATGGCACGGGTGGCGGTGGCGCGCGAAATGGTCGAGCAGGCCATTGCGGCGGGGCAGCCGGTTTATGGCTCCACCACGGGCGTGGGGGCGATGAAGGATGTCGAATGGACGCCTGATCAGCTCGACGCCTTTAATCTGGGGCTGGTACGGGCCCATCACTTCGGCACGGGCGAGGCCTTTTCCAATCAGATCGTGCGCACCGCCATGGCCATTCGCGTCAATATGGCACTGACCGGACGGGTCGGCTGCACCACCGACCTGGTGGAGGCGTATCTGGCGCTGCTTTCGGCCGATGTGGTGCCGGTGGTGCGGCGCACCGGATCGATAGGCTGCGCCGATATTGGGCTGATGGGGCAGATCGGGGCAGTGCTGACCGGGGCGGGTGAGGCCACATTCGATGGCCATCGCCAGCCGGCGGAAACGGCGCTGAGTGCAGCGGGGCTTAAGCCCTTCCGGCTGGCGCCGCGGGATAGCCTGGCGTCGATTTCGACCAATGCGGTGGGCTATGCCGCAGCTGCCGCCGCTATCCGCGACGCTGCCGCCGCAGTGCGCGTGATGCTGGCGACAGGGCTGACCACGGCGGGGGCGCTGGGCGCCTCGCGCGACCCGTGGAAAGCGGTGGCCCATGTCGGCACCGAGCGCGAGGCGGGCATCGGGGCCTGGCTCTATTTCAACGCCAAGGGCTGGGACTGGCCCGACGCCACCCATATTCAGGACCCGCTCAGCCTGCGCATGATGAGCCAGGTATTTGCCACGGGTTATGAAACGCTGGTGGCCGCCGGGAAGATCCTGCTGGCCGCGACCGGCCGCACCGACGACAATCCGGTGGTGGCGGGCGGACAGGTGCTGACTTCGGGGGGCTCGCTGCCGCTCGATGTCACCGTGTTCCTGCAGACCGCGCAATTGGGACTGGCCCACATTGCGCGCAATTCATTCAATCGCTGCGTGCTGCTCGGCAATGGCGGGCGGCGCGGATTGCCGGTCAATCTGGTGGCGCCCGGCGCCATTGCTACTGGCTTTGGGCCGATCATCAAGCTGGCGGGGGAATTGTTTGCCCGCGTGCTGACCATGACCAATCCCATCTCGGCCAATTCCATGGTGGTGGCCGGGGGCCTTGAGGATGAGGCCGCGTTCCTGCCGCTGGTGGTCGAGCGGTTCGAGCGGCAGGTGCTGGCCTTGCGGCGGCTGGCGGCGCTCGAAGCTATGCTCGCGGCGCAGGCCATGGACTTGTCAGGCGACAATCCAGGCAATGTTCCGGGCATTATCTATTCGCTCGTGCGCCAGCATGCTGACACATACTGGCAGGATCGGCCGCTATCGGCCGAGGTCGAGGCCGTCGAAGATGCCTTGGCCTCCGACGAGTTGATGAACGAACTAATTTCTCACTCGGCGATTATGGAGTTGGACGAGTTTTTCGCGCTGGGCCCGGTTGCTTAGCATCTGCGGCCTCGCCCAATTCTGACAACAGGTTAGGTTAGGGACAGCCGGGTCCAACGCCCGGGGAAAATGGAGAAACCAATGCGCCTCAAATCCACGCTTTTCAGCGCCGCCGCTGCACTCGCCATTTCGGTGACCGCAGCCAATGCCCAGGTCGTCGTTTCCTCCAAGATCGACACCGAAGGCGGGGTGCTTGGCAACATCATCAAGCAGGTGCTTGAAGCCAATGACATTCCGGTCACCGACCGCATCCAGCTCGGCGGCACGCCCATCGTACGCGAGGCGATCACCGCCGGGGAAATCGACATCTATCCCGAATATACCGGTAATGCGGCCTTCTTCTTCGACAAGGCCGATGACCCGCTCTGGAACAATGCCGAAAGCGCCTATGCCGAGGCCGCCAAGCTCGATTACGACGCCAACAAGATCGTCTGGCTGACACCCTCGCCGGCCAACAATACCTGGGCTGTTGCCCTGCGCGCCGATGTGGCCGACGCCAATAATCTGGTGACATTCAGCGAATTCGGCGCTTGGGTTGCGGGCGGCGGCGAGGTCAAGCTGGCGGCATCGGCCGAGTTCGTGAATTCGCCGGCGGCTCTGCCGAAATTCCAGGAAGTCTATGGCTTCACGCTCACACCCGATCAGTTGGTGACGCTGTCGGGGGGCGATACGGCGGCGACCATTGCCGCGGCGGCCCAGCAGACCAATGGCGTCAATGCCGCCATGGTCTATGGCACGGATGGCGGCATCGCGCCCTCGGGTCTCAAAGTGCTTGAGGACGACAAGGGCGTGCAGCCGGTTTACCAGCCCGCCCCGATCATCCGCGAGGCTGTGCTGACCGAATATCCGCAGATCGAAGAGCTGCTCAAGCCGGTGTTTGCCGGGCTGACGCTCGAAGTGCTGCAGGACCTTAATGGCCGCGTGCAGGTGGGCGGCGAAGCGGCTTCGGGCGTGGCGACGGATTACCTGACCTCGGGTGGTTTTCTCGACTGACGGGGTGGGGGCTCGCATGCCCACTCTAGTGAGCCCCGATCTGCTTTCCTCCCCCTTGAGGGGCGGGATTGAGGGTTGGGGGTGCTGAACCCTCCAACGGCATCGAGCATGTTGGAACCGCAGCACCCCCACCCTAGCCCTCCCCTCAAGGGGGAGGGGATTGCATCGTGGCTTTCCGACTATCGCAAGCCCCTCCACATCGCGCAGAGTTGGAGCCAGCATGAGCATCGCCGCAACATCCTCGATAGCGAGCCGCCCCGCCTGGCTGGCGCTCGACAAGCTGGGCGTGCTGATTGCGTTGATCGCGGTGGCGGGGGCGGCTTTGCCGTTTGCCTTGTTCCGGGCCAATCGCATCGTGCTGGGTGAGCCGCGTTCACTGCTCGATGCCCTGCCGGCACTGCCATCTGGTGTGCTGATTTTTGCTCTATTGGCCGGTTTCATCGCTGCGCTGTTGCGCTTTCCGGCATTGGTCAAGTTGATCGCCGGATTTGCCGTGCTCGGCGTGCTGGCCGTTTTGATCGGTTGGTCGGGCAGCTATCTGACGCCGCCGGATAATACCTTTGCGCGGGTGTCGCCGGGGGCCGGGTTCTGGCTGCTGGCCTTTGCCTTTGCGCTGATGGTGGCCGATGCGCTGACGCGGCTGCGATTTGCACCATGGGTGCGGCTGACCATCCTGCTGGTGGTGGCGCTGGCGATTGGGGCACTGCTGCGGAGCGGGGCTTGGAATGATCTCTCCATGCTCAAGGAATATGCCACCCGCGCGCCGGCCTTCTGGGCCGAGGCGCGCACGCATCTGGCGCTGGCTTTTGGATCGGTGGCGATTGCCACCATCGTGGGCGTGCCGGTCGGCATTCTTTGCTACAAGGTCAAGCCGCTGCGCGCGGCAGTGCTCAATGTGCTCAATATTGTACAGACCATTCCATCCATTGCCCTGTTCGGCCTGCTGATCGCGCCTTTAGCCTGGGTGGCGGCCAATATTCCGGGGGCGTCGGCCATCGGCATTTCGGGCATTGGCGTGGCGCCGGCCATGGTGGCACTGTTCGCCTATTCGCTGCTGCCCATTGTCTCCAACACCGTAGTGGGCCTGCAAAGCGTGTCGCCTGCGGCGGTCGATGCGGCCAAGGGCATGGGGATGACCGCCTCGCAGCGCATGTTTGCGGTGGAATTGCCGCTGGCTTTTCCGGTGATCCTGACCGGCATTCGCATCGTGCTGGTGCAGAATATAGGGCTGGCCACCATTGCCGCGCTGATCGGGGGCGGGGGCTTTGGCGTCTTTGTGTTCCAGGGGATTGGACAGACGGCGATGGACCTGGTGCTGCTGGGAGCGGTGCCCACGGTGGCGCTGGCTTTTGCGGCGGCAGTGGTGCTCGACGCCCTGGTGGAAATGACGAGCCGTGGGGGTGGACGATGATCGCGACCCAAACCGTTATGTCCACTTGTGCTGTGCCTGCGGTTCTTTCTCCCCTGAGGGGCGAGGTGAGAAGAGGCCCGGATGGGGAGAACAGTTAGATGATCGAAATCGACGATATCACCAAGGTCTATGGCGAAACGGCGGTGGTCGATCGGGTCACCATGACCGTGGAGCCGCGCAGTATCTGCGTCATCGTGGGCACGTCCGGCTCGGGCAAGACCACGCTGATGCGGATGATCAACAAGCTGGTGACGCCAACCTCGGGGTCGATCCGCATCGATGGCGAGGATATCGGCACTGTGCCGGCCTATGAGCTGCGGCGGCGGATTGGCTATGCCATTCAGGGGCATGGGCTGTTTCCGCACCGTACAGTGGGGCAGAACGTCGCGACCGTGCCCAAGCTGCTCGGCTGGGACAAAAAGAAAACCGCGGCGCGGGTCGATGAATTGCTGAGCCTGTTCCAGCTCGATCCGGCCCAGTTTCGCGACCGGCTGCCCAATGAGCTTTCGGGCGGGCAGCAGCAGCGCGTGGGCGTGGCGCGGGCGCTGGCGGCCGAGCCCAATATCCTGCTGATGGACGAGCCCTATGGTGCGCTCGACCCGGTGATCCGCGCCAAGGCGCAGGAAGATTTGCTGGCCATCCAGCGCAAGTTTGGCACCACCATCGTGCTGGTGACCCATGACATGGAAGAGGCGATCCATCTGGGTGACAAGATAGCGGTGATGGACAGCGGCAAGCTGCTGCAATTTGCCAGGCCTGCCGAAATCATCGCCAATCCGGCGACGCCCTTCGTGGCCGAATTGATCGGCACCAGCGAGCGGCCATTCCGGCTGCTGTCGCTGGCCAAGGTGGCCGATCATATCGAGGCGGGGGAGGCGGCCGGCGAGCCGGTGGACGCCGGGGCCTCGCTGCGCGATGCCTATGCCGAATTGCTGTGGTCGGGCCGGCCCTCTCTTCCGGTGCGGCGGGATGGGCAGATTGTGGGGCAGGTGACGCTTGGCGCCCTCTCGAAGCTGGCGGCGCGACCGCAATGAAGACCGGGCTGCTGATCAGGCTTGTTGCGCTGCTGGTGCTGGTCCTGTTCCTCGTCCGGCCCGAGACCTTTGCCGGGTTTTTCGGGCTGTTCACCAAGAACAACCAGCCGGCCATCTACAATCAGGGCGGCCTGCTCGACCTGACGCTGAACCACCTCGCCATCGTGGCGGCGGCGACGCTAGCCTCGACCATTGTGGCGGTGGGGCTGGCAATCGTGGTGACGCGGCCGTTTGGCGCGGAGTTTTTGCCGCTGTCGCGTTCGCTCGCCAATATCGGGCAGACCTTTCCGCCGGTCGCCGTGCTGGCGCTGGCCGTGCCCTTGCTGGGCTTTGGCACTGCACCGACGCTGGTGGCGTTGTTTCTTTATGGATTGCTGCCGATTTTCGAGAATACGCTGACCGGGCTGACCAATCTGCCGCCGGCGGTGACCGATGCGGCCAAGGGCGTGGGCATGACCGGCTGGCAGCGGCTGATCAAGATCGAACTGCCGCTGGCGCTGCCGGTGATCCTGGCGGGAATCCGGCTATCGACGGTGATTTCGCTGGCGACCGCGACCATCGGCTCGACCGTGGCGGCGCGCACGCTGGGCGAGGTGATCATTGCGGGGCTGCTGTCGAACAATACCGCCTTTGTGTTGCAGGGCGGACTGATCGTGGGCGTGCTGGCGGTGTTGATCTATGACGCGCTCTCGGCGTTGGAGCGGCTGCTGATGGCGCGGACGGGGCAATTGGGGAGGGCGGCGGCGTGAGCTTTTTTGCCTCAACCAACTAACGCGTTTTTTGAAGGCGTAGCAAAAATGTCCGATTTCGATCTCGTTCTGTCCGGCACGGTCGTGCTGCCCACCACCATCATCGAGAATGGCTATGTGGCGGTGCGCGATGGGAAAATCGTGCATGTGGGAGAGGGTGTGGCGCCATCGGCGCATGAGCGGCATGAGCTGGGCAAGGCGCTGATCCTGCCGGGGGCGATCGACGCACAGACCCATTCCCTGAGCCAGAAGGACCAGGAAGATTTCATCTGGTCGACGCGTTCGGCGGCGGCGGGCGGGGTGACCACCATTGTCGACATGCCCTATGACGAGGGCAATCTGGTCAGTTCGGCCGAGGCGGTGCGCAGCAAGGTGGCGCATGCCAGCCCACAGGCGCGGGTGGATTTTGCGCTCTATGGCACGATCAGGCCGGAAGAGGGCACCAGCCGGATTGCCGAGCAGGTCGAGGCGGGGGTGGCCGCGTTCAAGTTTTCGACTTTTGGCACTGACCCGGTGCGGTTTCCGCGCATTCCGCCCGCATTGCTCGAAGAATGCTTTGCTGTCATCGCGCCGACCGGGCTGACGGCGGGTGTGCATAATGAGGATGACGAGGCGGTGCGCGCGGCCATGGCCAAGGTCAAGGCGCTGGGCATTACCGATTATCGTGCCCATGGCTTGAGCCGGCCGCCGCTGACCGAATTGCTGGCCTCGCTGCAGATTTATGAGACCGGGGCGCAGACCGGATGCCCGGCGCATGTGGTGCATTGCTCGCTGGGCCGGGGCTATGAGATTGCGCGCAGTTATCGCGACCAGGGGTTCGATGCCACCATTGAGTGCTGCATTCATTACCTGACGCTGGACGAGGAGCATGACGTTGCCCGGCTGGGCGGCAAGGCCAAGATCAATCCCCCGATCCGCCCGCGGGCAGAGGTGGAAAAGCTCTGGGAGCATGTGCGGGCAGGCAATGTCACGCTGGTCTCGACCGACCATGTGAGCTGGTCGGAAAACCGCAAGACCAATCCGGACATGCTGGCCAATGCCTCGGGCGTACCGGGATTGGAAGTGATGGTGCCGCTGTTCGTCAAGGGCGCATTGAAGCGCGATATTTCACTGACCTGGGTGGCGAAGTTGATGGCGGAGAACCCGGCGCGGCATTTCCGGCTGGGCAGCAAGGGCGCGCTGAGCGCGGGCAAGGATGCCGATATCGCGGTGCTGTTTGACCGGCCCAAGATTTATGATGCGGCCGAGAGCGGGCACAATGTGGTGGGCTGGTCGCCGTATAATGGCATCGAGCTGCCGTGGACGGTGGGGCTGACCTATCTGCGCGGGCGGCAGGTGTTTGATGGGGTGACGGTGGCTGAGCCTGGGGTCGGACGGTTTGTGCGGCCGGGGGTGAACTGATGGCTGCCCAGTCAGCTCAGGTTTTGGCTCCATCGTCCCCTCACCCGGCGCTGCGCGCCGACCTCTCCCCTGAGGGGCGAGGTGAGAAGGGGCATTTGCGATTACCCTTCGCAAGCGAGGGGCACTTCTCATGATCCCCAATTCCCCCATCCGTGCCGACCGGATCGCGGCCGATATCGATGCCCTTGCCGCCATCACCGAGCCCGATCGCCCTTGGACGCGGCGGGCGTTTACGCCGATGTTTCTGGAGGGGCGGGCATGGCTGGAACAGGCCATGCAGGGGGCCGGGGCGGTGAGCCAGGTCGACCATGCGGGGAACCTTGTGGGCGTGGTGCCGGGGAAACGCCCGGAACTGGGCTCGATCATGATCGGCAGCCATTCCGATACCGTGCCCGATGGCGGGCGGTTCGACGGCATTGCCGGGGTGGTGGCGGCGCTCGAAGTGGCGCGGGCGCTGCGGGACCGGGGCGTGGTACTCGATCATACGCTTGAAGTGGTGGATTTCCTGGCGGAGGAGGTCTCGGTTTTCGGCGTGTCCTGCATAGGCAGCCGGGGCATGAGCGGCACGCGGCCGGCCGAATGGCTGGCGCGCATGCATGACGGGGTGACGCTGGAGCGGACCATCGCGCAGGTGGGCGGTGTGCCACATGCGCTGGCACAGCGCGACGATATCAAGGCGTTTCTGGAACTGCATATCGAACAGGGGCCGGTGCTGCAGAACGAGCAGCTCGATGTGGGCGTGGTGACGGCGATTGCCGGGATTACGCGGATCGAGATTAGCGTTGAGGGGAGGGCTGACCATGCCGGAACGACGCCGATGTCCGCTCGCAAGGACGCACTGACCACGGCGGCCTGGATTGCGCTGGGGGTTGAGGAACTGGGCAAGGCGCTGGCGGCGGGCGATGCGCATTTTGCCGCTACGGTGGGCGAATTCGAGATGACACCCAATGCAGCCAATGTGGTGCCGGCGCGGGTGCGGATGCTGATTGATGCGCGGGCCGAATTGCGCGACGATATGGAGCGGTTCATTGATGAACTGGGCAAGGGCGTGGCGGGGATTGCCGAAAAGACCGGTGTGACCGTCGAGGCGCTGCGCATTGTGTCGGACAATCAACCGACGCCTTGCGATCCTGATCTGCTGACTGTGCTGGATGCCGCCTGCGAAAGTGCCGGCGCGCGGTATCGGCGGATGGCGTCGGGGGCGGGGCATGACACGGCGTGGATGGCGCGGATTACCAAGGCGGCGATGATTTTCGTGCCGTGCAAGGATGGCCGCAGTCATGCGCCGGACGAGTTCGCCACGACGGAAGACATCGCGCTTGGCGCCCAAGTGCTGCTGGACGCCGTGATCGCGCTCGACGCGCAATTGCAGGAGACAGGTAATGGGCCGGATTCTGACTGAAAAAGACGTCGAGGCGGCCGTAAAGGGCGGCTCTGTCTATGCGGCCGGCGGTGGCGGCTGGGCCGATCATGGCCGTATGCTGGGCTATGCGGCGGTCAGCGTCGGCAAGCCCGAACTGGTGAGCATTCACGAGCTGGATGCCAATGACTGGGTGGCGACGGCGGCGGCAATCGGCGCGCCGGCATCCACCACGCCATGGGAAATGCAGGGGGTGGATTACATCAAGGCGGTGTCCATGCTGCAGGACGCGCTGGGGGAAAAGCTCAGCGGGTTGATGATCGGACAGAATGGCAAATCCTCGACGCTGAATGGCTGGCTACCTTCGGCCGTGCTGGGCACCAAAGTGGTCGATGCGGTGGGCGATGTGCGAGCGCATCCGACCGGGGATATGGGCAGTATTGGCCTCGCCGGTTCGCCCGAGCCGATGATCCAGACGGCGGTGGGCGGCAATCGCAGCGAGAACCGCTATATCGAACTTGTAGTGAAGGGTGCGACGGCCAAGGTGTCGCCCATTTTGCGCACGGCCTCTGACATGTCGGGCGGGTTTATCGCTTCGTGCCGTAACCCGGTGCGGGCCAGCTATGTGAAAAAGCACGCGGCCTTGGGCGGCATTTCGCTGGCGCTGAAACTGGGCGAGGCGATCATCGCGGCCGAAGGCAAGGGCGGCAAAGCGGTGATCGACACCATCGCCAAGACCACTGGCGGCACTATTCTGGTCGAGGGCAAGATCATCAGAAAGGCGGTTCTCTACACCAAGGAGGCCTTCGATATCGGCGCGGTAACGCTATCGAATGGCTCGGTACTGCATGTGATGAACGAATATATGGCGGTGGATGGGCGCGACGGCGGGCGCATCGCCACTTTCCCCGATGTGATCACGACGCTCTCCCCCGAGGGCGAACCGCTCAGCGTGGGGCAATTGCAGGAAGGCATGCAGATTTTCGTGCTGCATGTGCCCAAGAAGGTCATTCCGCTCAGTTCATCCGTGCTTGACCCCACGGTCTATCCATCGGTCGAGAAGGCCATGGGGATCGAGCTGGCGCGCTATGCGCTTGACGGGGCCAAGGGCTGAGCCATGCCACGCGATCCGGGGCTTGAAGAATTGGTGCGCGAGGATTTGGGCGACCGGCCGGGCCTGAGCGAAAAGCCGATGTTTGGCGGGCTGGCCTGGTTGCTCGATGGGCACCTGCTGTGCGGCGCGCGCGATGTGGGGCTGATGGTGCGGCTGGGCAAGGACAATGATGGATGGGCGCTGGAACTGGACGATGTCGCGCCGATGATCATGTCTGGCCGGCAGATGAGCGGCTGGGTGCGGGCGGGGCTCGATAGTTGCGCGGATGATGATTTGCGGCGGCGATTGCTGGAGGCGGCAGTGACGTTTGTGCGGACGCTGCCGCCGAAATTCTGATGGCGATGGCCCATCATGCGCGGTGTCATTCCCGCGAAAGCGGGAACCTCCGTTTTGCGAGGCCCGGAACAGTAAACAGGGGTTCCCGCTTTCGCGGGAATGACACTGTGGGGGATGACAAATGGCGTGGTCCCCACGGTATTTTGAAAGCAAGTTTGAGGTCTTGAAATGCCCACACCCAATCCCCGCCATCCCAATTTCCCCATTCCCGGCGGCCCCGAACTGCGCGCCAAGGGGTGGCGGCAGGAGGCGTTGCTGCGGCTGCTCGAGAATGTGCTGAGCGTGGGGGAGAACCCCGACGAGCTGGTGGTTTATGCGGCGCTCGGCAAGGCGGCGCGCAATTGGGCGAGCCATAAGGCGATTGTCGAAACGCTGTTGCGGATGGACGAGGACCAGACGCTAATTATTCAATCGGGCAAGCCGATCGGGCTCTTGAAAACCCATGCCAAGGCGCCGCTGGTGATCATGGCCAATTGCAACATTGTGGGGCAATGGGCCAAGGCCGAGGTGTTTTATGAGCTGGAAAAGAAGGGGCTGATCTGCTGGGGCGGGCTGACGGCGGGGGGCTGGCAATATATCGGCAGCCAGGGCGTCATCCAGGGCACCTATGAGATTTTCATGCGCATTGCCGAGAACCGTTTCGGCGGCGATCTGGCCGGAAGATTCATCCTGACGGCAGGGCTGGGCGGCATGGGCGGGGCGCAGCCATTGGCCGGGCGCATGGCGGGAGCGGCCATTCTCTGCGTGGATATCGATGCCGAGCGGGCGCGGAAGCGGCAGGCGATTGGCTATCTCGAAGAGATCGCGCCGGATCTGGATACGGCGCTGGCGATGATCGACAAGGCGGTGGCGGAGAAGCGGGCGACTTCGATCGGGCTGGTCGGCAATGCGGCCGAGATTTACCCCGAAATCAACAGGCGGGGCATCGTGCCCGATATCGTGACGGATCAGACCTCGGCGCATGACCTGGTCTATGGCTATGTGCCCAAGGGCATGTCGTTGGAGGAGGTCAGGCGGCTGCGGGTGGAGGGGCCGGGGCAGCTGATGGCGGCGAGCCGGGCCTCGATTGTCGATCATGTGCGGGCCATGCTGGCGTTCCAGGCCGCGGGGTCCGAAGTGTTCGACAATGGCAATCTGGTCCGCACTCATGCCAAGGCGGGCGGGGTGGAGAATGCCTTCGATATCAAGATTTTTACCGAGGCTTACCTGCGGCCGCTATTTGCGCGGGCCATCGGGCCATTCCGCTGGATGGCGCTGTCGGGCGATCCCAAGGATATCGCCAAGATCGACGACAAGCTGCTCGCGATGTTTCCCGACAACAGAATCGTGACCAATTGGATCGCGCTGGCGCGCCAGCACGTGCCGTTCGAGGGGCTGCCGGCGCGGATTGCCTGGCTGGGACATGGCGAGCGGACGGCTTTGGCCCGGGCGGTCAATGCCATGGTGGGGGATGGCACGCTGGCGGGGCCGGTGGCGTTCAGCCGGGATCATCTCGACGCCGGGGCGATGGCGCATCCCAATATCATGACCGAGCGGATGAAGGATGGCTCCGATGCTATCGCTGATTGGCCGCTGCTCGACGCGATGCTGTTGTGCTCGTCCATGGCCGATCTGGTCGTGGTGCATTCGGGCGGCGGGGGTTACGCGGGGTATATGACCTCGGCGGGGGTGACCGTGGTGGCCGATGGCACGTCGGCCGGCGATGAGCGGCTGGAGCATGCGCTGACCAATGACACCGCGCTGGGCGTGATGCGCTATGCCGATGCGGGGTATGAGGAGAGCTTTGCCGAGATTGCGGAGAAGGGGATTGGGCATATTGCGGTGGGGTAGGCCCCCTCATCCGCCCTTCGGCACCTTCTCCCACGAGGGGAGAAGGGGGCGGTGGGTGGGGAGGGAGGCGTGCTCAAGCTCTGGCTTTTTGGGCCCAGGTGGCGATTTCGGCGGCCGCCTCAGTGGCGGACAGGCCTGTTACGTCGAGCCGCAGCAGGTTGACCTCGTCCATCCCTGCCAGGGGCTGGGCCCCAGAATGGTTTCGGCGAGCCATGTCCGCATCGCGTGGCTTTCGCTTTGCATCCCGCCCCTCGGCCTCAATGCGGCGGATGTTCTCGTCTAGATCGCAGTGAACGTGAACGACGAGCAGTGGCGGCCGCTCGTGACCAAGCCGCACGATCCGCTGCCATTCCGCGTTGCCCCAATCGCTGCTGCCGGCGAGTACTGTTGTGAGTACGACCGGGACTTCCGGTGGCAGTGCCAGGATCAGGTCATGCGCGATGGCTTCGATCCTCTCGACCGTCGCCATGAATTCTGGCGATTTGAACTCGGTAAGGGCGAAGGAGACGTTGTAGACACTGTGAATGTCGAGCAGCCGGCCGGAAATCATCGCAATGAGTTCCCGGCCGATAGTGAGCTTTCCTACGCCCGGATACCCGTTCAGGACGATGATCATGGCGTGATCGCCTCACACCTCGTTCCGCCAACTGAACTGCGGGGAATAGCCCAGCAGCCGCTTGGCCTTTTCGATGCTGAGCAAGGTGCTGTTGGTGGCGATATTGCCCTTTTGCTCCACATTGGGGAACACTTCGGCCAGGAGCGATATGTTGGAGCGGCTCATCACCGTGTCGGCATTGGCGATGATGAAGGCTTCAAAGCCGGTGAAATCGGCCTGGATGGAGCGGCGGACGGCCTGGGCGCCGTCGCGGGCGTCGATATAGCCCCATAGGTTCCATTTGCGGCTGCGCGGATCGGCGTCGAATTTGGGGAAGGCTTTGTAGTCTTCCGGATACATGACGTTGGAGAAGCGCAGGCCCACCATGCGCAGGGACGGATCCCAGCGGCAATATTGGGCGGCCATGGTTTCGTCGAGCAGCTTGCCCAGCGAATAGGCGCTTTCCGGGCGCGGGAAATATTCCTCGTCGACCGGCGCATAGGGCGGGGGATTGTCGAAGGGCAGGCCCAGCACGGTTTCGCTGGAGGCAAAGACCACGTTCTTGATGCCGGCCAGGCGGCAGGCTTCGAACACATTATAGCTGGTGGTGACGTTGTTGGCGAAGGTGCGGGCATTGGCGGCCAGGCCCGGCGCGGGAATCGCGGCCAGATGCACGACCGCGTCGAAGGGCCCCTTGCGCTCGTCTACCCCGCCCAGAATCGCGGCGGCGACTTCGCCGAAATTGGTGAGGTCGATCCGCACGGTGGGGCAGATCGGCTCGGACAGCGCCTGCTGGTCGATATTGAGCACCTCGTAGCCATGCGCCACCAGATCGCGCAGCACGGCGCGGCCTAATTTGCCGCTGCCGCCGGTTACCAGAACCTTGGTCATTGATTGCTCTCCTCTTTTGTTGCCGCCAATCTTTGTTGCCGCCAAGTCTGGCATGCCGCGCCTGCGCCGCCAAGATGAACACTTTCTGAATGGCTGACTCAGACGCGGTTCAAGCCGGTGGCGGCATAGTCCTCGACAACAAGACAATTCTGTCGAGGGACGACGAGAGATGAACAGGAATCAGGAAAAGGTTTTGGTCGCCGCACTCTGTGGCCTGGTGATCACCGCAGCGGGCGCCTTTGCCGTGCAGCCTGCCATGGCGGCCGGCTACCAGGTCGATCAATTGGCCAAGGTAAGCGGCGTGGCCCATTGGGATCAGCTCAATGTGCGCAAATGGCCCGCTTCCTATTCCCAGCAGGTCGGCGCTTTTGAGCCCGGCAGCCATGTCTGGGTGGAGCGCTGCATCAAGGCCAAGGCTGGCGCCGATTGGTGCCTGGTCGATTCCCAGGACACGCGCGGCTGGGTGAATTCGAAATTCCTCACCGTGGTCCACGACTGGGACATCTGATTTTCCAAAGTTTTCGTGCCTGCCTCCATCCCATGCTCTGTTGACTTTTCCGGTCCTGCGCTGTTCTGAGAACAGCCTGGACCGGAGTTTTTTTGATGGACGCTAATCCCATTCTTGCCGAGACCGTGCGTGGTAACTGGGTCGAGAACCGGTTCCGCGGCGCTTATGCGATCGTCGATGCCAATGGCAAAGTCATTGCCTCGGCCGGCGATATCGAGCGGGCGATCTTTCCGCGCTCGGCTATCAAATCCATGCAGGCGCTGCCGATCTTTGCGCGCCATGCCGAGAAAAAATTCCACCATAGCGAGGAAGAACTGGCGCTGGCCTGCGCGTCCCATCATGGCGAGGATGACCATGTGGCGACGGCCAGCGGGCTATTGAGCCGGATCGGGCTTTCCGTTGCTGATCTGGAATGCGGTGCACATGCACCGACCAATCCGGCAGCGCGCGATGCTTTGCGGGCCAAGGGATCTGAGCCTAGTGCGCTGCACAATAATTGCTCGGGCAAGCATTCAGGCATGCTGAGCGTGGCTTTGGCCATGGGGGTGCCGACCGCCGGCTATGTCGGGCGCGAGCATGCCGTGCAGAAGGCGGTGCGAGCGGCGGTCGAGGCGGTGATCGGGGAAGAACTGACCGAGGATAAGTGCGGCACGGATGGCTGTTCCATCCCCACTTTTGCGGCGCCGCTACGCGCTTTTGCCCATGGTTTTGCGCGCATGGCGACGGGGGAGGGGCTATCGCCCGAACTTGGCCTGGCGGCGCGGCGCCTATTCGATGCGGCGACGGCGCATCCGCATCTGGTGGCTGGGACGGGGCATGCCGATACGCTGATCATGGCGGCATTCAAGGGCCGCGTGATGCAGAAGATCGGGGCCGAAGGGGTGCAATGCGGCGCCATTCGTGACAAGGGCTGGGGCTATGCCATCAAGTGTGATGACGGCAATCCGGCGGCGTCGCAGGCCATGCTGGCGGGGCTGCTGCTGAAATTTGCCGGGCCGGATGCGGAGGAGCGCGCGGTGCTGGAGAAGTTTGCCGGACAGGTGATCAAAAGCGTGCGCGGGGCCGACGTTGGGGTGTTGCGGACGTTGGTTTAGGGGTGTTCCAACAGTTTTTGTGGTTTCATCTGATTTGTGTTGGAACCTGTCGTGCTCTTGGGTAATGTGGTTCCAACACTTAACTGTGCATATCGAGAAAACTGTTGGAACTGCCAGCACTACAGGAACTGAATAACGATCAGCGGCGTGAGCTCGTTAACACGCAACAGCGGTTCATGGCATGGCAGGATGCCAGTAAGCGATTGCTGGCAACGCGCGGGTCGATGGTTTGGCAGACCAAAAAAGGTGCCGACTATCTCATGCGCAGTTACTACGAAAAATCGGGCGCGCGGAAACAGAAAAGCCTGGGCGTTCGATCCGAGGCCACTGAAACGCTGAAGGCAGAGTTCGAGCGGGGGCGGGAAGAGGCCAAAGCAAGATTCAAGATCATTGACTCGGTCATGGACCGGCAGGCTGCGATCAATAGGGCAGTATTGCTTGGCCGTGTACCCCTGACCAGCGCCCGAATTATACGGGCTTTGGATGACGCGGGAGCGCTGGGCGCCGGTATCCGCGTAGTCGGTACCAATGCCATTTATGCCTATGAGGTGTCGGCCGGTGTCATGGTCGATGCCAGCATCACGATGACCGGGGATATTGACCTGCTATTTGACAGCCGCAGGGGCCTACGCCTTGTCGTTTCCGATGAGATATCGGAGCAATCACTGCTGCAGGTGCTGAACAATATCGACAAGAGTTTTGCACGAACCAGGCAATCCTACCGTGCCCAAAACGCTGATGGTTATCTGGTGGATCTGATCAAGCCCATGCGCAATCCGCCGTGGAAAAAGGATCGCGACAGTATCTCCGAGACGCCGGACGATCTGACGGCGTCTGAAATCGAGGGACTGGTTTGGCTCGAAAATGCGCCGTCCTTTGAGGCGATGGCCATCGATGAGCGAGGCTATCCGGTTCGAATTATCGCAGCTGACCCGCGGGTCTGGGCCATACACAAACGCTGGGTTTCCCTGCGCGTGGACCGCGACCCCATCAAAAAACGCCGTGATGCCGAACAGGCGGAAGTTATTGGGACGATTGTTGCAAAGTATCTACCGCATCTGCCGGTGCAGGCCGACGCGCTGCGTATGTTGCCCAAGGCTGTCGTGGACGACGCCATAGCCATTTTTGGTACGGCCTAGCTTCGCGGCGAATTCCCCACGCTCACATTGCCCACCGTGACATTGGCGAAACGGCCGGCATTGGTGATGAGGTCGGGTTCGACGATTTCGCGCCAGGCCATGCCGACGACGGTGTGGTCGCGGGCGTCGTAGATCATGTTGTTGGCGATGTGGACCGGGCCGGCGCCGTCGACAACACTCACAGCGATGCCGATATTGCTGGTGGACACCACATTGCCCGAAATCATCACATTGCGCAGGAAGGGACCATAGCCGGCAGAAATGGCAACGCCAGGCACGTTCTGGACGGTATTGCCGGTGACGGCGGCGTCGGCCTGGGCGGCGATGCCATAGGGGCGGGTGTCGGGATTGACCAGCGAGAGCGGGGTGATGTTGCGCACGATATTGCCGCTGCACACGGCCAATTGGCCCCCGCTATCCAGATTGGTCATGGAAATGCCGGCGGCGGCGCCATCGACGATATTGCTGGCGATGATCGAGCCGGAGAATTCGAACTCGGAGAAGATGGCAACCTCGCCCGAGTGCAGGCACATATTGCCCGAGACCTGGCTGTTATTGGTGGCGTTGAGGCGGATGGCGGAGAAGGCGCAATCGGCGATGTGATTATCCGCCACGATCACCTCGTCGGCCCGGAACACATTGATGCCATTGCCATTCTGGCCATTGCCGCCACCGCGCCAGTCCACCCTGGCGATGCGGTTGCCGGTGATGATGGAGCCATCGGCGCCAGAGGCGCTGCGCCAGATGCGGATGCCGGCATTGCCGCAATCGCTGATGGAATTGCCGGTGATCAGCAGGCCGCGGCTGTCCATGGCATGGATGGCGGCATCGGCATGGCGGGCGAAATTGCAATTGGTGACGGTGACGCCCGAATCGGTGATGCGCAGCGCGCTGGCGGGACTGTTCGCAAAGCTGCAGCGCTCGAGGGTGACGGCAAGGCTGCCGGTGATGTCGAGCAGCGCGTCGCCTTCGATTGTGCCGGCATTGCGGGCATCAAAGCCGATATGGCGCAGCACCAGGTTTGACACATTGCGGGCCTGAGCGATCCGGCCGCCATTCCAGGCCGTGAGCAGGGTTGCCCCCGGCACGCCTTCAATGCTGATCTGGCCGGGCAATTGCAGGTCGCGCACAAAAATCGCGCCGGCGGGCAGGACCAATGTAGCGCCCTGCGCGGCGGCGGCATCAAGCGCGGCCTGCATGGCCTTGCTCTGGTCATCCGGCAAAGCGGCGATGACACCGAAATCTTCGGCATTAAGAGGAGTGGCGGCGCGGGCTGCGGTGGCTGCAAGGCTCGCTATGCCGATGCCGGCCAGTGCCTGACGGCGGTTGAACAATGAAATCCCGGCCATGCGTTATCCTCCACTGAGCCCGCTCAAGGTACAGGAGGGCTCCTGCAAGCGCGAAGCGTTTCCCCAGTTATGATTATCGGCCCTTTGGCTTGTCCGCGTGCAGGGCGGGCGGCTATAAGGTTGAGCAACATGAAGGGGATGCGATATGCTGCTCGACGACAAGATTTACCTCGGCCAAAGCACGCATCCCGAATATCTGGCGCTCAAATACGGCAACCGGCATGGCCTGGTGACCGGCGCGACCGGCACCGGCAAGACGGTAACGCTGCAGGTGATGGCCGAGGGGTTTTCGGCAGCGGGCGTGCCGGTATTTGCCGCCGACATCAAGGGCGATCTCTCCGGCGTCGGCAAAATGGGCAAGGCGCAAGGCTGGCAGACCGAGCGGGCCGAACTCATCGGCTTTACCGACTTCAAGGATGATATTTTCCCGGTGATTTTCTGGGACCTGTTCGGCCGGCAGGGGCATCCGATCCGCGCCACCATTTCGGAAATGGGCGCGCTGCTGCTCAGCCGCATGCTGGAGCTGAACGACACCCAGGAAGGCGTGCTCAACATCGCCTTCAAGGTGGCTGACGATGAAGGGCTCTTGCTGCTCGATCTGAAGGATTTGCGGGCCCTGCTTGTCGATTTGCAGGAGCGGGCCAAGGAAATCTCGACGCGCTACGGCAATGTCTCGACCGCCTCGATCGGCGCCATCCAGCGCTCGCTATTGGTGCTGGAGCAGCAGGGCGCGGAAAATTTCTTCGGCGAGCGAGCGCTCGATATTGCCGATTTGATGCGCACCGACCGCGACGGGAAGGGCTTCATCTCGATCCTGGCGGCCGACGAATTGATGCGCGCGCCCCGCCTCTACGCCACGTTCCTGCTATGGATGCTGTCGGAATTGTTTGAGGAATTGCCCGAAGTGGGCGACCCGGACAAGCCCAAACTGGTGTTCTTTTTCGACGAGGCGCATCTGCTGTTTGACGACGCGCCAAAGGTGCTGGTCGACAAGGTGGAGCAGGTGGTGCGCCTGGTGCGCTCCAAGGGCGTCGGCGTTTATTTCGTGACGCAGAACCCGGTCGACATTCCCGAGACGGTGCTGGCGCAATTGTCCAATCGTGTGCAGCACGCCTTGCGCGCCTATACGCCGCGCGAGCAGAAGGCGGTGCGCGTGGCGGCCGACACGTTCCGGCCCAACCCCGATTTTTCGACGGCCGAAGTCATCACGCAATTGGGTATTGGCGAGGCGCTGGTGTCGGTGCTTGAGGCCAAGGGCGTACCCTCCATGGTGGGGCGCACGCTGATCCGGCCGCCTTCGGCGCAGGTGGGGCCGCTGCTGCCTGAGGAGCGCCGCGCGATCATCGCCAATTCGCCGGTGGCCGGGCTTTACGACACGGTGATCGACCGCGACTCTGCTTTTGAAGTGCTGGCCGCAAAGGCACGGGACAAGCAATTGGCCGAAGAGCGCCAGCAGGCCGAGGACGAGCGGGCCAAGGTGGAGCGCACCTATCAGGAGCCCAGGACCCGCCGCGCGACGACACGACAAACGCCGGCCGAGGCAGCGATGAATTCGCTGGCGCGCACCGTTGCCAATCGACTGGGGAACGCGCTGGTGCGCGGCATTCTCGGCGGCCTCAAGCGCGGCCGCTGATGATGAACGATATTGCTGCCGCGCCGGTTCTGGCGGTTTTTGCCTCGGACAAGGGGCCGGGCGATGCTGAACGCGCCAGCCTGATGAGCCAGACGGGCACCTATTTCGCCCGGCGGGGCGCGCGCATTATTTGCCTGGTCGAAAAAGGCGTCATCCCGGTGCCGCTGATCACGGCGGCCCGCGCGGCGGGCGGAACGGTGCAGTTGATTGCCGATGCCAGCATCGTCTTGCCATCGGCCTTGACCGGGGTGGCGATGGAGGTGATCGCCGAGCCGGCCGAACGCATCGGGCGGGTCGCGCAATTGGCGGATGCGCTGGTCGCGCTTCCGGGCTCGCTGGCCTCGGTATCGAACCTGTTCGGCGTATGGACGGCGGCGCGTGCGCTGGGGCGGAACTGCCCGGTGGTGATGCTCAACCGGCACAAGGCCTATGAGGTGATGCGCGGCTATGCGGCCGATGTGCTGTCGCCAGGGCTGCCGGGGCATGACCGGGTGGTGCAGTTCGCCGATTCGGTTGAGGATTTGTGGAGCCGGGTGAGCCGGCTGGTGGAGCGGTAGGGGCGCTCATCCGCCCTGAGGACTCTTCCCTTTTGTCCATCCACGGTGTCATTCCCGCGAAAGCGGGAACCTCTGTTTTTCGAAGCCAAGAAAGCAAACAGAGGTCCCCGCCTTCGCGGGGATGACATTGTGGTTTGGCCATGAAGTTCGGTCCACGCGGAAGAGCGGCCTCAGCCCTCAAGTCCCGGATGCTGGGGTTTGCGGCGATCGGGGAAGAGGGGGATGACGTTGTCGGTGGAGCGGCGGGTTGGTACCGGGCGGGGCACGACGGTGGCGATGCGGTTGCGCCGGTCGGGGCCACGATAGCCGCCCAGGATGCCTACGACGCTGCGATTGCGCAGGCGCGATTGCACGCGTTGCAACAAATGGCGCGGCGACATCGGCTTGATGATGACTTCGTCAATGCCGGCGCTGATGGCCTGGTGGCGCATGGGTGGGGTGATGGTGCGGGTCAGCGCGATGACGGGCACGTCGCGGGACACCAAGGCGGTGTTGAGCCGGATGGCCTCGACCATTTCATAGGCCGGGCGGCCTTCGCGGTCGAAATCGCAGACCAGGATATCGACCGGCGCCAGATGCATATAGGCGAGCAGAGCTGCCTCACTGTCGAATTGGCGGACCTTGAGGCGCGTGTCGCCGGCGACGACCATGCCCAGCAGCGAGGAGAGCGCAGTATTCGCAGCGATGATGGCGACGACTTTTACCGGCTCGGTCACGCAGTAAACCCCAAAGTTAACAATCCGTTAACATGCGGCAACGTGGAACGGTAGGGGCCGGTTCCAAAATGGGATAATTCGTAGGGGGAAATCCACAGGCATGAAAAAGCCCGCCGGCGCGGTGCGCGGGCGGGCTTTGGCTGCGAAGAGCCTTACTTGGCTTCTTCGAACATCAGCTCGACATGTTCCCAATTGACCAGGTTGTCGAACCAGGCCTCGAGATATTTCGGGCGGGCATTGCGGTAGTCGATGTAATAGGAGTGCTCCCACACATCGACGCCCAGCAGCGGGTGGCCACCATGGACCAGCGGGCTTTCGCCATTCGGGGTCTTGGTGACTTCGAGCTTGCCGTTCTTCAGCGCCAGCCATGCCCAGCCGGAGCCGAACTGGGTGGTGCCGGCGGCGATGAAATCGGCGCGGAACTTGTCAAAGCCGCCCAGGTCTTCGTCGATCTTGGCTGCGAGAGCGCCCGGCAGCTTGTTGCCGCCGCCATTGGGCTTCATCCAGTTCCAGAAATGCACGTGGTTGTAATGCTGGCCGGCATTGTTGAACAGGCCGGCATTCTTGCCATAGGCCTCCTTGACGATGTCCTCGAGCGGCAGGATTTCGAGACCCGAGCCTTCAAGCAGCTTTTCACCATTGGTGACATAGGCCTGATGGTGCTTGTCGTGGTGGAACTCAAGCGTTTCGGCCGACATGTAGGGGCCCAGTGCATCATAGGCATAGGGCAGGGGCGGCAGAGTAAACTTGGTGGACATGAAGGCCTCCGTTTTCTTTTGAGGGATTAGACGCTGAGGTAGGTTCGCGAGTTGTATAAGCCGATTATGACGCCACAACAATCAGTTGGCAGGGAAACTGCCTTCCAATCCAACCGCGTTCAGCGCAAAAGCATAGCACTCGGCGGTTTCCTTGAGACGGTCGAAGCGACCAGAAGCGCCGCCATGACCGGCGCCCATATTGGTCTTGAGGTATAATGGGGCATTGCCCGTCTTGGTTGCGCGCAGCTTCGCCACCCATTTGGCGGGCTCCCAATAAGTGACCCGCGGATCAGTCAGGCCCGCCAGTGCAAAAATCGGCGGATAGTCGTGGGCGGCGACCTGTTCATAGGGCGCATAGGCGGCGATGCGGGCGTAATCGGCCGCCGAAGCCAGCGGATTGCCCCATTCGGGCCATTCGGGCGGGGTGAGCGGCAGGGTTTCGTCGAGCATGGTATTGAGCACATCGACAAACGGCACCTGAGCGAGAATGCCGCCCCACAGATCTGGCCGCAGGTTTGCAATGGCACCCATCAGCATGCCGCCGGCCGAACCGCCCTGGGCGACGATGCGGCCCTTGGAAGTATAGCCCTTTTCGATCAGCATTTCGGCCGAGGCGATGAAATCGGTGAAGGTATTGGTCTTGTTTTCGCGGCGGCCGCCGACATACCAGCGATAACCCTTTTCCATGCCGCCGCGGATGTGGGCGGTGGCGTGGATAAAGCCGCGATCGACTAGCGACAGCGCCGAAATCGAGAAGGATGACGGCATGGACATGCCATAGGCGCCATAGCCGTAGAGCAAGGCGGGGGCCGAGCCATCGAGCCTGGTGCCCTTGCGATAGAGCACGGTAACCGGCACCTGCTCGCCATCGGGCGCCGTGGCGAAGAGGCGGCGGGTTTCGTAATCATCTGGGTTATGGCCGGAGGGCACTTCCTGCTCCTTGAGCAGGGTACGGGTGCCGGTTTCCAGATCCACATCGAAGGTGCGCGACGGCGTGGTGGGCGAGGCATAGGTGAGGCGGAACACCGAAGTGTCGAATTCGTAGCCGACCGACATGCCTAGCGAATAGGCCTCCTCGTCGAATTTGACGGTCTCTTCCTTGTCGCTGCGCAGGTCGCGCACGACGATGCGCGGCAGGCCTTCGTGGCGCTCGAGGCGCAGCAAATGGTTCTTGATCACGATCGTGTCGAGGATCAGCACACCCTGTTCATGGGGGATGAGATCGGTCCAGTTCTCGGCGCCGGGATTGTCGACGGGCGCGATGGCGACCTTGAAGTCTTCGGCACCAGCGGCATTGGTACGGATGTACAGCAGGCCATCGCGCTCTTCGAGATCATATTCCCGGTCAGTGAGGCGCGGGGCGACGAGGCGTGGTTCCCCGCCCAGTTCGGCGTCGATCAGCCAGCATTCGCTGGTCTGGTGATCATGGGCATCGATGACGATGAACTTGTCCGACTGCGTGCGGCCGACGCCGACGAAAAAGCCGGGGTCTTTTTCCTCGAAGATGATCGGGTCATTGGCCTGGTCGGTGCCGATTGTGTGGAGGCGCACGCGGTAGGGGCGGTGGTTGTCGTCATATTCGGTGTAGTAGAGCGCGCTGGAATCATTGGTCCAGACATAGGAGCCTGCGGTTTCCTTGATGATCTCGGCGCTGTCCACCCCGGTATCGAGATCGCGGATGACGATGTCATAATATTCCGAACCAGCGCGGTCGGCAGCCCACGCGAGATAGCGGTGCGAGTGATCATGCTCGGCGCCGGCAAAACCGAAATAGCCGTCCCCGGCTTCCACACTGCAATCGAGCAGAATGGTTTCTTCGCCGCCATCGCGGGGCGTGCGCACGATCAGCGGATATTGCTTGCCCTCGAGCATGCGCGAATTATAGGCGAAGGGGCCGTCAGGGGAGGCCATGCCGCTGTCATCTTCTTTGATGCGGCCGCGGATTTCCTTGTAGATCACCTCCTGCAGCGCGGCGGTCGGCTTGCCGAATTCGCTCTCGTAGAAGCTGTTTTCAGCGTCCAGGTAGGCGCGGATTTCGGAGTCCAGCGTCTCGGGCTTCTGCATCACTTCCTGCCAGTTGAGCGCCCGCAGCCAGTGATAGGGGTCGTCGCGGCGATCATTGTGATGGGTCACCAAGTGGGGCTTCTTGGCGGCGACGGGCGGCGTGATCTTGGTCATTGGCAGGTCCGATTGGAAGGCGGGCGGAGACTAATGAATTGTGACGCTGGCGGGTAGGGGGAGATGTAGGGGTGATTGCGGCGATTGCGAGGGGCCCCGCTTTCCCCAGAAGTCGGAGTCCGGTGAACCGGTTTAGCTTGTGGGGCCCGACTCATTCGTTAAGGTCTGGCTGGGCATTGCCAAAGATAGAATCGTGCGGAGGGCCGGGGCTTGGAATTGAACGCGGGCATAGCGCTGGTGGCGATAGCGCCATTTATTGCAGCCCTGCTGGCGCCGCTGGTGCAACGCTTTTCTGCTCCCCTTGCCGGCTGGCTGCTTGCTTTGGTGCCTGCTGCCATTTTCGTGTTTTTGCTGCAATTCATCGGGCCGGTTGCTGATGGGCAAATCGTCGCGACGGCAATCGACTGGGTGCCCGCCTACGGGCTCAAGCTGTCGTTTCTGATCGATGGGCTGAGCCTGACCTTTGCGCTGACCATTTCGGGTGTCGGTGCGCTGATCGTGCTATATGCGCCGGCCTATCTGAAGGGCCACCCGCATCTGGGGCGGTTCATGGGGTTCATGCTGGCCTTTATGGGGGCCATGCTGGGGCTGGTGCTGGCCGATAGCATGCTGGCTTTGTTTGCCTTTTGGGAGCTGACCTCGGTCACCTCGTTCCTATTGATCGGCTTCGATCACAGCCGGCAGGCGGCGCGGCGGGCGGCAATCCAGGCGCTGGTGATCACCAATGTTGGCGGCATGGCGCTGCTGGTCGGCGCCATTCTGGTGCGGCAGCTTTCGGGCAGCTGGGAAATCTCGGCGCTGGGGAGCCTGGCGGGTGAGCCGCTTTATGGGCTCGTACTGGCCTGTTTCCTCATTGCCGCCTTCACCAAATCGGCGCAGGTGCCGTTCCATTTCTGGCTGCCCAATGCCATGGAGGCGCCAACCCCGGTGTCGGCGTTCCTGCATTCAGCGACCATGGTGCAGGCCGGCGTCTATCTGCTGGCGCGATTGTCGCCTTCGCTGGGCGGGACCGCGGCGTGGAGCGGGATCCTGCTGGTGTTTGGCGGGGCGACGCTGCTTTGGGGGGCTCTGGGGGCACTGCGCCAGACCGATCTCAAGCAGATGCTGGCGCAAACCACGATCGCGTCGCTGGGGCTATTGGTGATGCTGATCGGGCTGGGCAGCGAGACCGCGACGGCAGCGGTGATCGTCTATTTCGTGGCGCATGCTTTCTATAAGGCGGCACTCTTCATGGTGGTGGGCGCTATCGACCATGAGACCGGCACGCGCGACATCACCGCGCTTGGCGGGCTGGCCGATCGGATGCCGCTGACCTTTATCGGCGCGGCTTTGGCGGCGCTTTCCATGTTCGGCCTGCCATTTACTCTGGGCTTTTTCGCCAAGGAGGAAATGTATGCCGGGCTGAGCGACGGGCCGTGGCAGGATATTTTCGCGCTTGCCGTGCTGGTGGCGGGCAATGCGCTTTTGGGTGCGGTGGGCTTGCTGGTGGCGATCAAGCCGTTCCTTGGGGCGGAAGTGACGACGCCCAAATCGGCGCATGAAGCCCCGATTGCCATGCTGGCCGGGCCGCTGGTGTTGGGCGCGGCTGGAATTGTCGCGGCGGTGATGACTGACTGGTTGGCTCATTCGGTGCTGGAGCCGGGGGCGTCGGCGATCATGGGCGCACCCGTGCCGAGCCATCTGACGTTGATGATCAACCCGGCGAGCATTGCGCTATGGCTGTCGGTTCTGACCTGGGGCTTGGCCGTGTTGGCCTATCAGCAAGCGGCGACGATCCGCACGCTGCTGCGGCGGGTCGGTAGCCTGTTGTGGACGGCGGATCAGGTGTTTGACGCGGTCATGTTCGGCCTGATCCGCTTTGCCGGGGCCGTGACGCGGGCGCTGCATCATGGACGGCTCGAGCTCTATCTGGTGACGGTGTTTGCCATGCTGGCGCTGGCTCTGGTCCTGCCGCTGCTGGCGCTTGGTGGCATTGATGCGTTGTTGCCGCTCTCCGATCTGGGGGATTGGTCGGCGCGGCTGGCCTGGCCCGATCTGCAACTCTATGAATGGGCGGTAGCACTGCTGGCAGTCGTCGGGCTCGTAGCGGTGCTGGTGGCGGACAATCGGCTGGTGGCCATTGTCTCCCTGGGTATTCAGGGGACGGCGGTGGCGCTGATCTTCCTGCTATTCGGGGCGCCCGATCTGGCCTTTACCCAATTCATGGTCGAGGTGCTCTCGGTGGTGATTCTGGCGCTGGTGATGACGAGGCTGCGCCTCGACGAGCGCGATCACCGGCCGTTTGAGGATTTGCTGCGGGACGGCACTTTGGCGCTGGTCTGCGGGGCCGGTGTATCTCTGGCGCTGATGGTAGTGCTGTCAGGTACACTCGACACCAAGCTGAGCGATTTCTTCACCGCGACCAGCGTGCCCGTCGCGCATGGCGCCAATATCGTCAATGTGATCCTGGTCGACTATCGCGGCTTTGATACGCTGGGCGAAATCTCGGTGGTGATGGGAGCGGGCATCGCCATCCTGGCGCTATTGCGGCGCAAGAAAGCTGCGCCGGCCAAGCCCTCGCGGGCGCAGAAGGCGACATCATGAGCACGATAATTTTTCGCACCATTGCACCGCTCATAGTGGCGATCATGCTGATGTTCTCGGTCTATGTCTGCCTGCGCGGCCACAACGAGCCGGGCGGTGGCTTTATCGGCGGGTTGATCGCGGCCTCCGCCCTGGCAATCTGGGGCATGGCGGCGGGCGTCGAGACCGCGCGCAAGGCGCTGTGGGTCGATCCGTTGGCGCTGGCGGGGGCAGGGGTATTCGCGGCGGCCCTGTCGGGGCTGGCCTCGGTTTTTACCGGCTCGCCCTTCATGACCAGCATCTGGCTCTACCTCGATCTGGGGGAGACAAGCGTGCCGCTTTCGACGCCGATGATCTTTGACATCGGGGTCTATTTCGTGGTGCTCGGCACCATCACCTCGATCGCGCTAGCCCTGCAAAGCGGGGAGGAAAGCTGATGGATTATGCGCTTGCCGTTCTCGTTGGCCTGTTCATCGCGCTGGGCGTCTACCTGTTGCTGTCGCGCTCGATCATCCGCATGCTGCTGGGCGTGACGATTTTCGGCAATGGCGTGAACCTGCTGATCTTCACTGCTGGGCGGCTGACGCGGGAAGTGGCGCCCATCGTGCCGGCAGGGCTCGATCAACCAGCCGGGCCGATTGCCAATCCGCTGCCACAGGCGCTGATCCTGACCGCCATCGTTATCGGCTTTGCCATGTTCAGCTTTTTGCTGGTGCTGGCCTATCGCGCCTATCAGGAACTCGATGCGGACAATACCGACACGATGCGGCTGGCCGAACCCGAAGACGCGCCGCGTCCGCCGCTGAGTTATTGAGATGGACCATTTGGCACTCCCCACCGCAATGATAGAGACGCCGACGGTTCTGGCCGACTGGGTTATCGTGCTGCCGCTGGTGCTGGCGCTGCTGGGCGCAGCATTGCTGCTGATGCTGCGGCAGATCCGGCATGTGCCGGCGCTGATTGCGGGACTGGTGGTCATCGCCATCATCGCCTGCGAGGTGGCGCTGCTGCAGCGCATCGCGGTCGAGGGGCCGCTGAGCATGACCATGGGCAAATGGCTGCCGCCCTTCGGTATCAGCTTCACCGCCGATATTTTCGGCGCCGGTTTTGCGCTGGCGGCGGCTTTGGTGACGCTGATTGTCATCATCTATGCCGAGGGTGAGCGCGGGCCTGATGAGCGCGGTGACGGCTTTCACGCGCTGGTACTGCTGCTTTTGGCCGGGGTGACCGGGGCGTTCCTGACCGGCGATCTGTTCAATCTCTATGTCTGGTTCGAGGTGATGCTGATCGCCTCGTTCGGGTTGATCGTCACCGGCGGGCGGCCATTGCAACTCGATGGTGCAGTGAAATATGGCTTCCTCAATTTCCTCGCCACCACGCTGTTCCTGCTGTCGCTGGGGCTGATCTATGGGCTGCTCGGCACGCTCAACATGGCCGATATTATCGGCAAGGCGACAACCGCCAATCCGGCGGCGCTGACCGGCATTGCGGCGCTGCTGCTGCTGGCCTTTGGCATGAAGGCGGCGGCGTTTCCGCTCAATGCCTGGTTGCCTGCCTCCTATCACACACCGCCTGCGGTAATTTCCGCGCTGTTTGCCGGCCTGCTCACCAAGGTGGGCGTCTATGCGCTGCTGCGGGCGCTGGTGCAGCTGTTGCCAGCGAGCCGGGACATTCTGGAGCCGGCTTTGCTGCTGGTCGCCATCGCAACGCTGCTGATTGCCCCGCTCGGAGCGATTGCCGAAACCAATCTGCGCCGCGCCATCGGCTTCCTGGTGATCGGCGGCATCGGGGCGGTGCTGGCGGGTATCGCGCTGCCCTCTGAAGGCGGCGTGGCCGGGGCGGCGCTCTATGTGTTCCACGCCATCCTCACCATGACCGCGCTGTATCTTGTTGCCGGGCTGATCGAGCGGCGCACGGGGCAGCGCGATACGCGGCTCATGGGCGGGCTTTATGCCGCCAGCACGCCGCTTTCGGTGTTGTTTTTGGTGCTGGTGCTGGCGACGGCGGGCGTGCCGCCCTTCCTCGGTTTCTGGCCGAAACTGCTGCTACTCGATGCCGGGTTGCAGCAGGCACTGGCGGGGGACTGGGCCGATGGCGTACTGGTGCTGGCGCTGCTGGCCAATGCAGTGCTGACGCTGATTGCCGGCTCGCGGCTATGGGCGCATGTCTTCTGGCGCTCGGGCGCCGAGGGAGCATCCGAGCATGAGACGATAACCTTGCGCACGCCCGGCGCGCGTGAACAATGGTTCGGCCTGGGTGCGAGCGTCGTACTCACGGCGCTGATCGTGCTGGCCGGGCTGTGGCCCAACCTGTTATTTGAAGGCGCGCGCACCGGGGCCGCAGATCTGGTCGATCCGGCGCGCTATATCGCGGCGGTCGGCCTGGCGGAGGCGACGCCATGAGCCCGGCAGCAATCGTCATCGTGCTGGCACTGGGCTGGGCAGCCATTACCGGCAATTTCTCGGGGCTGAACCTGCTCTTTGGTGCAGCCATCGGAGCAATTGCAGTCCTGCTGTTGCGCCGTGCCTTCGCGCCGCCTCGCGCCCTGCGCAAATTGCGGCGAATCAGCTCGCTGGCCCTGCTGTTTGTCTATGAGCTGATGCTGAGCGCCATTCGCGTGGCCATTATCGTGGTGACACCGGACCTCAAATCAGCGCTGCGGCCGGCCATTGTCGCGGTGCCGCTAACGGTCAAATCGGATGCCGAAATCACCCTCCTGGCCAATCTGATCACGCTGACGCCGGGCACGCTGAGCATAGATGTGTCCGAAGATCGTGGCGTGCTTTATGTGCATGCACTGACGCTGTCGACGCGCGAAGCGCTGATCGCCGATATCGCCAAGGGCTTTGAGATCAAGGTCAAGGAGGTATTTGAATGAGCGCGACCGTGCTCTCCGTGGTGACCATGATTGCCCTGGTCATCCTCGCCCTGGCGCTGCTGCTGTCGGTGGTGCGGGTGATCATCGGGCCAAGCCTGCCCGATCGCGTGCTGGCGCTCGACCTGCTCACCGTGTCGGCCATGGGCTTTGTCGGCACTATCGCGATCCGCACCGGCCGTGCGCTTTATCTCGATATCGCCATTGCCCTGGCGCTTTTGGGCTTTCTGGCCACGGTGGGTTTTGCCCGTTACATACTGTCGCGCCAGCGGCCGCTCAGCGGCTCCGGCGGGGAGGGCCATCCATGACGGACGCGCTGATCTATCTGGGCTGCGCTGCATTGCTGGCAGGCGCAATATTCACGCTGCTGGCGGCCATCGGCGTGTTAAGGCTGCCCGACCTCTATATGCGCATGCACGCGGCGTCCAAGGCGGGTGCGGTGGGCGGCGGATTGATTTTGCTTGCCGTGGCATTGGTTTGCTTTGATGCGGCGGTGGCGTTGCGCGCAATAATTGGCGTGGGCTTCTTGTTGTTGACTACGCCGGTGTCGGCCCACCTGCTGGCGCGGGCAAGTCATTATGCCGGCTATCGTGCAGACGAATTGATGGAAATCGACGAGCTCAAGTCTAAAAGTGGCCAAAGTTTGATGTGATCATTTTACACCATTGTTACAGTAGCAATGTTGTGGACGTTGGGTTGCGTGTGGCAATAAACGGCACTAGAAATGAACGATGGTGGTGACCTAGCTTGTTGCTGCCCAATAAAAATAATGAAAGGTTGAACTATGAGCGACAATACCGGAACGGCGGCCGGTTTTGAGAGCGATCTGATCGAACTCAGTACCGAGATCGTCTCTGCCTATGTAAGTCATAATGCTGTGAGCCCAACCGATCTGCCCAAGCTGATCGCCGAAGTTCACGGCGCCCTGCGTGCCCTTCAGAACAACGAAGTTCCTGTTGCAATTGAAGAGCTTAAGCCTGCTGTACCCGTTCGTAAATCCGTTGCGGCCGATTACATCATCTGCCTGGAAGATGGTAAGAAGTTCAAGTCTTTGAAGCGCCATCTTCGCACCCACTACAATCTCTCGCCGGAAGAATACCGCGAGAAGTGGGGCCTGCCGGCCGACTACCCGATGGTTGCTCCGAATTACTCGGCAACCCGCTCGAAGTTGGCCAAGGATAACGGCCTGGGCCGCAAGGCTGCTTAAGCAGTCACGGCGATTCGCCCATGTCCTCGGCAACAGGACAGTGGCGAAACGCAAATGTTTCAGCGGCCGCTCACGCAGCGTGTGGCCGCAGGAATTGGTTTTGACGGTAGCCGTCGGAGCCGTTGAGGTTCCGACCTCAGACGGGGTCTGAATCTGGCCTGAGGCCAGGCGGATTCCGGGACGAACGCTGAAGAAAAAGGGTCGCGCATGTGATGCGCGGCCCTTTTTGCGCTTTGGGGCTCAGCGCCAGGGCCGGGCGGTACCTGCCGAACAAATGCATGACATTGTGGGCGAACGGCATTGTGCATCTGGGTGGCGACCGCCCTTGCTTGCCAGGCGGTATAAATTGGTATTAGCGTGTCTAGATTGGTATTGTCTGGACCCATCCATTGCGGGGCGGACGCAGCTGGCAGCGAGCGCGTATGACCGATTTGCTTGTGAACCTCTATTCCCGACGCCTTGGTGAGCTTGCCGGGCGCGTTGGTGATGTCGAGGCCAGCATTCGCGTCGCTCTGCCGCCTGAGCAGCATATCGTCACCGACTGGGTGCGTGCCAATTTCAGCGCCTATTGGGCCAGTGAAGTCGCGGTCGCCATGGGGCACCAGCCGCCGGGCTGCCTGATTGCCATTGTGGATGGTGCGTTGGCGGGCTTTGCCTGTTACGACGCGACGGCGCGCGGGTTTTTCGGGCCGACCGGTGTGCATGAAACCATGCGCGGCAAGAAGCTCGGCTTGGCGCTGCTCTATCACGGCCTTATCGCGATGAAGGGGCAGGGCTATGCCTACGCGATCATTGGCTCGGCGGGGCCGGTGGATTTTTACGCCAATGCGGTGGGCGCCGTGCCGATCGTGGCGGACAAGGACGACATTTATCAGGGCCTGTTGCGGGTCAAACCCGTGGCTGGCCTGACATAGCTATGGAAAGCACTTGATGGCCAGCACACCGCTCGCTCTTTTCGTCGGCATGCCGGGACTGGAACTATCCGCCGACGAGATCGCGTTTTTCCGCGAAACCAATCCCTACGGGCTGTTCCTGTTCCGGCGCAATCTGGACAATCCCGAACAGGCCAAGCGGCTGACGGCGCAGTTTCGCGAGGCGGTGGGCCGGGACGACGCGGCCGTCTTCATCGACCAGGAAGGCGGGCGCGTGCAGCGGCTCGACAATGGGCGCTGGCCCTCGTTCCGCAGCTTCGGTTCCTTTGGCGCGCTGGCGCAGAAGGATTTCGAGCTGGCCAAAAGGGCGCTGCGGCTATCGAGCCAGGCCATGGGCGCGATGATGGCGGAGCTCAATATCGATAGCGGCTGCACGCCGGTGGTCGATATGGCGCTCAAGGGCATGCATGAAGTGATCGGGCAGCGCGCCTTTGGCGCCGATACCGAGATGATCGCCGCGCTGGGGCGCGAAGTGATCGCCGGCATGCTCGAAACCGGGGAAATCCCCGTGATGAAACATATTCCCGGCTATGGGCGGGTGACTGTCGATCCGCATTTCACCTGTCCGGTGGTCGACGCCTCGCTTGAAGACCTGATGGCGACCGATTTTGTGCCCTTCATCCGGCTCAAGGACACGCCCTGGGCCATGGTGGCGCATCTGATCTTTACGGCTTTCGATGCCGAGCGGCCGGCTTCGGTGTCGCCCATTATCTGCGAGCTGATCCGCAATCAGCTCGATTATGACGGGGTGCTGATCACCGATTGCCTGAGCATGGAGGCGCTGAGCGGCACCTGGCCGGAGCGGGTGACCCGGGCGCTGGACGCCGGATATGACATTGCGTTGCACAGCCAGGGCGACCTGGCCGCGAGCCAGGCTGCGGCGCGCGCCGCACGGCCGCTGAGCGAGGCCAGTCTGAAGCGAATTGCTGCCGCCAATGCCAAGCGGAGGAAATTGCGGGTCGACGTGCGGGCGCTGCATGCGGAAGTCGAGGAGATTTTTGCACAGAACGGTATCGCCTAGCTGCTCGTGGGGCTTGCCGCCCAAGTGTTTCGCTTGCTGGCGCGGGCTCCGCTCCAATAGACTTCGTCCTGTGGCCTGGGCCGCATCATCCAGGGATAGATAAATGAGTTTCTTGCTGCGGCGCCTCGCTTTCTACCTCGCCGCTTTCATTGCGGCGGCGACCATCAATTTCTTCCTGCCGCGGGTGATGCCGGGCGATCCGATCCAGATGATGTTCGCCAGCGCCGGCTCGGAGCTGTCGCTGGAAAATCTCAACGCGCTCAAGCTCACCTTCGGCTTCATCGAAGCCCCGCTCTGGCAGCAATACCTGACCTATTTGCAAAGCGTGTTTACCGGCGACCTGGGCGTGTCGATCAAGTATTTCCCGCTGCCGGTTACCGAATTGCTGGCGCGCGCGCTGGTCTGGACTGTGGGGCTGATGGGGCTGGCAACCATTCTGAGCTTTACCTGCGGCACGCTGCTGGGCGCGCTGGCGGCGTGGCGGCGCGGCACGAGACTCGACACAATCATCTCGATGAGCGCGATCTTTTCGAGCTCGGTTCCCGCCGTGGTCATCTCGCTCGTCATGCTGTTCATCTTCGGCTACCAGCTGGGCTGGTTTCCCAGCGGCTATGCGGCCGACCCCATGCTTGATCCGGCTTTTTCGGCTCAATATATCGGCAGCGTCATCCGCCATGGCACGCTGCCCATGCTGACCCTGTTCATCGTGCTGGTCGGCGGTTTTGCCGTGACCATGCGCAACAACATGATCAACCTTTTGGGCGAAGATTATATCGTCATGGGCCGCGCCAAGGGGCTGGGCGAGGGCCGGGTGATGCTGTGGTATGCGGCGCGCAATGCGCTGCTGCCCACCTTCAGTGCGCTGGCCATTGCCATCGGCACGGTGCTGGGCGGTTCACTGGTGACCGAGGTGGTGTTCAACTATCCGGGGCTCGGCAATGTGCTCTATCAGGCGATCCTGGCGCGGGACTATCCGGTGATCCAGGGGCAATTGCTGATCATGACCGGCGCCATGCTGGTTTCCAATTTCATCGTCGATCTGAGCTATGTGCTGCTCGATCCGCGCCTGAGGAAGGCCTGAGCCATGCAGCAACTCGTCTCGGGCCTGCTCCGTAATCGCAAGGCCGTGATTGGCGCGGTCATTCTGCTGCTGATCATCGTCGCGGCCTTTGCCGCGCCGCTGCTAAGCCAATATTCGCCCACGGCGCGGGTGGGCCGGCCGCATCAGCCGCCGTCACTTGAACATTGGCTGGGCACGACCCGCGTGGGCCGCGATGTATTCACCCAACTGATCTACGGGGCGCGGACGTCGTTGGCGGTGGGCTTTGGCGCCGGGTTGATGATCACGCTCATCGGCACCATGCTGGGCATTATCGCCGGCTACAAAGGCGGGGTGATCGACGAGGTCATCAACTTCTTCACCAATATGGTGCTGGTCGTGCCAAACCTGCCGCTGCTGCTGGTGCTGGCCGCCTTTATCGGGCAGGCGAGCCCGCTGGTGATTGCCGTCATTCTGGGGCTGACATCGTGGGCCTGGGGTGTGCGGGTGACCCGGGCGGAAACGTTGTCTATCCGGCAGAAGGATTTCATCAAATCGGCGGAGATGCTGGGAGAGCCCTCCTGGCGCATCATGGCGTTCGAGATTTTTCCCAATCTCATTTCCATCGTGGGGATTAATTTCATCGGCAGCGTCATCTTCGCGGTGATCACCGAGGCGACGCTCGAATTTCTGGGACTGGGCGATCCCAATACCGTCTCCTGGGGGATCATGCTCTACAATGCGCAAAACGCCTCGGCCCTGTCGGTTGGGGCGTGGTGGGACCTGCTCTCGCCCTGTATTGCGCTGGCGCTGCTGGGGCTGAGCCTGGCGCTGATCAACTTTGCCATCGATGAAATCGCCAATCCCCGGCTGCGCACGGGCGGGCGGCTTGGGCGCTGGGCGGCCCTGGTGCAGGCCGGGGAGGGGCGGCTATGAGCGTGCCCGTCCTGTCGGTCAAAAACCTCTCCATCGACTATATCGGCGACGAGACGGACTTTCGTGCCGTTGATGATGTGAGCTTCGATATCGGCCCGGGCGAGTTCTTCGGGCTGGCCGGGGAATCGGGCTGCGGCAAGAGCACCATCGCCTTTGCCATCAGCCGGCTGCATCGCCCGCCGGCGCTGATCCGTTCGGGCGAGATCCTGCTGCAGGGCCGCAATGTGCTCGATCTCGACACCGAGCAATTGCGCAAGTTCCGCTGGAGCCAAGTGGCCATGGTGTTTCAAAGCGCCATGAATTCGCTCAATCCGGTGCTGACAATCGAGACGCAATTCTATGATGTGCTGCACACCCATCTCGGCATGAACCGGGCGCAGGCGCGGGAGCGGGCAGCCGAGCTGCTCAAACTGGTCGATATCTCGGTCGATCGGCTCAAATCTTATCCGCATCAATGCTCGGGCGGCATGCGGCAGCGCATCGTTATTGCCATATGCCTAGCGCTCAATCCCAAGCTGCTGATCATGGATGAGCCGACGACTGCGCTCGATGTGGTGGTGCAGCGTGAAATCCTGCAGCGCATCGACACGCTGCGGGGGGAACTCGGATTTTCCGTATTGTTCATCACCCATGATCTGGGGCTGATGGTGCAGGTGTGTGACCGGATCGGCGTGATGCTGGAAGGCAAGCTGGTCGAGGTCAATGCGGCGCATGACATCTATACCGCCCCCCAGCATGACTATACCCGCAAGCTCTGGGCCTCGATGCCCCGGCTGCATGGCGAGCAGATCAGGCAGGGCGCCCAATAATGATCGACCAAAATCCCGTCCTTGCGCTCGACAATGTCTCCAAGGTGTTCGGCAAGGGCGCCACACCCGTCTACGCCGCCCGCTCGGTATCCTTTGCCCTTCGGGCCGGCCGCACGCTGGCGCTGGTGGGTGAATCGGGCAGCGGCAAGACCACATGCGCGCGGCTGATCATGCGCGAATATCAACCCGATGAGGGGCAATTGCTGTTCCGGGGCGCGCCGGTGAGCCATTCGATGGCCGCCTATCGCCGGGCGGTACAGATGATCTTTCAAGACCCGTTTTCGGCGCTCAACCCGGCGCACACGGTTCACTATCATCTGGAGCGGCCCTTGCGGCTGCACCAGAAGGGGCTGGGTGCGGCGCAGCGCAAGGCGGCGATTGAGGAATTGCTGGAGCGGGTCAAGCTCGATCCGGCCCTTATGGCGGCCAAGTTTCCCCATGAACTCTCGGGCGGTCAACGCCAGCGCATCAGCATTGCGCGGGCTCTGGCGGTGGGGCCGGAGGTCATCGTGGCCGATGAGCCGACCTCCATGCTGGACGTGTCGGTGCGGCTGGGCATTCTGAACCTGCTCAACGAGATGAAGCGCTCGCTGGGGTTGGCGCTGCTCTACATCACCCACGATATCGCGACGGCCCGCTACGTGGCCGAGGACATTATCGTGATGTATGCCGGCCAGATCGTGGAATGGGGGCCGACGGAAAGCGTGCTGAATAATCCCCAGCATGCCTATACTCGGCTGTTGCTATCGGCGGTGCCGGACCCGGATGTGAGGTTCGCCCAGTCGCAGTACAATGCTGAAATGGCCGATGTAGAAAATATCCGGCGATTATCGGCGGTGCCGCAGCCGGTGATCAGCGAGGTTGGGCCGGGGCATTTTATTCGGCCGATTGCGGGGTAGGGGCGCACGACCTGCACTATGGCATCGCATACGATTTAGCGGCTCTTTCGTCCCCTCTCCCCTGAGGGGCGAGGTTGAGCCGTGTCTCTTTCCAAATCGTGACTCTCGTTACCCTCCCTCCGGGGAGGCCGGCCGGTGCGCCCACGCTAAGCTCGTCCATACGCCCACTTATTCGACTTATCCCCGGCTGGCTTTCTGCGTTGCAATGTGTAGGAATAAATTCCTTGATTGCAATGGAGGCCAAGGGTGCATCCTACTTATCAACCAATCGCGGCGGCGGCACAAGGTCAGCCTGGCGGTGGTCAGGCTTGGGCTTGCGATGACGTCGCGGCCTTGGTGGCGCGCGAAAATAATGTGCCCATGCGGTTGCTTATGCATGCGTCGCGCTGCCGGGCCTCGGCAGCGCGGGCGCGGCAGCTGGCCATGTATCTGGCTCATGTCATGCTGGGGCGCAGCCTGAGCGAGGTCGGTAATGCCTTTGGGCGAGATAGGACAACAGTCTCATATGCCTGCGCACTGATCGAAGATTTGCGGGAGGACGCCGAATTCGATGCCTTCGTCACGCGGCTCGAACAAGTGATCGACGAGCAGCATGCCCAGCCTCTATGGGAGCCGCGCCATGCCGGCCATTGATCAGAGCGACGACGCGGTGTTGGCCCGGCTGGCGGCGAGCAAGGAGGCCGACGGCACTCCGTTTCTGGCGCCGCATCACGTGGCGGCGGCCAATCGGCTGGCCAAGCTGGTAGAGCGGTCGCGGCTGAGCCCGCGCGTCACCATGAGTTATGACGCCAGCCGGATTGGCCGCGGCGGCGGCAATGGTGTGGGCGACGCTTCAGATTCGGCGGCGGATGCGCGCCAGCGGCTCAATAAGCTGGCGACACTTTTGCCGGTGGATTGCTGGGGCGTGGTGTTCGATGTGTGCGGGCTCGGCAAGGGGCTGCAATTGATCGAGACCGAACGGCGCTGGCCCCGGCGGAGTGCCAAGCTGGTGCTGCGGATCGGGCTGGAGCAATTGGCGGGGATTATGGGGCTGTCGGTCCAGGCTACGGGGCTGGATGGAGGCAAGCAGACGGGGTGGCTGGGGGAGCGGTTGCCGTTGATTGCAGAGGAGAGGGTTGGCTAGCAGAGGCATCGAGCTTGCGGAGAGAACCCCTCACCCTGACCTTCCGCTGAACGCGTCAGGTCTGTCCCTCTCCCACAAGGGGCGAGGGTTGGCTCCGCGTTTAGCCCAACCACGGAGCCGCCCTTCTCCCCTTGTGGGAGAAGGTGCCCGAAGGGCGGATGAGGGGGTCAGCTCAGCGCCTTACCCTCGGCCCGAATCCGGTTGACCATGGCGACCAGGCCGTTGGAGCGCTGGGTGGTAAGGTGTTCGCGCAGGCCCAGCTTGTCGAACAGGGTGATTGCGTCGGTTGCGGCAATGTCCTGGGCGGGGCGGCCGGAATAGAGGGCGAGCAATACGGCGACCAGGCCCTGCACGATCATGGCGTCGCTTTCCCCGCGATAGGTGAGGATGGTCTGGCCATCGCGCTGGGTGGTCTGAGCGGCCAGCCACACTTGCGAGACGCAGCCATGCACTTTGTTTTCCGGCGAGCGTTCCTCGTCGGTGAGCTTGGGCAGGGCCTGACCCAATTCGATGATGTAGCGATAGCGATCTTCCCAATCGTCGAGGAAAGACAGGTTTTCGGCAATGTCCTGGAAGGCTTGGGGCTCGGTCATAGGCTGTATCTAGTTCATGCCAGCCGGCATTTCCACACCCGCAGGCGCAAGAAAAAGCCGCAAGCACGGGGCAACGCGCCTGCGGCAGGAGCCAGGGTCGCTGGAGGAAACTCGCTTGGGCAAGCGAGGCAACCCTGGATTAGTGGAAGAGCGCCCTTCTGGACGCTCTTAACCGGCCCGGTCCAGCCGAGGCCTGGGGAAGGGAACCGGGCTGGCGATCGGCGTCTCATGCATGGTTGTGCCGATCGCGGAACCGGATTGCATGGCGGCCGACAACACGGCTTTGCCGCCAAGGCATTGCAGAGTGTCGCATTCAATGTTCTGGACCTGCTCGGCGACCACCTTTGTGCCAGCGGCCACAGCCCGGCTGGACAGGCTATTGGCGGCATCGGCGAAATCGACGCCGGGCTTGATCACCATATATGCCAGGGTCAGCCAGAAGATGGATCGAACCAGTAACATTGCCACGTATTCCGTATTTGCTGGCGGGCTATTGCTGCCCACGCCACCAAAGCTAGCGTGCAGTCTTTAAACTGTGCTGGGACATTTCGATAAAATTTGAATCAAATTGGGTGCCCTCGAATAAGATGGGCAACGCCTTGTTTACGCTATTCCTCAAAACCCGCCTTTCCTCGTTCCGGCGCCTCCCCGAAGGCGGCGCGCTTAAGGCCGTCTTAGCTCTTGAGCGCGCAGGTTGGGGGCAACAAGACCTGAACCCATTCAGGCAGATAAGACGCGTTTCATGTCTTGTCCCGGTATGCCCCGGCGGCGTCATAGTGTGAGTAAAACTGTATGCGTAGCCTGTTCTCTTTCGGCGAAAGCAAAGAGATGAGACTGGCCGTTGCCGACTCCGGGCATCGGCCCGAAGTGCTGCGCCGCAAGACGCTGGCCAATAATGCACGCCTGGCGATTGCGATGTCCGGCCTGCTCATGCCCTTCGCGATCTATGCCCTGGTGACCGGCACGTTGCTCCCCTTCGCGCTGGCAGCCATGGGCCTTGCCGGCGGCATGCTGACGCTGTCGTTGCATCAGCGCCAGCTGTTCGACGAAGCAGCCGCCGGGCAGGTCGTCACCATCATGGCCATGGGGCTGCTGCTGACCCTTGCCGATCCGCGTTTTGGCGATGTTGGCATCGGCGTCGCCTCGATGGGGCCGATTCTGGCCTCGCTCGTCGCCCGCCATCCGCTGCGGCGCCAGGCCTGGTGGCTATTGGCGGCCATTGTCGGGCTTGGGGCGATAGCGTCGCTGTTTGGCGTATCACCCATTCCGGTTCCCAATGCCGTGCTGGCACCCACTTCGGTGCTGGCATTCCTGGGTTGCGTGGGCATTGTCGGGCACTCGGCCAACCGCATCAACGCGGCCTATGAAGTCTATGACAAGGCGCAGGTGACCGCCTATCGGCACCTGATCGAGCATGTGCAGGATGCGGTGATCCGTTTTTCCGGCACCGGCGAAGTGCTGCTGGCGTCGCGCTCGTCCGAGCAGCTGTTCGGCTGCCGCCGCTATGAGCTGACCGGCGCGGGCCTGGGCGAGCGGGTGCATGTGCTCGATCGCCCCGCCTATCTCAGTGCTTTTGCCGATGCCAATCTGGCCGGCCGCACCCGCGTGCTTGAGCTGCGCATGCGCCAGGATGATCCGGCGGGCGCGACCAAGCTGCCGCGCTTCATCTGGGTCGAGATCAGTTTTTCGCCCGTGCTCGAATCAAAGGGCGATGGTTCGCGCTTTGAAGTCGTGGCGCTCTATCGCGATGTTACCGGCCGCAAGGACGGCGAGGTCGCCATGGCCGAAGCGCGCCGGGTTGCCGAGGAATCCTCGGATGCCAAATCGCGGTTCCTCGCCACCATCGGGCACGAATTGCGCACCCCGCTCAATGCGGTGGTCGGCTTCTCCGAAATGATGACCTCGGGCATTGGCGGGGAATTGTCCCCAACCCATCGCGAATATGCCGGGCTGATCCACCAGAGCGGCAAGCACTTGCTTGAAGTGGTGCGCATGCTGCTCGACATGTCCAAGATCGAAGCGGGTAAATTCGAGCTGCAGGCCGAACCCTTCAATGTCGAAGGCATAATTGAACCCTGCTTCAGCATGGTCGAACAATTGGCCAGGGAACGCCAGGTGACGCTGGCCGCCGAGATCGGCAAGGGCCTGCCCATGCTGGTGGCGGACGAGCGCGCCTGCCGGCAGATCGTGCTCAACCTGCTCTCCAACGCCATCAAGTTCAGCAATCGCGGCGGTACGGTCACCGTGTCGCTCAAGCGCCAGGGGCAGAGCCTCAACCTGTCGGTGAGCGACAAGGGCATCGGCATGGCGCCCGAATCGCTGCAGCGTATCGGTGAACCATTTTTCCAGGCACAGGACGGGCTGTCGCGCCAATATGAGGGCACGGGGCTGGGGCTTTCCATCGTCAAGGGCCTGGTGGACTTGCATGACGGCACATTGCGGGCCATGTCTGAGATTGGCGCGGGGACAACCGTCACTGTTTTGCTGCCCATAAACGGTCCAGCAATAAAGACGGAGGAAACTGCGATCGTGACAACCCTCCATAAAGAGCCGCCCGCCGCTCCCATCAGTTCATGGCACGACGAAAAAAGAAAAGCGCAATGACGGCAACGACACTCTCCCGCCTGCCACTGCTGGCGGGCAGCGCCGTTGCGACCTATCTGGGTCGCGCGGGCCTTTGGACCTTCTCGCGCTATATGCGTGCCCCGCTCGCCTCCACCGGTCTATTGGCCATGGTGACGATGACCGCGCTTGCCGCCAGCAACGCCCTCTATTTCCAGACGGCGCGGCACCCCGCGCCGCTGTTCACGCCCTCGCTCGGGGTGGCCGAAATCGTGCCCACGCCGGTGGACGCACCGGCCGATGCGCCCACGATCGCCCCGACGCCGATGCAGCAAAGCGTTGTGGCAACGCCGGTGACCAATGAGACGACGGGCAGCGTCACTCCGGTTACCCAGCCAATTCCTGACGCGCCGGTGGGCAACAAGGAGGCCTTCCAGGTGCAGAAGAAGCTGACCGAACTGGGTCTCTTCGATGGCGTCGTGGACGGCTATTACGGCCCGCGCACCGCGCAGGCGATCCGCGCCTTTGAAGAGCGCAATGGCATGGTGCCAACCGGCGCCATGAGCCGCGAAGTGGTGGATGCCATTTTGCGCGCTGATGCTGCGGGCATGGTGCCGGTGCAGCGCCAGGCCGTCACTGCTCCAGCACCCCAACCGGTGATGCCGCCCGCGCCCGTGCAGCAAGTGGCGGTGCAACAGGCTCCGGTCCCGGTGCAGCCTGTCGCGCCGCCTGATCGCGTCGTTGCCCAATTGCCGCCGCTGTCCCCTATCGATGATGCGGTCGACACGGTGGGCAATGCTGCCGCGCAGACCATCGATTCCATCGTCGCGGCCGTCGATGGCCGTCCAGCCGGCGCTTCGGGGCAGCCTATTCCAGCCCTGCCGATGATGCCGGTCAGCCAGCCCATGCCGGCGCCGGTGCAGGTGGCTTCGCTTGAGCCCATGGCCGCCCCCCGGCCGGTCACGGCTGTTGTGCAGCCGCAGGCGGCGCCCGCACAGGCGACCGCGCCCCTGCAGCCGGCCAATGACACTCAGCTGATCAGCCAGATCCAGCGCGGCCTGGCGAGCCTGGGCTTTTATCATGCCCCTATCGATGGCAAGCCGGGCGAGTCGACAGCCAAGGCGATCCGCGAGTTCGAGAACTTTCACAGCTATCGGGTGACCGGGCAGGTGAACCCCGATCTCGTCGGACTGCTGCGGGACGCCGGCGCGACCATCTGATGGCTGCGCTGCGCAGCGATCTCTGGTGCAGCGCCTTTGTGCGCCGCCATAATGATCTGGGCAATATGTGCGTCGTGTCCCGGCGGGGTGATCCCATTGCCGGGCAGGTGTTTATCGAGGTGGACCATCTCGATGGGACGGTAAGCCTGTTCACCCCCGCGCCCATGGCTGGCCGCGAAGGCAATGAAGCGGCCCTGGTGTTCCAGCGCCGCTTTCGCCGTGTCGAGCCCGCCAAGGTGCTCGAGCGCATTCAGCAGGAAATCAAGTTCGATCCGGACCTGTGGGTGCTCAGCCTCGATCTGCGGGGCGAGGACCCGGGGATCGAGCTGGGTGCGGCATCGAAAATCTAGCCGGCGCGCCGCAGGCCGATGCGAGCCAGGGCTTCGATAGCCTGGTCGACCACCGGGTTATGCGTGGCAGCCGGCGTGCGGCGGCTGGTCTCGCTGAAGGGCTTGTATTCGGGCTTGTTGAGCTCGAGCAGGTTCACCTCGCCGCGCCAGGCGCTCATCAGATAGGCCATGGATTCGGGCGTGACATTGCCGAACAGCGTGGCGAAATCGGCCAGCGCCTGCGAGCGCTCGCTATCGTGGCTGGTGGCGTGGATCAATACCTTGAGCCCATCATAGGCCGAGCAGCCGAAGGCGCGCAGGATGACGAAGAGCGAGGCTCCGGTAACGTCATGAGCGATCTGGCCGCAGCGCACTTCATCAAGCCCGGTGATCTGGCTGAGCAGGCGCGTGACCTCGGGGCGGCGGTTCTCGGAGAACAGTTTCATCAGCGCCTTGGTCAGATCGGCGCTGGCGACGGTGAGCTGTTCGATGGTCTTGCTGATCGGGGCGATCGGCGTGCCGCGATGGGCGAAGGCCTGGATGACCTTGATCCGGTCGCTGTCGGATAAATCGAAAAAGGCCGGGGCCAATAGAGCCGCGTCGAAATCGCTGCGTTTGGCCAGCGATTCGGCGACAATGTGATCCATCTGGGCGGAGCGGGCGAGGGCGCTGAGATAGGCGCCGCGCGGCTGGATGGCGGGGTTGGCGGCGAGCGCCCGATAGACTTTGCGCGAGTTCAGTTGGAACAGCTTGGCCAGCACGACATTGGACAGGTCCGAGCGGGTGGCAAGGATTGCGGCGGCGGGGATATCTTCGCGGGCAATGACGTCGAGCATCGTCTGGTCGGACAGCGCGGTGGCCGATTGCAGGAAGCTGTTGAGGTCTTCCCCGATATTTTCCACCACCAGGCGCTCCAGCATAGGCGAGAGCATTTCGGCGCGTCCCAGAATGGCGGCGCCCTTGGCGCGGGCCTGAGGGGCGGCGGTGGGGAACAGGCGGCCGGCCAGTGCCTCAAACTGTTCCATTTCGGGAGGAGTGGGCTTGCCGCGGCGGGTATAGGCGTCGCAGGCCGCGATCAGCAGGGTGTTGGTCCGGTCGATGCCACCGGTCTCGATGAGCAACTGAAATGTTTCATAGGGCTGAAAGCCAAGCATATCCGGGACCATCGACTCGCGTTCGCATCACATTCGATGCACGGCCACTTTTGCGGCGAATTCGTTAGCGGACTGTTAACCTTGACGATCTCTTAATGCGCAGGCGTGAAAAGATTCACGCGGAGACGGACAGAGCGAGCGGCGTCGCCTGTCCGATGGTCGTTTTGAGGCTGCCTCCGGTAGGGACGGAGGGGCAAACTGGCTGGAGGCCGGCTTGGGTAAGCTCGTCAAATTCAATCTGCGTGAAACGGCGCCGAAAACCGCAACGAGGCTGAGCGGTGGCGCGCAGATCTTCATCTTTACCGGAGTGCGTTACGAGCGGGGGACAAATGCCGTGCCGAGCAAGCGGCTTGCCCCCTCGCGGCCGAAGCGTAAGCGTGGCTGACATTTTCGGGGTGGCGCTGCGGGCTGCTGGCTCGATCGCGCTTGCCGGACTGCTGGTGGCTTGCACCGGCGGCGCGCGGCCGGTGGGTGATTTCGGCCGGGCGGCGCCGAGTTTTACCCATGACACGGCGATGCCGGCGGTCGGCGGGTGGCTGGCGCGGCAGCGCAAGGAGCCCTATTCGGATTTCAACCAGACCGACCAGGAAGACGAGATGCATAATCGCGTCTGGCGGTTCCTGATCGCGGCGCATGCCAAGGACTGGTTCTACGACATTGCGGTCGAGTGGCAGCGCACGCGCATTCTGCCCGAGGTGGACCGCAATTTTTCGGTGGACCGCTATTACAATTGGCTGAAGACCACCCGGTATGAATCCTCGCGTGTGCGCTATGCGACCGTGGGGCGGCATATTGCGGCCGATCTCGATACGGTGCCGGGCACGTTCAAATCGATCTGCGAGGTGGTCGAGGTGGATCGGCAGCGGGCGATTGCGCTGGCGAACCTGAGCGGGCTGGGACCGGACGAGGCGCGCAATGTGGCCAATCGCAAGGCCGAGAACGATATTCACATCGCCTGGTTCGTGCGGGCGCTGAATTATCGCTACCAGTCGTACAATTATGCGCTGGATCATCTGCTGGTGGAAACGCCGCATGAGCAATCGCTGGCGGTGGACGAAGCGCTGCGGCGCATGTCGGGCTTTGTCGACCGGGCCAATCGGCGCGATTTCTGCGGCGATGGCGGGGCGGGTATGCGGCGTAGTGATGTTGTCATACCGTCACGTTACGAGACCCAGGTGATCGACCGGGAAATCGTGCTGCCCAAATAGCGCGGCCTGCCAGATGGGACCTGCATGAGCGAAATGACACCAGCCCGTCAGGGCAATCCCGGCGAAGTTTTTCTGGCATTTTTGAAGCTCGGTCTGACCTCGTTCGGCGGGCCGATTGCCCATCTCGGCTATTTTCGCGATGAACTGGTTACCCGCCGCCGCTGGATCGACGAGCAGGGCTATGGCGATCTTGTAGCGCTGTGCCAGTTCCTGCCGGGGCCGGCATCGAGCCAGGTCGGCTTTGCGCTGGGGCTGTGGCGTGGCGGACCGCTCGGTGCGCTGGCGGCCTGGACGGCCTTTACCCTGCCATCGGCGATCCTGTTGGTGTTGCTCGCCCTGGGGGCGGGCGCGCTGGAAGGGCCGGTGGCGCAGGGTGTGCTGCATGGGCTCAAGATCGTCGCGGTTGCCGTGGTGGCGCAGGCGGTGTGGGGCATGGCGCGGAGCCTGGCGCCGGACCGGCAGCGTTCGGCCATTGCGGTGATGGCTTTGGCTTTGACCATGCTGGTCGCGGGTTCGGCCGGGCAGGTGGCGGCGATTGGGCTGGGCATTCTGGCGGGGCTGGCGTGGTGTCGGGGCGAAGTGGTGGCGACGCATGCGACGGCCTCGTTTGGCATCAGCAAACGGTTTGGCGCGGCGATGCTGGTGCTGTTTGCAGTGTTGCTGATTGGGTTGCCGTTGCTGGCCAATGTGGCGGGCTCGCAGGGGCTCAATCTGTTCGATGCCTTTTATCGCGCCGGATCGCTGGTGTTTGGCGGCGGGCATGTGGTGCTGCCGCTGCTCGATGCTGAAGTGGTCGGCAAGGGCTGGGTGAGCGGGGATCAGTTTCTGGTGGGCTATGGCGCGGCGCAGGCTGTGCCGGGGCCGCTGTTTACGTTTGCTGCGTTTCTGGGCGCGGTGAGCGGGCCGGTGCCCAATGGGGTGCTGGGGGCGGCGATTGCGCTGGTCGCGGTTTTCCTGCCGGGGTTTTTGCTGCTGGTTGGGGCGCTTCCGTTCTGGGATGCGTTTCGGGCGCGGCCCCTGGCGCAGGCGGGCATGCGTGGGGCCAATGCGGCTGTGGTCGGGATTTTGGGAGCGGCGCTGTATGACCCGGTCTGGGTGAGCGCCATCGGGCGGCCGGTGGATGTGGTGCTGGCGGTGGCGGGATTTGTGCTGCTGATGGTGTGGAAACTGCCGCCTTGGGTGGTGGTGGTTGCACTGGCGGTGGCTGGTGGGGTGA
>NZ_JNNO01000004.1 GCF_000735585.1 Devosia sp. LC5
GGCTGGGACGGGGCCAGGTGCCTTTGGTATCGCACCACGGCGAGGGGCCGGCCTATGGCGGCACACCTTCGGATGGCTCGGTGCTGGCGGCGGTTGCCGACCTGCGGGCGCGCGGGCTCAAGGTGACGCTCTATCCGATCATCATGATGGATGTGCCTTCGGGCAATAGCCTGCCCGATCCTTATTCGGGGACGGCGGGGCAGGGCGCTTATCCCTGGCGGGGGCGGATCACCTGCCACCCGGCACCGGGGCGGGCAGGGTCGCCCGACCAGACAGGCGTGGCGGCGGCGCAGATATCGGCGTTCGTGGCCAATGGCTATCGCAGCATGGTGCTGCATTATGCGGGGATCGCTGAAGCGAGCGGGGCGGATGCGCTGCTGATCGGCTCGGAAATGCGTGGGCTGACGACGGTGCGCGGGGCGGGGAATAGCTTTCCGTTCGTCGAGGCGCTGGTGGGGCTGGCGGCGGAGGCGCGGGCCATTGTGGGGCCGGCGACCAAGCTGAGCTATGCGGGCGACTGGAGCGAATATTCGGGCTATCAGCCGGACGGGGAGAAGTTCTTTCATCTCGATCCGCTCTGGGCGAGCCCGCATATCGATGCGGTGGGGATCGACAATTATATGCCGCTGGCCGACTGGCGCGATGGCGCGGGGCATGCCGATGCGGCGCTCTCGGCCAATGGCTATGACCTCGACTATCTCATGGGCAATATCGCCGGTGGCGAGGGGTTTGACTGGTATTATGCCAGCGATGCCGACCGGGCGGCGGGGACGCGGTCGCCGATTGGCGACGGCACTTACGGCGAGCCCTGGGTGTGGCGCTACAAGGATATCCGCAGCTGGTGGAGCCAGTGGCATCATGACCGGCCGGGGGGCGTGCGCAACGCAATGCCGACGGGCTGGGTGCCGGGCAGCAAGCCAATTTGGATGACGGAACTGGGCTGTGGCGCGGTCGACAAGGCGGCCAATCAGCCCAATATTTTTGGCGACGACAAGAGCGCGGAAAGCGGGCGGCCCTATTTTTCGAGTGGGCTGCCGGACCCGCTGATGCAGCGGCAGTTCTTGCGGGCGCATCAGGCCTATTGGCGCGATCCGGCGAATAATCCGGCGGGGATGATTGATGTGTCGCGGGTCTATCTGTGGACCTGGGATGCGCGACCCTATCCGGCGTTTCCGGCACAGGTGGATGTGTGGGCCGATGGTCCCAATCATCGCACCGGGCATTGGTTGACCGGGCGGCTGGGCGGGTTGGCCAGCGATGAATTGGCCAGTGCGATTGCGGCTGAGCATGGCGTGGCACTGACGGCGGAACCGGCGGCGCCATTTGTGTCGGGATATGTGCTGGGCACGGCCACGACGGGGCGGGAGGCGCTGAAGCCGTTGCTGGAGGTGGCGGGGCTGAGCCTGCGCGGCACCTTGGATGGGCTGCATGCTGGGGTGCCGCGGCTTGTGCATACGCTGACGCTTGATCCATTGCAGCTGGCGGCCGGGGAAGGGCCGACGTTGTCGCGGCGGCGTGGCGATGCGATGGAGGCGCCGGGGCGGTTGGCGCTGTGCTATGTGGATCGGGAGCGCGATTACCTGACCGGCACCGTGACGGCTATAGCCAGGGCCGATGGCCCGCTGGTAGGCGAAGCCTTGGCGCTCGTGCTGGATAGTGCGGCGGCGCGGCTGGCGGCCGAACGGGTACTCGATAGCCGGGCAGCGGCGCGGGAGACGCTGGATTTTGTCCTGCCGCCATCGCTGTTGGCGCTGGAGCCGGGCGATCTCGTGAACATTGCGGGACTGGCCGAGGGGCCGTTTGAAATCGCTGAAATTCGGGACGGGCTGAGCCGGCAGATCAAGGCACGGACTTTGCCGAACAATACTGCGGTGGCAACGGCCGTGGACCGGCCGCTGGCACCGGGCGGCGGCGAATTTGCCGAAGTACTGCCACTGGTGGCTGTGGCGCATCTGCCGGCGCTGCCGGACGATCCGGGGCGGTCGCGGCTGGTGGTTGCGGGCTATGCGCAGCCATGGCCGGGGCATTTGCTGGTGACCGACGAGACGACGGGCGCGGCCGTGGTGGAGCTGACCCGCCGGGCGGGGATGGGCGAGACCGTGACCGCGTTCGGCGCTGGGCCGCTTGGCGTCTGGGAGCTGGGCAATGTGATCGAGGTGAGCCTGTTGTCGGGGCATTTGGCTTCGGCGGACGAACTGGCGGTGCTGGCGGGCTCCAATCGGATTGCTGTCGAGAGCGGGGGTAATTGGGAGGTCATCGGCTTTGGGGCGGCGGAATTGCTGGCGCCCGGGCATTTCCGGCTGAGCCGGCTGTTGCGGGGGCTGGAGGGGACCGTGCCGGTGGCAACCGCGCCTGGATGCCGGGTGATTGTACTGGATGGGCGGGCGGTGACGCTGCCGGTCGAGACGCAATTGCTGGGCGAAGAGCGGGCGTTTCGCGTTTATGCGGGCAGCAGCGACGTGACAGGAACGGTTTGGCCGGTTGCCACTGGGGTGGCGCCGGCGCTGCCATTGCCGCCGGCGCAATTGCGAGCGCGGCGGGAGGCGGATGGCGGCATAGCCCTGTCGTGGGTGCGGCGCAGCCGGGCCGATGGGGATGGCTGGGGCGCGGTGGAATCCCCGCTTGAGTACCAGCCGGAGAGCTATCGCATCGACATCCTGAATGGGTCGACGCTGGTGCGGACGCTTTCGAGCGCCACCCCGGCGGTGAGCTATGGACCGGCGGAGCAGATGGCTGATTTTGGGGCCCTGCCGGCTGATTTTGGTTTCAGCGTGGCGCAGATCAGCCCGGTGCTGGGCGTGGGACACGCCGCGACAGGAGAATTTCATGGCTAGGACGCGCTTTGATATCTGCCTCGACGAGGTGTTGCGGCATGAGGGTGGTTATGCGGACCACCCCAGCGATCCCGGCGGGGCGACCAATCTGGGGATCACGCACAAGACGCTGGCGCGATGGCGCAATGTATCGCCGTGGTGGAAGCTGCCCAAGGCGGAGGTCAAGGCGCTGGGGCGGGCCGAAGCGGCGCGCATCTATCGGGCGAGCTATTGGGATCGCAGCAAGGCGGGCAATCTGCCGGCGGGGCTCGATCTGGCGCTGTTCGACTTTGCCGTCAATTCGGGGCCGGATCGGGCAATCCGCACGCTGCAGGCCGAGCTGGGCGTGCTGGCGGATGGTCAGGCCGGGCCGCTGACGCTGGCTGCTGTGCAAGCGCGGGACGCAGCCGGGCTAATCGCTGCGCTGTGCGACCGGCGGCTGGGCTTTCTCAATCGGCTCTCGAGCTTCCCCACTTTCGGCAAGGGTTGGACCAGCCGTGTTGCGGCCATCCGCAAGGCGGCACTGGCGGCCGCGGGCACGCCGATTGCCCCGATTTCACCCTCTTCAAACTGGAGCATCGCAATGGATTTCCTCAACGGATACAAAACTTACGTCGTCGCCGTCATCATGCTGTTGGCAGCCGGTGCGCAATTGCTGGGGGTCGAGTTGCCGGCATTGGACGGGGCTTCGTCGGGGCAGATGATCATGGAAGCGCTTGCCATAATTTTCCTGCGCAAAGGACTTAAAGGGGATATCGGCAAGGCGTGACCCACACCAACTGGACATGACCGCCATATTCATGTCCCATTCAGCAACGCCGCCATAGATTGCCCTCATGAAAACCTCGATCATGAAATTGCTGTCCGCAACCGTCCTTGCCCTGGCCATCGGCTTTGCCGCTACCGGCACGGCGAGCGCCCAGGCATGCCTCGACAAGCGGCAGATCCAGGAAGCGGTATCGTCCGGGCAGATCGTATCGCTCGATGCGGTCCTCGCATCGGCGGGCGTCGACAGCAGCGTCGAGGTCCTCAATGTGCAGGTATGTGACCAGGGCGGCCGGCTAGTCTATATTATCGGCGTGCTGAGCCGCGACGGTCAGGCCCAGAATCTGGTTCTGAGCGCGCAATAACACGGCATCTGGGGGGCCATCGATGCGAATTCTGGTTGTCGAAGACGATACCAATCTCAATCGGCAGATCAAGGAAGCGCTGACCGAATCCGGTTATGCGGTCGATGTGGCCTTTGACGGCGAGGAAGGCCATTTCCTTGGTGACACCGAACCCTATGACGCCATCGTGCTCGATATCGGTCTGCCGCGCATGGATGGGCTGAGCGTGCTCGAAGAATGGCGCCGGGCTGGCAAGACCACCCCGGTGCTGTTGCTGACAGCGCGCGATCGCTGGAGCGACAAGGTGCAGGGGATCGACGCCGGCGCCGATGATTATGTCGCCAAGCCGTTCCACATGGAAGAAGTGCTGGCGCGCATCCGTGCGCTGGTGCGCCGCGCGGCAGGGCTGGCCTCCAACGAAATCGTCGCCGGATCGGTGCGGCTGGATTCCCGCTCAGGCAAGGTGACGGTGGGTGGCCAATCGGTCAAACTCACCAGCCATGAATTGCGCCTGTTGAGCTATCTCATGCACCACAAGGGCAAGGTGATCTCGCGAACCGAGCTGACCGAGCATCTCTACGACCAGGATTTCGACCGCGACAGCAATACGATCGAAGTGTTTGTCGGCCGGCTGCGCAAGAAGCTGCCGGAGGATTGCATTCAAACGGTGCGGGGTCTCGGCTATCAGATCGCTGAAGACTAGGGGATCCGGCTTGGAGCAATTGCCCAGGTCTCTTCCGGCTTTGTCATTTTGCCTGGATCGCTATGCGTAAGGGCTCTATCGCCGCATCCCTGTTCTGGCTATCGGCGGGCTGGCTGGTCCTGGCGCTGGTCGCTACCGGCTTCCTGCTGACCGATCTGTACTCGCGAGCGCTGGACACCTCGCTGTCCCAGACGCTGGAATTTCATGTCGAAAGCCTGACGGGGGCTCTGCTTGAGGCAGGCGATCCGGTAAGCCCGGATATCGCACTGACCGATCCGCGGTTCGACCGGCCGCGTTCGGGCTGGTATTGGGCCATCCGCGACGCCAATGGCACGCTTTATAATCTGTCGACCTCAGTGGTGGGGATCGACCTGCCGGTGGTGACCGGTCCCCCCGATGTGCTGGGCCGCCGCACGGCCGTGATGGACGACGTATTCGGTACCCGCATGCGTGTGGTGGAGCGCGCGGTGACCGTGGCGCCCACGACCTATCATATCGTGGTTACGGGCAATCTCAGTGAAATCCTTGAACTGGTGGACGATTTCCGCGGCCAGGCCTTTATCGTGCTCGGTGCGGTCTGCGTGATGCTGGCGGTGATGAGCTTCATCGTCGCCCGCTTCGCCTTGCGGCCAATCTCCCGGCTCAGCAAGGCTATCGAAAATGTTCGCTCCGGCGACACGGGCGTGGTGGCGGGCACCTATCCGCGCGAAATTGCGCCGCTGGCCGAGGAGGTCAACGAATTGCTGCGCTCCAATGCGCAGATCATCGAGCGGGCGCGAAACCAGGTGGGCAATCTGGCCCATGGACTGAAAACGCCGATTGCCGTGCTGCGCAATGAGGCAGGCGCCAGAAAAGGCGCGCTGGCCGATGTGGTGCTGGCTGAAAGCGACAAGATGAGCACCATGGTCGCGACCTATCTGGAGCGGGCACGACTGGCGGCACGCACTTCCGTGGTCGGCAAGCGGGCCGACGCCACCATGGTCATGCTGCGGCTGACAAGGGTGATGAGCAAGATCCATCCCGACGTCACGGTGGCCTTCCAGCGGCCCGATGCCTCGCTGCCCTGGTTCCGTGGCGACGAGGCAGACCTCGAGGAAATGGCGGGCAATCTGCTCGACAATGCCTGCAAATGGTCCAAAGGGCAGGTGGGGGTGCGGCTCGACGCCGAGCGGGGCGACACGGGCACCATCCTGCTGATCCGCATTGACGACAATGGCCCCGGCTTGACCGAGGAAGACGCCCAGAAAGTGTTGCGTCGCGGTGTCAGGCTGGACGAGAAAACGCCCGGCAGCGGGCTGGGACTCGATATCGTCAAGGAATTGGTCGATGTCTATGGCGGCAGCCTGGAACTGAAACGCTCGGCTTTGGGCGGTCTTCTGGTAGAATTGCGCTTGCCGACGGCCCGATTGGGCTCGATGGCCAAGCCGGTTGCAAGTTGACGCATTTTCGCCGCAATACACCAACAAGAGCCACTCACCGATAACGAGAACCCAGACATGAACCGTATCGCCCTTCTCGCCACGCCGCTGTTTGCCTTGACCTTGGCCGCCTGCGCCAGCACGGCGCCGTCTGCGCCGATCCAGCAGGCCCCGATCGTGGCAGCCCCGGCGATCGTGATGCCGAATGTGCCCACCCCGGCCCAGACCACCCAGCAGGCCCTGGCGACCACCAGCGTTGCCAATGGCTTTGTCGACTCGGCCGCCCTGGCCTCGATGACGGCAAAGGACTCCGCAGAAGCCAATAGCGCACAATTCTATGCGCTGCAGTTCGGCCGCCCCGGCGCACCGCGCCAATGGGCTGGCGACAAGGGCACGACCGGCTCGGTCTCGGTGGGTCCCTATGTCCGCGTGAACAATCTTGATTGCCGCGACTTCACCCACTCGGTGAAGATCAACGGCCAGGACTTCACCAAGAAGGGCACGGCCTGCCGCGAGCAGAACGGCAATTGGGCCGTGGTGCCGGGCTCCGGCGCCGCCTGATTGATCCGCTGATCGGCTGGTAAGGATTGTTTACCAAGCCGCGGTAGGGTTTGGGGAGATTTGCTTCCCAAACCGACTGCGTGATGTCCCAAGCCAGCAACCACTCCGCCGACGCCGCCCAGCCGCGCCGATCTGTGCGCGGCGATGCTTCGTCGTCCCAGCTTTTTGCCGGGCTGATCGATGCGGTGATCGTGGAAGACCCGGTGGCCTTTCCGTTTCCCGGCTCGGTGGCGCGCAGCCAGGCTATGGCGGTGTGGACCTGGATCAATCGCGATCTCTGCGGGGATATCGATCTCAGCGATCTCGACGCCGCCATGCCCCAAGTGCTGGCGCGGATGCGGGATGCCGTGGCGGGCGCTGATGCCGATTTCGACGCGGGCCGACGGCTGCGCGCCGCGCTGGGCAATGACGAGGCGCGTGCCGCCCTGCCGGTGATCATGGGGGCGCTGCGCAACCGCGCCGTGCTCGACAAGGCGCAGGCCTTTGGCCGGGCGGTCAATACCATTGCCGACGAGACGGCGTTGAGCACGGCCATTCATTCCATGCCCCTGCAGGACCCGCCGCTGGCGGCGCTGCTGTTTCATGCAGCCATGGGGCAAATCATCAATCCGACCAGGGTTGTTGGCGCGATCATCCGCCTGTCTGGCAATTCCAACGAGGGGACAGTGGCGCGGGCCGGTTTCGGACCGGTGATCGACGCCATTCTGGCGCATGCGCAGAACCAGCTCTATCTGCTGCAACCCGCGGGACCGTTCTCCGATATCGACCTGATGTGCCGGGCGCTGGATCGGTTTCACCGGCTGGTCCGGGCGCTGACCGGCAATATCGAATTCGCGCGCGGCAGCCGCTGGTCCATGGTGCTGTCGAGCCTGACCAAGCAGATTTCCGATCGCGTCGAGCCGCGCCTCAAGGACGTGGTACCCGATATCAACCAGGCGCTGCGCAAGCCGCGCGAGGGTGCCGACCGATTGGATAATGACCGGCTGCTGGCGGCGCTGAACGGGATTTATCTGCTCTCGGCGATCCGCGATTGTCGCGACAGCCTGGCGCTCAATGCGCTGTTCGACCAGGCCTGGAGCCAATCGGGGCAGGCGCTGGAAATGCACCTGCAGCGTAATCTGGAACTGCTGCGGCAGAACCCGGCCGATGCCATTATCGGCACGCGGATGGAAGCGGGCATCAAGATGGCCGAGATCCGGTTCAATCCCGAATATGCCGAAACGCTCCGCCGCGCCCGCGCTGCAGCTGAACGCCGGGGCTAGGTTTCCTTCTGCTAGACCTCATGGTGAGCCTGTCGAACCACGAGGTCGGGAGAGTGGAGGCTTGCGTATCGACCTCGTCCTTCGACAAGCTCAGGATGAGGTCTACTGGGGCAGCCGGACGTCTTCCATATAGGGCGCCACCAACCGGATCGGGATGGCCCTTCCGTGGTCGCGCAGCGAGAGTGTTTGCGGCGCTTGCCTGGCCATGAGTGCGATGGCGCCTTTGTCACTGGTGCGCAGGATGACGCCCACGGCATGCCGCGGATCGTGATCGCTGGACGAGCGGTGGATGAGGCTGCCGGGGTCGAGCATGCGGGGTTCGACGGGCGCAACCAGCCAGAGTTCGGCATCACTACCAAAACGAGCGGCGAGAAAGGCTGGGACGAGCGGCGGCGTGACTGGCTGGGGCGGCGGAGTTGAGTTGGTGCCGATGACCACCATGCCGACGCGCTCCTGGGCGACGATGCCAGCGCGATCGGCCGGGATGACGTCCAGTTGCACACCAGCAGCGATGGCTGCGATGTCGAGTGATTGCGGTGTGTCGGCGAGCGACCAAAGGCGGGGCTTTTTGCGCCATGATAGGCGGCCTTTGCTGGGCGCGTGCGGGCGTTCGAGCAAACGCAATCCGCTGTCGAGCATGGCGGGCGGGCCGGCTTCGGGCATGAGCGGGCTGATCGGGCAAGGTGCATCCGGCGTTTCGTGGATCGGGTCGATGACGACGTCATGGACCGGCTTGCGGTCGCGGCCCAGCAGCATGTTTACCGCGTCCGCGCCGCTATCGACGGCAGCGTGGCGGCTGAAATAGCCGGCCGCTGAACCGGCAAGGGCGACGCCGGTGGGACCATCCAGCGGTTCCAGCCGGTGGGTTTGGGCGTTCCAGCGGCTGTGGCCGCCGGCCATATGCCAGAGCGTCAGATCAGGCTGCCAGCCACCGCAGACGATCAGGCGATCGCCAGTGACCTGGGCATCTGGTCTGGTCTGCCGCCCGGCGGATAGATGCGACGCCAGGGTGATGCCCCGGCCTTTGGCGGGCTGGGCCGAGGCGGGAACCAGACCCGGCGCCATGGTGATGCCATAGGCTTTGGCGAATTCGATGAAGCGCGATTGCGGCTGCGGTCTGGTGTCGAGAATGCGGGTGACCGATACGCCTGCATCGCTGGCCAGCATGGCGAGGCGATAGGCGGGATTGCTGGCGGTGGCGATCAGCGCAGTCTGGCCCGGCCACACGCCATAGCGGCTCGCCAGTTCGAAGGCTTCGAGTGCGCCCATGACACCGGGCAGGCGATTGCCGGGGAAGATCGGGAGGCGTTCGACGGCGCCGGTCGCCAGGATAATGCGGGGCGCGTGGATCAGGACGGCTCGACCTTGGGCGGCATCGACAATATGGACGCGCAACAGGCCTGGCCGCTGCGCGGTGACTTCGGCGCAGAGCTGGACGGCGATGCCTGCCTTGGTGACGGCGGAGGACAGGCGCTCAATGCTCTGGTCAGGCGTTTCCTCGCCATCCTGGGTGCCGAACAGGCGCGAATGGCCACCTAACAGCGATGTGGCTTCGAGCAGCATGACCGACAGACCGGCCTTGTTGCCCGCCAGTGCCGCAGCCATGCCCGTAACGCCGCCGCCGACCACGACGAGGTCGTATTCCAGTTCTGCTTCGATGGGGCTATCGAGCCATGGTTGGACGAGGCTTTGCCCGCCATCGAGCTTGAGGCCGAGCGAACGGGCGGGGCGGAGGATGCGGCCGAGCAGGCCGTGCCGCTGGGCTGGACCGGCGACGGTGAGATAGTCCGCGCCTTCGGTGACCGACACCCGCGCCATGGGCAGGGCGCGTAGCGTGTCGCCCGGGTGTCGCACAGGAATGATGGACGGGGCAAAGCGGGCACTGAGCGCCAGGGGCCGGCCGCCGCGCTGACCGGCCGTGTCGATGCCGGCGGCCAAGGCGGCGCTGAGCACGCTGTCGCCCACGAAAGCCTCGATAATCCTGCCGTCGAGCCGGAATTTGAGCGGCTTGCTGCGATCGATCAGGCTGCCGGAGAATTGGTGGGGCGTGGTGGCTGCCAGGCGATTGGGCTGGCCGGTCATGACATTGCCTCCAGCGGCGCGGCATATTCCGCGACTGGCGAGGTGTGGGCCGAGCGGGTCACCAGCCGCGCCGCCAGCCAGCGGTTCTCATCTTCCGTCGCAACGCCTGCCAGCCATCGAGCGAGGGCGGGCGCAAAGAACATGCCGCTTGGCCCGAACCCTGCCAGCACATCGGGGCCGCTGCCATCGATGCGGCCGGCGGCGGGGGCGCCGTCGCGTGTGATGAGGCTCTCATATTGCGATTGGCCGGCGCGATGCACCGTGCCGCCGAGCAGGGCGCTGATCTTGCCAAGTACATTATCCATCGGCCCTGGGGCAAAGGCCGCGACACCGCCTTCGGGGCGCTGCCAGAGAGTGAGGCCGCTATCGATTTCGAGCATGACGGGCGCGGCGATCCGCCCGGTCGGCTCGGTGAGGATGGTCGTGGCGGGTCGACGCAGCAGCAGGGTGGGCCAGTTTTCGGCAGGCAGGTGGCGCAGGATTGCGGCGTCATCAGCCAGCACGCATTGGGTAGCAGATATGGCTGCTTCACCGAAGCGGATTTCCCCGCTGCCATCGGTGTGGACGACGATGTCGCTGCGCGGATCGAGCACGCTCGCGCCTTGCTGCACCATCCAGCGGTCGAGCGCCGGTTCGGCCACGACGCGGTGGATCATGGTGACATCGCGAAACACCACGCCTTCGCGCCCGTTGGACAGGGCATTGGGCCGCAGCTTTTCGACGGCGAGGCCAAAGCCCTGGGCAATCTGCCGGATATGGGCGAGCGCCTGTTGCCCTTCGGCGCTATCGGCGAACAGCACCGGATCAAGACGCCCCCAGCTGGTACGCCCGCCGATTCGGGTGATCAGCTTTTGCACCACGGGTTGGGCCGCCCGCAGCAGGGCCCAGCTGTCGGGCCGGGTGAGCGGCGCGATCGATAGATCGAGATCGCGCGGCAGACGGAAACCTGATCGGCTTTCGCCGACAAAAACCACTGATTTGCCATGTGTTCCGGCCAGCAGTCCGGCGAGCAGCCGCGCTTGCGGGGTCGTGCCCAGAATGGCGAAATCGGCTTGGGCCTGGCTCATGCCGGCAGACGCCAGGCCTGTGGCAATGGGTCCGGCTCAATGATGTGTGTGAGGGTAGCTTTTCGTGTCATTCGGCCTATAGATGGCGCGTTCTTGCCGCTGGGCGGCGTCAAGCATTTGGGATCCATGCTGTTCTGGTTCATCGCCATTGCCATTACCGCCATAGCCTGCGCCGCACTTTTTTACGCGGCGGGTGGGCGCACGGTCAACGTGAGCGCGGCGGAAACCGGGGATAGCAACAGCCATTTTCGCCTGGTGCTCGCCGGAATCGACGCGGATCTGGCCGCGGGCAAGCTGGGCGAGGCCGAAGCCAATGCCGCCAGAAGCGAACTGGCGCGCGAAATCATCCGGCTCAAGGCCGAAACCGGCAAGACTGTTGCCGCTGGTGACCTGGGGCGCACACCGCTCTTGGTGGGTCTGGCTGGCATCGCCATTCTGGCCTTTGCCATCTATGCCGCTTTGGGCAATCCGAACTTGCCCGGCCAGCCCTTGGCAGACCGCACCGAGATTGCCACCCAATCGCTTGACCTCGGCACGGCGGTGGCTCGCATCGAGCAGCAATTGGCCGCCAAGCCCGATGACGTACGCGGCTGGGCCGTGATCGCCCCCGCCTATACCGAAATGGGCCGCTTTGCCGACGCGGCAAAGGCCTATCGGCGGGTGATCGAATTGAGCGGACCCACGCCGAAATTGCAGACCAGCCTGGCCGAAGCGCTGTTGCTCGAGTCCAATGGCGCCGGTTCAGACGAAGCCATGACCTTGCTGCGCGCCGCCTCGGTCAGCGATCCGGCCGATCCGCTGCCGCGGCTTTACCTGGCGGCCGAACTGACCCGCACTGGGCAATATGACGAGGCGGCCACGGCCTGGCAGGGCGCATTGGCGCTGTCCCAGGGCACCGAACCCTGGCTGGCCGCGGCGCAGCAGGGATTGGCCGTTGCCCAGAATGATGGTGCACCCGCGGGCCCCAGCCCCGGCGAATCCCAGATGATCGCCCAGATGGTGGGCGGACTGGCCGACCGGCTTGCCTCGCAAGGCGGCTCGGTTGAGGAGTGGATGCAATTGGTGCGCGCCTATCTCGTGCTTGGCGACAAGGCGCAGGCCCAGATGGCCTATGACGATGCCGTCGCGGCCTATCCAAAGGCATTCGATCGTGGTGAACTCGATTCCATCGCGCTCAATGCCGGACTAACACTGAACGGAGCGACCCCATGAGCATGCCTGCCGCCATCCGCAAAAAGGGCTGGTCGCGCAAGCAGAAGCGGCTCGCTGTTATCGCTGGGCTCGCTATGGTCGTGGCGCTGGCGGCCACGCTGGTGCTGGTGGCGCTGCGGGACCAGATCGTGTTTTTCTATTCCCCCTCCGATGTGATTGCGCGTGACGTTGCGCCGGGCCATCCCATTCGCCTGGGCGGCATGGTCAAGGACGGCACCTGGACCCGCAACGGGCAGGACAATACCTTCACTGTGACCGATGGTGGGCACGACATTGTCGCGCACTATACCGGCATCCTGCCGGACCTGTTCCGTGAGGGGCAGGGCGTGGTGGCTGAAGGCAGCATGACGCCTGAGGGTGGCTTTATCGCTACCAATGTGCTGGCCAAGCATGATGAGAATTACATTCCCAAGGAAGTCGTCGAGGCGCTGAAGGCGCAGGGCGAATGGCGGCCGGAGGGAGGGCAGTGATGAGCATCGAACTCGGCCATTTCGCCCTCATCCTCGCCTTTGCAGTCGCCACGGTCTCAACCATTGGCGGCTATATGTTCTGGCGGCGGGGGCAGCGGGTTGCGCTGGTGCTGAGCCAGGGCGCGGTGCTGCAATTCGTGCTGGTGGCGGCGGCGTTCGCAGCGCTGATCCAGGCATTCATCGCCTCCGATTTTAGCCTGGCTCTCGCGGTCAACAATTCGCATTCGCTCAAGCCGCTGATCTACAAAATCTCCGGCGTCTGGGGCAATCACGAAGGCTCCATGGTGCTGTGGATCCTGATCCTGGTGGCGTTCGGGGCCATGGTGGCGACCTTTGGCCGGCGCCTGCCATCTGATCTCATGACGCTGGTGCTGGCGACGCAAAGCCTGCTGGTGGCGGCCTTTGGCGGGTTTACGCTATTCACCTCCAATCCCTTTGCCCGCATGGTGCCGCCCCCGCTTGAGGGCAATGACCTCAACCCGGTGCTGCAGGACGTTGGCCTCGCCATCCATCCGCCGCTGCTTTACGCGGGCTATGTCGGCTTCTCGATCTGCTTTTCCTTCGCCATCGCCGCGCTGATTTCGGGCCGCATTGATCAGGCCTGGGCGCGTTGGGTACGCCCCTGGACCATGCTGAGCTGGACCTTTCTGACGCTGGGCATCGCCATGGGATCCTACTGGGCCTATTACGAGCTGGGCTGGGGCGGCTGGTGGTTCTGGGACCCGGTGGAAAATGCCAGCTTCATGCCGTGGCTGGCGGGCACCGCGCTGCTGCATTCGGCGCTGGTGATGGAAAAGCGCAATGCGCTCAAGATCTGGACAATCTTTTTGTCCATCATCACCTTCTCGCTGTCCCTGCTGGGCACCTTCCTCGTGCGCTCGGGTATCCTGACCTCGGTGCACACCTTTGCCAGCGATCCAACGCGGGGCCTGGTGATCCTGGCCCTGCTGGCGCTGGTCATTGGCGGCGCGTTTTTCCTGTTTGCGCTGCGGGCTTCCTCGCTGCGTCAGGGCGGGCTGTTTGCGCCGGTCAGCCGCGAAGGGGCGCTGATCGTCAACAATCTGTTTCTCGCCACGGCAGTCGGCGCGGTGCTGGTGGGGACGCTCTATCCGCTACTGCTCGACGCACTGGTGGGCACGACGATTTCGGTTGGCGCACCCTTTTTCAATCTCACCTTTGGTGCGCTGATGGCGCCGCTGCTGGTCGTGCTGCCGTTTGGTCCGTTCCTCGCTTGGAAGCGAGCGGATGTGATGGCGGCGGCGCAACGCCTGATGGGCGCGGCAGCTTTGGCTGTTTTCCTCACCATCCTGATTTCGGCTTTGGGCGGCGTTTCTATTTCGCTGGCGCCGCTGGGCCTCTTGCTCGGCTTCTGGGTAGCTTTCGGCGCCATTGCCGAATTGGTGGACCGCAGCAAGCTGGGCCGCGTTCCCCTGGGCGAAAGCTGGCGCCGGCTTGCGGGCCTGCCGCGCTCGGCCTTTTCCACCGCCATCGCCCATTTCGGCATGGGTGTCACCGTGCTCGGTATCGTCGCCACCAGCGCCTGGGAAACCGAATTGGTCACCACGCTCAATCCGGGCGAGACGGCAGAATTGTCGGGCTATTCCATCGCCTTTGACAGTTTCAGCCAGACCGCCGCGCAAAACTATGTCGCCGATGAGGGGCATTTCACCATCACGGGACCAGATGGCAAAACCCGCCCCATGATTGCGGAACGCCGCACCTATGTCGCCACCGGCACCCCGACTACGGAAGCCGCCATCGAGACTTACGGCTTCTCCCAGCTCTATCTGCAATTGGGCGAGCCGCTCGACGACACCCATGTGCTGCGCGTCTGGTTCAAGCCCTATATCACCCTGATCTGGCTCGGCGCGCTGCTGATGGCCGGGGCCGGCTTCCTGTCGCTGACCGACCGGCGGATGCGGATCGGCGTGCCCAAGCGGGTTGCCCATGCAGCAGCGGAGCCAGCCGAATGATCCGGCTTCGTGTGCTTTTGATCGCTCTGGCGATGAGCGTGGCTCTACCCGGGTTGGCGGTGGGACCGGGGGAAATTCTGCCTGATCCGGTGCTGGAGCAGCGGGCGCGGGATATTTCGGCAGGCCTGCGGTGCCTCGTCTGCCAGAATCAATCCATCGATGACAGCGATGCCGATCTCGCGCGCGACCTGCGTGTGCTGGTACGCGAGCGGCTGGTGGCCGGCGACACCGACGAACAGGTGCGGCAATATTTGGTCGACCGCTACGGGGAATATGTGCTGCTCAATCCGCGCCTCAACGCGCATACCATCCTGCTCTGGGTAGCAGCGCCGCTGCTGTTGCTGGTGGGCCTGGGCGCGGTGGTGATCGCCGCCCGGCGGCGCAACTCTGCCGATGGCGCCGATCTGGATGATGACGAAGCCGCCGTCCTGGCCGAATTGCAGGACGGGAACGGCCGCGCCGATTGAGCGTTTTGCCGGACCCCGCGGAGTGTGGCGGAACCGTGATGAAAGGCTGCCGCATTCCCGCCAGCAACATTGCGAAACCTTAATGTTGGCGCAACATCTTAGAAAGATCGCGGGGTTCATAACCTGTCGCCATAAGCTGTTGAGGCTTGTCCAAGGAGATTGAATCCATGCGCCCGACTATTCTTTCGCGTACCCGCCGCTGGCTCGGAGCTTCGGTCCTGGCTCTCATGGTAGGCATTGGTGGCGTCAGCACCGCCTATGTCCTGACGGGCCAGGTGGCCAACGCTCAGGTTCAGCCGGCGGCGCAGATCGTCGTGCCCCCGACCGCCGTGCCCCAGGCCGGTTTTGCCGATCTGGTCGAGGCGGTGAAGCCCGCCGTGGTCTCCATTCTGGTCGAGGCGGAAGATTCGTCGGCCCGCAATGTGCAGCGCGGTGGTGGCCAGTTCCAATTCCAGTTCCCGGACCTGCCGCCCGATCACCCGTTCCATGACTTTTTCAACCAGTTCGGTAACGGGCCACGCGGTGGCCCGCAGGGTGCCCCCGACCAGGAGCCGCGCCGCTACATGGCCGCCGGCTCGGGCTTCGTGATTTCCGGCGACGGCTATATCGTCACCAATAATCACGTCGTCGCTGACGCGACCAAGGTGACCGTGGTGTTCGATGACGGCACCGAAAAGGAAGCCACGATCGTCGGCACCGACGAGCGCACCGACCTGGCCGTGGTCAAGATCGAAGGCACCGATCTGCCCTTCGTCAAATTCGATGAAGCCCCGCCACGCGTCGGCGATTGGGTGGTGGCCATCGGCAACCCGTTCGGCCTTGGTGGCACGGTGACGGCCGGCGTCATCTCCGCATCGGGCCGCAATATCGGCGGCTCGAACTATGGCGATTTCCTGCAGATCGACGCTGCCGTCAATACGGGCAATTCGGGCGGCCCGGCCTTTAACAGCAATGGCGAAGTGGTGGGCGTCAATACCGCTATCTATTCGCCAAATGGCGGCAATGTCGGTATCGCCTTCGCCATCCCCGCTGCCACGGTCAAGGCCATTGCGGGCCAGTTGATCGAGAGCGGTTCGGTGACCCGCGGCTATCTCGGCGTGTCCATTCAGGACGTGACCCGTGACATCGCCGATGGCGTGGGCCTGGCCGATGCCAAGGGTGCCATTGTCCGCGATGCGGCTCCCGATGGTCCTGCCGGTCCCGCTGGCGTCAAGTCCGGTGACATCATCACCGCCGTTGACGGCACCCCGATTGACGATGCGCTCGGCCTCAGCCGCACCATTGCCAACAAGGCGCCGGACTCCACTGTCGAGCTGACCATCTGGCGCGACGGCAAGGAGACCAAGCTATCGGTCAAGCTGGGCAAGCTGAATGAAGAAGTGGCCCAGAACGAGCAGAACACCCCGACGCCTCCGGCGCCGGTGGCTCCCTCGCCCTCCAGCGTCGGCATTACCTTGGTGCCGAACTCTGACGGCTCGGGCGGTCTGCTGATCCAGGACGTCGATGCCGATAGCCAGGCTGCCTCCAAGGGCCTCGCCGTTGGCGACTCGATCCTTGAAGTCGACAACAAGCCGGTATCCTCGGTGCAGGAATTTGAATCGGCCCTCGATGCGGTCAAGGCGCGTGGGCTCAACACCGCCCTGGTCAAGGCCAGCCGCGATGGCGAGGCGCGCTTCATCGGCCTGCCGCTCGGCAACTAAGCCAAACCCGGCCCCGGAGATCACTCCGGGGCCATCTTCTCAACCTGGATGGAGCCTGCGGTGAAAATTTTGCTCATCGAAGATGATCGCGAGGCCGCGAGTTATCTCATCCAGGCGCTCGATGAAGCCGGACACATCACCCACCACGCTGCCGATGGCGAAACCGGTTATGCCATGGCTTCGGGCATGGACTATGACGTGCTGATCGTCGATCGGATGCTGCCGCGCCGCGATGGCCTGTCCATCGTCGAAAGCTTGCGCGCCGAAGACGACAAGACCCCCGTTCTCATTCTCTCAGCCCTTGGTGAAGTCGATGACCGCGTGACCGGCCTGCGCGCCGGCGGCGACGACTATCTCACCAAGCCCTATGCCTTTACCGAATTGCTGGCCCGTATCGAGGTGCTGGCGCGCCGCTCCAGCCCCGCGGAAGCTGCCACCAGCTATGAGGTTGCAGGCCTGCACCTGGACCGGCTCTCCCGCAAGGTCGAGCGCGATGGCGAAACCATCCTGCTGCAGCCGCGCGAATTCCGCTTGCTTGAATATCTGATGAAGAACGCCGGCAAGGTGGTGACCCGCACCATGCTGCTCGAGAACGTCTGGGACTATCACTTCGACCCCCAGACCAATGTCATCGATGTACACATGTCCCGCCTGCGCTCCAAGATCGACAAGGGGCATGCCTCCCCGCTGCTGCATACGGTGCGCGGCGCCGGCTACATGATCCGCGAGTAGACATTGAACCGCTTCGTCCAACTCTGGCGCACATCGACGGTCCGGCTGACGGCGACGTTCATCCTGATCTTCGTTATCTTTGCTATCCTGCTGCTGGCCTTTACCGGCTGGCAATCGAGCATCCAGATCCAGCGCCAGCAGAGCGATGACATCGACCGCGAAGTGCGGCTGTTCCAGCGCATGGATGCTAACCAGAGCATCCGTTCGCTCGCCTTTGCCGTCGAGCGGATTTCCCGCCAGCCCGGTCCCGGCGTCTACTATCTGGGCGACGCAACGGGGCAATATCTGCTCGGCAATATGACCGACGTGCCGCCCGAAGTGCTGATCACCCCGGGCGTATATAGTTTTGCCTATGAACGGTCCAATCCGCTGGCCGGGTCCGGCCTGCCCGATATTCGTCCGCCGCGCTCGGGCTATGCCTTGGTCCGCTCGGTGGAACTGAGCAATGGCCTGCGCCTTGTTGTCGGGCGCGACGTTGTCGAGCGGCGCGGCTATTCGGCCATCATCGTCCAGAGCTTTCTGGTCGGGGTGCTGGGCATCATTCTCTTTTCGCTGGTCGCCGGTGGGGTCACCGCGCGCCGCGTGCTGCGGCGCATCGACACGATCCGCGACACCTCCACCAAGATCATGTCGGGCAATCTCTCCGAGCGCATCCCGATCACCAAGCGGCAGGATGAGTTCGATGGCCTTGCCACCAATCTCAACGCCATGCTGGACCGCATCGAGGCGCTATTGCAGGGCCTCAAGGAAGTGACCGACAATGTCGCCCACGACCTCAAGACGCCCCTGACACGTTTGCGCAACCAGGCCGAGTCGGCACTGCGAGATGGCGCCAGCGACGAGACCCGGCAGGCGGCGCTCGAAACCACCATCGCCGAGAGCGACCGCCTGATCCAGACCTTCAATGCCCTGCTGATGATCGCCCGCGCCGAAGCCGGCGCGCCCTCCGGCGCCTTCAGCGATGTTGATATCAGCGCCGTGGTGGCCGATGTGGCCGAGCTTTACGGCCCCGTGGCTGAGGACGAGGGCATAGTCGTTGAAACCGCCATTGCCGAAGGCGTCCACCTGCGTGCCAATCGCGAACTGATCGGCCAGGCCATGGTCAACCTGCTGGAGAATGCGGTCAAATACGCCAAGCCCGAAGGCGAAGGCACTGGCCGCATCAATGTGGGCCTGCGCACCGATAGCGGACGCGTGCTGATCGAAGTGGCCGATAATGGCCCGGGCATTCCCGAGGAAGACCGCAAACGGGTGCTGGAACGCTTCGTCCGGCTGGAAAAAAGCCGGTCCGAAACGGGGTCTGGCTTGGGGCTGTCGCTGGTCGACGCGGTGACGCGGCTACACGGGGGGACGTTCCGGATCGAGGATAATGCCCCGGGTGTGCGAGCGGTGATCGATCTGCCGGGGGCCTAGGACCCTTTCTTCCCCTCGCCCCTTGAGGGAGAGGGACAGACCTGACGCGTTCAGCGGACGGTCGGGGTGAGGGGGTTCTGCGCCCTCCATGCTTCACTGCCTGCGGGACCAACCCCTCATCCGCCCTTCGGGCACCTTCTCCCTCAAGGGGAGAAGGAAGAAGCGCCCACGGCTTGCTCTGCCCCACCCGCCAAGCTATCCCTTTTTCATGGTCATTTCGCTCCGCTCCCTGCCGCCGATCGCGCATCCTCGTTTTGACGCCTGGCTCGCTGAGCTTCCGGCTGATCAACGCGGCATAATCAGCAATGCTGCCAATGCGCTGGGGCCGTTACTTGAATCAGCGCCCTATCTGTTCGAACTGGCCCAAACCAATGCCGGATGGCTGGCTGAAGCCTTCGCCGACACGGCCGATGGCGCCTTTGCCGATATCATCGCCGCAGTCGAAACGACAGGCCGCGAGGCGGCTGACGAAAACGCCCTCTCGCCCGTCCTGCGCATCGCCAAGGGCCGCACGGCGCTGCTGGCGGCAGCGGCTGAAACCGGCGGTGTGTGGACCACCGCACAGGCCACCGCCGCGCTGTCCGATCTTGCCGACGCCGCCCTCGATGCAGCCCTCGATTTCCTAATGCGCCAGGCCAGCGCCAAGGGCCTGCTCGCGATCCAGCCTGAGCAGGCCACTGCCGCTCAATCGGGTCTCGCCATTTTCGCGCTGGGCAAGCATGGCGGGCAGGAGCTGAACTATTCCTCCGACATCGACATCGTCGCCTTCTACGATCCCGAAAAGGGCGTGCTTGCCAATCCGGCGGAGGCGACCAAGGTCTATTCGCGCATGATCCAGAAGCTGGTCGGGCTGATGGAGGAGCGGCGCGGGCATGGCTACGTGTTTCGCACCGATCTGCGCCTGCGCCCCGATCCGGGCTCGACGCCTGTCGCCATCTCGTTCGACGCGGCGATGGCCTATTATGAAAGTCGCGGCCAGAATTGGGAACGCGCCGCCTGGATCAAGGCCCGCGCCTGCGCCGGTGACAAGCAAGTGGGCGAAGCCTTCCTCAAGGAGCTTGCCCCCTATGTCTGGCGCAAGCATCTGGATTTTGCGACCATTGCCGATATCCAGGCCATGAAGCGCCAGATCAATATCGCCAAGAATGTCGGCGATATCCGGGTCGAGGGGCACAATGTCAAGCTCGGGCGCGGCGGCATTCGCGAGATCGAATTCTTCACCCAGACCCAGCAATTGATCGCCGGTGGTCGCGACAAGGCCTTGCGCGTCAAGCCGACCGCGCACGCTTTGGCGGCGCTGGCTGACGCCAACTGGATCACGCCCAAGGCCTCCACCGAACTGACGCAGACCTATTGGTATCTGCGCGCCGTGGAAAACCGCCTGCAAATGCTGCGCGACGAGCAGACCCATGTCATGCCCGCCACCGCCGATGAGGTGGCGGTCATCGGCCGCCTGATGGGCGAGCCGGACCTGATTGCTTTCGAAAACACCTATCGGGCCGCGCTGGAGCGGGTGGTCGGCTATTATTCCGAGCTCTTCACCGAGGGCGAAACCTTGGGCAGTGGTGAAGGCAATCTGGTCTTTACCGGCAGCGATGACGACCCCGGCACGCTCGAAACCCTCACCGCCATGGGCTTTGCCGATCCGCACAAGGCCATCGAGACCGTGCGCAAATGGCACTATGGCAGCTATCCGGCTACCCGCGCCTCTGCCGCCCGCGCCCACCTCACCGAATTACTGCCGGCCCTCTTGGTGACGCTCGGCAACGCCGGTAACGCGGACGAGGCTTTGGCCCGCTTCGACAATTTCCTCTCGCGCCTGCCGACCGGCGTACAGCTCTTCGCGCTGCTGCGCAGCCATCCGCATCTGCGCACCTTGCTGGTGCAATTGCTGGCCTCGGCGCCACGCATGGCCGAAGCGGTGATCCACCGCGCCCATGTCATGGACGGGTTGATCGACCCCGCTTTCGCCAATGACGTGACCCATCGCGACGTGCTGGTCGCCAAGGTCGATGCATTCCTCGCCGAAGCGCGCTCCTATGAGGAAATCATCGACCGCGCCCGCATTATCGGGCAGGAGCAGAAATTCCTCATCGCGGCCGGCCTGCTCTCTGGCACGGTCAGCGCCAGCGGGGCAGGGGAGCAGTTCACGGCCCTGGCCGAAACCCTGCTCAACCGCCTGTTCGGCAGTGTCCGCACCGAGTTCGAGCGCCGCCACGGCGCCATGCCCGGCGGGCGCGTCGCGCTGCTTGCCTTCGGCAAGATGGCCAGCCGTGAAATGACGGTGACCTCCGATCTCGATTTCATCCTGCTCTATGACGCGCCCGACGGGGAATCCATCGGCGACAAGCCGCTGAGTACCAATCATTACTACACCCGCCTCACCCAGCGCCTCGTCACGGCCATCACCGCGCCGACCGCCGAGGGCGTACTCTATGAGGCCGATATGCGGCTGCGGCCGTCCGGCAATGCCGGCCCGCTCGCCACCGCACTGGCCGGCTTCCGTGCCTATCACCGCGACAATGCCTGGACCTGGGAACATCTGGCCCTCAGCCGCGCCCGTGTAATCGCCGCCGATGGCGATTTCGGCTTCCAGGTCGATGCTGCCGTCGGGCAGGTCATGGCCCAGCCGCGCGACGCTGCCACTACGATTGCCGATGTCGTCGCCATGCGCGCGCTGATGGCCAAGGAGCGTCCCGCTCGCCATCCCTTCGATCTCAAGCTCGCCAAGGGCGGGCTGGTCGATCTCGAATTCATTGCCCAATCCGCCCAACTCGTTGCCGGCGCAACGGTGGGCCTGCCTCAGGCCCTGACAGTGCAAGTCCTCGCCCGGCTGGGCCAAACCGGCCTTGTGCCCCAGGGCATGCGCCTGGCCGAAATCCACGAGGTCTATTCCACTGTATTGCAGGTGATGAGTTCGGCGTTGGTCAGCCCGTTCAAGGAAGAAGCGTGGACGAAGGCCTTCAAGGAATTGCTGGCCGGGCTGACGCATTATCCCGATTTCGGGCGGCTGGAACTGGATCTGGCAACCATGCGAGCCGAGGTGCAGGAAGCGGCCGGCGCCTGGTACGAAAAGGCCAAGGGGCTGTAGAACTCCGAATAGACCTCACGGTGAGCCCCCGATGCGGGCACCCTGCCACGACCTCGTCCGTCGACAGGCTCAGGATGAGGTCTACTGTCTGATGGCGTGAGTACCTACGCCGCTGCTTCCAGCGCATGCCCCGCCACCTGGATTGGCAGCGATATCGCCACAGTGGTGCCCAGCGACGGGCTGGAATCGATCGCCAGCCGTCCTCCGCTCAGCTCCGCAATTGCGCGGGAAATCGAAATGCCGAGGCCGGGGCCGACTCCATCCCGGGTAAAAGTCGCGTCGCCCAGCGCAAAAGGCTGCGAGAGCGAAGCCAGCCGTTCCTCGTCCATGCCGATGCCGGTATCGGTGACCTCGATCACCACCCCATCGGTCGCGGCAAACGCCGCCAGCGTGATCCGCCCGCGGGCCGGGGTGAAGCGGATGGCGTTTTCAACGATATTGCCGACCATGCGTTGCAGCCCGAGCCGGTCGCCATTGACGATGGCGCCACAGCCCTGGCGGAGGGCAAAGGTCAGCCCGGCGCGCTGCGCCTGGCCGCGGAAGCGCTGCACCACGCTATCGAGCAGGGCATCGACGGAAACTGGCTCGCTGCGCAATTCCTTGCGGCCGCCTTCGAGTTCGGCCAGGTCGAGAATGGTGGCGAACGAAGCCAGCAGATGCTCGCCCGAGCTTTTGATGGAATTGACATAATCGGCATAGCGCGCATCGCCCAGCGGCCCATAGGTCTGGTGCCGCATCAGCTCGGCAAAGCCGATAATGTGGTTGAGCGGAGTGCGGATATCGTGGCTGAGATGGGCAAGGAAATTGGTCTTGGCGTGGCTGGCGGCTTCGGCCCGCAGCTTTTCCTCGTGATAGCGCCGCGCCAGATGGCGTTGCTCTTCGCGGATCGCTGCGAGCAGGGCATCGGTGCGTTTGCGCTCGGTAATGTCGCTGACCAGCGTCATGAAGGCGCCGTCATCCAGCGGCCGCTCGTCGATCAGCAGGCACGAGCCGTCCTCGCCATGCAGCTCGAGCAGGCGGCTATGCTCGTCCTCGCTGATCGGTTTCATATAGCCCCGGGCGATCAGGCGTTTGACCGCATCATGATAGCTGACCTTGACGCCGGTCAGGTTCAGCCGGTCGCGATAGCGGTCATTGCAGACGATCAACTCGCCCATCCTAGTCCAGCAGGCAACACCCATAGGGATAGCCGCGGCCAGCGTCTGGTAATTCTGGCGCTGCAACAGGTCGGGCATGCCGGCGCGGCGGCGCCTGAATGCAACCAGCAGGGTGATGAGCACAGCGAGCCCGAATGCAATGCCGCTGCGGGTAGCCATGCCGGCCAGGGCCGGCATTTGCGCCGCTTCTAGGGCCAGCGTGCCATGCGAACCCAGGGGCACTGCCTGGCCGAATAGGGTCGGCGTGGCAGAGCCGGCATCAGCGCCGGTCAGGCTGGCCGTGATGACACTGGCATAGCGGCTGGCGGAGTTCACGAGAGCCATTTCCGCGGATTCCGGGGAAACGTCGGCAATATCGGCGGCGATGGCTGTGCCGATCATGGCCAGCTCGCGCTGCACGTCATCCAGGGTCCGGGCGCTGTCATAGATAAGAAACAGGGTCGCGGCGAGCAGTGAGGTCAGCGCCACCGCAGCAGTGATCGGGGAGAGCCGGAAACGAGCGGCCAGAGAAGACGGAGCGGCCACGCGGCCCTTGGGGCGGTCAAATTCGGACTGTATTTGGCCCGCGCCGAATCCTTCGGCGCCGGCGCCGGATTGCTCCGCCGACCGCATGGAATTCTCCCGTAAATGAATGGGTTTGCCCTAACCCGATTTGCCCTTAACAAACCATGAATCAAGCCGGGGTGCCTTGTCCAGACCCCTCAATGGGGGCTTGGACGCCGTTAGGCAAATTCGAGAGTCGTTTGAATCACTTAGAGGCAGAAGAAAAATTCTTCTATTTTCCGGTTGCCTCACTCCGCCAGCATGCGCGCCAGGATATCGGCCGTATTGCGGCTGAGCTTGCCGCCATCCTGCAGCGCGGTGAGCGCGGAACGGGCAGCTTCGCGACGCTGCGGTTCCAGCATTTGCCAGATACGGAAGCCCGTCAGCACCCGTGCCGCCACTTGCGGATTGCGCGTATCGATATCGGCCACGACGTCGGTAACGAAGCGGAATGCCGCGCCATCCGGGCGGGTGAATTGCGCCGGATTGCTCATCACAAACGAGCCGAGCAGCGAGCGCAACCGATTGGGATTGGACTTGGGGAAGTCGGGCGCCGCCAGGATCGCTTTGATGCGCTCCAGCACACCCTCATCCTGCGCCAGCGACGACACCATCAGCCATTTGTCGAACACCAGCGGATTGGCGGTGAAGCGGGTACGGAAATCGGCCAGCACGGTCGGCGCTTCCGCCGTCCAGGCGCTGCCCAAAATGGTCAGCGCCGCATAGCGATCGGTCATGTTGGTTGCTTCGCTATATTGCGTTGCCGCCAAAGCCGATGCACCCGCCGCCTCGCTACCGACCAGCAGCGCCAGAACCCGATTGCGTAACGCGCGACGGCCCGTGCTCGCGGCATCGGGCTGATAGGGCAGGGTGCTCGACAGGTTGGTATAGGCAATCAGCAAGTCGCGGCCCAGCGGGCTAAACACTGCTTTGGTCAGTGCGTTGCGCACCTCGTGAATGCGGGCCGGGTCGATATCCTTGCCGATGGTCCGCCCGATCAGCGCCTCGCCCGGCAGGCTCAAGGCCAGCGCTTTGAACGCGTCGTCAAGGTCCTTGTTGGCCAGCGTATCGGCCATGGCCCGGCTCAAACCATTCACAGAGGCATCCGACCAGGGCTTACCCGTCGCCGCGCCCACAGCCAACGCAGTTGCCACATCCTGCAAAGCCTGCCAACGGCCATAGGGGTCGCTGTCGTGCTGGGCCAGGAACAGGCGATCGTCCTGCGTCAGATTGGTGTCGAGATTGACCGGCGCCGAGAACTCGCGCAGCAGCGATGGCACCGGCTTGTTGGCAATGCCCTTGAAGGTGATCTCGGCGCTCGCCTCGCGCAGCACGATCATGTCGTCCCGCACCTCGCCGCCGCTCACTGCGCTCCAGCCCATCGGGCTGCCATTGGGGCCGATCAGGCCGAACTTGATGGGCAATACCAGCGCCTGCTTGGTCGGCTGGCCCGGCGTCGGTAGCGTCTCCTGGCTTAGCGTGAGCGTATAGGTCTGGCTGGCTGCATCATAGCTGTCGCTCATGGTCAGGCGCGGCGTGCCGGCCTGCAGATACCAGGTCTTGAACTGCTCGAGGTCCACGTCATTGGCTTCGGCGAATACGGCAAGGAAGGCCTCGATCGTGGTCGCTTCCCCATCATGGCGCTCGAAATAGAGGTCCATCCCCTTGCGGAAACCGGCCTCGCCCAGCAGCGTCGCCAGCATGCGGACGATCTCGGCGCCCTTTTCGTAGACGGTGGGCGTATAGAAATTGTTGATCTCGCGATACTGGTCCGGCCGGGCCGGGTGGGCCAGCGGGCCGCCATCCTCGGGGAATTGCGCCGAGCGCAAAGTCACCACATCCGAAATCCGTTTGACCGCACGGCTGCGCTCGTCGCTGGTGAATTCCTGGTCGCGATAAACCGTCAGCCCCTCCTTGAGGCAGAGCTGGAACCAGTCCCGGCAAGTGATTCTGTTGCCTGTCCAATTGTGGAAATATTCATGCGCTATGACGCGCTCGATATTCTCATAATCGGCATCGGTCGCCGTTGCCGACTGGGCGAAGACCAGCTTGTCGTTGAAGATATTGAGGCCCTTGTTTTCCATCGCGCCGAAATTGAAATCGGAGACGGCGACGATGTTGAAGATGTCGAGATCATATTCGCGCCCGAAGCGCCTTTCGTCCCAGGCCATCGAGCGCTTGAGGCTGTCCATCGCCCAATGGCACTGATCTTCCTTGCCATGCTCGCAATAGATCGCCAGGTCCACCTTGCGGCCCGAGGCGGTGGTGAAGCTGTCGGTGATCGAGCCCAGGTCGCCTGCTACCAGCGCAAAGAGATAGGCCGGCTTGGGGAACGGATCTTCCCACACCGCAAAATGCATGCCGTCGCCCGCATCGCCCCGGCCCACCAGATTGCCATTGGCCAGCAACACCGGCGCCAGATCGCGCGGCGCTGTCATGGTCACCTTGAAGGTCGCCAGATTATCCGGCCGGTCGAGATAATAGGTGATGCGCCGGAACCCCTCGGGCTCGCATTGCGTGCACCAGGTACCGCTCGAGCGGTATAGGCCCATCAGCTTGAGATTGCCCTCGGGCTTGAGCATGACTTCGGTTTCCAGCACGAAGCGGCGCAGCGGCGGCTCGATAATAGTCAGGCCATTGTCATCGGCCGCATAGGCGACAAGCGCCAATGGCGCGCCATCGATAGCCACTGAGCCGAGCTTGAGCCCATCCCCGTCCAGCACCAGCGGCGTACCCGGCGCTGTCTCGGCTTGCGGTTCTATGGTCAGCAGCGCGCGCACCCGCGTCGTGTCGGCCAGAATGCGGAAATCGAGATCCACCGCGGTGATTTTGTAGGGGCTGGGGGCATAATCCCTGAGATAGATCGTGTGCTCGGTTTCCGTGCGCATGGCTACATCCAGTCACTGACAGTCAGAAAATAATTGTGTCTGCCGGGCTACAGCAGACTCGGCTCTTTGTGTATCTTAACGGGCTCGCGACTGCATCGGTTCTTTCTTCTCGCCAAGTGGACGGCATGGGGAAGAAGGCACCACAAGCCGCGACACGCTGCTCCTCTGGCCAATTGCGGGCGTATCGAGCGCGGTATCCAAATTTCCCGTCCGGCTTTACGCGCCATCGGTCAGTTCTGCCTTGACCTCAACCATGCTTGAGGTCCTAGAGGCTCTGGCCATGAACGCTGGGCCCGCGGGCCAGAAACTATGGTGAATGACAATGTTGCGTTGGTTTGAACGGCGCCTGGAAGCCTACCCCTCGACGGAACCGACCGAGCCGCCCAAGGGCTTGCTGGCGTTCTGCCTTTATTACAGCCAGGGCGCCAAGAAGTGGCTGGCGCTGATGGCATTTGCCGCCGCGGCCGTGGCCATCGGCGAAATCATCATCTTCGGCTTTATCGGCGATGTGGTGAATTGGCTGGCCGGGGCAAATCCCGACACCTTCCTGCAAACCGATGGCTGGAAACTCGCCCTTATGGGCGCGATGGTCATCTTTGTCCTGCCCGCATTCGCGCTGGTGTCGACGCTGACCATGCACCAGACCCTGCTGGGCAATTTCCCGCAACGTATCCGCTGGATGAGCCATCGTTACCTCATCCGCCAGTCGATGAGCTATTTCCAGGATGAGTTTGCCGGCCGCATCGGCGCCAAGCTGATGCAGACCTCGCTCGCGGTGCGCGAAGTGGTCATGAAGCTGCTCGATATGCTGGTCTATGTCGTCGTGTATTTCACCGGCGCGGTGATCCTGGCGGCTTCGGCCGATTGGCGGCTGGCCATTCCGTTCCTGGTCTGGCTCGCCGCCTATGTCTCGATGATGTTCTATTTCATCCCGCGCATGGGCAAGATTTCCCAGGCGCAGGCTGATGCGCGCTCGATGATGACTGGCCGTATCGTCGACAGCTACACCAATATCGCCACGGTCAAGCTCTTCAGCCACTCCAACCGCGAGGAGAGCTACGCCAAGGAGGCGATGGACGAGTTCCTCGACACCGTCTACCGGCAGATGCGGCTCTTTACCGTGCTCAATATGCTGGTGCTGTGGTCCAATGCCCTGCTGCTCTTTGCGGTGGGGGCAACCGGCATCTGGCTGTGGATGCAGGGGCTGATGAGTCCGGGTGCCCTGGCTGTGTCGCTGGGCCTGGTCATGCGATTCCAGGGCATGAGCCAGTGGGTGATGTGGGAAATGTCGTCCCTGTTCGAGAATATCGGCACGGTCAAGGACGGCATTGCGTCCTTCTCGCTTCCTCGTGTGGTCTCTGATGCCTCGGGTGCCCAGGCCATCGGCACCGTCAAGGGCGATATCAAGTTCGAGAATGTCTCGTTCCACTACGGCAAGAAAACCGGCGTGATCGACCATCTCAACCTGCATATCCGCCCGGGCGAAAAGATCGGCCTGGTCGGCCGCTCCGGCGCCGGCAAGTCGACCATCGTCAACCTGCTGCTCCGCTTCTACGATCGCGCCGATGGCCATATCTTCGTGGATGGGCAGGACATCGCCAAGGTCACGCAGGATAGCCTGCGCGCCAATATCGGCGTGGTGACGCAGGACACGTCCCTGCTGCATCGCTCGGTGCGCGACAACATCGTCTATGGCCGCCCCGACGCGACCGAGCAGATGATGCGCGAGGCGGCCGATCTTGCCGAGGCGACCGGCTTCATCGAGGGGCTGAGCGATCTGCAGGGCCGCAAGGGCTTCGATGCCCATGTCGGCGAGCGGGGTGTCAAGCTCTCGGGCGGACAGCGGCAGCGTATCGCCATTGCCCGCGTCCTGCTCAAGAATGCGCCGATCCTGGTGCTCGACGAGGCCACGTCCGCCCTTGACAGCGAGGTCGAGGCGGCCATCCAGGGGCAACTGCAATTGCTGATGAAGGGCAAGACGGTGATCGCCATCGCCCACCGCCTCTCCACCATCGCCATGATGGACCGGCTGGTCGTGCTCGATAAGGGCGTCGTGGTCGAGCAGGGCACCCATGCCCAACTGCTTGAAACCGGCGGTATCTACGCCAGCCTTTGGCACCGCCAGTCCGGCGGCTTCATCGACGCCGACCAGCCTGAAGAAGCGGCGCAATAATCGAAACGGGCCCTGCCATTGCGGCGGGGCCCGGCTACTTTCCGGCGCCAAACAGGCGGTTGCGGCTGGCCTGCCAGCCCGGCTGCGGGCTTGATAGCTTTTCCAGCATCATCTGCTGGGTCATCGGCCGGCCAAACAGATAGCCTTGCATCACCGAGCCGCCCAGGCCCAGCAGGGCCTCGAGCTGTTCCTCGGTCTCGATGCCCTCGAACACGCAGGACACACCCAGGTTCCGGCACAGATCGATCGTGGTCTTGATGATGGCGCGGCTGGTCGCGTCGCTGTTGACCACGGCCACGAAGCTGCGATCGATTTTGATCCGATCCAGCGGCAGCTTCTGCACATGCGTCAGGCTCGAATGGCCGGTGCCGAAATCATCCAGCGCAATTCGCGAACCCAGCGCCAACAGCGCCAGCAGCGCCGCATTGGCCTGTTGCATATCGCCCATCACCGCTGTTTCGGTGATTTCAAAATCGATCCGGCAGGGCGTTCCCGCCTTCCCGATCAGCGACACAATGCCCTCGATGGCGGTCATCGAACTGACGTCATGCGCCGAGAGGTTGACCGACAGCCGCATCGGCGGCGGCAATTGGTCGATCACCGCCAGGGCCTTGCGCACCACCGCCTGCGTGATCTTGGGCACGATGCCGGAATGCTCGGCCATCGGAATGAAATCGGCCGGCGATACTTCGCCCAGCACGGGGCTGCGCCAGCGCGCCAGCACTTCGTAGCCGGTGACGCGGTCGAGCGAGATATCGAATTGCGGCTGGAACAGCACATAGATTTCTTCATCAAGGTCGGCCGTGTGCAGGGCGTGTTCCATCGCGCGAACCCGGCTGATTTCCTCCTCGTGGCGGGCGGAAAATACCACGGCGCCGCCCCGCGCCTCCCGCTTGGCGACCGACGTCACGTAGTCGGCCCGGTCGAACAGAATTTCGGCTCCGTCCCCGGGCTGGGACAGCGCCACCCCGGCCGAGGCCGTGACGTGCAGGCTCGCCTCGGCAAAGACGAAAGGGCGCCGCACCACTGCGCACAGCGTCTCGCCCCACGCGGCCACCTGCGTCTCGGTGCGCGGCTCATCGCAGATCAGCCCGAACTGGGCATTATCGAGCCGCGCCACATAAGCGCCCAGCGCGCGGGTGCGGTTGGCGACTTCCTGCAGCACACGATCGCCCGCGGCGTGGCCAAAAATTTCATTGACCGATTTGAACTTGTCGAGATCAAGCCGGGCCACGCTCAGCCGCTTGCCCGCGGCGGCGGCCACATCCAGTCGCGCCTGCAATTCACGGTGGAAGGTATGCCTGTTGGGCAGCCCGGTCAGGCTGTCGAGATGCGCCAGCCGCTCGTTTTCCGCATAAAGGCTTTGCGCTTCGTCCTGCTGGCGGGCCGTCTGCGAGCGGGAAGCGACAAGGGCCGCGAAATCGCGCGAATTGCCTGCCACCACCACCAGCAGGGCCAGGGTGATCAGCACCAGATTGATGGCCAGCACAACCAGCACAGGATTGCCGCTAAAGGCAAAAAATCCAAAGAACGGTACCAGTACGCCCATTGCCGACAATGCCGCCGCGACCCGCAGATAGCTGAGGCAGAACAGGCAGCAAATGCTGGTAATGGCCATGTAGAACACCACATGCGCCTGCTGGAAGGCATCGCCATGCGGAAACAGCGCCAGCGACCAGGCCGAGAACGCCACCGACAGTGAAATGGCGACATAGCTGGTGCTGGTGAGCAAGGTAGCGGCTTGCTCGCCCGTGAGCTCGCGATGCCGCTTGCTCCACCACATGCCCAGCCGCGCGAGGCACACCAGTATGAGCAGGCAGGGCACGCCATAGCGCAACGGGGCCGGCGCCGCGCTTTGAGTTAGGGCCAGCAAAATGCTGTTGGCCACGAGGATGGCGTAAAGCACGGGAGCCTGGCGGATGAAGGAGCGCGCCTGGGCCAGCGCAAGCTCCTGGTCTTTCGGCCGCGAGGCATAGCGCCCGGCCAATCTGTCAAATAGCGACATGGTCTACGAGCCCCCTCGTCGGGGCATATTACGCAATCAACCCCTAATACATCGGTAACTCGTGCTGACCTAGTTGCCAGCTTCCGCAACGTTGCAAAAATCTGCTTTCGCCCATTGGCGATTCGGCCTGAACAGGCTAAAAACCGTTTCCGAAATCGATTGCATAAGCACTTCGCAAGGACAGACGCCCGCTCGCGGCGTCTTGGAGGAGATCTCAATGTCAGCACCGGCCTATTCCGCCCTCGATCTGGGCGGCGTCTTCAACCTGTCCTCTCCGACCAGCGATATCGCCGTGCCGATCACGCTGCCCGGCGATGTGCATTCGGCACTGCTGGCAGCCGATCGCCTGCCCGATCCCTATTACGGCGAAAACGAAAAAACCGTCATGTGGGTCGGCGAAACGGCCTGGACTGTCGAACGCGACTTTACCGCAACGGCCACTGATATCGAGGGCTACCTGACGCTGACCCTGGCTGAGGTCGATTGCATCGCCACCATCCTGCTCAATGGCGAGGTGATCGCCAAAACCCAGAATTCTTTCGTCCGCAACGATATCGACGTCACCGGCAAGGTCCGCGCTGGCGAGAATACATTGCGCATCGAATTCGACATCACCCCCGATGTCGCCAAGGCCCGCGCCGACGCGCACCCATTCCCGATCCCCTTCACCAAGAATTACCAGACCAACGGCCTGAAGGGCATCCACATGAATTTCGTCCGCAAGGCCGCGTGCCATGCGGGTTGGGATTGGGGCATCTGCCTCATGCCCATCGGCGTCTATGGCACGATGAGCCTGCGCAAATCGCGCCTCGCCCGCCAGGATAGCGTGCAGGTCGATCAGGCCCACGGCAAAAATAGCGTCGAACTCGCCGTCAAAACCCACATCTTCGCCTTCGCCCATGGCGAGGTCGAGATCGAGCACACCATCGATGGCCAGACCATCACCGACAAAATCGTGGTCAACAAGGGCGACAACGTCGTCACCCACAACCTGACCATCCACAATCCCAAGCTGTGGTGGCCAGCCGGGCAGGGCGCCCAACCGCTCTATGAGCTCGTGACCAATCTCGAAGGCGAAAAAACCAGTCGCAAGATTGGCCTGCGCAAGCTCGAATGGGTCATCGAAAAGGACGAGATCGACCACACCTTCAAATGCCGCATCAATGGCCGCGACATCACCATGATGGGCGCCAACTGGATTCCGGCAGACGCCATCCCATCCCGCATCACCCCCGCCGTCATTCGCGACCTGCTCGACAGCGCCAAGGCCGCCAATATGAACATGCTCCGCATCTGGGGCGGCGGGCAGTATGAGCCCGACTATTTCTACGATCTCTGCGACGAGTTGGGCATCCTGCTCTGGCACGATTTCATGTTCGCCTGCATGAGCTATCCGTCAGACCGGCCATTCCTTGACAATGTCCGCACCGAGATCACCCAGCAAATCCGCCGCCTCTCCCACCATGCCTCGATCGCCCTGTGGTGCGGCGACAATGAAGTGATCGGCTCGCTCGGCTGGTACGAGGAAACCAAGGCTGCGCCCGAGCGCTACGTCGCCAATTACGACCGCCTCAATTCCATGCTCGGCAATATCGTCGAGGACGAGGACCCTATCCGCCGCTTCTGGCCGTCCTCGCCGTCCATGGGCTATCTCGACTTTTCCGATGGCTGGCATGCCGATACCCGTGGCGACACCCATTATTGGGACGTCTGGCATTCGGCCAAGAGCTTCGAAGCCTATCGCAGCGTCAATCCGCGCTTTGCCTCCGAATTCGGCTTCCAGTCCTTCACCTCGATGAATGTCATCGAGACCTTCACCGAGCCCAAGGATCGCAATCCATCCTCCCCGGTGATGGAAAATCACCAGCGCAATGCCGGCGGCAATGCGCGCATTCTCGAAACCATGACGCGCTATTTCCGCTTCCCGCGCGATTTCGACCAGATGGTGTTCCTGTCCCAGATCCAGCAGGGCCTCGCCATCAAGACCGCCATTGAATATTGGCGCTCCACCAAGCCGCGCTGCATGGGCACGCTCTATTGGCAGATCAACGATATCTGGCCGGTCGCGTCCTGGTCGAGCCTCGATTACGGCGGACAGTGGAAACTGCTGCAATACATGGCCAAGCGCTTCTTCCTGCCTGTCAATGTCGTTGCCGTTCCCGAGCATGACGCAGTTCTCAAGAATTCGCGCGGCACCCCCGTCGAAGGCGCGCCACCCGACCGCATCGTCTTCAAGGGTATCAACGACACAGCTCGCCCGGTCAGCATTTCTCTCGAAATCCGGGCCGTCAAAATCAGCGGCGGTGATCGTGTGGTCTCCTCCACCAATGCCGCCATCGGCCCCGACGCCGCGCTCGCTCTCGCCAGCGTGGACTTTGCCGATCTGGCTGAGGATGAATTCCTGTTCTTCTCCTGGAAGGACGCCTCGGGCAACCTGCTCGGCGAAAACGACTACTTCCCCAAGCCTTACAAGGCCTACGAATTGGTTACGCCCACTGTCACCGCCCAATGGTCGGAGCGCAATGGCGCTCCGCTGCTGACGCTTGAGACCGATAAGCCGGCGCTATTCGTCACCGCGACCGTCGATCTGCCGGGCTATTTCTCCGATAACGCCCTGACCCTGCTGCCCGGCCGCAGGGCCGAGCTCACTTTCACCCCACGCCACGGCGCTGCACCGTCCGCGGCTGAACTGGTCAAATCGCTCAAGGTCCGCAACCTGAGCGAGACGTTCTAAACTACTCCAGGAGAGCGATTATTGCTGCCCATGTCGTTGACATGGGCGGCCGCATCTTCCATCGCTACGTCTGTCGCGCGCTATTCCTTGCGCCGGTTCGGAACCAGCCATGTCCGCTCAGATTGCGCCCGTTGAGGAGCGCCACAATACCGGTATAGGCATTCTGCTACTGTCGCAGCTGATCTTGCTGGTCCTTGATACCTCAGCCAAGTGGATGTCCGCCCAGGGCATTCCCACCGGCGAGATCGTGTTCATGCGCTATGCCGTCCACGTCGCGCTCATCCTGGTCTTCATCTGGCCCCTGCGTGGCCGCGATCTATTCCGCACGCGCAATTGGAAACTCGAAGTCCTGCGCGGCATCTGCCTGCTGCTGACCACAGCCGGCAATTTCCTGGCCATGCGCTACCTGCCGCTGACGGTCACCGGAGCGTTGATCTTCACCAGCCCGCTGATGATCTGCGCCCTGTCCGGTCCACTACTGGGCGAAACCGTCGGCTGGCGGCGCTGGCTTGCCATTCTCGCCGGTTTCGTCGGCATCCTGATCATCGTGCGGCCCGGCACCGAGGCCTTTCAGCCGGCCTCACTGCTGGGGCTTGGGGCAGCCTTGTTCCTGGCGCTCTTCTCGATCATCACCCGCAAGCTGGCCGGCGTCGACAGCGCCATGACGCAGCAGTTCTACGCCGGCGCAGTGGCGCTGCTCCTCGTCACGCCCGTTGCGTTCACAAGTTGGGTCTGGCCATCCAATGGCATCACCTGGCTCGCCTTTTTCGCGGCAGGGACGGTGGGCATGATCGGTCATATCCTGATTTCGGTTGCCCATCGCTACGCGCCGCCATCCACCCTGGCGCCGTTCAATTATCTGACGCTGCTCTACCTGGCCATCGTCAGCTGGCTGATCTTCAACCAGCCGCCCGACCACTGGTTCTATCTTGGTGCCGGCTTCATCATTGCCAGCGGCCTATATATCTGGCTCCGCGAACGCTCGTTGCAAAAGCGCGCAATCTCGGTGGAAACCATCGTCGACTAGCCCTTGGCAATTTCCTCGATCGGTGCCTTTTTGGTCGCATCGCCCTGAGTGATCAGCCGGGCGCTGCGCTGCCCGCTGAGGTAAATCCACAGCCAGCTCATTGCCACAAAGAGCCGGTTCTTGGTGTCGATCAGGAAATAGATATGGGCCAGCCCCCATGCCCACCAGGCGATCCAGCCCTTGAGGCGAATCCAGCCAAAATCGATGACGGCCGCCCGCTTGCCGATGGTGGCGATGTCCCCGGCATGCTTGTAGCGGAACGGCTTGGCGCTGGTGTCACCGGCCAGCCGCGCCTTGATGACATTGGCCGCATGCCGTCCGCTCTGCTTGGCCGCATCGCCCACGCCGGGCACCGGCTTGCCGTCCGGCATGGTGATGCTCGCCGTGTCGCCCACCACGAATACATCCGGCAGGCCCGGTACGCTCATATCCGGTTCGACTCGCACACGTCCGGCCCGATCAGGCTCGACACCCAGCCACTTGGCGGCCGGCGACGCCTGCACGCCCGCGGCCCAGATAATGGTATTGGCCTCGATCCGTCTGTCGCCATAGACCACGCCCTTGGCATCGACATTGGTCACCGCCGCGCCCAGCTCCACCTCAACACCCAGCCGCTGCAGCGCGCCCAGGGTGTATTCCGATAGCTCCGGCTTGAAATTGGCCAATACCTTTTGACCGCCCTCGATCAGCACCACGCGAGCCTGCTCGGGCTCAATCACACGGAAATTGTCCCTGAGGCTGATCTTGGCCAATTCGATAATGGCGCCCGCCAGCTCCACGCCGGTCGGCCCAGCCCCGATGATAACAAAGGTCATCAAGGCCTGTCGCTTGGCCGGATCACTCTCCCGCTCTGCGGCCTCGAACGCCAGCAACAACTTGCGCCGGATGGTCGTTGCGTCTTCCAGCGTCTTCAGGCCTGGTGCGAACTGCTCCCAATCGTCATGGCCGAAATAGGCATGTCGCGCGCCGGTCGCGATGATCAGGCTGTCATAGGAAACAGGCTCTCCGTCCTCGATCTGCACGATCTTGGCCGCAGTATCGACACCGATGACCGTCGCCAGCAGCGTGCGCACATCGCCGCGTTTGCGTAGAATACCGCGGATCGGCCAGGCAATTTCAGAGGTGCTGAGCGAGGCGGTAGCCACCTGATAGAGCAGGGGTTGAAACAGATGATGATTGCGCCGGTCGATCAGCGTCACGTCCGCATCGGCACCCGCCAGCGCTTGCGCTGCCGACAAGCCGCCAAAACCGCCGCCCACGATGACAATTCTATGCTTGGCGGCGCTCATATCGCTCTCCTTGTGTGCTGCTTCTGAGCTAAGCACACAAGGTCCGCTTCACAACAGCGCCTGCTGCAAGGCTCGTGTGCTTAGAGTTTGGCGAGCCAACTCCCGGCATAGGCATCAAAACCATCTACAGCGAGTGGTTCCAGCAACACTCCCGGCTTTGCGGCTCCGTCCTGCTCGCCAAATAACATAGCCGCGCCAAGGCTTGTGCCCGTCGCGTCACCCGATGCCGTCACCGGCACACCTGCCAGCGTCGACAGCGCCTGCCCGAACAGCTTGTTGCGCGCCAGCGGTCCCTCAATGACGATCTCGCGACCCAGCCCGCTCAAGTCGAGGCATTGCCGTGTCACCAGCGCCAGATACAGCGCCACCACCGCACTGCGCTCGCCAATGCTCAAAGCTGCCGGATCATGTGTCCAGCGCCCCTTATGATGCGGGTAGGGCCCCACGCCGGGCGTAAAGCTCGGCAGCGCCTGAATCTCCGCCGTGATGACGTTGGCGATATCGGCCTCCGACGGCTCGATCGCGCCCGGCACCAACATATCAAATTCCCGCCCGCCCATGAAACGCGCCGTCGGCACCGGCCGGCCAAAGGCGTCCACATTGGCCAGGCTGTCGCGCTCGGAATCCAGCCGCCCCGTATCCCCGCCCACCGTCATGGCAATGGCCCAGGTCCCCGTAGACAAAATGGTGAAAGGCGCTTGCCGCGTTTCCAGATGTGGCACCAGCGAGGCATTGGAATCGTGAATGCCGCAGGTCACCGGCGTCGTCACCGGCAATCCCGTTGCCGCCGCCAATTCTGGCAGCAGTGTCCCCAATATCGACGCGGCCGGCTTCACCGCCGGAAACAGCCCACGCCAGCCCTCATCGCGCACGAGCGAAGAAAAATCTGCCTTGTCTGGAGCCCACAAATCAGTGTGGCACCCCAGCGACGTCACCTCGCTCGCCGCCACCCCGGTCAGCCGCCAGGCATAATATTGCGGATAGGTCAGTATCTGGCTGACCTGTGCAAACTGCTCGGGAAAAGCGCGGCTCTGCCAGAAAATCTGCGCGCCAAGATTGAGCCCATTCGGCAGACGCGGCGACAAGGTCTCGCTGAAATCCGGTCGCGCCTCGGCATAAAGAGCCACATCGCCCGGCGCGCCATGTTCATAATCGAGCACTGGCAAGGCCAGCCCATTGGCTCCGATCAGCGCAGCGGTCGCCCCATGTGTGGTGATCGAAATGCCGTCTATACTCTGCTCGGCATGCAGTTCGCCCAGGCTTTGCAGAATGAATGCCCAAAGCCGCTCCACATCGGCATGCGGGTAAAGCCCGTCGCGCTTGACCGTGTTGGGCGTGCTGCGCCCCCCGACCTGGCTTGCGTCGTCGCGGTCGATCAACACCACCTTGGCATTGGTCTTGCCGATATCGATGACGGCGATGAAACGGGGCGTGGTCATGCTCTGGCGCTCGCTTGAATTTGCAGGGGCAATACTGCAATTCCGCCCCTTGCGCCAGCGCTAACATGTTAGTTTTGATATCAGCTATTTGACGACCAGAACCGGAATGCTCGCATGCGCCAGAACTTCCGCCGCCTGGCTGCCAAGCAATAGCCGCCCCAGCCCACGCCTGCCGTGCGAGCCCATCACGATCAGGTCTGCACCCTGGCTAGTGGCCGTCTCCAATATGCCATCCGCCGTCTGGCTATCGGGCACATGTAATACCTCGATCCGCTGCCCCGCAGCAGCGGCTGCCTCTTTTGCCGCACCTAGAATTCGGGCGGCACTTTCTTCCTTGGCGCGATTCAACTCGTTGATCACGGTCGTGGTGTTGACCTGCATCATCTCCGCGCCCGACGTGACGATCAGCGATGGGTCGGTGACAGTCACCGCGATCAGCTTGGCCTTGAGTTGGCCCGCCAGTCCCAGCGCGTGACGAAAGGCCTTGTCGGACAGCTCCGACCCATCGATGGCGACGACAATCCGCTGATACATCTCATGTTCTCCTGGTGCTTTGCGAGCTATGAGCATAACGCCTATCGGCCCAGCTTGATCCAGCGCAAACCGGCCCGAATATTGCCCTGCCGACCGGCGGGCAGCCGCCTCCTGGAACTGCGCAGGCCTCCTCCTCCAGCTCGGCGGGATGCGCGCGGTGCTTCCCCTCGTCATGAGCCTTCGGGCGCGCCAGCGTGCCCTTGGCGCAATTCTTCTCGCGCGGGTTCACTGCGGGCAAGCGTGACTTTGGATGCTAGTCCGCTTTGGGCCTCGACATGAACCGAGACGGTGGCGCCATGACCGTCGTGCTGTCCGGAACATCGGTAACAACTACGGCATTGGGCCCGATCTTCACGTCGTTTCCAATCCGAACTTTGCCCATGACCACAGCGCCAACCCCAAGATCCACTCTGTCACCCAGAACCGGTGCAAACTCGGGTCCGAATTCACGCCGGTCAATGCCACCAATTCCCAAGGTCACCCCTTGGCGGATCAGGAGATCATCGCCAATCGTCGCATGACGATGGATCACGATGCCCCCCTGGTGTCCAATGTGCAGGCGTCGCCCGATTTTGGCGGTGGGCGAAATCTCAATGCCATAGACGTTCCTGATGTAGCGGTTAACTAAAGAGTGAAGCGCCGAGAAAATGAACCTGGTCAAGCCATGCTCTCGGCTGCGCGCCCAGACGCCAAAGCGATATACGACCGCAGCTCGGGTACCGGGCCGCCCCCAGTCACGCTGATTAACCTCAAGATCTTCTCGAACAAGTTGCTTCAGCCCAACAGTTCGCATCAGTTCATTTTCGATTTTTTGCATGGCAGATTCCCGGAGAATAATATTCATTGCTTGCGCGCTGAAGTTTTGGCTAAGCTAGTTAGATATTAGGGAATCCGGAATAGAAAGTGGGAATTTTTATGAACAAGGAAGAGGTTGAGAGCAGGATAAGGTCGGCATTCGCAAAGACAATTGATGACAATGGCACGAAAATTGAAGATGCGCTAACTGACGAGACAGTTTTACTCGAAACAGCCCTCGATTCACTTGGGTTTGCAATTCTGGTCGCTCGGCTTGAGGAGGACCTTGGTTGGGACCCTTTCTCGATCTCTGACACGCCCTTTTATCCCGAGACGTTCGGGCAATTTGTAGCGTTTTATGCCGATAACCAACCTTGAACAGGCTGTGCTCGATCGCAGGATCGAGCAGGCGGTGATCATAAGCGAACACGGATATTGGGGCCTGACGGACCTCCGGGTTCTCGTGAATGCCGATGTGCTTATCAGGGCCAGGGACTACCGGTCCGTTGCTTTGCGCCTGACTGATCCAGCCAAACTTGCGCTCGCCCTCCTGGCGTTGGATGGATTTGTCGAGCGGCTGTTGCTTTTGTCTGCCGATTTGGCTGACGACCTGGCTGCCAGCCTGAGTGCGCAGTTCGGAGCGGACGCCATCCTCACGGACCTTGACGGTGGCTTGACCCCGGCGGTTCCCAATCGCCTGGTATGGACAGGGCCGACTAGTGCCGGTCCTGATCAAAGCCCTTCGCCCAAAACGGCAACAGAGTGGACGCTCACGACCTCAGGCACGACAGGTGTACCAAAGCTCGTAACGCACACGCTTGCGTCCCTTTCTCGAACAACCAAGGGGGCAGCAACGGCGAAATACCGTTGGGGGCAACTTTACAGCATGGAGCGGTTCGCAGGCTTGCAGGTATTCCTCCAGGCTTTACTGGGGGGCAGCCTTGTATTGCCTGGAACAGAATGGCCATTGCCCAGGCGATTGAGTTATCTTGCCGACCACGAATGTACAGCACTGTCAGCCACCCCGACGCTTTGGCGCAAGATTTTGATGACCCCCGCCAGTGCGTCCCTGGCACCGATGCAGATCACGTTAGGGGGCGAAATCGTTGATGATGCCATACTTGGCGCCTTGGCCGCTCGTTTTCCAGCTTCTCGTATTGTTCACATCTATGCTTCCACTGAAGCCGGGGTGGGGTTTTCGGTGAAAGATGGACGCGAGGGCTTCCCTGTTGAATACCTCGCTGACGCTCCCGGCGGGGTGCAGCTCAAGATTGTCGATGGACATTTGTTCATACGTAACCCTGCGGCCAGGACAATTGCCGAGTTGGACTCCGCGAGCAGCGACGCTTCATTTATCGATACGGGAGATGCTGTTGCCGTCATAGGAGAGCGTTGTTACTTCCTTGGACGCGCAAGCGGAGTCATCAATGTTGGTGGCAACAAGCTCTTTCCAGAGGAGGTAGAGCAGGTTCTGCTGGCCCATCCTGCTGTGAAGCAAGCCAGGGTTTGGGGGATAAAAAGTCCAATCACCGGCCAGCTCGTCTCTGCCGAAATTGTTCCTGCTTCCCAAGATTACGCGATAGAAGAATTACACAAAATCTTGCATCGGTATTGCACGGACAGGCTTGAGCCTTGGAAAATGCCCGCGATCATTCGCGTTGTTGACGACTTGGAAGTCAATGCCGCCGGCAAGGTAAAGAGAAGCCCACAATGAAGACAGCTCTTGTTACCGGAGCCACCCGAGGACTCGGTGCGGCGATCGCAAATCGTCTTCTGGCAGAGGGCTACAAGGTCATAGCGACCGGTCGGCGGGAAACTGAAGACGTCGTCCGTATGCGCGAAGCATATGGCGAGGCCCTGGCGTTTGAGGCTTTCGATCTGGCGCAGACGGACCTGATTGCCGATCTGGTGAAGGGTTTGGTTCGACAGCATGGACCAATCTATGGGTTGGTGAACAATGCCGGAATTGGCACTGACGGCATCTTGGGAACTATGCATAATTCCGACATTCAGCGCGTGATGACGGTGAATTCAATCGCTCCCATGATCCTCACCAAATACCTTTCGCGTTCAATGATGCTCGCGGGGGAGGGGCGGATCGTGAACGTATCCTCCATCATCGCTTCCACGGGCTTTTCGGGCCTTGCCGTATATGCTGCATCCAAGGCTTCTCTGGAGGGATTTACACGCTCTCTCGCGCGAGAACTGGGCCGGCTCAACATCACCGTCAATGCGCTGGCTCCAGGCTTCATGCAAACCGATATGACAGGCTCGCTCGTGGGCGATAAACTTGGATCGATCTTGCGCCGAAGTCCGCTTCAACGCCTCGCTACTACGGCCGACGCGGCTGGAGCCGTGGCATATTTCCTTGGCCCTGACGGGGCGGCAGTAACAGGCACGGTGTTGACAGTAGACGCCGGTAGCACTGCGTGATGCTGCTTGCGGCAATGAACTGCTGCCGGTTTTGAGGGCACAAGTCGAGCTTACTGAACTGCGCCCCTAGCCCAGTGGGCTGGCCCCGCCGAAATTTAAAGGCCGGTGATCGGGTCCCAGTCGGTCGGGTGGGCGTCGGATCTATCCATCAAATGCAGTTATCGCTCCTGCAGGTAATTGCATTTCTCGTTTATCGCCCCGGCTGCTAGGTCGAAGGGAGGCCGAACCCGGATAACACGGGCGGCTCCGGAGGATACAGCATGAACAAGCGGCTTCTAACTGCCGTTCTGGCCGGCGCTCTCATGTTGGGCGTGGCGCCCTCGGCCTTGGCGCAAGTGGCGAACGACGCCGATACGCTGGCGCTCGGCGCGACGATCGACAATGTGAGCTTCGACCGCGCCCAGCTGATGATCGGCCATCAACTCCAGTACTGGTCGCCAGTTTTCGATACGCTGCTGGTGCGCGAGCCCAACGGCGATATCGGCCCGAACATGGCGGCCGAATACAGCTATAACGGCGATAACAGCGAGCTGACGCTGAAGCTGCGCGAAGGCATCACCTTCACGGATGGCACGCCCTTCGATGGCGAGGCGGTGAAGGCAAACCTGGAATACCTCAAGAATGGCGCGGGCCAGAACAGTTTCATGGCCGCCTCGATTTCCGAGATCGAGATCGTCTCGCCCAACGAGGTCAAGCTGCGCCTCGCCGAGCCCGATCCCGGCTTGCTGCAAAACCTTGCCGTCGTCGGCGGCGCGATGGCCTCGCCTGCTAGCCTGGGTGTCGAAGGTTCGGCCAATAACCCCATCGGCTCCGGCCCCTATACTTATGACGCGACCGCCTCCGTCGCCGGCCGCCAGTATGTCTACAACCGCAATCCCGACTATTGGAACGCCGCCGATTTCCCGTTCGAACGGGTCACCATCACGCCGATCAACGACAATGTGGCTCGACTCAACGCGCTGAAGTCCGGCCAGATCGATGCCGGTATCAGCGAAGCCCGCGCCGTGGCCGATGCCGAGGCCAATGGCCTGGTACTCAATCGCGTCGATGTCGACTGGTTCGGCCTGATCATCGCTGACCGCGAAGGCAAGATTGCGCCGGCTCTGGCCGATTTGCGCGTTCGCAAGGCGCTCAACATGGCCTTTGATGGTGCGTCCATCTTGAAGTTTGTCGACCTGGGTTATGGCCGCTTGTCCGATCAGATCTTTCCATCCACCAGCCAGGCCTATGTTCCCGAACTCGACGAGGCCTATCCCTTCGACCCGGCTGCCGCCAAGGCGCTGCTCGCCGAGGCCGGGTATCCGGATGGATTTGAACTTCTTCTTCCGGAAACGACCAACTACGCCGCCTTCAATCCCATTGTGGAGAAATTCCTCAAGGATATCGGCATCACCGTTAAGTGGGAAAAGATTGCGCCCAACGCGGTCATTTCTGAGCTGCGCTCCGGAAAGTTTCCGGCCTACGTCTTCCAGTTCGGCTATCAGGGCGAGTGGTCGGAAATCCGCAAGTTCGGCTTCCCCGACAGCCCCTGGAACACCTCCAAGGTCGCCGACCCGGCTCTCCTCGAACTGATCGACAAGGTTCAGTATGCCTCGGGCGACGAGCAGAACGCGCTCTACAAGGATGTTGGCCGCTACTTCGTCGAGAATGCCTATTACGCGCCGATGTATCGTCGCGACATCATCTATCTGACCAACAAGCAAACCGTTGTGGATCTGCAGACGACAAATGTGGTCTCGCCCATCCGCAATTACTCCAAAGCCGAATAGTCCTCCCAAGTCTGTTCGAGCAGAAAGGCGGCCAGCACCGGCCGCCTTTTTTCTTCGTTTTATGGAGCGCCTATGTCTGATGATGCCCGCGCCGCCCAGCGCAAAGAACTCGACGTCTGTCTCGATCGCTTCGAAAGCCGTGCCGATGGCGCCCGCGTCTGGCCCGAACTGCTCTATAGCCAGCCCTTCGGTTTTCGCGCGCTGACCATGTCGCTTGCCGTGCCGCCGGGGCAGGGGCCGCATCCGCTTGTGGTCTATATCCATGGCGGCGGCTGGATGCTGGGCCATCCCCATGCCATGCACCCCAATCTGGCGGCCATGCACATCGTCGAAACCCTGCTGGCCGCTGGCTATGCCGTTGCCCGGCCATCCTACCGCCTCTCGGGCGAAGGCAAGTTTCCGACCCAGTTGCAGGACCTCAAGACGGCGCTCCGCTACCTCCGCCACCATGGGGCGCTGTTCAATATCGCGCCCGACCGCATTGCTGCGCTCGGCGAGAGTGCCGGCGGTCACCTGGCGGTCCTGCTTGGCCTCGAGACGCCGCCCGACTGCGAAGGCGATGAGGGATTTGTCGAGGAGAGCGGCAAGGTACAGGCCGTCATCAACTGGTATGGCGTTACCGACATGCTCAATCTGGACGCGCATTCGCTGCCGACCGCCCGCTTCAAGCACGACGCGCCAGAATCCGCCTCCGGCCGGCTTATCGGCGGCCGCCCTTCCGATAATCCGGAAGCCGCTCGCCGCGCCTCGCCCATCACCTGGGTAACCCCGAGGTCTGCTCCCATGCTCATCCAGCACGGCACCTCGGATTCAATCGTCCCGCCCCGCCAGGGCGAAAGCCTCTATGAAGCGCTGCGGAGTGTTGGCGTGTCAGCCGAATGGCACCCGGTTGAGGGCGCCGACCATTGCTTCATCGATGGCGACACCGCCCCGATCATGCCGGCAGTGACCGGCTTTCTCGGACGATACTTGAAGGTCTGAAGTCGCCGTATGTGACGCGTGCAACTACGATAGCGCCCTTCACGCGGGCACGGGCTTGCTTGTGCTGGCCTTCTGCTTGCCCATCTGACCCTCGCCATCGAGCCGGCTCAAGTCGAAAATGACATTGGTTGGTCGATAGGTCCCGTCCAGCCGTTGCGCCAGATAGTCCGACGATTGGCGTAAATAGGTGTCGTCATCATCATGCAACGCCTGCACTGCGGCGAGAGAAATATCGGCATGGAGCGGTAGCCAGGTCAGTGCATCCAGGGCCTGCAGCTTGACGCGCGGATCGTCACTGTCGGCGAGAATTTTCGTCACCTCGCTTGCCCAATGGCGGTCGTCCCCCACGCGCCCCAGCGCCTCCGCCAGTGGAATGCGCACCTGTGGATCGCTCTCAGCCGCATAGGCCTCGGCCACACCGTCGGGTAGGGGCAGGCCGGCCGCGGCCAGTCCCAACAGTCCACGCGCCGCCCAGTGCCTTGCGACCGCCGAGCCATGCGTCAGGTCGGCGACAAATCCCGACCCATTTGCGGGATCACGCTCGGCCCCTCGTGCGGCAATCTCCATGATCCTGCCGAGCGGGTAGATGGCCTCGTCCTGGCTCGCGGTCCAGGTTTCTGCAGCGCTATGTTCCGGAATGAAGCCGGTATCGCCAATAGCGAGCATATGCTGGTCGAGTGCCGCGCGGTGTTCATCGGCCAGCACAAGGTGCGAGCGCGAGCCGATCAGGTTGACGGTGGCGTCGGGATCGGCATCGAGGTCATAAAACTCCTCCGCCGGCTTCTGCCGCCAGAATTGTTCCTGCTTGTCGTCAAGCGTCCCGGAGAGGCGCTCCGTCTCATAATCCTGATAATGCGCACCAAGCCATTCGAAGGCGACATATTGGCCGAGCGGACGATAGGGGGTGTAGTTGCGGATATAGCGATAGCGCGCCGAGCGCACCGTACGGCTGAGATCATAGCGCTCGCCCATGCGATCGCGCCCGCCGAATACATATTGGCGCGGGTCAACCGCGAGGCCCAGCAGGGTATTTCCATGCAACTGCCGCGGCACCTCGACCCCGGCAATGGTGAGGAAGGTCGGAAAGAGGTCGACCAGCGATGCCGGCGCCTCCACCCGAGCACCGGGCCCATGCTGGGTGAGATGCCACCACTTCGGCGGTACGCGGATCACCAGCGGTACCCTGAGCCCTTCGTCATAGAGATAGCGCTTGGAGCGGGGCAGGGCCGAACCGTGATCGGAAAAGTAGAAGACTACCGTATCCTCGGCGAGACCGTCGGCCTCAAGATCTGCCAGATGCCCACCCAGCTCCGCATCCATCTTCGCCATGGCATTGTAGTGCCGCGCCATGCTCTGCCGCATCCCCGGCGTATCTGGCAGGTAGGAGGGCAGGGTGACATCTTCGGGCCGCACCGAGCCTTCCTGTTCCTTGAAAGTGCAGGATTCATGCGTCGTCATGCAGTTGAAGACGGCAAGGAAAGGCTGGCCGTCGGCCCGGTTGCGCCAGTGCGCCGTGCGGCTCGATTCATCCCAGATCTCGTCGGGGTCGACATCGCAATTGTAGTGCGTCTTGGCATTGTTGGTGCAGTAATATCCGGCCTTCCGCATCTCGGCGGGATAGGTGAGAAAGCCTTCGGGCAGATGCGCCAGCGCCTGCATATGCTGGGCGCGCGGACAACTTTCAGCATGCCGCCCGGTCAGAATGGCGAAGCGCGATGGCGCGCAGACCGGCGAGGTACAATTGGCTGTTTCATAAAGCATGCCCTCCGAGGCAAGGCGATCGAGATGCGGCGTCCGCGCCACGGGATCACCATAGGCACCAATCTTGGGTGGGCAGTCCTCGCTGACGATGCACAATATGTTGGGCCGTTTGGTCATCTCGCGTCTCCACGGTTTTCCAAGCGGTACCATTGGGCTGCGAAGGCGAGGACTGCTTAAAGTCGCCACAGCGATAAGCTGTCTGCATCGGTCACCGGCCGCGCCGGCGATCAGCCGCGCTTATCGCCTTCGCAGGTCTTTGCATTTCTCGGTAATCGCTGCCAATGCTAGGCAGGGGTAGGCGAAGAGCCGGAACGGCCCGCTGAGGAGTGCTGCCCTTCGGGGCAGTAGTGGAGGACCCAGTCATGAAGACCATTCTGCTCGCGGCAGCTGTCGCGGCATTAAGCTCTGTTGCCGTTATGCCCGCCGCCATGGCGCAAGTGGCCAATGACGAGAACACGCTCGCCATCGCCGCCATTCTCGACAACAACAGTTTCGACCGCGCCCAGCTGATGATCGCAAACCAGATGCAGTTCTGGCAGCCGGTGCTCGACACCCTGCTGGTCGCCAGGCCGGATGGCACGATTGAGCCAAACCTTGCCACCGAGTGGTCTTACAACGCTGACAACAGCGTGCTGACGCTGAAACTGCGCGAAGGCATCTCCTTCACCGATGGCACCCCCTTCGATGGCGCTGCGGTGAAGGCCAATCTCGAATACCTCAAGAACGGCGCCGGCCAGAACAGCTTTATGGCTGCCCTCATCTCCGAGGTGGAAGTCCTTTCTCCCACCGAAGTGGCACTGCATCTCAGCGAGCCCGATCCGGCACTGATTGACAATCTCACCGTCGTCGGTGGTGCCATGGCCTCTCCGGCGACCCTGGGCGTCGAGGCTTTCGCCAACAATCCCATCGGCTCGGGCCCCTATGTCTTCGACGCCCAGAATTCCGTGCTTGGCCGGCAATATGTCTACAACCGCAATGCCGGCTACTGGAACGCCCAGGCCTATCCCTATGACCGCATCACCATCACCCCGATCAACGACCAGGTCGCCCGTCTGAACGCACTGAAATCGGGCCAGGTTGACGCCGGTCTCGGCGAAGCCCGCACCGTGGCCGATGCTGAAGCCAATGGCCTCGTGGTCCACAAGAGCGACGTCAACTGGCTCGGCTTCATCATCGCCGACCGCGAGGGCAAGATTGCCCCGGCCCTCGCCGACATGCGTGTCCGCAAGGCCCTCAACATGGCCTTCGACAAGGCCTCGATCCTCAAATTCGTCGAGCTCGGCCACGGCCGTCTCAGTGACCAGATCTTCCCAACTGTCAGCGAGGCCTATCTGCCCGAACTCGACGAGGTCTATGCCTATGACCCCGCTGCCGCCAAGGCGCTCCTCGCCGAAGCCGGCTTTGCCGGGGGCTTCAGCCTGAAGCTGCCGGACATCGCCAATTTCGCCAATTTCAATCCGATCGTCGAACAGCAGCTCAATGCCATCGGCGTCACCATAGAGTGGGAAAAGATCGCCCCCAACGCCACCATTCCCGAACTGCGCTCGGGCAAGTTCCCCGCCTATGTCTTCCAGTTCGGCTACCAGGGCTCCTGGGCCGAATACCGCAAGTTCGGTTATCCCGATTCGCCCTGGAACACCGCCAGGGTCGCCGATCCCGCTTTCCTCGAAATGCTCGACAAAACCCAGTATGCCACTGGCAGCGAGCAGATCGCAGGCTATCAGGATCTCAACCGCTACATGGTCGAAAACGCCTTCTTCGCCCCCTGGTACCGGCGCGACACGATCTATCTGACTACCCCTGAGACCAAAGTGGAAATGCGCGGCACCAACGCCGTCCCCCATATCCGCGACTTCGCGAAGGCCGGCTAGTCCTCCCAGATGGTCCCTCGCGGTTCGGGCAGCCTCAGGGCTGCCCGAACTCTCGTTCGCCGGTCGGTGACTTCACACCGCCGGCCCGCGAAAGGTCGAAATCCAGTTCCTCGGTGACGCCGAATTTGTCTTGGCAAAGTCGGAGGAGTGTCTTCATCGGCGCCCAGTCGCGCATCTCGGTGCGGAAGATCATGCCGATATCCGCCGTGCTTCGGCGCATGGGCAGGGGGATCGGCACGATCTTGGGCGAATTCACCGCCTGCACCGAGAGGTAGGGCAGCACGCACAGACAATCGCTTTGCTGCAATATCGTCAGCACCGAGAGCAGGTTCTGGCAGATGAAGCGAACGTCAGGCAGGCCACCGATATATTCGGCCACGGTATGTTCGGTAATCTCCCGATAGGCCGGCAGCTCGGAATAGACGATCCAGGGATAGGCCCGCAGGCTCGATGGCGGAATGGCGTCGGGGTTCTTGCCCGCCAACAGCGGATGATCTTCCCGCGCCATCACGTAATTGGTCACCTCGGTCAGCTTCACCCGCGCAAACCGCGGACTGCTGCCCCCATCGTTGAAGACCCCGCCAAAGGCGACGTCCAGCCGCCCTTCACGCAGGTCCTGCAGCGTCTTGCCATAGGTCAGCGTTGTGAATTCGATGACGATGCGCGGATAAGAACTCTGCAACTCGGCCAGGATGCTCGACAGGATCCCCGAGCGCCAGACCGGCCCCCCGCCGATCCGCATTATCGTTTTTTCGTCCGTCACCTCGGCGCGCAGTTCGTGTTCGGCAATCTCCCAATAGCGCTCGATGCGATTGGAAACCGACAGCACCTTTTCTCCAAACGGCGTCGCCTTCACGCCCCGCGCATGCCGCTCCACCAGTTGCTGTCCGAAGTAGCTTTCGAGCTGGGCAAGCGAACGCGACAATGCTGGTTGCGTCACGTTCAGCTTCTCCGAGGCGCGGCGCAGGCTGCCCTCTTCGAGAATGGTGCGCAGGCGAAAAAGGTGCGTGATCTGGTCCAGCATCGAGGTATCAGCCTTATTTATCGCTCAAGGAGTTTTTTGCATTATCTGCGCATCGGTTCAACTGCTATCACAAGATCAACGAGCGCCCGAAGCCACAAATGGCGGGGTATTGTGGAGGAAAATCATGATCACTTTCGGCCCGGGCGCCGCTGGGGACGGACGTCCCTTCGCGCCGGAAAGTGCGGGGAAGGACCTTCCCCATGCTTAGCTATGTGTCCAAGAGACTGCTTTCGAGCCTGGTTTTGCTAGCCCTGGTCACGACGCTGACCTTCGCCATGGTCTTTGGCGGCGCCGATAATGTCGCCCAGAACATTCTGGGCGAAAACGCCACCGATCAGCAGATTGCCGATCTCGAAACCAGGCTCGGCATCGACCGCCCGCTCTACGAGCAATATGGCACCTGGGTTGCCAAGGCCGTGCGTGGCGATCTGGGCGTGTCCTGGACCATGGGCGAGAGCGTCTCCAAGATTCTCTCGGGCCGGCTGCCTGTAACCCTGTCCATGGTCGTGCTTGCCATCTGCATCATCGGCATCGTCTCGGCCCTTCTGGGCATCGCCGCCGCCGTGCGTGGCGGCTGGGCCGATCGCGTCATCCAACTCATCAGCGTCGTGGGCTTCTCGCTCCCCAATTTCTGGCTGGGCCTTATCCTTGTGGTCGTCTTCGCGCTCAATCTGCGCTGGCTTCCCGCCACCGGCTACACGGACTTCCTCAACTCGCCAACCGGCTGGCTTGCCTCGCTCGCCCTGCCGGTCGGCGCTCTGGTCCTGTCCGGTATTGCCTCTGCTTCCCAGCAGGTGCGCGGCGCCATGATCGACGCGCTGCGCCAGGACTATGTCCGCACCCTGCGCGCCGGCGGCATCAAGCCGTCTTCGGTCTTGTTCCGCCACGCTCTGCGCAATGCCATGCCGGCGGCGTTGACCGTGCTGTCGCTGCAGTTCATCGGCCTGCTGGGCGGTGCTGCCATCATCGAACGCGTCTTCGCTATTCCCGGCCTGGGCTCGATCACCGTGCAGGCAGCCCTTTCGGGCGACATTCCTGTGCTCATGGGCGTCGTGGTCACCATGATTATTCTCGTCGTCATCGTGAATATCGCCATCGACCTGGCCAACGCCTGGGTCAACCCGAAGGTGCGCCTCTGATGTCCCCTGCAAGTTCCGCTCCGGCGCCGGTCAGCGCCCCAGGCCGCGTAAGCATCGTTCGCTCGGTGCTGACCAATCCGCTCGGGCTCATCGCCGCCATTCTGCTTCTGCTCGTCATCGTCGCTACGGTCTTCGCGCCGCTGATTGCCCCCTTTGCCGCCGGTGACCTGCAGATATTCAAGATCAATGCCCCGCCGGGCGACGGTTACCTGCTTGGTGGCGACGGGTCCGGCCGCGATATCTTCAGCCGCCTGGTCTATGGCGCCCAGAATACGTTGATCGGGGCCCTGATCGCTCTCAGCGTTGCCGCAATCATCGGTGTCACGGCAGGTCTGTTCGCCGGCTATTTCGGTGGCCGCCGCGAGGTGGTGATGAGCTGGATCGCCGATGGCCTCATGGCCCTGCCGGCCCTCATCGTGCTGCTGGCCTTCTACCAGTCGCTGGGCTCGTCCATTCACGTGTCCATGGTCATCTTCGGCGTCATGCTGTCGCCTGGCTTCTACCGGCTCACACGCAATCTCGTGAACGGGGTCAAGCACGAACTCTATGTCGATGCGGCACGCGTCTCGGGCCTGTCGGATATGCGCATCATCGCCCGGCACATTCTGCTGGTCATCCGCGCCCCGGTCATCATCCAGACCTCCATCGTGGCCGGCATTTCCATCGTCATCCAGGCCGGTCTCGAATTCCTGGGCCTGGGCGATCCGTCCATTCCCACCTGGGGCGGCATGCTGCAGGATGCTTTCGCGAACATGTTCGTCGTGCCCACTGCCATCCTCTGGCCTGGCCTGGCCATCTCGGTAACGGTGGCGTCCTTCGTGCTGCTCGCCAACGCCATCCGCGATCGCCTGCAACAGGGCAATCGGGTGGCTGCGGCGCCCGCGCTTCCTGCTGCAGTTCCTCAGTCAGTGGGCGCGGCGCCTACCGATGCCGGCGTGCTGCTCGATGTCCGGGACCTCGTCGTCGGCTATCCGGCCAAGTCCGGATGGACCGAAGTCGTCAACGGCGTATCCCTGCAGCTCCGCCGCGGCGAAGTCCTCGGCCTTGTCGGCGAAAGTGGCTCGGGCAAGACCCAGACGGCTTTTGCCATTCTTGGTCTCCTTTCCACCGGCGGCCGCATCCTCTCGGGCTGCATCTGGTTTGATGGTCGCGACATTGCCAATCTGCCCGAAAGCGAAATGCAGAAGCTGCGAGGCAAGCGCATTGCCTATGTCCCGCAGGAGCCGATGAGCAATCTCGATCCGGCGTTCCGCATCGGCTATCAGCTCACCGAGCCCATGGTCACCGTGCTGGGCATCTCGCGGGCCGAGGCCAAGGCCCGCGCGCTGAAACTGCTCGCCCGCGTCGGCATGCCCGACCCCAATCGGACCTTCAATTCCTATCCGCACCAGGTTTCGGGCGGCATGGCGCAGCGCGTCCTCATCGCCCGGGCCATTTCCTGTAGCCCCGACCTTCTGATTGCCGACGAGCCCACCACGGCGCTTGACGTCACCGTGCAGGCCGAAGTGCTCGAACTGATGCGCGATCTCCAGGCCGAGATGAACATGTCCGTGGTGCTTGTCACCCACAACTTTGGTGTCGTTGCGGACCTCTGCCACCGGGTCTCGGTGATGAAGGATGGTCGCGTGGTCGAGACCAGCGCGGTGAAGACCCTCTTCGCCGATCCTCAGCATGACTACACCAAGATGCTGCTGGCTGCCGTGCTCGATGATGTGACGCCGCGTGTCTATAAGCCCCTGCAAGCCAAGGAGGTTTCGGCATGAGCGACGTGATTGTCGAGTGCATCGACGTGAACACCCATTTTGGTGTCCATCACGTCCTCAAGAATATTAATCTTACCGTCCGTCCGGGCGAAACCGTCGGCCTCGTGGGCGAAAGCGGATCGGGCAAGACCACGTTGGGCCGCGCCATTCTCGGCATTGGTCCGGTCAGTTCCGGCCGCATTCTCTTTGAGGGTCAGGATATTGCTGGCATTGCCCCGCGCGATCGCAAGGGCAACGCGGCCTCCATTCAGGCCGTGTTCCAGGATCCATACACCTCTCTCAATCCCTCGATGACCATCGAGGACATTCTGGTCGAGCCAATCGCCGCCCGCGGCCAGGCCTCCAAGGTCGATGCCACGGCACAGGTTCGCAAACTGCTCGACCAGGTGGCCCTGCCGAGCGATGCCGCTTACCGCTATCCCCGCGAGTTCTCCGGCGGCCAGCGCCAGCGCGTCGCGATCGCGCGTGCCCTGGCCCTTTCACCGCACCTTATCGTTTGCGACGAGCCGGTGTCCGCGCTCGACCTATCGACCCAGGCCCGCGTGCTCGAACTCTTCGTCGAGATCCAGGAGCGCACCGGCGTGGCCTATCTGTTCGTCAGCCACGATCTTTCGGTCGTCCGGCATATCTCGCATCGCGTCGCGGTCATGCGCGGTGGCGAGATCGTCGAGTTCGGCGAATGCGACCAGGTTACCGCCAATCCGCAGCACGACTACACCAAGCGCCTGCTGCTGGCCGCTCCGGTGGCCGATCCCGTCCGGCAGGCCGACCGCCGCGCCGCCCTCCGCGCCCTTGCCGTTGGAGCTTGATTGCCATGCGCGCCATCATCGTCATGTTCGACAGCCTCAACCGGCGCATGCTCCCGCCCTACGGCTACACCCAGGCCCACGCACCGAATTTCTCCCGGTTGGCGGCCCGCACGGCCACCTTTGATCGCTGCTATGCCGGCTCGATGCCCTGCATGCCGGCACGCCGCGAAATGCACACCGGCCGCTACAATTTCCTGCATCGCTCCTGGGGCCCGATCGAGCCCTTCGACGATTCCATGCCCGAAATTCTGGGTCGCAACGGCGTCTATACGCACCTCGTCACCGACCATCAGCATTATTGGGAAGATGGCGGCGCCACCTATCACAACCGATATTCAAGCTACGAGTTCTTCCGTGGCCAGGAGGGCGATCTCTGGAAGGGTGTGGTCGACAAGACAGACAACAAGCGCCTCAAGGACATCTTCTATCGCATGCACAATCAGGATGCGATCAACAGGACCTATCTCGAAGACGAGGAAGACCATCCGCAAAGCCTGACCTTCGATGCCGGCCTTGAATTCATCGAGACCAATGCGGCATCCGACAACTGGATGCTGCAGCTCGAAACCTTCGATCCGCACGAGCCTTTCTTCAGCTATGACCAATACCATAGGCTCTATCCCGAGAGCCTCATGGGCAATGGCGAGGATTTCGATTGGCCGCCTTATGCGCGGGTCACGGAGTCGGAAAACACGGTCGAAAACGCCAAGCTGCGCTATCTCGCGCTGCTTTCCATGTGCGACGCCAATCTTGGCCGCGTTCTCGATCTCATGGACGAGAAGAACATGTGGCAGGATACCATGCTCATCGTCTGCACCGACCACGGCTATATGCTGGGCGAGCGCGGCTGGTGGGGCAAGTCGGTCATGCCCTGGTATGACGAGACCATCCATACGCCGTTCTTCGTTTGGGATCCGCGCGCCGGCGTCGCTGGCGAACGCCGTCAGGCGCTTGTGCAGACCATCGACATCGCGCCGACCCTGCTCAACTTCTTCGGAATCGAGCCGGCCAAGGACATGCTGGGCCAGCCGCTTGGGGATGCCGTGGCCAGCGACAAGCCAGTGCGCGAAGGCGGCCTGTTCGGCATTTTCGGCGGCCATGTCAGCGTCACCGACGGCCGCTACGTCTATATGCGCGCCTCCGCCGATGCGAAAAACCAGCCGCTCCTCGAACACACCCTGATGCCGACCCACATGCGGTCACGTTTCGAGCCCGCCGAGTTTGCCGGCGCCGAGCTTGTGCCCGGCTTTTCCTTTACCAAGGGCGCCCCCGTCATGCGTCTGCAAGGCTGGACCATGCGCGGCCCCTCCGAATTCGGCACGCTGCTCTTTGATCTGGAAACCGATCCCGGCCAGACGACGCCGCTTCGTGACGCGGCGCTCGAACTGCGCATGGCCGATCTTCTGGTGCGGCTCCTCCGCGAGAACGATGCGCCCCCGAGCCAGTATGAACGGCTCGGCCTGCCGGCGACTGGTCCGGTCAACGAAGCGCACTTGCTCATCGAAAAACAGTGGGATCAGATTGAGCTCGGCCAGCGTCGCGGTCCGACCGTCGCCGACTTTTCACCAGATGCCGTTGTTGCGACGGTCAGTGTTAACAGTCTGCTAGCCGAAGACAGCACCAAGGCCATCATCGTCAACGCGCTTCCCGCCTTCGCCAAGGGGCACGTTGCGCCCATCTTCGACGACAAGACGCTGCTCGAAATCGCCGGCATGCTGCCCGATCTCGACAAGGCCCGGCTCGATCAGATCGAGGCCTCGCTGCAAGCCGTCGTCCCCGCAGAATAGCGATATATTTCAGGATCTTACTATGCGCCCGAATATCATTTTCATCATGAGCGACGATCACGCAGCCCGGGCGATTTCCGCCTATGGCGCGGGCCTGAATTCGACGCCCAATCTCGATCGTCTCGCCAACGAAGGCATGCGCCACGACGCGACCTACGTCACCAATTCCATCTGTACCCCCAGCCGCGCCGCCATCCTCACCGGCACCTATAATCACGTCAATTGCGTCACCACGCTCTATACCGAGATCGACAATCGTTTGCCCAATGTTGCCAAGCACTTACGCAAGGGCGGCTATCGCACCGGCATGTTCGGTAAGTGGCATATGGGCGAAGGCCCCGCACACAATCCGACCGGTTTCGACGAATGGGCTGTGGTGCCGGGGCAGGGGGATTACTGGGACCCGAAATTCATCTTCCCCGATGGCACCCGCCGCATTCCGGGCTACGCCACCGACATCATCACCGATCTCAGCCTTGAATTCATTGACAAATCGGCAGACCAACCGTTCTTCCTGATGTGTCATCACAAGGCTCCGCACCGCAATTTCGAGCCGCACCCCAAGTATAACCACCTCTGGGCAGACCAAGACATCCCTCTGCCCGAGACCTTTGACGACGACTACTCCAACCGCGCCGCCGCAGCAGCAGCCGCCAAGATGCGTATCCGTTCGGATATGAACTACGAGGACCTGGGCCTCGTCACCCCCTCCGGTCCGGCCACCAAGGTCGGCCCGTTGATGCTCGATTTCATCTCCTGGATGCGCAAGGTTCCCGAACTGCAGCCGGGTGGGACGATCACCGTAATCTGTTCTGAAACTGGCGAAAATTTCACCTTCGACGATCCGCAAAAGTTCGCCGAGTTCAAATACCAGCGCTACATGAAGCGCTACCTGCGCACCGTCCAGTCAATCGACGAAAACGTCGGCCGCCTGCTCGATCATCTCGACGACAGGGGGCTTTCGGACAACACGATCGTTATCTACACCTCGGACCAGGGCTTTTTCCTTGGTGAGCACGGCTGGTTCGACAAGCGCTTCATGTACGAGGAAAGCCTGCAGATGCCGTTCCTCGCGCGCTATCCTGCTGCAATCAAAGCAGGTTCTGTGAGCGCCGACATTTCCTGCAATGTCGATTTTGCTCCGACCTTCCTCGACTATGCCGGCCTGCCGATCCCCAGCTATATGCAGGGCCGTTCCATGCGTCCCGTCCTCGAGGGACAGACACCGGCGGATTGGGAGCAGCTCACCTATCACCGCTACTGGATGCACAACGACGACATCCACGAGGCCTGGGCTCACTACGGCGTCCGCGATGAGCGCTACAAGCTGATCTATTGGTACAATGACGACCTCGGCCAACGCGGCGCACGCCCCAATGGTGCCCCGCCTGAATGGGAGCTTTTCGACTGTAACAAGGATCCGCACGAGCTGACCAATGTGGCACATGATCCTGCCTATGCCCCGGTGTTCAGAGATATGCTCGCCAAGCTCGACGCAAAAATGGCTGCAATTGGCGACACGCCCGAACACGATAGCGCTACCACTCTCGCAAGGTTTGCGGCGTGACCGGGATGACTGAAATGACCAGGACCATCGCCGAGCTTCTCGACATTACGAGGCCGGAAGAGCGGGTTTCCTTGCTCTCGGGCAGAAGGCGGCGCTCCATCGAAGTCGAGCCGCGCCCATGAGCAGCTGCTGCGGGTCATCGCGGGCAGCCTTGGCTGGGCTCGACCTGGCTGCACCCGCCACACCTGCGCCGCAAACGCAGGGCGGCTCGCCCCAGGGGATGATCCGTGTCGTTGGCGGCAAGAGTTTTGTTGGCACCAACACGCCGGAAATTCCTCAGGATGGCGAAGGGCCGGAAAGAGAGGTGGTGCTCGCGGACTTCGGCCTTGAGGCTGGCACCGTGACGGTCGAACGCTTTGCTGCCTTCGTGGCCGCTACCGGCTACGTCACCGAGGCCGAGCGCTTTGGCTGGTCGTCCGTGTTCTTCGGCGACGAGAAGCATCTGGCCGAGGCAAGGGCGATCGGATCCGGCCTGCCATGGTGGCACAGCGTCAACGAAGCCACGTGGCGGCAGCCTGAAGGGCCTGGTAGTTCCATCGACGATCGGCTTGATCATCCGGTGACACAGGTCTCTTGGACGGATGCAAACGCCTTCGCGGCATGGGTTGGCGGGCGCCTACCAACAGAGGCCGAGTGGGAGCATGCAGCTCGAGGCGGTGCCGTGCGCCGTCGCTTCCCCTGGGGCGAAGCCGAGCCGGCGGACGACGCGATCTATGCCAATATCTGGCAGGGCCACTTTCCGGACCAGAATACCGCTCGTGACGGCTTTGAACGTACCGCCCCGGCGCGCAGTTTCGAACCCAATCCCCTCGGTTTTTACAGCATGTCCGGCAATGTCTGGGAGTGGACGCGCGACCCCTTCCGCGTTCGTTCGCTTGCCAGACAAGCGCGGCTCCGCAATGCCCAGGCACTGGCCCATTCGGAAAAGGTGCTGAAGGGCGGCTCGTTCCTCTGCCACATCTCCTACTGTTATCGCTATCGCATTGCTGCGCGCATGGCCCTTTCGCCAGACAGTGCCGCAAGCAATGCCGGTTTCCGGGTCGCTTACGACCTCTAGACATCTGCTGGTCGAGCCGTTCGGCTTGGGCTCCATTCTGTTCGCGGCGCCACAAATGCCCATTTATCTGCCCATAGCCGAACTCTCCGTCGACGTATTCTTCCTCCTCGGGATCGGTGCGGCCATCGGTTTCATCTCGGGCATTTTCGGCGTGGGTGGCGGCTTCCTGCTGACGCCCATGCTGCTTTTCACCGGCGTCCCGGCGCCGGTCGCGGTAGCCTCAGTCACGGCGCAGGTCGTTGCCTCGTCCACATCCGGGGCGCTGTCCTATTTTCGGCGCGGCGCCATGGATGAAAAGATGGGGGTCTTCCTGGTTTTCGGCGGCGTCTTCGGCTCGGCCCTGGGCGTTTGGATCTTTGGCCTGCTCAGTGCCATGGGCCAACTCGATCTCTTCTTGTCGCTTGGCTATCTTCTGCTGCTCGGTTCTGTCGGCACGCTGATGTTCATCGAATCCCTGCGCACGTTGCTCAGGCGCGACCGGGAAAAGCCTGCGGTGCGCCGCCTGCCAGGGCAGATTCCCTGGGTGCAGCGCCTGCCGCTTCGCACCCGCTTTCGCAAGTCGCAGCTCTATATTTCTGTCTTGCCTGTTGTGCTGATCGGCTTCGTCATCGGCATCGTCGGGGCGCTGCTTGGCATTGGTGGCGGCTTCGTCCTTGTGCCGGCGCTGGTCTATATTCTCCGCGTGCCCGGCAAGGTAGTGGTGGGCACATCGCTACTCCATCTGCTCGCGGTCATGGCCGTGACCTGCTTTCTGCACGCGGTCCAGACGCAGTCGGTCGATACCATACTGGCTTTCTGCCTCATGGTGGGCAGCGTCGCCGGCGCACAGTTTGGCGCTTCCGCCGGTCAGCATCTGCCTGGCGAACGGTTGCGCATTCTCCTGGCGCTATTGATCCTTGCCATCGCCATTCGCTTCGCGCTCGGCATCGTCATCTGGCCGGAGGACCCATTCACGCTCACCAAGCTCGGCTTTGGGCAATCGTGATGCGGCGTCTCCTCGCGATTGTAGCCATTATCGTGCTTTCCTTCGCTCCCGCCGCTGCCCAGGACGAGGTAAATGTCGTCTTCGTCAACTCCGACCCTGTAGTGGCAGTGCATTCCAATTTCCGGGGGCAGACCGTCACGCTCTTCGGCAGCATCGAACCTGGCCAAGGGGCGCCCGAGGGACCTTATTCCGTGGTTGTTCTCGTGCAGGGACCATCGTCGGACTGGGTAGTGCGCGAGAAGGGGCGACAGGGTGGTCTCGTGCTCAACAAAGCCGCTGCGCGCTACGCCCAGGCGCCGAGCTACTACGCCGTCCTGTCGTCCAGCCCGCTGTCCCAGATCGCTCCTCCTGAAGTCGTCGACAGGCAACGCCTCAGTTTTGCGGGGCTCGCCGCTTTGACCCGGCAGGGCGATGACCTGGCCAGCCTTGATCCTGAGTTTGTCCGTCTGATGCGCTCGGCCGGCAATTTCATCGAGGCAGAGCGGGGCGTCGTTATGCATTCCCCGACCACTTTCTCGGCTCGCGTTCCCATCGATTCAAATGCCGTGAACGGTCTCTACCTCGCGCGCGCCCTGATCATTGCCGACGGCAAGGTCATCGGCGAGACAACCACGCGCTTCACGGTGAGAACCCAGGATTTTGAACGCTATGTCGCCAACCTCGCGACATCCAATCCGCCCCTCTACGGGCTGGCGACAATCCTGCTCGCACTAGGCACAGGCTGGCTCGGCGGAATGCTCTTCAAGCGCTAGGATGCGCACTCTATCCGCTTGGTGGCGGGTAGCAACACGCTGTGTCCGCCCTTGGGGCTTCGGCGCTGAACCACGGTTGAACGCCGAGTGCTCGCACTCAGCCTTCACCCGGGATTTAGTGGCTGATCCGCAGGAGGCCCCCGCCTACATCCACAAGCGCTTCGAGCGCGAAGTTGAACTGCGCATCATGGAGCAGCGCCCTGACGGCGTAACCCTTATCCGCCTGATCGACCGGGAGGCCGGCACCCAGGAAGAGCGACTAGCGCGCCTTCAACATCAGCCTTCGCGAGGCCGAGGTTTTGCTCTGGCTGACGCACGGCAAATCCAACAAAGAAATCGCCGAAATCCTCCAGCTCTCACCCCGCACCATCAACAAACACCTCGAACAGATTTTCGAGAAGCTCGGTATCGAAAACCGGACAGCGGCGGCGACGATGTCGGTGCGAGTATTGTGGGATTAGGACCGCCGCCGGGCAATATGGTATCGATTTCGTATTGCCTGTGATTCACTGACCGTCCGCTTCCAGGAAGAATGAGCCGTGCCCTCAACGGCCGATTTGGGCGCATTGCGACCGACTGGGCTAGATCGGCACCTTTGCCAGACCGTCAAGCGAGGACGCGTGCTGAAGCCATCCCACGCTACGGCAATTACGAGCCTTAACAAGGCCGTAGCGTTGCTTCCCTGTACTCTACTCATAGCAATTGTGGAAAGGTCCGCCTCCAACTAGAACGGCAGGCCCAGATAGTTTTCGGCAAAACTTTGCTGGGCCACGGTTGAGCCGGTCAGGTAGTCGAACTCGGCGCGCTGGATGCGCCGGCCGAAGTCGCCTGTCTCGGGGAAGGTGTGAAGCAGATTGGTCATCCACCAACTGAAGCGCTCCGCTTTCCAAATTCGCTGCAAAGCCTTGGTGGAGTACCCCTTCAGTGCGGCCGGAGATCTGTCGATGTAGTGCTCGATGAAGGCGTCAGCGAGAGCCGCGACGTCACTCAAGGCAAGGTTGAGGCCCTTGGCGCCGGTAGGCGGAACAATATGAGCAGCATCACCGGCAAGAAAAAGCTGACCGAAGCGAAGCGGTTCCGCCACGAAACTGCGTAGTGGAGCGATAGATTTTTCGATAGAGGACCCGGTCTGCAGGGCCTCTGCGGTTTCCGGGTTGAGGCGGGAGCGCAGCTCGTCCCAGAAGCGGGCGTCGTCCCAGGCTTCCGCCTTTTCGTCAGCAGGTACCTGGATGTAGTAGCGAGACCGTACGGCCGACCGTTGCGAACAGAGCGCGAAACCGCGAGCGTGGTGAGCGTAGATGAGTTCGTCGGCGACGGGTGGTTGATCGACCAAAACACCAAGCCAGCCAAAAGGATAGGTGCGCTCGAACGTGGCAATGGCAGGCGGCGGAACGCTGGCGCGGCAGATGCCGTGAAAGCCGTCGCAGCCTGCGATAAAGTCGCAGTCGATGCGATGGGTGAGCCCGTCCTTGCGGTAGGTGACCCAAGGTTTGCCGTCAAAGTCGTGAAGAGAGACGTCTTCGGCCTCGTAGATGGTGGAGGACCGGCGGACGGCCATGAGGTCCCGGGTGACCTCCGTCTGGCCGTAAACCATGACATGACGGCCCATTAGCTGAGTAAAATCAAACCTTTGGCGGTCACCATCAAAACTTAGTTCCACGCCATGGTGGATGAGGCCCTCGGCATGCATACGCGCGCCGGCTTGCGCACGACCCATCAGGTCGATGCTGCCCTGTTCGAGCACCCCCGCCCGGATGCGGCCAAGCACATAATCCGGGCTTTTGCGCTCCAGAATGATGGTGTCGATGCCAGCCAGTTCGAGCAGGCGACCCAGCATCAACCCCGCCGGCCCCGCTCCAATAATCACAACCTGCGCGCGCAATTCGTTACCCCCCTGTTAGCATTAGCATCAGCAAACGGGGGCGTTTGTGAATGGACACGACGAGCAATCTATTGGACTATCCGAACATGAAACCCATCCCGAGCTATGCCCTATATGGCGAAGCCAACACCAACCAGGAGCAGGATTGGCTGCATTGGGAAACCATCCAGTCGCGCAGCCGGCTGCATGGCTATCGCATTGCGCCGCATCGGCATGAACAGTTCTTCCAGATCCTGCATCTGACCGGGGGCCGGGCCCAGGTAACGATCGATGCGGTGCAGCATGAGCTCAAGGCGCCAGCGGTGGTCGTGGTGCCGGCGCTGACAGTGCATGCCTACCGCTTCAGCGACGACGTTGATGGCGTGGTTGTAACGTTGATGGAGCGAGATGTGCGGGCGGCGGGAGCCGGCGAGATGCCGGCGGCAGTGTTCGGTGGTTCAGCCGATGTCGGGGAAGCCATCGATCGGCTGATTGCCGAGGCCGACCGGCCCGGTGCCGGGCACGGGGTGGCAATGCGGGCGCTGATTGCACTGCTGCTGGTGGCAATCGGGCGGGCACGGCATGCGTCTGTGATCGAGGAAACCAGGGCGAGCAGCCGCAGCCTGCTGCATGCACGGGCCTATCGCTGGCTGGTCGACCAGCGGTTTCGCGAAACGCGACGGATCGCCGACTATGCCGAGGCATTGGGCATCAGCCCTACGCATCTGAACCGGGTATGCCGGGAGGTGCTAGGTGCCTCCGCGCTACAGGTCATCGAGCGGCGCGTGGCACTGGAAGCGCGGCGGCAATTGCTGTTTTCCAGCCTGTCGGTCAAGCAGATCGGGGCGGAGCTGGGCTACGAGGACCCGGCCTATTTTTCGCGCGTACTGGTGCGCGTGCTGGGTATGGCGCCGGGGACCTACCGGGACCAAGCGCGCGGATAGCAGCTCGCTACAGCAATCGCCGCGGAGACTTTGCTCTCGCTGGGCACGCGCTGCTGGGCGCTCTGACAGGCGGCGAAGACATTGAGGCCCTAACGTTCCTCCTTGAAAAATGTATACAATAGGTATTTGATGATCTGCGAGATCAATCGCAGGGAAGAGGAGCCCGGTGATGAACACGCAGACATTTCCGATGAACGCCTGGTACGCTGCCGCGTGGGATACTGAGGTTAAACGCGCTTTGCTGCCGCGCAAAATCTGCGGAAAACCTGTGGTTCTGTACCGAAAACAGGACGGAACGCCGGTCGCCTTGGCCGATGCCTGCTGGCATCGGCTATTGCCGCTGTCGATGGGTGAGCTCTACGGCGACAATGTTATTTGCGGTTATCACGGTCTGGAATACGACGACACCGGCCGGTGTGTATACATGCCATCGCAGGACACCATCAATCCGTCGGCCTGTGTTGTGTCTTATCCGTTGATCGAAAAGCACCGCTTCATCTGGTTGTGGATGGGCGATCCGGCACTGGCGGACCCGGCCAAGGTGCCTGACCTGCACTGGAACGATGATCCGGAATGGGCGGCAGACGGCAAGCTGATCCACGCCAAATGCGACTATCGCCTGGTCATCGACAATCTGATGGATCTGACGCACGAGACCTATGTGCACGGCTCTTCCATCGGCAACCGCGCTGTCGCGGAAGCGCCGTTTACCGCCACCCATTCGGACACGACCGCAACTATCACGCGGTGGATGAAAGATATCGACGCACCGCCATTCTGGCGCGGGCAATTGGGCAAATCAGGCAATGTCGATCGCTGGCAGATCATCAATTTCGAAGCGCCAGCCACCATCGCCATCGATGTCGGCGTCGCGCCCGCCGGCACCGGCGCGCCCGAGGGCGATCGCAGCCAGGGCGTCAACGGCTTCGTGCTCAACACGATCACGCCAGAGACGGACAAGACTTGCCATTACTTCTGGGCCTTTGCCCGCAACTACAAGACGTCCGAACAGCGCCGCACGCACGAACTGCGTGAGGGCGTGGCAAGCATCTTCCGTGAGGATGAGCGGATACTGGAAGCGCAGCAGATCGCCATCGACAACAACCCCGACCATGTCATCTACAATCTCAATATCGATGCCGGCTCGATGTGGGCACGCAAGTTGATCGACGCGATGATCGCCGGCGAGCAGCAGCAAGCCATGGCGGCGGAATAGGCCATGGCCGTTTCTCCCCAGACCCGGCAGCAGCCGCAATCGCTCAAGGCGCTGATGGGCGTACGCGATCTGATCCTGGGCGGCAGTGCCCGCCCGGGTGAGCGACTTTCGGAGGTGGCGGTTGCCGAGAGGCTGGGCATTTCGCGCACGCCGATCCGCGCCGCGCTGGCCCGGCTGGAGCAGGAGGGGCTGCTCGAACTCATTCCCTCGGGCGGCTATGCCGTGCGTGGCTTTGCCCGCGAAGAGGTTATCGACGCGATCGAGCTGCGAGGGGTGCTGGAAGGCACCGCCGCGCGGCTTGCCGCGGAACGGGGCGTACCGCCGGGCCGGATGCGTGCCGTCAAGGAACTGGTGCGGGCGCTGGACGAGACCGTGCGCGATCGCCCCGAGGACATGGAATTCGACCGCTATGTCGAGCTCAACGCTGCCTTCCACGAGGCGCTGGCCGGGCTTTCGGGCAGCGAAACCATCAGGCGCGAAATCGAGCGAGTGACGCGGCTGCCCTTTGCCTCGCCCAGCGCCTTTCTCGACAAGCAGGCCGATGTGCCCGCCTTCCGGCAATCGCTGCTGGTGGGACAGGCCCAGCACAAGGCCATCATCAATGCCATCGAGCTGCGTGAGGGCGGCCGGGCCGAGGCGCTGGCGCGCGAGCATGCGCGGCTGGCGCGGCAGAATCTCGAATATGTCATCGAGGAAGACCGCAGCCTGCTGCGCCGCGTGCCGGCGCTGGCGCTGGTCGGCGAATAGGAGGACGCCATGCGCAACAAACTGGAATGGCGCCGGGGCCGCGTGACCCGCGCCGAGAATATTGCGGACGATGTCCGGTTGCTCGAATTTGCCGTGGATGGGACGCTGCCCCGCTTCGATCCGGGCTCGCACAGCAATTTCACGGTGAGCCTGGGTGAGGGGCAGGCCGTGCGCACCTATAGCTGCCTGCCGGCACCGGGCGGCCATATCAGCGTGGCCGTCAAGCATCATGAGCACAGCCGCGGCGGCTCGCACTTCATGTGGAGCCTCGAGGCCGGGACAGCGATTGAGCTGAGCGTGCCGGAAAACCGCTTCGAGTTATCCTGGCGCGCACCATACTATCTGTTGATGGCGGGCGGCATCGGCATCACGCCGATCTACGGCATGGCATTGGCGCTGCAGCGGCGCGGCATTGATTTCCGCCTGGTCTATGGCGGCCGCAGCCGCTCGGTCATGGCCTTTGCCGATGCGCTGGAGGCCGGGCTTGGCGATCGCGTTGCCGTGCATGCTGGCGATGCCGGCGGACGCATCGATGTGGCGGCCGAGATTGCCGCATTACCCGAAAATGGCGAGCTTTATGTCTGCGGCCCCATCGACATGCTCAATGCGGTCAAGGCAGCCTGGGCCGCCGCCGGGCGCCCCATGGGCCGGCTGCGCTATGAGGTTTTCGGCGATAGCGGGCTGTTTGCCGAGGGTCCCTTCAGCGTCGAAGTGCAAGGGCTTGGCCGCTCGGTCACGGTGCGGCCCGACCAGACCCTGCTCGAAGCGCTGCTCGGTGCCGGTGTCGACATGATCTACGATTGCCAGCGCGGCGAATGCGGGCTCTGCGCCGTCGATATCATCGAGCATGATGGCCCCATCGACCACCGCGACGTATTCTTCAGTGCCGAGGAGAAACATGAAGGGACGCGGATGTGTGCCTGCGTGTCACGCCTGGCGAGCGGCAAGGCGGTCATCGATGTCGGCTACCGCGCCTGACTGCTGACAAAAGAGGGGCGCCGTGGCGCCCCTCAAATCTTCGGAAGGCCGGGTTGGCTTATTGGGCGGACTCGGCGGCAACCATTGCCGTGGCCTGCTCGTAAAGGGCCCTGCCATCGACGCCGAGGGCTTCCATGTCGGAGAACCACTGATCGATGGTCGGTTGCGCGGCAGCCTTCCATCGAGCGGTTTCGGCTTCATCGAGCGTGACGATATTGTTGCTCAAGTCGGTCGCAATCTTGAGGCCACCGACATCGCCGGCATCCATGGCCTGGCCGAAGGCGCGCGCCACTTCGACGCCGGAATTGGCATCGATCACCGCCTTGAGGTCGTCGGGCAGGGCGTCGTAGCTCGCCTGGTTCATGACGAAAGCGAAGGTCTGGGTATAAAGCCCATTGGCACCGGTGAAGCCGGTGTGGTTCTTGACCAGTTCGGCCACCTTGAGCGAGGGCGTGACTTCCCACGGAATGGTCGTGCCGTTGATGACGCCCTTGGACAGGGCCTCGGTCACCTGCGGCACGGGCATGCCGATCGGTTCGGCGCCGAGCCGGCCCAGCATGTCTGAAATCACGCGCGAACCGCCACGGATCTTCATCCCGGCCAGGTCTTCCAGCTTGGTGACGGGATTTTGCGTGTGGAACAGGCCAGGGCCATGAGTATGCACGGCGATCAGGTGAACGCCTTCGAACTCATCCATGGCATTGGCTTCGACATATTTCTGGAACGCCACCGAGGTCGCCTCGGCGGAGGTGACCAGGAACGGCATTTCGAAGACTTCCGACTTGGGGAAGCGGCCGGGCGTATAGCCCAGTACGGTCCAGATGATATCGACCACGCCATCCTTGGCCTGGTCGAACAAGGCGGGCGGCGCACCGCCCAGCTGCATGGCCGGATACAGTTCGAACTTGATGCGGCCGCCCGACTGTTCCTCGACCGCCTTGGCCCAGGGTTCGATGGCCGAGGCGGGAATGGTCGCCTGCGCCGGCAGCATCTGGTGAATCCGCATGGTGACGTCCTGGGCCAGCGCACTGCCGCACAGCAGTGTTGCGGCGAGGGCGCCAGCCAGAATGGTATTGAGCTTGTTCATAGTTTCTCACTCCCTAGATTGCGCGTTTGGATGCGCGTTGCAGTCTTCCTCTATACGTCGTTCGCCCCTGTCTCCTCGGGGGCAAGAACGATGGCCTCAGTAGAGCAGTCTCACCAGGAACAGCGTGATGACCGGAAAACCGGCCAGGATCACGGTGCGGATGAGATCGCTCGCGACAAAGGGCAGGACGCCCTTGTAGGTCTGGCCAAGCGACGTGCCCTTGGCCATGGAATTGATGACGAACAGGTTCATGCCCACTGGCGGGGTGATGAGGCCAACCTCCACCACGATCAGGATGAGAATGCCGAACCAGATGGCGAACTCTTCTGGCGACAGCCCGAAATCGAGGGCGGTCATCATGGGGAAGACAATCGGCACGGTCAGCAGGATCATGGACAGCGAATCCATGACGCAACCCAGCACCAGGTAGAGGATGAGCACCGCCGCCAGCACCACCCAGGGGCTGAGGCCCTGTGCGGTGACCCATTGGGCCGAGATCTGGGGCAGTTGCGACATGGCGAGGAACCCGTTGAGCGCGGCCGCGCCCAGCACGATCAGGAAGATCATGGCGGTGGACGATGCGGTCGCCAGGAGAGCCTCGATATAGTTCTTGCCGGTGAGGCTGCGGTTGAGCAGCGAGATGATCGCCGTTCCGGCCGCGCCGATGGCCGCCGCCTCGGTGGGGGTGAACAGGCCGCTATAGATGCCGCCGATCACGACGACGAAGACGACCAGCACCGGCCAGACTTTGGCCAGAGCCGCAAACCGCTCGCGATAGGGCACCCGCGCGGCGGCACCGGCGGCTTCGGGATTGACGCGGACATAGATGGCGATGGCGATGACATAGCCGAGAGCGGCCAGGATGCCGGGCACGAAGGCGGCCATGAACAGCTTGGAAATGTTCTGCTCGGTCAGGATGGCATAGATGACCAGGATAACCGATGGCGGGATGAGAATGCCCAGCGTGCCGCCAGCTGCCAGCGTTCCCGTCGCCAGCGCGCCGGAATAGCCGTATTTCTTGAGCTCGGGCAGGGCGACATGGCCCATGGTGGCAGCTGTCGCCAGCGAGGAACCGCAGATGGCGCCAAACCCGGCACAGGCGCCGATGGCCGCCATGGCGACGCCGCCCTTGCGATGGCCCAGCCAGGTCGCGGCGGCCTTGAACAGCGCGGCCGACATGCCGCCCAGCGTGGCGAACTGGCCCATCAGCAGGAAGAGCGGCACGACGGAGAGCGAATAGTTGGAGAACGTGCTGTGGGTCAGGCTCTTGAACTGGGCCATGACCGGATTGAAGGAGCCCGTGATCAGGTAGGAGCCGCCCACGCCCACGGCCAGCATGGCCAGGCCAATGGGGATACGCAGGAAAATCAGCAGCAGGACGATCGGAAAGGACCAGAGCCCAAGCTCGACATTGCTCAATGGATGGCCCCCTGGCTTTCGGTCGGTGCCCGGCCGGCCGCGGCATCAGCCAGACTGCGGACGAGGAGATAGGCGGCCACGATGATGAGGACACCGGCGCCGACAAGGCCCGCGGCATAGGACCACCAGAGCGGCATGCGCAGCAGCAGGGTGGTCTCGCCATAGTTGAACTTGTCGATGGTGCCCAGGGCATGCCGCCATGCGATGAAGGCGGCCAGCACCAGCATCAGCGCGTCACATATGACCAGCAGCCAGGCGTTGAATCGTGGGCCGGCCAGATCGGTGAAAATTGCCACGACTGCGTGTCCGCGCGTGAGATGGGCCCAGGGCAGGAAGGCAAAAATGGCAAATCCAATGCCCGCCTCGACGAGTTCATAGTCCCCCAGGACCGGGCCCAGGCCCGCCCAGATCAGGGCGCGTCCGATCACGCTGACCACGATCAGGATGACGAGCGCTGTCAGCACCAGGCCGCCGGCGATCGCCGTCAGTCGGGCAAGCCCGGCCACACCACGACCGATGAGTGTTTCATCCATTTCCAAAGGCTCCTCCCTTCGTCAATGATTGCCGTCATCTTGCGTGCGGCAAAGCGATTTTCTGCGTAGTTTGTATAACCCCCGGATTATGCTTCCAGGTGGACGTCGGTATCAGCCGAAGTTCGGCTTGCGCTTTTCGAGGAAGGCGCGCAGGCCTTCTTCTGCGTCGGCACCCGTCTGACTCAGCGCGGCTGCCAGGCTTTCGGCATAAAGCCCGTCCTCGGCGGACATATTGGCGATGCGCGCAATTGACTGGATGATCAGGTAGTTGATCGTACCTGAATTCTGGGCGATCTGCCCGGCCAGTTCGAAGGCCTTGGCCAGCCCGCCGCCGGCCGGCGCCAGATAGTGGGCAAGGCCGAGGCGCTCGCCTTCCTCGGCGCTATAGGTGCGTCCGGTCAGCATCATTTCAGTCAGCCGGTCAGCGCCGATAATGGCGGCAAGGCGCACCGTGGCGCCACCGCCCACGAAGATGCCGCGCTGGCCCTCGGGCATGCGAAACATGGTGCCCGGTTCGGCAACGCGAACATGGCAGGCGGCGGCGATTTCCAGGCCACCGCCCATCACCGCGCCGTTCATCGCCGCGATGACCGGAATGCCACTGAATTGAACCAGGCTCATGACGGCATGCCAGTTGCGCGAGTGCCGCATCACGGCCTGCGGCTCGCGCCGCACCTGTTCGCTGAGGTCGAGCCCGGCCGAAAAATGTCCGCCGGCCCCGGACAGCACGATGACGCGGACACCATTGGGGACGGTGCCGAAAAAGCTGCGCAGCGCCTCGATGGTCTGGTCGTTGACGGCATTCCGCTTGGTCGGGCGGTTGAACTGCAGATGGGCAATGGCGCCCTCCACCCGCACGTCCAGCACGGACTTTTCCACGGTCATTCTCCACCCCGAAGCGTTCGCGTTCGGCGGCACCATTTTCCGGTACCGCCACCTTGATGATTGTTCTACTATATAACAATTATGAGCGCCAGCAGATGATGTGCCCCCCGAGCGATATTGTTTGGTCATCGGCACGAGCGTTCGATGGCCGGAGCACTCTTGCTCGCAGCCGTCGCCTTGCCGATAAGGTGTGAGACATGGCCGATGAGGGACATCCCCGATGAATGAGCAAAATCCTGCCCCGCCTGGCAAGGCGCCGCGCCGCCGGTTCCGCGCCGACGTGGTGACCGGCATTGTCGGCTATCGGCTGCGGCGGGCGCAGATTGCGGTGTTCCAGCAGTTCATCGCCCGGTTCGCGGCGCATGATCTGCGGCCGGCCGACTATTCGGCGCTCGCGCTGATCGAAGCCAACCCTGGCAGCAAGCAGATCGAAATCGCCAGGGCGCTGGGCATCAAGCGCGCCAATTTCGTGGCCCTGATCAACGGGCTTGAGGGGCGGGGGCTGGTCGAACGGCGCCAGCCGGCCGATGACCGGCGCTCGCAGGCGCTGTATCTGACGCAGCGCGGGATCGAGCAGATCGCGGTGTTCAACAAGGTGCAGGCCGATTTCGAGGCGCACTGTATCGACAAACTGGGTGGAGTAGCGGCGCGGGACCAGTTGATGGACCTGCTGGGGCGGCTGCTCATCGAGGAATAGGGCCTAGCGCGAGAGCGCCTCGACCACTTCGGGCGGCAGCGCCCGCGACTTGATGCGGTCGGGATTTTCCGGATCCCTGCCAGCCCAGACCCTCACTTCATGGGCTTCGATGGCCAGCTCGCCGCCATTATAGAGCTTATGGCTGACCACGAAGCTGGAGCGGCGCAATTCGGTGATCGTGGTTTCGATGCTGACTACGTCGCCAAAGGCCGAAGGCCGGATGAATTTGGCGCCGGTATCGACCATTGGAATGCCCACAATGCCGAAATGCCGGATCCAGGCGATCTTCTTCATGCCCAGCGCGGTCTCGAACAGATGGGCCGTGGATGCGTCGAACATGCGGAAATAATTGGGGTAGTAGACGATGCCGGCGGGATCACAGTCGCCGAACTCGATCTCCACGCTGCGGGTGTTCACAAGCATGGGAGGCTCCTATTTGGGCTGCATACGCAGCGCGCCGTCGAGCCGCACGATCTCGCCGTTGAGATAGTCGTTTTCGATCATGGCGGTGACGAGCTGGGCGAATTCGGCCGGTTCGCCGAGCCGGGCCGGGTAGGGGATGGCGGCACCCAGCGCGTCCTGGGCTTCCTGGGGCAATTCGGCAAGCAGGGGCGTCTTGAACAGGCCAGGGGCAATGGTCAGCACGCGAATGCCGAAGCGGGCCAGTTCGCGCGCCACCGGCAGCGTCAGCGCCGCGATGCCGCCCTTGGAGGCCGCATAAGCCGCCTGGCCGATCTGGCCTTCAAACGCCGCGACCGAGGCGGTCGAGATGATGACGCCGCGCGAACCATCTTCCGGATCGGCCACAGACATTTCGGCGGCAGCCAGTCGCATCATGTTGAACGTGCCAATGAGGTTGACGCGGACAATGCGCTCGAAGGCGTCAAGCGGCAGCGGACCATCGCGACCGACGACGCGACCGGCGCCGCCAATGCCGGCGCAGTTGACCAGGATGCGCGGCACACCAAGTGCGGCGCGACTGGCAGCAAGCGCGGCTGTAGCATTCCCGGCATCGGCCACATCGCAGGGGGCAAAGAATCCGCCAATCTCGGCTGCCACGGCCGAACCGGCCTCTGCATTGCGGTCAAGGACGGCAACCCGTGCCCCCTTCGCCGCCAGCGCCCGCGCCGTGGCCGCGCCAAGCCCGGAGCCGCCGCCGGTGACGAGCGCCGTTACCCCCTCGATGTTCACGATGCCGCCCCCGGGTTTTCGATCAGCATGGCAATGCCCTGGCCCCCGCCAATGCAGGCCGAGGCTATGCCATAGCGCAAGCCGCTGCGCCTGAGTTCGCGCGCCAGCGTCAGGGTGATGCGCACGCCGGTGGCGCCCAGCGGATGGCCGATGGCAATGGCGCCACCATTGACGTTGACCTTGTCCTGGTCGAGACCGAGTTCGGCAATGCAGGCCAGGATTTGAGCGCCGAAGGCTTCGTTGATTTCGATACGGTCGATCTGGCCAAGGCTGAGGCCGCCGGTGTCAAGCACGGCGCGGATCGCGGGCGCCGGGCCGATGCCCATGATATGGGGCGGCACGCCCACAGCCGCACTGGCGAGGATGCGGGCCAGCGGCTTGAGGCCCTTGCTCTGCACATAGCCGGCTGAAGCGACCAGCGCGGCGGCCGCCCCATCGACGATGGCGGAGGAATTTCCGCCAGTCTGCACGCCACCAAAGGCCGGCCGCAAGCGCGATAGCACCTCATAGGGGGAGGGGCGGATATGACTGTCCACAGCGACGCTTTCGACGCCCTTGGCCAGCTTGATGCCCCGCGTCTGCAGCCCCTCGATGGCAAAATCTTCGGTGACGACGGGGACGATCTCTCCGGCCAGATAGCCGCTGTCCCGTGCCGCAATGGCCCGCTCGAAGCTGTGCACCGCAAAGCGGTCCACCGTCTCGCGGCTGATCCCATACTGCTTAGCCAGGTTTTCCGCCGTGTCGCCCATGAAACAGAGCACGGCCGGATCCATCAGCGCTTCCCAAAGGAAATCCTTGAACTCGACCTGGCCCATGGCAAAGCCATTGCGGTGGGTGTAGGCGGCGATGGGATTGCGGCTCATCGATTCCGTGCCGACGCCGAGCGCCAGATCGATCCGGCCGAGCGACACGGCATCGGCGGCCTGGCTCAGCACTTCGATGCCTGTGCCGCAGATGCGCTGTACCAGATGGGCCGGCCGTTCCACCGGCACACCGGCATAAAGCCCGATATGGCGCGGCGTCACATAGGCGTCGAACGAGGCCTGCGCCATCGAGCCGGCAATAGTGGTGCCGATATCGGCTGGGTCGACGCCCGCTTTGGCAATAACCGCGCGCGCCGCCTTGATGCCCAGGTCGATCGGCGAAATCGCCGAAAGCGCGCCGCGATAATCGACAAAGGGAGTGCGAATGCCATCGATCAGGAAGGCGTCGGCGAACGTGGCCGTGAGGCCGGCTGGCTTGCTCATGTCATTCATGCCTTTCGGGCGAAGGTCAGCACATGGCCGGGCGCGGGCTCGGCGTAAAGATCGGCGAAGGCCTGCGCCCGCCCGGCGATGACGGCACGCTGGTTGATCGATCCCTTGTCGGTGATTTCCCCGGCATCGATCGATGGCGGCGCCGCCAGCACCACGGCGCGCGCGATATGGCCGGCGCTTCCCGTGGCCTTTGCGGCCAGCGCGTCGAACCGCTCCTGGAACGCTGCGCGGACCATGGGATGGGCAACGATGGCGTCGCCGGAAGCACTGGCATCCAGACCAGCCAGCTGCCGGCAAACCTCGAAATCCGGGAAAATCAGGGCACCGATGAAATTGCGGTCGAGCCCGGTCAGCACCAGGTCGCGCAACAGCGGCGCGCCGGCCCCGATAGCGCCGATGCGCACTCCGCCCGCATTGACCCAGGTGCCGGTTGCCAGCTTGAAATCCTCCGTCATCCGGCCGTCGAACACGAAACCTTTGCCCAGGTCGTCCGGGTCGGCAAATTTCAGTGCATCGCCGATCTTGTAATAGCCCTCCTCGTCGAAGGCTTCGGCAGTCTTGTCGGCCTGCTTCCAGTAACCCGGCGTCACATTGGGTCCGCGCAGCCGCAGTTCGAGCTTTTCCTCGTTCGGCACCAGCTTGATCTCCATGCCCGCGGCCGGCAGGCCGACGAGGCCGGCCCGATCCACCGTCCAGGTCGTGGTAAAGGCAAATGGCGCGGTCTCGGTGGAGCCATAGCCGGTGATGATACGGATGCGCTGGCCGGTGGCGTTGCGCGCCGCGGTGTCGAGCCCGTCCCACACATGTTGGGCCAGGCTCGCCCCTGCATATTGCATCACTTTGAGCCGGCTGAAGAAATTGTCGCGCAGCATTGCGTCGGCCGAAAGGTGCCCGACCAGGAATTCGTAGCCCTTGGGCACGTTGAAATAGATGGTCGGCGCGATCTCGCTGAGGTTGCGCACGGTGCGCTTCATGCCCTCGGGCGTGGCCAAACCGTCGTCGATATAGAAACTGCCGCCATTATAGAGCGCGATGCCCAGGTTGTGGCTGCCGCCCGCAACGTGGTTCCACGGCATCCAGTCGACCAGCACCGGCGGCTCGTCGGCCAGGAAGGCGAGCGCGGTGCGGATCATCTCCTGATTGCAAGTGAGCATGCGCTGCGTGGTGATCACCGCCTTGGGCATGCCGGTCGAGCCGGAGGTGAAGAGAAACTTGGCGATCGTATCGGGCGTGACTTCTGCATTGGCCGCCCTCACCGCCGCTGTCGGCACAGTGTCAACCAGATCGTCGAACAGCCGCACGGCGCGACCGGCCGGCGGGTTGCAGCGCACCACCAGCGGCGTGGCCGGATCGATGGTCGCAGCGATGGCCGCGCCAAACCTGTCGCCATCGCTGGCATAGACCATGCCCGGTTCGAGCAGACTGACAATGTGCCGCAGCTTGCCGAAATCCTTGGAGACTAGTGAATAGGCGGGCGACAGCGGCGCATGCGGCACCCCGGCCAGCATGGCGGCATAGCCGAGCAAAGCATGCTCGATTTCGTTGCCAGACAGGATCAGCAGCGGATGCTCGGCGCTGAGACCCGCATCGATCAGCACCTGGGCCAGCGACCGCACGCGCGCATACGCCTCGCCATAGCTCAGCCGCCGCCACGCACCGCTCTGGCCGCGATCGGCCAGAAAAACCCTGTCTGGATCGCTGAGCGCCCAATGCGCCAGCCGGTCGGTCATGGTGCGCGGATAGGCCGCCAGTTCCTCCTGCGACCGCACATAGTGCGTGCCATCTTCGGCGGTCCGCACTTCCGCCCGCATGTCGCCCATGCGGACAGGCCGGTACTCCAAGGGCTCCACCATGCCACCTCCCATTATTGTTATGTAACATAACAATAATGGGAGGGCAATCAAGCCCCGATCCTCATTCTGTTTCCTGGCGAAACCCGACGCTTGCGGATCAGGTTTGGACGCGATAATCAATAATTACATTGAATCGTTGATTGTTGATCGATGTCAAGCACTTCGCCGAAGCTGGCCCTGTTCGAACAGTTCGCCCTCGTCGCCAAAACGCTGGGTCATCCGCAGCGTCTCGAACTGATCGAGCAGCTCGGCCAGGGGCCGCGCCACGTCGACCTGTTGGCCGACAAGCTCGGTCTTCCAATCGCCAACGTGTCTCAGCACCTGCAGGCGATGCGGCGGGCCGGGCTCGTCGCCGCCGAGCGGCAGGGAAAGTACGTGATTTACAGATTGGCCAGTCCGGACGTCCTGGCAGCCGTCCAGGCCATCCAGCAGGTGGCCGAGGCCAATCTCGCCGAGGTCGGCCGGGTGGTTCGGGGCTATTTCTACCAGCGCGACTGCCTTGAACCGATATCACGGGATGAGCTTCAGTCCCGTTTGCGCGATGGCACGGTAACGGTTCTCGACGTGCGTCCGGCAGATGAATACGCGCTCGGGCACGTACCGGGCGCGCTCAATGTGCCGCTGGGTGAACTGGAAGCGCGATTGTCGGCACTGGACCCCGCCCAGGAGGTCATCGCCTATTGCCGCGGACCATACTGCGTCATGTCGTTCGAGGCCGTCGCCCGCCTGCGCCAGATGGGCTTTTCGGCGCGGCGCCTCCAGGACGGCATGCCCGAATGGGCGGCGGCCGGCCAACCCGTCGAATCCTGAGCCACCCGGAGTTCCCAAATGCTGCCCATGCACCGCCAGGTTTTACTGCTTGCTTCCGCGCAGGCCCTGTTCCAGACCGCATCGGTGCTGGTGATGACGGTTGGAAGCCTCGCCGGTGCGGTCCTGAGCCCGGCGCCGGAATGGGCGACGGCGCCGATTGCCTCGATGTTTCTGGGCACCGCACTTGGCACCGTGCCGGCGTCGATGTGGATGGCCCGCGTCGGCCGCAGGACCGGCTTTGTCGCGGGAGCCGCGATCGGTGCCGCCGGCGGCGTGATGGCGGCATTGGGCATCTTCGCAGGGTCGCTGTTTCTGCTTTGCATCGGCACGCTGCTGGTCGGCATTTACCAGGCCTTTGCCCAATTTTACCGCTTCGCCGCATCCGAAGTCGCAGACGATGCGTTCAGGCCACGCGCCATTTCCCTGGTGCTTGCCGGCGGCGTGGTGGCGGCGCTCGCCGGGCCTGCATTGGCGCGAATTGGTGGTGAATGGTTGCAGCCGATCTACAGCGGGTCGTTCCTGCTGCTGGCCATCGTCTCCATGCTCGCAGCCGGCCTCCTGCTGGGGCTCAGAATTCCTGCCGCCGCGGCTTCTGCGGACAAAGGCGCAACGGCCAGGCCGATGGCGGTGATAGCCAAACAGCCGACCTATCTGGTCGCGCTGTTCGGCGCCGCGACCGGCTACGGCATCATGATCCTGGCAATGACGGCGACACCACTTGCCATGGTCCATCACCACCACAGCCTGGCCGATGCTTCGATCGTCATCCAGTTGCACGTCCTCGGCATGTTCCTGCCGTCCTTTGTCACCGGCTCCCTGATCGCCCGTTTCGGCGTGCTGACCGTGATGGGCGCCGGCATCGCAATTCTGGCGGGACACGTATTGCTGACATTGAGCGGAACCGGGTTCTACTCGTTTGCCGGTGCGCTGATCCTGCTCGGAATTGGCTGGAACTTCCTCTATATCGGCGGCACCAATCTGCTGACGCGGACCTACACCGCTGCCGAGCGGGGCAAAGCTCAGGCCGCGAACGACTTCACGATATTCATCGTGGGCCTTCTGGCCTCGCTCTCCGCCGGCGTTTTGCAGCAGGCCGTGGGCTGGCAGATCATGAACCTGGTCCTGCTCCCCTGGCTTGCGCTCGCTGCCGCGGCGGTGCTGTGGCTGATGATCGGCCGGCCCCGCTCAGCAGAGGCCTGAACCGGCAGGCCGCCAGCGTGACTGTCCGGTGCTTGTCCCCTGAGCTGGAGCTTTTGCAGCGTCAGGTGCCAAAGGAAGTCACGGCGGACCTTCTCAAGCGGAATGACGATTTTGCCATTGTATTGTGCCAAAAGCAGGAACGTGGTGTTGAGTGACATTGGTCGTTGCACATTGAAAAATAGAACGAAATGCATCAGCTATCACCAAAGTCGGCAATGTCAGTCGGTCCAATCTCAACGCGGTCTATGGGAATCTATTTAATTGCTTGAAAGGCATAGGAAATTCAGCGTTGCGCCCATGATCGACTGGACGGATCGGCATTGCCGCTACCTCCATCGGCTGCTCACGCGCGAATCCCTGCTCTTCACCGAAATGATCACCAGCGCTGCCATCGTGCATGGCGACGCCCACCGCCATCTGCGTCTCAATGCTGAGGAAGCGCCCGTCGCCCTGCAATTGGGCGGCTCCGATCCGGTCGAATTGGCCCGGGCTGTCGCGCTTGCGGAAGCCTACGATTATGCCGAGATCAACCTCAATGTCGGCTGCCCCTCGGACCGCGTGCAGTCCGGCAAGTTCGGCGCCTGCCTCATGGCCGAGCCCGATCTCGTTGCCGATTGCGTGCGCGCCATGCGCGCTGCCACCGATCGGCCGGTGACGGTCAAGTGCCGCATCGGCATCGATGATCAGGATATCGAGCAAAGCCTTGACCGCTTCGCCGATGCCGTGGTCGGCGCAGGCGTCGACGCGCTCTATGTCCATGCCCGCAAGGCCTGGCTCAAGGGCTTGAGCCCCAAGGAAAACCGCACCATCCCGCCGCTCGACTATGACCGCGTACACCGCCTGCGCCAGCGTCTGGCTCCACTGCCGGTCATGATCAATGGCGGTATCGAGACGCTGGAAACCGCCGAGGCAGAATTGGCCCATATGGATGGTGTCATGCTGGGCCGCGCTGCCTATCACAATCCCATGCTGCTGGCCGAGGTCGATAGCCGCTTTTTCGGCGCGGCCAACCCGCCGGTCACGCTCGAAGCCATCATGCAGGCCATGGCCGACTATGCCCGTCGTGAAGCCGGCAACGGCACCCGTGTCAACAACATTACCCGCCACATGCTCGGCCTCGCCAATGGCCTGGCTGGCGCCCGCCGGTTCCGCCAGATTCTGAGTGTCGATGCCTGCAAACCCGGGGCTGGACCAGAGGTTCTCCTGGCCGCCCTGGCCGTGGTGGAAAACCGTGGCCTGGGCCTCGCCAGCTAATTTTCTATCCGCATATGAGATGGATCGCCGCCCCATGCGGGCGGGCCGATGGCGCTTGTTTCCACGGCTTTCGTTTTATTTCGTTTGCATTTCGTATGGGCTGTAATATCTCGCCCTTCATGTGCTAAGACGATGGAACGAAATAAGGGGGGCAATTCAATGCCAATCAAAAATCGCCTGTTTCACGCGGGCTGGATCATCATTCTCATCGGCGCGCTGCTGGCGCATTTCATCCAGACATCTGGCGGGGTCAGCATTCGTGACCTGCGGTTCAACGGCACCAACGGCCAGGTCCTGAGCGGTCTGCTCTATGTGCCGCCGGGCGTTTCGGCCGAAAACAAGGCGCCGGCCATCCTGGCGGTGCATGGTTATTTCAACAGTCGCGAGACCCAGGACGGCTTTGCCATCGAGTTCGCCCGTCGCGGCTATGTCGTCCTGGCGCTTGATCAGGGCGGCCATGGTTATTCCGACGCTCCAGCCTTCGCCAATGGTTTCGGCGGTCCGGGCGGTCTGGCTTATCTGCGCTCGCTTGATTTCGTCGATACCGACAATATCGGCCTTGAAGGCCATTCCATGGGTGGTTGGACCGTGCTTGCTGCCGCAGCCGCCATGCCGGATGCCTATAAGGCCGTGGTCTTGCAGGGATCGAGCACCGGCGCGCCCTTCGCCAAGGAAGCCGACACGTCCTGGCCGCGCAATCTGGCTGTGGTCTTCTCCAAGTTCGACGAGTTCTCGGGCACCATGTGGGGCGTGGACCGGGCCCAGGATGTGCCCGACAGCACAAAGCTGCAGACCGCTTTCGGCGCCACCGGGCCGGTGGTTATCGGCCAGCTCTACGGCAGCATTGAAGATGGTACTGCGCGCCTGTTGCAGCAGCCGAACACCACCCATCCGGGCAATCACCTCTCCCCCGAAGCGATCGGGGACGCCATTGCCTGGTTCGACCGGACTCTTGATGGCGCCAATCCGCTGTCGCCGGGCGACCAGATCTGGATTTGGAAGGAAATCGGCACGCTCATTGCGCTGGTGGGTTTCGTCATCCTTCTCGCCGGCGCCTTCGACATGCTGCTCAAGACCCAGTTCTTCGCCCATCTGCGCAAGCAGCCGGCAGGCGCGGCCTATGAGAAGCGGAGCGGCAAATGGTGGCTGCATTTTGCTCTCGCCACCCTGATGCCGGTGTTGACCTATTATCCCTTTTTCTACTGGGCGACGGTGATCTTTCCGGCCTCGGCCATCCTGCCGCAGAGCTTCACCAGCCAGATCGCTCTTTGGGCGGTGCTGAACGCGGTGATCGTCTTTGCTCTGGGCTTTGTCTTCAAGGGCAACAAACTTGAAGGCCGTGGCGATATCTGGGGCTCGGTACTGATCGCGCTGGCCACGGTGGGCATCGGCTATATCGCCGTGGCGGCAACGGACTTCCTCTTCAAGGTGGATTTCCGCTTCTGGGTCGTCGCGCTCAAGCCGCTCGATCTGGTGCGGGCCAAGATCGGCCTCGTCTACCTGGTGCCGTTCACTGTCTACTTCGTGCTGGCAATGCGCGGCCTGCATACTGGCCTATCGGTTCGCAGCGATAGCCGGCTGGCGCAGTACCTCTCCAACGTCGCCGTGATGGTTGTCGGGTTCATCCTGTTCCTCGGCTTCCAGTATCTGACGCTGCTGTTCACCGGCCATCTGTTCAGCATGAACGAGTCGCTGACCACAGTGATCGGCATGCAATTCGTGCCGCTGCTGGCCATCGTGGCGTTCCTCTCCACCTTCGCCTGGCGGCGGACCGGCAGTTATCTGCCCGGCGCCTTCATCAATGCACTGTTCGTCACCTGGTACATCGTGGGCAGCCAGGCGATCCAGTTCGCGGTGAATTGATCTCGCAATGTGGAAAGGGCGGGTCCGGCGACCCGCCCTTGCTGTTTCAGTCCACCAGTTCCAGCGAATTCTGCGTCACGCTATAGCGGCTGAGTGTTTCCAGGAACGTCATGCCCAAGAGGCTCGTTTCCAGCGCCGCTTCTTCGGTGACGAAGGCCACGACGCCGTGACGGACAATGCCGCCGACCTGAAGCTGATCCAGCTTCACCCGCGCCGCCTGGCCCATGCCATTGGCCGTTGAAACCGGGATGGTGAACCGCAGATTGGCCGTATCGATACCCGCCTCCCGCGCATCGGCCAGGGTCAGCACCACCGCACTGGCCCCCGTATCGAAGATCATCGGCGTTCGGTGCCCGTTGATGCTTGCGGCGATCTCGAAATGCCCGCCAATGCCGCGCCGGAATGTCGCCGTGCCGCGCTCGGCATCCACCAGCGCCACACCTGGCCGCAACTCACCGGCGACCCGGCCGGCAATGCTGGTCAGCTCATCGCGATAGGCATAGGTCAGCATGGCCACGCCAAAAATGCCTGCCCACAGCAGCACGCCGCCGAGCAGTTCTGAGAATTTCCGGCGCCGCGACAGCACGCCCGCCGCAATGACGATGAGAATGACCACCAATGGCACGAGCCGCGCCGTCTGCTCCTGGCTGAGCCCTACCAGGGTGCCCGCATCGGCATTGATCATCAGGGTGATGGCGGCCACGATCAGGATGGCGATGCCGATAAAGATCATGCCTGCGCCCATCCCTTTTCGTGCGTTCAAGCCGATAAAGTCATTTCATGCGGTAATTTCAAGGCCTCAACCGCGGGCGAAAACCAACAGTCCCGTGAACGCAGCAATCTCGATCAGCGCCGCCAGAGCCCCGATCAGGTCTCCACTCTGCCCGCCAACCAGCCGCTTGCATAAAGTGGTCCAGCCCCAGGCGGTCCCCATTGTCAGCACAATGGCCAATATCAGCCCCGCCATGCTCGACGCCGGACCACCCAGCACGAACAGCAGCACCGCGGCAAACACCATGCCCACCGCAAAATTGCGCCAGCTCAATTGCCCCGCCGTCGCTGAGGCGCCGTCCCGCCGAGCCGGAGCCAGCACCACCGCCACCCACAGCGCCGCCGACCGCCCGACAATGCTCGCCGCCAGCCACGCCGCCCCCGCCGCCAGCGGGCTGGTTTCCGCCATCGACCCCACCGCCATCACGCGCAGCACGAGAAACAGGCACAGCGCCGCCACCCCATAAGTGCCGTGGCGGCTATCCTTCATGATTTCCAGCCGTCGCTCGGGCGTGTGCCCGCCGAACAGGCCATCCGCCGCATCCGCCAGCGCATCCTCGGCCATCGCCCCACTCGCCAGCACCATGGCGCCAACTGCCAGCGCCGCTGCGAAATAAGCCGGTAGCCCCACCAACACCCCCGCGATCAGCAGAGCCACCGGACCAATGCCGATCGCTACGCTCGCCAGCGGCAACGCCATGGCAATCCGCCCCAGATCGGGCTTCTGATGCGGCGAATCCCCCGTCGGCAGCCGCGAGAAAAACCGCAGCGCCATGATGAAATCGTCCTTCAGCCCGATACCTGCTGCCGGCTCATGCGGCACGCTGGCCTCACGCGCGGCGGCGTCGATGCTGGGGGCGGGGTCCTGGACTGGCTCGTCGCCGTTCAATTGCTTTTCATCCCGTTCTGCGCAACAAGTCCGCACCTTCCTAGCACCCTGCCGCCGGACCTGTCATGCCCGCCCTCAATCCCGCCTATGCCGATGTCCTCGAACTTTTGACCATTGTTCCCGATGGGGATGAAGCGGCCGTTGCCGCTGTGCGCGCGCGCGATTCCCAGCTCACCAAACCACCCGGCTCGCTTGGTCAGCTCGAAACCTTGGTCGAATTCCTCGCCCGCTGGCAGGGCCGTGCCAAGCCGCGCCTCGACAACCCCATGGTCACCATTTTCGCCGGCAATCACGGCGTCACCGATCAGGGCGTCTCTGCCTTTCCGCGCGAAGTCACCGCGCAAATGGTCGCCAATTTCACCAATGGTGGCGCCGCCATCTCCCAGATTTGTGCGCTGCACGAAATCAACCTGCGCGTTTTCGAACTGGCGCTGGAACTACCCACTGGCGACATCACCCAGGAACCAGCGCTCGACGACCGGATGTGCGCCGCCACCATCGCCTATGGCATGGAAGCCATTGCCGGCAAGCCCGACCTGATCTGCATCGGGGAAATGGGCATCGGCAATACCACAATCGCCGCCGCCATCTACGCTGCCCTCTATGGCGGCACCGGCGCCGATTGGGTTGGCCGCGGCACCGGCGTTGATGACGCCGGTCTCACCCGCAAGGCCCACGCCGTCGACCGCGCTCTGGCCCTCCACCAGGACGAACTCGATCATCCCCTGGCCATTCTGGCCCGCCTAGGTGGCCGTGAAATCGCGGCCATGCTCGGCGCACTGCTCGCCGCCCGCCATCAAAAGGTGCCGGTCATCGTCGATGGCTTCGTCGCCACCTCGGCGGCTGCCATCGCCCATGCGATCAATCCTGCAGCAATCGATCATTGCCTTTTCGCCCACGTCTCGGCGGAACCCGGCCACGCCCGCGCCCTCGCCGCCATGGGCCAAAAAGGCCTGCTCGACCTCGGCATGCGCCTGGGGGAGGGGAGCGGCGCCGCTCTGGCTGCAGTGCTGGCCAAAACCGCCCTGCACCTGCACAACAACATGGCCACGTTCGAAAGCGCGGCAGTCAGCGGCAAGGCGAACTAGGCTGGCTACTAAAACTCGGTGTCACCCCGGCGAAGGCCGGGGCCCATCCTGAGATTTTAGGCTAAGCTGTCATCTCAGGATGGATTCCGGCCTTCGCCGGAACGACACCGTTGGTAACAGGGTGAGTGAGCCATGTTGATGACAGCGCGTAAGCCGGCGACAATCGGCGAGATATTGACTGAGGAATTCCTGGGCCCGCTGGGCCTAACTCAGGCCGCGTTGGCTGAGGCAATTGGCGTGCCGCGCAAGCACGTTAACGAGCTTTGCAACGACCGACGCTCCGTTACCGCTCCGACGGCGCTCATTCTGGCGCGCGTCTTCGGCAATAGTCCCGATTTCTGGCTGAATGTACAGCGCCGCTCCGATCTGTGGAACGCGATGCACGATCCGCATGAGCGCGAGCGGGTCGAACGCGCCCACCCGCTCGTCAACGCCGCCTAGCCAGCTTCCGAGTAAATCTCCAGCCGGTTCTTCTTCTCCACCACCGGCGCCAGCGCGTCCATCACCCGGGCGCGGGGGAAGGTGGCGATCACTTCGGTGCCGAAGCGCAGCTTGGAGAACAGGTCGAACCGCCCCTGGTGCAGGTCCATGATCTTCTGCACGATCGGCAGGCCCAGGCCCGCACCCTGTTCGGCGGTCTTCTGTGCCAGTGATCCCTGGCCGAATGAGGACAGCACCGTGGCGATTTCGTCCTCGGGAATGCCCGGTCCATTGTCCTTGACCGACACCAATTGCCCGCCGTCGCCGCTGCGGGTCACCACCAGCGTCACCTTGCCGTTCTGCGGCGTGAACTTGATGGCATTGCTCAACAGGTTCAGCACCACCTGCCGGATGGCGCGCTCGTCGCCCCACAGCTTGGGCAGGTTGTGGCCGACATTATAGGCCAGCTCGATGCCCTTGGATTTGGCGCGCAATTCCATCATCCGCCGGCAGTCCTCGGCGATATCGACCAGCGACACGGCCTCTTCATTGAGGTCATATTTGCCCGCCTCGATACGGCTGAGGTCCAGCAATTCATTGATGAGATTGAGCAAATGCTGCCCGCTGGCGTGGATATCGCCGGCATATTCCTTGTATTGCGGCACCTGATGGGTCCCCAGCAACTCCGACTTCAGCACCTCGGAAAACCCGATGATCGCGTTGAGCGGCGTGCGCAATTCGTGGCTCATCGTGGCCAGGAATTGCGATTTGGCGATATTGGCCTGCTCGGCGTGGCGCCGCGCCTCGTCCGACATCTGCCTTGCTTCCTCGAGCTCGTTGATCAGCGCATCCTTTTCGGCCTGGTGCGTGATCGTTTCCAGCTCAGATTTGTGCAATTGGCGCGCCAGGTAGACGAAGAAGACTTCGCCGCAAATTGCCACGGCGGCTAGCGTATAATTGAGCGTGCCGCCCACCGCGATCAGGTTTGCCGACACGGTCAGCGTCACCGGCAACGTGCTCATCAGCGTTGCCGGGGGCAGGGTATTGGTGGTGACCGCATTGGCGGCCACGCTCACCAGCACCATGGCGAACATCACCGGCGTCAGCGTGTCGGCCGGTGCCACCAGCGTAAACAGCGCCAGCAGCGACCAGGACAGGCCATAGATCATCTCGCCGGCGATGAAGGTGGTGGTCCAGTTGGTGGCGTTGAACTTGGCCGGGTCGCTCCGCTGGAACCGGCTGGCCACCATCACCACGATCAACAGGCCCAGCAACACTGCGGCAGCCCATAGCGTGGTGAAAACCACCGGAACCCAAAGGCTCGCGACAATCGAGAGAATGACCACGATGGCGGCCATGGGCAAAGCCGCCGAGATGCGCGATTGCGCATAATCGTGCAGCAGCTCGAAATCATAGGACGCGCGCGTGCCGGAGCTCGACATCAAGCGTTGCCGCGCGTCGAGAACGGTTTTTTGCGCCGTGCGCTTGCCGTCCCGCCCCATTTGCGAGCGAACATCAGCATCGATGACAGCCGACTGAAGCGGCATGAAACTTTTACTCGTTACTAAATGATGCGAACCAGAAACGCATTCGCTACGCTCACGGGCAAAACACTAGCGACGCGTAGTTAACGGGTGGTGAAATCCTGACTTCATATAAGCGTTGGATGCGACCCTTTCGCGGGCGCTTCGGAGCCGTGCTGGCGATCATCCTTTTGGGCGGCGCGGCACTGGTCGCCGCTTGGCTCGATCCTGCTCCGCCCCCCATGGCCGGCAATGCCCGCGTTAGCGATGGCGACAGCTTCCGCCTGGGGGAAGAGCGCGTGCGCCTGCTCGGCATCGATGCGCCCGAATACGCCCAGACCTGCGATGACAGCAACGGCAGGCAATGGCCTTGCGGCCGCACGGCCCGCGACCGGATGGCCCAATTGCTCAAGTCCGGCAAGGTCGACTGCCGTCCCGAAGATCACGATCAATATGGGCGGCTGCTCGCCGTGTGCACCGTTGGCGGCAGGGACATTGCCGCGACCATGGTCGCCGAGGGATTGGCTATTTCCTCGGGCCGCTATTGGGGCGAGGAACAGTCGGCCCGCTCAACCAGCAAGGGGATATGGGCCGGCGGTTTCGATACACCGCGCCATTGGCGCGACGATCACCCCCGCCCGAGCAGTTTGCTTGGTTGGCTCGGCAGCCTGCTGCCATAAACATGATCATTACGATCATCTTTAAAAGAGCAAGATTATTGCGTTTAACTGCCGGGTGTGGCAGTTAAACTGCCAAATTCAGGATGGAATGGCGTTGTCCTGGAAATCTCATTTCGCGGGGGCGTTTATGGCATTGGACAAGATCGACCGGAAAATTCTGACGCTTCTGCAAAAGGATGCAACCATGCCGGTGGCCGAAATCGGCCGCAAAGTCGGCCTTTCCACCACCCCATGCTGGCGCCGCATTCAGAAGATGGAAGAAGATGGCGTCATCCAGCGCCGCGTCGCCGTGCTCGATCCGGCCAAGGTCAATGTCGGCGTCACCGTCTTTGTTTCGGTCAAGACCAATGAACACAATGAAGGCTGGATGCGCAAATTCGCTGGCGTTATCGACGAATTCCCCGAAGTCGTCGAATTCTATCGTATGAGCGGCGATGTCGATTATCTGATGCGCGTGGTTGTGCCCGATATCGGCGCCTATGACACCTTCTACAAGCGCCTGATTTCCAAGATCAATCTGACCGATGTCAGCTCGGCCTTCGCCATGGGGCAGATCAAATATACCACCGCTCTGCCGCTCGATTTCGCCATCGTCGTCGACGACGACAAGTAAGCCCATGCTTATCGGCTTTGAACATATCGGCGTCACCTCGTCCAATCTCGATCGGACGATCGCCTTTTATTGCGGCCAGCTCGGCCTCAAGCTCGTGTTGCGCAAGCAGCAGCCGCGCGGCGAAATGGCCTTTCTCGACGCCGGCGGCGGCATGCTCGAAGTCTTCGCGCCAAATGGCCACATCACCCGCTCGCGTGATGTGCCCCCGCTCGAAGCCGGCATGCGCCACCTCACTTTGGCCGTCACCGATGTGGATGCTCTGATCGCCGAACTCGAAGCCAGCGGTACTGAAATCGTCGAATATCCGCGCGCCGCCCACAACACCGAAATGTTCAAACGCGTCGCCTTCTGCCGCGACCCCGACGGCATCGTGGTGGAATTGGCCGAGCGGATAGAACAACGCTGAGCGTCGCCTAAGGCAGGTTTTTCCGTGGCCGCCCGCCTTTGGCGCCGTTGGCCCGGCTTGCGGCAACCTTGGCAGCCGAGCGCGACTGCCCGCCCCGACGTTGCGCCTCCATGAATTTCGCCGTGCCGAATATTCCCTGCATCAAACCGGCAATGGTAAAATCGACGTCGCGGCTCTCCCAGTGCAATCCGGTCTCACCCAACAGTTCGACTTCGGCGAGTTCTTCGTCGCTCGCCTGTTCCAGACCCTCAAGCGCCCGTGCCGGCACCATCAGGGCCGCGCCATTGCTGAATTCCACCAGGATACGGCCGGATTTACGGTCGAAACGGACAGAGGAGGGCATAGGCGCATGTGCGCGCTCATCAGCGCCGCGCTGCGTCGCTTCTTCATATTGCCGATCATCGAGTTCAAATTCAGCCATGGATTTCAGTCCATTTTTCCAGAAGCAGCTGCCTGTAGCGCGCGACCCAGGTCACGTTTGCTCATGCCGCGGTTTGAAAGAGCCGTCAGTGTCACGATATCGACGCGGACCTCGCCGTCTCCATAGACATGCACATGTGCCGGTTCGTGGTCGTCGGTGTAAATGACGAACCGCATGCCCGCCAAACGGAACACCGTAACCATGCAACAAAATAACCTAAGAAGTTGGGTTTTGCAAGATACGGATACCCCGGAAGGCCTAGCCCCCCGTCACACTCATATGCCGTCCCAGCGCCGGTTCCGGTCTTGCACGGTCGATGACGAAATCATGCCCCTTGGGCTTGATCAGCATGGCCTGGTCGAGCGCGGCATCCAGTGCCTCCGCGCCACCTTCGCGCAGCGCATCGCGCAGGCTCACCTGGTCTTCCTGCCCCAGGCATAGGAACAATTGCCCGGTCGCCGTCAGCCGCACCCGATTGCAGCTTTCGCAGAAATTGTGGCTCATCGGGGTGATGAAGCCCAATATGCCGCCGGTTTCGGCCACGCGAGCATAGCGGGCAGGGCCCCCGGTGCGGTGATCCAGCTTTTCCAATGTGTAGCGTTTGGCCAGCCGGTCGCGCAGTTCGCGCAGCGGCAGATAGCTGTCGACCCGGTCAATGCCCACTTCGCCCAGCGGCATGCCCTCGATCAGCGTCAGCCCCATGCCGCGACCATGCGCCCAGGCCATCATCGGCTCGATCTCGTCGTCATTGACGCCGCGCATCGCCACCATATTGATCTTGATCTTGAGACCGGCCGCTAGCGCCGCGTCGATCCCGCCCAGCACGTCCTCGATCCGCCCGCGCCGGGTAATGGTGCGAAAGCGCTCCGCATCCAGCGTATCGAGCGACACATTGATCCGCCGCATGCCTGCAGCCATCAGCGCCTCGGCATGCTTGGCCAATTGGCTGCCATTGGTGGTCATGGTCAGCTCATTCAGCCCATGCCCGATATGCCGGCCCAGGCTGCGCACCAATTCGATAATGTCGCGCCGCACTAACGGCTCGCCGCCTGTCAGCCGTAACCGTGTCACGCCACGCGTCACAAAGGCGGTGGCAATGGTCTCGATCTCGGCAAAGCTCAAGATCTCCTTTTTGGGGAGAAATTGCATGTTCTCAGCCATGCAATAGACGCAACGGAAATCACACCGATCCGTCACCGAAATCCGGAGATAGGAAATATGCCGGCCGAAACGGTCGACGAGGGGGCGGGCGGGTGCTGGACTAGTCGTCATGGCGACAAATCTAGTTGGTTCCGAGGTGCTTTCAAAGCCACCCAAACAAAAAAGCCGCCCCCGAAGAGACGGCTTCATGACAATTCGATCGTCGCTAGTGCTTTACGACGATTAGCGCACCGACGCGGACGCGCTCATAAAGATCGGTCACGTCTTCATTGGTCAGGCGAATGCAGCCCGAGGAAACCGCCTGGCCGATCGACCAGGGCTCGGACGTGCCATGTACGCGATACAGCGTCGAGCCGATATAGAGGGCGCGGGCGCCCAGCGGATTGTCCGGGCCGCCGGGCATATAGGCCGGCAGGTCCGGCACGCGCTTGCGCATCTGCGGCGGCGGGGTCCAGCCCGGCCATTCGGCCTTGCGGGTGATGCGATGGCTGCCTGACCATGTGAAACCGTCGCGGCCCACGCCCACGCCATAGCGGATGGCCTTGCCGTCTTCGAGTACCAGATAGAGCCGGCGCTCGCCGGTTTCGATCACGATCGTGCCGGGCTTGTAATTGCTCGCATATTCGATCGTTTCCCGCTTGACCGGGCTGCCGCCCCGATTGCGCGTCTTGGCGACACTGGGCTCTTCCCAGGTATTGGTGTCGGCATTGTAGACACGAGCAGCCATGCTGGGCATGGTCAATGACACCGACAAAAGTATCGACAGCCCGATTGCCGCGGCTGTTCTGAATTTGGACATCTGACGACTGGCCTCTGAAAATAGATGGGCTGGCGATTCGCCCATCGGATCAATGACGATTTGCTTACGCGGTTTACAAAACAGCAGGAAGGGCGCCTGCCCCCTTTCCGCCACACTCCAGACATGTTCACTAAATTGTGTTGCCAGGTGGTTACAAAAAGCGCTCACCGTTCCGTGATCCCTCGCCTTTGGGTGCATTGACTTGCCAGCGTTCGCCCGGCATCTGGGCGGCTATTAGCGAGGAGAGCCCTGCGATGAATGATGATCTCAAGCGCCAGGCCGCCGCCATGGCGCTGACCGAGGTAAGGCCAGGCATGCGGCTGGGCCTGGGTACCGGCTCGACGGCCTGGCATTTCGTCGACCTGCTCGGCGCAAAAGTCGCCGAGGGTTTCGACTGTATCTGCGTGCCTACTTCCGAGGTCACGGCAAGGCAGGCCGAGAGCCTGGGCATTCCCCTCTCGAACCTCGAGACCCTGGATCGGCTCGACGTCACCGTCGATGGCGCCGACGAGATCGATCCGGCGCTCAACCTCATCAAGGGGGCAGGGGGCGCGCTGCTGCGCGAAAAGATCGTCGCTGCCGCCTCCGATGTCATGATCGTGATTGCCGACGGCTCCAAGCTGGTCGACACGCTCGGCAAGTTTCCGCTGCCCATCGAGGTCAATAGCTTTGGCCTGGGCGCGACCCAGCGCGCCATTGCCGAAGTGAATGCAGCCCATGGTGCGCAAGGCGGCCTCAAACTGCGGCAAACCAAGGACGGCGCGCCCTATGTCACCGATGGTGGCCACCTGATCCTCGATGCATTTTTTGGCCGCATTTCGCAGCCAGAAGCGCTGTCACGGGATTTGCTGGACATTGCCGGCGTCGTGCAGCACGGGCTGTTCCTCCAGATGTGCAAGAAGGCTTATGTCGCGATGCCGGATGGCGTAAGAACCATCCAGGTATGAAATGAGGGTGGATTCGAACAGGATGGATATTTCGATGATGACCGGTGTGTTGAAGCGCTCCAAGGCGCTGGTGGTTATTGCTTTGAGCGTGAGCATGCTCGGCCTGTCGGCTCCGGCCTTTGCGCAGGAAGTGGCGCCCGAACAATTGGCGCTGGCCCGCAAATATATCGATCTGACCGATCGCGCGGCGATCTATGAGGTCACGCTGGTGCAGACTGCGATCGATACCATGCGCCAGATCGTGCAGCAGAATCCGGAGCTGACCGAGCAGACCGATGCCGCCATCACCAAGACGCTCGAGGAATACAAGGGCCGCAAGGGCGAGTTGCTCGATCAGTTCGCCCGCGTCTATGCCGTTCGCTTTACCGCGGCCGAACTGCAGGAAATCGTCACTTTCTATGAATCGCCCACCGGCGCCAAGCTCTCCCAGGCCAATGCCGAGGTGAATACCGATATCCAGCGCGTGCTGACCGTGTTCACCAACACGCTGCAGCAGGAATTCTACGCCAAGGTTCGCGCCGAATTGCGCGCCCAGGGTGTGCAGCTCTAGCCCGCCATTGGTACCCGAATTGGACCCCGCCTTGTGCGGGGTCTTTTTTTATGCGATGCGCCATCCGATATTCATCGGTATTAGACGATATAACCAGCCAGCGGAGTCAGCATGTCCGACACTTACGATCTCGTTGTGATAGGCGCCGGCTCCGGGGGCGTGCGCGCGGCCCGCATGGCCGCCACCTATGGTGCCAAAGTCGCCGTCATCGAGGAATTCCGAGTCGGGGGCACCTGCGTCATTCGCGGCTGCGTCCCCAAAAAGCTTTATGTCTATGCCAGCCGCTTCAACGACCTGTTCGATGTGGCCTCCAGCTTTGGCTGGCAGGTCGACGCCTCCTTTGATTGGCCAACCCTGGTCGCCGCCAAGGAAAAGGAAATCACCCGGCTCGAACACGCCTATACTTCGAACCTCGAAAAGCCCGGCGTCGAGATCATCAAAGATCGGGCGCTGGTCACCGGTCCCAATACGGTTCATCTCGTAGCGGGCGACCGTGACCTGACCGCCAAATACATCCTTGTCGCCACCGGTGCAGCTCCCTTCGTCCCGCCCATTCCCGGCTATCAATTGGGCATCACCTCCAACGAGGCTTTCGATCTGCCGGCACTACCCCATTCCATCCTCATCGAAGGCGGCGGCTATATCGCGGTCGAATTCGCCACCATCTTTGCCGGCCTGGGCGTCGATACCACCATCATCTATCGCGGCGACTGCATCCTGCGCGGCTTCGACGATGATATGCGCCGGGGCCTTGAGGCCGGCCTGATCGATCGCGGCATCAAGCTCATCTACCAGACCACAATTAAGTCGCTGGCCAGGCACGGCGACGACATTGCCGCCACCTTCAGCGACGGTGTCACCGCCCCCTATGGCGTCGTCATGTTCGCCACCGGCCGCAATCCCAATGTGCGCGGCCTTGGCCTTGAAACCGCTGGCGTCAAGCTGACCCCGGCCGGCGCCATCGCCGTCGACGCCTATTCGCAGACCTCGTGCCCCTCCATTTACGCAGTGGGCGACGTCACTGGCCGCGCTGCGCTGACCCCCGTCGCCATTCGCGAAGGCTGGTATTTCGCCGAGACCGTGTTCAACAACAACAAACTCGCCGTCGATCACTCGCAAATCCCCACGGCCGTCTTTTCCGAGCCAGAAATCGGCGTCATTGGCCTCACCGAAGGTGAAGCCGCTACCCATGGCGATATCGACGTTTACGTCGCCCGCTTCCGCCCGATGATCAACACGCTCTCCACCCGCACCGAGCGCATGGTGCTCAAGCTGATCACCGAAAAGGACGGCGGCAAGGTGCTGGGCTGCCACATCCTGGGCCCCGGCGCCGCCGAAATGATCCAGCTCATCGCCATCCCCATGGGCATGACCGCCACCAAGGCCGATTTCGACCGCGCCATCGCGCTCCATCCGAGTGCCGCCGAAGAATTGGTGACCTTCAAGGCCCCCAGCTACGTCTATCGGGATGGGCAGAAGGTCTAGCCCGGATATCTCCACCTAACCTCCCCCTGATAGGGGGAGTGTTCGTATTGGACTCATCCCACCCACGATGTCATTCCGGCGCAGGCCGGAATCCATGCTGAAGGCTATCCCGCCGCTGGATGTGTGTGGATCGCCACGGACATGGATTCCGGCCTGCGCCGGAATGACACCGCATTCTTGAATACGCCCAGAGTACCTCCCCATCATGGGGAGTTCACTTGGGGACTTGGCCGCGTGCTCGATTTTCCTGTTCATCGTCATCACCCGGCTAGTCCGGGTGATCCATCTCTCAGCGAATGCGGAAGCATGGATTGCCCGGACAAGCCGGGCAATGACGGCGGAACTGAGTTTGGGAGAACATGCCAAAGTCCCCCAAGTGAAAACGTCCCCTGGGGAGCCAGCCGGGGGAGTGGGGGTCGCGCCTTGCTCCGGGATGCGCAGACGGATCTGCGGGCAGGAGGGCTACGGTCACCTGCTGGGGTCGCGATGCTGCCTTCCGACCAAGGCCCGGCACCCCGAGGCAAGTTGCGCCTCACATTTATTTACTCACGAGGCGAATCTGGTCTCGGGGTCCGTCCGTCTATCGACAACCGCAGCACAGGCGGCGCTTCCATACGCCCTATACTAAAGCCCACCCCGAATATCCTTGTCCCGGCCCGCCGCCCTTGGTATTCCGCCAGCAACAATGCGTAACCCCGCGTGAGCGAGACCCGACATGACCACCTGGACCCCCAATAGCTGGCGCGACAAGCCCATCTCGCAGGTGCCTGCCTATCCGGACAGCGCTGCGCTGGCCGAAGCTGAGCGTCAATTGGGCACTTTCCCGCCGCTGGTCTTTGCCGGTGAAGCACGCGATCTCAAGTCCAAGCTGGCCGCGGTGGCCCGTGGCGAGGCTTTCCTGCTGCAGGGCGGCGATTGTGCCGAGAGCTTTGCCGAGCACGGTGCCGATCACATCCGGGACTTCTTCCGCGTCTTCCTGCAGATGGCCGTCGTGCTGACCCATGGCGCCAGCAAGCCCGTGGTCAAGGTCGGCCGTGTCGCCGGCCAGTTCGCCAAGCCGCGCTCCGCCGATACCGAAACCATCGATGGCCTGGAACTGCCCAGCTATCGCGGCGACATCATCAATTCCATCGAATTCACCGAAACTGCCCGCGTCCCCGATCCGGATCGCATGCTGCAGGCTTATCGCCAGTCGGCCGCCACGCTCAATCTGTTGCGCGCCTTCTCCATGGGCGGCTATGCCGAGCTGACCCGCATCCACGAATGGACCGTCGGGTTCATGAAGGGCTCCAATTGGTATCCGCGCTACGAGGAAGTGGCGCGCAAGATCGATGATGCGATCACCTTCATGGCCGCGCTCGGCCTCAACCCAGACAACACGCCGGCCCTGCGCCAGACCAGTTTCTTCACCAGCCACGAAGCCCTGCTGCTCGGCTATGAGGAAGCCCTGACCCGGCGCGACTCCATCACCAATGACTGGTACGCCACCTCCGGCCACATGCTGTGGATCGGCGACCGCACCCGCCAGCCCGATGCGGCCCATGTCGAATATTTCGCCGGTATCAAGAACCCCATCGGCATCAAATGCGGCCCGACCCTGAGCAGCGAAGACCTGCTGCGCCTGCTGGACCGCCTCAATCCCACCGATGAGGCCGGCCGCATTACCCTCATCGCCCGCTTCGGCTCCGACAAGATCCACGATCACCTGCCGCGCCTGATCGAAACCGTGCAACGCGCCGGCCGCACCGTCGTCTGGTGCTCCGATCCGATGCATGGCAACACCATCAAGGCCTCGACCGGCTACAAGACCCGCCCATTCGAGCGCGTCCTGTCGGAGGTGAAGAGCTTCTTTGAAATCCACCGTGACATGGGCACCTATGCCGGCGGCGTGCATATCGAAATGACCGGCGACGACGTCACCGAATGCGTCGGCGGCGTCTCGGCCGTCACCGAAGCCTCCCTCTCGGACCGCTATCACACCTATTGCGACCCCCGCCTCAACGCGAGCCAGGCATTGGAACTGGCCTTCCTCGTCGCCGAAGAAGTCCACGCCCAGAAACCCCCACGCGAAACCCGCATCGCGGGCGAATAGGGCAGGGCGCGCGAGCCCCGGTGCAGCACCTCCCCCTCGACGGGGAGGTGTTCCCCAACCCGCCGTTTAGCGGAACATTAACCCTAATGACCCATAAATTTCCTGAGCGACCCAGAATGGGTCCACGTTCTGGAGATCGTCATGAAGCGCTCCCTGTCCAGCGCCGCCGCGATATTGGCTCTCGGCACCGCCATGCCAACCCTGGCCGCCGATTACCCGTTATTTGGCGAGATGCGGCCTTCCTATGACAATGGCTGGGAACAGAGCGCACAAGGCCCACTGCGCTTTGAGACCGGCCTGCGCTACTGGTATTCGTGGTCTGAACAGAATCACAATATCGGTCCCTACGCCCAGGATGTGGAATCCACATCGAGTTCCGGCGAAGCATTCCTGCGCATTGATGATGACGCGACCAGTAGCTATGTCGAAGCCACCGGCGGCTATGGCATTGCCCACGAGGGCAGCTACAGCACTAATGGTGGCGCTAGCCTTGATCTGCCCGCAGCCCGGCTGGGTTATGTCGGCGCCGATTTCGGATGGTTGCCTTTCGGCGATGCGAGCGGCCAGATGGGCCTGGGATTTGTCGCTGGCTATCAATTCACCAATGACTCTCCCGATACCGGCAGTGCCGATTTCACCACGGCGGAAAGCTCCTCCGATATCTCATGGTCGCCGGCCACAGGGGATTGGGGCGTGGGAGGCGACAGTGAGGTCAATAGCTTCGATATTCACGGACTCAAGCTGGGTGTCACTGGCCGCGCCGATTTTGGCGCGTTCGACTTAACTGGTGAGGCAGCGGCAACGCCCTACGCTTGGGTTAGCGGCACCTATGGCGCCTATTCTTCGCCTTGGGGCACGCCCACCCAGCTTCAGGCCTCGGCCGTTACGCTGAACGGTTTTGGCTACGGTGCCTCAGGCAAATTGATGGTGGGTTTCCATCCGACCGAAAACCTGACCATCCGTGTCGGCGGCCGCGCCTCTTATCTCGAGGGCCAGTATGATGCTAGCTGGGAAGAGGCCTCGATCACGCCGCCACAAGCAACCGGCGGCGACCCGGCCTATTCGGCGCCCTCATTGACCAAGCAGCGCTATGTCGTCCGCGACAATCCCTTCTCCATGTTCCGCTACGGCGCGCTGCTCGAAATCACCGGCCGCTTCTAGTCTCTGCACCCCATCTCCTCCTTTTGATCCGCTTGCCCTTGCCGGGGTGAGCGGATAAGTCTTGCCCGCGCGCGGTTTTGCGCCGCTGCGCCATCTCATTTCCCAGCACACGGGCCAGCATCATCGTGACAGACCGCCTCAGAATTGCGCTTGCCCAGCTCAATCCCAAGGTCGGCGATATCGCCGGCAATCTGGCGCTTGCCCGCCAGGCGCTGAGCGACGCCGCCGCCGCCAAGGCCGACATCCTGATGCTCTCCGAGCTGTTCCTCACCGGGTATTTCCCTGACGATCTGCTGTTCAAGCCCAAATTCGTCGCCGACGCGATGCAGGCCGCCCGCGATCTGGTTGCCGACACCACCGGCACGGGTGTCGTCCTGATCCTGCCCACTGTCTGGCGCGACCAGACCGGCCTGCACAACACCGTCGTCGTTGCCGAAGATGGCGAGATCATCGCCACGCGTCTCAAGCGCGAACTGCCCAATGACGATGTCTTCTACGAAAAGCGCTATTTCGTCCCTGGCGTGCTGCCCGAGCCGGTGACCATCAAGGGCGTCTCGGTCGGCATTCCGATCTGCGAGGACATCTGGCACCCCTGGGTCTGCGGCCATCTGGTGCAGCGCGGCGCCGAAATCCTGCTCTGCCCCAATGGTTCCCCCTATTGGACCAATAAGCAGCATATCCGCAAGGAACTGGTCCGCGCCCGCGTAGCCGAGGATCGCGTGCCGCTACTCTATCTCAACCAGGTCGGCGGCCAGGACGAACTGGTGTTCGATGGTGCCTCCTTTGCCATCGAGCCCGGCGACAAGCTCGTGTTCCAGGGCAAGTCCTTCGCCACCGATTTCATCGTCTCCGACTGGGCCGACGGCGACAATGGCTGGACCTGCACCAATGGCCACGTCACCGAACTGACCACCACCGACGAAGCCCCCTGGCTCGCCTGCGTACTCGGCCTGCGCGATTACGTGCATAAGAACGGCTTCAAGCAGGTCGTCCTCGGCCTGTCCGGCGGCATCGATAGTGCCGTAGTCGCCGCCATGGCCGTGGATGCCCTCGGCGCCGAAAATGTCCACTGCCTCATGCTGCCCTATCGCTACACGTCCGAGGACAGCCTCAAGGACGCCAAGGATTGCGCCACCCGCCTGGGCGTACGCTACGATATCGTCTCCATCGGCAATCCGGTGGATGACGCGCTGATCGAACTGGCCCCCATCTTCGACAATCGCCCTGCCGATCTGGCCGAAGAAAACATCCAGTCCCGCATGCGCGGCGTCGTCCTCATGGCCGTCTCCAACAAGCTGGGCTCCATGCTCCTCACTACCGGCAACAAGTCGGAAATGGGCGTCGGCTACGCCACCATCTATGGCGACATGAATGGCGGCTACAATCCGCTCAAGGACATGTTCAAGATGGAGGTCTATCGCCTGGCCGCCTGGCGCAATGCCCATGTCCCCGGCGATTGCCTTGGCCCCGCGGGCGAAGTCATTCCCGCCAATATCATCGCCAAGGCACCATCGGCCGAACTGCGCCCCAACCAGACCGACCAGGATAGCCTGCCGCCCTATCCGGTGCTCGACGCCATCCTCACCGCCATGGTCGAGGAAGAAAAGTCGATCGCCGAGATCGTGGCCCTGGGCTATGACGAGGCACTGGTGCAGCGCATCGAACGCCTGCTCAATATCGCCGAGTACAAGCGCCGCCAATCGGCTCCCGGCCCCAAGCTCACGCCCAAGGCGTTTGGGCTGGGCCGCAAATATCCCATTACCAACGGCTACAAGGACCGGACCATCGGATGACCATCGTGCGCTGGGCGCCATCGCCCACTGGCCGCATTCACCTCGGCAATGCCCGCCCGGCCATGCTCAACTGGTTCTTCGCCAGGCGCCATGGCGGCCGCTATGTGCTGCGCATGGACGATACCGATACGGCCCGCTCCACCCGCGAATTCGCCGATGGCATCGAGGCCGACCTGGCCTGGCTCGGCATCACGCCCGACCTTTTGGTCCGCCAGTCCGACCGCACCGCGCTTTATGACGCCGCCCGCGACCGCCTCATCGCCGCCGGCCGGCTCTATCCCTGCTACGAAACCGAGGATGAGCTGGACCGCCGCCGCAAGCGCGCCCGCGCCTTGGGGAGGCCGCCGATCTACGATCGCGCCGCCCTCAAGCTGACCGAGGAAGACCGCGCCAAGCTCGAAGCCGAGGGCCGCAAGCCCCATTGGCGCTTCAAGCTCGACGGCCGCCCCGTGCAGTTCGAAGACCTCATCAAGGGCACACAGACCGTCAACACCGCCTCCATGTCCGACCCCGTTCTGGTGCGCGAAGACGGCTCCTACCTCTACACGCTCCCCTCCGTGGTCGACGATATCGATCTGGGCATCACCCATGTCATCCGCGGCGAGGACCACGTCTCCAATACCGGCACCCAGATCGAAATCTTCGAGGCGCTGGGCGGCCCGGTACCGATTTTCGGCCACCACAATCTTTTGACTGACGCCGAAGGGCAGGGCTTTTCCAAGCGCCTCGGCTCCCAGTCCCTGTCCGATTTCCGCGCCGAAGGCTATGAACCGCTTGCCATCGCCATCATGGCCAGCATCACCGGCACGAGCCTGCCCATCGAGCCCTACGCCTCGCTGGACGATATCGCCGCCAAGCTCGATTTCTCCATGATCTCCCATGGCGCCGCGCGTTTCGATCCCGTTGAACTGGATAATCTCAACGCCCGCCTGCTGCACGCCATGCCTTACGAAACCGCCTTGCCGCGCCTCACGAGCCTGGGCCTCGAAGGCGAAGCCATCTGGCTCCTGCTGCGCGATAATCTGAGCAAGTTCAACGACATCGTGGAGTGGTCCAAGCTCGTGCTCGGTCCGGTCGAGCCAGTTATTGCCGACGAGGACCGGGATTTCCTGGCCCTCGCCAAGGCGCTGCTGCCGCCTGAACCATGGTCGCTCGAAACCTGGGGCGAGTGGACCAATGCGCTCAAGGCCGCCACCGGCCGCAAGGGCAAGCCGCTCTTCCTGCCGCTGCGTCTGGTGCTAACCGGCCGTCACGATGGCCCCGAGCTTAAGAGCCTGCTCCCGTTGGTTGGGCGTACGGCGTGTCTGGCCCGACTACCCTGACCACCTTGTCGCCGAACTGCACCAGCCGCAGCTGAGTTTCCCCCGGCGGTGGCGCCACGACACGGGCCACCGTTTCGCCAGGCCCGGCAGGACGCGGACGGGGCAGGGGCACATCGACCAGATTGGCCGTCTGCACCGCTTCGGCAGCCGGAACCGGAATCTGTCCGCGCGGATCGCGCAGCGGCAGCGGGAAGCTCGCTCCCTGCACCTCGATCATGGCGCGCGCCTGCCCATTGGCGGCTGTTGCCGTGATCAGCTTGCCGTCAGATTGCGGCATCACCCGGCAGCTGGCATTCATGTCGATTTCATTGCGATATTTGAACGCGGTCGGCAGGTCCGTATAGGCCTGGTTGAACATGTTACGCATCTGCTCGGGCTCTTGGCCCGGATTGTCGTAATAGTAGATTTCCACCGGCTCATTGGGACACATGGCTTTGCATTGCCCCATGTCATTGCCGACATAGTCGGGCAGGGTCGAATAACTGATCGGCCAGAAATAGCCGTCGCTCAGCCGCACACACACGGTGCGCACGGTCCGATAGCCCTGGTAGCCAAAATCGCCGCCATTCACCATCTGGCCATTGGAAAAGTCGCCTTCCGTGGTGGTGCCGAAAATGCGGTCGAACACGTTCTGGCGGTCATTGGAAAACGTGGCGTTCGAACCGCCATTGGCATTGCAGCCGAATCGCGCCATTTCCTGCAAAATCGCTTCGCGCTGCTGCGATACCGCGCCCGCCGAATTGACCGATTGCGACACCGCCGCGTAATCCCGGCGCAGCCGCAGCACTTCGCGCGCCACCTGCTGGCATTGCGGCGTCAGTGTCCGCCCGGCCTTGGCGTCGTCGTTACATCCGTCGCGAATATAGCGGCTTTCCGCATTCTGCACGTCGCGGGCCAATTGCCGCGCCGCCTGCGAATTGCCATCCCGTTGCTGGAAGTCGCCATTGCGGTCGAACTGGCGCAATTGCCGGTCGAGCCGTGAGCAGGCCGACGATTGGGCATAGGCCGTGTTCACGTCGAGCGCCAACACCAGTGTCGCCAAAACCAGCAACAATAGCGTCCGAATGCCCATTCCGCCCAAATTCACCATCAAGTCCCACTCGTCCGCGCCGCAACACGCGCATAGTATCGGCCCTTAAGACATCGCTAGGGCCGGTTGCAACAGTATAGTGTCGCGACCAGCGCCGAGATAGCGCAGCCCGGCCACACAACAGCGAGAATGCACCGATGAATCTAGCCACGCTGAACAATGGCCGCCCCGATGGTCAGCTCGTGGTCCTCTCGCGGAACCGTGCTCGCTATGTTTCAGCTGGGCGAGTCGCTCCCACCTTGCAAGCCGCGCTCGACGATTGGGACACAGCCGTGCCGGCCCTGTCGGCCCTCGCCGCCCAGCTTGATGCCGGCCAGATTTCGGGCCAGCCTTTCGACGTCAAGCGCGCCTTGGCCCCCTTGCCACGCGCCTATCAATGGATCGATGGCGCCGCCTATCTCAACCACGCCGAACGCGTCCGCACCCTCAAAGGCACGCGCGATGCCGACGTCGCCAACCGTCCGGTGCTCTATCAGGGCGCCTCTGACACACTCTCGGCCCCCACCGCCCCCATCATTACGCCCGAACCCGATCTGGCGCTCGATTTCGAAGCCGAAGTTGCCGTCATCATCGGCGCCGTGCCTATGCGCGCCACCCTGGAGCAAGCCGCCGCCGCCATCCGCCTCGTCACCATCTGCAACGACGTCTCCATGCGGCGCCTCGTAGCCAATGACCTGCAAAACGGCTTCGGCTATTTCCACGCCAAGCCCGCCACCGCCTTCGCCCCCATCGTCACCACCCCCGCCGCGCTGGGCGCCGCCTGGCGCGACAATCGCCTGCATCTGCCGGTGCGCTGCGAGGTCAATGGCACCCTTTTTGGCCAGCCCAATGCCGGCTCTGACATGTATTTCGACTTCGCCGCCCTCATCGTTGAAGCCGCCCGCACTCGCGCCCTCGCCGCCGGCACGATTATCGGTGGCGGCACCATTTCTGTGCCGCACGAGGAAAGCCTGCCCATCAAACCCGCCGGTATCGGTTTTGCCTGCATTGTCGAAGCCCGCAATGTCGAAAAGCTCAAATACGGCCGCGCCCGTACTCCCTTCCTGCAGCCGGGCGACACCATCCGCATCGGCGCCATCGGCAGCGACGGCCAATCCATCTTCGGCGATATCGCGCAAACCGTAGTGCTGTTTTAAATTCCAGAAGACCTCATGGTGAGCCTGTCGAACCACGAGGTCGAGCGAGTGGAGGCAGGTGTGCCACGACCTCGTCCTTCGACAAGCTCAGGATGAGGTCTACTGCACTGCCGCTACTCTTTCCCCTTGACCGCCGCCACCACTCCGGCCAATGTCGCGCTCATGAAGACCAATGCTATTCAGATTAACGTCTGCATTATTACCTGCTAACCACTCGTTGGCGGCACGGTCTTCTTCATCCTGATTTTCTGATATCCGAAGAGCCGTCAGCCAGCGCAACTCCGCATGGCCAGGAAGCCTTTGATGACCTCGGGAACTCCGCTTACCCTTTACAATACGCTGACCCGCACCAGGGAACCCTTCGTTCCCCTGGATGCGGAAAATGTGCGCATGTATGTCTGCGGCCCCACGGTCTATGACTTCGCCCATATCGGCAATGCGCGGCCGGTCATCGTGTTCGACCTGCTGTTCCGGCTGCTGCGGCACACCTATGGCGCCGATCACGTCACCTATGTCCGCAACATCACCGACGTCGATGACAAGATCAACGCCCGAGCCGCCCGCGATTTCCCCGCGCTCCCGCTCAACGAAGCGATCCGCCGCGTCACCGAAAAAACCGGCGATCAATTCGCCGCCGACGTCAGGGCATTGGGCACGCTCGAGCCCACCTATCAGCCCCGCGCCACCGATTTCGTGCTGCCCCGGCCCGACGGCAAGCCCGACATGGTGAGCCTCATCGAGCGCCTCATCGCCAATGGCCACGCCTATGAAGCCAATGGCGAAGTGCTGTTCGACGTCAAATCCATGCCCGATTACGGCCAGCTTTCCGGTCGCAATCTCGAGGATAATCTCGCCGGCGCCCGCATCGCCGTCGACGCCCACAAGAAAAACCCGGCCGATTTCGTGCTCTGGAAACAATCCAGCGCTGAAGAACCAGGCTGGGAAAGCCCATGGGGCAGGGGGCGTCCCGGCTGGCATATCGAATGCTCGGCCATGAGCGCGGCCTATCTCGGGGAGGTCTTCGACATACACGGCGGCGGGCTCGACCTGATCTTCCCGCACCACGAAAACGAAATCGCCCAGTCCCGCTGCGCCCACGGTACGCACGAAATGGCCCGCGTCTGGATGCATAACGGGTTCCTCCAGGTTGAAGGGCAGAAAATGTCCAAGAGCCTGGGCAATTTCGTCACCATCAACGAACTGCTCGAAACCGGAACCATGGGCGGCCACGCCTGGCATGGCGATGTGCTGCGCCTGGCCATGCTGATGACCCATTACCGCGAGCCCATCGATTTCTCGCTCAAACGCCTCGAAGAGGCTGAAACCAAGCTGCGTGACTGGCAACGCGCCGCCCGCAACGCTGAACTCGCCAATGACGACACGCCCGACGCCTCGGTCATTGCCGAGCTGGCTGACGACCTCAATTTCCATCGCGCCAGCGTGGTGCTCGACGCCATCGCCAAAAAAGCCAATCGCGACGACACTCGCGCCAGCCATTGCCTCGCCGCCACCCTCAGCTTCCTCGGCTTCAGCCTCGATAGCCTGCTGACCTCCGACGACGGCTGGGAAGAACCGCCCCACATCGCCGCCGCCATAGAAAACCGCCTCGCCGCCCTCAACGCCAAGGACTTCGCCACAGCCGACGCCATCCGCAACGACCTCACCGAACAGGGCATCTCCCTGATGGACTACAAGGACCCCGAGACAGGCGAACGCAAGACCAAATGGGAGAGCAAGCGGTGAAGGCCCCCGGAAAATCAGAGGCCCATACCGGTGGCTGCCAATGTGGCGCCGTGCGCTTCAGCGTCACAAGGCTGGGCCGCCCCTCGATCTGCCATTGCCGCATGTGCCAGAAAGCCTTTGGCAGCTTCTTCGGTCCGCTGGTCACAGCTCATAATGCCGTCTGGACCCGGGGCGAGCCCAAGTGGTTCCAGAGCTCCAATGCCGCCCGCCGCGCCTTTTGCGGCGATTGTGGCACGCCCTTGGGCTACGAGACCCGCTTCGGCCTCGAACTCGCCATCGGCGCCTTCGACGATCCGACCGTCGCCGCGCCGCAAATCCAGGTGAACCTTACCGACAAGGTGCCATTTTTCGATGGCCTAACCAGCCTGCCGGTCTCCACCCATCAAAGCGATGAATGGCGCGATTTCCTGGCCGGCATCCATTCCAACCAGCACCCCGATCACGACACGGCCGATTGGCCACCGCAGAGGGAAGAATCATGACGGAAGCCTATCGCCATCTCGCCCGTAGCGGCGGCTGCCAATGCGGCGCCATCCGCTTTCACGCCACCGAACTGCGCGACAATCCCCATGTCTGCTATTGCCGCATGTGCCAGAAGGCCATGGGTAATTTCTTTGCCGCCCTGGTTGGCGTGCGCCACCATCACCTCACCTGGACCCGCGGCGAACCCGCCGAATTCATGAGCTCGGACCTGGCCGCGCGCGGCTATTGCCGCGATTGCGGCACCCCGCTCTATTACCGCGCCATCGGCGGCGAACACCTCTCCATGTCGATCGGCGCCTTCGACGAGCCCTACACCATCCCCGTGCTCTACCAGTTCGGCATCGAGGGCCGGCACCCCTCCCTGCTGCACCTCGCTGCTATCGAAGAGGTGGGCACCACCGAAACCAATATGCCTGACGAAGTCGGCCCCATCCGCGATACCAACCACCAACACCCCGACCACGACACACCGGTCTGGCCGGACCCTAGTTGAGTACGAAAATGCCCAAAGAACGCCTCTATATCTTCGACACGACCCTACGGGACGGCGCCCAGACGGCTGGAATCGAGTTCTCGCTCGAGGACAAGATTTCCATTGCCGGCCTGCTTGAGCAATTGGGTGTCGACTATATTGAAGGCGGCTATCCCGGCGCCAATCCGGTCGATACCGAGTTCTTTGAAGAGAAGCGCACCAAGCGTGCCAAATTCACCGCCTTCGGCATGACCAAGCGGGCAGGGCGCTCTGCCGCCAATGATCCGGGCATTCAGGCCCTGCTCAATTCGCGCGCCGACGCCACCTGCTTTGTCGCCAAAACCTGGGATCACCAGGTCAGGACCGCGCTTGAGATCAGCCTCGAAGACAATCTCGAAAATCTGCGCGACACCGTCACGGCCGCCGTTGCTGCCGGCAAGGAAGCTCTGATCGATTGCGAGCATTTCTTCGACGGCTTCAAGAGCAATCCCGATTATGCCCTGTCCTGTGTCACAACGGCGCTGGAAGCAGGCGCGCGCTGGGTCGTGCTCTGCGACACCAATGGCGGCACCATGCCGTCCGAAACCCGCGACATCGTCGGCAAAGTGCTGGCCGTCGCCCCCGGCACCCACCTGGGCATCCATGCCCATGACGATACCGGCCAGGCCGTCGCCAATACGCTCGCCGCCATCGAGGCCGGCGTGCGCCAGATCCAGGGCACGCTCAACGGCATCGGCGAACGCTGCGGCAATGCCAACCTCATCACCATCATCCCCACCCTGGTGCTCAAGCCGCTCTTTGCCGACCGCTTCGAAACCAATATCGACGCGGCCCGCCTCGAGCGGCTGACCCAGATTTCCCGCGCCTTCGATGACAGGCTCAATCGAGCCCCCCAGCGCCAGGCGCCCTATGTCGGCGCCTCCGCCTTCGCCACCAAGGCCGGCATTCACGCCTCCGCCCTGCTCAAGGATTTTTCCAGCTACGAGCATGTGCCCCCCGAAAGTGTGGGCAATGAGCGCGCCATCATGGTCAGCCAGCAGGCCGGCAAGTCCAACCTGCTGACGGCTCTCGCCCGCCACGATATCGTCCTCGCCAAGGATGATCCGCGCCTCGAAAAGCTGCTCGCCACCGTCAAGGAGCGCGAGTCACGCGGCTATTCCTATGATGGCGCCGACGCCTCTTTTGCCGTCCTCGCCCACGAAGTGCTCGGCACGCTCCCGAGCTATTTCACCGTCGAGAATTACCGCGCCAGCGTCGAACGCCGCCACAACGCCCAGGGTGAAGAGATCACCGTCACCGAAGCCGTGGTCAAAATCCGCGTCGCGGGCGAATTGCTGATGTCGGTGGCCGAAGGCAATGGTCCGGTCAACGCGCTCGATCTGGCCATGCGCAAGGACCTCGGCAAATATTCGTCCCGCATCGAGGATTTGGAACTGGTCGACTTCAAGGTCCGTATTCTGGACGGCGGCACGGGCGCGGTCACCCGTGTACTGGTTGAAAGCCGCGATGGCACCGGCGAGCGCTGGTACACCATCGGGGTATCCCCCAACATCATTGATGCATCCTTTGAAGCTCTATATGAATCCATCACATATAAGCTGTTGAAGACTGAAGCGGCGCAGGGGACAACAGAAAAGGTGGCATAACCTGGCTGGCGCTTCGCGCCGCCTATTTCGTCCCGGAGGAAAAACTGGCCGATTCCACACCGAACCAACCCTTGGCTCTCACCCTTGGTGCAGCGGCGGTTACCCTTGTGGTTGTCATCGGCGTGTTGGCTGGTCCCTCCGTAGTCGCTTGCTTTAACGGCGAAGGCAATATGGGCCAGTGCCTGCGCGGCAAGATGACCGATGCGGGCATCCTGCCCAGCCAGAGCACGGCCCTCGCCGCCCCCGAACAGACAGCACCAGAACCGGCTGCCGCCACGCCTGCGCCGGATGCCACCCAGCCCGACATGACCCCGCCAGCGGCCCCCGAAGCACCCAACGACCTCATCTCCGCAACCTTCGGCTTGCTCCGCGCTGAGCCCGATGGCTCCGTGGTCATTGCCGGCAGCGGCACGCCCGGCAGCGAGGTGCAGGTCTTCTCCAATGGCGATCTGCTCGGCCAAACCACGGTCGAGCCCAGCGGCGATTGGGTCCTGGTGCCCGATGCCCCCATCCCGCCCGGCGGCACCGAGATCACCCTTGGCGAAGCCGGCAAGCCCGGCCAATCGGCCCAAGCCTTCGTCGTCGTCATTAATCCAGACAAATCCAGCGAACCGCTGGTCGTCGCCAGCGCCCCCGGCGCCGCCAGCGAAGTGCTGCAGGGCCTGACGCCCCCGCCGGCCGGCCAAAGCACCGACGTCGCTGCGGCGCCGGAAGCGGCTCAGCCTGAACCCGAGACCACCCCGCCAGCCGAACTACCGGCCGCGCAACCCGCTCCGGCCCAGGCGGCGCCCCCGGATTCCACCGCGCCGTCAGCGGCGTCTGCCGAACCCGCCGCTCCGACGACCGAACCGGCTACTACCGAGCCGCAGCCCGCTGCGCCAACGCCCGAGGCGCCAGCCGCAAACGCCGATACAGCTGTCGCCGCTGCCACGCCCGCGCCAACAACGCCCCCCGCAGCACCAGAACCCGCCACAATCGCCCCGCCGACCATCGACGCCATCGAAATCGAGGGTGACCGCACCTTCTTCGCCGGCGGTGGACCGGAAGGCGCCACCATGCGCCTCTATGTCGATGACACCTTCATCGCCGATACCACCGTCTCCGACGGCCGCTGGCTGGTCGAAGCCGGCAATGTGCTGACCAAGCCCAGCCAGCGCATCCGTGTCGATATGCTGCAGCCCGGCTCCGCCCAGGTCGCGTCCCGCGCCGAGGTCGATTTCGTCGTCGATCTTCCCGCCACCGAGCCGCCATTGACTGTCGCCCAGGCCGACCAGCCTTCCGAGCCCGAGGCGCCCGCTCAGCCCGCGGCGGCTCCCAGCGCGCCGGCACAGCCCACCGCCGATCAGCCCGCAGCTCCGGCAGCACCCACCGAGCCCACCCCGGCTCAACCTGTTGCGCCAGACGAGCCCACACCGCCGCCTGCCACAGCATCTGCCAGTGACGAAACCGATGTCCCCACCATGGTCGCAACCGCAGTCGGTGACCCGGAAGCCGCACGTTTTGCCTCCGGCAAAGCCATCATCCGCACCGGCGACAACCTCTGGACCATCGCCCGTCGCGTCTATGGCGCCGGCATCAAATACACCACCATCTATGAAGCCAATAACAGCCAGATTCGCGACCCTGACCGCATCTATCCCGGCCAGGTTTTCGATCTGCCCAGCGAGGCCAATTAGCAGTTTCGGGGAGGTTTTTTGCATTCTCCCAAACTAAGTTCCATCGTCATTGCCCGGCTTGTCCGGGCAATCCATTACTTCCACAGGCGCTGAGACGTGGATCACCCGGACAAGCCGGGTGATGACGATGAATGGAAGGGCACGTAAGGGCGAACGTCCACTCCGCTTCCTTGGGTGCTGAGATTCCCACTGACGCGGAACGTTTGGCCCCTCATTGAACTTGCGCCCGCGAACCCCATCTTCTATCGTAAATCAACGATCAAAAAAGCCGAGTTCGGATGCGCGACGACGATATTGCCATTCTCCTGCGGGCACTGGGCCATCCGGTGCGCCTCAATATCCTGCGCATCCTGGCGACGCAGCAGCAGGGGCAGTGCTGCTGCGCCGACGTGACGGAATCCTTGCCGCTGGCCCAGTCCACCGTGTCCCAGCATATCAAGGTGCTGCTCGATGCGGGGCTGATCACACGCCAGCCGCGCGGCACGCGCAATTGCTACATTGTCCAGCATGATCGCCTGGCCGAACTGGGTGCCGCCTATTCCGGCATGCTCGCCGGCCTCACCCCCGCCAGCCCCAAACTGGAAGCAGAGCCGGCCTGATGACCATAGACAGCACGAACAAGAAGCCGTCCGTTAGCGCGGACGAAGGCTCGGTATTTTCCACGGTCAAGAACCTGTGGTCCTACATGTGGCCCGCCGACCGCCCCGACCTGCGTCTGCGCGTCGTGCTGGCCATTGGCGCATTGCTGCTGAGCAAAGTCGCCACCACCTTCATCCCCTTCGCCTATAAGGGCATTATCGATAGCCTCGATGGTACTGCGCCCGATAGCGGGGTCGTGCTGGGCCTCGCCATCCCCATCGTCCTGGTCATCGCCTATGTGCTGGGCAACGTGTTCGACGCCGGCTTCCAGCAATTGCGCGACGTGCTGTTCGCCAGCGTCGGCCAGAATGCCGTGCGCAAACTCGCGCTGCGCACCTTCCACCATCTCCACCGCATGTCGCTGCGCTTCCATCTGGCGCGCCGCACGGGTGGGTTGAGCCGTGTCATCGAGCGCGGCACCAAGGGCATTGAAACCATTGTGCGTTTCACCATGCTCAACATCGCTCCCACGCTGGTCGAATTCGTCATCACCGCGGTCATCTTCGTCTGGATGTTCGGCTTCAGCTATCTGGGCGTGCTGGTGGTGATGATCTGGGGTTATCTCTACTTCACCATCAAGGCCTCGAACTGGCGGATTTCCATCCGCCGCGACATGAACGATTCCGATACCGACGCCAATGGCAAGGCCATCGATTCCCTGCTCAATTTCGAGACGGTGAAGTACTTTGCCAACGAGAAGATGGAGGCCGAGCGCTACGACGCTTCCATGGCCGGCTATGAGCGTTCCGCCATCCGCATCTGGACCTCGCTGGGCTTTCTCAATTTCGGCCAGGCGCTGATTTTCTACGGCGGTTTCCTCATCATCTCGGTCATGGCCATCAATGGCGTCATGAACCGGACGCTGACCTTGGGCGATTTCGTCCTGCTCAACACTTTCCTCATGCAGATCTATCGTCCGCTGAACTTCATCGGCTTCGTCTATCGCGAGCTGCGCCAGGGCCTCACCGATATCGAGGAAATGTTCAAGCTGCTCGACCAGAACCCCGAAATCGAGGACAGGGCTGGCGCCAGGCCGCTGGTCATTTCCGGCCCCGTCATCCGCTTTGACGACGTGACCTTCCACTACGATCCCGATCGCCCCATTCTCAAGGGCGTCAGCTTCGAAGTCCCCGCCGGCAAGACCGTCGCCATTGTCGGCCCTACCGGCGCCGGCAAATCCACCATTTCCCGGCTGCTCTACCGCTTCTACGACGTCACCACCGGCGCCATCACCATCGATGGCCAGGATCTGCGCGACATCACCCAGGAAAGCCTGCGCTCGGCCATCGGCATGGTCCCCCAGGATACCGTGCTGTTCAACGATTCCATCGGCTACAACATCCGCTATGGCCGCCCCGATGCCACCGACGAAGAAGTCCGCGCCGCTGCCGCCATGGCACAGGTCGGCCCCTTCATCGAGGCTCTGCCCAAGGGCTACGACACTCCCGTCGGCGAACGCGGCCTCAAGCTCTCGGGCGGCGAAAAGCAGCGCGTCGCCATCGCCCGCACCATCCTCAAGGCCCCCTCGGTCCTCATCCTCGATGAGGCCACCTCGGCCCTCGACACCAAGACCGAACGCGACATCCAGTCCGCCCTCGACGTGGTCTCGAAAAACCGCACCACGGTCGTCATCGCCCACCGCCTTTCCACGGTCGTCAATGCAGACGAAATTCTCGTCCTGCGCGACGGCGTCGTGGCCGAGCGTGGCAACCACGTCGCCCTGCTGCAAAAAGCCGGCCTTTACGCCCAGATGTGGGACCGCCAGCGCGAAGCCACCGAAGCCGAAGAACAACTCCTGCGCACCGCCAACGACCCCGACGGCTTCGTCAAACGCGGCCTGCCCGCGGCGGAGTAGGGGGGCTCCGGCCCACGCAAGGCCCTCACCTCGCCCCTCAGGGGAGAGGTCGGCGCGCAGCGCCGGGTGAGGGGTGCGATGCTGCAACGGGGGCGACGTTTGAGCATCGCACCCCTCACCCTAGCCCTCTCCCCTGAGGGGCGAGGGGACGATATCGGCAAGTGGCAATATCTTCGAGATCATTGGCCTCGCTCACCTCGCCACTGCGCTGGCTGTAGCGGCGCTTGTCCTCAAACAACACCGCGGCCATAGTCCAACCATGCAGGATATATCGGTCATCCCCGCCACACCGGACCAAAAACCGGTAATCGCCAATCTGATCCAGCTCTACCTCCACGACATGACCGAGTTCATGCCGTTCCCGGTCGAGCCCGATGGCCGCTTCGCCTACGATTTCCTCGACCGCTTCTGGCGCTTCCCCTATCTGGTGATGGCGGGCAACGAGATCGCCGGCTTTGCCCTGGTCATCGACGAATGCCCACTCACCGGCCGCCAGCCGTGCTTCTTCATGGCCGAGTTCTTCATCCTCAAAGCCTACCGGGGCAGGGGCACCGGCCGCGCAGCCCTCGCGACAATCCTTGCCCACCATCCCGGCAACTGGCACATCGCCACCCCCCTCGCCAACACCACCGCCCTCGCATTCTGGCAAAAGGCCACGGCACCACTGAACCCAGCCACAAGCGAAATCCAGTTCGAAGGCGACACCTGGCGGCTGAGTGCTTTTACTACCTCGACTACCAGCGCAACGTCACCTCGCCCCTCAGGGGAGAGGTCGGCGCGCAGCGCCGGGTGAGGGGTGCGATGCTGCACCACCCACTATGGCGTCGCGTTCATCAAGTCTCCGGCGGCTCATTCTCCGCTTCCCACGTCGCGAGGGCCCAATAGACCGAGCCATGCCGCTCGATACTCGCCGCCATGAGCCGCTCTAACTCCGCTCGGGAACACGTGCAGCAGGGCCGGCAAGCGCCGCATATTGCTCCGGCGACAGAAGGACAGCCACGTCCTTGCCCTCGCTCTCAATATGCACCGGGCCGTCGATCGTGGCTTCGATAGCCTTGTGCAGATCGGCCATGGCCTGTTCCGCAGTCAGTCGCATCGTTTCTCTCGTCAGACTGCTGTGACCGTTAGCATAACTCAAAACAAAAAGGCCCGCATCACTGCGGGCCTTTCCAACTCATTCGCTAGCGTCAGATCACTCCGCCGCTTCAGGCCGGCTGACGATCGTCACGCCGTTCTTGTCCTTCTCGACCAGTCCTTCTTCCTTGCTGACGATGTAGCGCCTGGCGCCATCGGCATCGGCGGGGATTTCGACGGCCATGCCATCGAACCCGGCCGGAACCGCCGCCTGCTTGCCGCCATTGCGGGCCGAGTTGATCATCTTGCCAACCTGGCGGATGACCCAGCCGATCTGGCCCTTCATCACATGCGGGGCCACCACCATCACCGGCACCATCACCAGCGTGAGGGCCGTGGAGACGAACAGGCCCGACACCAGCGCCGCCGACAGGTGGATGAACCACGAACCGGCAATGCCGCCCACCACGATTTCGCGGCGGATGAAGTCGAACTCCACATTGAGCGCCATCGGGATCACACCCAGCGCCGTCACGGTGGCGGTCAACAGAACCGGCCGGACGCGTTGGCTGATGGTCAGCAGCATGGCCTTGATCGGTTCAACATTTTCGTCGCGATTGTAGTGGTTATAGGTGTCGATCAGCACGATGCCGTTCTTCACCACGATACCCGCCAGCGCCACGATACCCAGGCCGGTCATGATCGCCGAGAAGCTCATCCCCGTGACCAGCATGCCAAGCAGCACCCCACCCAGCGACATGATCACCGTGGTCAGCGTCACCAGCACCTGCCAGAAGCTGTTATATTCCAGCAGCAGGATGAAGAAGATCAGGAACATGGCGGCCCCGAATGCGGCCACGATGAACGCATTGGTGTCATCGACCTGCTCTGCAGCACCGCCATAGACAATCTCGACGCTCGAGGGCAAGTCCTGGCTCGCCTGCCATTCCTGCACCTGAGCCACCTTGGCCGCGGTATCCAGGCCCGGCTCCAGATTGGCCGCCACATTCATCGAATAGAGCCCATTGCGGCGCGAGATATTCGCCACCTTGGGCACTGCCGTGCGCTCGATGAAGTTGGAGACCGGCACCAGGCCCTGCGAAGTCACGATGCGCAGCGAATCCAGGGCATCGAAGGTGCGTTCGCTTTCCGGCAGGCGGACCTTGATGTCGAGCTCGTCACTCGTCGTGCCGTCATCCGGGCGATAGGTGCCCAGTGTCACGCCGGAAGTCACGAGCTGCACATAGGGGCTCAGCTCGCGCACGCCGATGCCGTATTTGGCGGCTTCCACGCGATCGATCGTTACCTGCCAGTCGATACCCGGGGCAGGGCGGCCGTCTTCCACGTCGATGGCGCCGCCCAGATCGTGCTCGATATAGTCACGCAGCTTGGCAACGGTCGGCGCGATATCGTCATACACAGTGCCTTCCACCCGCAGGTTGATGGCCTTGCCGGCCGGGGGGCCGTTTTCCTGCGCCGCGATTTGTACCTCGAGGCCTGAAATATGGGCCACGCGCTCGCGAATGGTCTGGAAGATTTCTTCGGCCTTGACGCGTTCATTGTAATTGATCAGCTGCAGGTCGAACGCACCGACCGTGTCGGGAGGTGCCGACGCGCTCATGCCATCGCCACCGCCGCCAGTATTGGTGAAACGCATCACCACGTCCTGGATGCCCTGAACCTGCAGGATCTCGGTTTCCACTTCCATCAGCAGGTCGCGGATTTCGGCCGGCGAATAGTTGCCGCGCGTGATCACATTGACCGTGCCAAATTCGGCCTCGGAAGCCGGGAAGGCCTCGGTGCCGGTCGGATTCATCATGTAGGCCGCGAACATCGCCGCCACCAGTCCGAAGCCGATGCCCAGCGTCAGCACCGGTTGATGCAGCAGGTGTTCCATCAACCGCACGTAGTGACCGGTAATGCCGCCGACCTTTTTGGGGTCGAACTTGTCGGCATACATGACGATGTCGGCGGCTTCCTTCTGCTTCTCATCGATATGCGTCGAAGCGATAAAGGCGCCGATGATCGGCATGAAGATCAGTGCGGAGACCAGCGAGGCCACCATCACCACGATCACGATGATCGGCAGATAGCTCATGAACTTGCCGATAATGCCCGGCCAGAACAGCAGGGGTACGAAAGCACCCAGCGTGGTGAAGGTGGCCGAAACCACCGGCACAAACATCTTCCTGGCCGCCATGATGAACGCTTCCTTCTTGGGAACGCCCTCCTGCAGCTTTCGTTCGGCATATTCCACCACCACGACGGGGTCGTCCACCAGCACGCCCACCGCGATCACCAGTCCGAACATGATCATCATATTGATGGTCATGCCCAGCATCTGCACCACAAGGAACGCCACCATGAACGAGATGGGGATCGACATGCCGATCATGATGGCCGGACGCACGCCAAGGGTGGCGACGCAGGTGATAAGCACCAGTGCAACGGCGGTCAGCACCGCTGCTTCCAGCGAGCGGAACAGGTTCTTGGTAGAGTCGGCCTGGTCGATCAGGAACGAGGTCTGCACGCCCTGCGGCCAGTCCTTGGTGAATTCCGCGGTCACGCGCCGTACTTCATCGGACACATCGATGACATTGGTGCCCAGCTTCTTGGACACGCCCAGCGTGATGGCCGTCTGGCCGTTCACATGGGCGTATTGCGTCGCGTCCTCGAAGGTGCGGGTAATGGTCGCCACGTCGCCGAACGTCACCACCGTGTCGCCCGAAGCCTTGAGCGGCAGGGTATAGACGTCCTCGACGCTCTTGATCAGGCCCGGCACTTCCACGTTGAACGAGCCGCGTCCGGTGTCGAGCGTGCCGCCAGGAACCACCATATTGTTCTTGGCCAATGCGTCGAGCAGTTGCGTGGCAGTCAGGTCATAGGCTTCCAGACGATTCTGGTCGATGGTAACTTCCATCATCTCGTCGCGCTGGCCCGAAATGGTCACGGTCTGCGCGTCGGGCAGGCCCTCCAGTTCATCCTGCAGGTCCTTGGCGCGCTGCACCAATTCGCGTTCAGGCACATTGCCATAGACCGCGACATAGATAACCGGCGTGTCAGTGAACGAGATTTCGGTAACGACGGGTTCATCGGCCTCCGCCGGCAGATCGGCGGTCACGCCCTCAAGCGCCGCGCGGATATCGTTCAGTGCGGTGTCCTTGTCGGCATTGACGTTGAATTCGAGGAACACCGAGGCATGCCCGGTAGTCGCGGTCGAGGAATAGTTCTCGAGGTCATCGATGTCCTTGATCCGGTCCTCGACTGGCTTGACGAGCAATTGCTCGGCGTCGCGGGGCGACACGCCGGTCTGGGTTACCGAAACATAGAAGTAGGGGATATCGATGGCCGGAAAGCTCTCCTTGGGAAGGGAGAGGTACGCCGATAGACCCGCGCCAAGCAGCAGCACCATGACGGTGAGTACCACACGCGGCATTCTCAGTATGCGTTCGAGAAAATCGATCATGAAGCGGCCCCTCCTGCTGCAACGTTGGTAGCGGCCACGGTCTGGCCCTCAGTCACATATTCCTGGCCCACCGTGATCACATCGACCGACGCGGGCAGTCCCATCACCCAGATGCCGTCACGCGTATCGCTGACGATCTGCACCGGGTAGAACTTCACCTTCTCGTTCTCCACGGTCCGCACACCCAGAACGCCATCATCGCTGAGCGTCAGGACAGATTGTGGCAGTAGCTGTGCCGGAGCCGACCCCATATTGATGGTCGCCTGGGCGGTGATGCCGTCGCGGATGGCGCCGTCGGGATTGGCGAATTCGATTTCCACCGGGAAGGAGCGGGTCGCGCTGTCGGCGGTCGAGGCGATATAGGTCACCTTGCCGTCGGCGGTCTGGCCGTTCACCGTGCGGATCGAGGCAGTCAGGTCCGTCTTGGCCAGCGCGATGCGCGCTTCGGGAACCTGGCCCAGGAAGCGCATTGGATCGAGCTGCACGATGGTGGCGCAGGCCGAGCCCATGGCCAGCATGGCGCCTTCCGAAACGATTGGGTCCTGCACCACCCCGTTTACCTTGGCGATGATCCGCGTGCGGTCGAGTTCGGCATTGGCATTGTCGAGCGCTGCCTGGGCCGAGCTCACATTGGCCTTGGCCGAAGACAACGCCACTTCTACCGCCCGCGCCGTATTGGCGGCGGCAAGCCCCCGGCCACGCAGGCTTTCATTGGTGTCATAGTCGAGCTGGGCCTGGTTCAGTGAGGCATTGGCCTGTGCAAGTCCGGCTTCGGCCTGTGCCACCGCAGCGGCGCGGGTGCCTTGGTCCAGCGTGCAGAGCAAGTCGCCTACTTTGACATTCTGCCCCTTGACCACATTGACTTCATCCACGATGCCGGGCGTTTCGGCCACCGCGGAAACGCTCGCCTTGGCGGCGGTGCGGCCGCGCAGCGGCACTTCGATGGACATTGGCTTGGCCACATAAGTGGTCGTGCGGACCGATTGCAGCTCCGTCGCCGACCCCATTTCGGCTTCATTGCGCTGGGCAATGGTCAGAGCAGGGTCGACTGTGGTCGTTGATTCGTGGTGCGCCAGCACCCCGGCATCGGCCAGTGTCGTGGCGATGGGGCCATGCTCCTGCCCTTCGACGACCGAAATGATCGAGCGCTCGCCCTCGCCCGGCCCGCTCCCGCCTATCACCAAAGTGCCAGTTGCCAGCCACAGCCCGGCGCCAACCAGGATGAGCAAGGCAATACCGTAAGAAAGCAATGCACGCATGAGAAATTCGCCCCTTCTACTCAGCCGCTTCTTTTTTCGGCTCGGCTCGCGCCATTGTGATCAGTTCGTGCATATGGGAGCGCAGGTGGTTCTCTGCAACCTCCATCATGGCACGTCCATAATTGATTACCCATGTGTCCGCAGCATTGGTGCCATGCTTGCCGAGAAAACCGTCAAGCATCTCCCGCTTGCCGGTGAATTCGTTGAGAAAGTCGGTAACGCGTTCTTCCACCAGCTCTTGTGGCAAAAGATGTGCGTAACGCGCGAACAGCAAAAATGGGCTGCGGAACATGTTCGGTGCTAGCGGTTCGCTCAAGTGATGGACAAAAGCGAGCCGGCCGGCCTCGGTAATAGAATAGATTTTTTTTGTCGGCTTGCCGTCCTGAGTCTGGCTGCGGCTGGTCACCAGCCCGTCATCTTCGAGCTTGGCGAGCGCCGGATAGATCGAACCGAAGCTGGCCTCCACGAAATAGGCACATTCGCCATCCGTGCACTGCCGCCTGATCTCGTAACCGGTCGCGTCCTCGTTATAGAGGATGGAAAGGCATAGGGTTCTGACGTTCATGTAGCTGCAGCTCCGCCGGCCCATATGCCGGAACGATATATGCCGGGGCTATATATCGCTGCTGAAGGTTGCGCAAGCATTGCGGACGCAGAAGTCGCGTCGAACAGTTAAGGCCATGCCAATGGCGAGGGCAATCGGGCAGCTTCAATACTTAGGGCCATGCTTGCCAGAACAATAACTTAGTTCCAACACGGGTAACCGCGCTGGCCACCAGCCTTGCGACAATAAGCCCGGGCCGGGAACCAGCGCCGGCCAGCCCCAATCCATCCCTCCCCCTATCAGGGGGAGGCTAGGAGGGGGTACTCCGACGCCCGATTCCTATCCCAATATCGAGCTCATCTCCGCCGCCGCCCGCCGCGCCAGGTCCAGGCTCGACGCCGCCACAAAATAGGGATTCAAGAACCCGATATCGTGTTTGCCATAGCGCATGCGCTCGCCATCCAATGTCACGACCGCGCCGCCCGCCGCTTCGAGCACAGCCTGGCCCGCCGCCGTGTCCCACTCGCAAGTCGGCGTAAACCGCGGGTAAAGCTGCGCATCGCCCCGTGCCAATAGGCAAAATTTCAGCGACGAGCCCACCGATACATCGCTCTCCACCGCAAAGGTCTCACACAGGCTCGCCAGCGCCGCATGGCCGTGCGAGCGGCTGGCCACCACCCGCATCGGTGCTGCCGTCGCCACCGAAATAGCCCGCTTGCCTGTCGCAATTCCGCTTGATGCATCGCAGGCATAGGCCCCGCCCGCGTCCCCGATAAAGGTTTCCCCGCTGACCGGCGCCAGCACCACGCCCATCACCGGCACGCCATGCTCCACCAGCGCGATATTCACCGTGAACTCGCCATTGCGCTTGATGAATTCCTTGGTCCCATCGAGCGGATCGACCACGAAATAGCGTTCGCCCAACACCGGAATAATCCCTGCCGCGACACTCTCTTCCCCCAGCACGGGAATGCCGGTGGGCCGCAGATAGTCGAGGATCACGGCCTCCGCGGCGGCATCTGCCTCCGTCACCGGGGATCCATCCGACTTGGTCACCGCCGCAATCGGCCGGCTATAGACGTCCAAAATCAGCTTGGCCGCCGCAATCGCCGCGGTCAGCGCCAGTTCCGTCAATGGCCGAGTGTCCACGGATGCCGCCATGCTCATCGCGCCACCCCGATCTCGACATCGAGCCCCAGGTCGAGCGGCACTGCTGCCATCGTGATCTGGCTGGTCGAAATGAAATCGACGCCCGTTTCGGCAATCGAGCGCACCCGGTCCAGCTTCACCCCGCCCGAGGCTTCCAGCTTCGCCCGGCCTTTGTTCAGCGCCACCGCCTGCCGCAGCAGGTCATTGTCCATATTGTCGAGCAGCACGATCCGCGCGCCTGCCGCCAATGCCTCTTCGAGCTCGGCCAGGTTCTGCACCTCAATTTCGATTGCCACCAGATGCCCGGCAAATGCCTCGGCCGCCTTGTAAGCCGCGCTCACGCTACCCGCGACAGCGATATGATTGTCCTTGATCAGGATAGCATCATCCAGGCTATAGCGGTGATTGGCCCCGCCACCGCAGCGCACCGCATATTTCTCGAAGGCGCGCAGCCCCGGTGTCGTCTTGCGCGTATCGCAAATCTGCGCATCCGTGCCCGCCACCGCATCGGCATAGATCCGCGTCCGGCTCGCCACGCCACTCAGATGATTGAGGAAATTGAGCGCTACACGCTCTGCCGACATCACCAGCCGGGCCGGACCACTGACCGTGGCCACCAATCCACCTGCCGCCACCCGGTCGCCATCGGCGAGGGCAGGGGTGAAGCTCACCCCGTCGCCTACCAGCCGAAATGCCGCCGCCGCCAGATCAAGCCCGGCAATCACCCCCGCCTCGCGCGCCGACAGGCTCGCCACCGCCACTGCATCGGGCGCCAGCGTCGCCTGGCTGGTCAAATCCCCCGCCAGCCCCAGATCCTCCTCCAGCGCAGCGGCGACAGCGCGCTCCACCAATAGGCGCGGCAAATGAGCAGGCAGGCGGGACGTAACGGGCATAGCGCGATCTCACTATAATGGCGCTGATGTACGCGCAGCGCCCAAGCCATGCAAGTCGGCCTTCACCCACGGTGTCATTCCCGCGAAGGCGGAACCTCCGTTTTCTTCTTTCTTTCGGGACTACCGCAACAGGCTCTGCCCTCCATCGATCCAGATCGGCGTTCCCGTAATATGCTTCGACGCATCGCTGGCCAGAAACAGCACCGCATCGGCAACATCCTGCGCCTTGCCCTTTTCGCCGCCAGTCAGCGGAATGTCCCCCATTGGGAATTCCACCGGAATCTCAATCCGTGCGGTGTCCCGCTTCTCGGTATTGTTCGAAATCTCGCTCTCGATCGCCCCGGGGCAGATCGCATTGATGCGAATGCGTCGGCTGCCCAGTTCCAGCGCCAATTGCTGCACCAGTGCCAATTGCCCCGCCTTGGTCACCGAATAGGCGCTGGCGCCCGGTGTGCCGAAGCTGCGCGTACCGTTGATCGAGGAAATTACCACGATCGAGCCGCCGCCCGCCGCTTCAAGATGGGGCACGGCGTGGTGGATCGTCAGATACGTGCCCCGCAGATTGACGCGGATCGTGGTGTCCCATTCCTCCGGCGTCAGGCTCTCGATCGGTGCCCAAACGCCATTGATTCCCGCATTCGCCACCACGATATCGAGCCGGCCATGCGTGCCGATGATCTCGCCAATCGCCCGCTGCATTGCCACATCGTCGGAAATATCGGCGGCAATGGCCTGTGCCTCGCCACCGGCCTTGGCGATTTCGGCGGCCGTTTGCTCCACCTCGCCGCCAGTCCTGCTCAGCGCAATCACCGTCGCGCCCGCTGCGCCCAGCGTCAGTGCCGCCGCCTTGCCGATGCCGGAGCCCGCGCCCGTTACCAACGCCACCTTGTTTCGGAATTCGTCCATCCGCGCCTCCTGTTACAGGATGGCAACGCACGAAGGCGCGGATGGTTGGCGTCAAAGCGCGGTCTTGATCGTGTGGTCCGCCTCGATAATGCCCTTGGTCAGGCTCCCATTGGCCGGATAAAGTGGGATCAGGCAGGCCTGCAGGGCATGGTAGATATCCGGCTTGCCCACGAACAGCCGCGAAGTCGGCGTCAGATCTTCCTTGAGTTCGCTCAGCCAGCCGCCGCGCGCATGGTCGATCATATGGTTGTCCGCAAAATCCCACAGCTTGCGATACCAGATCTGGAAATAGTCATCCCGGTCATAGGCGGTGAGGAACGAAGCCGCCCCGATCGCCTCAGCCAGAGGCCACCACAGCTTCTCGCGCATCACCGGCTTATTGTCCCAGTCCAGCGTGTAGAAAAATCCGCCATGGACCTTGTCCCAGCCCAGATCGATCGCCGCGCGGAACAGGTGCCGCGCCGCATCGGTCAGCCAATGCAGCCGCTTCTCGCCCAATACCCACAGCTGGATGAGCAGCCGGCTCCATTCCAGCCAATGGCCGGGCGTGGTGCCCGCCGGACGGAACATTTCATTGCCCAGGTAATTCTTGTCGAGCACCCAGTTCTCGTCAAAATGCTCCGCTACCCGATAGCCCAATGAAGCCGCGTGCTCGGCAATGATCAGCTTGGCAATGGCCTCGGCCTTGGTCAGATAGTCCTTATTGCCCGTCGCCTCGAACGCCGCCATCAGCGCCTCGGTCATATGCATATTGGCGTTCTGCCCGCGATAGGGCAGCAGCTTGGACCAGTCCGAAATATACTCGTCCTTCACCGCGCCCCGGCTCGCATCCCAGAAGCGGGTATTGATCACCTCGGTCACGTCAGCCAGCATCTGTTCGGCCAGCGGGTGGCCCACCAGCTTGGCACTCGAGGCCGCCAGTAACACGAAAGCATGCCCATAGGCCTGCTTGGAACCGTCCTTCACCCCGTCATTATCCAGCGACCAGAAATAGCCACCGCGCCGGGTGTCGCGATGCTGGTTCCAGATATATTGCATGCCATGGTCCAGGATTTCCCCCGAACCCGGCCGCCCGATCAGGCTGCCAATGGCCGCGCAATGCACCATGCGCGTGGTGCCATGAATCTGCCGCGTCGAATTGGCTGCATCCAGCGGCTTGCCCGCATCGTCCAGCTCGAAAAACCCGCCCTTGGGATTAAGCGACGCCGCCTCGAAAAAATCGAACAGGTTATTGGCCTGCCGCATCAGCCATTGCCGATGAAACGGACGCGTATTCCACGGGCCCGAATTGGTCTTGGGAAGGGTATATTGCGCGTCGCTCATGCTGGCTCCGGTCTCGCCGCTGCTATTGGACGCTTGTATACGGGCGGAATAAGAACGTTGCAATTTCGATCGCGCGCCATCCCGTTGGCATTGCGCAGAATTGTGCTGGCCGGCTATTCCTTGGCGTAAAACCCCTCGACCCGGCTCACTTCCTCCGCCGACCCCAAAATCACCGGCACCCGCTGGTGAATCCCCGTGGGCTGCACATCCAATATCCGCTCATGCCCGGTGGTCGACTTGCCGCCCGCCGCCTCAACCAGCAATGCCATCGGATTGGCCTCATAGAGCAGCCGCAGCCGCCCGCCCTTGCTCACCGTCTCGCTATCGAGCGGATAAAGGAAAATCCCACCCCGCATCAGGATGCGATGGATATCGGCCACCATCGAGCCCACCCAACGCATATTGTAGCGCTTGCCCGCCGCCCCGGTTTCCCCCGCCACATTCTCGGTGACATAGGCCAGCGTCGGCTGGTCCCAGAACCGCTCCCGCGCCGTATTGATCGCATATTCCCCCGACGCCGCCGGCACTTTGATACCCTCCTGCGTCAGCACGAACTGCCCGCTGCTATCGAGGGTGAACACGCTCGTGCCGGTTCCGAATGTCAGCACCAGGCTCGTCGCCGGTCCATAGGCCGCATATCCCGCCGCCAGCTGCGCCGAGCCCTTCTGCAGCAGGTCCGGCTTGGCCGGATCGACCCCCAGCACCGAAAAGATCGTGCCCACAGTGACGTTTACATCCAGATTCGAAGATCCATCCAGCGGGTCCGTTGCCACCATGTAGCGGCCCTGATTCTCCATATGAACCGCTTCATCCAGCTCTTCGGACACCAGAATCGAAACATTGGCATTGGCCGCCAAGTGCTTGAGAACGATGTCATTGCTGACGACATCAAGCTCCTTCTGCGCCTCCCCCTGCACATTGGTATGCCCCGCCAGCCCGGTCTGCCCGGCAATCGGCGCCAGCCGCAACACTGCCCCAATCTCCGCACTCGCCGCCGCCATCGAAGCGACAACGCTGGCAAGTTCAGCAGCCACATTCTGCGCAGCAAGCCATTGGGCGAGGGAAGTGGTCATGATGCTCTCATTCCTAAATCGGTTGGCGCCAGTGTGGTGATGGCCAGCCTGGAGGCAAGGCCGACTTTCGGCTAGGCACATTCCTTCCTTCTCCCCTCGTGGGAGAAGGTGCCCGAAGGGCGGATGAGGGGCCTTCTTTGGCTTTGCAGCACGGGATAGCTCCATACCCCTCACCCTGATCATTCCGCTGAACGCAGAATGATCTGTCCCTCTCCCACAAGGGGAGAGGGTGGGCATCGGAGGCGCCTCACCCCTCCCGCGCCAAATCCGCCAATAGCCCCGCCGCCACGCTCAGCCGCGACACCGTCAGCGTCCCCTGTGTCAGTTCGGCCACCGCCGCCGCCGTCCGCGCAATCCCGGCACGCTCCTCGCTATTCCACCGCGCCAATCGATCCGTCACCGCACCACCCGGCACCTTGAGCACGTCCGCCGTGATATCGCGCTGCGCCCGCATCACATTGGCCAGCGCCCGGTCCAGCGCCATGCGGTCGAACCGGTCGGCCAGCACAATCGCGCGGCCCTGTTCGATGACCGGCCACAGGTTGAACGCCCCAAACACCCCAAAGAATGCCGCCGCGCCATCGGCCACCGATACGCCGCAGCGCTCGCTGACCAGCACGATATCGCTGGCATAGGAGAGGATCGGCAGTTCCGCCAGGCTCCGCGCAACCGCCTCCGGCACGCCCTGGGCCACCAGATCGGCCATCCGCGCCGTCACGGCCTGGCTCAGCGACGCGGGCAGGGTGCTCGCCAGCATGCTGCGCAGCGTCGCCACGCCGGCCTTGTGCCGCGCCACCAGCGCCTCAAGCCCTTCGCTCACATTGGCATTGCGCAGGAACCAAAGCGTTTCCTGCCGCAATAGCTCCGCCACCTCGGCATAAAGCCCCAATTGCACCGCGCCCGGCACCAATCCATCGAGCCCGTCAATCATCGTGTTGAGCTCGGTCAGCCCATAGACATCGCGCGTCGCCGCATAAGCCAGCGCCACTTCGCCCGGATTGGCGCTGGTCGAGCCCATCATTTCGCTGACAAAGGCCGGCCCGCCGCGATTGATCATCGCATTGGCCAAGACCGTCGCGATCACTTCGCGCTTGAGCCGATGTTGCGCCACCGCGTCGGGATAGCTCATGTGCAGCGTCTCGGGGAAATACCGATAGAGCTCGCCCGCCAGATACGCGTCGTCGATATCGCGCCCTTCGAGCAGGTCCGCATAAAGCGTCAGCTTGGCATAGGCCAGGATCACCGCCAGCTCCGGCCGGCTCAGCGCCGCCCCGCGTACATCAAGCGCCGCGTCGCTGGGCAAAAACTCCACCGCCCGGTCGAGCAGGCCCCGCGCTTCCAGCTGCTCGATCAGCACCCGATGATCCGGCAGTTCCGCCAGGCCCGCCCGCTCGGCCAGCGAAATCGCCAGCGTCTGCAGATAATTATTCCGCAGGCACAGCGCTGCCACCTCATCGGTCATGCTGGCAAGGAAGCTGTTGCGCGCCTCCATATCCAGCGTGCCAGCCGCCACCAGCGGCGCCACCGCAATCTTGATATTGACCTCAAGATCGCTCGAATTCACCCCGGCCGAATTGTCGATGGCGTCGGTATTGATCCGCCCGCCGGCCAGCGCATAATCCACGCGCCCGCGCTGTGTCACGCCCAGATTGGCGCCTTCCCCGATCACCTTGGCGCGCACTTCCCCCGCGACAACGCGGATCGCGTCATTGGCCCGGTCGCCCACTTCGGCATCCGTTTCCTGGCTCCCGCGCACATAGGTGCCAATGCCGCCGAACCACAGCAGATCCACCTGCGCCCGCAAAATGGCCGACATCACCTCCGCCGGTGTCGCCTGTGCCGCTTCGATGCCCAATACAGCCCGCGCCTCCGCACTCAGGGGAATGGATTTGAGGCTGCGCGAAAACACCCCGCCGCCATTGGAAATCAGGCTCCGGTCATAGTCCTGCCAGCTCGAGCGGGGCAGGGCGAACAGCCGCTGCCGCTCCGCCAGCGATTTGCCCGCGTCCGGGTGTGGATCGATGAAGATGTCGCGGTGGTCGAACGCCGCCACCAATTCGATGGCGGGCGATAGCAACATGCCATTGCCGAACACATCCCCGCTCATGTCGCCCACGCCGACCACAGTGAATGGTTCGCGCTGGATATCGCGGTCCATCTCGCGGAAATGGCGTTTTACGGCTTCCCAGCCGCCGCGCGCGGTGATGCCCATTTTCTTGTGGTCATAGCCGGCCGAGCCGCCCGAGGCGAAGGCGTCGCCCAGCCAATAGCCACGGCTCGTCGCGATTCCATTGGCTGTGTCGGAGAAACTCGCCGTGCCCTTGTCCGCCGCCACCACCAGATAGGGATCGTCCCCATCCCGCCGCACCACATCGCGCGGCGGCACCACGGCGCCCTCTGCCAGATTATCCGTCACATCCAGCAGCGCACCGATGAAAATCTTGTAGGCAGCCACACCCTCGGCCAGAAACGCCTCGCGCGCCATGCCCGGCGTGAGATGCTTGGGCACGAAACCGCCCTTGGCCCCCACCGGCACGATCACCGCATTCTTCACCTGCTGCGCCTTGACCAGCCCCAGCACTTCGGTGCGGAAATCCTCCGGCCGGTCCGACCAGCGCAAGCCCCCGCGCGCAATGGCGCCAAATCGCAGGTGAACGCCCTCCACCCGTGGCGAATAGACCGAAATCTCGCGGAACGGCCGCGGCGCGACCATCCCATCCACCCGGCCACTATTGAACTTGATCGCCAGCGCCGGCAGGCGATTGCCTTCGGCATCGCGCTGGAACGCGTTGGTCCGCACCGAGGCTTCCACCAGGTTCAGGAACCGCCGCACAATCGTGTCTTCATCGAGCGACGCCATGGCGTCAAGCGCCGCAGCGATCGCCTCGCGCGCCTGCTCGGCCGCCACTTCCCGCTCGGTGGCGCGTGGGTCATGCAGGGCATTAAACAGATCGATCAGCCCCGTCGCCGCCGCACTCTGCTTCACCAACACGCTTGCAATATAGCGCTGCGAATAGGAAATCCCGATCTGCCGGACATAGCGCGACAGCGCCCGCAGCAATGCCACATCGTGCCAGGCCAGCTTGGTGCGGCTCACTAGCGTATTGAGCTGATCGCTTTCCGCTGCCCCGTTCCAAACCGCCAGCAGCCCGTCCTCGACTGCCCCGCCCCGCACGGCCACATCGAACCCGGCCTCGGCCGGCTCCAGCACCATGTCGTGCAGATACCGCTCCACCCCGTCGCGCGGCACGATCGTATAGGTCCGCTCATCAATCACCCGGAACCCGAAAGCCTCCAGCATCGGCACGCGATCGCTCAACGGAATAGCTGTCTCGCGATGATAGAATTTCAGCCCCAGCGAGCCATCCGTACCGGTGCGGCTGCGCAGCCTGATGGCCACGCCCGTGCCATCGCCCAGCGCCTGCAGCGCCGCGATATCGGCATGCGCATCCTCGGCTGTGTTGCGCGATTGATAGGCCGCCGAAAATGCCCCGCGATAATCGCTGACCGAAGCCGGATTTTTCGCCGTCGCCGCCAGTGTATCGCCGAAATTGGAGGTCAGCGCATCCACGCGCGCTTCCAGTTCGCTCCGGCTTGGCTGCGGCGTCGGTCCGGCAATCCGCCCGATAATCACATGCAGCCGGACCAGCTCACCCTCGGGAAAATTCGGATAAAACGCCGAAACCCGCCCGTCATAAACCTGCGCCAGGTAGCGCGTAATCCGCGCCCGCGCTTCCCCGTCATAGCGGTCACGCGGCACATAAACCAGGATCGACACGAAATTGTCGAACCGGTCGATGCGCGGCAAAACCCGCACGCGCGGCCGGTCATAGAGCGCCGAAATCGCGCTGGAAAATTCATACAGCTGATCCACCCCGATCTGGAACAGCTCGTCGCGCGGATAGCTATCCAGCGCGCTCAGCAGCGCCCGCCCGTCATGCCCCAGCGGGTCGAGCCCCGATTTGCGCATCACCTCGGCAATCTTGCGGCGGATGATCGGCACATCGGTATGCGGCATGGCCAGTGCCTGGGCGGTAAACAGCCCCACCACACGCAATTCGCCCACCGCCTCGCCATTGGCGCCAAACAGCTTGATCCCCACATAATCAAGGTGCACCCGCCGATGCACCCGCGAGCGCACATTGGCCTTGGTCACCAGCAGCGGTTCGCTCTCCGCCATAAAGGCCTTGTGCTGCGGCGTCGTCTCCACATAATCGGAGCCGCTGCGCAACACCCGCACATTGGGGTCACGCAATATGCCCAGCCCGCTCCCCGCCACCGGAGCGAGCGCCTCCCCCTCCACGCCATATTGGCGCAGGCCCAGGAAGGTAAAATTGTGCTCGATCAGCCAATCGACAAAAGCCAGCGCCTCGTCCCGCTGCGCCCCTTTGGTTCGCTCGAGATCCTTGGCCGCGCGCCGCAACCGCTCGAGCATAGGCTGCCAGTCGCGCACCGCATGGGCCACATCGGCCATCGTGCTTTCGATTTCCGCCACCAGCCCATCGACGTCGGCCACCGGGTCGCTGTGAATGTGCAACAGGCTCAGCGAGCGTCCGTCACCGTCATTCACCTCGCCATTGCCCACCAGCACCACTGGGTGGGTAAACAGCCGCACATTGCCGCCCGCCGCCCGCAGGGCCGCGAGCGCGCTATCGACGATAAACGGCATATCTGGCGACACGATATCGAGCACCAGCGCTTCCCCCGCCGTGGCCGGGCCCGTGGCGACAATGCGGCTGTTTTCCCCGTCATAGGCCAGCAAATGCTTATAGGCATTCCGCAACACCGATTCGAACGCATCGGGAGCCTGCGTGCCGAGGTCTTCGCCATCGGTTGCCAGAATGGCGGCTTTGAAGAAACGCCCAAATCCCGGCTCGCTCGCCAGCAATAGTGCTGCCCGCTCCAGCATGGTTTGCCGGTTGGACCTGTCCTCATGCGTCACGTCGTGTACTCCCCAGTCTCGCGCCGCCACTGTAGGCACCCCGGCGCGCGCTGTCTGCCATCCCTTCGCACAATAGTGCGAGCAGACAATGGGCGGATGACGGCCTTTATATTTTGGTAGCGAATGGGAATGAAATTGCTCTGGCGGTGATTTGCGACGGCGCGTCGCGACGTTTTTGCTGCCAGGGAGCGAAAAGAGGGCAAAGCGTTTTCTTATCCGGCTACGAGAGGCGCAATGGCTCGCTTGCAATACCCTAGTGATCTGGTAGTCTTTAAGCACACGATCCCGATGGGAGATGAACGATGAAACACCTAGCCAGGATTCTGGCCCTTACCGGCCTTGCCGCGTCCCTTGTGCTCGGTTTTGCCGTAACCGGCCGTGCCCAGGACCGCACGATCATCAATGTGAGCTACGATCCGACGCGTGAACTCTACCAGCAGTTCAACCGGGCCTTTATTGCTCATTGGCAGGAAACCCAGGGCGAGACGGTGGCTGTGCAGACCACCCATGGCGGCTCCGGCGCCCAGGCCCGCACCGTCATCGACGGCCTTGAGGCCGATGTGGTCACCCTGGCGCTCGAAAGCGACATCAATGCCATCTCCGACGCCGATCCGGCCCTCATCCCGGAAAACTGGCGCGGCACCCTCGAAAATAACAACGCCCCCTACACCTCGACCATCGTCTTCCTGGTCCGCAAGGGTAACCCCAAGGGTCTCAATGACTGGGGCGACCTGATCAAGGATGGCGTCGAAGTCATCACCCCAAATCCCAAGACCTCGGGTGGCGCCCGCTGGAACCTGCTGGCCGGCTGGGCCTGGGCCAAGGCGCAACCCGGCGGCAGCGACGAAACTGCCAAGGCTTATGTGACCGATCTTTATAAGCACGTCCCCGTGCTCGATACCGGTGCGCGTGGCTCCACCACCACATTCGTACAGCGCGGCATTGGCGATGTGCTGCTGGCCTGGGAAAACGAAGCCTATCTGGCGCTCGAAGAACTCGGCCCCGACGCCTTCGACATCGTCACCCCCTCGGTGTCGATCCTGGCCGAACCGCCGGTGGCCCTCGTCGTCGGCAATGCCGAAAGGAAGGGCAATACCGACCTTGCCACAGCCTATCTGCAATATCTCTATTCCGACGAAGGCCAGAAGATCGCGGCCGCCAATTACTACCGCCCCTTCAAGCCCGAGGCCGCCGCCCCCGAAGATATCGCCCGCTTTGGCGAAGTGAACCTCGTCACCATCGAAGCCTTCGGCGGCTGGCGCAAAGCCCAACCCGAATTCTTCGGCGATGGCGGCGTGTTCGACCAGATTTACGCGCAGTAAGCATCCAATAAACACGCCGGCGTGACAGGCCGGCGCTCTAACCAGTAGACCTCATGGTGAGCCTGTCGAACCACGAGGTCGTGGCACCATCTCGCCCGCCCACTCAGCCTCCCCTCGCCCCTTGTAGGAGAGGGACAGATCACTCTTCGTCCAGAAGAATGATCAGGGTGAGAAGGCCATGAGAGCTATGCTCGAATGGCGCAAGCCCGCCCATGCTTCAACGCTTGCGGAAACAACCCCTCATCCGTCCGTCGGGCACCTTCTCCCTCAAGGAGAGAAGGAAGAGGCATCGTTCACCGGCAAAAAACTCAATGCACCGTCACCGGCCCCACCGGCGACCCCGGACCTTCGCCCACCTTGGGCCCGGCCCAAAACACCACATAAAGCAGCTCCACCCCCGCCGCGTCGGTAATCTCGATCGACCGCGGCGCCCGCGCGTCTCCGCCGGTGCTCATCGCACGATCGATGATCGCCCGGCCCAGCTCTGCGGCATTGTGTTCGGCAGCATCAAGATCGCTGAATTCGCTCCCATCGATATCGCGGATCAGCTCGTCATCGGTGCGGTAATGGAAAAAATAGCGGGGCATGGACATCTCCCTCGCCGGTAGAACTTCCAGCAGCGCCCGAGGGTTGCGCGCCGCCAGCGACAAATCACATCACTCAGCTTGGCACCTTCCCGCCGATCAGTCGAGGGGGGCTATCCCATGATAGCCATGCCGCTGCCACAGCAGGGGCCTGCGGCTGGTCGTGGTCTCGGCCTCGATGATCGCACCGGCAAACAGCACATGCGTGCCCGTTTCCATCGCCCCGATCACCTCGCAATCGAACGCCGTCACCGCCCCCAGCAGCATCGGGTTGCCCGATGGCCACCGCGCCCAATCGCCCACGCCAAAGCGCTCGGCCGGGTCGAGCCGCCCGGCAAAGGCGTCCGCCACTGCCGCCTGGTCGTCGGCCAGCATGGCAATCGAAAATCCGCTTGTCTTGGCGATCAGGTCCGCCATGCGGCTGACAATGTCGATGGAAATCAGCAAAGCCGGCGGCGTCGCCGACAGCGAGATTACCGATGTCGCCGTCCGCCCGATCACTTCATCGCCGCGCCGCGTCGTCACCACGCTCACGGTCGAGGCCATCGCCGCCATGGCCGAGCGGAACTCGGCATTGCCGACCGTCGGCCGGCGCGGCGACCGCAACGCCATACTATCTGGCAATTCGAAATCGGCCATCTCTGTCGTCACGATCCTTCTCCCGCACGCTCGGAAAAGAGGTCGCGGAATTTATTGGGCACGCCTTCCATCGCCTTGGCATTGGCGGGCGGCGTGCCTTTTTCGACTATGTTCGGCCACAGCCTCGCATATTTGCGGTTCAATTCCACCCAGCTCTCCAGCCCGCTTTCGCTATCGGACTTGATCGCGTCGATCGGGCATTCCGGCTCGCACACCCCGCAATCTATGCACTCGTCGGAGTTGATGACCAGCATGTTTTCACCCTCATAGAAGCAATCCACGGGGCAAACCTCCACGCAATCCATATGCTTGCAGGCAATGCAATCTTCAGTGACGACATAGGTCATAGGCAGTCTCGAATATAGGAGCAGGCCTCGTGGCACGAACCACGAGGTCGTGGCACAATCTCGCCCGCCCACCGCATCTCCCTCGGGCTCGACCCGAGGGCCATTCTCAACACGGCACCAGCGGCGAAAGGCCCTCGGGTCAAGCCCGAGGGAGCATCAGCGGCCGGGGAAGCGTCACAAGCTCACCCCAAATTCGCTTCGGCAAACTCATAATTCGCCAGCTTGTCGAGGAAATTGGTCACATAATCCGGCCGCCGGTTGCGGAAATCGACATAATAGCTGTGCTCCCACACATCGAGCCCCAGCAGCGGCTTGCCTTCGCCTGTCGCCAGCGGATTGGAGCCATTCGGCGTCTTGGTCACCTTGAGCTTGCCATCGGTGCCGAGCACCAGCCAGGCCCAGCCTGAACCGAATTGCGTGGTCGCCGCCGTCTTGAACGCATCCTTGAATGCCTCCACGCTCCCCAGATCGCTCACGATCTTGGCTTCGAGCTTGCCCGGCAGCGCGCCACCCTTGGGCGACAGGGCATTCCAGAAATGGATGTGGTTCCAATGCTGCCCGGCATTGTTGAACACCGGCGCCAGATCCGCCTTGCCATTGGCAAAAGCGATGATTTCCTCCAGCGACTTGCCGGCGAGATCGGCATTCTTCTCAACGAACCCGTTGAGCGCCGTCACATAGGCCTGGTGATGCTTGTCATGGTGTAGTTCGAGCGTTTCCTGGCTCATGCCGCGCTCGGCAAGCGCGCTATGGGCATAGGGCAGGGCGGGAAGTTCAAAGGCCATTTCCGGTTCCTCTTTGGTCTTGCAGCCAGCGCCGCTTGCTTTTTGGCGCCGGCCCGTTTAATTTCCAAGCAATGACTTTGAAAACCCATTCGCCAGATATGTCAAGCCAGACCTTGGAAAATGCGGCCTGGTCGCCGCGCAGCCCGTCCGAGCGCGTGCTGATGGCGCTCAAAATGCATGGCGCGCTGTCCTCGTCAGCGCTCGGCAACCTGCTGGGCACGTCAGGCGAAGCGGCGCGTCAGCAACTCGTGCGCCTTGCCGATGAGGGTCTGGTCGCCGCTTCCAGCGAGGCCCGCGGGGTAGGGCGCCCCACCCAAAGCTGGTCGCTCACGCCCGCCGCCCAGTCGCGCTTCCCCGATACCCATGCCGCGCTCACCGTGCAGCTGCTCGATATCGTCCGCTCTTCGCTCGGCCCCGCCGCGCTCGATACCATCATCGCCGCCCGCGAAGCCGAAACCCGCGCCGCCTATGAAACCGTTATCGCCGACCAGCTCAGCCTGCGCGACAAGGTCGCCGCCCTGACTGACCTGCGCTCCGCCGAAGGCTATATGGCCGATTGGCGCGAGCAGCCCGATGGCTCGCTGCTGCTGGTCGAAAATCATTGCCCCATTTGCGCTGCCGCCACCGCCTGCCAAGGCTTTTGCCGCGCCGAACTCGACGTCTTCCGCTCGGTCCTCGGGCCAGACATCGAAGTCACCCGCGAGGAACACATCGTGGCCGGCGGCCGCCGCTGCAGCTACGCCATCCGGGAAGCCCAATGACCACCGACAATCCCCGCCCGCCCGTCGGCACGCGCCAGCAGCGCACCGGCTGGGAAACGCCCGCCCAGCTCGATGAAGCCATGATCGCCGCCGTGGTCGACGCTTTCTACGCCGAGGCCCGCCGCGACCCCGTCATCGGCCCGGTCTTCAATCGCGTCATCCCGCCCGAACACTGGCCCCAGCACATCGCCACCATCACCGATTTCTGGAGCTCCATGCTGCTCGGCACCGGCCGCTATGCCGGCCGTCCCATGCCCAAGCACATGGCCATTCCCGAACTCTCGGACGCCCATTTCATGCGCTGGCTGCGCCTCTTCCGCGAGACCGCCGAAAAGCTCTGCCCACCCGACATCGCCGCCCTTTTCACCGAACGCTCCGAACGCATCGGCAACAGCTTCCGCATGAACATCGCCATGCGCCGCGGCGACGACATCACCCGCATGGGCCCGCTGCAGCGCGAAACCCCAAGCTGGACCCCGCCGGAATAAGGGCGCCTTCTCGCCCCAACCACGGCGCCACCCCTCTCCCCTCGTGGGAGAGGGACAGATTTTCTGCGTCCAGCAGAAAATCAGGGTGAGGGGGCTGCGCCCTCCCATGCTTCAATGCCAGAAGACCCCCTCATCCGCCCTGCGGGCACCTTCTCCCACGAGGGGAGAAGGGAAGTCCCACAACACCAATATTCCCCTCACCCCACCATTCCACCCTCCAGGCCCAACCGATAATCTCCCGAACACCCCGCGCGCAGAATTATTTTCCATACCACCACGCCCAAAAGCCAACCCTCCACCTTGAGAAACTCGACTGAAACGGTAGTTTCACCCGCGCCGAACCGCGTTGAGAGGTCGACATGAACTGTGCCGCCAAAACCCCTGCCGTCCGGATATCCGCTTGAGCGCCGCCGCATCTGCGCTATCGCGCTCGCGCAAGCGCAACGTGATCCCCGGGTTCGGCCTGACGCTCGGCTTCACGCTGACCTATTTTTCCCTGATCATCCTGATCCCGCTGCTGGCTCTGGCCATCCGCTCGGCCGGCCTGGGCTTTGATGGCTTCTGGAAAGCCGCCACCGATCCGCGCGTGCTCGGGTCCCTCCGTGTCAGCTTCGTTACCGCGCTGATCGCCGCCGGCGTCAACGTGGTCTTCGGCACCCTGATCGCCTGGGTCCTGGTGCGTTACCGTTTCCCCGGCCGCCGCATTTTCGACGCCATCATCGATCTGCCCTTTGCTTTGCCCACGGCCGTTGCCGGCATTGCGCTCACCGCCATCTACGCTCCCAATGGCACGATCGGCGCGCTGTTCGCCCCCTTTGGCATCCGCATTGCTTACACGCCGATCGGCATCGTCATCGCCATGATCTTCATTGGCCTGCCCTTCGTCGTGCGCACCATCCAACCCATTCTCGAAGAGGTCAGCCACGAGGTCGAGGAGGCCAGTGCCACCCTGGGCGCCACCCGTTTCCAGACCATCACCCGCGTCATCCTCCCCAGCCTCACCCCGGCGATTCTCACCGGCTTTGCGCTCGCCTTCGCCCGCGGCGTCGGTGAATATGGCTCCATCATCTTCATCGCCGGCAATATCCCCTTCGTGTCGGAAATAGCTCCGCTGCTGATCTATATTCGCCTGCAGGAATTCAACTATGTCGGGGCCACCGTGATCGCATCGGTGATGCTGCTGATCTCCTTTGCCCTGCTGTTTGCCATCAATCTGATCCAGGCCTGGAGCCGCAGAAGGTATGGCTATGGCGACTAAACTCCGCGCCCGCCGTCATCGCCGCGTTTCGCCCACCAGCGAAAGCCGTCTTGCCCAATGGACGCTGATTGGCCTGTCCTTGCTGTTCATGGGCGTCATTCTGGTGCTGCCGCTTTATGCGGTGTTCCACGAGGCCCTGGCCAAGGGCATCGGCACTTTCTTTGCCGCCTTTGCCGAGCCCGATGCCCAGGCCGCCATCCGCCTGACGCTGCTGGTTGCGGCCATCGCCGTGCCGCTCAACGTCATTTTCGGCCTCGCGGCCTCCTGGGCCATCGCCAAGTTCGAATTCAAGGGCAAGGCCTTCCTGATCACCCTGATCGACCTGCCGTTTTCGGTGTCCCCGGTCATTTCGGGCCTGGTCTATGTGCTGCTGTTCGGGGCAGGGAGCTTCCTCGGCCCCTTTCTCAAATCCTACGGCATCGAAGTGCTGTTCGCGCTGCCCGGCATCGTGCTGGCCACCATTTTCGTCACCTTCCCCTTCGTCGCCCGCGAGCTGATCCCGCTGATGCAGGATCAGGGCACCGGAGACGAAGAAGCCGCGCTTTCGCTGGGCGCCAATGGCTGGCAAACCTTCTTTCGCGTCACCCTGCCCAATATCAAATGGGGCCTGCTTTACGGCGTACTGCTGTGCAATGCCCGCGCCATGGGCGAGTTCGGCGCAGTCGCCGTCGTGTCCGGCAAAATTCGCGGCCAGACCACCACCATGCCGCTGCAGGTGGAAATGCTTTACAACGAATATAATGCCACTGCCGCCTTCGCGCTGGCTTCGCTATTGGCCCTTCTGGCCCTGGTGACGCTGGTGTTGAAATCGGCCCTGGAATGGCGTTTCGGCGATGAAGTCGCCGCCGCCGAACGGTAATTTGGAGAATCTGGGCCTATGGAAGTTCGTGTAGCCAATGTGCGCAAGGAATTTGACCGGTTCCCCGCACTTCATGATGTCTCGCTCGATATCCGCTCGGGCGAGCTGATTGCGCTGCTTGGTCCATCCGGCTCAGGCAAGACCACTTTGTTGCGCCTCATCGCGGGCCTCGAAATGCCCACCGCCGGCAAGATTTTCTTCGGCGATACCGATGCCTCGGAAAAGACCGTGCAGGAGCGCAATATCGGCTTCGTGTTCCAGCACTATGCCCTGTTCCGCCACATGACCATTCTGGAAAACATCTCCTTCGGCCTCAAGGTCCGTCCGCGCTCCACCCGCCCGCCCGCCGGCGAAATCCGCCGCCGCGCCATGGAATTGCTTGATCTGGTCCAGCTGTCCGGCCTCGAAAAGCGCTATCCCAACCAGCTCTCCGGCGGCCAGCGCCAGCGCGTCGCGCTGGCCCGCGCTCTCGCCATCGAGCCCGGTGTGCTGCTGCTCGACGAGCCCTTCGGTGCGCTGGACGCCCAGGTTCGCCGCGAGCTGCGCAAATGGCTGCGCGAAATCCACGACCGCACCGGCCACACCACCGTCTTCGTCACCCACGATCAGGAAGAAGCCCTGGAACTGTCCGACCGCCTCTGCGTCATGAGCCAGGGCAAGATCGAACAGGTCGGCTCCCCCGACGAGGTCTACGATCACCCAACCTCGCCCTTCGTCTTCGGTTTTATCGGCGATTCCAGCGAATTGCCCGTCACCATCGAAAATGGCGAAGTCTGGGTCGGCGGCCGCGCCATCGGCATTCCTGCCCACGACACGCCCACCGGCCCCGCGCGCCTCTATTTCCGCCCGCATGATGCCGATCTGATCGAGGCCGACGCCTCCATGGCCGGCGTCGTCACCGCCAGCCGCCGCGTCGGCGGCACCCGCCGCGTCGAACTCGAAGTCGGCGGCGACGGCCACAAGGTCGAAATCGACCTCCCCTTCGACCACCCCGCCGGCGAAAAAACCCGCCTCTCCTTCCGCCCCAAACGCTGGAAACTGTTTCCCGCCGCTTGAGAGCCACTGACCCGTCCCTCCCCCTATCAGGGGGAGGCTAGGAGGGGGTATCCCATAGTGCTAATCTGCCCAAACCTTTGGGGGCAGGGCGATGAACAAAGTAGCGCTGGCACAGCAATTGCGGCTCGAACAGACGCCGCCTGAGCGCCGGTTCTGGGCCATGTTATACACTTTCCGGCAATCCGGCTGGCACTTCCGCCGGCAAGCTCCCATTGGTCCCTACATTGTCGACTTCGTCTGCAAACGCGCCCGCGTGGTCTTTGAAATCGACGGCGAAAGCCATTTTTCTGAAGCCGGAATGGCCGCCGATCGCATCCGCACCCAATACTTGGAAAGCCGCGGCTATCGCGTGATTCGCTTCACCAATCATGAGGTGATGACGAGCGGCGACGGGGTGTACGTCCTGGTCAGCGGGATTTTGGACGAGGCCGGAGGTACCCCCACCTAACCTCCCCCTGATAGGGGGAGGAATATCTCCACTCTAGAACTGGATCGCGTCACAATCACAGGCCGGTCCCTCCCCCTATCAGGGGGAGGCTAGGAGGGGGTATCCCAACAAAAGCTCCTCATCCGCACCTACTCCTCGTCCCCCTTCACCGCCTCCATGGACACATGCGTCGACGTATGCGCTACGTGCGGCAGCGCCGAGATCTTCTCCCCCAGCACCTCGCGATAATCCGCAATATCCTTGGTCCGCACCTTGAGCAGATAGTCAAAGCTCGACGCGATCATGTGGCATTGCTCGACTTCCTTGATCGCCCGCACCGCCTTGTTGAACGCTGCCAGCGCCGCCGCCCGCGTGTCTGATAGCTTCACCTCGACAAAGGCCACATGCGGCAGCCCAAGCCGCTTGGGGTCGATCACCGCTCGATAGCCCAGAATATACCCGGCCTTCTCGAGCCGCCCGATCCGCGCCTGGCACGGCGTTTTGCTCAGGTTCACCCGCCGGCTCAGCTCCGCCACGCTGATCCGCCCATCCCGCGCCAGCTCGTCCAATATCCGGCGATCCGTCTGGTCCAAAGTCTCGTAGCTAACGGTTTTCATGGGCGTAAATCCTATCCGACGCCCAATCAATAACGTCTTCACGCGGCCAGCACCACAAAATCAGGCGAAACGCCTTTCAAACTCATGTCATTCTGCAGCTCTACCAGTGCCCAAGAGCGCCCCCATGACCGACATCGCCGCCGCCCGCCAGTCCCTCCGCGACCGCAACCTCGCCCCCGAGGCCCCCCTGGTCCGCCAGCTCATCGCCGATACCGGCCTCGATGCATCAGCGCGGCGAAAGATCTCCGCCCATGCCGAAGCCCTGGTCACCACCGTCCGCAAGGGCAATCGTCTGGGCCTCATGGAGAGCTTCCTCGCCGAATATGGCCTCGCCACCGACGAAGGCGTCGCCCTCATGAGCCTGGCCGAAGCCCTGCTGCGCGTGCCCGATGCCGAAACCATCGATGCCCTCATTCACGACAAGGTCGGCGGCTCCAATTGGTCGTCCCATTTCGGCGCCTCCGCTAACCAGCTGGTCAACTTCTCCTCCTGGGCGCTGAGCCTCACTGCCGACGTGCTGGGCGACCCCGAGATCGGCCCAAAAAACGCCCTCCATCGCGCCATTGCCCGCCTGGGCGAACCGGTCATCCGCACCGCCGTCGGCCAGGCCATGCGCCTGCTCGGCAGCCAGTTCGTCTTCGGCCGCACCATTGACGAGGCCATCGTCAATGCCAAAAAGCCGGAATCCATCGGCTATCGCTATTCCTACGACATGCTGGGCGAAGCCGCCCGCACATCAGCTGACGCCGCCCGCTATTTCGACGCCTATATGTCCGCCATCAATTCGCTGGCGCCCCACTGCACCGCCGCCTCGGTCCGCGACAATCCCGGCATTTCGGTCAAGCTCTCCGCGCTCCACCCCCGCTACGAGTTCGCGCAACGCTCCCGCGTCATGACCGAACTGGTTGAAGCGACTCGCCAATTGGCCCTCGCCGCCAAATCCGCGAACATGGGCTTCAATATCGATGCCGAAGAGGCCGACCGCCTCGATCTCTCCCTCGACATCATCGCCGAAGTCCTCGCCACTCCCGAGCTGGCCGGTTGGGACGGCTTCGGTGTCGTCGTCCAGGCCTATGGCAAGCGCGTCCTGCCGCTGATCGATTGGCTCGACGCCACTGCTAAATCGCTCAACCGCCGCATCATGGTGCGCCTGGTCAAGGGCGCCTATTGGGATGCCGAAATCAAGCGCGCCCAGGTCATGGGCCTGCCCGATTACCCGGTCTATACCCGCAAGGCCGCGACCGATATCAGCTACATTGCCGCCGCCAGAAAACTCTTCACCAAGGCCTCGATCTATCCCCAATTCGCCAGCCACAATGCCCACACGGCCGCCGCCGTGCTGCATCTGGCCGCCGAAGCGGGCAGGGGCCCCGACAGCTACGAATTCCAGCGCCTGCACGGCATGGGCGAACGCCTGCACGACGTCCTGCGTACCTCCGCCGGCACCCGCACCCGCATCTACGCTCCCGTCGGCGCCCACAAAGACCTGCTCGCCTACCTCGTCCGCCGCCTCCTCGAAAACGGCGCCAACGGCTCCTTCGTCTACCAGATCGCCGACGAAGACATCCCCGCCGCCACCGTGGCAGAGGACCCAATCGGCAAAGTGCTGGCCCGCGATTCCGCCCCGACCACTAGCAGCCACCTCCCCCTTGAAGGGGCAGGCCAGGAGGGGGTGGGGGAGCGCCCCTATGT
>NZ_JNNO01000005.1 GCF_000735585.1 Devosia sp. LC5
ATGCCAATACAGTCCTCAGCACCCCCACCCCTAACCCCTCCCCTCAAGGGGGAGGGGAATGGTCCCGCGTATGGGGTGACCACTAATGTTCACCAAAGTCCTCATCGCCAACCGCGGCGAAATCGCCGTGCGCGTCATCAAGACCCTGCGCCGCATGGGCATTGCCTCCGTCGCCGTCTATTCCGACGCCGACCGCTTCACCAAGGCCGTGTCCCTCGCCGATGAAGCCGTTCGCCTCGGCCCCGCGCCCGCCAGCGAGAGCTATCTCAATATCGACGCCGTAATCGCCGCCTGCAAATCCACCGGCGCCCAGGCGGTCCATCCCGGCTATGGCTTTCTCAGCGAAAATATCGGTTTCGCCGAACGCCTCGCTGCCGAAGGCATCGCCTTTATCGGCCCGACGCCGGACAATATCAAAGCCTTCGGCCTCAAGCACACCGCCCGCGAACTGGCCAAGGCCAGCGGCGTGCCGCTCCTGCCGGGCACGGACCTACTGACCAGCGCCGCCGAAGCCCTGTCCGCGGCCGAAACCGTCGGCTACCCCGTCATGCTCAAAAGCACGGCCGGCGGCGGCGGCATCGGCATGCAGCTTTGCGCAGATGCCGCAGCCCTCGCCGCCGCCTTCGACAGTGTGCAGCGCACCGCCACCGCCAGCTTTGGCGATGCCCGCGTCTATATCGAGCGCTTCGTTTCCGGCGCCCGCCATGTCGAAGTGCAGATTTTCGGCGACGGCAAGGGCAAAGTCATCGCCTTGGGCGAACGCGATTGCTCCCTGCAACGCCGCAACCAGAAAGTCGTCGAGGAAACTCCCGCCCCCGGCCTGTCTGAGGCCACCCGCGCGCGCCTGCACAAAGCCGCCACCGACCTGGGCGCTGCTGTCGCCTATGCCTCGGCCGGCACCGTGGAATTCATCTACGATCCCCTTCGCGAGGACTTCTACTTCCTCGAAGTCAATACCCGCCTCCAGGTCGAGCATCCCGTCACCGAAGCCGTGTTCGGCATCGACCTCGTCGAATGGATGATCCGCCAGGCCGCCGGCGAAGACCCTATCGCCCAGGCCGGCCCGCTCACCCCCAAAGGCGCCGCCATCGAAATGCGCCTCTACGCCGAAATCCCGCATGCCAATTTCCAGCCCAGCGCGGGCCTCCTAACTGAAGTGCGGTTTTCCGACACCGCCCGCATCGACACCTGGATCGAGACCGGCACCGAGGTCACCCCCTATTACGACCCCATGCTCGCCAAGATCATCGTGGCCGGGGCCGACCGCCCCGCAGCCATCGCCAATCTGCGCGCCGCGCTCAAGGACACTTCGATCACCGGCATCGAAACCAACCTGGCCTATCTGTGCGCCATCGCCGCATCCGACCTGCTCGCCAGCGGCAAAGTGGCCACCACCGCGCTCAAGGACTTCGCCTTCGTCCCCGATGTCATCGAAGTCCTTGCCCCCGGCGCCCAATCGAGCCTGCAGGAATTACCCGGCCGTCTGGGCCTCTGGCATGTGGGCGTGCCGCCAAGCGGCCCCATGGACGAGCGCTCCTTCCGCCACGCCAACCGCCTCGCCGGTAACGCCGACGTTACGGCTGCGCTCGAACTGACCGTCGCCGGCCCTACCCTGCGCTTCCACGCCCCGGCCACCATCGCGCTGGCCGGCGCCGCCATGCCCATGAAGCTCGACGGGAACCCCATCGCCCACAACACGGCAATTGCCGTCGCCGCCGGCCAAACCCTTGCCATCGGCACGATCGACGGCCCCGGCCAACGCAGCTATCTCGCCGTGTCCGGCGGCCTTGCGGCTCCCGTGGTCCTCGGCTCCCGCGCCACCTTCGGCCTCGGCCAATTCGGCGGCCACGCCACCGGTACGCTCAAAGCAGGGCAAGTGCTCCACCTGGCCCGAGCCGAGCAGACAGCTACCCAGCCTGCCAGCGCCCCGGCTCCCCTCACCCGCCATTGGGATGTCGGCGTACTCTATGGCCCCCATGGCGCGCCGGACTTCTTTCTCGACACCGATATCGAAACCCTGTTCGCCACCGATTACGAGGTCCATTTCAACAGCGCGCGCACCGGCGTCCGCCTTATCGGCCCTGCCCCCCAATGGGCCCGCACCGATGGCGGCGAAGCGGGACTGCACCCCTCCAACCTGCATGACAATGCCTATGCCGTGGGCGCCATCGACTTCACCGGCGACATGCCCATCATCCTGGGCCCCGATGGCCCCAGCCTGGGCGGCTTCGTCTGCCCCGCCGTTATTGCCCGCGATGAACTCTGGAAAATGGGCCAGTTCAAGCCCGGCGACACTATCCGTTTCCGGCCGCTCACCCGCCCCGACGATCCGATTGCCGCGCCCGCCATCCAGCGCCCGGACATCGACACCGGCTCGGCCATTCTCGCCCGCTCCGATGATGGTTCCGTGCCGGTCGTTTATCGCCGTCAGGGCGACGATAATTTGCTGGTCGAATATGGCGATATGTCCCTCGATATCGCGCTGCGTCTACGCGTTCACTTGTTGATGGAAGCCATTCAGCGTGATGGCAAGATTGGCGCGATCGATCTCACTCCCGGCATCCGTTCGCTGCAGATTCACTATGACAGCACCGCCATGTCGCGCAGCCGCCTGCTGGGTTTGCTGGGGGAAATCGAAAAATCTCTGCCCGCCGCTGAAGAGGTGGTCGTCCCCAGCCGGATCGTGCACCTGCCTTTGTCCTGGAACGACCCGGACATTCAACTAGCAATGCAGAAATACCAGGAACTGGTGCGCCCCAACGCGCCCTGGTGCCCGGACAATATCGAGTTCATCCGCCGCATTAACGGGTTCGACAGCGTCGATGCCGTCAAGCAAACCATCTTCGACGCCAGCTATCTCGTGCTCGGCCTGGGTGACGTTTATCTGGGCGCGCCGGTCGCTACCCCGGTTGATCCGCGCCATCGCCTCGTCACCACCAAATACAACCCCGCCCGCACCTGGACGCCCGAAAACGCCGTCGGCATTGGCGGGGCCTATATGTGTATCTACGGCATGGAAGGCCCTGGCGGATATCAGCTTTTCGGCCGCACCATTCAGGTCTGGAACACCTGGCGCTCGACGCCCGCCTTCCAGCCCGGAAAGCCCTGGCTGCTCAATTTCTTCGACCAGATCCGCTTCTTCCCCGTCGACCATCAGGAGCTGGCCGAAGCCCGTGCCGCCTTCCCGCATGGTGCCTACCCGATCCGCATCGAGGAGACCCAATTCTCCTATGCCGACTACGCCCGTGACCTTGCCGCCAATGCGGGTAGCATCACTGCCTTCAAGACCCGCCAGCAAGCCGCCTTCGACGCCGAACGCAACCGCTGGAAGGCCGAAGGCCTCGATAGCTTCATCGCCGACGACGCCGGCAATGGCGCGGTGGAAGGCGACATTCCCGCCGGATGCTTCGGCGTCGGCAGCACTGTCCCCGGCAATATCTGGAAAATCCTGGTCGAAGACGGCACCGCCGTCGCCGAAGGCGAAGCCGTCGCTATCGTGGAATCCATGAAAATGGAGATCACCGTCACCGCCCACGCCGCCGGCCGCGTCCGCGACGTGCGCGCGGCCCCTGGCCGCAATGTCAAAACCGGCGATGTCATCGTCGTTCTGGAGGAAATCTGATGCTGCCGATCATGCTGGACCTGGCAAACCTTAAAGCCCTCTATGCAGAGGGGGAGGCGACCCCGCTCGACATCATCGAAGCCGTTATCGAACGCCGTGCGGCCTGGCCCGACAAGGCGGTTTTCATTACGCCCGTCAGCGACGACGCCCTCCGCTCGGCCGCCCAGACCCTGATGGCCGAACATCCAAAGCCCAATAGCCTGCCGCTCTGGGGCATTCCCTTCGCGGTCAAGGACAATATCGACGTGGCGGGCCTGCCTACCACCGCCGCCTGCCCGGCCTTTGCCTATCAGCCCGCAGCCGACGCCACAGTCATCGCCCGCCTGCGCGCCGCCGGCGCTATCGTCATCGGCAAGACCAATCTCGACCAATTCGCCACCGGCCTCAACGGCACCCGCTCGCCGCACGGCGCACCGCGCTCGGTCTTTGATGCCGACTATGTCTCAGGCGGCTCCAGCTCCGGCTCGGCAGTCGCCGTCGCCGCGGGCTTTGCCAGTTTTTCCCTGGGCACCGACACGGCGGGCTCCGGCCGCGTCCCCGCCATGTTCAACAATCTGGTCGGCATCAAGCCAACGCCGGGGCTGCTGCCCAATACCGGCGTGGTACCCGCCTGCAAAAGCGTCGATTGCGTGACGATTTTTGCCGCGACCGTGGGCGATGGCGTCGCCATCCGCAAAGTGGCCGAAGGCTTCGACGCCGCCGATCCCTTCTCCCGCCGCGCCGCTTGGAGCAACCTGCCCGCTACAAGCCTGCGCGTCGGCGTTCTCGATGGCGCCGAGCGCGAATTCTTCGGCAATGCCGAGGTCGAAAAGCTCTATGATGCGGCGATAGAGAACGCCCGCGCTCTAGGTGCCACCATCGTCCCCTTCGACTATGCCCCGTTCCGCGAGGCAGCGGCCCTGCTCTATGACGGCCCCTGGGTCGCCGAGCGGCTGGCCGCAGTGAAGGATTTCTTCGCCAGCAACGAGGCCGATTTCGACCCCACCGTGCGCGCCATCATCGCCGGCGCCAAGGGGAAGACGGCAGTAGAAGCCTTCAACGGCAAATACCGGCTGGAAGAATTGCGCCGCATAACCGAAGCCGAATGGGCCAAGGCTGACGTGCTGCTGCTGCCCACCTCGCCCACCACCTATACCGTGGCCGAAATGCTGGCCGACCCCATCCGGCGCAATTCGCATTTCGGCCGCTACACCAATTTCGTCAACCTGCTCGATTGCGCCGCCATCGCCATCCCGGCCGGTTTCGATAGCGATGGCCACCTGCCCGCCGGCGTTACCCTGGTTGCGCCCGCCTTCACCGACAACGCATTGGCTCCCCTCGCCGATGCATTGCACCGCCGCGCCGCCAGCGGCATGGGTCGCGACAAGGCTGCAATCCTGCCCGAATCCAGCAAGGTTCCCGCAACGCCCGACGCCTTCATCCCGATCGCGGTCGTCGGCGCACACCTCTCCGGCATGCCGCTCAATCACGAACTGACCGGCCCCGGCGGGCGCCTGCTCAAACGCTGCCGCACCGCGCCCGACTACCAGCTCTTCGCCCTGCCCGGTACCGTCCCGCCCAAGCCGGGCATGGTACAACAGCCGGGCTTTGCGGGAAGAGGCCTCGAAGTCGAGATCTGGGCTCTACCCGCCGCCGCGTTCGGCCAATTCGTCGCCCGCATCCCCGCCCCGCTCGGCATCGGCAAGGTGAGCCTGGACGATGGCAGCACGGTTTCAGGCTTCCTCTGTGAGGCCCATGCCGTAGCCGGCGCCCAGGACATCACCCATCACGGTGGCTGGCGCAATTTCATTGCCTCCCGCACCTGACAAGGAGTTCAAAATGCTGGCCTGGCTCACAAAACTCCGCCGCCTTATCCAACAGGGGCTAATCGCCCGAATAGAAGCTGTCGGTTCCCACCGCTCAGCGGGCGATCGCCCCAAACGCTGAGAACTTCACTGGCGGCCTGCCCTAATAGGTGGTGCGGCCGCCGGAGAGGTCGAAAACGCTGGCGGTGGTGAAGGAATTGTCCTTGCTGACCAGCCAGGCGACCATGGCGGCGGCTTCCTCGACCTCAAGGAACCGGCCGCGGGGAATGCGGACCAGCATGTAGTCGATGAATTCCTGGGTCAGCGTTTCCAGGATACGCGTCTTGGCTGTGGCCGGGGTGATGGCATTGACCGCGATGTCGAACTTGGCCAGTTCCTTGCCCAGCGATTTGGTGAGGCCGATTACCCCGGCCTTGGCGGCGGAATAGGCGGACAGATTGGGATTTCCCTCCTTGCCGGCGACCGACGAGATATTGACGATGCGCCCGTAATTGGCCGCCTTCATCGAGGGGATCACAACCTTGTTGACGTAAAATGTGCCGTTGAGGTTGATCTCGATGACCCGGCGCCATTCTTCGGGATCATAGTCCTCAAGGCTCGCATTGCTGCCGGCGATGCCGGCCGAATTGACCAGGATCGACACTGGGCCGATTTCGGCTTCCACCTGCGCATGGACGGCGGCGAGGCCATCGAGGTCGGTGATGTCCACGACCTCGCTGGACGCCCCCTCGCCCAGTGCGGCAACGGCCTTGTCGAGCGCTGCGGCGTCGCGATCCCACAGGCTCACCTTGGCGCCGGAAGCCAGCATGCGGTGCGCCATGGCAAAACCCAGCCCCTGGGCGCCGCCAGTTATTACGGCGACCTGGCCATTCAAATCGATCTGGTTCATCTCGGAAAAGGCTTTCTGCTCAAATAGTTGCGACATCAGCGGTCGGCGATTCTCATGCCCCAACCGGCACATCGCAGACTCACTGGCACCCCTCCTCAGGCGGCGCTTCAAGCAGACAAGCTATCGCTGTATCGCAGCGCTTAGAAGTCAAAACCCATTTGAGATAGCGGGGCGGGTTTACGCGGCTTGGCTGGTACTGGCGCCTCAGTCACGACGTCCGCCACCGGATCAGGAAGGGGAGCAGGCGCAGGCTTGGCAACCGCAGCAGGCCCCGGAGCCGGCGCCTGCTTGTCCAGCCATTTGCGTACTGGCGTCAGGCGCTTGGCCTGCAAGGCGTAGTGGTTTTCCCGGCCCGACTTTTCCTCGCGGATCAACCCGGCTTCTCGTAGCACCCGCAGATGGCGCGAGATGGCCGGGCGGCTGATGTCGAACTCTGCAGCCAGGCGATGGACGGGCGACGGGCCCGCCCGCAGCAATTCGACGATGCGGCAGCGCGTCGGATCGGCCAGCGCGATGAAGATGGGAACAGGGGCCATAATTTTCTCGATATCGGAGCCCGTCTAAGTAACCCAGGTGTTACCCGTCAAGCCGGAACCGCTTGATAGCGCAGCTTGTTCACCGGAACCATGGCTTCACCTTTGATGCCCTAGTACGGCCTTGACCATGCAATAGTGTTCAATCTGCCGGGCTTGATGCCCGCAAAGGAGCCTTGACGCGTGCAGACAAATGCAAAGCCGGCCTATTCATGGTGGAGTCGCCAGCAGCGGCCCTATTCGATTGCCGAAATGGTCGTCGATTGCGTCGTCCACGTCCTGGGGCTAGTGGTTGCCGTTGCGCTTGGCTCGGTTCTGCTGGCCTACGCCACGACCGTCACAGCGCCGGAGGCCGTGCCGGCGCTATCGCTTTATGTCGGGACGTTGATTGCCGTGCTGGGGGTGTCGCTAGCCTATAATATGTGGCCGGTTTCGCCAATCAAACGGGTGCTGGCGCGCTTCGACCAGGCGGCCATTTTCCTTTTTATCGCTGGGACTTACACGCCATTCCTTGCCGTCATCGGCGGCACCACAACCGGCATGGTGATGACCAGTTTCGTCTGGGGGGCGTCCCTTGTTGGCGTTGCCCTCAAGCTGATCGTGCCGCAGCGCTTCGGGCGCCTCGCCATCGTGCTTTATCTGGCCATCGGCTGGAGCGGAATCCTGGTGTTTCAGTCGCTGGCGCAGACGCTGCCCGCCAGCACGATGTGGCTGATATTGGCCGGCGGCGTGGTCTATTCGCTGGGGATCGTGTTCCACCTGTGGGAACGCCTGAAATTTCAGAATGCGCTGTGGCACGTTTTCGTGGTCACCGGCGCAAGCCTGCATCTGTGGGCCGTGCTCGATTGCATGGTGATCCACCGGCTCTAATTGGCTGCGGCGGGCGCTCCGACCCTGGGATGGTCCATCGTGTCGCCGGCCTTCAGCCCGATTTCGACCGAGCGGCCACCGGGGATTTCCAGCACGAATTGCACCGGACCGTCGGACGGAATGCCCGTCGGATCATGCGGGCGTGCATTGACATGGATATTCTTCACCACGCCCTTGGCATCCACGAAGATCATGTCGAGCGGGATGAAGGTGTTGCGCATCCAGAAGGACACCGGCTGTTCGCCTTTGAAATCGAACAGCATGCCCGCATCATCGGCCAGTTCCTGGCGATACATCAGCCCCTGCGCGCGGCTTTCCGGCGTGTCGACCACTTCGACGTTGAAATTGTAGTCGCCGGTCGATGAATGCAGCACCAGCTTGCCTTCGTCGCTGCAGGCGGCGAGCGGCGCCGCTGCAAGGAGCACGGCCATGGCAATCCCGGCCCGGCGCAGGGTGGAGCCGATCCGATGGGCAGGCAAGGTCATGCTGAAATTCCTAGTGCGAGGACGGTGCTTCGCCCCAATTATCGGGCCGGATTTCGGCGACCATAAGGCCCTTGGGGCCGTTGCCATAGCGCACCAGCACAAATTGGCCCGGGCGCAGCTCGGTAATGCCGAAGCGGCGCAGCGTTTCCATATGCACGAAAATGTCGGGCGTGCCCTCGCCGGCTGACAGGAAGCCGAAGCCGCGAATGCGGTTGAACCACTTTACCTCAAGCCGAACCATGCCCGAGGTCGGCTCGACCACGACATGGGTGCGCGGCGCCGGCATCTGGGCGGGGTGGCGGGCGGTGGAATCATCCATGGAAACAATGCGGAAGGCCTGCAGGCCACCGGGGCGGTTGAGCGCTTCCACGACGATGCGGGCGCCTTCATGGGCGGTCTGGTAGCCGTCACGGCGCAGGCAAGTCACATGCAACAGCACATCGGCCATGCCATTGTCGGGAACGATGAAGCCAAAACCCTTGCCGGCATCGAACCATTTAATTGCGCCGGTGATCTCAATGGTATCGAGCCCGGCTTCGCCAGGCTGAATCGACATGTCGGAACGGTTGCTCGTGCTGCCGTCACCCGGTTGGGTTACGGGCTGATCACCGTCACCACTGAACTTGGCCCCCATAGTCCCAAAGCCCTTTAATACTCGACTCGCTACTGCGAGGTACTCCACACCAATGCAGTCTGGCCGATTCAGTGCCAAAAGTTAAGAAGGTGTTGCGATTTTGTTTGATCGCGGCGCCGGTTGCGGCGGGGCGGCGTGCTTGCTAGGCCATGGTCCAGCGGTTTTTGCCCAGGAGGAATGCCATGCAGTTTCTGCACACCATGGTTCGCGTTACCAATATCGAGGATAGCATTCGCTTTTATTGTCAAGGACTTGGCCTTGAGGAAGTGCGGCGGACGGAGAATGAGAAGGGGCGGTATACCCTGATTTTCCTGCGGGCGCCGGGCGATGCGGGCGGCGAGGTGGAACTGACTTATAATTGGGACCCGGAAGAGTATACCGGCGGCCGCAATTTCGGGCACCTGGCCTATCGGGTGAAGGATATTTACCAGCTCTGCCAGCACCTTGCCGATATGGGCGTCACCATCAACCGGCCGCCGCGCGATGGTCATATGGCGTTCGTGCGCTCGCCGGACGGCATTTCGGTGGAGCTGATTCAGGAAGGCACCCTGCCCCCGCAGGAGCCGTGGCTATCGATGCCAAACACCGGAAAATGGTAACGGACTGCTAACGCCGACGCGCGTTAAAGCTAAGGTTTCGCTAACCATCCGGGTTAGGCCCAGGTTAGCGAAACCGATCGTATTTTAGAGACTTCACAGGACCGAGCATTGCCTGTTGCGAATTTGCAACGGACCCGTCCCAGGAAGTCGCCGATGCACCCCCTCCTCCGCCCCATTGCCGCTGCCGTGGTTTGTTCGCTCACCTTGGGCGCCTGCGTACCCATGGCCATGTTCGCCAGTTCGAGCGGCTCGGCCTATTCGGGCAAGCGCAATGACTGGGGCACGTTCGTCGCCAGCCGGGAGGTGAATGCATTGTGCATCACCCCCAAGCTCAGATTCGTGATCTGGGAATTCGAGGGCCGGTTCGGGCGCAAGGTGATCATGAATTCGGGCTATCGCGACGGGCAGCACAATTCGGCGGCCGGTGGCGCCGACAGCTCCTATCACACCAAATGCATGGCGGCCGATTTCTACATTCCGGGCGTGCCCAAGGCAGAGTTGATCGCCTTTGCCATGCAGGTCGATGGCGTGGGCGGGCTGGGCTGCTATCCCGGGCGCCAGTTCATCCATGTCGACGTGCGCGACCGGCCGCGCGGCTATAACCGCCCGGTGACTTTCTCAGGCTGTTGAAAAAAGTCACTTTCATGTCGTCAAATGGGTTGCGCATCACGAGAGGCCCAACTATACGAACCCAGCGCTTAGGCGCCCTTCGTCTATCGGTCAGGACGCCACCCTTTCACGGTGGAGAGAGGGGTTCGATTCCCCTAGGGCGTACCATTCTTCTTGCTGAAGTTTGGCCAAGTAGCTAACACTGAGATCCTTGCTCCGCGCCCATCGTCTAGCGGTCAGGACACCGCCCTCTCACGGCGGGAACAGGGGTTCGATTCCCCTTGGGCGTACCAAGCGAACCAGGGGATCAGGTTTCCCCTCCCCGATTTCAATGATTGCGATAAGCGCGCGAGTTGCAGCCGCAATTGGACTGCACGCCAAGACGAGCTTGGCATGCAGTTGTGTGAACGTTCTGCCTAACTTACTGACATCTCGACGGTGCCGCCGCTGGCACACCAATTGACGTAAGTGCGCGCCCGTCCCCTCCCAAATCCAGTCACGGTGAGGTCGGCGCGACATACCCCGTCGGGCAGGGTAATGGTCTTGACACAAACATCCTCGCGCGGCGCGCAAGGCCTCCCCTCAACTGTGCCGCCCGTCACCCAAATCCTGCTAATTTCACTATTACCGTTGTTTGTGATTTTCAATGTGTAGGTAGCCGCAACGCTGGGTGTCGCTGTCAGCGCAAGAGCAAACACGACCGTAATAATCTTATTCATGATGTCCCCCAAGGTAATGAGGTCAGAAGATCGGCTCGGACGAGCGCTGTCAATTCAAGCACATAGAGCGGTTTTCTCGGATCCGCCGGCAATGGAGGCCGGACGGACGGGCCATCCAACTCGAGAGCCATCAAGCGGCCCTCGCGCGGCTTGCGCTGTAACAAATCGCGTCAATGTTTCACGATCGCAACAAGCGCGCGTTCAACAATTGGGAAAGTGAGCAGCTTATGGCGTCAGGGAGTGCATTTTGTTGTGGTTAACGCAGCAAATTCGTGCACAATATTTGGTGAGCCCAGATGATCTGGGAACGCCCACGAGAGAATGGCCCTGATGCCAGGCTCTCGGATCTGAAGAATGGCCGCTACGCCTGTAGCTGCCACGCTTTGTATCGGGGGCAGAAATGGCGGTCTTCAAAATACACACACTCGCTGGCGACCTGGTGACGGTGGAAGACGGACGAGACCTCACCACACTGTGCAACACGTTGCGCGACCTGGGCTATCTGCAGGTGCAACGGCGCGATTCCCACTATTCCCCCTCAATGATGACCCTGGTGTCCTTCATGGCGCATGCGGTCATTTCAATTGAGCTGGATTCGGCCGCAGGGGAGGCCGAAGGCGCCACATCCTCCAATATCTCGCTGCCCGGAACCTATAACGGGCGGCGCTGATGACGCGACGCGCCGAGCGCCGCAAGGCCAGTTTGTAACAGACGTAACGTGCCGTCTTGTGGCCTGGGACGATAGGCCAGCTCGATTGCGGCTTCGACCGCGACCTCGATATGCGCGCGCAGAGGCGCGGCGCCAGGCGCTTTGGGCACAATGGCCAGCGCCTGCTCCAGATGGTCACGGACGCATTCATAGCGGGGATCGGGAAGGTTGTGCTTGAGCATGGCGGCCTCGTTATAAGTAGCCGCACGAACAGGTTGCCTTGATCTGGTTGTTGAGCTGTCAAAACCGGCATGCCGATTTTATTCAAACAAGGGCTGAATCGACATTCAGGTTGGTTTCCGGGCACGGAGAAAGCGAAGGCCCCTCACCCGGCCCAAACGGGCCGGCCTCTCCCCCAAGCGAGAGGTGAAGCGGCGCCAACTCCGGGCGGCGGCAGCCTCTTTCCCGTTGCCTGGACGCGGCCGGCATCGCCTGGTCTGGTATGCCGGCGCCGAGGCCGCCTGGTTCATGCAGGATGGCCACCTTGGCCGACCGGGGATTCGGCTGCGAGTCGGCGACTGGCGCGTCATCATGGAGGATGGCGTGGTGCTTGAAGTGCTGGAGATTGGGCCGCGCGGCGGCGTCTATGAATGATCGGAGCGGAAATGAATGAAATGGTGACAATTCCCCGTGAGGAATATGAGCGGTTGCTGAGCGCGGCCGAAGATCTGGCCGATATCGCTGCCTATGATCGCGCCAAGGCCGGGCTGGCTGCGGGCCGGGATGAGCTGATCCCTGCTGCATTTGCCGATCGGCTCATTGCTGGCGAAAGCCCGTTGCGGGTGTATCGCGAATTGCGCGGGCTGACGCAGGTTGGCCTGGGCGAGGCTTCAGGGGTTAATCGCGTCCAGGTTGCCGATATCGAGGCCGGGCGAAAAACTGGTTCGGTTACGACCCTGCGCAAGCTGTCGACGCCCTTGGCATTGCTCTGGATGATCTGGCCTGACAGCCTAAGCCAGCACTTTTGCCCCAACGTGATGGCGGCCGATGGGGACGATCATGGGGGTGTCGGAGATGGGGTCGATGACGATGCGCGAGGCCATGCCGAAGATTTCGGCGACGATGGCTTCGGTCATGACTTCGGATGGCTTGCCTTCGGCGACGAGGCGGCCAGCTTTCATGGCCACGATGTGGTCGGCATAGCGGCAGGCGAGATTGAGGTCGTGCAACACGACGACGATTGTGCGGCCATTATTGCGGACGAGATCAGTCAGCAGGTCGAGGACTTCCACCTGGTGGTTGATGTCGAGAAAGGTGGTCGGCTCGTCGAGCAATAGCAGGTCGGTTTGCTGGGCCAGGGCCATGGCGATCCAGACGCGCTGGCGCTGACCGCCGGATAGCTCGTCAACAGGGCGATCAGCCAATTCGAGCGTGTCGGTGGCGCGCAGGGCCTCGGCGACGGCAGCGTCATCCTCGGGGGTCCAGCGGCGGAACCAGCCTTGATGGGGATAGCGGCCGCGGCCGACGAGATCGGCAACGACGATGGCGTCTGGGGCAATGGGCGATTGCGGCAGCACGCCCAGAATGGTGGCGACTTCGCGGGTCGGCATGGTGTGGATGGGCTTGCCATCGAGATAGACCGCGCCGCGCGTGGGCGCCAGCAACCGGGCCATGCCGCGCAGCACAGTGGATTTGCCGCAGGCATTGGCGCCGACGATGACCGTGAGCTTGCCGGGCGGAATGGTCAGGTTGAAATCGGAGACGACCTGGCGGTCGCCATAGCCCAAATCCATGCCGGCGGCGATAAATTGGTGTTCGGCGGACATGGCTGTCCTCCCCTAGTTGACCCGCCCTGCCCGATTGGATGCCATCAGCAGCCAGAGCAGGAACAGCGCCCCGAAAACGCCGGTGACGACGCCCACGGGCAATTGAATGGATGGAAGCGCGTGCTGCGCCACCATGTCTGACCCCAGCATGACCAGCGCGCCGACCAACCCGGCTTGCAGGAAGCCATTGCCGGCGCCGTTGAGCAGGCGGCGGGCAATCGGGCCGGCGACAAAGGCGACAAAGCTCACCGGGCCGACGGCGGCGGTAGCGAAAGCGGCGTAGCCGACGGCGGCGAGGATCAGGCCCAGCCGGGAGAATTCGACGCGGGCGCCGAGCGCGGTGGCGGTGTCGTCGCCCAATTGCATGGCGTCGAGCGTGCGCAACAGTGCGATGGTGAGGGGGATGAGCACGACCAGCGCCATGGCGAGCGGATAGATGTCGCCGGTATTGGCGGCATTGAGGCTGCCGATCAGCCAGGCGAGAGCTTGCTGCACTTCGAACAGGCGCGCGCGGGTGAAGAGATAGGACATCACTGCGCCCATGATGGCGGCCATGCCGATGCCGATCAGCACCACGCGATAGGCGGTGACGCCATTGCGCCAGGCAAGGCCATAGATGGCAAGAGCGGTCAGCACGGCGCCCGCGAAAGCGCCGACCGAGACCCAGAGCCCGGACAGGCCCAGCACGATAATGCCGAACACGGCAGAGGCGCTGGCGCCGTGGGAGATGCCGATAATGTCGGGGCTGGCCAAGGGGTTACGCAGCAATGTTTGGAAAATGATTCCGGACAGAGCGAAGGACATGCCGGTGAGCACGGCGAGCACGGCGCGGGGGACGCGCACATTGAGCACGATGAAATCGACGCCCTTGTTGACCTCCCCGGTCAAAGGGGACAGCAGCGAGCGCAGCACGTCGAGAGGAGCGACGGGGAAGTCACCGAGATAGAGCGCGAGTGCGAAGGTCAGCGCCAAGGCTGCGGCGAGGCCGAGCGTGACGTTGCGGCGGCGGGTGGCGAGGTTGCCGCGAATGGCGTGGACCGCTGCGGATGGGGTGAGTGCCATGGTCATAGCGAGGCCAGCTTGCGGCGGCGCACCAGCGCGATGAAGAAGGGCGCGCCGAGAAAGGCGGTGACGATGCCGACCTGCACTTCGCCGGGTGGAGCGAGGATGCGGCCCAATATATCGGCACCCAGAAGGAGAATGGGGGCCAGCAGCATGGAATAGGGCAATATCCAGCGGTAATTGGGGCCCGTTATCGCGCGCGCCACATGGGGCATTGTAAGGCCGACAAAGGCGATGGGACCCGCGGCGGCGGTGGAGGCGCCGGCCAGGATGACCGCGGCAAGGCCGGCGATGGCGCGGGAGAGGCCTATGCGTTGACCCAAGGCGCGGGCGACGTCTTCGCCCATGGAGAGGCCATCGAGCAGGCGGGCCGAGGCCAGAGCCAGTATGATGCCGACGGCGAGAAACGGGGCGACCTGGATGACGATATCCATATTGCGGCCAGCGAGCGAGCCGACCTGCCAGAAACGCACTTCATCGAGCGTGCGGGGGCTGGTGAGCAGGATGGCGCTGATGACCGATTGCAGCGCCGCCGTCATGGCCGCGCCGGCCAGCGCCAGCTTGATGGGCGTGGCGCCGTCGCGGCCCAGCGAGGCGACGGCGTAAACGATCAGCATGGCGGCCCCTGCCCCGGCAAAGGCCAGCCAGACATAGATGCTGAGCTGGGAGATGCCCAGGATGGCGACGCCCAGGACTACGAACAAAGCGGCGCCGGCATGGATGCCCAGGATGGATGGATCGGCCAGCGGATTGCGGGTGGCGCCTTGCAAGACGGCGCCGGCCAGGCCCAAAGCCGCGCCGACCAATAGGCCGATAACGGTGCGCGGCAGCCGCAATTCCCAGATGATGCGGTGATCGGTGGAGTCGGGATTGTAGGCGGTCAGGGCGGCCCAGACGGTGTCGAGGGTCACCGGGCGGGCACCGACAGTGATCGACAGGAAGGCGATGGCCAGCACCAGCGCCACAAGCCCGAGGAGGCCGAGCAGGAGGGGCGCGCCATGGCGGGCGTCGAATGTCGGCGCAACGTTGGTCATTGCGCGGTGGTCAGGTTCTCGTCGGCGGCCGAGACCACGGCGGTGAGCTTGTCCAACTCGCCGGCATAGGCAGTGTAATTGCGCAGCCAATAGGCCGGCCATTCGCCGATGGCGCCGGCAGCGGCGGCTTTCATGGCGGTCCAGGTGGGCTTGGCCTCGGCACTGGCGCGATTGGTGGGCTTGCGATTGTCGATCAGGATGATGTCGGGCTGGTAGGTGTCGGAGCGCTCCCAGCTGATGGTTTCCCAATAGCCGCTATCGGGGTTGAGCCCGGTCTTGAGGAAGCCCAGGCCCCAGCGCTTGAGGTCCATCAATTCGGCCGAGCCTTCGGGTGCAGCGACCCACAGCCCGTCATCGCCGGGCCAGACGGCCAAGGCGGTCATGTTTGGCTTGGCTTTGGCGGCGGCGGAGAAGGCGTCGCGGGCGCGCTCGAAATTGGCTTTGGCCGCAGCGATTTCGGGTGTCGACAGATCGGCGCCGAAGCTGGTGGCCAGCGCCTCGTATTCTTCGATCAGGCCGACGACGCTATCGAGCTGGGCTGGGCCGGTGACCGGCGCCAGAGCGCGCAACTGGCCGTCGGGGCCGGTGACAGCGGGACCGCCACCCCATTCGCGGTCGCCGGGCCAATATTCGGCAATCACCAAGTCGGGCTGCAGAATGGCGGCTTTTTCGATGTCGACTTCGTTATAGGCCACGCCGACCATTTCGATGCCGGTGAGATCAAGGCCCTGCAGGGCCCGCGAATCCTGGGGCTGGCTGCTGGCGATGATGCCGACGGGACGGATGCCCAAGGGAATGAGCGCGGCGGCGGCGTCTTCGGTGGCAATGATGCGCTGGGGCACTGCGTCGAGCGTGACCGTTTCACCGGCGCCGTCGGTATAGGTCCAGGGTTCGGCATGGACTGCCAGGGGCGTGGCCGCGAGCACGAGGGCGAGCAGGGTCTTGAGCGCGGAATGCATCGCTTACTCCGAAAGGTTCGCGTCGGCGGCGGTGATGGCTGTGGTCAGCTGGTCGAGTGCGCCGGCATAGGCGCCGTAATTGCGCAGCCAATAGGCGGGCCATTCGGTGACGGCACCGGCAGCGGCGGCCTTGATGGTGGTCCAGGTGGGCTGGGCCTGGGCGATCTGCAGCTGGGTGCTGGTGCGATTGTCCAGCATGATCAGGTCGGGCTGGTATTTGTCGGCATTTTCCCAGCTGATATTTTCGAAATAGCCGTGCTGGTCGATGGCATCCGGCACGATGATGTCGAGGCCCCAGGTCTGAAAGTCGGTGAGTTCGGCACTGCCAACCGGGGTGGCGATATAGAGCGCGTCAGTGCCGGCAAAGGCGGCCAGGGTGGTGAGGCCGGGCTTTGCTGATATAGCGGCCTTGAAGCCATCCAGCGCTGTTTCGAAGCGGGCGCGCTCGGCTGCGATATTGGGGTTGGCCAGATCGGCGCCCAGGCTTTGTGCCAGGGTTTCGTAATCCTCGATGATGGCGATGATGGAATCGCCGACCGTGACGCCGGTGACGGGGGCCAGGGCGCTGAGCGGCGAGTCGGGGCCGGCCAGCTTGTTGCCGCCGCTCCACTCGCCCGAAACGGGCCAATATTCCGCGACGATCAGATCGGGCTCGAGCGCAGCGGCCTTTTCGATATCGATTTCGCCCCAGCTCTGGCCGATGATTTCGATACCGGTGAGATCAAGCCCCTGCAAGGCCCTGGCATCGGCCACAGGACTATCGGCATAGATACCAACCGGGCGAATGCCGAGCGGGATCAGCCCAGCCGCTGCGTCCTGACTGGCGATGATGCGCGTGGGGACGGCGTCGAGCGTGACCGTCTTGCCCGTGCCATCGGTATGGCTCCAGCCGGCCGCAAAAGCAGTGGCGGAGAGCGGCAGGAACAGCGCCAGGAGGGCCAGGCGCATTGAGGTTCGGGTCATGATCGGCAGCTCCGTCGCGGTGTGGCGAAACGGGGCTACCTAACGGGCACAAACATGATAGGTCAAGTCATGTTTGGCGGAGAGGCATTTTCTTGGTGGCGCCAGGCGCCCTCGCGATCAAGCGGGCTTGCGATATTGGTAGATGCCGACGTCGATCGAGCCTTCGGTGAAGCCGGCCTCGCAATAGCTGAGGTAATAGACCCATTTGCGCTTGAATTCCTCGTCATAGCCAAGCGGGGCGATCATCGGCCAGCGCTCGAGGAAACGCTCGCGCCACAGCTTGAGCGTCTTGGCGTAGGACAGGCGGAAATTCTCGACATTTTCGAGTACGAGGCCGACCTTGTCGCCGAATTCGCGCATCACGGTCTTGGTCAGCAGCATGCCGCCGGGGAAGATGTAGCGTTGGATGAAATCGGGGCCGGAGCGATAGCCATCGAAATCGGCTTCGTTGATGGTGATGGCCTGGATCGCCGCCGTGCCGCCGGGCTTCAGCCGATCGTGCACAGTCTGGAAATAGCTGGGCCAATTGTCCTCGCCCACGGCCTCGATCATTTCGATGGAGCCGATATGGTCGAACTGGCCTTCGGTGTGGCGATAATCCTCGAATACCAGGGTGGCGAACTGGTCCAGCCCCTGCTTGGCCAGGCGCTCCTGGCCATATTTGAGCTGTTCGGCCGAAAGGGTAATGCCGCGCAGATGGGCCTTGTAGTCGCGCGCGACGGTTTCGGCAAAGCCGCCCCAGCCGCAGCCGATCTCAAGCACCGAGGAGCCCGCGGTGATGCCGGCCATATCGGCGACGCGATGGTATTTGGCCAGTTGGGCTTCCTCAAGGCTCTGGTCGCCGGAGGTGAATACTGCCGATGAATAGGTCATCGAGGGGTCGAGCCACATGCCGTAGAAATCGTTGCCCAGATCATAATGCTCGGCAATGTTCTTCTTGGAGCCTTCGAGCGTGTTACGGCGCGACAGGTGATAATGCAGATCGCCGGCAGCGCGCCGGAAAAAACCCGGATTGGCGCTTTCGAACATGTCGCGATTCTGCAGGAAGAATCGGAACAGGGCCGTCAGGTCATCGACCTCGATATCGCCGCGCATATAGGCGGCGGCAAAGCCCACCGTGCCACGTTGCATGGCCTCGGTCAGCACCCTGAAATTGTTGAGCCGCAGCACTGCGTGCTCGCCCGTTGCGGGGTTGCCGACGGTTCTGGTGCGGCCATTGGGGAAAATGACGGTAATGCCGCCGTGGCGGGGACGCCCGATCAGCGCAACGCCGATACGCTCCACGAGCCATGATACAAAATGAGTCCACGGCGTGGTGCCGGGGCCGGTATTCTCAACTGCTGTTTTGGTCATTGAGCCGCTCGGTCCAAATATCGAAAAACTTGGCGGCGGCTCCTCAGCTGTCGCCTGAATTCAAGCGTCGGCGGCATACCTTTGAGCTACAAAACCAGTGCTTCCCAGCGCATGCCCGTGACTACTTTAGCTGTCATAAATGGATATGCAAGCAGCAGTTTCAACGGTGTTACGCCGGATGGCGGGTGGGGCAAGGCACTGAAAATGCTGATCGAGTGGGCCGAGCCACGACTCACCCGCCCTTTTCGCGGCGCTTGCTCAAAGCCATCCTCACCCACGGTGTCATCCCGGCGCAGGCTGGGATCCAGGTCCGTGGTGATCAGCACACATCCGGTGCCGGGATGGCCTTCAGCATGGATTCTGGCCTGCGCCGGAATGACACGGTGGGTAGTTCAAATTCGGCAAAGCGAAGCTCACCCCTTGGGGCGGGCCAGGTCGGTCAGGCGGAACTGGACCTGTTCGCGGCCCTGATAATGGTCGATGGACAGCCCGCCGGCGAAGTGGAATGCGGTGTCGGTTTCGCGCAGCAGGGCATCGCCGATGGGGGTGTTGGCGGCGCGGAAGGCGATGGCCTTGAGGCGGGCGCCATCGCCCGAGGTCAGGGTGAAGCTGACATGGCCGCCCTTGCCCACGACCTGGGGGAATTTGGCGCGATGGGCGGGGAAGGCAAAGACCGGCGTAGGATTGCCCGAGCCATAGGGGCCGGCGCGTTCGATATCGTGGATGAGATCGACAGTTGCCCCGCGCGCCGTCAGGGCAGCGTCGATCTTGAGTGCAGTCATGGCGCGGGCGGCGGTGACGTCGAGCGACAGCGCCTGGGCGAGGAACGAGCGGAACGGGCCGAGTTGCCCCGGCTTGATGGTGACGCCGGCCGCCATGGCGTGGCCGCCGCCCTTGGCGATGAGCCCGGTTTCGACCGCCTCGATGACGGCGCGGCCGAGATCCACGCCCGGCATGGAGCGGCCTGAGCCGGTGCCGGTGCCGTCGGGCTGCAGGGCGATGGCGAAAGTGGGGCGCTCGAAGCGCTCGCGCAGGCGCGCGGCGATGAGGCCAACAACGCCGGGGTGCCAATTGGCCGAGGCGAGGACCAGTACGGGAGGCCCCTCCCCGCTGCCGATTTCCATTTCGGCCACGGCGGCGGCTTCTTCGACGGCCTCGATCTCGATGCGCTGGCGCTCGGAATTGAGTTCGTCGAGCCGGGCGGCAAGGGCCAGCGCGTGGTGTTCGTCGTCGACGGTGAGCAATTCGGTGCCCATGGCGGCATTGCCGATGCGGCCGCCGGCATTGATGCGCGGACCGATGAGGAAGCCCAGATGGTAGGGATTGATCGGGCCGCCGACGCGGGCGGCCAGAGCCAGTGCGGCAATGCCCTTGTTGTCGCCGCGGCGGGCGACTTCGAGGCCGCGCACCACGAAAGCCCGGTTGAGCCCGACCAGGGGCACCACGTCGCAGATGGTGGCAAGAGCGACGAGATCAAGCAGTTTGAGCAGGTCAGGCAGGCCGGTGTCGCCGCGCAGGCGCAGGGCGCGGTTGACGGCGACCAGCACCATGAAGGTGACGCCGGCGGCGCAGAGATAGCCCAGGCCCGAAATGTCGTCAGGCCGATTGGGATTAACCAGCGCATTGGCATTGGGCAGGTCGTGATCGGACAAATGGTGGTCGATGACCAGCACATCGGCGCCGCGTGCGCGGGCATGTGCAATGGGGCCATCGCTGGTGGTGCCGCAATCGAGCGTGATGATGAGGCTGGCGCCGGCATCGATCAGCTTGTCCATGGCCGCGCTATTGGGGCCATAGCCTTCAAAGATGCGGTCGGGGATGTGCACCTGCGCATTGATGCCGAAATGGTTGAGGTAGCGGGCCATCAGGGCACAGGAGCAGGCGCCGTCCACGTCATAGTCACCGAAGAGCGCGATGGCCTCGTTGTCGGTGATGGCTTTGGCCAGCCGCTGGGCCAGGGCATCCATGGCGGTGAGCGTCGATGGGTCGGGCATCAGCCCGCGAATGGTGGGTTCGAGGTGCTTTTCGGCATCCTCCAGCGTTACCTCGCGTGCGGCGATGATGCGGGCCAGGATTTCCGAAATGCCGCTGCGCTGGGCAATGGCACTGGCCATTCGCGTGGCATTGCCATCAAGACGATCCGTCCAGGCGCGGCCGGTGACCGAACGGCTGACGTCAAGAAAAGGGCGTGGCGTTTCGAGCATGGGCGAGAGGTAGGCGATTTAGGGGAGGCGGTCGAGGGGGAAGTGTGGGCCTCACCATGGTGTGCGCCCGAAAGCGCAACAATCACTGCATCTTCCTCGGGCTTGACCCGAGGATCGCTCGCCGCTTGTGCCGTGTGGCGAGTGGCCCTCGGGTCAAGCCCGAGGGAAAGCGGTGGGTGGGGTGGCCGTGGTGTTTCGTCCGGGGAAGGGATCACCGCGCGTGCTGGGCCTTGATCCAGCGCACCGTCTGGCTCCAGGAGCGCATGACGATGGTGTTGGTTTCGACCGAGTCGCGGCGCAGGCGGACGCCTTCGAGCAGGGTGCCATCGGTGACGCCGGTGGCGGCGACCAGGACGTCGCCGGCGGCAAGTTCGGTCACGTCGTAGATGCGGTTGGGGTCGGTGATGCCCATGGCATGGGCGCGCTCGCGCTTGGCAGGGCTATCGAGGATCAGCTTGCCTTGCATCTGCCCGCCAATGCAGCGCAGCGCCGCAGCGGCCAGTACACCCTCAGGTGCGCCGCCGGAGCCGAGATAGATATCGATGCCGGTATCCTCGGTGTTGACCGCATGGATGACGCCGGCAATGTCGCCATCGCTGATCAGCTTGACCGCAACGCCTGTGGTGCGCAGTTCCTCGATGAGGCCGGCATGACGGGGGCGATCGAGCACGATGGCGGTGATTTCGCTGAGCGGCACGCCCTTGGCGCCGGCCAGCGCCCTCACGTTTTCGGTGGCCGACCACTCGATATTGACCGTGCCGGCGGGATATTCGGCGCCGATGGCGATCTTGTGCATGTAGACGTTGCGGGCAACATTGAGCAGCCCGCCGCGCTCGGCCATGGCCAAGACAACGATGGAATCGGGCTGGTTCTTTGCGCAGAGGGTTACGCCTTCGAGGGGGTCGACGGCGATATCGACCTCGGGCCCCTGCCCCGCGCCCACCGGCTGGCCGATGAACAGCTCGTCGCATTCATGCTCTTCGCCTTCGCCAATAACGACGCGGCCGGAAATAGCGACGCGGTCGAGCTCGGCCTTCATGGCGCGGACGGCGGCATCATCGGCGGCTTTTTCGTCGCCCTTGCCGCGCCATTCGGCAGCAGCGATGGCGGCGCGCTCGGTGACGCGCACCAGTTCCAGCGTCAGGCTGCGGTGCAGATGCGCGGGGTTTCGATCACCCTCGGCTTTGGACAGTCTCATATTCCCTCCCGGGCTCCGACTTGCCCGGGACGGGGTATCAGAGCGTTTCGATCCGGATCAATTGCGGTTCGCCCACTATGAACCCGTCGGCGGCGATCTGCGCAAGCGAGTCGCGCACGTCTGATTCCAAAGTCTGCTGCGTGATCATGACCACGGTGCGGGTCGGCAAGCCGTCCGGCGCGACTGCTTTAGCGCTCAAATCGGACCGCTGGATGACGGAATCGATGGAAATACCGCGCTCGCCCATGCGGGTGGCGATGGCAGCAAGAGCTCCGGGCACGTCCTTGGCATTGAGGCGGATGTAATAGCCGCCCTGATGGGCGCGCATCGGCGCCTCGCGATAGGGCATCAACTCATCGCTGGGCACGCCGAGCGGCGGCACACGGGTGCCGCGGGCGATGTCGAGAATGTCGGACAATACCGAGGAGGCCGTGGGCGGGCCACCGGCGCCGGGGCCGGCCAGCAGAAGCTCGTGCACATGGTCGGTTTCGAGCGCCACGGCGTTCATTACCCCATCGACGCCGGCAATGGCGCTTCCCTTGGGCACGAAAGTGGGGTGGACACGCTGCTCGATGCCATCATTGGTGCGCTGGGCAATGCCGAGCAGCTTGATCTTGTAGCCAAGTTCGGCGGCGACCTTGATATCGTGCTGGCTGATCTTGGAAATGCCCTCGACGCGGATTTTGTCGGGCGCGATTTCGTAGCCGAAGCAGAGCGTGGCGAGAATGGAGAGCTTGTGGGCGGTGTCGTAGCCTTCGACGTCGAAGGTCGGGTCAGCTTCGGCATAGCCCAGCGCCTGCGCGTCTTTCAGGCAATCGGCGAAGGAAATGTCCTCATTGCCCATGCGCGTCAGGATGTAATTGCAGGTGCCGTTCATGATGCCGAACACCTTGGCGATGCGGGCCGAGCCCAGCCCTTCGCGGAGGGTCTTGATGACCGGGATGCCGCCGGCGACAGCCGCCTCGAAGCCGAGCTGGGCGCCGGATTCCTCGGCCAGTTTGGCCAGAACGACGCCATGCTTGGCCAGCAAGGCCTTGTTGGCAGTGACCACGGGACGGCCGATTTCGAGCGCGGCTTTGACGGCGGCAAAGGCGGGGCCGTCTTCGCCGCCGATGAGTTCGACGAAGAGATCGATGCCATCGGATTTGGCCAGGGCTACCGGATCGTCGAACCAGTCGAGCCCGGAAATATCGATGCCGCGGTCGCGGGAACGCGAGCGCGCGGCAACGGCCGTCACCACCAATTGGCGGCCAAGTTTTCGCGTCAGCTCGGCGCCATCCTTTTGCAGGATGCGCACCAGCGTCGCCCCGACATTGCCCAGGCCCGCCACGCCCACGCGCAGCGGCGGCAGCGCTTCGCCATCGCCGAAATCCTGCATGGCCTTGAGGATGCGCGCCCGCGTATCGGAACGCGGCTCACGCCCCTCGCGCAGGTCGAACACGAACAGCGGATCACCCGCAACGGTGCGGCCGAAACGGGTCGGGGTCCAGCCGCGTGCGGCAATGAAGGATTCAACGGTTTGGCGGAAGGAAGCGATATCACTCATGGTGGCGACATGTGCATAGGAATTCGCCTAGCCGTCAATAGGAGTTTGCGCCTAGTCGGCCTTTGCCACCGCGGCTGTTTCGCCGACGGTCTTGATGAAGTCGGCAAAGGCCCAGCGGAGCGAGAGGGGCGTGATGGCGCCGCCCACGGCCATGATGACGTCTTCACCCACGATGGCGGCCACGGCGTGCTTCTGCACCAGCGGCGCCAGCTTGATATAGGAGAGATCGAAGAAATCGTCGGCGCTTTGCTGGTTGTCGAAGAAGGTGACCAGCATGTCCGCCGCAATCTGGTCGAAGGTCTCGTAGCTCAGCGTATAGGAGGTGCCGGTGGAGACCATGAGGCCGCCCGGCGTCATCGGCGCCGCCTGCATGCCCAGATCGACCAGCAGGCGGACGCGCGGGTCTTCCTCCATGCGCACGGCGACAGAGCCGTCATTGCGATTGATCACATTGGCAAAGACGGTGCCCTGAATGGCGGGGTATTTGTCGGCCTCGGCCTGCATGAAAGCCTGCGTCTGCTGCTCAAGCGCCTCGGCTTCCGCACTCAGGCCGAGCGCCTTTCCGGTCAGTTCGACCACTTGCTGCCAGGAGGCGAACCAGGGCGTTTCGGGATAGCCAACTACCGGAGCGATATTGCTCAACAGGTCGAATTCTTCCTGGGTCAGCCCAGAATAGGGCGCGATGATTACGTCGGGTTGTAGCGCGGCAATGGCCTCGATGGGCGGCTCGGCGGAATCGGGTAGCACTACGGGCATGTCCACGCCAAGCCTGGCAATGGCTTCGGCGGTCCATGGCAGCACGCCATCGTCACCGCCGCCATAGCGGAAGAATGGCATGCCGACCGGCACCATGCCCAAATCGAGCACCACATCCTGGGCCGACCAGCCCCAAGTCACGACGCGTTTCGGCTTGGCGGGAATGACCGCATCGCCCAGAGCGGTGGTGATGGTCACCGGGAAGCTGTCTGCGGCATGCGCAACGGTGGCAAAAGCCATGGTTGCAAGCGCCACGAGTGCAAATTTGGTCATGGTGTTATCCTCGAAAACTATTCCGCTTTGGTCGCACGGGCGGCCTTGGCGATGACTTCGATATATTGTGGAAAGCCCCAGCGCAGCGACAGGACGCTGGGCGGGGAGACGGCGGCGACGTTTTCGGTGCCGACCAGGGCGGCTAGCGCGCCTTTTTGCACTTGCGGCATGGCTTTGACGTAGCTGCGGGTCAGGAGTTCGTCGAGCGGGGCCTGTTCTTCGTAATAGGTGATCAGGATGTCGCTGGTCAGCGTGTCGAAGACTTCGTAGCTCAGCGAAAAGATGAACTTGCCATCATCGGGGGAGAGCTGCTCGACGCTGGGCGCGAGCACGAGGCCAAGGCCGGTGAGAAAGCGCATGCGGGCGTCGAGCGGCGCATAGACGGCGATGGCGCCATCGAAATCGTTGAAGCCGGCAAAGGTGGTGCCGGGGATTTCGGGATATTTGGCGACTTCGTCGGCGAGGAATTGCTCGGTATCGGCGATCAGCGCGGCGGCTTCGGTGGGTTTGCCGAGCGCTGCGCCGACTATGGCAGTGACCTCCTGCCAGGTGGCGGACCAGGCGTCGCCGGAATAGGCGATGGTGGGAGCTATGCCCGAGAACAGCGTGTACTGGTCCTGCGTGATGCCGGAGAAAGCGGCGATGATCAGGTCGGGTTGCAGGGCGGCGATCTGCTCGAAGGGCGGCTCGCCGGTATTGGCGAGCACGGTTGGCTTGTCGTCGCCGGCCAGCGCCTGCTCGATCCAGGGCTGAATGCCATCTTCACCGCCGCCATAGGACTGGAAGGGGATGCCGACCGGTATCGTGCCCAACGCGATCACTGCATCCTCATTGCCCCAGCCCCAGGTGACGATGCGCTTGGGCGCGGACTCGATAGTGGTCGAGCCGTAGACATGCTCGAGCGTGACCGGGAATTGCTGGGCAGTGGCTCCGGCGGCCATGGCCAGCGCAAGGGGAATGCCGAGGAGGAGCGGGCGGGCGGACATGGATACACCATTTTGGTGGAGGTGGCTCTCCATACAAAAGGTGAGTTGCTATGTCATGTAATATTTGGGTCTGCCCAACCCACAATATCATTCCGGCCTGCGCCGGGATGACACTGTGGGTGTTGGAAGGGCGAGGCCCCTACCCCACCAGCGGCACGACGTTGCCGCCGGTGGTTTTGGAGCCCAGGAGCTTCTTGATGTTGCGGGCGGCCTGGCGGATGCGTTGTTCGTTTTCGACGAAGGCCAGGCGGATATATTGGTCGCCATATTCGCCGAAACCCACGCCGGGGGCGACGCCCACGCCGGTTTCCTTGATCAGGAGCTTGGCGAATTCGAGCGAGCCGAGATGGGCGAACTGAGCGGGAATGGGCGCCCAGGCAAACATGGTGGCCTTGGGCACCGGGATTTCCCAGCCCGAGCGGCCAAAACTCTCGACCAGCACATCGCGGCGGGATTTGTAGACCTTGCGGACTTCTTCGATCACGTCATCGGAGCCGTTGAGGGCTGCGGTTGCCGCCACCTGGATGGGCGTGAAGGCGCCGTAATCGAGATAGGACTTCACCCGCGCCAAAGCCGCGATCAGCCGTTCATTGCCCACGGCAAAGCCCACGCGCCAGCCGGGCATGGAATAAGTCTTGGACATTGACGTGAACTCGACTGTGATGTCGATGGCGCCCGGCACCTGCAGCACCGATGGCGGGGGCTCGTTTTCATCGAAGTAGATCTCGGAATAGGCGAGATCGGACAGGATGAAGATGTCGTTGGCCTTACAATATTTGACCACCTCGGTGTAAAAATCGAGGTCGGCCGTATAGGCGGTCGGGTTGGCCGGATAGTTCAGCACCAGCGCGATCGGCTTGGGGATGGAATGCCTGACAGCGCGATCCAGCGAGCGCATGAAATCCTCATTGGGATCAGCCGGCATGGAGCGCACGACGCCGCCCGACATGATGAAGCCGAAGGAATGGATCGGATAGGTCGGATTGGGCACCAGCACCACATCGCCGGGGGCGGTGATGGCGGAGGCCATATTGGCAAAGCCTTCCTTGGAGCCTAGCGTCGCCACGACCTGCGTGTCGGGGTTCAACTTCAAGCCGAAGCGGCGGCCATAATAGCTGGCCTGGGCCTTGCGGAGGCCCGGAATACCGCGCGAGGTCGAATAGCGGTGGGTGCGCGGGTCCTTGACCGTTTCCTGCAGCTTTTCAACGATGTGCTGGGGGGTCGGCATATCCGGATTGCCCATGCCCAGGTCGATGATGTCGACGCCTTCGGCGCGCGCCCTGGCCTTGAGCGGATCGATATGGGCAAAAACGTAAGGGGGCAGACGGCGGATGCGATGGAAATCGTCGCTCATATTATCCTCGGCGGTCCTGCTCGGGACCTTGATCTGGGCCGCGACGCGCCTTGGGCGCACCGGCATCTGATACAGACGCCGTGATTATCGCGGAATTATGGTTGTGAACGGGTTAAACGGCCCCGTTTGGGGCGCTTTTCTCATGTTCGGCTCTTCCCGGCCCTTTTGGTGAGGCCATTCGGGAAGAGCTAGCGGGCGTTCGCGCCCGCCGCTGCGAAGGCGGCCGCCGACACGAAATTGCCGGCGAGCGAGGCTCCAACCAATGCAAATGTGTACAGGGACGGCATGTCTCTTGCCCTTCAGAAGCGTTTTTTGTAATGAAACCAGCTATCGATAAGGCCGTTCATAAATCCTCGTCGGGGTATTGTAAATGGTCCGGAGGACGCCAACCTTCGGGATCAGAACGGCGTATGTGAGGTAATATCTTGAAGCGGATTGCCCTTGTTACAATCGGCACGCAAGGCGACGTTCAACCCTACCTAGCCTTGGCCATTGCGCTCAAGGAGCGCGGCTATTCGGTTGTATTGGGAGCCTCCGAGGAATTCCAGGACATGGTGGAAGGCTATGGCGTGGAGTTCCACACGCTCGGCCCCTCCATCCAGGCCTTCCTGCTGCAGCAGCGATTCGAGAATGCGATGAGCCAGTCCATGCTCATCAACGGCCCTTCCCTGTTGCGCCAGGGCCAACAGATCGTGGATACCGCCGCGCGCCACGCCTGGAATATGTGCCAGGGTGCCGACATGCTGATCCTCAACATGAATACCAGTTTCGGCATCGACATTGCCGAAGCGCTGCATATTCCGGCGGTGATGGTAGCCTTGCAGCCACTGAATTCGACCAGTGAATTCCCGCTCTGCATCTATTACGGCGCCGATTTCGGCCCGGCCTTCAACAAGCTGACCTATACGGCCATGACCGTGCAGCAGATCTATTACAACCTGCCGCGCAACAAACTGCGCCGCGAGTTGATGGGGCTGGATTCGCGCAAGAAGGGTGGCTTCTTCCGCAATACGGACGGCACGCCGCTGACCACGCTTTACCCCTATTCCCCCGAGATTTCGCCGCGCCCGCGCGATTGGCCCAAGAGTGCCATCGTCACCGGCTATTGGCAGCTCAAGGACCGGACCGACTGGCAGCCCTCCGAGGCATTCCAGAAATTCCTCTCCGAGGGCGAGGCGCCGGTCTATATCGGGTTTGGGTCGATGCCGTTCGGCGCCGAGCGCAATACCAAGATCTTGAAGGAAGCCGTGGCCATGTGGGGCGGCCGTGCGGTCGTGGCGCGCGGCTGGGGCGGCATCAATCCGCAGGATTTGCCGGATACCATCTTCGCCATCGAGAAGGCGCCGCACGACAAGCTGTTCAAATATGTTTCGGCCGTGGTGCATCATGGCGGCGCGGGCACGACATCGGCGGGGCTGCATCTGGGCCGGCCGACCTTCGTCGTGCCGCAGACGGTGGACCAGCCCTATTGGGGCCGCCGGATTTATGAGCTGGGCTGTGGGCCCAAGCCGGTGCGGCTGCGCAAGCTGACCTCGGAAATCCTGGCCGGAGCTCTGGCGGATCTTACGACCAACGAAGACTATCGCCGCAAGGCCGCCGATATCGCCGAAAAGCTGCATGCCGAGAATGGCACGGACAAGGCGATCACGATTATCGAGCGGGTCATGGCGAATTACGTGCCGGCCGCGAACAAGGTCAAGAAGGCCAGGAAGCCGTCGCTTAAGCTGGTTGGGTAGGGGTTCCCTGCCCTGACGTTGTGCGTGGGGGAGCTTTGGCGCTGATGACGTCTCAACACCGTTCTCCCTCGGGCTTGACCCGAGGGCCTCTCTCAATGCGGTGCGGGTGGTAAGTGGCCCTCGGGTCAAGCCCGAGGGAGAACGGTGGGTGCGGGAGCGCTGGACGCACGACCTCGCGGCACAAAAAAGGGAGGCTTTCGCCTCCCTTTTGCGTTTCCAGCGATTGATCCAGCTTACTCTGCCGGCACCGCGTCGGCGTCCAACGCGTCGATGCTTTCGCCGCGGTCGTAGACTTCCTGGTCGAGGATGCCTTCGCGCTTGGCGACGATGGTGGGGATCAGGGCCTGGCCCGCGACGTTGACCGCGGTGCGGCCCATGTCGAGGATCGGATCGACGGCGAGCAGCAAGCCGACGCCTTCGAGCGGCAGGCCCAGGGTCGAGAGGGTCAGGGTCAGCATGACGGTGGCGCCGGTGAGACCGGCAGTGGCGGCGGAGCCGATCACCGAGACGAAGACGATCAGCAGATAATGCTCGATGCCGAGCGGCACGCCAAAGAACTGGGCCACGAAAATGGCCGAGATCGCTGGGTAGATCGCCGCGCAACCATCCATCTTGGTCGTGGCGCCGAGCGGTACGGCGAAGGCGGCATATTCACGCGGCACGCCCAGATTCTGCTCGGTGACGCGTTCGGTGAGCGGCAGCGTGCCGATCGAGGAGCGGGACACGAAAGCCAGCTGGATGGCGGGCCAGGCGCTCTGGAAGTAGCGGATGGGGTTGAGGCCGTGGGCCTGCAACAGGACCGGGTAGACCACGAACAGCACGAGCGCCAAGCCAATGTAGATGGCGGCCGAGAACCAGCCAAGCTGCGCCAACGCGTCCCAGCCATAGACGGCGACGGCATTACCCAGCAGGCCAATGGTACCGATCGGGGTGAGGCGGATCACCCACCACAGGATCTTGTGCACGATCTTGAGGAAGGAGCGGTTGAACGCCAGGAACGGATCGGCAGCCGGGCCGACGCGCAGGGCGGCAATGCCAACGGCGATCGAGACCACCAGGATCTGCAGCACGTTGAAGCTGAGGCTGGTGGAGGCCGAACCATCGGTGACGCGGGTCGAGGCGGTGAGGCCCAGAATGTTGGACGGGATCAGGCCCTTGAGGAAATCGAGCCAGGAGCCGGTGGAGGACGGCGCCCGGGCGGCTTCTGCAGCGACGGCGGTGTTGAGGCCGGGCTGGATGATCAGGCCCAGCGCAATGCCGATGGCCACGGCAATCAGCGCGGTGATGGCGAACCAGAGCAGGGTCTGCCAGACCAGCTTGGCGGCATTGTTGAGTTCGCGCAGATTGGCGATGGACGCCACGATGGCGGTGAAGACCAGCACGGGCACCAAAGCGCGCAGCAGCGAGACGAAGGAGGAGCCGACGGTCGACAGCGTCTGGGTCAGCCAATTGGCATCGCCGGCCGCGTCGGGGCCCATATTGCGGGCGATGAAGCCCAGGACAAGGCCGATGACCATGGCGGCGAGCACCTGGAAGCCGAACGAGCGGTAGAACGGCTTGGGTGCACGCGCCGGGCGCGCGGCAGAAACAGTGGTTGGGGACATGTCAAACCTGTGAAGCACCGAGGAATCGCACACCAATTGAGCGAAGCGCCTCGAAATTAGCCACAAGATAGGCTTGCGGGGCAGTTTTTTCTGCGCATCGTTTTCCGTTTGGCACAAGTGAGAAGAAAATTCTTCTTGGGGCGACGGGCTTTTGCGGCAATCCTGATGCGCGATCAGAGGCGGCGAGACAGCAGCGTCGCCATGCCGGCAACGGCGGGCAGCAGGATCAGCGTGGCGGCATAGGCGATGACCAACAGGCCAAGGCCGGGGTCAAACCAGGCCAAAGCCAGCAGAACTGCGCCGGCAAGGCCGCTGGCGATACCCGTGATGCGATGCACCAGCTTCCAGGCGCGATCCGAGGCGATGGGCCAGGGCATGCGCAGGCCGGCATAGGTGTGGCGCTCAGCCTCAAAGAACACGATGCCCAGGATCAATAGCGCAATGCCCAAACCTGCCCCGGTCAGGCGCACCAGATCGATATCCGAGCCGATGCCGATGACCAAGAGGCCGAGCTGGATTGCCGTGACGACGGCCAGCAGCAGGGTCAGCGCGGGGTCGAGAATATGCTGGACCTTGGCAAAGTGGTTTTTGGTCAGCAGGCGAGCAAGCAGGAAGAAGGCGCCGATCACCAGCACTTCAAAGGGCGCGACCAGCAGGGCGATGTTGCGCGGCCAGAGCCAGTCGGCATAGCTGCCCGACCAATGCGCCGGATAGGCAAAATCGGCGGGAATGCGGACGAAGCCAACGCCGGTAATGGCGACGGTGACCATGAGCAGCAAGAGGTGGAAGCGGGTAACGAGGCTGGACATAGAAGCCTAGATGGGATGATCGCTGCGGAAAACCAGATGCTGCGCAATGCGGGCAAAACAAAAGGGCCGGTTTCCCGGCCCTTTCGCAAAATCGATAAATCCAGGCTTAGCGCTTGGAGAACTGGAAGGACTTGCGGGCCTTGGCCTTGCCGTACTTCTTGCGTTCGACGACGCGGCTGTCACGGGTCAGGAAGCCACCCTTCTTGAGGACCGGGCGCAGGGCCGGCTCGAAGAAGTTCAGGGCCTTGGAGATGCCGTGACGAACGGCACCGGCCTGGCCGGAAAGACCACCACCGGCAACGGTGACGACAACGTCGTACTGGTCATTGCGTTCGGTCGCGACGATCGGCTGCTTGACGATCAGCTGCAGAACGGGACGAGCGAAATAGGTGGCGAATTCGCGACCATTGATGGTCACGGTGCCCTTGCCCGGCTTGATCCAGACGCGGGCAACGGCGTTCTTGCGCTTGCCAGTGGCATAGGCGCGGCCGAGCGAATCCAGCTTCTGCTCATGGATGGGGGCGGTGTTGACGACCGGAGCGACCGAGGTGGTGCCGAGATCTTCGAGGGAGTTGATGGTGTCGGCCATATTACTTCACCCGCACATTCTTGGAGTTCATCGCAGCAACATCCAGCGTGGCCGGGTTCTGCGCTTCATGGGGATGCTCGGCGCCGGAATAGACGCGCAGGTTCTTGAGCTGGGCGCGGGTCAGCGGGCCACCAGGCATCATGCGGCGAACGGCGTTCTCGAGAACGCGCTCGGGGAAACGACCTTCCAGCAGTTCACGAGCGGTACGGTCCTTGATGCCGCCGGGGTAGCCGGTGTGCCAGTAGAAGCGGTGCTGGTCCAGCTTGCGGCCGGTCAGCTTCACCTTGTCGGCATTGATGACAATGATATTGTCGCCCATGTCCATGTGGGGGGTGAAGGTCGGCTTGTGCTTGCCGCGCAGACGCGAAGCGATGATCGAAGCGACACGACCCACGACCAGCCCTTCGGCGTCGATCAGGACCCACTTCTTTTCGATCTCGCTCGGTTTTGCCGAGTAAGTGCTCATCGTTGAATTCCTTAGATTTCTGGCTTGCCGACCTTCATCCAAGGAAGAAAGCAGCATGTTCGGCGGCTCGTGTATGAGGGAAACGCGACGCCGTCAAGGGTCTTAATAAAGACAAGTAATTTCAATCACTTATCTTTGCGGTATTATGATACCGCGCGCTTTGCCCGGATCAGGTCGGCCAGATAGAGCGTCCCTGCCCCCGCCAGCAGGAAGGCCATACCCTGGTGGGCGACGGCCAGATCGATCTGCACCATGCTCAAAAGGGTGGCTATGCCAAGCCCCACCTGGATCAGCACCATGATGGCCAGGCGCGGCAGCCAGACATTGGCGCCGGAAAAGCCGCCATTGCGGGCCTGACGCCAGATCAGCAGGCCAAGATAGATGACGATGGCGTAGGCGATGCAGCGGTGGATGAACTGCACGGTGAGGCCGTTTTCAAAGACATTACGCCAGAGCGGGTCCAGGCGGTCCAGCCCGCTCGGGATCAAAGCACCATCCATCAGCGGCCAGGTGTTGTAGCCCATGCCTGCATCGATGCCGGCGACGAAGGCGCCCGCTGCGATCTGGAGGATAATGAGCGCGATGAAGGCGCCAGCCGTCCAGAGATGGGCGGGCTTGACTGTGCCGGTGATATGGCCGGGATGCAGGCTGCGCGGCACATAGACCAGCGCGATGAACAGAATCGCGGCGGCAGTCAGGTGGGCAGCGAGGCGGTATTGGGAGACCGAGGTCAATTCGGTGAGGCCCGAAGAGACCATCCACCAGCCCAGCACGCCCTGAAAGCCACCCAGCAGGAACAGGCCGAACAGCGGCCAGGCCAGTTGCGCGGTGAAGCGCTTCTGCACCAAAAAGACCAAGAATGGGACGATGAAAAGCACACCCAGGAACCGGCCCAACAGGCGGTGGAACCACTCCCAGAAGAAGATCATCTTGAAGTCGTCCACGCTCATCCAGGTATTGTTGACTTGGTATTGCGGGATCTGCTTGTAGGCGTCGAACTCGGCCAGCCATTGCGCATCGTTGAGCGGCGGAATGATGCCGGAAATGGGCTTCCAGCTGGTGATGGACAGGCCCGACTCGGTGAGCCGCGTGATCCCGCCGACCACCACCATGAGCAGCACGAAGGCAGCCATGACATAGAGCCAGATGCGGACCGGGCGAAGGCGATCGGCCGGATAGCTGGTCTGACTGAGGGCGGGCGAATGGGTCGAAGTCACGGCGCTTTCCCGGTATGAGTTGGGGCATGGGAGTGGTATGCCCCCCCGAACTGTCCCGCAAGAGCACCGATGCCGCACATGACCCAGAGCCACCGCAAGTTGATCGGCGTGTTTTTGACCATGATCTCGATCGCCCTCTGGGCCGTGCTCGGCACCGCGATCTACCTGCTGCTGCCGCCCGGCCTGCCCGCCTGGGTGCTGCTGATCTATTTCATCATTGCAGGAATGGGCTGGCTGTTGCCATCCATGGCAATCATCCGCTGGATGGCGAAGCCGGACGCGGCTGTGAGCGCCAACCAGCAGTAGGCCTGATCCTGGAGGACACCTTAGGCTGAATTGGGCACCTGGTTACCTCGCCCCTCAGGGGAGAGGTCGGCGCGTAGCGCCGGGTGAGGGGTGCGATGCTGCAACGTGCGTGATGGTCGAGCATCGCACCCCTCACCCTGGCCCTCTCCCCTGAGGGGCGAGGGGACGATAGAGCCGCTGGATCGGCCGATATATGATGACTCTGGAGGAGTGAAGGGCCACCCCTGATCCTAGCCCGTCAGCTTGCCCATGGTGGAGAAGATCACTCCTGTCGCAAATACATCGACATAGCGGCGTGATTGAAAGTAACCGTTGAGCGAGACGCGCGGCAAAGCGTGCAGGCTTTGGGCGTGGTGGGCATAGAGGCCGCCCGGACGGGTGGTAACGCCGCTGACGAAGCCGAGTTCGCGCGCCATGTCGAATTCGCGCTGGCCGGCCGAGGCCGGGCCGCCGATGGGATAGGAAATGTGGCTGGGGCGTTGGCCGAACTGGGCCAGCAGCACATCGGCCGATTGCTGCATTTCGGAGCGAGCCTGATCGGCGTCGAGCTTGGCCAGCTCGTAATGGTGCACAGTATGGGCGCCGATGGTGCAGAGCGGATCGTCGGCCAATAGACGCAGTTCCTGCCAGTCCATGATGAGAGAGCGGCATTGCTGGGCCAGGTCGTAGCCGTAGCTGCGAGCAAAACTGTGCATCAGTTCGACGCGGTCGGCCTCGGGCATTTTGCGCATGCGCCAATAGAGCGTGTCATAGGCCTGCTGCTTCTGGGCCGTGGTGCGGGTATCGACATAGTCCGTCTCGTCGCCCTGGGTGAAGGCGACGGCATCCTGGCGAGCGATAATGTCCTCGATGGCCTGCCACCAGATGTCGCCAACGCCATCGACCAGCGCAGTGGGAACATAAAGCGTGAACGGCGCTTCGTGGCGGCGTAGCACGGGCAGCGCGTATTGCAGATTGTCCTTATAGGCATCGTCAAAGGTGAGGACGACGAAGGGGCGGCCCTTTTCGCTGGCCTTCAGCCGTTCGATGGCTTCGTCCAGGCTGACGATATCGATGCCCAGATCGCGGACGCGTTCGATGACATAGTCGAGGAAATCCGGCGTCACCTGCAGGATGGCATTGGGCGAGAAATCAGCCGGCGCATCGGGCAGGACCCGGTGCAGGGTTAAGATGACGCCGCGCGAGGCCGAAAGGGTCCGCAACAATCGGGGCAGCCGGGACAGCCACAGCGCCTCGAACATGGCCCTGATGGCGGTATATTTCAGCGACATTGCGGGCTCCGGTCAGGCAGCGACACGCTCGGGCGCGGCGGCGATCTCGATCGAGCCGAAGCCGGCTTCAGCCAGTTGAATGCGGGTCTGCTCGATGGCCTCGAAGGGCTCGTCCTTGGGGGCAACCAGCAGGATGCGGCCATCCAGCGCGCCGAACATGGAGAGGGTGGAGGCCATGCCAACGGGGCCGGTCATGATGACAACCACCTCGTAGATGTCGCCCAGGGCCTCGATCAGGGTGATCGGCTTGGTGGAGCGGCGGTCGATCGCACTCCCCTGCCCCCAGGGAATTTCGGCAAAGCTGTTATCGGCCGATTTGTGCACGACGTCGCCGAAGCTGACGCTTTCGGTGCTCAGATCGGTCAGGCCCGCCTCGTCGGAGGCGCGCCCGCTGCCAGCGTCGACCAGGGCCACGCTCAGGCCCTTGGCGAGCGCGTCGCCCACCAGTTCCTCGGCGAGGTCTTCGCAATCTTCATTGGAACTTTGGCCGGCCAGAATGACCAGATGGGTGCGGCCCAGCACCAGGTCCGAGGCGAGCTGGCTATAGCTGATGGTGTTCGCCGGCAGCATGTTTGCGCGGGCTGGCTGGGCGGCAACTTCGGCTTCGGCTGCGACTTCTGGCTCGGCCATGATGACCTGCGCAGGTTCTTCGGCCGATGGGGCTGGCTCGTCTTGCGCCGCGACAACGGGCTCCACCCGCTCGGGTGCAGGCTCGTCTTTCACGGGCACGATTTCGGCCACAGCGGGCTCTTCCCAGCGCTGGTCGGGCTCAAGCTCGTCTTCGGAGAATGGCACTTCTTCCAGCTCGTCCTGCGGGCGGGCGCCGGGAACGATGGCGCGGCCCGAGATCAGTTCGGAGAAGATGATGATGCCGACCTGCAGCGCCACCGAAACGATGCCGACAGCCAGCAGCACCATCTGGGTGCGCGGCGAGGCCGGGGAGACAGACGGGGCCGCGACGCTGATGACACGCACATCCGGCAGGGCCGAGTTGGAGTCGGTGCGCGAAATGGCTTCGTTATAGCGCTGCAGATAGCCCTCGAGCAGGTCGCGCTGGGCCTTGGCCTCGCGCTCCAGGCCGTCGAGCGTCACCGTATCCTGCGTGGCGGTGGAGGCGGAGGATTTGACGCGGGTCAGATCGGCCTGCAGCGAGGCTTCGACGTCGGCCTCGACCTGGGCTTCGGCTTCCAGCGCCTCGGCAACACGGCGGCCTTCGATGGCGATCTGGTTGTTGAGTTCGGCGATCTGGGCGGTCAGCGCCTGAATGGTGGGGTGATTGCCCAGCAAAGTGGCCGAACGTTGCGCCTTTTCGCCCTGCAGGCGAGCCTTTTCCTCGCTGAGCTGCTGGATGACCGGCGACTGGCGCACGTCATTGAGGCTATCGATCGGCTGGCCGCGATCAAGCAGGCCGCGAATGACGGCGGCGCGCGACAGGGCCGTATTCTTGCGTTCCTGGGCGGCGCTGATCTGGCTGGCAATGGTGGACAGCTGCTGATCGACCAGGCTGGTATTGTTGCCGCCGCTAAACAGGTCATTGTTCACCTTGAAATCGGCGACGGCCCGCTCGGCATCGGTCACGCGGACGCGCAGCTTGTCGATTTCCTCACGCAGCCAGGTGGACGCCTCGGCGGTATCCGAAAGCGAAAGCTGGGCGCGGCGGGTGACGTGCGCGTTGGCGACGGCATTGGCAATATCGGCGGCCAATTGCGGATTGGTCGAACGGATCAGCACCGAAATGATGCGCGAGTCGCGCGCCTGGATCACGGTCATGCGGTCGTAGAGTGTGCTCAGCACCACCTCGTCCACGCTGACCGGCGCCGATTTACGGCCCAGCATCCGGGTGATCACTGCCATGGGCGAAAAACCGCCGCCGGCAGACCCGTTGAACTCGGGCACCGAGCGCAGGTCGAGTTGGTCGACCACCTTGAGCAGAGTGTCGCGCGACTTCAGCAGTTCCATCTGGCTGGAAACCACGCTGGCGTCAGTGGGACTGGTCGAAGCCGACTCGTTGGCAGCCCGGGTATAAACATTGTCCCGCTGCTCGATCAGGATGGATGCCGAGGATTCATACAGCCGCGGCTGAAACATCAGAAAGGCGAAAGCAGCAGCCAGCAACAGCAGTGTAATGAGGATGATGCGAGGCAGACGCCTGAAGACGGCGCCAAGCACCGCTCCCACATCTATTCGCGCATCGCGCACAGCCGGCGACTCATAAGTCATCGCAATCCCTCGTTTGTCGGCAGGATTTATGGCCGCAACGTAGTAAGCAATCCGTTAAACTTCATGCAGATCGCAATAGTACGATGCCGGCTTAAGGGAATTCTTAACCATAGCCGGATGACATTGGCGTCACCTCAAATGCGCGAGATTCTGATGCGCTGGCTGCCAATTCTCATCGTCGCTCTCATGCCGCTGGCGGGTTGCGCCACTACGCGCCCGGCCACTTATCTGGTGGAGACCAAGGGGCCATATCAACTCGATACCGGCGACTCGGTGCGCGTTACCGTCTATGGCGACGCGGAACTCAGCTCGACCTATCGCGTCGATGACGCCGGCTCCATCGCCTTTCCGCTGGTCGGGCCGGTGCAGGTGCGCGGCACGACGACAACGGGCGCAGCCGCCCGGCTCGCGGCGGCGCTGTCCAATGGCTTCATGCGCAATCCCAACGTGGCCGTGGAAGTGGCTGAGTATCGTCCCTTCTTCATCCAGGGCGAAATCGCCAATGCCGGCCAGTTCCCCTATGTCTACGGCATGACGGTACGCGCCGCGATCAGCACGGCGGGCGGCTTCTCCGATACGGCCAACCGTGACACGGCGGTCGTTTACCGTAGGCAAGGCAATGAGATGGCCAAGGGCGTTGTTGGGCTCGACTTCCCGATCTTCCCGGGCGATACCATCGTCATCGAAGAAAGATGGTTCTGACGGAGCGATAGATGGCCGGACCCAAGCTGCGCATCCTGCAAGTGATGCGCGCTCCCGTGGGCGGCCTGTTCCGGCACGTTGCCGACCTCACACGCGCACTCTCCGAAATGGGGCATGATGTTGGCCTTGTGGTCGATAGCCTTGCCAATGATGCCCAGACCGAAAGCAAGCTAGAGGCTTTACTGCCCTATGCCAGCCTGGGCATTCATCGCTTTGCCATGCCGCGCGTGCTGGGGCGCGGGGATATGGTCACGCCGCTGGGTGTGCGCAAGCTCGCCAGATCGCTGGATATCGATGTGCTGCATGGCCATGGCGCCAAGGGTGGCTTTTATGCCCGGCTCGCCAGGATTGGCGGGGGCAAGGCGATTGCGGTCTATACGCCGCATGGCGGGGTGCTGCATTTTTCCCGCGCATCGCGATCGGGCCGCATCTTTCACCGGCTCGAGCGCCTGCTGATGGGTCAGACCGGCGCCATCATTTTCGAGAGCGCCTATGCGCAAAAAACCTATTCGGCGCTGATTGGCGAGCCCACCTGCCCCACGCGTATCATTTACAATGGGCTGACGCCGGACGAATTCGTGCCCGTACCGCCCGACGCTGACGCGGCCGATTTCGTGTTTGTCGGCGAATTGCGCGACCTCAAGGGTATTCACGTGCTGGCCGAGGCGCTGGCGGGGGTCCGCCGCCCCGATGGCCAGCCCGCGACGCTGACGCTGGCGGGCGACGGACCGGACCGGGCAGCATTGGTCGAGCAGATCGCACGGCTGGGACTTACCGAGCGGATCACCCTGCCCGGCGCACAGCCGGCGCGCGCGATGTTTTCGCGCGGGCGCTGCATCATCGTGCCCTCGCTGGCCGAATCCCTGCCCTATATCGTGCTAGAGGCCGCCGCCGCGCGGCTGCCGGTGATCGCCACCAATGTCGGCGGCATTCCCGAAATCTTTGAGGGCAGCGCGGAAAGCCTGATCCCGCCCAGCGATGTTCCGGCCCTGCAACAGGCCATGCAGCGCGTGCTGGACGACCCGCGGACGGCGCGGGCGGAAATGGAAATGCGGCTGGCGCGGATCGAAAGTGCTTTCTCGCTGGCCAACATGGCCGGGCAAATCGAAGCGCTCTATCAATTGCTGTTGGTAAAGACTTAGGCAGTCGGTTTCACCGAGTTTTCATTCCTTGAACCCAAGATGTCGCCAGTTTCGAGGACTGGTGGCATTCAGAATGTATCGTGTCGATGCAAAACAAGCCGTGCTGGATCACGTATCCAAGCAGGGCGTGGCGGGCGAGCGTCAGCTTTCGCCCGAGGCGGAGGCGATTATCGCAGCGCCGGTTGAGCGGACGCTGTCGGGCGCCGTGGTCGTGGGCATCGCGCAGGTGATCGAAGCCGTGCTGCTGGCGGGGCTGGGCTATTTCATCTTTGAAACGCTGGTGGCGATCGGGGAGGCCGAATTCTATGTGCCGGTAATCCTGGCATCGTGCCTGTTGGCGAATGTGCTGTTCAACGCCGCCCGCACCCACCGCATTGTCGCCTATCGCACCCTGTTCAACCAGATCGGCCGCGTGCTGGTGGGCTGGACGCTGGTGATGACCGTGCTGGCAGTCGGCATCTTCTTCTTCAAGGCCGCCGACCTGTTCTCGCGCCTGTGGCTGCTGAGCTGGTTCGTTGGTGGCGCGGTGTTGCTGGTCGCCTATCGGCTGGTCTTGCGCGCCATAGTCATGCGCTGGACGGCCGCTGGCAGGCTGCGGCGCCGCACCGTCATCGTGGGTGGCGGCAAGGATGCCGAAGTGCTGATCGAACAGATCCGCGCCAGCGCCAACAACGATATTCGCCTGCTCGGCCTGTTCGATGACCGTGTCGATGCACGCTCGCCCGATAGCGTTGCGGGCTCCCCCAAGCTGGGCAAGGTTGCCGATCTCATCGAATTCGCGCGCCGCACGCCGATCGACCTGGTCATCGTGTCCATGCCGCTTTCGGCCGAAAAGCGCGTGCTGGAAATGCTGACTCAGCTGTGGGTCCTGCCGGTCGATATCCGGCTCTCCGCGCATATGAGCAAGCTGCGGTTCACCGACCGCGCCTATTCCTATGTCGGCGATATCGCCGTGTTCGACATGGCCGATAGGCCGATTTCGGACTGGAACCTGGTGTTCAAATGGGTGTTCGACAAAGTGGTGGCGCTGACCGCATTGATCCTGCTGTCGCCCGTCATGATCGCCACCGCCATCGCCATCAAGCTCGAGAGCAAGGGGCCGGTGTTCTTCATGCAGAACCGGCATGGCTTCAACAACGAGCTGATCAAGGTCTATAAATTCCGCTCGATGCGCACCGACATGCTCGATGCCTCGGCCGCCAAGCTGGTGACCAAGGGGGATCCACGCGTCACCAAGGTCGGCAAGATCATCCGCAAAAGCTCGATCGATGAGCTGCCGCAGCTGTTCAATGTGCTCAAAGGCGAGCTTTCCATCGTCGGCCCCCGCCCGCACGCGCTACAGGCCAAGGCCGACAACAAGCTCTATTACGAGGCCGTCGAAGGCTATTTCGCCCGCCACCGCGTCAAGCCGGGCATGACCGGCTGGGCCCAGGTCAATGGCTGGCGCGGGGAAACCGACACGATCGACAAGATCATGCAGCGGGTGAACCACGACCTTTATTATATCGAGCACTGGTCGATCCTGTTCGATCTCTACATCGTGCTGCTGACCCCGGTGTCCCTCGTTTCCAAGAATGAGAATGCATATTGAGCAGCATCGGGGCGGTTGATGGCGGCGCCTTTACGGCCGGATCCAAGGGGTTCGGCCTTGCCGTGCTGCGCTCCAAAACCGGGCGGCTGCTGGATATCCTGGTGGGCTTCTGGGTCTTTACCGGCGCCCTGGTGTTTATCGAGCCCTCGCCCTACGAGGTGAGCTTTGCCGCCGTATTGCCGGTGGCGGTCCTGGCCGGCATGGGTCTCTATCGGTCCACCTACGGCCTTTTCGCCATCATGCTCGGCTTTATTCCCTTCGCGCTGATCGCGGTGTTTCAGGTGCGGACCACCCCGCTCGATGACGCATTGGTCTTCACCATCGTCACCATCTTCCTGCTGCTGACCAGCTATTTCATCGCCAATTACCTCGCCGAAGACACGACACGGCGATCGCGCCTTGTCATGGGCGCCTATACGGCAGCGGCGGTGATCGTGTCGGTGATCGGCACACTCGCCTATCTGCGGCTCATACCCGCCGCCGATCTTTTCATGCTCTATGGCCGCGCCAAGGGCACGTTCAAGGACCCCAATGTCTTTGGGCCATTCCTCGTGCTGCCGGCCATGTTCGCCCTGCAGCGCGTACTGCTGTTCAAGGGACGGCGGGCGCTGGTTGCGGGCCTGGTCTATGGCATTCTCTTTGTCGGCGTGTTTGCGAGTTTTTCGCGCGCCGCCTGGGGGCATTTTGCCTTCTCGTCCATCATGGTGATGGGCCTGGTGTTCTGGCTGGAGGCGGCGGCGCGCGACAAGGTGCGCATCATGATCATGTCGCTGCTTGGGCTGGTCATGCTCGGAGTAGCATTGGCCGGACTGCTCAGCATTCCCTCGGTGTCGTCACTGTTCGAGCAACGCGCCGCCGGACAAAGCTATGACGAGGGCGAAACGGGCCGGTTTGGCCGGCAGGGCTATGCCTACGATCTGGCGCTGGAACATCCCTGGGGCATCGGCCCCAAGGAATTCCGCAATTTGCGGGTGAGCGAAGACCCGCACAATGTCTATGTCACCGTGCTGCATGTCTATGGCTGGGGCGGCGGCTTTTTCTATTATCTGCTGGTGATCCTGACGCTCTGGCGCGGCTTCGCGGCTCTGGCACGCCCCTCGCCCTACCGGCTGATCATGATTCCATTGATCAGCACATTCGTCATGCTGGCCGGCGAGTCGGCCATTATCGACACCGATCACTGGCGCCACTATTTCCTGATTGCCGGAATGATCTGGGGTATCTCCACCGCCATTCGCAACGACCACCGTTCCGGCGCGCCGCGCGAGCAGATGGTCATTTAGGCCAGAGCGCGCCGCGCAGATAGCGCTCGGCCAATTGGGCGGTTCCGGCGGCGAAGCCCCGCCTGTGGGTTTGCGCCAGTCGCGTTTCGGCATGCGAGCCGATCCAGGCCAACAGGGCCATGCGGCGCAGCATGACCATGGAATCGATAGCCTCGACATGCTCATCGCCCAGCGGCCGCATGGTGCGGTAGCCCTCGATCCAGCATGAGCGCAGGCCCGGCACGGCGGCATGGGTTTCGTGGAAGGAGATGGCTGCGGCAAAATCGTAGACGAACCAGCAGAAGCCGGCATCGTCAAAATCGATCAGCGTCACATTGGAGCCATCGACCAGCAGATTGCCCAGCCGCATGTCCGCATGGATCAATCCGAACCGGTCTTCGCCCAGGCCATATTCGCTCAATCGCCGCCACAGGGCGGAATCGGTGCGGTCGAGAACGCTGCGGATCGCTGCGTCGACGCCCGGCGCGATGCGCCAATCGCCCCATAGCCCGTCGGCATCCAGAATGCTCGCCGCGCGCCAGACCGGCCGCTGGAAGCCCTCGGGCCGCTGCCATTGGGTGGCATGCAGGTGTAATTGCGCTGCATAGCGCCCCAGGGTGCGGAACAGTTCGCACATATTGTTGTCAGGTGCCGGCTCGATGCCGTCGGCAAAACGGAAAAGCACGGCGAGGTGCGTTTTCTCGGCCGGTGTCTTGAAGGCCTGCAGCAGCCTGCCATCCCTGCCGGGAATGGGTTCGGGAATCGGCACATCGGTATCGCGCCGCAGGGCCGTGAGCCAGGCCAGTTCGCTCTCGATGGCGGGACGCGACTGATAGCCGGGACGATGGATCCGCAGGGTAAAACGGCCGCGGCGCTCGGTCTCGACCAGGAAGGTCTGGTTTTCCGAATGATTGATCAGCCTGGCGGTGCCCCCGGCCAGATCGGGCCAGAGCGACAATGCCGGCTGAACGTCGCCTGCGCTGAGCGGCATCACGGCTCTCCAGATTGCATCGCACCCCGAGAGGGTAGCAAGAGGATCATCGATGTGGAGGGATTTGGTCGGAGCGGCCGGATTTGAACCGACGACCCTTTGTCCCCCAGACAAATGCGCTACCAGGCTGCGCTACGCCCCGACTGCGCGGAGACATACGGAAAGGGTGGTTTTGATGCAAGAGGTGTTTTCGGGAAAATGGAACAAACCCACATTCGTCGCAGCCTAAACGTGTTCGGGCGCCGCCGGGAGTCCCCAGACAGATTGGCTTTTTATGCTAATGCGATGGAAGTGTTGAGGGAACCCGGCTGCGATAGCGGCGTTTAGCATGAACAGGTTTGCCCCTGTGACCTCCAACGACGTCATGTCGAGACCCCGGCCCCTATGCACAGGACCGGGGTCATTTTTTGTCGGGCAGTGGCAGGAAATCGTCGGGACGCGTCAGGCAAGCGGCGTAGAAGTCCGCCAGACGTGGGTCGAGGGACTCGGCAAGCGTGCTGCAGTGTGCAATTTCGGCATGACCCGGCAATTGTTTCGCCAGTGATTCCAAAAGATTGGCATGCGCAGCCTCCAGCGCGACAAATGCCGGATCGGCAGCCAGCGTCTCGTCGCCCAAGAGAAGATGGACCGGCTCACGCTCGCTCATGCCCCTGAGGGCCAAGGCGCCGGTCGGCAGGCAGGCGAGTTCGGGCGCGGCGGCGCGGGTTTGGGCTGATATCAGGATGTCGTAGCCCACGATCCGGCAAGCGCTTTCGAGGCGGCTGGCGACGTTGACGGTGTCGCCGACACACGAATAATTGAAACGGCTTTCAAGCCCCATATTGCCGACCAGTGCAGGGCCGGTGGCAATGCCGATACCGATGGCGATGGGTTCGCTCGCGCCCGCATTGAGGCGCTGCAGTGCAGCTCGCATGGCGAGGGCCGCCCGGCAGGCATGGAGCGGGTGCCGGTCGAGCGTGGCGGGGGCATTCCAGAAGGCCATCACCGCGTCGCCCATGAATTTGTCGATCGTGCCATGCTGGCCGATGATCGCGGCACCCAGGGCCGCAAAGAGCCGGTTTAGGATGGCGACCAGTTCGGTGGGCGCGGTGCGCTCGCTGAGGGCTGAGAAATTGCGCACGTCAGAGAACATCACACTCATCTCGCGCAGATCGCCGCCCAGCTTGAGGAGGCTCGCGTCGCGATCGAGGCGATCGAGCAGCGTCGGCTCGACATAATGGGCGAAGGCCTGCCGGACACGGCGCTTGTCGGCGTCGGTCACCGCGAACTGGAAAAACGCCATGGCGGCATAGGTGAGTACGGCGCCGAACAGCGCAAAGCTGGGGTCGACCAGCAATCCATATTGGCTGAAGGCAAACCAGCTGCCCGCCACCGATAGAGCCGCGACCATTAGCGAGAACGCCAGCCCCACCATGGGTCCGCTCGACAGCAGCACCAGAACAATGGCCAGCCCGCTCACCGCCAGGACGACGATTTCGAGGCCTGCGACCCAATCGGCGCGATTGAGGAAGGTGCCAGTCAGAATCTGTTCGAGCGCCTGCGCATGGATGGAGACGCCCGCCACCGCCTCCCCCAAGGCGCTGGCGCGAATATCGAGCAATCCGCTGGCCGAGGCGCCGACAAAGACAATGTGGCCGGCAATGCGCGATGCAAGTGTGGCGTAGCCATCCGCAAGCAGATCGGCGGCTGGAATATAGATCGATGGCTCAAGGCGCCGGTAATAAAGCCACAGATCGCCCGTTGGGCCGGTGGGCACGGAATAGTCGCCGACACGCAGGCTATCGACCATGCCGGCGCTGTCGCCCAAGATCACCAATGTCGGCGCCCCCTGCGCCACGCGTAGAGCTTCCACCGCCAGCGTGGGTATTGGCGCGGTGCCGTTGGACCATAGCAGCGGCAGGCGGCGCGCCACCCCTGCCCCGGTTGTATCGAGGCTGGCGACGCCCAGACCCTTGGCCGCTTGCTCCAAGAGGGACAATGGCGAGGCTGCACCGCCCAAGACCGGCAGAGCGTCCAGCGGGTCCGTCCCGGTCAGCGCAAATCCCGATTTGGGCGATGGCAGCGCGGCCAGGCTCTTCTCGCTGCGCGTGAGGCTCAAGATGCTTGGCCCGGCCGCGAGCGCGGTGGCGAATTCGGCATCGTAGTCGGCACCAATCGACAGGATCGAGGATGGCGAAAGGCGGTCCGGTTCGGGAAACAGCACGTCGAAGGCGATCGCCGCCGCGCCCAGCTCGGTCAGGCGGTTGGCTATGGTCGCCATGGTGCGTCGCGACCACGGCCATTGCCCGATCCGGGCCAGCGAGGTTTCATCGATGTCGATGATCCGCACCGGCAGATCGGCCGGCACCGGCCGCGGCCGCAATTGCTGGAAAGTGTCGAAGGCGGTCTCGCGCGCCACCTGGACGGGATAGGGATCGCTGGCGCGCAATGCCACCAGCAGGCCGACGATGACGGCGCCGAAGACCAGAGCCGACAGCCGCCGTTTCCACATGGGCTAGTTGATACGCCTGCGGTTTTGCGTCCGCACCGTCACCGGTGCGCCCGGGCGGGTGCGCACATCGCGCCGGAAATCGCTAGGCGAAGTGCCCGCGATCTTGCGGAAGGACTTATTGAAGGCGCTGAGCGAGCCGAAGCCGCTATCCATCGCCACCTGCAGCACATTGGCCTCTTCCTGCATCAGCAGGGCCTGCGCGTAGCTCAGCCGCATCAGGTTCACATAGTCGTTCAGCGTCATGCCCGTGGTCTTCTTGAACACGTTCATCGCGTATTTCGGGTGAACATTGGCCGAGGCGGCGATATCGGAGGAATCGATGTCCTCACGAAAATTGTCGGCGATAAAATCGCAGATGCGCACCACGATGGGCGAGGAATGGTGATCCAGCCCCTCCACCGCATTGGCGATATCGGCGCGGCCAGGCAGCAGCGAATAGGCGTCGAACCGCACCCGCTCGATCCGCAGCAGCAATTCGTCGACAGCCATGCCGGCCTTCATCGGATCGCCGGAGCGCGCATAATCGTTCCAGCGGGCAAAGTTGAGCGTGTCGGAGGCGTCGGTGGCCTGGGTGATCAGCGTTGCGCCCTGCATCAGCTTGGATTGCACATCCTGGGGCAGCCGCAGGCGGAAGAAATGTACCAGCGGCAGATGGCCGCCGGCGTAGACGACATCGTCGGCCGCGTCATCCAGCTGATGCGGCAGCCCGCCCCAGAAGAGAGCCATGTCCCCTTCGCTGAACCGCACGTCATGGCCGCTCATCCTATAATGGACCCAGCCGCGCACGATGTAATTGACCTCAACCTGCGCATGCCAATGGGGCGCCCGCATCACCGGCGGCGCCGCATGAAACATCGACAGCACGGTGGGCAGCCGCTCCACCCCGTTGGCGTCCGGCACATAATACACCCTTTCGGTCATCTTACTTTCCGCCAACTCCGCATGCCTTTTCGCATGGACGTATTGCACCAGAGGCATAGCTTAGGAAGGGCTCAAGCTAAGAGCAAATGAAAAGGGAGGACTTACATGATCCGCATTACTTCGCGGTGGCGCAATACGCTTGCTGTTGCGCTGACCGGCGTGAGCCTGTTTAGCGTCGCTGCTGCTTCGGCAGCCGAAATCACCGTCTGGTGCTGGGACCCCAACTTCAACGGCGCGACGATGGAAGAGGCATTCTCGCGCTACAAGGCCATCCATCCCGACGATACGATCAAGGTCGAAATCTTCGAAAAGGCAGCGATGGAGCAGAAGCTGCAGGCGCAGCTCGCGTCCGGCGCCACCGATGGCCTGCCCGATATCGTGCTGATCGAAGACTATCGCGCGCAGAAATATCTGCAGTCGTTCCCCAGCTCCTTCGAGCCGCTGACCAGCCATGTCGATTACTCGACCTTTGCCCCCTACAAGGTAGAACTGGCGACCCTCAACGGGCAGACCTATTCCATCCCCTTCGATTCCGGCGTCACGGGCTATTTCTACCGTTCCGACCTGCTGGCTGAAGCCGGCATCACCCCGGACCAACTCAATGACATTACCTGGGACCAGCTGATCGAGATCGGCAAGACCGTCAAGGAAAAGACCGGGCTGCCGCTGCTGCCGATCGATCCGACTTCGTCCGACTGGATCCGCATCATGCTGCAATCGGCCGGCAGCTGGTATTTTGATGCTGATGGCAATGTGACCATCAAGGACAATCCGGTCTTCAAGGCCGCCGTCGAAACCTATCAGCGCCTGATGACCGCTGGCATTACCACGCCGGTTTCGGGCTGGACGGAATATACCGGTTCGTTCACCTCGGGTAAGACCCCCTCCACCTTCTCGGGTGTGTGGATGACCGCCACGATCAAGGCCAATGCCGATCAGTCCGGCAAGTGGGGCGTTGCCCCCTCCCCGCGCCTCGATGGCGTTGAAGGCGCCGGCAATGCGTCCAATCTGGGCGGCTCGAGCTGGTATGTCCTCTCCTCTGCGCCGGAAAAAGAAAAGGCCATCGATTTCCTGACCTCGATCTGGGCCAAGGATGTCGATTTCTACCAGAAGATCCTGGTCAACCAGGGTGCTCTCGGCACCTATCTGCCCGCCCGCGAAGGCGAAGCCTTCAAGGCCAGCGACGAGTTCTTTGGCGGCGAGCCCGTGTGGCAGAACTTCTCCACCTGGCTGGCCGCGATCCCGGCGGTCAATTACGGCATCTTCACCGAAGAAGCCGACACCGCCACGGTTGCGCAGATTCCGGCGATTACCAGCGGCGGCAACGTCGATGAAATCATCGCCGCCATCGATGCCCAGGTTCGTCAACAGATCCAATGATACCGCATCCCGGAGACGGCCTAGCCGTCTCCGGTCCTCCCGCGGCCTCGCGCTCTGCGCGGGGTCGTTGGCTCGATGTGGAAAAAAGGGGATATAATGGCGCAATCCGCATTGGCGCGCAGCGAACGGATAAACGGCTGGCTTTTTGTAATGCCGGCACTCGTTCTGCTCGGCATTTTCATGGTCTATCCGATCCTGTGGTCCCTCTGGATGAGTTTCCAGGTTGGCCGCGGGATGAATTTCAGCTTTGGCGGCACCGCCAACATCATGCGACTGACGCAGGATCCGGTTTTCCTGCGCGCGCTCAGCAATACGATGCTGTTCCTGGCCATGCAGGTACCGATCATGCTGGTGCTGGCGTTGTTTTTTGCCAATGCGCTCAATGACAGCAAACTCTGGGGTCGGGGCTTTTTCCGCACCGCGATTTTCCTGCCCTGCGTGACCTCTCTGGTTGCCTATTCGGTGATCTTCAAATCAATCTTTGCGATTGACGGCATTGCCAACCAGACGCTGCTGGTGCTCCACCTCATCGAGAACCCGATCAACTGGCTGTCCGACCCGTTCTGGGCCCGCGTCGTGGTCATCACCGCCATTACCTGGCGCTGGACCGGCTACAACATGATCTTCTATCTCGCGGCCATGCAGAACATCGACCGCTCGATCTATGAAGCGGCCCGCATCGACGGCGTTCCCGCCTGGGCGCGCTTCTGGTTCATCACCGTGCCGCTGCTCAAGCCGGTGATTCTGTTCACCTCGGTCATCTCGACCATCGGCACGCTGCAATTGTTCGACGAGGTCAATCTGTTGACGCAGGGCGGACCATCAGATGCCACGCTGACCCTGTCGCTCTATATCTACAATCTGAGCTTCAGATTCATGCCCAGCTTCGGCTACGCGGCAACCGTCAGCTACGTCATCGTCATCCTGGTGGGCATTCTCAGCCTCATCCAGTTTATCGTGGCCAAGGACCGCCGCGCATGAGCAATCCAATCGCCCTTATCGGTCGCGCCGGCACCTATCTTCTGCTGTCGCTCGCGGCTTTCGTGTCGATCTTCCCGTTTTTCTGGATGGTTGTCGGCGCCAGCAATACCTCAGCCGACATCATTCGCGGCAAGGGTACGCCCGGCGGCGCGCTGTGGGATAATATCGTCAAGTTCGTCAACTCGTTCGACATGGTGCGGGTGCTGTTCAACTCGTTCTTGCTGGCCGGTTTGGGAACCGTGCTGACCCTGCTGGTCGCCTCTATGGCCGGCTACGGTTTCGAGATGTTCCGCTCGCGCTTCCGCGAAAAGGTCTTTGGCGGACTGTTGCTGATGCTGTCCATCCCGTTCGCGGCCTTGATGATCCCGCTGTTCATGCTGATGGCGCAGCTCAAGATCATCAACACCTACCAGGCCGTACTGCTGCCCAGCATCGCCTCGATCTTCATCATCTTCTACTTCCGACAGGCGACCAAGGCATTCCCGAGCGAATTGCGCGATGCCGCCAAAATCGACGGGCTCAAGGAGTGGCAGATCTTCCTTTATGTCTACATGCCGGTGATGCGCTCCACCTATGCAGCGGCGACCATCATCGTCTTCATGGCAAACTGGAACAGCTATCTGTGGCCGCTCATCGTGCTGCAGACCAATGAGATGAAAACGCTCACCCTGGCGGTGGCGACGCTGGCTGCCGGCTATACGCCCGATTTCGGCGTCATCATGGTCGGCGCGATCGCGGCCACGCTCCCCACCCTCATCATTTTCTTCCTGCTCCAGCGCCGCTTCGTCGAAGGCATGCTGGGCGCGGTCAAATAAGGTTCAGTCCATGAGCAGTTTGAAACTTAGGGCAGTGCGCAAGTCCTACGGCAATGTCGAAGTCATCAAGGGCGTTAACCTCGACATCAAGGACAAGGAGTTCGTCGTTTTCGTCGGGCCGTCCGGCTGCGGAAAATCGACATTGCTGCGCATGATTGCCGGGCTCGAGCCGATCACCGGGGGAGACCTCGAGATCGGCGGCCAGCGGATGAACGATGTCGATCCCAGCAAGCGCGGCATCGCCATGGTGTTCCAGTCCTATGCGCTTTATCCGCATATGACGGTGCGCGAAAATATGGGCTTTGCGCTGCGCTTTGCCCGTGTGCCCAAGGAGCAGATCGCCAAACAGGTGAACGCTGCGGCGCGCATTCTGGCGCTCGATCCGCTGCTCGATCGTTATCCCAAGGAGCTTTCGGGCGGCCAGCGCCAGCGCGTCGCCATCGGCCGGGCTATCGTGCGGCAGCCGGAAGTGTTCCTGTTCGACGAGCCGCTGTCCAATCTCGATGCCGAACTGCGCGTGCATATGCGCATCGAGATTGCCCGGCTGCACAAGGAATTGCAGACCACCATCATCTATGTGACCCATGATCAGGTCGAGGCCATGACCCTGGCGCAAACCATCGTGGTGCTGCGCGACGGCATTATCGAGCAGGTCGGCCGGCCGCTCGATCTCTATGACGATCCGGCAAATCAGTTCGTGGCCGGTTTCATCGGCTCGCCCAAGATGAACTTCATGGCGACCAGCGTCGTCGCCTCGGGCAAAGGCTCGGTTACGCTGGAGCTGACCCACCAGGGCAAGACTGCGATCACCCTGCCGCTGACCGGCCCCCTGCCCGCCATTGGCGACAAGGTCACCCTGGGCGTGCGGCCGGAGCATTTCGAGCTGGCGGGAAGCGGCATCGCCGATATCGCGCTCGATATCGACGTGGCCGAGCATCTGGGCGCGACCAGCTATATCTATGCCAATACGGCCAGTGGCGAGCAGATCATCGTCGAGCGCGAGGAATCGCGCCACGAGCTGGAGCAGAGCGGCCTGTCCGTCGCCATTCCGGCCACCAAAGCCTACCTCTTCGACGCCGCGGGCCAGCGCCTGCGCTAAATCCATTCCGTCCGGGAGCATGCCCCCGGAACCAGAAAGCCGTTTCAACAAGGACTATTATCATGTCGACCGATCAGAAAATCCGCTGGGGCATTATCGGGCCGGGCAGCATTGCCAAGGCCTTCCAGGGCGGTGTTGCCGGCTCCAAGCACGGCGTTCTGGCCGCCATTGCGACCCGCGACCCCAATAAGCCGAACCTCGCCACCGACTTCCCCGGCGCCAGAATCGTGCATGGCTATGATGCCCTGCTGGCCGATCCCGAGATCGACGCCGTCTATATCGCCGTGCCCCATACCGGCCACGCCGAATGGGCCATCAAGGCGGCCGGAGCGGGCAAGCATGTGCTGGTGGAAAAGCCCTTCGCGCTCTCGGCCTTCGAGATCGACGCGGTATTCCACGCCCACCGCAAGGCCGGCACGTTTGCCGGCGAAGCCTTCATGTATCGCCTGCATCCGCAGACGGCCAAGCTGGGCGAACTCATCGCCTCCGGCGTCATCGGCGAAGTCCGCATGATCCAGTCGAGCTTCGGCTTCTCCATGGGCAAGTTCCAGCCCCAGCACCGCCTGTTCGCTTCCGACCTCGCCGGTGGCGGTATTCTCGATGTGGGCGGCTATCCCGTCTCCATGTCCCGCTTCATCGCTGGCGCGGCTTTGGGCAAGCCCTTTGCCGATCCGATCAAGGTTTCGGGCACGGCCAAGCTCAATGCCGAAGGCACCGATGACTGGGCCGCCGCCGTGCTCACCTTCGAGAATGGCATCGTCGCCCAGGTTTCCTGCGCCGTGATGGTCAACCTGGATAACGTACTGCGCATTCACGGCTCGGAGGGCCGGATCGAAGTGCCGGACTTCTGGTTTGCCGGCGGCAATCGCGACAAGGGCGAAGGCCAGATCGACATCATCAAGAAGGATGGCAGCCGCGAGACCGTCAGCGTCGGCGAACAGGGCCATGTCTATTCCTTCGAGGCCGATGCCGCTGCCGAAGCGATCTTCGCCAAGCGCCAGGAACTCGCCGCGCCGGGCATGAGCTGGGCCGACAGCCTGGGCAATGCCCGCGTGCTGGACAAGTGGCGGGCCGATGCCGGGATCGAATATTCGGTCGAAAAGCCCGCCAAGCGCGTTAATACCCTCGCCAATCGTCCGCTGGGCGCCAATAGCGGCGTCATTCCCAAGCGCGCGATCCCCGGCCTCGACAAGCAGGCTTCGGCCGTGGCGCTGGGCTTTGAAGATTTCAAGAGCTTCGCCTCGGGCGCCATCCTGCTCGACGCCTTCTGGGAAAAGGGCGGCAATCTGTTCGACACCGCCTATATCTATGGCGGCGGCTATACCGAAAAGCTGTTCGGCGAATGGCAGAAGCGCAGCGGCGTGCGTGAACAAGCCGTGCTGATCGGCAAGGGCGCGCATTCCCCGCTCGTCTATCCCGATGTCATCGCCAAGCAGCTGACCCAGTCGCTAGATCGCCTCCAGACCGATTATGTCGACGTCTATTTCATGCACCGCGACAATCTCGACGTGCCGGTGGGCGAATTCGTCGATGCTATGGATGCCGAGGTCAAGGCCGGGCGCATCCGGGGCCCCTATGGCGGCTCGAACTGGACCAAGGAGCGCATGGACCAGGCCATCGATTATGCCAAGGCCAATGGCAAGACACCGCCCAAGGCGCTGTCCAACAACTTTGCCCTGGCCGAAATGCTCGACCCGATCTGGGCCGGCTGCGTTACCGCATCCACACCCGATTTCAAGCAATGGCTGATCGACCGCCAAGTCACCAATTTCTCCTGGTCGAGCCAAGCCCGCGGCTTCTTCACCGACCTGGCCGGACGGGACAAGCGCGACAATGAAGAGCTGGTCCGCGTCTGGTACAATGAGCAGAATTTCGGCCGCCGAGACCGGGCCATTGAACTGGGCAAGCAGCTCGGCCATTCGCCGATCCACGTGGCCCTGGCCTATGTGCTGGCCCAGCCCTTCCCCAGCGTGCCCCTGATCGGGCCGCGTCGTCTGGTCGAGCTCGATGACAGCCTCAAGGCGTTCGACATCAAGCTGACGGCTGACCAGGTGAAGTGGTTGGAAAACGGCTAGGGGGTTGGGAGGGGTTCCTCCAGACTCCTCCTAGCAATGCTTAGCCTGCGACCTCTCCCACCCACTGCATCTCCCTCGGGCTTGACCCGAGGGCCACTCGCCGCTCGCGCCGGGTTGAGAAAGGCCCTCGGGTCAAGCCCGAGGGAGACGCGGTGGTTGATTGCGCAATGTGCGCACACCCGCCCCATCCCATCCAAGCCTTTCTCCGCGCAAAACTTTTCCGCACTGTTCAGTCAGCGCGTCCAGTATCATGCGTGTGTCTTCTTGCGCGCGTTAATCCCCTGCCCTATCTTCATCGTTGCGAGACGATGGTTCTCGCATTCGTTCTCAGGGCGGGGTGTAATTCCCCACCGGCGGTAAGGGGGAGACCTCAAGCCCGCGAGCGCCCCACCTCATGTTGGGGGTCAGCAGATCCGGTGTGATTCCGGAGCCGACGGTCATAGTCCGGATGAAAGAGAACGGGACAAACGCTGCTTGCCGGCGTCTGTGCCTTTTTGGCCGGGCGCTTGCTGCTGCGCCGCCTCCCGTAACCCTGAGGAAACTGGTTACGGAAAGGACTTTAGATGAGCCAGGTTTCCTCTTCGCGCAATGCCCCGGTGCTCGGGGCGCTGTTCATGCTCGGCGCGGGCATTACCTTCGCCATTTCCAATATTCTGACCCCGATCATCACCTGGCAGATGGGCGTGCCGTCTACAGCCGTGGTGTTCTGGCAATATGTCATTGCCACCATTATCGCCCTGCCCCTGATCTTCCGTATCGGGCTGGGTGCGCTCAAAACCCGTCATCCCGGCTGGCACGAGGCCCGCGCCTTCCTCTCGGCGCTTGGCGTGCAATTCTTCGCCTTCGGTTTTGCCAGCGGCGTGCCCGTCTGGCAGATGGTGGCGCTGTCGATGACCGGCCCCTTCTTCATCATCACCGGCGCCACCCTGTTCCTGGGCGAAAAGCTCACCCTGCGGCGGCTGGGCGCCACCACGATCGGCTTCTTCGGCGCCTTGATGGTCACCCAAATCGGCTCCGAACAGTTCACCCTCGCCTCGCTCCTGCCGATCCTGGCGGCGGCGTGCTGGGGCACGGTTTCGGTCATCACCAAATATCTCAGCCGCGACGAGGCTCCCGAGTCACTCACCCTCTACATGCTGGTGCTGATCACGCCGAACCACTTCCTGATCGGCCTGTTGCTGGGGATTGCCGTTGCCGTACTGCCAACTGGCGTGCTGCCGGCGAGCCTGGCCACCGGGTTCGATTTCGTCTTGCCGGGCGGCGATGCCCTCTGGCTGATCGTTCTGCTCGGCGTGGTCACCGCCGGCGCACAGTACTTTTTCAGCCTCGCCTACAAGGCGGCCGACGCCACCTATCTGCAGCCCTTTGACGATCTGAAACTACCGCTCAATACGCTGCTGGGCTGGATCGTCCTGTCGCAAGTGCCCGCCATCTGGTTCTGGCCCGGCGCCGTGCTGATCCTGGGGGCGTCGACGTTTATATTGTGGAGCGAGACGGAAAAGGGCCGGACGCTGAGCGTGGCATAGCGCTTTACCGCCGCAGACTAGTTCTGCGGCGGTCCTGTTTTGGAGACCTCATGGTGAGCCTGTCGAACCACGAGGTCGAGCGAGTGGAGGCATGAGTGCCACGACCTCGTCCTTCGACAAGCTCAGGATGAGGTCTACTGCATCAAACCTCCACCCAGCGCTGCTCCTGATGGCTCTGCGCCATGGCATGCACCGTCCGCTCGATCACCAGCCCCTTGGCAAAGTCGATCACCCGGGCCGGTTCCCCCGCAATGGCATTGAGCAATTCGTGGCACTCGATGATCTTGAGGTCATTAAACCCCAGCCCATGCCCCGGCGCCGGAATGAACCGGTCATAGGGCGCATGCTGCGGTGCGGTCAGGATGGTCCGATAGCCCCGCTCGGTGCCCGGCCCTTCGGTGGTATAGAGCTGCAACTCGTTCATTCGCTCCTGATCATAGACAATCGAGCCCTTGGACCCGAATATCTGCAGCGCAATGCGGCCCTTGCGACCCCAGGCCGAGCGGTTGAGCGCCATGACGCCGCTGATCCCGCTGCCCACCTCAAACAGCACGCTGGCAATATCGAAGGTTTCCACGGCCCGCGCCGTGCCTTCCTTGGTGGGCCGCGTTGGATATGGCCTGGCCAGATGCGCGAAGACCCGCGTCACCGAGCCGAACAGCACCTGCAACAGGCTGAGCGGATGCACGCCGAAATCGTCCAGCGCGCCATAGCCGGAGCTGGCCTCGCTTTTCCAATAGAACAGCGCCTCCGGATCCGCCATGAAGTCCTCGTCCATTTCCAGCCGGACGTGATTCACACTGCCGATGGCCCCCTGCTCCAGCAGCGTTCCGATATGGCGCACCAGCGGGTTCTGGATGTAATTGTAGCCCAGCACCGCGACCTTGCCCGATGCCTTGGCCACAGCTTCCATGCGCTCGGCATCGGCCAGCGTCACCGCCATCGGCTTTTCGCACCACACATGCTTGCCCGCCTCGAGCGCCGCGATCGCCATTTCGGCGTGGAAGGCATTGGGCGTGGTGACTGAAACGACATCCACCTCCGGGTCCGCGATCACTTCGCGCCAATCGCCGGTCGCCCTGGCAAAGCCGAACTCGTCCGCCTTGGCCCGCGCGATCGCAGCGTTCACCTCGGCCAGGTGCACTAGGCGCGGCTGTACTCCGCTGCCAAACACCGGCTTGACGCTGTTCCAGGCCAATGCGTGGCACTTGCCCATATAGCCGGTGCCGATCAGCCCGACGCCAATTGATGATTTCATTCCGTCCTCCACTCCACTCGAAATGGATATGCCATTTGTTCTATTTTCGGAATAGGCTTTCTAATAGCACTTGATTGGTGGGGCGGATTGGGGATTATGGGGGGTAAAAAGGGGGACGGGATGGCCGAGAAGATGCAGCCACCAGGTGATTTTGACGCGCTGCGGGGGGCCATTCTCGAGCGCAAGGGCGAGTTGCCGAAGCGGCTGACGCAGGTGGCAGCCTATGCGCTGGACCATCCCGACGAGATCGCCTTCGGCACCGCCGCCAGCATTGCGGAATCCGCCGAGGTGCAGCCATCAACGCTGGTGCGCTTTGCCCAGCATTTCGGTTTTGAGGGATTTTCCGGGCTGCAATTGCTGTTCCGGGCCCGGCTGCGCGAGCGCACATCATCCTATGAAGACCGGCTGCGCACGCTGGAGCAGAATGGCGCGGCTTTGGCCGAGAGCACCACGATTTTCAACGGCTTTGCCGCGGCCGCACACCGCTCGGTCGATGCGCTAACGGCCGCGGTGGACCCCGACGCCTTCGAGCGGACCGTGACTTTACTGGCCAATGCCGAGACGATTTATCTCATCGCCAAGCGCCGTTCCTACCCGATCAGCAGTTATATGGCCTATGCCTTTGGCAAGCTGAAGGTGAAGTATCAATTGGTTGGCACGGCAGCCGGCATCGACGACGACATGCTCGCCATGGCGACGCCGCGCGACGCCGCCTTTGCCATCAGCTTTTCGCCCTATGCCTCTGAAAGCGCCACCCAGGCGCGGGCGATGGCGGCGCGGGGTATTCCCGTCGTGTCGCTGACCGATTCGGCGTTCTCGCCGCTGGCCGAGTGCTCGCGCGAATGGTTTGAAGTAGTGGAAGCCGACCATGCCGGGTTCCGCTCGCTATCGGCCAGCATGGCCTTTGCCATGGCGCTCACCGTGTCCATCGCCGAGAAGCGGCGGCGGGGCTGATGTCACAGCTTTGCCGTGGTGAAGGTGCATTCTAGCGTTTGGAATGAACATTCCATATTGACGAACTGGCGGAACCCATGTTTCATATTCGCAGGCGCAAAACAGGCGCAGGAATAGCAAGCGACCGGCGCAAGCCGGTGGGAGGACCGGATCGATGAATGCGCAGCCAGGCCACGGGAGCCAGACGCTCGACGTCATCACGATCGGCCGCGCCTCGGTCGACCTCTACGGCCAGCAAATCGGCACGAAACTTGAAGATATTGGCAGCTTTGCCAAATCCGTCGGCGGCTGTCCGGCCAATATCGCCATCGGCACGGCACGGCTGGGGCTCAAATCCGCGCTGATCACCCGCGTCGGCAATGAGCAGATGGGCCGTTTCATCCGCGAGCAGCTGGTGCGCGAGGGCGTCGACACTGCCGGGATCGCCACCGACAAGGACCGCCTGACCGCGCTGGTGCTGCTGTCGGTCGAGGCCGAAGGCGTCTCCCCCATGATTTTCTATCGCACCGATTGCGCCGATATGGCCCTGTCGGAGGACGATATCGATGAGGCCCATATCGCCTCCGCCCGCGCCATCGTCGTCACAGGCACCCATTTCTCGCGGCCCAATAGCGAAGCGGCGCAGAAAAAGGCGATCCGCTTTGCCAAGGCGCATGGCGGCAAAGTGGTCTTCGATATCGATTATCGCCCCAATCTATGGGGTCTTGCCGGGCATGAGGCGGGGTTCGAGCGCTATGTCGCGTCCGATCATGTGTCGCAGAAATACCAGTCCGTGCTGCCCGATTGCGATCTCGTGGTCGGCACCGAAGAAGAAGTGCTGATCGCCTCGGGCGAGGCCGATCTGCCTTCGGCGCTGAAAACCATTCGTTCGCTGACCGCGGCGACCATCGTGCTCAAGCGCGGCGCCATGGGCTGCATCGTCTATGACGGCGCCATTCCCGACGATCTGGAAGACGGCATTGTCGGCGCGGGTTTCCCCATCGAGGTCTATAATGTGCTGGGCGCCGGCGACGCCTTCATGTCGGGCTTTTTGCGCGGCTGGCTCAAGGGCGAAGACCTCAAGACATCGGCGACCTGGGCCAATGCCTGCGGCGCTTTCGCGGTATCCCGCCTGATGTGTTCGCCGGAATATCCGAGCTGGACCGAGCTTGAGAGCTTCCTCACCAAGGGCAGCCCCAAGCGCGCCTTGCGCAATGACGACAATCTCAACCATATCCACTGGGCCACCAATCGCCGCCGGCAATGGCCCAGGCTGATGGCGCTGGCGATCGACCATCGTAGCCAGCTCGAAGACATGCCTGGCGCGGGGGAAGAGTCCATCGCCGCATTCAAGGTGCTCGCCGTGGAGGCCGCTGCCCGCGTCGCCAATGGGCGTCCGGGTTTTGGCATGCTGCTCGATGACAAGCATGGCCGCAAGGCGCTGTTCGCCGCCGAAGCCAATGGTTTCTGGCTGGCCCGCCCGGTCGAATTGCCCGGCTCGCGCCCGCTGCGCTTTGAATTTTCGCAGGATCTTGGCTCGCGCCTGCTCGATTGGCCGGTCGAGCATTGCCTCAAGGTGCTATGCTTCTTCCACCCCGACGATCCCGCCGCGCTCAAGGCCGAACAGATCGACAAGCTGCAGGCCGCCCATGATGCCGCCCGCAGAATTGGCCGCGATATCCTGATCGAGGTCATCGCCAGCAAGCATGGCGCGCTCAAAACCGACACTACCGCTCGCGCGCTGACCGAGCTTTACGATGCGGGCCTCAAGCCCGATTGGTGGAAGCTCGAGCCGCAGGCCGACCGCGCTGCCTGGGCGGCGGTCGATGCAGTGATCGAAGCGCGCGATCCATTCTGCCGCGGCGTGGTGCTGCTGGGGCTCGAAGCCCCGCAGGCAGCGCTCGAGGCTGGATTTGCGGCGGCGCATGCCTCGCGCACGGTCAAGGGTTTTGCCGTGGGCCGCACGATTTTTGCCGAGGCCGCCAGGAAATGGCTGCTGGGGGAAATCACCGACGAAGAGGCCGTGTCCGACATGGCGCGTCGCTTCGGCGCGCTGGTCGAGATTTGGGAGCGGCTGGGAGAGACCAAGGCTGCGTGAGTTTTAGGCCGTCCACGGACCACCGCTCTTCCCACGGTGTCATCCCCGCGAAAGCGGGGACCTCCGTTTGGGATGGCGAGAAAACAGTGGTTCCCGCTTTCGCGGGAATGACATCGTGAATGGGAATGGATTTGAGTGGGCTAGAGGAGCATCTCAAAACGGTCCGCATAAACTGAGACCTCATGGTGAGCTTGTCGAACCACGAGGAGGATTTGGCACCATTCTGCCACGACCTCGTGGTTCGACAAGCTCACTATGAGGTCTACTGTAAAGACTGGCGCAAAGCGCCGAAGCGAGGAAACGGCATGAGCCAGAACACGATCCGACTAACCATGGCGCAGGCTGTTGCGCGGTTTCTGACGATGCAGAAAACCGTGATCGATGGCGAGACAGTGCCGATTTTTGGCGGGGTGTTCGCCATTTTCGGGCATGGCAATGTGGCCGGTGTGGGTGAGGCGCTGCATGCCATCAAGGACACCCTGCCCACCTATCGGGCGCAGAATGAGCAGGGCATGGCCAATGCGGCGATTGCCTTTGCCAAGGCCAGTTTCCGCCAGCGCTTCATGGCTTGTACCTCTTCGATTGGGCCCGGCGCACTGAATATGGTGACCGCGGCGGCTTTGGCGCATGTGAACCGCCTGCCCGTGCTGCTGCTGCCCGGCGACGTGTTCGCCAATCGCCTGCCCGACCCGGTCTTGCAGCAGGTGGAGGACTGGGGCGATGGCACGGTTTCGGCCAATGATTGCTTCAAGCCGGTGAGCCGCTATTTCGACCGCATCACGCGGCCCGAACAGATCATCCCCGCTTTGCGCCGCGCCATGCAGGTGTTGACCGATCCGGCCGAATGCGGCCCGGTGACCCTCTCGCTGTGCCAGGATGTGCAGGCGGAGGCCTATGATTACCCGGAGAGCTTTTTTGCCGAAAAGGTATGGGTGCCCCGCCGGGTAATGCCCGATGCCGAGGAATTCGCTGCCGCCGCCGCCGCCCTGCGCATGGCCAGGAAGCCGGTGATCATCGCTGGCGGTGGCGTGCTCTATTCGCAGGCCACCGAAGCCTTACGCACTTTTGCCGAGGCCCATGGCATTCCCGTGATGGAAACGCAGGCGGGCAAAAGCGCCCTGCCCCATGACCATCGCCTCAATATGGGTTCGGTTGGCGTTACCGGTTCGTCGGCCTCCAATGCACTGGCGCAGGACGCCGATGTAGTGCTGGCGGTGGGCACCCGGTTGCAGGATTTCACCACCGGCTCCTGGGCGCTGTTCCAAAACCCGGACCTCAAAATCATAGGGCTCAACGTGCAGCCTTTCGACGCCCACAAGCACAATGGCATGCCGCTGGTGGCCGATGCCCGCGCCGGGCTCGATGCGCTTCATGCGGCGCTCCCGGGCTGGATCGTCGAGGACGCGTGGGCCGAAAAGGCCGAGGCCGGCAAACAAGAATGGCTGATCGCCGCCGACAAGGCGACCGCGACAACCAATGCCGAGCTCCCTTCGGATGCGCAGGTGATCGGGGCGGTGCAGCGCGCCCGCGAAAACGCCACCCTGGTCTGCGCTTCCGGCGGCCTGCCGGGCGAATTGCACAAGCTGTGGAAGGCCGGCACGCCGGGCAGTTATCACCTGGAATATGGCTTCTCGACCATGGGCTACGAGATTGCCGGCGGGCTGGGCGTCAAGCTGGCGCGGCCGCAGGACGACGTGGTCGTGATGGTCGGCGATGGCAGCTATATGATGCTCAATTCCGAGATCGTCAGCTCGATCATGCTGGGCGCCAAGCTCACCATCGTGCTGCTCGACAATGCCGGCTATGGCTGCATCAACCGGCTGCAAATGGCCACGGGCGGCGCCAACTTCAACAATCTGTTGAAGGACACCCACCATGTCACTCTGCCTGGAATCGATTTTGCCGCCCATGCCGCCGCAATGGGGGCGGTGTCGCGCAAGGTGGGCTCGATTGCCGAGCTGGAAACGGCGCTGCACGAGACCGAAAGCGCCGACCGGACCACGGTGATCGTGATCGATACCGATGCGCTGATCACCACCGATGACGGTGGCTCCTGGTGGGATGTGGCGGTGCCGGAAGTGTCCGACCGGCCACAGGTCAATGCAGCCCGCGAGGGTTATATGAAGGCGCTCAAGGCGCAGCGGGCGGGGTAGTTTACTTTCCCCTCCCCCTCGTTTCTCCACGGTGTCATTCCCGCGAAAGCGGGAACCTCCGTTTCGGGATGCGAGAGAAGAAAACAGAGGTTCCCGCTTTCGCGGGAATGACATTGTGGGGCTGAGATGCTCCAGCGACCAATGACTCGGAGCAGTAAATTGAAAGCCAAACTCGGCATGTCGCCCATCGCGTGGTGGAACGACGATCTGGTGGAACTCAGCGATGATGTGTCGCTGGAAGAATGCCTGCGCCAGTCGCGCTCGGCCGGGTTTACCGGCATGGAAAAGGGCCGCCGCTTTCCCGATGACCCCGATGTGATGCTGCCCATCCTGCGGGCGGCGGACGTCACGCTGTGCGGCGGCTGGTTTTCCGGCACGCTGGTCGATGAGGAACTAGCGGCCAACAAGGCGCGTATCCAGCCGATGATCGAGCTGTTCAAGGCGGTCAACGCGCCCTGCATCGTCTATGGCGAGGTGGGCCGCTCCATTCAGGGCGACCGTTCCAAGCCGCTGGCCACCAAGCCCCGGCTCACCGACGACGAGATGGTGGCCTATGCCAGGAAGGTCACCGAATTTGGCGAATGGTGCGCCGATCAGGGCATGCCGCTGAGCTATCATCACCATATGGCGGCCGTGGTCGAGACCGAGCCGGAGCTGGATGCCTTCATGAAGGCGTCGGGCGCGGGCATTCCGCTGCTGCTCGATGCGGGGCATCTGGCTTTTGCGGGCGGCGATGTATTGCGCGCTATCGACAATCACCATGCCCGCATCAACCATGTGCATGTGAAGGACATTCGCCGCTCGGTCGTCGATGGGCTGGATCGTACCAGGCAGAGCTTTCTCGATGCGGTGGCGCTGGGCGCTTTCACCGTGCCGGGCGATGGATCGCTGGATTTCGGCGCCATCGTGCAGAAATTTGCCGATTATGGCTATGAGGGCTGGTTTGTCGTCGAGGCCGAGCAGGACCCCAAGGCCAATCCGCCGCTGCTTATGGCGCAGGTGGGTCACAAGGAACTCATGCGCGTGATGAGCGCGGCCGGCTACACCGTCGAGACCGAGGGCTTTCCCAAGGGGTGAGTTTTCGTCCCGCGATGTGCTACAGGCTGGTCAGATTTCTTAAAGACAAGGCGGATCGGTTTTGAAAGCAGACGACCTTAAATGGTTCAAACCCCTGTGGCGGCGCGTTGCCATCACCGGGTTTCTGGCAGTGTGGTGCGCCTGGGAATGGATCTTCAACCAGGAGCCATTCTGGGGCGTGCTGGTAGGCGCGGCTTTGCTCTATTCGCTGTACAATTTCTTCTACGCCTTCCCCAAGGAGGAGACACCCAATGAGCAAACCCAATCTGCGCGTCCGCCCGAAGAGCAAGACGGGCCTGGTTCATGATGTGACCCCCGCTTCGGCCGGCTGGACTTATGTGGGCTTTGCCCTGCACAAGCTGGCCGAAGGCGAAGTAGCCGGCGGCGAGGCCGGGGATCGCGAGCTTTGCCTGGTGCTGGTCAGCGGCAAGGCGCGGATTTCGGTTGATGGCGTGGATTTCGGCGAGATCGGCGAGCGCATGAGCCCGTTCGAGGGCGCGCCCTGGGCGGTCTATGTGCCCATGGGTAGTGAGTGGGTTGCAGATACGACCACCGCGCTGGAGCTTGCCGTATGTGCGGCCCCAGGCGGCGGGGATTACAAGGCCAAGGTGATCCCGCCGGGCACCCATCCGCGCCTCACGCGCGGCAAGGGCGCCAATATCAGGCATGTCTACAATATCATGCCCGAGGACGATAATTCGGCCCATTCCCTGCTGGTGGTGGAAGTGATCACCCCGCAGGGCAATACCTCGTCCTATCCGCCGCACAAGCACGACCAGGACAACCTGCCCCACGAGAGCCTGTTGGAGGAGACCTATTTCCACCGGCTCAACCCACCACAGGGCTTCGCCTTCCAGCGCGTCTATACCGATGACCGTAGCCTCGACGAGGCGCTGGCGATCGAGGATGGCGACGTAACGCTGGTGCCCAAGGGCTATCACCCGGTGGCGACCACGGCGGGGTATGACTTGTATTATCTCAATGTGATGGCGGGGCCGAAACGGGTGTGGAAGTTCCACAATGCGCCGGAACATGAGTGGCTGTTGAAGTAATCCACCATGCCGTTTCGTCCACCGCATCTTCCTCGGGCTTGACCCGAGGACCTCTCCTAACTTTGCGCCGTGCTGAGAGCGGCCCTCGGGTCAAGCCCGAGGGAGATCGTGGGTGGGGAGCGCGTGGTGATCCACGCGCTCCTGAGGGCTCACCGCCCCTGGAAGATCGACTTATCCGCCAACACCCCAAGCACTTCGCTGACCTTCACGGCCCGGCCTTCCTTGACCGATTTCAGCGCAGCATCGGCCAGCGCCAGTGCAATCAACCCATCCAACCCGCTCGGCAATGCCGGAGATTTTGATTCAACGGCATCCACGAAGGTGCTGATTTCACGCGCATAAGCGTCGGTGTAGCGGGTCATGAAGAAGTCGTGCAGCGGCGGGCGCGTATAGCCGGCAGCATTGGCGACTTCGATGGAGACCGGACGCTGGTTTTCGGCCGAGACGGCGCCTTTGGAGCCATGCACCTCGATGCGCTGGTCATAGCCATAGGTGGCGCGGCGCGAATTGGAGATGGTGGCGTGCTTGCCGGTGGCGGTCGAGAGCATGACCGAGACGCTGTCGTAATCGCCGGCTTCGCCAATGGCCGGATCGACCAGCACGGAAGCCTGGGCGGTGACCGTGTCGATCTCTTCGCCGAGCAGCCAGCGGGCCATGTCGAAATCGTGGATGGTCATGTCGCGGAAAATGCCGCCCGAGCGCTTGATGTAATCGACCGGCGGCGCGCCAGGATCACGCGAGACGATGGTGACCATTTCGACAGCGCCGATCTCGCCCTTGGCGATCACATCATGCACGGCCATGAAATGGGGATCGAAACGGCGGTTGAAGCCCACCATGAGCGTGGCGCCTTCGGCATCGACCACCTTGAGGCAGGCTTTGACGCGCTCGACATCGAGATCGATCGGCTTCTCGCAGAAGATGGCCTTGCCGGCGCGGGAGAACTGCTCGATCAGATCGGCATGGGTGTCGGTCGGCGTGCAGATGACCACGGCGTCGATGTCGGTAGCCGACAGGATCTGCTCGATGCTGCGCACCTGGCAGCCATATTGGCCGGCGATGTCAGTGGCGGCCTTTTCAAAGGCGTCGGCCACGGCCACCAGCTGGGCGGTTGGATTGGACGAGATGGCCTTGGCATGCACCTTGCCGATGCGGCCAGCGCCGAGCAGGCCGAAACGAACAGTCATTTGATAGTCTCCGGGTAGTGGCGCCGGGAGGTGGCGCGGTTATTCTAAACTATATGGGCAATTGCCCGAAATTGCTCACCCCACCGCGTCGTCCTCGGGCTTGACCCGAGGATCATTCGCCGCTTGTGCCGGGCTTAGAGTGGCCCTCGGGTCAAGCCCGAGGGAGGCGCGGTGGTGGTTTTGACATGGGAGGACGGCAAATCAAACCTTCTTCCGCTTCCTTTGCCGGTATTGGTCGGTGACCACGGCGGCGACGATGATCATGCCCTTGATGATCTCCTGATAGTAGGCGTCGACGCGCAGGAAGGTGAAGCCCGAGGTCATGGTCCCCAGAATAATGGTGCCGATGACCGTGCCGGTGATGCGCCCCTGCCCGCCTGCCAGCGAGGTGCCACCGATAACCGCCGCGGCAATGGCGTCCAGTTCATACATTACGCCCATGCCGGCCTGCGCCGTCTGCGCGCGGGCGGCGGTGACCAGCCCTGCGAGCCCTGCCAGCATGCCGGCAATGGCATAGACCTTGATCAGGTGCTTTTCGATATTGATGCCCGAAACGCGGGCCGCCTGCGGGTTGGCGCCGATGGCATAGGTGAATTTGCCATAGCGGGTATAGCGCAGGGCGATGTGGAAGATCAGCGCCACGCCGAGGAAGATCACCACCGGCCAGATGCCCATGCCGATAAAGGTGAAATCAGGCGTCAGCCCCGAGACCGGCTGGCCCTTGGTGTACCATTTGGCCACGCCGCGCGCCGATACCATCATGCCCAGAGTGGCGATGAAGGGCGGGATTTTGGTGTAGGAAATCAGCGAGCCATTGATGATGCCGGCCAGGGTGCCGATGGCAAGGCCGATCACCAGCGGGATGACGACCGGCAGGCCGACCAGCGCCGGATAGACCGGGCGGGCCCAATCGGCCGACTGGGCGAAGCTGGCGGCGATCATGGCCGTCATGCCCACCACCGAGCCGGAGCTGAGGTCGATGCCGCCGGTGATGATCACCTGGGTCACGCCCACTGCGATAATGCCGACCACCGATACCTGCAGGATCATGATGGTCAGCCGCTGCTGGTTCATCAGGAAGGACTGGCCAATGAAGATCCAGCCAAGCAGCTCGAAAGTGAGCGCAATGCCGGCCAGCACGAGCAGGATGGAGAGCTCGGTCGGCAGTTTGCGCCGCCGCGCCCGTGGGGCTGCAAGGGTTTCTGATGATGTGGTCATGGCTGGGTCCTCCCCAGGACAGCTTGGGTTGTAAAAATCCTCCAGATCTCCGTCATTGCCCGGCTTGTCCGGGCAATCCATCTGCTGGCGTTCGCGGCGGGATGGACCACCCGGACAAGCCGGGTGGTGACGAAGGAACGGAATGCGTGGTGCGTTGGAGTGCGGTTGTGCGTTGTCATCATCGTGCCGCCAGATCCATGATCTTCACCTGATCTGCCTCGGCCCGGTCCAAAAAACCCGTCGCGCGGCCGTGGTGCATCACCATGATGCGGTCGCTCATGCCCAGCACTTCGGGGAGTTCGGATGAAATCATGATCACCGCCACGCCCTGGCGCGCCAATTGGCTGACCAGCTTGTGAATCTCGGCCTTGGCGCCAACATCGATGCCGCGCGTCGGCTCGTCCAGAATGAGGATTTTTGGATTGGTCAGCAGCCAGCGGCCGATCAGCACCTTTTGCTGATTGCCGCCCGAGAGGTTTTCCACCCGCTCATCGAGACTGGGCGTTTTGACGCGCAGCTTCTGGCTCATCTCCTCGCAGGTGCGCGACAGCTCCCCCTGCGTGACGAAGCCGAACCGCGTATAGCCGTCCTGCAGCACGGCAAGCTGCATGTTTTCCTGAATGTCGAGCGCCAGCAGGCACCCGGTTTCCTTGCGGTCTTCGGTGATGAAGGCCATGCCATGCTGAATGGCGACGGTGGGCGAGCCGATCGTGACCGGCTTGCCATTGATGGCGATGGTGCCGCTGGTGGCTGGACTCACCCCGAAAATCGTTTCGGCCACATTGGAGCGGCCCGAGCCGACCAGCCCGGCAATACCCAGGATTTCCCCGGCGCGCACGTCAAAACTGATGTCGGAGAACACGCCCTTGAGCGCCAGGTCCTTGACCGAGAGCACCACATCGCCAATCGGCACCTCTTCCTTGGGGAACATCTGGGTGATTTCGCGCCCCACCATCATGCGGATGATGTCGTCGCGGGTCACGTCGGTCGAGGCATGGGTGCCGATATAGCGGCCGTCGCGGAACACCGAAAATTCGTCGGCGATCTCGAACAGCTCGTTCATTTTATGGGTGATGTAGATAATGCCTTTGCCCTGGCTGCGCAGATCTCGGATGATCGAAAACAGGTGTGCCACCTCGGTTTCGGTTAGCGCGGAGGTCGGCTCATCCATGATGAGCACGTCGCTCTCATAGGACACAGCCTTGGCGATCTCGACCATCTGCCGGCTGGCGACGGAGAGCGTTGAAACCTGCACTTCGGGATCGATATCGATATTGAGCTTGGCAAACAGCGCGGCGGTGCGCCGGTTGAGTTCGCCATGGTCGACAAAGCCCAAGCGCGTCAGCGGCTCGCGCCGGATCCAGATATTTTCGGCCACGCTCATATAGGGCATCAGGTTGAGTTCCTGATGGATCATGGCAATGCCGTTTTCGAGCGCATCGAGCGGGGATTTGAGCTGGATATTGACGCCGCGCAGCTTCACCTCGCCGCTATCAGGCGTGTAAATGCCGGCGATGATCTTCATCAGCGTGGATTTGCCAGCGCCATTTTCGCCCATCAGGGCATGCACGGTGCCGCGGCGCAGTTTGAGCGACACATCGTCCAGCGCCACCACGCCCGGGAATTCCTTGCGGGCATTGGAGATTTCCAGCAGCAGCGAAGCATTGGGCACCGCCCCGCTTTCACGCACCGCACGCATTGTCTGCGGACTGACCATTGCTGCCTCCCTTTTGGCCGTGCCGGCCAACATCCACAGTGTCATTCCCGCGCAGGCGGGAGCCTCTGTTTACTTTACCGGGCATCGCCAACGGAGGTTCCCGCCCGCGCGGGAATGACGCCGTGGGCGAAATTGCACTCAGCACCCTCCTCCCCACCGCATCTCCCTCGGACTTGATCCGAGGGCCTCTCCCAACACGGCGAAAAATCCGAGCGACCCTCGGGTCAAGCCCGAGGGAGAACGATGGGTAGGAACGCATCCCCACCCACCAAATGCCTTAGTTCTTGGCCTGATAATCCGCCAAATTCGCCGGGGTCACCAGTTCAAACGGCACCCAGACTTCGCGTTCCACGGTTTCGCCGCGGGCCAGAGCCAACGCGGCATCAAGCGCGCCCGAGCCCTGTGCGGCCGCGTTCTGGAACACCGTCACGTCAAGATCACCAGCCGCCATTGCGGCCAGCGCGTCCTGGGTCGCATCCACGCCGCCCACGATTACCGCGTCCATGGCGACCCCGCCGGCCTTGAGGGCCTGGATGGCGCCGATGGCCATTTCGTCATTATTGGCGACCACGGCATCGAACTGGATGCCGGCGGAAAGCCAATTGGCCACCAGATCGGCGCCCTGCTGACGCGACCAGTTTGCCGTCTGCTCTTCGGCGATCTTCATGAACGAGCATTCGGGCGTGGCGATCACGTCATGCACGTCCTGGGTGCGCTGGCGGGCGGCCTGGTTGGAGAGTTCGCCCATCATCACCACGATATTGGCTTCGGTCTTGCCCGCTTCAGTCAGCAGGCGACAGACTTCCTTGGTTTCGAGCGTTCCCGAGTCCACTTCGTTGGATGCGACGAAAGCCTGCTTTTCGGGCAGCGTATCGAGGTTGACGGGCTGGCGGTTGACATAGACCAGCGGAATGCCCGCATCGGCGGCCAGCTGGGACATGGGCGCGGTGGCGTCGGTATCCACCGCGTTGACGATAATGGCATCGACGCCCGAGGCGATGAAATTCTGGATCTGGCTCATCTGCTTGGACACGTCATTCTGCGCGTCCTCGACCTGCAGCTCTACGCCATCGAGGGTCGTGGCATAGTCGCCCATGCCGTTGCGCAGCACGGTCAGGAAATTATCGTCAAACGCGGCCATGCTGACGCCGACGGTCTCGGCCATGGCTGCGCCGGTAAAGCCGGTCAGCATCGTGGTCGCCAATGCGGCCATTACGATCTTCTTCATTGCTCATTCTCCTCCAAGCGAGCCGGGCGTCCGGTTGCGCCCATTATGTCCGGATATTTCCCATTCTTCGGGAATTGCTTTATCAGGCGGCCCTCTCCTTGAGCCCCGAGACGATGAAATTCATGCTTTGGCTGATCGCCGCGGCCGGATCGGCCAGATGGCGCAGTTCTTCGGCAAAGGGTTCGAACGAGAGCGGGCCATTATAGCCCCCTGCCCGCAAGGCCTTGATCTGTTCGATATTGCCCAGGCGATCCTTGGGGCCGACCAGCAGCCGATGGCTGTCGCGCATATCGCTGATAGCGACGGCAGGGTCATCGACACCGGAGATGTGGACCAAGCCGGTCAGCTCTGGAAACAGCTCCGGCTCACCCGCCAGGTGATGGTGGAATGTATCGTGGGTCAGCCGGAAAACGTCGCGACCATTGGCGTTGTCGATCGCTGAAACCGCTTCGCTTTTGGAGCGCAACGAGCAGGATTCAAAGCCCAGACACTCAACCAGCCCGGTCAATCCCCGGTCGCGCAGGATAGGCGCGAGAAACGTTAGCGCAGTGCTAGCATATTCAACCCGTTGGTCTGCCAGCATCGAATGTGTGTCGTTGGCCGCAACCAGCACCAGGGCCTGCGCACCGGCTGCTGCGGCGTAGTCGGCTATGGCCTCGGCCTCGCTGGCACGGTTGCCGGACCAGAGATTAAATCTTTGCAGCGCATTGATGGAAATGATGGTTATATCATTTGCCTTGGCAAGTGCCCGCACTTCGGCCGCCGTTGTGCCGTCGAGGATGGCATTGCCGGCGATGTCATTGCGGATTTCGACGCGGGGGGCGCCCAATTGGCGGGCCAGCGCGAAGAACTCGGGCAGACGCAATTGCGGCGCCGACATGTGGTTGATGGCAAAATCCATCGACTGGCTGGTGGACACGCCCGAACTCCCTGGATCGCCGGGGCTCACCCGATCTCTCATTGGGTCAAATGAAATACTGGTTCTGTTCTGTTGTCAATGCGGAATGTTCATTCCAAAATGTGACAGAATGAACCGCATAAACCGCGATCAAACGGAATATTCGTGCGGCCCGAAACGTTTCAGGCGGCGAAACTAGATGTTTTCGGAGACATATATGTCGAAGGGCAAGAAGGTCTGTCCGGCAGAATCGGCGGCGGGATGAGCCAGTGCGGCTGCCATCAGGCTGACAATGCTGGGACCCAGCGCGGCCAGCGGGGTGCCAATGACGGCGGTGGCGATATTGTCGGCCAAAGCCGCATGGGTCACGGGGTTGAGCTCGTTGCAGACCAGGGCGACGCGGCCCGCCATGCCCTCCTCCCGCAGGGCGGTGATAACGCCTTCGGTGCCGCCGCCAGCGACATAAATGGCCGACAGATCGGGATGACGGCGCAGCAGGTCGAGCGTTGCTTCATGCGCGAGCGCGCCGTCTTCCAGGCTGACCTGGGTGTCGATGATCGACAGATCGGGCGCCGCCTCGCGCAGATAGGAGCGAAAGCCGATCTCGCGCATTTCATGACCATGAAAGCGGTGGCTGCCGACAAAGACCACCACCTTGCCCGGTGCCTTGGCGGATCTGGCGATCAACCAGCCTGCCGTGCGGCCGACCTTGCGATTATTGGTGCCGACATAGCCGCGCCTGATGCCGGCGGCGAAATCCGAGAGTAGCGAAAACACGGGCTTTCCAGCCGCCTCGACCTCCTGCACCGCAGCAGTGACGGCGGGATGGTCCACCGCCACCATGGCGATGGCATCAACGCGCGGGGTCATTTCGGCCAGCCGCGTGGCGATTTCACCCGGGGTCTGGTTGGCGAGGAAGGCGATGGTCGGCGTGACGCGGAATTGCGTTGGGCTGACGCTGGCCTGTTGCAGGGCCGCGGCGACATCCTGATAGAACAATTGATCCGGCCGCTGCAGCAGGAAGCCCAGCCGGTAATGCGGCAGGTTCTGCTCGAGCCGGCGGCGGATGAGGCCGGAGCCGTGATAGCCGACCTGCTCGGCGGCGCTGAAGACGCGCTGGGCGGTTTCCTGGCGCACCGGCAGGCGGCCATTGAGTACCCGATCGACCGTGGCGACGCTCAGATCGGCAATGCGGGCAATATCGGCAACTGTTGGGCGACGAGCCAAGGCGGACTCCTGCAAATTTCCATCATACGGACAAGCGCCGCAATGATGGTAATGATAGAAACCATCATGTGCCAATTGCGCAAAAGTTGCAAGTTTGCCAGCATCAAAAGCAGGGAATTCGCTAGCACACTGTTAGCATCGAGAGGCACCAATTGGCCCAAACTGCGAAACGCGACTACAACCTGCTCGGCCCCAGCTCTGAAGCCGCTATTGCCGGCGGTTTAGCCGCTGCCGAGTGGTATCACACCGAGGTTGACCGCAAGCAGATGAAGGCGCTGATGCAGCGTTCGGACGGCCCGGCGATCCGCGATACCGTCATCTGGTTGGGGTCGATGCTGGTGCTGGCGGCGGGCGGCATCTACTTCTGGGGCAGTTGGTGGGCGGTGCCGTTTTTCCTTGGTTATGGAGTACTTTACGGCTCGGCCTCGGACTCGCGCTGGCATGAATGCGGCCATGGCACGGCGTTCAAAACGCGGTGGATGAACAATGTCGTCTACCAGATCGCCTGCTTCATGATCATGCGCAATCCGGTGACCTGGCGCTGGAGCCATGCGCGGCACCACACCGACACGGTGATCGTCGGCCGAGACCCGGAAATCGCGGTGATGCGGCCACCCGACCTGTTCCGGGTAATCCTCAATTTCTTCGGCATTCTGGATGCCGGTTACGCCATGCTCGACATGGTGCGGAACGCAGCTGGTATTGTAACGCCGGAGGAGAAGAGCTTCATCCCTGAAATTGAGCATGCCAAGGTGATCCGCGTGGCGCGCATCTGGCTTGCTATCTATCTGGTGATAATAGCGCTTTCGCTGTGGATGGGGTCGATCCTGCCGCTGATGCTGATCGGACTGCCTCGGCTCTATGGCGCCTGGCACCATGTGCTGACCGGCCTGCTCCAGCATGGCGGGCTGGCCGACAATGTGACCGACCACCGGCTTAACTCCCGGTCGGTACTGATGAATCCGATAAGCCGCTTCATCTATTGGAACATGAACTACCATGTGGAGCACCACATGTTTCCGATGATCCCCTATCACGCGCTGCCGCAGCTGCATGCGCTGATCAAGCACGACTTGCCGGCGCCGAACCGCTCGATCCTCGATGGCTATCGCGAGATGGTGCCGGCGTTTCTACGGCAGTTGCGAAATGAGGATTACTTCTTGAAGCGGGAGCTGCCGGCGACGGCCAAGCCGTATCGGGAGGAGCTGCATAACGGGGTGGCGGCGGCGTGAGGTTTTTGGCCTTTGAAGTGTGGCTAGCAAGCGCTCCTCCCCTCTCCCCTTGAGGGAGAAGGTGCCCGAAAGGCGGATGAGGGGTCTGCCTCCGCAAGCATTGAAGCATGGGCGGGCGCAGGACCCCTCACCCCGTAATTTCTTCTGAACGAAGAAATTACGGTCCCTCTCCCTCAAGGGGCGAGGGGAAGCAGACTAAGAGTTTTGAGGATGACAAATGACCGAATGGATTGAGGCTTGTGGGGCCGGCGATGTGGACGAGGAGGATGTGATCCGCTTCGACCATGAGGGGCGGGTTTATGCGATTTATCGCAGTCCGGAGGACCGGTATTTTGCCACGGATGGGCTGTGCACGCATGAGCAGATCAGCCTGGCCGATGGGCTGGTGATGGACGACATCATCGAATGCCCCAAGCATAATGGGCGGTTCAATTACAAGACCGGCGAGGCCAAGGGCGCGCCGGTATGCGTGAACTTGCGGACCTACCCGGTGAGGGTTGAAGGCGGGATGGTGTTTATCGAGGTGTAGGCACCAGCATCGGAGTCCCCTCACCCTGGATTTCTGCTGAACGCAGAAATCCTGTCCCTCTCCCACAAGGGGCGAGGGTGGACCCGGTGGACGTCCATGCGCTGCGCCCATCCTTCTCCCCTCGTGGGAGAAGGTGCCCGAAGGGCGGATGAGGGGGACTTTGGAGGACGATATGAGCCAGCATTATGTGATCGTCGGCGCCGGAGAAGCAGGGGCACGGGCGGCCGTGGCGCTGCGGGAGCAGGGTTTTGCGGGCGATGTGACGCTGGTGGGTGGGGAGACCCATCTGCCCTATGAACGGCCACCATTGAGCAAGGAGGGCATGCTGGCGGAGCTGTTTGCGGCCAAGACGATCGCGACGGCGGAGCGGCTGGCTGAGGCGGGTATTGCGTTTCGTGGCGGGTTTGCCGTTACGAGGATTGATCGGGAAAGCAAGCGGCTGGAGGGCGTGGATGGCCGCGCCATCGGCTATGACAAATTGCTGCTGGCGACGGGGGCTGCACCGCGGCGATTGCCGGGCGTGGAGGGCGCGCGGGTAGTCTATCTGCGGACGATCGAGGATGCACTGCTTCTACGCGAGGCGCTGGTCACGGGCAGGCATTTGGCTGTCATTGGTGGCGGATTTATCGGGCTGGAGCTGGCGGCGAGTGCGCGGCTGCGCGGGGCTGATGTGACGCTGATCGAGGCCCTGCCCAGGCTGTTGTCGCGCGGGGTGCCAGAGGCAATGGCGCGGCAGATCGAGGCGCGGCACGTGGCGGGCGGGGTGACGCTGGTGTTTGGCGATGGGATTGCCGCGATTGCCAGCGGGCCGGACAGCGCTGTGGTGACACTGGCGAGCGGGCGGCGGATCGAGGCCGATCTGGTACTGGTGGGTATCGGAGCCGTGCCCAATGTGGCGCTGGCGGAGGCAGCTGGGTTGGCGGTCGAGAATGGGATCGCTGTGGATCGGCATCTGGCGACAGGAGACGCAGATATTTTTGCGGCGGGGGATTGTTGCTCGTTTCCGCTGCAGATTTATGGCGGGCGGCGGGTACGGCTCGAAAGCTGGCGCAATGCGCAGGATCAGGGGAATCTGGCGGCCCTGAACATGCTGGGCGCGGGTGAGGCGGTTTCGAGCGTGCCGTGGTTCTGGTCGGATCAGTATGAGCTGACGCTGCAGATTGCGGGGCTGAGCGACGAGGGCATCAGAACCGTCCGGCGTGATCTAGGGGATGGTGCGAGTATTCTGTTTCACCTCGCGAATGATGGGCGATTGGTGGCGGCGAGCGGGCTGGGTGTGGGGAATGCGGTGGCGCGGGATATTCGATTGGCGGAGATGCTGATTGGCAAGAGTGCGCGGCCGGATGTGGCGGCACTGGGGGATGCGGGGGTGAAGTTGAAGGAGTTGCTGGCGGCGGCTTAGATTTCTTGGGGCCCTACCCCTTGCCGGCTTTCGCCTTGGCTTCGGTCATCCAGCCGCTGAAGCGCTGGAAGAGGCGGGCGAAGGTGACGAGGTCTTCTTCGGGCCAATCGCCCAGGGCTTCGGCGAAAATGCGCCATTTGTAGGCGCGGATGACGGCGCCGTGGCGTTGGCCGAGTTCGGTGAGTTCGAGGCCGGTGCGGCGGGCATCCGACTGGGAAGCGACGCGGCGCACAATGCCTTTATCCACGGCGTCGGCCACGATGCGGCTGGCGCGGGAGGGATCGACATTGAGGCGTTCGGCGATAAGGCCGACCGTGGCCTCGCCACCTTCGATGGCACAAAGCTCGAGCGCGCCGAGGATTTCGAGGTCCGCAATATCGATATTAGGCCCAAGGTCACGCAGGGCCATGCGGCCCATTTCCCGGCGCTGCATGGAGCGGCGGATATGGATCATGACGTGGTCGATATCCATGGTCGCCTGCGCCGCGGCGGGGCTCAGCCCTAGCCCGATGAGGTGGGCAAGGTGGCTTTCGCGGGCGTCGCTCTCAGATTTGGCCATGCTGTTCCATGCTTTTATCATATATGTGCTATTGACATATATATGACTCTAGCACAGTTTGGCGCAAATTCAACAGGTGACCGCCATGACTGCCGCAGCTCCCGTCCTCACACATCGCCGCAAGATGGTGATCTATGTCCTGGTGCTGGTGGGCATGTTCATGGCCTCGCTCGACATGCAGATCGTGGCGACGGCGCTGCCGACCATTGCAGCGGATTTGGGCAAGCTCGAACTGTTTGGCTGGGTGGGCGCGGCCTATCTGCTGGCGACGGCGGCAGTGACGCCCTTTTACGGCAAGCTGGGCGACCTATTTGGGCGCAAGAAGGTGTTCATGGTGGCGATCGGGCTGTTCGTGATCGGCTCGCTGGCCTGCGGTTTTGCCTGGTCGATGGAAAGCCTGATTGCGGCCCGCGTGTTGCAGGGGCTGGGCGGCGGCGGGCTGATGACCTCGGCTTTCGGGATTATCGCGGACCTGTTCGAGCCGCGCGAGCGGGCGAAATACCAGGGCTATAGCTCGGCGGTGTTCACCCTGTCGGGGCTGATCGGGCCGGTGGCGGGCGGGGTGATCAGCCAGGCGATCGGCTGGGAATATATCTTTCTGATCAACCTGCCGATCGGCGTTGCGGTGATCGCCGTGCTGGCATTGGTAATGCCAAGTTTTGAGACCGGGCGGCAGCCAAGCATTGATTATCCGGGCGGCCTGCTGCTGGCGGGCGCGGTGACGGCGACGGTGTTCTGGGCCGAGGAGGCGCTGGGCGGCGGCTATGGCGGGGTGATGGTTTACCTGCTGCCGGTGATCGCGCTTGCGGCGCTTGCCGCCTTTGTATTGGTGGAAAAGCGAGCCGTGGAGCCGATCGTACCGCTGCATGTGCTGGGAAACCGGACGATTGCGCTGGCGCTGGTGATTTCGGTAATTTCGGGCGTGGCGACGCTGGGCATGCTCAATTATTTCGCGCTGTTCCTGCAGACGGTGACCGGGCTGCCGCCAGCTTATGCAGGGCTGCTGTTTTTGCCCTCGTCAGTAGGCTCGCTCGTGGCCTCGATCGGCACTGGCTATATCGTGGCGCGGACGGGGCGGTATAAGCCATTTCCGGTGGCGGCGATGGCGCTGGGCATTTTGGTGATGCTGGGCTTTGCCATGGTGCATGCGAGTACGCCGATCTGGGTGATCGGGGTTTTGATGTTCTTCTTCTCGTTCAGCATCGGGCTGCAGATGCAGACGCTGATGGTGGCCGTGCAATCTTCGGCGCCACGCCGGGATGTGGGCGCGGCGACCGGGACGCTGACACTGGCGAGGATGATCGGGGCTTCGCTGGGGCTGGCGGCTAATGGCGGAATTCTGACCGCAGGGTTGTTGCGGGGCCAGACCGGGATCTCGGCGGAGACGCTGGCCGTGATGCCCGGGACGATGAGCGAGATGACGCCGGCGGCGATCGCCACCCTGCCCGCGGCCGCGGCGCAGGAAGTGGTCGAGGTGTTCGCGACGGCGTTTGGCTCGGTGTTTTACTTTGCCGCGGGGCTGTTTGCCGTGGGGCTGATCTGTGCGCTGTTCGTGGAGAACAAGAAGCTGGAGCAGCATGCGGCAGAGCCCGGGCCGCAGGTGGCCGTGGCCGAATAAGCGGCTGGCTGGTCGGCCCGCTCAGGTCTCCCGGGCGCGTTCCAGGATGCGTTTGCATTCGAGGAGTTCGCGCAGGACGTCGGAGAGTTTGTCGCGGGATTCGCGGTCGAGGGCGGGGCTGGCCTGCATGACGGCTTCTTCGATTTCGGCTTCGTCGCCGGCTTCTTCGGCCATTTCGATCAGGGGGAGCAGCTCTTCGACCGGACGGCCTTCGCCGACGGCGATGACATAGCGGCTACCCTGATCCTTGAGGATGCGCTGCACGCCCTTGATGGTGAAACCCTGATCATAGAGCAGGTGACGGATGCCGCGGAGCAGGAGCACGTCTTCGGGACGATAGTAACGACGGCCGCCGCCGCGCTTCAGCGGCTTGATGGTCGCGAACCTGGTCTCCCAGAAGCGCAGGACATGCTGTGGCAGGTCGAGCTCTTCGGCTGCTTCAGAGATGGTCCGGAATGCGTCTGGTGACTTATCCACGGTGGGCCATAGACTCGCTGAAATGCCTTATTTTCCAGCGCTGACCATAGACTTGTTGATTTTGGACTTCAACACGTTGCTGGGTTTGAACACAAGAACCTGCCGCGGGAGGATCGGAACCTCCTCGCCAGTCTTGGGATTGCGGCCGATCCGCTCGTTTTTCGAGCGCACCTGAAACGAGCCGAAAGATGACAATTTGACATTGGCGCCCGTGATCAGGGCATCGCCGATCAGCTCGAGCACGCGCTCCACCAACTCGGCCGACTCAGTTCGAGAAAGCCCGACGCTGCCGTAAACCGCTTCAGCCAGATCTGCCCGTGTTACCGTCTTCTGCGTCATTCGCACCCCCGTGTTGCCAACAGGGTCAAATCCCCCAGGCCGGGACGACCAATGGCCTCCCTGATACACTTGTTCCGGCACCGCTCCCCAAGAGCTGTGCCACACTGCGGGATCCTTCCCTACGCCCCGGCGCTTCCTGCCAATCCATCGAGGGGCAGATTTCTGCGCGAGGTTTCCTCCGACGGCGTGGAGACTAACGCCTTGAAACGGTTGAGGTCAATGCGCGCTTCGGGGTTACCAGCGAATAAGGGAGGCGCCCCAGGTGAAACCACCGCCCATGGCTTCAAGCATGACCAGATCGCCCTGCTTGATGCGGCCATCGGCCACCGCAGCGCTGAGCGCCAGCGGCACGGAGGCCGCCGAGGTATTGGCGTGGCGATCGACCGTAACGACCACCTTTTCGGGTGGCAGGCCCAGCTTGGCCCCTGCCCCATCGATAATACGGCGGTTGGCCTGGTGTGGCACGAACCAGTCGAGATCGGCCACGGTATAGCCGGTTTTCTCGAGGGTCGCGTAGACCACGTCGGTGATCTTGCCCACGGCGTGGCGGAAAACTTCGGGGCCCTGCATGTGGACATGGCCGGTGGTGCCGGTGGAGGACGGGCCGCCATCGACATAGAGCTTGTCCCAATGGTGGCCGTCGGAGCGCAGCGCCGAGGCGAGCACACCACGTTCGGGCGCATCGTCGGCAAGCTCGACACGCTCCAGAATCGCAGCGCCGGCGCCATCGCCGAACAGCACGCAGGTGGTGCGGTCGGTCCAATCGAGCAAGCGCGAGAAGGTTTCGGCGCCGATGACCAGAGCGCGATTGGCGAGGCCGTTCTTGAGGTAGCTATCGGCAGTGGCGACGCCATAAACGAAGCCCGAGCACACGGCCTGGATATCGAAGGCCATGCCGTGATGCATGCCCAGCTTCATCTGTACCAGAGTGGCGGCGGCCGGAAAGGTGTAATCGGGCGTAGTAGTGGCGACGATGATCAGATCGATCTCGTCCGGCGTGACGCCGGCATTGGCCATGGCCTGGCGGGCCGCCTCGACGGCGAGATCAGAGGTGAACTGACCTTCGGCCGCGATATGGCGCTCCTTGATGCCAACACGCTGCTGAATCCACTCATCGGACGTGTCGACCATAGTGGCCAACTCGGCATTGGTAAGGATTCGCTCAGGGAGATACCCGCCGACACCGCGGATGATGGAACGCGTCTTGGTCACGCCGGTTTTGCCTCAGATTCGGTCACATCTGCGGCGGGGGCCGCATGGACGGGAAAGCGCTTCATGGTTTCGCCGATCTTGTCGATCAGGTGGCTGCGCGCCATGTCATAGGACAGGCCCAAGGCACTCTTATAACCGATTTCATCAGTTCCACCGTGCGATTTGATGACAATGCCATTCAAACCCATGAATACACCGCCATTGACGGTGCGCGGGTCCATCTTGCGGCGCAGGGCATTGAGCGCCGACATAGCAAAGAAGGCGCCGATCCGGCTCATCAGATTGGATTTGAGCGCACTGCGCAGATAGGAGCTGACCTGGCGGGCAGTGCCTTCGGCCGTCTTGAGGGCGACATTGCCGACAAAGCCCTCGGTGACGACAACGTCCACGGTGCCCTTGCCGATATCGTCGCCTTCCACAAAGCCGTGATAGGTGAAGCCGGCGCCGCTGGCCTGTGCCAGGATCTTGCCGGCATCCTTGATCGAATCGAGGCCCTTGACCTCCTCGGTGCCGACATTGAGCAGGCCCACGCTGGGCTGGTCGCTATCGAACAGGCAGCGGGCGAGCGCGGAGCCCAGAATGGCGTAATCGACCAATTGCTGGGCATCGGCGCCGATGGTAGCGCCCATGTCGAGCACGACAATGTCACTGCGCAGGGTGGGCCAGATCGCCGCGATGCCGGGGCGGGAAATGCCTTCCATGGGGCGCAGGCAGAAGGTGGCCATGGCCATCAGCGCGCCGGTATTGCCGCCGGAGACCGCGACATTGGCCTCGCCATCCTTGACGGCCTGAATGGCCATCCACATGGAGGAGGTGCCGCGGCCCTTGCGCAGGGCCTGGCTGGGCTTCTCGTCGCCGGCGATGACGACATCGCTATGGCGAACGGTTGAAACCGGCTTGAGGTCCGGGAACTCTTCGAGCAGAGGCGCGATCTGTTCCTCGCGCCCATGGAAGATGAATCTGGTGTTCTTGCGCTCGCGCAGCGCCAGATAGGCCCCATGGATCACCGCCCGTGGCGCGTTGTCCCCGCCCATGGCGTCCACAGAGATTGTAATCGTATCGGTCATATTTGCCCGTAAATCGACCCCGCAAGGGGCAGTGCCGCAACATATCCCATCACAGGGAGGGTGCAAGCCCGGCCGGTGATCCAACGGGCTTGATGAGGTGAGAAAGGGGCTTCCCTATGGCCGGATCATGCCTTTTCAGATCCCGGTTTGAGCTTTTTGAGGCCGGCAAAGGGCCCGGTATCGGTTTCGTCGGGCAGAATGCCCAAGGCATCGAGGCTTTCGCCCGGCAGGCGCGGATAGGGATCGATGCCCAAAGCCAGCGTTTCGATCAGCAGCGGGCTGAGATCCACTTCGGGGCCGTCGATGTGATCGGGGAAATCCTCGTCATCGAGATCGACGAAAACCTCGGAACCGGGCGTGGGCTTGTGGCTCTGTGCCTCGGGCAGGAAGACCCGGTCGATGGGTTCATCGATGTCCTGGGTGACCGATTCGAAGGTGACGACCGAGGGCTGCACGATACGTGCGGTCAGCCGGCCCTGGGCACGCAGGCCGCCGCGTAGAGGCACGACGGTGAGTTCGGCATGAAAGGCCTCGACTGCGGTGAGCTTGAGCAAGGCGGCCAAGGCCTCTCGGGTCGCTGCATCGGGCGCGACCTTGATGGCACGGCCGGTGGCGGGGAGCCGGTCGATGCGGACAATGGCGTCGAGCAATGGCGTGTCCTTATGGGTCATGCAGCAGCCTCGAACTGGACGGCGCCGGCCATGATGGATTCGGCAGGCTGGGCGGCAAGAGCATCGTCCTGCGCGAACAGATAGGCGGCAAGAGCCTGAACATGGGCGCCGGACGCCCCGTCATATATATTGCGCGATAGCACGGCCTCAAGGGCGGCGGCATCGCGGCGATCCATGGCCTCACTGATGGCGGCAAGCAAGCCGAAAAAGATATTTCCCATTTTCTGGATTTTCTTGGGGACACCGATATCCCCGACCCCCATTTCGCGCAGGGAACGGTCCATGTCCTTGAAGAACAGGTCGAACACGGCCTGGCTGAACGCCTTCTGACCGCCCTGCTCTGCCCGCAGCCGGCGGAACAACAGCGCCATATGGAGGCTGATCATGTCGAAACGGCCGGTGACGGTGTCGGGCACCTGCCAGTCCGCATAGAAGAAACGCTGCCGGGATTGCGCCACAATAGCGTTATAGACGGCGTAAACCGGCTCGGTGGCAGTGTTCTTGCGAAAGAGTGACAAGATCATGGGATTGCGCTCAATGGCTCGATCGTTTTAACAAGACACCCTGCCCGCCCGATGCCAGCTTGCCAGACCGACATGTTGGCGGCTACACATTCCGGCGGCCAGAACGGGCCAAAGCCTTGTCGTCGTGCCTATAGTCGAGAGCCATCGGGGAAGTCAAATTCATGCCTCTGCGTACCGTTTCAGGTTCCATAGCCGCCGTCGCAGCGATTGCCGTCGTGCTGGCGGGTTGCAGCAGCAGCGGCACCCAGCTGATCAGCCAGCGCACCCAGGGCTATGAAATCTCCGAATCCGCGATGGCGCAGATCCGCCCCGGCCAGAGCCAGGAACTGGTGACCATCGTACTGGGCTCGCCGCAATCGACCAATACGTTCGGCGACCAATCGGCCTATTATTATGTCGAGACCAAGGTGCAGCAGACCGCGTTCGGCCTGACGTCGATCAAGTCGCGCACGGTGCTGGCGATTTATTTCGACAAGAACAAGAAGGTCATCGACAAGGCCGTCTACACGGCAGCCGACGGCAAGACCGTGACGGTGGAAAGCCGCCGCACCCCCTCGTTCGGCGAGGATCGCACCTTCATCCAGCAGATTTTGCAGTCGTTCGGCGGGTAGACGGGCGAATGTTGGTAACGAAAAGGCCCCGGTTTTCCGGGGCTTTTTTATTGCGCTACCGAAATGGCGGGGCGGCGGAGACTGCCCCAGGCCAGCAGGGCAATAGTGACGGCGGCGAGCGGAATGGCCAGGATATTTATCGCCTGCCAGCCGACCAATTGCAGCAACAGGCCCGAGCCAATCGAGGCGATCGCCGTCACGCCGAACACGATCTGCTCATTGACCGCCTGTACCCGGGCGGCTTCCTCGGGGCGGTAGGCCGTTGCCAGCATGGTGGTGGAGCCGATGAAACCGAAGTTCCAGCCCAATCCGAGCAGGATCAATGTCAGGTGGAAGTGAGCAACGCTGATGCCGCTGAGCGCGATCGCGGCGCAGATAATGATCAGGACCAGGCCAATGGCGGTGACCAGATAGGACCCGAGGTAACGAATGATCGTGCCGGTGACGAAGCTGGGGGCGAACATGGCCACTACATGCCACTGAATGGCGCTGCTGGCCGCATCGGGCGAATGCCCGCAGATATAGACCATGGCGAGGGGCGCGGCTACCATCAGCAGGGTCATCAGCGAATAGGTGACCGAGGCGCCCAACATGGGCAGGAAAATCTCCGGCTGCCGCAACAACACGCTAAGCGGGCGGCCGCCGCCGGCCGCATTGGCGACCGCGGTGGGCGCAAGGCGGGTTTGCGAGAGAATGGCGATCGACGCGACGGCCAGGACAACGATGACAAGGAAACTTGCCGCATATTGCGAACCCGGGATCCAGTTGCGGGTGATCGAACTGGCCTGCGGGCCGAAAAAGCCGGCCGCTATGCCGCCGAACAGCACCCAGGAGATGGCGCGGCTTTTAAGATCGGGCGCGACACTGTCGGCCGCGGCAAAGCGGATTTGCTGGGCGAAGGCGCCGGAGGCTCCGGTGAGAAACGTGCCCAGCGAGAAGAGGTAGAAATTGGCGAGGATGACGCCCAGGCTGGCCAGAAGCGCAGCAGGAATGGCAATGAACGTGCCCAGAATAAGGCCCCGCGAGCGGCCCAGGCGATAGATCAACCGCGTTGCCACCGAGGTCGTCACCGCCAAGCCAATGACCATGGTGGTCACCGGCACGGTTGCCAGCGAAGGATCGGGGGCAAAGTTGATGGCGGCCAGCGCAGCCACCGTCATGATGATGGTCGAGCTCGAGCCCATGAGCGCCTGGACGGCGGTCAAAAGGCCGATATTGCGAATAGACTGCCGACGGGAGAGAGACTCGGTCATCGCAGCACCCGGAGTTGAATCCCGGGCAGACTAGACCGTTAAAGCTGCCCGTCAATCGAGCTGGTGAGGTGGTTGCCCGAATTGCGCCGGGCGCCCCCTATTTCGTCTCGCTCAGGTCCGAACCGGCTTCGCGGGCGATGGCGTCCAGGGCGGCGTTGACCATGCCGGTAGCGTCGTCTTCGTAGAAGGCCTTCGCCACATCGATATATTCGGTGATCACGACGCGGGGCGGGATGTCCTTGCGGCGCAACAGCTCGAAGGCGGCAGCGCGCAGGATGGCGCGCAAGGTGGCGTCGACGCGTTCGACAGGCCAGCCATCGGCCAGGGCGCGATCGACGGCGGGGTCAATGGCGAGCTGATGCTTGGTGACGCCGGAGACGATCTGGCGGAAGAAATCAGCATCGGCGGGCAGATATTGCTCGCCTTCAATCTCGCGACCGAGGTGGAAGCTGCCGAACTGGGCGAGCGTGTCCTCGAGGGTCGCGCGGCCGACATCCATCTGGTAGAGCGCCTGGACGGCGGCAAGGCGGGCGGCGCCGCGCTGGTTGGCGGGGCGTTCGGATTGCGGGTCGCGTTTGGGAGCGTCGGCCATTTAAGCGTTCAGCCGAATCTTGAGGGCGGCCATGGCCAGAGCCGCGCGGGCGGCGCCACCGCCCTTGTCCTGCTCGGAGACACGGGCGCGGGCCCAGGCCTGAGCCTCGTTCTCAACTGTGAGGATACCATTGCCGAGCGGCAGGGCATCGACCACCGAAATCTCCATCAGCGCGCGGGCGCTTTCGTTGGAGACGATCTCGTAATGGGTGGTTTCGCCGCGGATGACGGTGCCCAGGGCGATAAAGCCGTCGTAATCACCGGCTTCCATGGCCATGGAAATGGCGGCGGGGATTTCAAGGGCGCCGGGGACGGTCACCACGTCGAAGGTGGCGCCGGCAGCTTCGAGCGCGGCGGAGGCGCCGGCCAGCAGCTCGTCGGCGAGTTCGGTGTAATATCGGGCCTCGACGATGAGGAAGTGCTGGCCATCGGCGGAGCCGGGCTCGATGAGGAAGTTGGCGCCGTGAGAGGCCATGGGGCAGTCCTTATTTGCGGAAGTCGCCGAGGGTTTCAAACAGGCGCGCGGCATAGCGCGCCATGGGGTCGACCTCGATATTGACGCTGTCGCCAACCCCATAATCGCCCCAGGAGGTAACTTCAACCGTATAGGGGATCAAATGGACCGAGAAGCGGTTGCCTTCGACATCATTGACGGTGAGGGAGGTGCCATTGAGGGCCACGCTGCCCTTTTTGGCGATGAAGGGAGCGACGGCGTCGGAGACGGCGAAAGTGTAGGTGATTTGCTCGCCAGTCTCTTTCTTATCGACGATCTCGGCCATGCCATCGATATGGCCGGAAACGATGTGACCGCCCAGTTCGTCGCCGATCTTCAGCGAGCGTTCAAGATTAATCCGGCGGCCGGCCTGCCACTTGCCGACCTGGGTGACGGCGAGGGTTTCGAGCGCTGCGAAGACTTCGAACCAGTTCTGGCCGCTGTCATTGCCCTTGTCGGTAACGGTGAGGCAGATGCCATCATTGGTGATGGAGGCGCCCATGTCGATGGTCGCCGGATCATAGGCCGTGCCGATGCGCAGCAGGCGGCCGTCATTGCGATCTTCGACCTTGAGCAATTTGCCGACGTCGGTGACGATACCGGTAAACATGGGCAATCCTATATGTGAGTTGGCAGCACCATATAGCGAGGCGAAGGCGCCTGCGACTACTGAGAAATGGTTGAACGCCGTTCGAAGATGGTGAGCAGATCGTCGCCCAGCTGTTGACGGTCGGTTTCGACGACACCCGCCGCTTCGAGCCGAGCGGCCAGCGGTTCGCCGGAGCTGGCGGGCAGACCGCCCTTGCCGATGGTCAGCGGGCTGGTCAAAAGCGCGAAACGGTCGATGAGGCCGGCGTCGAGCAGGGCCGCGGTGAGGCGGGCACCGGGTTCGACCAGCAGGTTCTGGATGCCTTTGCCCGCAAGAGCGGTGAGCGCCAGGGCAAGGTCGGGCCGGCCCTTTTTACCTTCGACGCGGATGATTTCGACCGAGGGCGGCGCGTCTACAGACGCGTCGGTTTCTGCAATGATTGCAAGGCGATGGGCGGAGAAGCGATCAACCAGATTCACCTTGCGGTCAATGCCCTTGGCGCCGGCCAGGATGACGCGAAGCGGGCCGCGGTTTTCGAGGCCGGGCAGGCGAACGGTGAGCTGGGGATCGTCAAGGCGGGCGGTGGAGGCGCCGATGAGAATGGCTTCGGACCGGGCGCGCTGCAGATGCGTCCAGTCGCGGGCGGCCCCGCCGGTGATGGCGACATTGCCCTGGCCCTTGCGGCCAATCATCCCATCGGCGGAGACAGCGAGCTTGACGGTGATGAAGGGGCGCCCTGCCCCGTGGCGCATGGCATGGCCGGCATGCAAGGCTCGGGAGGGCGCGTGATCGGCCAGGATGACTTCAATACCGGCCGATTCGAGGCGGCGAATGCTCTCGCCAGCGGTGCGCGGATCCGGATCGCCGGTGCCGATGACGACGCGCAGCACGCCGGAGCGGATCACGGCATCGACGCAAGGCGGGGTGCGGCCCCAATGGTGGCAGGGCTCGAGCGTGACATAGAGGGTGCGGCCCGAGGCCTCAAAGCCGGCGGCTTCGAGCGCCTGCGACTCGGCATGCGGGCGGCCGCCCTTGGCGGTCACGGCGCGGGAAATCAGCGTCTGGTTGACCGGATCGACGACCAAAGCGGCGACGGTGGGATTGTCGGCCGTGGTGCCGAGATAGGGCGACGCGTAGCGGACGGCGGCATCGAGCCAGCGGGTGTCCTCGGGGCTGGGCCCACTCAATCGTCCTGATCCTGCACAATGCCCTTGCCGGAGGCAAGTTCGGCGAGGAAGGAACGGAAATCGTCAGCGGCGGAGAAATTCTTGTAGACCGAGGCGAAGCGGACAAAGGCCACGTCATCGAGGCCCTTGAGGCCTTCCATGACATATTCGCCGATCTGGTCGGAAGTGACTTCGACTTCGCCCAGGCTTTCGAGCTGGCGCACAATGCCGGAAATCATGCGTTCGGTGCGGTCAGGATCGACCGAGCGCTTGCGCAGGGCGGTATAGACCGATCGCGAGAGCTTCTCGCGATCGAAGGGCACCTTGCGGCCCGATTTCTTGACTACGGTCAGATCGCGCAACTGCACCCGCTCGAAGGTGGTGAAGCGGCCGCCGCAGCCATTGCAGACGCGGCGGCGCCGAATGGCACCGGAATCCTCGGTGGGACGGCTGTCCTTGACCTGCGTATCGTCGTTCCCGCAATACGGACAGCGCATTCCTAGCCCTTTTAGTTCGCGTAGATCGGGAAGCGCGCGGTGAGCGCCTTGACCTTGTCGCGCACGGCGGCTTCGACCTGGGCATTGCCCTCGTCGGAATTGGCCTCGCGCAGACCATCGAGCACTTCAACGATCAGGCTGCCGATTTCCTGGAATTCGGCGACGCCGAAGCCGCGGGTGGTACCAGCCGGGGTGCCCAGACGGATGCCCGAGGTGACGAAGGGTTTTTCGGGATCGAAGGGAATGCCGTTTTTGTTGCAGGTGATGAAGGCGCGGCCAAGGCCCTGCTCGGCACGCTTCCCAGTGGCATTCTTCTTGCGCAGGTCAACCAGCATCAGATGGTTGTCGGTGCCGCCGGAGACGACATCGAGGCCATGCGACTTGAGCGTTTCGGCCAGAGCGCGGGCATTGTCGACAACCTGACGGGCGTAAGCCTTGAATTCGGGCTGCAGCGCTTCCTTGAAGGCGACGGCCTTGGCGGCGATCACGTGCATCAGGGGGCCGCCCTGGAGCCCCGGGAACACGGCCGAATTGATCTTTTTGGCGATATCCTCGTCGTTGGAGAGGATCATGCCGCCGCGCGGGCCACGCAGGGATTTATGCGTGGTGGTGGTGGTGACATGGGCGTGGGGCACGGGCGACGGATGCACGCCGCCGGCAACGAGGCCCGCGATGTGAGCCATGTCGACCATGAGATAGGCGCCAATGGAATCGGCGATCTGGCGGAAGCGAGCCCAATCCCAGACGCGGGAATAGGCGGTGCCGCCAGCCAGAATCAGCTTGGGCTTGTGCTCATGGGCGAGGCGTTCGACTTCATCCATATCGAGCAGGTGATCGTCGCGGCGCACGCCATAAGAGACGACGTTGAACCACTTGCCGGACATATTGACGGGCGAACCGTGCGTGAGGTGGCCGCCGGAATTGAGATCGAGGCCCATAAAGGTGTCGCCCGGCTGCAGCAGCGCGAGGAACACGGCCTGGTTCATCTGGGAGCCAGAATTGGGCTGCACATTGGCGAAATTGGCGCCGAAGAGTTGCTTCGCGCGCTCAATGGCCAGGGTTTCGGCCACGTCGACAAACTGGCAACCACCATAATAGCGCCTACCGGGGTAACCTTCCGCATACTTGTTGGTCATGATCGAGCCCTGGGCTTCGAGCACGGCGCGGGAGACGATGTTCTCGGACGCGATCAGCTCGATTTCGTGCTGTTGGCGACCAAGTTCGTCACTGATCGCACCAGCGATCTCAGGATCGATCTCGGCAAGATTGGCGGAAAAGAACTTCGGAAAGAGCGGAAGAGAGGTTGCAGCGCTCATGGGCTTAACTCCAGGGCGATCCCAACATGTGGTGTCGGAAGGATGGTACGGGCGCAGCCTCTAGCACGAACCGCAGCTTCAATCCATGCATTGCCACAGTAAATTCTCAATTGGCAGGCAACCGGGATATGCGCTTGCGCATTTGTGTTGCACTGGGCCGGAATTCCGGCTGGCGGGGTGGTTTTGGAGAATTCGAAATGACGACGAAATTTGGAAAACTTGCCGCAACGGTGATGGCCGGAGCCGTGATGATGACCGGCGCGGCGCCCGTATCCGCCCAGGACTGGTTTAGCAACCAACACAATGGCAATGGCAACGCATCACAACGTGATCGGGTGATCATGAGCTATTGCCAGCGCAATCCTCGCGACCGCGACTGCCGCGGATACTATGGCGGGGGGTGGAGGGACCGCGATTATGATACCTTCTATCGTAGCCGCCGCAATTCGCTGGATGGGATCGCAGCCGGCTTGTTCGGCTTCGGTTTCGGCGCCCTGCTGGGCGGCGCCATCGCCAACCAGAACAATAACAATTATGGCGGGCAGCCGGTTTATGGCGGCAGCTCGTACCAGGCGCATGTAAACGCCTGCTATTCGCGCTACCGCTCCTATGACGAAGAGACCGATACGTTCATGGGCTATGACGGCATCCGCCGCCGCTGCCAGCTGTAATTGAGTGAAGGCTAGAATAGCCGCTTTACTGGCGCCGGGGCCTCGGTTTGGAGCTTCCGGCGCAATTTGGCGAGGGCTAATTGCTGCATCTGATTGCGCGTAGCCGAGACCGGAGTGATGACCACGACTTCGGTGCCGCTGGCGCTGTCGATGGCGGCGACGCGCATCTGCTGGCCGAGCTGGACGAATTCAAACAGAACTTCACCTTGAGGCATGGGCGCGGTCCCGATTTGCCGCTGAGTTTGCCCGATTCCCGCCAAAACAAAAACGCCCTCCAGATTGGAGGGCGTTTTGTATTGCGGCGTGATACCAGACTTACGCCTCGAAGGTGACCTTGCCCTGGGCGTCAAACTGGTAGACGTCGTCGCGGAAGCTGACGGTACCCTGCTTATTGGCCCAGGCGGTAATGTAGGTGGTGTGTAGCGGCACGCGGGCCTTGCACTCGACGTCGAGGCGCTGCAGGGATTCAAAGGTCATATCGACCTTGTTCTGATCCCAATCGCCATTGTCGCGCAGTAGCCAGTTGACCAGTTGGTTGACGCCCTCGACGCGCACGCAGCCTGAAGAGTGGAAACGCGCGTTTTCACCGAACAGCGCCTTGCTCGGGGTGTCATGCAGGTAGCAATCATAGGGATTGTAGAAGTTGATCTTGCAATGGCCCATGGAGTTGGCCGCACCCGGCTCCTGGCGGTACATGTAATTGACCGCATTGCCGATATTGGTCCAATCGATGGTGGCAGGCGAGATCTCGTTGCCGCTGCCGTCGTAGATATGGATGTTCTGCTCGGCCAGGTAGTTCGGATTTTCCTGCATGTACTTGGTCAGGTCACGTTCGACCAGCGATTTGGGCACATGCCAATAGGGGTTGAAATTGATCTGGCTGACCTTGCTGGCCATGATCGGGGTGGCGCGATCGACGCGACCGACAACGGCGGTGTGGCGCTGCTCGACCATGCCACCGGCGACGGCTTCGATGGTGGCGGCCGGAATGTTGACCACGACATAGCGCTCGCTGAGGTTCGCCGCCATGGTCTGTACGCGCTGGGCGTTGAGATAAAGCTGGTTGAGGCGGGTCTGGGCCGGCACCGACAGCGCATACCAGGTGGCTTCATCGACCTGGCCGTTGACGACCAGACCATGGCGGGCCTGGAAGGCGCGGATGCCGGCATCGGCGGGGGCGTCAATCATGTCGCTGACGCTTTCGACCATGGCCATATCGCCCGAGGAAATCAGGCGGCGCTTGAGCGCGATGGCGGCCTTGCGCGATTCACCCAGCTTGAGACCATAGGCTTCCTGCGGGGTTTCTTCCCAGCCGCCGGCAGCGACGAAGGGCTCGTATTGGGAAATCGCCAGCTGCAGATTGTAGGCAGTGTCGTAGGACAGGATCGGCTCATTGGTGGCAATCAGCGCCTGGGCGGCGGCCGTATTGCCGTTCTGATCAACATTGCGCAGGACACGATCGCGGTCGAACATATCCCAGAAGGAATCCTGAGCCCGCACCACTGAAGGCATGGCCAGGGCGGCACCGCTCACAGCCATGGATTGAAGAAGAGAACGACGATTCAATCGCATCAAGTCACCCGAAATATTCAGCCCGCCGCAGCAAAGCGGCTTTTACCATCGCGTCCCGCCCGTCACAACGCAGTCAAGCGAGTGTGAACCTTTGGACTTCGTATACCAAGAATAGGCGGGAAATGGTTTCAAACCACGTAACAATGGCAGATGATGGTCATTTGCGGCTGAAATAAGAAACGCCAGCGCTGAGGCTGGCGTTTGCTTTCGGGTGTGGCAGGAGGGCAACAACAACCGCCCTGCCCCGGGACCAATCGGGATTCACCTGATGCTGGCCTGAGATGAATCTCGATTGCTCCTTTCAGATCAGAGCTTGTAGAGAATCTGATCAACCCAGAAGCGCTCGAGGCGGGCCAGCGCCTTGTTGAGGCCGTCGAATTCGTCGTCGCCCAGGCCGCCGACCTTGTCGATCGACTTGAGGTGACGGTCATAAAGCTCGTCGATGACCTCGGCCACTTCCTCGCCCTTGGGGGTCAGCTTGATGCGGACCGAACGGCGATCGGAACGGGAGCGTTCCTGGAAGATATAGCCGGTTTCGACCAGCTTCTTGAGATTGTACGAGACGTTGGAGCCCAGATAATAGCCCCGCGACCGCAGCTCGCCAGCTGTCAGCTCAGCGTCGCCGATATTGAACATCAGCAATGCCTGAACGGGGTTGATGTCATCCCAGCCCATGCGGTCGAACTCATCCTTGATGAGATCGAGCAGGCGGCGGTGCAGACGTTCGACGCGCGAAACGGCTTCGAGATAAAGCGGCTTCAGGCTCTGGGGACGGTCCGGGGACATAGCCTCGGCTGCGTTGGATTTGATCGCCATTTGTGCCTCACTGTTCATCAGTCCGTGCGATTTTTCGCATCTCATGAGGCCAAACTACGGCGCCCCGACTAAGATCACCCTAAGCCACACGCTTAAAACTATCTTACTGGAATACAATGAGAATTTGGCTTAATTCTTCGTATCACCTGGTGATAAAATTGTAACCTTACCGAGGTGTGACGGGCGCGGATGACCTCGACCACCCACGCCCGCACCAGCTAGGCCGGATTGAAGAACGGCCGGGCGAAAGCGAGCTTGAGCAGCAGCATGCCGGCTACGGCAACAGCCTGCCCCAGCAGGAGAAACAGCCCCAATTGCCCCATTTGCCCGGCGTGGATCGCAGCAAGTGCAACGCTGCCGGCGACCCATAGCGCATCGCCCGTGACATGGGTGGCGAGGATAGCCGGGGTCAGGCGCGGGACGCGGGCCGTCATCAAATTGAAGGCAGCCCAGGGGAGCAGGATGACGCCCAGGACGATGAGAAGCGCCGGGGGCAAGGTCCAGCCCAGGAGGGTGGTCAAGGCTGGGGCAGCAACAATCAGGATCGCTCCGAGGACAAGGCAGGCGGCGGTGTCGGCGAGGTAGACCAGCCGGGGATGAAGGTTAAGAGCAGGCATTGGATGTCTCCGTGTCGGTGTGTTCGATGGACATGAGACTGGTGGAAGGACGTAATGCTCTCAATTACCTCCAAGGTAATGGAATTGCGGCGCTATCCTGGGCGATAAGAAGAGGACAGGAGAGTACAGCATGATCGGGCAGATGTTGCGGGAATGGCGGGGCTTGCGCGGCATGAGCCAGATGGAGCTGGCGCTGACGGCTGCTGTGTCCTCGCGCCATATCTCGTTTCTGGAATCGGAACGTGCCAAGCCGAGCGCGGAAATGGTGTTGCGGCTGGCGGAGGCGCTGGCCATGCCGCTGCGGGAACGCAATGCGCTATTGGTCGCCGCCGGCTTTGCGCCGCAATATGGCGAGAGCGACTGGCAGGGCGAGCAGATGGCCGAGGTGCGGCAGGCGGCGGGGATGATTCTTGCGGCGCATGCGCCCAATCCGGCGCTGGTGCTGGATGCAGCCTTCACTGTTCTGGATGCCAATGCGGCGGGGCTGGCGCTGACGGGTGGCGAGCGAGATGCTTTGGGCCGGGTCAACCTGGTGGATCTGGTGTTCAGCCCCGGGCCGCTGCGCGAAAGCATCGTCAATTGGCAGGAAGTGGCTGGCTATCTGATGCATCGGATGCGCGAAGGTGTGCGCTTGCGCGGGCCGCAATCTGCCATGGCTAAGGTGTTGCGGCGGGCGCGGCAGCAGCCGGGCGTGGAGAGCCTCGTGCAAGTGCATGGCGGGATGGGAACGGTGTTGCTGCCGGTGGTGGTCGATGTGGGTGGGAACACGACGCGGTGGTTTACAACCGTCACCACCTTTGGCGCGCCCCAGGATGCCTTGGCTGAGGAAATCACCATTGAGCAATTCCATCCGGCCTGACGCTTAGCCCCTGCGCTCAGTTGAGTTCTTCGGCGAGGCCTATGAGGAGGCCTTCGGGCCCGCGAATGTAGCAGAGGCGATACACGTTCTCGTACTGGACGACTTCGCCGACGAGCTGCGCGCCGCGATTGCGGAGCCTTTCGAGTGTCTCGTCGATATCGTCCACGGTGAACATGGCGCGGAGATATCCTAGGGAATTGACCGGGGCGGTGCGGTGGTCGGCGATGACAGCCGGCCTGATGAAGCGCGACAATTCGAGCCGGCTATGGCCGTCCGACGTGCGCATCATGGCGACTTCGACTTGCTGATCGCCCAGACCAGTGACACGTCCGGCCCATTCGCCTTCAATCGTGCCACGCCCTTCAAGCTCCAGGCCGAGCTCGCGGAAGAATTCAACAATTGCTTCGAGGTCTTCGACGACGATACCTACATTGTCCATCCGCTTGAGCGCCATATGCCAATCTCCAGGCGGTTGATCGAGGGCTAGTCGGTGGCGCGGGCACGGCGCATGCGTAGCCGTAGGAAGAAAATGATGAGGATGGAAGCCACCAGGACCAGCCGGACGGCGAAGCCGAAGGCGGTCATCTGCACTTCGGTGCGACCCGCCAGATAGAGGGCGAGTTCGACGCCGGTGGCGCCGGCGAGCAGGACGGCACCCCAGCTGGCTTTGATCCAGAGGCCGACCGCCGCGAAGAGGCGCGCAAGGCAGAAGATGGCGAGATAGATGAAGCCCGCTGTGCCCAAGGTGGTCAGGGGACTGGTAGCGCCCGTATTGACACCAAGCAGGCGCGCCGCGTCGTTAAGCCCGAGCAGCAGGCTGATTATGGCGACGATGCGGATGTAGATGCCAATGGCGGGGGCGTTGAAATCCATGGCGGGTTTCTACCCCTTGAAGCCAGATGCGACAAGCCGGAGCTTGGAGCGGCCCCCTGCCTTTGATACATGGAGCCCAACCAAGGAGCAGACGATGGCCGAGCACTGGAACAAGCACGACATGGACTTCCTGGGCGGCCGCCGGTTGCGACGCAGCCGCCGGACCGAATGGAGCCGATCCATGGTGCGCGAGACCGTGCTGACCCCAGCCGATCTGATCTGGCCGCTGTTTGTCATTGAAGGGCAGAACGAAAAGACACAGATCAAGTCCATGCCGGGCGTGGAACGGCTGAGCGTCGATCTCTGTGTTGAGGCGGCGCGGGCGGCGCGTGACGCGGGAATTCCGGCGCTGGCGCTGTTTCCCAATACGCCGGACCATTTGCGCAGCGAGAATGCGGCGGAAGCCTATAATCCGGACAATCTGATGTGCCGGGCGCTGAGCGCCATCAAGAGTGCCGTACCCGATATAGGGCTGATCGCCGACGTGGCGCTGGACGAATATTCGAGCGACGGCCAGGACGGGCTGGTGCGCGACGGGGAAATCCTCAACGACGAGACCATCGCGGTGATGGTGCGCTCGGCCATCGTGCAGGCCAAGGCGGGCGCGGACATTATTGCACCCTCGGATATGATGGATGGGCGCGTGGGCGCGATCCGCGAAGTGCTGGATGGCGAGGGGTTCGACCAGGTCCAGATCATGTCCTATGCGGCCAAATATGCGTCGTGCTTTTACGGGCCATTCCGCGAGGCGGTGGGTTCGGGCAGCCGGTTGCGCGGCGACAAGCGGACCTATCAGATGGATTTCGCAAATTCCGACGAGGCGCTGCGGGAAATCGCCGCGGATATAGAGGAAGGCGCTGACAGCATCATGGTCAAGCCGGGCCTGCCCTATCTCGATATCGTGCGGCGGGCCAAGGACAATTTCAATGTGCCGATCTACGCCTATCAGGTGAGCGGGGAATACGCGATGATCGAGTTCGCCGCTGCGGCAGGTGCGCTGGACCGGACGCGGGCTATTCTTGAGAGCCTGCATGCGTTCAAGCGGGCGGGGGCCAACGGGGTTCTCACCTATTTTGCGCTGGAGGTGGCGCGGGAATTGGGGCGTTGACCTCCCGGGCACATTTTAGTGCCTTGGCCTCTTGCAGAGAGGCAAGGTCATGACAATGTTTGCGGCATGAGCCAGACACAGACTGCCCGCCCCCTGTTGCCCGACCCGGAAACCGCGCCCGAGCTGTTTGACGGGGTATTGACGCGCCGTGTTCTGGCGTTTGGCATCGATCTTGCGATCATGGGCATGCTGATGCTGATGTTTGGCCTGATCGGTTTGGTGGCCGGGTTCCTGACCTTCGGGCTGGCCTGGTTGGCGCTGGTGTTTCTCGTGCCGGCGACTGTGCTGTTCTACTACGGCGTGACGCTGGGCTCGCACAGCCGGGCGACGCTGGGCATGCGTATGATGGACCTGGTGCTCACCCCGACGCGCGGGCAGCCGCTCGATGGATGGATGGCAATCATCCATGCGGGCGTGTTCTGGATCACGGTATGGATTTCACTCCCGGTTTCGCTGCTGTTCGCGCTGTTCACACCGCGCCGGCAGATGATTCACGACCTGATCGTGGGCACGCTGATGGTACGCCGCTCGCCGATGGCCCGCCATTGGGCGGCCTATAACCGCCGGAGCCAAGGGGCGTACTGAGGCGTTGCTTGAGGTAAGGCGGAGGTTTACACTCTGCTGATTGCACTCAAGGGTCATGGATGACCGACCACACGCCTGAAACCACCCAGTTGTTTTTGACAGCCGCCATGCCGTGCCCCTATCTGCCGGGCAAGCAGGAGCGCAAGCTGTTCACGCACCTGACCGGGCGGCGGGCTTCGGCACTGCATCATCTGCTCAGCGAAAACGGCTTCCGGCGCAGCCAGAACCTGATTTACCGGCCTGCTTGCGAGGGCTGCAATGCGTGTCAGTCAGTACGGATCGTAGCGGGGGAATTCGAAGCGTCGTCGCGCTTCCGCCGGGTATTACGCAACAATGACGACATTGCCATAGATGTGCGGCCGACCACCGCGACCAGCGAACAATATGACCTGTTCAAGCGCTACCTTGAGTCGCGCCATGCCGGTGGCGGTATGAACCAGATGAGTTTCATCGACTATGAATATATGGTCGAGGATACGCCGGTGCAGTCCGTGCTGGTCGAATATAGGCTGCGCGACCATCCAGACCAGCCATTGATTGCGGTGGCACTGACCGATGTGATGCCCGACGGGCTATCCATGGTCTATAGTTTCTACGACCCCGACCTGGCGCATCGCAGCCTTGGGACATTCCTCATTCTCGACCATATCGCACAGGTCCGCTCGGCAGGACTGAGTTATGTCTATCTAGGCTATTGGGTGAAAGATTCCCCCAAAATGGCCTACAAGGCGCAATACCGGCCGCTCGAAGTGCAGCGCGGGACGCTGGGCTGGTGCCCGCTCGAGTAGTTTGACCAGCGCCTTGTTTGGGCCATAAGGCTGAGCGAGACGGCAGGATTGCCGTTGCTTGCTACCGGATCGTTCATGTCATTGCTATTTTTCCTGGTCCGGCTGGGCTTGGTGCTGGGTGCTCTGGGCGCCGCCACGTGGTCGATATTGGCGGTGTTCGGCTTTGCCGTGCCTATGCTCGATCTGCTCAATCATGCGCAAATCCTGTTATTACCGGCAACGCTGATCGGGCTGTTCCTCGTGACCGTTTTGCCGCGCCGAAACTGGCGCAAAGCGGCGATGATCTACGCGTTTTTGGGTGTGGCTGCTTCGGCCAATGTCATGGTGCCCGAATTCATCGCCTCGACCCAGGCGCGGCCGGCCGCACCGGCAACGGGCGTGGTGCGGATGATGACGCACAATCTGTTCGGCATGAATTACGCGATGGACAAGGTGACCGCGGCAATTTTCGCCGAGGATCCGGACATTATCGTGCTGCAGGAATATTTCGGCGAGCAGGCGCGCGAGTTGCATCCGCTGCTGACCGAGCGCTATCCTTATTATGTGCGTTGCCGGGGCGGGAAACGCGCCAATCTGGGGCTCTATTCGCGTATTCCGTTCGAGCAGGTGGAGGACGGGGCCTGCCCGGACAATGCCTATGTGACCGAGCGGACGGCGCATATCCTGGCTAAATTCCACACATCGGATGGCAAAGCCTTCTCGGTGATCACCACGCATATGGACTGGCCACTGCCGGTGCAGCGGCAGCAGGATCAGCTTGATAGGCTATCGGGTGTGCTGGTCGGGATTGATGGGCCGATGATCCTCGCGGGAGATTTCAACTCGACGCCGTGGTCCTATGCGCTGCGCAATTTCGTCAATTGGAACGGTCTGGTGCGGCAGACGGTGAACCTGCTGACCTATCCAAAGCGCTGGTTTTACCTGGGGGCGTGGCGGGACACGATACCGTTCCTGCCGCTGGACCATGTGATGACGCGGGGCGGCATCGTCGTGCACGAGCTGCATGCCGGGCGGCCGACAGCGAGCGATCATTTGCCGGTGGTGTTCAGTTTTTCGGTGGAGTGAGGTTGAGGTCTTCGGCCTGCAGGTCGAAGACAATGAGCCCGTCGCGACCGCCTTCGAGCGCGGCGACAAGGCGCGCGCCGGCAGCCTGGTGGGCGGGATCGACGAGATAGCGATCGCGGGCGGCCTCATCGACAAGGTCCATGATGAAGCCATCCTTGAAGCCTTGGGCGAGGCCTTCAGGGGAAATGTTGGGTCCGAAATCGGCGGAGATCAGCCCTTCGATTTGCCCGACCAGCGCGGCAAGGCCGGCATAGATTTCGGCGCGCTCATCGCCCGAGACGCCCGAGCGGAACTTGACGAAAACGCAGTGGCGGATCATCCGACAAACCTGTTGTTGCGCGGGAAACCGTTGGGGGGCTGGCGGCCGGCGGAGGCGCGGTCGCCGAGCCAGTCGGTGAGCTCTTCGGTGGGCTTGGTGAAGGTGCGGCCCGAACTGTCGGTCCAGGTGAGGCCGTCGGCGGCGTAGAAGGCCTTGAGGTCGGAAATACCGCCATCCCTGTAGCGCTGCAGGCGCACGCCCTTGCCGCGGCCCATTTCGGCCAATTGCGACGCGGGGAAGACCAAGAGCTTACGGTTCTGTCCGATGACGGCGACGCGGTCGCCCAGCATGGGCACGAGCAGGCGGGCCTCGTCGGGCGTGGTGACATTGAGGATCTGCTTGCCCTTGCGGGTATTGGCGATCATGTCGTCTTCGGCGACGATGAACCCGTAACCGGCAGATGACGCGATGATGCGCTTCTGGCCGGGGCGATAGACGAAGAGGCTGACAATGTCCTGTCCCTCTTCCATATCGACCATGATGCGCACCGGCTCGCCCTGGCCACGGCCGCCAGGGAGCTTGTCGCCACCCAGCGTGTAGACCTTGCCGCCGGTGGTGAGCATGAGCAGCTTGTCGGTGGTTTCGGCCTTGATCGCCAGCTTGAGGCGGTCGCCGGTCTTGAAACCCTTTTCGTCGATCTCGTCAGAATGGCCCTTGAGGGCACGAATCCAGCCTTTTTCCGACAGGATGACGGTGATCGGCTCGCGCTCGATAAAGGCGGTGGTGATTTCGGCGTGGTCAGCATCGGGTGCCAGGCTGAACAGCGAGCGGCGGGCGCCAAGATGGTGCAGCGTGGTGCCATCGGCCTCGTATAGCGGATAGGCCTTTTTAAGGGCCTCGACCTGCTTGGCGATTTCGCCCCATTGACGTTTGTCGGAACCCAGCAGGGTTTCGAGCCGCCCCTTTTCCTCGGTGAGCTTGGTATGCTCCTCGCGCAGTTCCATTTCCTCGAGCTTGCGCAAAGACCGCAGCCGCATGTTGAGGATGGCTTCGGCCTGATTGTCAGTGAGCGAGAAGGCCGCGATCAGCGACGCTTTGGCGTCGTCTTCCTCGCGGATGATGCGGATGACCTCATCGAGATTGAGATAGGCAATGATGTAGCCTTCGAGCACTTCGAGGCGGCTGGCGATCTGCTCCAGCCGGTGCTGGCTGCGGCGAACCAGCACAATCTTGCGGTGATCGAGCCACGCCTTGAGCGCGTCGGCAAGACTCATGACGCGCGGCAGCGTTCCCTTGTCGAGCACGTTCAGGTTAAGCGGGAAGCGCAATTCGAGATCGGAGAGCTTGAACAGCTGCTCCATCAGGATGACCGGATCGACCGTGCCGGCGCGCGGTTCGAGGACAAGACGGATATCGTCGGCACTTTCGTCGCGCACGTCCTTGAGCAAAGGCAGGCGCTTGGCGAGCAGCAATTCGGCGATCTTTTCAACCAGCCGGGATTTCTGCACGCCATAGGGAATCTGGGTGACGACGATCTGATAGACGCCCCTGCCCTTTTCCTCTTTTTCCCAGACGGCACGCACGCGGAAGGAACCGCGGCCGGTCTCGTAGGCATTGACGATGGCAGCGCGGCTTTCGACCAGATGCCCGCCGGTGGGGAAATCGGGGCCGCGCACGAGATCGTCGCTGGAGGGGGGCGCGCTCAGATCCTGATGGATCAATTCGTCGGTGGTGGCGGCCGGATTGTAGATGATCTTGAGGGCGGCGTTGCACAGCTCAAGCACGTTATGCGGCGGCACCGAGGTCGCCATGCCAACGGCAATGCCCATGGAGCCATTGGCCAGAAGGTTGGGGAAATTGGACGGCAGAACGGCCGGCTCTTCGTCTTCCCCGTCATAGGTCGGTTTGAAATCGATGGCATTTTCGGTGATGCCTTCGAGCAGGCGCGTGGCCACGTCGGTCATGCGGGATTCGGTGTATCGCATCGCCGCGGCGCTATCACCGTCGATATTGCCGAAATTGCCCTGGCCATCGACCAGCGGGTAGCGCATGGCAAAGTCCTGCGCCAGGCGCACCAGGGCGTCATAGATCGACTGATCGCCATGCGGGTGGAATTTACCGATCACGTCACCGACGATACGCGCGGATTTCTTGTAGCCCTGATTGGGATCGAGCTTGAGCAGGCGCATGGCATGGATGATGCGGCGGTGGACGGGTTTTAGGCCGTCGCGGGCATCGGGCAGCGCGCGCTGCGTGATGGTCGAGAGCGCATAGGACAGATACCGCTCTTCGAGCGCCTGCCGCAGATCGACGATGCGCTGATCGTCGGCGGGAGGGAGGGTATCAGCGTCGGACATCGGCACAGTTTCCAGGGGAACGAATCAGGAAATCACTATACCGGCTGAGGCTAGAAAGCGCAGCGATTGGGGCTGAAACACGCGGTTTTACACGAGATTTGCCGACAATCAGCCGGCTTTGCCGCCGCCGCTCCGCGCGACCATGCCGAGGATGGTTTGGAAGAGTTCGTCCCGCGCCTGATCTGCTGTTATGTCGCCCATTGCTGCGGCGTCGGACAGAGCCTCGGCGGCGCCGAGCATGGCCCAGAGGCTGGGCGTTGCAATGGCATTGGGGGCCGCAAAGGGCGCGAGAATCCGGCGGCATTTTTCGATGAATATTGTCTGGTAGTCGCGCTTGAGTTTTACGAGTTCGGGCGAGCCGGCCAACGCCGCGATGACGCCGGGGATTTCGCGGCCCTGTAGCAGGACGCATTCGACATAAGAGGCGGCGATGACCGATGCTCGGCCCAGTAATGTGGACTCGCTGGAGGCAATGGCGGCATCCATGAGCTGGGTCTGGCGGCTGTCGAAATCCTGGTACAGCGCCGCAAGCAGGGCCGGCCTCGTGGGGAAATGGTCATAGACCACCGGCTTGCTGACGTCGGACTGTTCTGCCAGCCGGCCCAGTGTCAGGGCTTCCGTGCCCTCCTCGCTGATGGTCCGCCAGGCGGTGCTCAGCAATTGCTGGTGGCGCGCTTCGCGCGAGAGGCGTTGCCGGGGCCGTGTCGAGTCCATCGGAGCATTGCTGGCGTCGGTTGACATCGTTATATACCAAAAGTAACTTACTAAAAGTATATAGCCTGTTTTGGCTGGCAGCAAGGAGTTCATTCATGCACGCGCTTATCGTTCTCGCCCATCCCGATCCCAAATCGCTGACGCATGCCGTGGCAGCGCAGATTGCCGACGGTGTGCAGGGGAATGGAAGGAACAGTTTTGAAATTGCCGATTTAGCGGCAGAGGGGTTCGACCCCAGATTCACCAAGAATGACATTGCAGTTCATCTGAGGGAGGCGGAGCCGGCGAGCGGTATCGTGGCCGAGCAAGCGCGGATTGGGCGGGCGGACACGCTAGTGCTGGTCTATCCGGTCTATTGGTGGTCAATGCCCGGGTTACTGAAAGGCTGGATTGACCGGGTGTTCACCAACGGCTGGGCCTATTCCGAGGGGGCGGATGGCAGGCTGGTGAAGAAGCTGGACCACCTGCCGGTGCATTTGGTGGCGTTGGGTGGCGCTGACCTGCGGACCTATGCGCGGCACGGCTATTTTGGCGCAATGAAGACGCAGATCGATCATGGGATTTTTGGCTATTGCGGCGCTCCGGTGGTGACCTCGGAACTCCTCGTGCCCCCGGCTTCGGACAGTCATTTTGAAACTGCGCGGCGGATCGGCGGCGGCCTGTTCGCGGCAGCGCTGAGTGCAGACGCTGCCTAGACATCGTGGTCGCGCGACAGCATGCCGATAAGGATATCGCGGGTGGGCGATGGGGTCAGTTCGCGCGGCCCCCAGACGTGGTCTTGCAGGAAATGACCGGTGAGGCGGAAGGCGGCAGCGATGTCGGATGGGGCGGCGTTGCCGCGGCCCGCGAGGAAGGATGGGAGCGGCAGCAGGCGATCGAGATAGGGCTGGGCGGCGGCGCGGGAGACGGCGCGGCCGGACTTGGGCGAGACGTGGGTGAGATCGCCTGATGTGCCGGTGACGGCGCAGGTGGTGAGATCGAGGCCGTAGCCGAGGTCGTCGAGAATGGCGAGCTCGAAGCGGGCGAGTGCGGCGCCGTCGGGGGCGTGATCGAGCAGGTTTAGGGCCATGCCGAGGAGGCGATCATGCGGGTCGCGTTCGGGCAAGAGGCGCAAGTGATCGCAGATCAGCTGGCTGGTGTAGAGGCGGGTGCGGTCATCGATGAGCTGGGCGGCGCGGGCTTGCAGCAATTCGACGGTGAACTGGCCGAGCTGGTCTTCCAGCCGCGCCCGCCAGGTGAGCTGGATGGTGTTGCCGGGTTGGAGAACGGCCGAGAGGCGTCGGCTACGGCCGCCGCGCACCAGGCCCATATGCCGGCCGCGACCGGCCACCATGGCTTCGGCAATGACGCTGCTCTCGCCGTGGCGGCGCACACCGATCAGCAGGGCTTCGCCGGTCCATTCCATCTCAGTCCTGATCCGCCTCTTCCGGGTTCGTGCCGTCTTCGAGGCGATTGCGCAGGGTTTCGAGCACTTCGGCGGCGATGGCGATTTTGCTTGCGTCGAGGCCGGCCGCGAGGACATCGACCCAAGGGCGTTGCAGCTTGTGGGCGGCTGACATGACCTCCTGCCCGCGGGACGTCAGGTGGACCAGTTTGGCGCGGCGGTGATGGGGATTGTCTTCGAAGGCGACGAAATCCTCGTCGGCCAATTCGTTGACGATGCGCTGCACGCCCTGGCGGGCGAGGCCCATGTCGCGGGCAAGATGAGCCACGGGCTGGGGCGTGCTGGCCATGACGACGGCACCAAGCACCTGCCAGCGAGCGCTGGTGAGACCAAGCGGCGCGATGAGTTGATCCCCGGCGGCGATCAGCCGGCCATTGGCGCGGAAGATATCGAGGAACAGCGCGCTCAGGGCCATGGATGCCGCTTGATCGTCAGACTTCATGTTGACAACATATAACCAATATGACAATGCATTGTCAATTCAGCCGGGTATGGCTGAATCAATCGGGGCGAACATTCCGCCCCCGCATGGAGGCGGCTATGAACGCACATACACAATTACAGCATGGTTCGGTTTATCGCATCGACAAGTTCGCAGTGCCGGAGGCGGCGCGGGAAGAATTCCTGGCGCAAGTCAATGAAACCAAGGTGTTTCTCGATACACAGGCCGGGTGCCTGCAGAATCTGGTGCTGGAAGTGCAATCCGGGTCGGATCGCTTCAACTTCCTGACCGTGGTGGAATGGGACAGCGCAGCGGCATTCGAGAGAGCCAAGGCGGCGATGGGCGAGGTGCGGCGCGTCAGCGGGTTTGATCCGCAGGCGTTTCTTGGGCGGTTGGGGATTGAGGCGGATATGGCCAATTATGGGGTGATTGGTTAGATCGCGCCACGGCCTCGTGGTTCGACAAGCTCACCATGAGGTCTGCTTAGCCCACTCGTAGCAAACAGAGGTCCCCGCTTTCGCGGGGATGACATTGTGGGTGGTGGGAGAGGGGAAGAAGGGCGGTTAGCCCTTGCCGTGGGGATATTCGAGGCCCATTTCGCGGTAGCGTTCGGGGTCGTCGCCCCATTTTTCGCGGACTTTGACGAAAAGGAAGAGGTGGATTGGCACCTCGTACATTTCCATCAGTTCCTTGCGGGCTTCCTGGCCGATGGTTTTGATGGTCTGGCCGCCGGCGCCGAGTACGATCTTTTTGTGGCTGTCGCGGGTGACGTAGACGACCTGGTCGATTTTGTAGGAGCCGTCCTTCTGGATCTTGAAGCTCTCGGTTTCGACCGTGCAATTGTAGGGAATCTCGTCATGGACGCGCAGGAACAGCTTTTCGCGCGTGATCTCGGCGGCGGTGATGGCCATGGTGAGATCGGTCAGGTGATCCTCGGGGAAGTGCCACGGACCGGGCGGGATGTGCTTGATGCACCAATCCATGAAATCCTGCACGCCATAACCCTTGAGGGCCGAGATCATGAAGGTGGCCTCAAAGCGCAGCTTGTCGTTGAGGGTCTGCGACAGGGCCAGCAGGGCCTCGTTCTTGATGGTGTCGATCTTGTTCAGAATCAGGATTTTGGGATGGTTGATATTGGCCAGCCCCTCCAGCAGTGATTCAAGATCGGGGGTTATCCCCCTTTCGGCATCAATCAAAAAGGCGACGAGATCGGCATCCCCTGCCCCGCCCCAGGCGCTGTCGACCATGGCGCGATCGAGCCGGCGCTTAGGCGCGAAAATGCCGGGCGTGTCGATGAAGACGAGCTGGGCCTTGTCGAGCGTCACCACGCCTCGGACCTGGGACCGCGTGGTCTGGGCCTTGTGGGTGACGATGGACACCTTGGTGCCGACCAGGGCATTGAGCAGGGTCGACTTGCCGGCATTGGGGGCGCCGACCAGGGCGATGAAGCCGCAGGAAGTGTCGGTGAGTTCTGGGAGTGTGGTCATGCGGGCTCCTTCCAGACTTTCTGGTGGATAAGGAACAGCTCGGCGGCCTTGTGTTCGGCGATCTTCTTTGAAGGGCCGGTGGCGCTCAGCGTTTCGAAATCACCCAGAGAGACGGAGATGGTGAATTGGGGGGCGTGGTCGGGACCGGTGCGTTCGGTCTGGATATAGGTGGGGGGCTCGAGGCCACGGGCCTGGGCCCATTCCTGCAGCGTGGTTTTGGCGTCGGCCTTGTTGGCGGAACCATCGGCCAGGAATTCCTCGAACATGCGCTCGACGAATTCATAGGCCTTGTCCAACCCGCCATCGCAATAGATGGCGCCGATGACGGCTTCGGTGACGTCGCCAAGGATGGCGTCCTTTTCGGCACCGCCCGTGCGCGCTTCGCTATCACCAAGGTTCATTTCGCTGCCTAGGTCGAGCTGGCGGGCGATGATGGCGCAGGTTTCCTTGCGCACCAGGGTATTGAGCGTGCGGCTCAGCTCGCCTTCATTGGCCTTGGGATAGCGGCGGTAGAGCATATCGGCGACGACGAGGCCAAGGACGCGGTCGCCCAGGAACTCGAGGCGCTGATAGGAGCGCTCGATACGTTTGGCGGGTGAGACGGCGCTGGAATGGGTGAGTGCGCGATTGAGCAAGTCCGGATCGGCAAAGCGGTAGCCTAGCCGGAACTGGAGCTTGTCGTGATTACGCGCAGCTCGACTCACGGGGTGGCCGTGGTGTCGTAGGGCTGGTCGCTGGAGACGGGCTGGAACATCCGGTCCCAGCGCACATTGGCCGGCCACTGCCAGATCTGCCAGGGCGGCAGATTGTCCTTGATGGAGAAGAAGCGGGCCTCGGCCTTGGCGATCAGATTGACGGCGGGGACATAGCCGACCTGGCTCAGCACGCGGCTATCGGCGGAACGGTCGCGATTGTCGCCCATCATGAAGTAATGGCCGGCGGGAACAACATATTCCTGGGTGTTGTCGAGCGAGGCGTTGTCGGAGATTTCCTGGATAATGTGGGTCGTGCCCTCAGGGAAAGTCTCGCGGTAAACCGTGACTTCGCGGGTATCGCCTTCGCTATCGGTATCCTGCGCCTTACCGAGTTCTTCGCGCTCGATCATGGCACCATTGATGTAAAGGCGGCCTTCGCGCATCTGGATGCGATCGCCCGGCAGGCCGACAACACGTTTGATATATTCGATATTCTGCGGAACCGGGCGGAACACTGCAACGTCGCCACGGTTGGGCTCGCGGCCGAAAATGCGATTGGAGATAGGCAGCTCGAAATCGAGCAGGCTGAAATCGCCATAGCGGCCGAGCGAGAAGGAATGCTTGCCATAGCCCCAGACGAATTTGTTGGCGACGAAGTAATCGCCGATCATCAGCGTCTGCTGCATGGAAGCCGTGGGGATGGAGAACGGCTGGTAGAGGAAGGAGCGCAGCACGATGGCGATCAGCAGCGCCTCGACGACGACCACGATGGTTTCCCACCACTCGCTGGCGGCGGACTTCTTGGCGGTTTTGTCGGCGGGCTGGCTCATGAATATCCCCGGGGGAGTGGTGCCGAAGCGTTAGGCGTTTGTGACTGCCGGGTCAATTGGCAGCGCCTCGATGATGACGAAGGCTTGAGCAAGCCCGGCGTCATCGGTGATGGTCAGGTGAATGTGGGGAACATGTCCGGGCGGGACAAGCCGGGCCAGTGCCTTGGCAGCCCCATTGGTCAGATGCATGGTCGGTTTGCCCGATGGCAGGTTCACCACGCCCATGTCGCGCCAATAAACGCCGAAATTGAGGCCGGTGCCCAGCGCCTTGGAGCAGGCCTCCTTGGCGGCGAAGCGCTTGGCATAGGAGGCGGCGCGCATGGCGCGACGGTCCGATTTGCGGCGCTCGATCTCAGTGAAGCAGCGATGAGTGAAGCGTTCGCCGAACCGTTCGAGCGTGTGCTCGACACGGCCGATCTGGCAGAGGTCGGAGCCCAGGCCGATGATCACTTCACCCCCTGAATGCCGCGGCTGCCGGGCTTTACGGCGGGGAGCGCGGCGAGTTCGGGGGGGAGTTGGTCGGCGGGGTAAGCGGGGACTTTAAAATCGATGAGCTTGACCAGTGGCACGCCGACATCGGCCTCGCCGCCGGAGCGGTCGATGAGGCAGGCGGCGGCGATGACATTGGCGCCGATGCCGCGCAGGGCCTCGACGCATTCGCGGATGGAGAGACCCGTGGAAACGATGTCTTCGACCACAATCACCTTGTCATCGGGGGAGATTTCAAAGCCGCGGCGCAATTCGAACTTGCCTTCGACGCGCTCGGTATAAAGCGCGGGCAAGTTCATGTGGCGGGCGGTTTCGTAGCCGGGGATGATGCCGCCAATGGCAGGCGAGACGATCTTGGTGGCGTTGCCGAAGCCTTCGGAATGGATCTTGGCGGCGAGTGCCTTGCAGAGCTTTTCGGTCTGGTGCGGATATTGGAAGACCCGAGCCTTTTGCAGGAAAATGGGGGAGCGCAGGCCCGAGGATAGGATGAAATGGCCTTCGAGCATGGCGCCACATTCGCGGAAGATCGCCAGCACTTCATCCTTAGTCATCTTCATTTCTCCGGTCGATATTGCCGTCCCATTCCAGCGTCGAAATCATGCTGGCTTCCCGCATGCCCGCGCGCTGGACGGAGGAAAGGCCCGGGCTACGCTTGAGCGTTGCCAGAACATCGGTCAATTGCGCAAGGTCGCGGACTTCGATTTCGAAGATCATCTGGTGAAAATCGGGCGAAATCATCCGCATCACCAGATTGTTGATATTGGCGTCGCAGGCGGCAATGGCCGACGAAATCTGCGCGAGCGAGCCGGGGCGATTGACCGATTCCATCGAAATGACGGTGGGATAGAGGTCTTCCTTGCCAGATAGATTCCAGCGCACATCGACCCAGGCGACGTCGCTGTCGTGCAGATCGATCAGCGCCTCGGAATGGATGGGATAGACCAGCATAGGCGCGTCGGGCTGCAGGATGCCCACGAGACGATCGCCGGGCACCACCCCCTCCCCCGAAATGGTGACGGGCATGTGGAAATCGAGCTGGGCCAAAGCCGCCTTGGCGCGGGGGCCGGAGCGCTGGCCGCCCGGCACGCGGAAGCGGAACAGATCGGTGGCGCGCAGCGCGAACCAGCCATCGGCGGTGTCGGCGACGGGGAGATCGAGCTTGCGGCGGCGCTTGCGCAGACCCTTGAGGCGGCCGAGTTCGGCGGCCAGCGGCTCCGACCCGATCTTGCCTTCACCGACCGCGACCAGCAAATCACGCTTGGATGGGGAGCCGAGTGCCTCGGCCAGTGCCTTGGCCTCGCTGTCGTCGAGCATAACGCCTTCGCGCTCAAGCATCATCTTGAGAACGTGTTCGCCCAGGGCAAAGGCGCGCTGAGCGGCAGCATGGCGCACAGCGCGGCGAATGGCGGCGCGCGCCTTGCCTGTGGCGGCGATACCGATCCAGTTGGACGGCGGCATATGGTTCTGATCGCGGATGATCTCGACTTCGTCGCCGCTGCGTAATTGGGTCACCAGCGGCAGGATGGCGCCGTTGATCTTGGCGCCGACGCAGGTGTCACCAATATCGGTATGCAGCGCATAGGCGAAGTCGATCGGCGTCGCGCCACGCGGCAGGGCAATGAGACGCCCGCGCGGGGTGAAGCAGAACACCTGGTCCTGAAACAGTTCCAGCTTGGTATATTCGACGAAATCTTCGGTCGAGAGGCCCTGGGTCAGGTGGCCAATGGTCTGACGGAGCGAGCCATAGGCCTGCGACTCGATTTCGATACGGCCCATGTCGGCGGAGGCACCGTCCTTGTAGAGAGCGTGGGCCGCGATGCCGAATTCGGCGATGCGGTCCATTTCCTCGGTACGGATTTGCAGCTCGGCGCGTTGGCGGCCAGGGCCGACAATGGTGGTGTGGATCGATTGGTAATCATTGTGCTTGGGGACCGAAATATAGTCCTTGAAGCGGCCAGGCACGACTTTCCACTTGGTATGGACGACGCCCACCGTGTGGTAGCACTCCTCGATCGAGTTCACGATGACGCGGAAGCCAATCATGTCGGAGAGCTGTTCCAGGGCAATCGACTTGCGCTCGATCTTGGAAAAGATTGAGTAGGGCGATTTGACCCGGGCCTTGACGCGGGCCGTGATGCCTTCGGCGGCGAGGCGTTCGCTAAGCTCGGTCGAAATGGTCGAAATCGTTTCGTGATATTCGGCCTGCATCTCGTTGAGACGCTCGGTAATGGCGTTGTAGTGATCGGGCTGGAGAATCTTGAAGGAGATGTCTTCGAGCTCGTTGCGCATGTCCTGCATACCCATGCGGCCGGCGAGCGGGGCATAGATATCCATGGTTTCCTGGGCAATACGGGTGCGCTTTTCCGGCGGCATGTATTGCAGGGTGCGCATATTGTGCAGGCGATCGGCCAGCTTCACCAGCAGAACGCGTACATCCTGGCTGATGGCCAACAGCAGCTTGCGCAGGTTTTCGGCCTGGGCCTCCTCGCGCGAAACCAGATTGAGCCGCTCGATCTTGGTCAGGCCATCGACAATAGCGCCGATTTCCGAGCCAAAGAGCTGATCGATCTCGGCGCGGGTGGCGTCGGTATCCTCGATCGTGTCGTGCAGCAGGCCCACGGCGATGGAGGCATCGTCGAGCTTGAGCTCGGTCAGGATGGCGGCGACTTCGAGGGGATGATTGAAATAGGGATCGCCAGAGGCGCGCTTTTGCGAGCCATGCTTCTGCATGGCGTACACATAGGCCTTGTTCAACAAATTCTCGTCGGCGTTCGGGTTGTAGGCCTGAACGCGCTCGACGAGCTCATACTGACGCATCATGACTGTAAGTGCCTCACCCGCAGGGGGAGCTTAGCGATTGGAATAGAAATGAAAAGGGCGTCCGGTGATCCGAACGCCCTCTCCTATACGATAGCTTGAAGCCGGATCAATCGTCGCGGCGTTCCGGCGGGGCAAGGCTTTCGATACCGCGCAGCAATTCTTCTTCGCTGATGGTGTCGAAATTGATCGAGTCGTCGCCATTGGCGCTTTCGATCAGCGGAGCAGCGTGCTGCTCGGGTTCGTCGACTTCGACATATTTCTGCAGCGAATGGATCAGGTCTTCGCGCAGGTCTTCCGGCGAAATGGCGCCGTCGCCGATTTCGCGCAGGGCAACGACCGGGTTTTTGTCGTTATCGCGGGATACGGTGATCTGAGCGCCGGAGGAAATCATGCGCGCACGATGCGCAGCCATGAGGACGAGATCGAAGCGGTTCTCGATCTTTTCAATGCAGTCTTCGACGGTGACGCGGGCCACGAACGTCTCCAAAACTTATGGAATGAACGCTTCCCATACACGAGAGGTTATCAGGATACAAGGTTTGCACACGCTTGCCTGGTTTTCAGTGGCGCAAAGGTGAGCGCAGAACGCTTGCGGGGGCCTGAGCAAATGTGCGAATACCGAGTTTGACGGATAAATTGAGCCGCGGAACTTAATTTAGCTGCTTTTTGCCCGCTATCGGGCGCAAGTAATTTTGCAGCCTCGCTGCTGGGTACAGGAGTTCATCATGCCCATTGATCCGCGCGAAAAAATAGTACTGTTCATCGATGGCGCCAATCTCTACGCGACGTCCAAGGCCATTGGCGTGGATATCGACTATCGGCGATTGCTGGCTGAGTTCAACGCCAAAGCCTATTTACTGCGCGCCAACTATTACACCGCACTGGTGGAAGATCAGGAATATTCCTCGATCCGGCCGCTGATCGACTGGCTGGACTATAATGGCTTCACGGTGGTGACCAAGCCGGCCAAGGAATTCACCGACGCGGCGGGCCGCCGCAAGATCAAGGGCAATATGGATATCGAGCTCTGCGTCGACGCGCTGGAGTTGGCTCCCTATTACGACCATATGGTGCTGTTTTCCGGTGACGGCGACTTTACCGCACTGGTGGCGGCTTTGCAGCGCAAGGGCAAACGGGTGACGGTGGTATCGACGCTGACCACCTCGACACCGATGATTGCCGATGATTTGCGCCGGCAGGCGGACTTTTTCATCGATGTGGCGGACTTGGCCAAGAGCGTGGGGCGCCCGCCGAGCACACGGCCGGTGGTCGCCCCAGCGGCCGTGCCTGTGGTGGATGACGAAACGGACCCGGACTGAATGGACGTTGGTGAGCAACCCCGGTTCAGGGTGTTGGATGCATCGGCTGATGCGCCGGGCGGCCGAACGGTAGGCCCGGCGGTGCATTGTCAAAGTCGGTGGATTGACCACCAGGGGGCGGCGCTTCGCCCTCCTCGCAACGAACGAGAATGGCGCCTTGCATGCCGCGCAGTACTGCGCCGAGTTCGGGCGGCAGCTCGGTTACTTCGGTAGGCAGAGCGTTCAATTGATCGGCAAGCTCTGGGGGCAATTGCTTGGCAGGCCGCAGGCTCGCGCTGCATCCGGCTGGAGCATCGCGCAGGGTCACCGCGGCAATATCGTCCAGGCCGAGCGCGACATAATATTCCGGATCATAGACCGCTACTTCCAGCTCTTCGCCGATGCGATAGGCCCGGGTCGGCTTGAGGGAGAAATCGAGGACGGTGCGACCGCCGACATAGGACATGCGGCTATCGGAGCCGACCACGAAATGCAGGTCGGTCGCGCCCTCCCCGGCATAGGTGTAGAATTCGCGGCGGGCCAGGTCCGCCATGCTGTCGCGCGTCAGATCGGAGAGTTCGTCGCCACTGACATTGCCGTCGCCGTTCGTGTCCAGTCCCTGGATTTGCCAGGCGGAAAATGCCCGATCGAAAGTCCAGCGATGCTCGATGGCCGTTACATTTCCCGCATTGTCGAAGGCAATCGTTGTCTGCGCATCAATGAAGACATGAGGATGTGCAAAAGCCCATCCGGGGGTGAGCAGCAACGCCGCCAGGGCGAAGCCCGATGAAAGGGCGTGAAAACGCAACACTTGTGCCCTAGATAGATTTATCGGGTCGTCCGACTTTAGCAGAGCTGCAAGCATTGAAAAGACTGCGCCAACATCGCCGGCATTGGGTCGCTCTGCTGGCGGCCTGCGTCATGGCTCCTGCATTGGGCGCGGACGCCATTGCCGCCGAGCTGAAGGTGACGATGAACCAGATGCCCATCACGGTCCCCATCGCTGACTATCTGGTGGTGGATTTTGATCTCGACGGGCAGATCGTGCCTATGGGCTTCAGCGCCGACCCCGAGATCAGCAAGCGCCGCGAGAGCTTCTTTGCTGCCAACCCCGGTACATTGCCGGCGGTGCAGCTGCGCTATTTGTTTTATCTGGCAAGGGCGACCTGTAGCGGCGAAGGGTTTCTGCTGTCAGCCTGCGAAAGCCGCGACGGGACCGGGACTGCGCAGATTGTACAAATGGTGCTTCGTTCGGGTAGCGTTCCCGGCGTGGGTACGCAAATGTTGCGCCCGGCTGAGCTGTCACCCGCCGACGTGGAAGGCGAGGTCGTGACATATGACCAGCCGGGCTGGAGCTATATGGAGACGCTTGTGGACGGGAGCCGCCTCGCCGCGAGTTGCGCGCCTGCCGAAGAGACCGGCTGGGGCCTGACTTGTCGACACAGTGCGTCACTGGCCAACGGCATTTTCTATCAGGTCGACTTCCTGTTGAAAGGGAATGCGGCGGCCGGAGCGGGTGAAACCCTGCGGGCGAGCCATGCCGCCGCGCAGTCTCTGACCTCGCAATAGCGGGCGCCCTACCCGCGCCCGCCCTCCTTCATGATGCGGGATTTGTCGCGGTTCCAGTCGCGATTGCGCTCGGTTTCGCGCTTGTCGTAGTTCTTCTTACCCTTGCCCAGGCCAATCAGCACTTTCGCGCGGCCCTGGTCGTTGAAGAACAGCTTGAGCGGCACGATGGAATTGCCGGCGCGGGAAACTTCCTGGCCGAGATGAGCCAATTGCTTGCGCGAGACCAGCAATTTGCGGGGGCGCTTTTCTTCGTGGTTGAAGCGGTTGGCCTGCAGATATTCTGGGATATGGGCGTTGATCAGCCACAGCTCGCCCTTTTCCGGGGAAGCGTAGGATTCGGTGATCTGGGCCTTGCCGAGACGCAGTGACTTGACCTCGGTGCCGGTCAGCACAAGGCCGGCTTCGAGAGTGTCGATAATCTCGTAATCGTAGCGCGCGCGGCGGTTTTCAGCCACGAGGCCGTGGCTGATTACACCATTCTTGGATTTGTCGTTCTTGCTGGCCATAAAGGTTAGATAAGGCCTGCATGGCTCAATGCAAAGTCCATCGCCTCTTGCGTTGGCTTGCTGATCGGCAAAAGCGGCAGGCGCAGCTCGTTAGCGCAAAGATTGAGCCGATTGGCGGCGTATTTGGCCGGCGCGGGATTGGGCTCCATGAACAAGTCCTTGTGCAGGTAGGCCAGCTTGTCCTGGATGGCCAATGCGCCCTTGAAATCGCCGGCAAGCGAGAGCTCCTGCATCTGCGAGCAGAGGCGCGGGGCAATATTGGCGGTGACCGAAATGCAGCCATGGCCGCCATGGGCGTTGAAGCCCAGTGCCGAGCTATCGTCGCCGGAGAGCAGGATAAAATCCTTGCCGAGCTTGGCGCGCTGCAGGCTGGCGCGCTCCATATTGGCCGTCGCGTCCTTGACGCCAATGATATTGGAATGCGCCTCTGCCAGGCGCACGATGGTGTCGACGGTAAGATCGACGGTGGTACGGCCGGGTACGCTGTAGAGAATGACCGGAATGCCCACGGCGCTGGCCACAGCCGAAAAGTGCTGGAACAGCCCTTCCTGGTTGGGGCGGTTGTAATAGGGCACGACGGAGAGCACGGCATCGGCGCCGGTTTCCTCGGCGAAACGGGCGAGCGAGACGGCTTCGGCGGTCGAGTTCGAGCCCGCGCCGGCGACTACCGGAACGCGCTTATTGGCGACTTCGACGCAGATTTCGACGACGCGGCGATGTTCTTCGTGGCTGACAGTGGGGCTTTCGCCCGTAGTGCCAACCGGAACCAGGCCGTGAGTGCCCTCGGCGATCTGCCAATCGACAAAGCTCGAGAAGGCTTTCTCGTCCACTGCCCCATTAACGAAGGGAGTGATGAGTGCCGTAATCGATCCTCTGAGCATTTGCCTGGTATTCCTCGGTTTGTTTGACGCCACAGTTCAGCCGTGGCGGAATGTCATAGCCGTTTAATGGCGGCTGATTTGAGTGGCGCACCATAGTTTTTATTGCAAGCCATCACAAGGCGGCAGCGACACGAGCGGCATAGGACAGTGGCGGCAACTTGATGTTTACCCAGATGGGGTAACTTTGGGTTAACCGGACGGATGGGGGTTCTTGCCGGCCGGTTGAATGTGAGCAGCAGGACGGCAGATGGGACACGGCTTTCGAGCGGGCCTCATCGCAGCGGCGCTGGGCGTTTTGAGCATAACCCCAGTGGCCGATGTGATCGTGGCCAATGACACCATTGATAATGTGGTTTCCGGTTCAATCAACAGCGGGACGGCTACGCCTGCCCTGAATACCAAGGGTTCAGTTGCGTTTCGCGCGGCGCTGGATCTGCTGAGCGGCGATGATGCGGCGGGGGCGTATCAGGCGGCTCGCACCCTGCCCGATGCGCTTGAGCGGCGGACGGTGCAATGGGCGGCGATCTATTTCAGCCCGGGCAAGGTCGACTATCACTCGGTGCAGCGTTTTGCCGCCGATGCGCCTGATTTCGCGGCCAGCAGCATCTATCGAACGCGGATCGAGCAGGCGCTGGTCAAGGCCGAGCCTGCCGATGCGGAGGTTATCGCCGCGCTGGGCGGGGCGGTGCCCAATACGATCGAGGCGCAGGTGATGCTGGCTTCGGCCTATCTGGCCGAGGGGCAGAAAGACCGGGCCACACGGCTGGCGCACAGCATCTGGATCGACAATTTTCTGACCCCGGAGCAGGAAAAAACCGTGCTGGACAAGCTCGGCTCCCTGCTAGATCGCGATACGCATTGGGCGCGTGCAGAGCACCTGATGATGCATGACCGGGCGCGGGCCAGCGAGCGGTTGCTGGAGTTTTTGAGCCCGGCACAGAAATCGCTGGTGGTGGCGCGAGCCGCCGTGTCGCGCAACGATGCCGACGCCAAAAAACAGCTCGATAGCGTCGACCCCTCGATGCATTCCAACCCGGTTTTTATCTTTTCGCGGGCGCAGCGGGCGCGACAGTTCGAACTATGGCAGAGCGCCGTCGACTGGCTCAACAAGGCGCCGGAGGAACTGCCGGACGCGGCCGAATGGTGGTATGAGCGGCGCGCGCTGATCCGGCAATTGCTCAATGCGGGGCAGCCCAAGCTCGCTTATCAGGTGGCTTCTGGCTACACCAAGGGGCCGGATGGCCGCGTGGTGGAGGCGCAATTCCATGCCGGCTGGATTGCGCTGTCGTTCCTGGATGATGCGGCGGCGGCCAAGCAGCATTTTACCGCGCAAAAGGCGCTGTCCACCTTGCCGGACACGGTGAGCCAGGCCAATTACTGGCTGGCGCGGGCTGATACCAAGCTGGGTGATGCGGCCGGAGCCAAAGCAGCTTATGAGGCGGCGGCTCGCTATGGCAATGTTTATTATGGGCAATTGGCGCGGGCCGAGTTGGGCCATAAGGGCGTGGAAATCCGCCCCCTGCCCCATTGGCAGGATAGCGAAAGCCTGTTCAACGCCAATCCGATCGTGCGCGCGGTTCGCCTGCTGGCCGCAAACGGGCGGCAGAGCATGGCCGTGCCGCTGCTGCGCCATTATGGCGAGGGGTTAAAGACCGGCGGCGAATTGCTGCTGGCGGCGCGGCTGGCGCAGGAAATCGGCGCCCATAATGTCGCGATCCTGATTGCCGATGCGGCCGACAAGTTGGGCGTTCCGCTCGATCTGTTCAGCTTTCCCAAGGACGGGTTGCCGGCCGATGCCCGATTGGCGGCCGACCGGGCAGCGGTTTACGCCATTGCGCGGCAGGAATCGATGTTTCAGCTCGACGCGATTTCATCCTCGGGTGCACGCGGGTTGATGCAGCTGATGCCAGGCACCGCCAAGGAAGTGGCGGGCAAGGTGGGCGTCGATTATTCGGCCAGCCGCTTGATAAGCGACGCGGCTTACAATGCGCTGTTGGGATCGACTTATCTCGGAACGCAATTGGAGCGGTATGACGGCTCGCTGGTCTTGGCGGCGGCGGCTTATAATGCGGGGCCGGGCAATGCGAACAAATGGATTGCTGCTTATGGCGATCCGCGGGCCGAGAATGTCGATCCGGTAATCTGGGTCGAATTGATCCCGTTCCAGGAGACGCGGAAATATGTGCAGCGCGTGCTGGGCAATTATCTGGTCTATCGCGAGCGGCTGGGTGATGGCGGGCTGACGCTGCAAGAAGCGTTGCGGACAATCCGGTGATGAACGCCGATTTCGCTTGAGGCCAATGCGGCCCGTTCCCTAAAAGATTGCTATGGCCCGCAAACGCACAATCCCCGATGATCATCCCGCTTTTGCAGCCCTGCCGGTGACCCGCGTGAGCGTCTCGGCGGGGCATCTGCGAGCGGCGGTCCACATTTCCGGACGGCTTTCGACCCAGCGACTGCCAGTGGTCTGCATTCCCGGCTATCAGCGCAATATGAGCGATTTCACCGAGTTTGCGGCCTATTTCCAACGCATGGGCGGCGGCAATTGGCCGGTGGTGTTGCTCGATTTGCCGGGGCGGGGGCGTGCCGACGACCGGGCGCGGGCGGAGGATTATAGCTCGCTTGCCGATGCGCGGGATGTTGCGAGCATATTGCCGGCGCTGGGGATCGACCGGGCGGTGATTTTGGGCCAGGGGCATGGTGGGCAGGTGGCCATGGCGCTGGCGATGGACCATCCGCTGCTGGTGGCCGGAACGGTGCTGCTGGATGCGGGGCCGGTGACGGATTCGCGCGGTATTGTGCGGCTGCGCAATAATCTGAGGCATGTCGAAAGCCTGCGCGGCAGCAAGTTCGTGACGGCTGGGTTCCGCCGCATGTTGAGCGGGGATTATCCGGGCCTGCCGGAGGCGCAGCTGGATGCGCTAATGGGGCGCAGCCATATGATCGACCGGCATGGACGCGCGCGGCCGCTTTATGATGAACGGCTGATCGAAGCGCTGGGCAGCATCAATCTCGATGATGTTCTGGTGGCGCAATGGCCGCTGTTCGACGCGCTGCGCTGCGCGCCGCTGATGGTACTGCGCACGCAATTGACCGATCAATTACGGCGCGAGACCTTTGACGAAATGCAGCGGCGGCGGCCGGACGCGGTGGCGCTGACCATTGCCGGGCAAGGTTCGCCTGCCCTGTTCGATCAGCGCGACGAGATCGAAGCGGTTGCCGAGTTTGTCATCCGCACCAGCCGGACGGCATTGGGCCGCGCGGCCTAGCGTTCCTAATAGTGTTCCGGCAGCACAGTGACGACGATGCGCCGGTTCAGGCGTTTGCCGGCGGGCGTTTCGTTGTCCGCCATCGGGCTGGATTCGCCATAGCCGACGGCATAGAGGCGGTCGGGATTAACGCCGCGCGTGACCAAGGCGGCGATGACGGCTTCGGCACGGGCCACCGACAGGGCCAGGTTGGAGGCATCATCGCCGTCGGCATCGGTGTGGCCTTCGATGTGCACTACGGCATCGGGGCAAGCGGAGAGGTCTGCGGCCAATTCATCGAGTGCGGGCTCGGATGCGGCCGTGATGACGGCAGCACCGGATTGGTAGAGAATGGCATTGCGGGCCGAAAAATCGGCGAGCGGCGCCACGCAGGCGGCGACCTCGGCGGCAGCGGCCGACAGTGTTGCAGGAGCTGCGGCGACGGGAGCCGCAACTGGTTCAGGAATGGCGATAGTGGCGGTCCAATCGGCGGGGTTCGCCGCAGCGGCGATGGCAGCCTTGATGGCGTCGGCCGTGACGCTATCGGGCGCGGTGCCGGATAAGGACCAGACATCGGCGCCGTAGTTCAGTCGCCCGTCGGTCATTCGAGCCAGTTGCTGCAGGCCGAGTTGGGCATTGGCGACGAAATCATCCGGGGCGCCGGCCGCGACGGAGAGGGCATCGATGGAGCCGCCGGTCTGGGTGGCAAGCGCCTGCAGGTCGGCGTCGGTAGGGACCTGGCCGCTCAGGACAGTCTGCCCCTCAGCACGCGTTGCCGAGAAAGTATAGGCGGGATCAATGATTACGGGATTTTGTTCTGGATCTGGCGCCGGCGCTTCAGCCGCAGGCTCAGCTGCAGGGGGCGTCTCGGGCGCAGTTGGCGTAGTGACCGGCGCGGTGGTTGCGACAGTGGCCGCAGGTGCAGCTATGGCCATGGACCAGCCGGCGGCCGCAAGCTGCTTGCTGGTGAATTCGGCTTCGATGGCGGCCTTGTCCGCGGGTGATTTCGCTGTGCCGGTCAGAGTCCAGGCGGCGCCTTCCAGCACTATCCTGCCCTCGGACAAGCGCTGCAGCAAAGCCAGGGCAGTCTGCGCCGATCCGCTAAAGCCGTTGGGCGCTCCAGAGGCATAGGTCATGCCGGTTCGCGCATTCGCGCCGGCTCTGGCCAGCAATGCCGCTTCATCGTCGGGGCTGGGCACGGAGCCGGACAGCAGGATAGCACCGCCGGCAGATTTGGTGGCGGTCCAGGTGAAATTGGCGGCGACGGGCGCGGTGATCTCGGCCTGAGCGAGAACGAGGCCTTGCGGCGCACCGGCGGAGATGGTGCTGCGCAGGGCCTGATAATCGGCACTCGAGCGGGCTATGCCATTGATGGTGATGACATTCTGGCGCAGGGCGAAGCGGCCCTCGCTCATGCGGGCCAGCACCGAGAGGCCGAAATCGACCGCTGGGCGGTAATTGCCGGGTGCCCCGCTCCCCAATTTGAGCCAGGAAATATCGGCGCCCTGGAACTGGCGCAGAGCTTGGCGGGTAGCCTCATCGGGTGCGTAGCCGTCGAAGACGATAGTCCCACCGGGCTGCAGCGTGGCGCTCACCCAATAATCGGCAATGCGCGGCGCATCCAGGGTGACGATGCTACCGCCCGATTGGAGTTGCGCCACGATGAGCGGAGCAGGATCAAGGCGCTGGGCACCATCATTGGCGGCTGCACTCGTGAGACAAATGGTTGTTGCCGCCAGAGCCATGGCTAGCCCCGGCGCGACCCATTTGATGAGGTCCTTGATCATGCCCGTTCCAAAAAGAGAATTCCGCAATTGGCGGCAAACCTAGAGCATTTCGCCCGGCTTTGGAACGAAAATGCGCGGGTTAAGTGTTTGGATTTTATGTAGGATTCAGATGTTGAACGAGGAGATGTGAGAGGGGGGTGAGCGAAGCTGCGAATCATGGGCGCTCTGCCCTTGCCGAAGGAAACAGAGGTTCCCGCTTTCGCGGGAATGACATCGTGGTGGGTGAATGGCGCGGCCCTTGAGACTGCCGGACGAGCGAGATGCATCCACAACGACAAAAAGAAAGGCCCGGCAGAGCCGGGCCTTTCCCAATCCATAAGAAGGATCGACGATTAGTCGAAGGTCTTCTCGGCAGTGAACGACACCTTGTAGGCGCTTTCGGTGGTCAGTTCGCCCTTCAGGCTGGAGGTGAAACCACCGCCAGGAGCCCACTTCACGCCCAGAGCACCGTAACCGACGCTATCGACGCCAGCGCCGAGTTCAACACCATTGCCGAAGTAACCACCGACTTCACCGGTGACTTCGATGGTCTCAGTGACCGCAGCAATGAGCTGAGCAGCAACCTGAACGGTGTCAACATCGAGAGTGTCGCTGTGGAACCAACGGCTACCCAGGTTGATCTTGATACCATCGGTGATCGTGGCGCCAATCGAGCCGGCGACACCGTAGCCTTCAAGACCATAGGTATCAACGTATTCACCCGACAGAGCGACGGTGAACATATCGAAGCCAGCTTCGGCCGAGATCAAAGCATGGAGCTTGGAATCGTCGAGTACTTCGTTCTGTACGTAACCAAGAGCCGCGCGGACCTTGAACATGTCGAACGTACCGGTAGCACCGGCATGCAGACCGTAGAACTCGGTCGTGCCATCAATGATACCGCCAGCAAAGCCAGTCAGGTGTGCAGTGACGTTTTCGCCAGCGTAGCTAACAACACCGACCAGGGTACCCGTGCTCTCGACCTCAGTCCAAGGACCAATGGTCTGACCTTCGAGGTTTTCAAGGCCGACGCCGACGGAGACGCCGTTGCCGAGATCGGAAACGATCTGGATGACGTGACCGCCGAAGCCGTCTTCGTCGCCTTCGAGCAGGATGCCATTGTCAACTTCGTTGTAGCCGAAGGTACGCAGGAAGTTGAAGGGCTGCGAGTCACCGAAGTTACCAATGGTGCTCTTCTTACCGGCCATCAGGACTGTCGAGTCGCCAACCGAAACATAGGCTTCGTCGATGACAAGGCCGTTGTCGCCGTGGGCTTCATAGTCAGCCTCGTTCTGAACATCCCAGCGCTCCTGGAAGTTCAGCTTCAACACGGCCTTGGCAGTGCCGAAATCGCTATCGGACGAACCGACAAACTTCAGCCATGCCGTCGACTTCGTACGCCAATCAAGCTCGCCGTCAGGACCGGAGCCGGCGCCGATAAAGTTGATGGGGCCGCCAAAATTCACGATATCGTCGGTCGGACCGACCAAGCCTACGATCGGCTCGTCCTTGTAGTCGCCCCAGTAGAATTCGTACTTCACGCCGCCCGAGATCTGCAGGCAGTTGGTGTCCGACGAGATCGTCAGGCCCGAGATGCCGAGCGAGTCGCAAACGTCCAGCGACGTCAGCACGCCCAGATCGGCTGCATAGCCAGCGGTCGAGAGACCAGCGGCGGCAATAGAACCGAGGATAAGGCTCTTGAGTTTCATTATTTGACCTCCAAAGTCAGTCATTCTTGGTGCCGGTTACCCAGCGGTTTGCCGTAACGCGACCACACTATCGTGGTGCAGTGTGTTGCCGTCGCGTTGCGACCGACAAACGATCCCATGCATGGATTCGCAAGACCCACTCTACGCATGCAAACTTTGGACGCAATCGAACAAAGCCGGTTTTGGGGCCGCCACAATATGGTTGCACCCCCAATGTTGCAGATTCAGCACACACACGGTAATCACTCGTTAAGGCGGATGAATCCGGGGTTAAATTTTCCATCTTTTGAAGGGGTTAACAGCCTCTTGGGGTGGTAACCGGGCAAGGCTGTGCCTTTGACGGTATTTCCCGCCGCCCATAAGCCCGCCGCAATGACGTGGCGGGAATGTGCCGGTAATCGGGACGCAATGGGGCAGCGCGCTGCCGGCAATGGGGGAATATGCATGACACATAGGGACAAAGTCGCCGTTATCACGGGGGGAAGCTCTGGAATTGGCCGGGCGGCGGCTATCGGCTTTGCCAAGGCGGGATACCGGGTGGCGATTTGCGGGCGGCGCGCCGAGGCCCTCGAAGCGGTGGCGGCGGAAACCGGCGCCTATTGGGCGACGTGCGACGTGACGGACCCGGCGCAGGTGGCGCATTTCTTTACCGGGCTGCGGGCGCAGCATCCGCGGATCGACGTGGTGTTCAACAATGCCGGGCGATTTGCGCCGGCCCTGTCCTTCGGGGATATCGACGTGCCGACCTGGCGCGAAATGATCGATACCAATCTCAACGGCGCCTTCTATATCGCGCGCGAGGCGTTTCGGGCGATGCGGGACCAGAGCCCGCAGGGCGGCCGGATCATCAACAATGGCTCGATCTCTGCGCATGCGCCCCGGCCGGGCGCGGCGAGCTATACAACCTCCAAGCATGCGATTACCGGGCTGACCAAGGCGATTTCGCTGGATGGACGCGCGTTCAACATTGCCTGCGGGCAGGTCGATATCGGCAATGCGGCAACTGATATGACCAGCCATATGAATTCGGGCTCGCTGCAGGCCAATGGCACGATCATGCCGGAGCCGACATTCGATGTGGCCCATGTGGTGGATGCACTGCTCTATATGAGCGGGCTGCCGCTGAGCGCGAATGTGCAGTTCATGACGGTGATGGCGACGACCATGCCGTATATCGGGCGAGGTTAGCCTAACCGGCGGCCTGATAGACTTTGGTGCCGGCTATCCAGGTCGAGGCGACGTGGCGCGCGGCGTCGAGGTGGACGAAGTTTGCTATCGCGCCGGGCCGGAGGTGACCATGGTCGGCGGCGATGCCTATGGCTTGGGCGGGATAGAGCGAGGCCATTCGCAGCGCCTCATCGAGGGGCAGGCCTATGCTTGTGCACATGAACTCGACGGCGTCGATCATGTCGAGGTCGGCGCCGGCCAGTGTGCCATCGGCGAGGCGCAGGGCGCCGTCGGAGCGGGTGATGGTACGGCCGTTCAGCGTCAGCGTCTTGATGTCGGTGCCGGTTTGCGACATGGCGTCGGTGACCAGGAAAATGCGGCCGGGGCCGGATTTGGCGCGCAGGGCTATGTCAATCGTGGTGGGATGGACGTGGATGCCATCGGCGATCAGGCCGGCGAAGACATTGTCATGCACTAGTACCGCGCCGACGACGCCGGGTTCGCGGTTGCCCAATTGGCTCATGGCATTGAAGAGGTGGGTGGCCATACTTGCGCCGGCAGCAAAGGCCGCAGCGGTCGTGCCGGCACTAGCGTCGGAGTGACCGATGCTGACCACGATGCCGGCGGCGGACAGCGCCGCGATCTGGGCCGGAGTGACGGTTTCGGCGGCGACGGTGCAGAGCAGGTTCGGTACCTGCTGGCGGGCGGCGAGCAGGCGGGAGAGATCAGCGTCGTCCATCGGGCGGATCAGGGCCGGGTCATGCGTGCCTTTGCGGGCAATGGAGAGATGCGGCCCCTCGAGGTGAAGGCCAAGGAAGCCGGGAACGCCTTGGGTGGTTGCAGCGGCGCCGGCAGCGATGGCGCGGATATTGACCTCGACAGTGTCGGTAATCAGCGTCGGCAACAGCGCGGTGGTGCCGAATTGGGCGTGGGCGGCGCAGATGGTGCGGATACACTCAAGCGTAGGGTCGTTATTGAATAGCACCCCGCCACCGCCATTGACCTGCAGATCGATGAAGCCGGGCACCAGCATGCCGCCAGCCAAATGGACGGTTTCGGCATTGGCGGGCACGGCGCCCGCCTGCACGATGCCGCAGACCTGGCCGAATTCGATCAGCAGGGCTGCATCGTCCTGCCAATCGTGCCCGTCGAAAATACGGGCGCCCGTTACCGCAAGAAGATCGCTCATACCGTCTCGGTTACCTTTTTGAGCAGGCGAGGCTCATCGGGGTTGAGGCCACGATGGCGGGCGAGAGCTTCGACGAAGCCATAGAAGGAGACGATAAGGGCCAGCGGATCGGTGATGGGGTGGCCGGTGGGCGCGAAGGGCAGGCGGACGGCCGGGCCGGGGTGATCGCTGGTAAGGAAGGCCAAGGCGCCCTGCCCGGCCAGCTTATGCGCCATTTCGGCAACCGAGGACTCGGCGGCATCGCGGGCGGCCAAGGCCAGCACTGGATAGCCCGGCGTGACGATGGAAACCGGGCCGTGCATCACTTCGGCGGAACTGTAGGATTCGGCCTGGACGCCGCAGGTTTCCTTGAACTTGAGGGCCGCTTCATTGGCGATGGCCCAACCGGGACCGCGCCCGAGAACGTAGAGTGCGTTGTGGCCATCAAGGGCGCCGATCAGTTCGGACCAGTCGCAGGCGACGGCCGCCGCCAGCGATTCCGGCAGGGCGTGGACGGCGCGGGACAGGTCCGCATCGCCGCTCCATTCGGCCAACAGAGCAAGGCCGGCAACGATGGAGGTGGCGAAGGTCTTGGTGGCGGCGACGGACTTTTCGACGCCGGCATGCAGGTCGATGGTGAAATCGGCGCTTTCGGCCAGCGGCGAAGTGGCGGTGTTGGTGATGGCGATGGTCGTGGCGCCGCCACGCTTGGCGGATTGGGCCATGCCCACGATATCGGGGCTTTTGCCAGACTGGGAGATGGCGATGGCCACGGCGCGATCAAGCCGGAGTTGCTTGTTGTAGATCGAAGCAATGGAGGGGCCGATGGAGGCGACGGGCAGGCCCAGCGTCAGTTCGATGGCGTATTTGAGATAGGTGGAGGCGTGGTCGGATGAGCCGCGCGCCACGGTGGCGACCAGCGACGGGTCCCTAGCGCGCAGAGCTGCGGCAGCGGCTGTGATGACCGGCGCGCTCTTGTCGAGGAAATTGGCCACGGCGCTGGGGATCTCGTTGATCTCGCGGCGCATATGGGTCTGGTTCGTCATGGTTTGGCGGCTCCATTGGACGACGTGTCCCCGATCCGCAGTTCGGCGACGAAGTCATAGGTATCGCCCCGATAGATGGAGCGGGTGAATTCGATGACCCGGCCGGAGGCCAGGTAGGATGTGCGCTCAATATTGAGGCTGGCCGAACCGGCGGCGACCTGCAACAGATCGGCATCTTCGGCGCCCAGATTGGCGGCCCTGATGCGCTGGATGGCGCGGATGGGACGATTACCGGAGCGTTCGAGCAGCTTATAGAGCGAATCCGAGACAACCGCCGGATCAGGCAGGACGCGGGCCGACAGACTCGCCCGCTCGATAGCCAATGGCGTATCGCCGGTAAGCCGCAAACGAGCGATGCGGGAGACATGCTCGCCGGGCGACAGGCCAAGGATAACGGTCTCCTCCGGCGAAGGCAGATAGAGGCCGCGATCAAGCCATTCGGAGCGCACGGCCATGCCGCGGCGGGCCATGTCCTCAGTAAAGGAGGTGAGTTGGGACAGCGATTGTTCGACGCGCTGCGGCTGGGGGGCGACGAAGGTGCCCGAGCCGTGCCGCTGTACCAGAACGCCATCCTGAACCAGCTGCAGCACCGCCTTGCGGACGGTGACGCGCGAGACATCGACCTTGAGCGCCAGGTCGCGCTCGGAGGGCAGCGCATCGCCGGGGCTGATGGCGCCCTTGTTGATGGCATCCTCGATCCAGCGCTTGAGCTGGAGATAAAGCGGGCCGCCAGTGGGCAGGACCACCGGGCCATCGAAAAACAAACTATTGGTCAGGTCAGCCACGGCTCCCCCGCATAAGACGCTAGCGCTTGCCTGCATCAAGATACCAATAAAATACCATTCACCAAGCCAAAAATGACTCCCGACGGCGATTGGCCGGGCATAAGCGGATAATTCCTTGTCGTTTGGGCGAAGCGCCCCTGCTGGCATCACGGCAGCGAGATTGAAGGCGGAAGTGGTATTTTTTTGGCATTACACGGCAAAAAGCCGGTTGATACGATAAAAATTAGGAAAAGGAGCATGGCTTTGTCGAAAAGCCGTTACGCGGCTCGTTGACAGGTTGAACCCGCAACATATGGAGATTGCAAAATGACCGCTCAAGCCAACACCGCCCAGGATGCCAATCGCGACCTGGTGCTGACCCGCCTGATCGATGCGCCGCGCGAGAAGCTCTATGCCGCCTGGACGCAGCCCGAATTGGTGACGCAATGGTTTGCGCCCAAGCCGTGGTCGACACCTAAGGCCGTGCTGGATGTGCGGGTGGGCGGCGCCAGCGTGGTGACGATGGCCGATGAAAACGGCACTGAATATCCCAATCCCGGGCAATACCTGGAGGTCGTCCCCAATGAGAAGCTGGTGTTCACCGATGCCTATATCGGGGACTGGGAACCCTCGGCCAAGCCGTTCATGACCGTAATCCTGACCTTCACCGAAGAAGCCGGCAAGACGCGGTATACCGCAATCGCCCGCCACTGGACAGCGGAAGACCGCAAGACCCACGAAGATATGGGATTCCACGAAGGATGGGGCCAGTGTGCGGACCAGTTGGAAGAACTGGTCAAGCGCATCTAAGGCAGACTAACGCTGCGCGAGGCCGTAAGCTAAAGTTGTGGCCGCAAGGGCCGCAACTTTGGCCGGATGCGCGCATAGCTTGCCTTCTGCGCCCATTATGTCAGGCTCCTTGGTGTCGAGTCCCTTTCTTGAGGAGGAAAACAATGGGTTTTGACGGTGTAGGCTGGCTTGCGGCAATCATCATCGGCGGTGTTGCCGGGTGGCTGGCCAAGCAGTTCATGCAGACCAATACGGGCCTGCTCATGAACATCATTCTGGGCATTGTCGGCGCCATCGTCGCCAGCCTGATACTTGGACTATTGGGCATCTCGTTTGGCGGATGGCTCGGCTACCTGATCGCAGGCTTTATCGGCGCTTGCATCATCATCGCGATCGGCCGCGCCGTTACGCGCTGAGTTTTGTCATCGCACTGGACCCCGAGCGTTTGCCCGGGGTCAGCCGGCCCCGCAGCAGTGAGGGGCTTAGCCAAAACCACGCTGCGGCCGGCCGGTTTCATCGATTCGCAAATAAATGGCGGAGAGGATGGGACTCTCCGGGAGTTCCGGAAACGCGGGACTTTCAGCGGCCAAGGCTCGAAAACCAATGTGTATCATGCACATTGCTATTTCAAGGGCGGGCTAGGATCAGGAAATTGCTCAACATGGCCGTTGAGGGACGGGGCTGAAATGGACACGGCTTTGGGGGCCACCAGGTTGGGCTGATCCGGCTGAAAGGGGGTAGAAAGCGGATAAGGTGGATGGCTCCCGCTCCCGGCATCTGAGTGCCAAAGTGGGTTTGCTATCAGGCAACCCGAGCAAAGGAGCCATCCGCCATGCAGATTACCATCGTGGGCCTCGATTTGGCCAAGCGTGTTTTTCAAGTTCATGCCGTTGAGCGTCTGGAGATGTTGTTGTCCGCAAGGCATTGCGGCGATCGCAGGTGCTGCCGTTTTTCACCAAGTTGCCATCCTGTCTGATTGGCATGGAGGCGAGCGGGACATCGCATCATTGGGCGCGCGAGCTGACCAATCTGAGCCATGAGGTCGCATGATGCCGCCGGCCTACGTGAAGCCTTATGTGAAGCGCGGCAAGAACGACGCGGTGGACGCCGAGGCGATCTGCGAAGTGGACACGCCCGACCATGCGGTTCAGACTGTCGCTGCGGCAGTGGTGGAGTTGGCTCACCGTACCGCTGTTGATCTCGACATAGAGGTAGAGCCCGTCGCAGTGGTTGAACGGGCGGACCACATCGATGATCGCTGCCAGCCGGCAGGTTCGGCAGAGGTGGCGCCTGGATTGACGCACCGGCCGCCGCAGTTCAACGCCGATAGAGCGCCAATACGCGACCTTGCGATATGGCGATTGCGTCGCCTGCCGCCGCCAGGCCGCCACCCTTGCCGCCTTCGATATTGAGGATGGGGCCAATGGCATTGCCGGCAAGGTTGTAGCAATGCACCTGGCCTTGTTCGGTCAGGACATGGACGTGGCCGCCGGCGACAAGGGGTTGGCCGGCGAAACTGCCCGGCAGGGAATTGAACCACAATTCCCGCAGCACGGGCTTCTTGAACAGCAGGCCCTTCTGTTCGAGCGCGATGGCGCGGATGATGCCGCTGTCATCGGCGGCAATAATGGTATCGTCCGCCAATGCCGGCCCGGAGGTGATGGCCGTACCCTCCGGGATGGCCAGGCGCGTCACCAGCGCGCCAGTGGCCGGATCATAGGCATTGAGCGCGTTGCGCGCGCCCCAAAGCAACAGGTTGCCGGCCATGATGACATTGAAATGATACTGATCGACCTCGACCGACCAGATTTTCTCCCCGGTTTGGCAGTGCAGGCAATGCAGGTGGATGCTGGATTGGCCAA
>NZ_JNNO01000006.1 GCF_000735585.1 Devosia sp. LC5
GGTGTTGAGAGCCCCAATCCATCAACCCCTTCGCCTCCCTCCCCTTGAGGGGAGGGAACGAGGGCGGGGGTCGTGGTGCTCCTACGCAAAAACCAGGTGACTCCCTCCCTCCCCTCAAGACGGAGGGGTAACGGGAGCCACGTTGCTTTGAAGACCTCATGGTGAGCCTGTCGAACCACGAGGTCGAGTGAGTGGAGCCCTCACTGCCACAACCGAGCCTTTAGTCCACCCAAGCCATGCTCGGGTCCACCGTCGCACAAAACAGTGCCGCGCTCAGCCGCGCCTGCTCCACCACCCGCCGGATCAGATCCGTCTCGGTGGTCGCCTGATAGGTCCCGATAATCGGCATGGGCGGAAAGCGCTTGGTCACCCTGATCGGATGCAGCAACCCCATCTTGAGCTCGCGCTTGATCGTCACCGTGGGAATAGCCCCCACGCCAAATCCGTCGATCAACAGGTTAATGATCGAATACAGCGAATTGGAGCTGGTGAGCTTCCCCGCCAGCACCTGCTCGTCCTGGAAATAGGGCGCGATCATCCGATAGGGCGGCGTGTCCTTGGGAAAGGTGATGATCGGCATGTCGGCCAGATCGTCCACGCTATAGGTGCGGTCCGGGTCGATGATCTTGGGCGAGCCGGCCCAGGTCATCTGCAGCACGCAGGAGGTAAAGCTGCGGAAATTGTCGCCAATGGCCGGATCGACGGCAAAGATCACGTCGAACTCGCCTTTGTTCATGCCCTCGATCAGGCTCTTGGTGCCTTCCACCGTCAGCTCGATCTTGAGCGTGGGAAAGGCCTCATGCAGTTCTTCCACAAACGGCGTCATCCAGGTCGATGACACCGAGTCGATCGCCCCGATCCGCACCACCTTGGCGGCATGGATATTCTCGTCGGCCAGTTCATGCTTGAGTTTGTCATAGGAGGCCAGGATTGCCCGGAACGTCTCCAGCACCCGCTCCCCGCCTGGCGTCAGCGAGAAATCGCGGCCGGTGCGGTGCATCAGCTTGCAGCCGAATTCCTGCTCCATTGCCGCCAGGCGAATGGAGATGGCGGGCTGGGTTGTATGCAATTCCTGGGCAGCACGGCCAAAATGGCGGTGCCGCGCCAAGGCGACAAAGGTCGTCATGTCGAGGATGCGCATAGCGCTTCCTCTATCAGACTTGCCGCCCATGGTGCGGCTTTTCTTTATGTCGGGGGCATTGGGCATGATGACGGTCACCTGCGCTCGGGCTCACCTCGCCCCTCAGGGGAGAGGTCGGCGCGTAGCGCCGGGTGAGCCGAACCGTCGGTGCATGTGCGATAGTGGAATAACGCCCTACGACGCCACCATGATGTGCCGCACCTGCGTGTAGTCCAGCAGCGACTGCATGGAGAGGTCAGAGCCATAGCCCGAATTCTTCATGCCGCCATGCGGCATCTCGGTGGCGAACACCCCATGGGTATTGACCCAGGTCACGCCATATTCCAGGCGATTGGCCAGGTTCATCGCCAGCGTGCTGTCACCCGACCACACCGACGAGGCCAATCCATATTCGGACGCATTGGCCCAGCCCAGAGCCGTCTCGGGCGTGTCGAACGCGGTAATGGTCAGCACCGGGCCAAATACTTCCTTCTGCACGATTTCGGCAGTGATGGGCGCCGCCACCAGCGTGGGTTCATAATAATAGCCCAGGCCCCCCGGCGTCTTGCCCCCCGCCACGATATCGGCGCCATCGGCTCGCGCCCGGTCGACAAACCCGGCCACGCGGCCGCGCTGGGCTTCGGTGATCAGCGGGCCGAATTCGACATCGTCCCGCTCGGGCGCGCCATAGACCAGGCTCCCGATCATGGCTGAGAGCTTGTCGGTCACCTCTTGCGCAATGCTGCGATCCACGAAAATCCGGCAAGCCGCCGTGCAATCCTGCCCGGCATTGTAAAAACTGGCTTCGCGCAGCGTCTCGACCAGGCTGTCCACATCGGCATCGGCGCAAACAATCACCGGCGCCTTGCCGCCCAGTTCCAGATGCGTCCGCTTGATGCTGTCGCCGGCTGCCGCCTTGAGCACGGAGCGGCCGGTGCGCACGTCCCCGGTCAGCGAAATCATCCGCACCAGCGGATGAGTGATCAGCGTCTGGCCCACATCGGGGCCGTCCCCGGTCACCACATTGACCACGCCCTCGGGCAGGAATTCGGCCAGGATCGAGGCCAGCAGCAACAGGCTCAGCGGCGTGTTCTCTGATGGCTTGATCACGACTGTATTGCCCGCCGCTACGGCCGGCGCGATCTTCCAGGCCGCCATCAGCAGCGGATAATTCCACGGCGCGATCGAGGCGACAACGCCCAGCGGATCGCGGCGCAGGATCGAAGTATGGCGGCTCGACCGAAAACCATTGGCGGGCGTCCCCGGCACATTGCGCGCCGCCGTGCCGAAATAGCGGAACACATCGGCCACATTGGCCAATTCCCCCGCCTTCACATAGCGCCAGGGCTTGCCCGCATTGACCGCCTCCACATCGGCCAGTGCCTCGGCCCGTGCCTCGATAGCATCGGCAATCCGCAACAGCGCCCGGCTGCGCTCCTTGGGCGTCGCCTTGCCCCATTTGGCAAAGGCGGCATGGGCAGTGGTGACAGCCAGATCGACCTGGCCCGCATCGGCCGAAGCAACCTCGGCCAGCAGTTTCCCCGTCGCGGGCTCATGGCTGGGCAAAGCGGGCCCATTGCCGGCCACATAGGCGCCATTGATGAAGAGGCGGGTTTCATAAGTCATGTCGGAAATCCAGAAAGGTGGAAATTTTTTGTTAAGCAATGCCGGGCCCCATCTCCCCTCGCCCCTCAGGGGAGAGGGTAGCGACGCCGGGAGCAAAGCGACCTGGCAGAGCTGGGTGAGGGGTGCCATGTTGGGGCATAACGGTATCTTGCAGCATCGCACCCCTCACCCGCCGGCTCCGCCGTCGACCTCTCCCCTGAGGGGCGAGGTGAGATTCGGCCATCTGATAACCCTCCCCTCAACGGGGAGGGGGCTAATCGCGAATAATACGGACGCGGGCGGGATCGATGGCGAGGCTCACCTCCTGCCCATCGGCAAAGTCGAGGTCATTGGCCGTGAGCGCCCGCAGCGGCTGACCGGCCAGACTCATCACATAGCGATTGCGCGCGCCCAGAAACACGCGCGTGCGCACCTTGGCCCTGGGGCCATTGCCCTCGGCCGACAGGCTCAAATCCTCCTGCCGCAGCGCCACAGTCACCGCACCACGCGCCGTCTCGGTCCTGGCCAAAGCCAGCGCCTGCCCATCGGCAAACCGCGCCACCGGCCCATCCGGTCCCTCGAAGATCTCGGCCGGCAGAAGATTGGCCGAACCAATGAAATTCGAGGCAAAACCCGTTGCCGGCTGGCTATAAATCTGCGCCGGCGTGCCTTCCTGCTCGACCCGCCCGGCATTGAGCAGCACGATGCGATCGGACAGGCTCAGCGCCTCCTCCTGATCATGCGTCACGAAAATTGTCGTCAGCCCCAGCCGCTGGTGGATTTCGATCAGCTCCACCTGCATGTCCTCGCGCAGCCTTGCATCGAGATTGCTCAGCGGCTCATCCAGCAACAAAACCTTGGGCTTGGAAACAATGGCCCGGGCCAGCGCCACGCGCTGCTGCTGCCCGCCCGAGAGTTGCCGCGGCTTGCGTTCACTGAGATGCCCCAGTTGCACCGTCTCCAGCGCCGCCTTGACCCTTTCGGCCTGCTCCTCGCGGTTGCCAATGCCCCGCATGCGCAGCGGAAATCGCACATTCTCCGCCACGCTCAAATGCGGCAGCAGCGCATAGGATTGAAACATCATGGCGATGTCCCGCTTTTCCGGCGGCAGGCCCGTCACGTCGCGCCCATCGATTTCGACGGCTCCCGCAGTCACGCTTTCCAGCCCCGCCACGATCCGCAGCAAGGTCGTCTTGCCACAGCCCGAAGCCCCGAGCAGGCTGATGAACTCGCCCGAGGCGATATCGAGCGAGATAGAATGCAGCACCGCGGTCTTGGCGAAGGATTTCTGGATCGATGTCAGGCGCACATTGGCCATGGCTCAGGCACTCGCAAATTTGGTCAGCCCCAGCATGCGGTCGATCACGAAGATCAGCACAATGGTCAGGGCAATCATGATGGTGGACACGGCCGCCACCGACGGATCTGGGGAGAATTCGAGCTGGCCATAAATCTGCACGGGCAGGGTGGTCAGCGTCGGCCCGCGCAGGAACAGCGACAGCACCGCCTCGTCAAACGAGATATTGAAGGCAAAGAACGCCCCCGCCGCCAGCCCCGGAATGCATTGCGGCACGACGACAAACCACAAGCGCTGCAGCCGGTTGGCGCCCATGGTCCGCGCAGCTTCCTCCAGATACGGGTTGGATTCGGCCAGTACTGCCAGCGTGGTTCGCACCACATAGGGCAGGGCGATGATCGTGTGGCTCAGCGCCAGCGTCACCGGCGAGACCGGCCCAAAGGCCGAGCTCCAGAACATCAGCATGCCGATGGCATAGATGATGGTGGGCAGCACCAAAGGTGAGAGGAACACTGTCGCCAGCACATCGGAAAACGGCAATTGCCGGCGATGGATGGCTATGGCCGCCGCGCCCCCGATCAGGGTGGCAAACCCCGTGACCATCAGCGCAATCTGGATGCTGATCCACCCCGCGCCCAGATAGGCATTGGATGACAGCACCTGGCTATACCAGCGCAGGCTCAGCCCATTGGGCGGAAAGGCGATGAACTGGCTTTCCGATACCGATACGCCCACCACCACGATCAGCGGCGCCAGCAGGATCAGCGCGGTCAGCGCCACGAAAACCACGCTCAGGATACGCAGCCAGGCGGGAACCGACTTAACCATTCCTGGCCCCCGTCATCTTGATATAGGGCACCAGCACCAGCGCGATCCCGGCAAACAGGATCACCGCCTGCGCCGCCGCAAAGGGCCAGTCCGGCGTCGCCGTCACCGATTTGTAGATCGAGGCCGCCAGCACCTGAATGCGGGTGCCCCCCAATAGGTTCGGCGTGATGAAGGCGCTGGCCGAGAGCGTAAAACACAGCAGCGATCCCGCCACGATCCCCGGCAAAGCCAGCGGCAAAACCACGGTACGGATGGTTTGCAGGAACGAGCAGCCCATGGTCCGCGCCGCCTCTTCCAGCCGCCCGTCGATCCGGGTCAAAACCCCCAGAATGGATAACGCCATGAACGGCAGCAATACCTGTACCATGCCGATCACAATGGCGGTCTCGGTCTGCATCAGCGCGAAATTGCGCCCCACCAGCCCCATATCGCGCAGCATTTCGGGGATCAGTCCGCTGCGGCTGAGCAACACCATCCAGCCGAACGTGCGCACCACCACGCTGGTCATCAGCGGCAGGATGACCATGACCACCAGCCATAGTCGCAGCCTGGGTCCCACCTTGGTCATGATATAGGCCAGCGGAAACCCGATCGCGCCGCAGATCAGCGTGATCAGCAGCGACAGCCGCACCGTGCGCCACAGAATGCCCAGATAATAGGGATCGCTCAAAAACCGTACGAACGGCGCCAGCGGACCCTCCGGCCCCGTCACCGAAAGCACCAGCATCTGCCCGATCGGCAGGAAAAAGGCCAGCACCAGCAGCAGAAGTCCCGGCAGGGCCAGCAGCAGGTTTTCCATGCGGTCATTCATCAGGGGCAGTTTTCCTTGAGTTGCGCGGAGCCGGGCACATCACGCCTTCGGTTCATCAGTAGACCTCATGGTGAGCCTGTCGAACCACGAGGTCGTGCCTGCCATGTAACACCCCCGGGTCATTCCCGCGAAAGCGGGAACCTCTGTTTCCTTCTTCTGCACCGCTGAACGGAAGGGGCGGGCCTCTTCATGTTGGGGGTGAAGAGGCCCGGCGACCCGGGCAAGCGAGGGAGTGCCTCGCCCGGATCGTGTCATTGCCGGCGTGGCAGGCGTCAGCAGAAGCATTGGGGCTCCCTTCACCCCTCCCTGCCTCCCCATCAAGGGGAGGGTAGGATCGAGTTTTCGGCACCCTCCCGCCATTCCCACCGGCCTGGCACCTCCCCCTTGATGGGGGAGGTTGGGAGGGGGTGGAGGAGAGCCCGGATAACCCCGAATTGGCGCCCGAACCTACTGTGCGATCGCCTTGTTCCATTCTTCAACCCAAGCCGTGCGATGGGCTTCGATGGTCGCCGGGTCAAACCGGATCAGCCCGGCGACGCCCGCTTCGCCATAGGCCACATCGGCCGCGACTTCGGGGCTCAGTTCGGTCCTGGCATTGGTGGGCGAATAGCGCAGCGCTTCGGCAAAGCACTGCTGCGCCTCGGCCGAGATTTCGAGGTCGATGAATTTCAGCGCCAGTTCATTGTTGGGCCGGCCGGCCACCAGGTTCGCCGTGATATAGCTCGCCGGGGTGCCTTCCTCGCCCTGCACGAACCCGGAGGGCAGGCCCGCCTTGCGCAGCGTGAATGCATAGTCGGACGCGTAAGGGGCGATCCAGGCGTCGTTCTGGGCGAATTCCTGCTGGATTTCCGGCGATGTCGAAACCACGATCGCGCCGGCCTCAAGCAACTGGCCCACGGCGTCGAGCCCCGGCTGGATATTGCTCAAATCCCCGCCCTGCACCTGGTTGAGCATCAGAAAGCTCAGCATGCCATAGCCATTGGAAATGTCGGTGAGCACCAGGTGCTCGCCATATTCGGGATTGAGCAGATCGGCCCATTTGCTGGGCGCCGTCGGCACCGCTTCGGTGTTGAACACCAGCCCGATGGCGGCGATGGAATAGGCTGGGCCCTGGCCATTGGCGAGGTCCGCCTTGGCGAAATCATAAAGATCGGGCTCATTGCTCAGGCTTGCCTTGTCGATCGGCGCCAGCAGCCCCTCAGCTGCCGCAACGATTTCCTGGCCACCCGAAAAATGGATCACGTCGAATTGCGGCGCCGCCTTCTGCGCGCGCAGCTGGGCAAAGGCGTCAGCCGAATAGGCGGTGACGACATTGACCTTGGCGCCGGTGGCGGCCTCGAACGGGGTGATGACGCAGGCGCGATGCGCCTCTTCATAGGCCCCGCCGAAGGAATTGATGGTGAGCGAATTATCCTGCGCGAAGGCCGTGGTGCCGAGCAGGGCCGAGAGGCCCAGAACGGCCGTACCGAATATTGCTTTCATGTGCGTTCCCCTTGCTGATATGGCTGGCCCTTTTGGGCCGGCGGATTGGTTTGGAGCGAGCGTCGCCTTAGTAGACCTCATCCTGAGCCTGTCGAAGGACGAGGTCGTGGCACCCGGCCTCCACTCGCCCGACCTCGTGGTTCGACATCCTGAGCGTGTCGAAGGATCACCATGAGGTCTTCTAAAGTTTGTCGCCTGTCTCAGAGCCGGCCGATTTCGACGGTCTTGGCGCCCTCGATGCGGATCAGGCGGCACTGCTCGGCCACGGCATCGAGGTTTTCCGTCATCTTGCCGAAATAGGTGCACGGAATCCAACCGGTCGGCCCAAAAGTGCGGCCGCCCACGCCATAGAACATGCCGATTTCCCAGAATTCGCTCGGGTCGATCTTGAAGAAGTTCTTGGGCTGATAATACCAGAGCAATTCGCCCACTTCAGGGATGATGGTCTGGTTTTCCGGCGGCAATGCCGTCGGGTCGAAATTGCGGTGCGTTTCGGGCAGGCCCATCATGATTTCGGGGCCCGAGAACATGGCATGCGTAGCCTTCCACTGGATCGGCGTCTCCAGCGCATTCCACAGCGCCTCGCAGGTCTCGGGGGCATGGTCCCAATAAAGCGAAATAATGCCCTGCACATTGGCATCGACGAATTTGAGATAGAATTTCTTGTCGGACATGGTGGCCATAACTTGGTTGGATGCCCCAATCAAAGGCCTTCCAACGCCCCTGTCCAATTCCGATTCAAAATTCAATCGATAATGGATTCTTATTGAACGACGAAGCCCGTAAGCCTCGATCCAATCCCCTCCCCCTTGAGGGGAGGGCTAGGGTGGGGTGTCGAGAGCCGCCAAAAGCTCGGTGTTGGTGGATCAAACCCCAAACCCGAACGCGATCTCACCCACCCACCGTGTCATTCCGGCCTGCGCCGGAATGACGCCGTGGCAGATTTCAAGCTCACCGCCCCATATACGCCCGGGCGACTTCCCCCATATTCCGCCAAAACGCCAAATCATGCGCCCGTCCCTCTGGGCGCCATTCGGGATGCCATTGCACCGCCAGGATCGGCGCCCCTGTCCCGCTCGACGACAGGGCCTCCACCACCCCATCGGCCGCCCGCGCATTGACCACCAGCCCCCGGCCCAATGTGCCAATCGCCTGGAAATGCACACTGTTGACGGCAAAGGACTTCTCGCCCGCAATTCCCGCCAAGGGCGTACCGGGCACCACCTCGATCGCATGGCTATGGGCAAACATGGCATCGAGATTCACGCCCTCGGGCGCATGGTGCGCCAAGTGCTGGTTCGATCCATCACGCTGATCCACCAGCTTGCCGCCCAGCGCCACGTTGATTTCCTGCAGCCCCCGGCAAATTCCGAATACCGGCTTGCCCGCCGCCATGGCCGCTGCGATCAGCGCCCCGGACATGGCATCGCGCCGCGGATCGAATGGCGCCCGTCCGCTCGCCGCGCCATAGCGGCCCGGCTCGATATTGGATGTGGCACCGGTCAACAAGACAGCATCAAGCCGCTCGATGATGGCTGCTGCATTGCCGGCGTCCTCCACGCTGGGACAGATCAGCGGCACCGCATCGGCATAGCGAGCGACCGCATCTACATAGCGCGCCTTGACGATATAGGCGCCCTCGTCCTCGACAACATGGTTGGAAATAACCCCGATTACGGGCTTGGCAGAGACGGTCATGGTGATGCAGTGGTTGGGGGAGGGACCCCTTAAGCTCGGTTTGCAAACCTGCTTCGTCAACCCAAACAATCTGCCAAACCCGGCTGGACAGCGGCCGTGCGGCGGCGAAAATCACGCGCTCGCGTATGGGCGCCGCGCGAGGGGCCTTCAATCCAGCGGCAAATTCTCCTCCAGCCACCGCTCAAACCGGCCCAGCACCGGATCACCCACCCGCTGTGGCGAGGCCAGCAGATAATACCCGCCCAACCGCACCTTGCTGCTCAAAATCTCCACCAGCCGCCCATCGTCGATCTCGGCCCCGGCCGTCAGCCGCGTCACCAGTGCAATGCCTTGTCCGGCCAGCGCCGCATCAAACCCCAGATTGGCGTCCCACAGCCGGGGGCCGCGCAATTGGCTCCGCAGCGGAAACCCCATCGCCTCGAACCAGTCCGTCCATTGCTGCCGGCTCTCCTCGTGGATCAGCGGCGCCCTGGAGAGTTCGGCCAGATCGGCGGGCGCCCCATGCTGGGCGATCCAGGCCGGGCTCGCCGCTGGAAACATGCGCGGCGAGATCAACCGTTCCGCACCCGCGGGCAGCCGGTCGAACGAGCCGAACCCGATCATCAGGTCGGACTCGCCCGCCGCAAAGTCCGGCAGCCGGTCGATCGCCCGCAGGCTGATATCCACGTCGCCCATCGCCGCCTCGATTTGCGACAGGCGCGGCGTCAGCCAGCGCGTCGCCAGCCCCGGCATGCACCAGATCCGCAACCCCGCCCGCCGCGAAGCCGGGCGCAATTCGGCCGTGCTGTTGGCAATGATCCGGAAGGCGCGGTTGGTGGCGGCAAACAGCGTTTCGCCCTGCGCCGTGAGCATCACCCCGCGCGGCGTTGCTGTCACCAAAGGCCGACCCAGCCAATGTTCGAGATTGCGCACATGCCGGCTCACCACTGTATGGCTCACCCCGATATCGTCGGCTGCCTTGCGCATGCTGCCCATGCGGGCAACGGCCTCGAAGGCGCGCAACATGACCAGGGGTGGCAGGGACAGCTTTTCGCTCATGAGTGGAAGCTCTAATGCACCACTGTGCCCAAATCAATCTGCTACCCCAATGTCACGCTCAACGCTAACAGTCCGCTCACCAATTGCCCGCGTGAGTGATTCAAAATGCAGTCCAATGCCAGTCTTCAGGCGCGCCGCATCGCCGCCATTCCCCGCGGCCTCGCCAACGCCTTTCCCATCTATGCCAGCCGCGCGGAAAACGCCGAAATCTGGGACATTGAGGGCAAACGCTACATCGATTTTGCCGGCGGCATTGCCGTGCTCAACACCGGCCACCGCCACCCCAAAGTGCTCAAGGCCGTCCACGACCAACTCGACCGCTTCACCCACACCGCCTTCCAGATTTTGCCCTACCAACCCTATGTCGCGCTCTGCGAACGGCTCAATGCGCTGGCCCCATTTTCGGCGCCCGCCAAGTCCATCCTGCTCTCGACCGGTGCGGAAGCCGTTGAAAATGCAATTAAAATCGCCCGCGCTGCCACCGGTCGCCCCGGCATCATCGCCTTTAGCGGCGGCTTCCACGGCCGCACGACCCTCACCATGGCGCTGACCGGCAAGGTCGCCCCCTACAAGGTCAAATTCGGCGTCGCGCCCCCCGCCATCTACCATCTGCCCTTCCCCGCCCAGAGCCATGGCGTCAGCACCGCCGACACAATCAAGGCCCTCGAAACCTTGTTCCGCGCAGACATCGCCCCCACCGATGTTGCGGCCATCATCATCGAACCCGTCCAGGGCGAAGGCGGCTTCCTGCCCGCCCCCGCCGAACTGCTCAAAACCCTCCGTAAAACCTGCGATATTCACGGCATTATCCTGATCGCCGACGAGGTCCAGACCGGCTTTGCCCGCACCGGCAAAATGTTCGGCATCGAGCATTCCGGCGTCGAGCCGGATCTGGTGACAGTGGCCAAATCCTTGGCTGGTGGCTTCCCGCTTTCGGGCGTTATCGGCAAGGCCAATATCATGGATGCGGCCGAGCCCGGCGGGCTGGGTGGCACCTATGCCGGCAGCCCGATTGCCTGCGCGGCGGCGCTTGCCGTGCTTGATATCATTGCCGAAGAAAACCTGCTGCTACGCGCTGAAGATCTGGGCGGCATCATCCGTAAGTCGTTGGGTGATATCGTTATTCGCAAGGATGCGCTGCCCATCACCGCCATCCGCGGCCCCGGCGCCATGATCGCCTTCGACATTGTTGACCGGCAGGGCAAGCCTGATGCGGCCGCGACCAAGCGGGTGATCGCGGCGGCGCTGGATGACGGCTTGGTATTGTTGTCCTGCGGCATCCATGGCAACACCATCCGCGTTCTCAATCCGCTGACCATTTCCGACGCCGTACTCGCCGAGGGATTGGACAAGCTGGCCAACGCCCTCGTCGCGGCCAATCTCGAATAGGAGATCCCATGCGCGCCTTGACCGATCCGGCACTGTTGCAGTCGCAGAGTTTCATCGACGGCCAGTTCACCGGCGATGCCGCGCTGGCCGTGACCAACCCCGCCAATGGCGAAATCCTCGGCCACGTGCCCAATCACGGCGCGGCAGAAGCAAATATTGCCGTGGATGCGGCGGCCAGGGCATTCCACCCCTGGGCCGCCCGCACGGCCAAGGACCGCAGCGCGGTGCTGCGCAAATGGTTCGAACTGGTCATGGCCAATCGCAGCGATTTGGCCACCATTCTCACCAGCGAACAGGGCAAGCCCTTTGCCGAGGCGCTGGGCGAAATTGATTATGCCGCCTCCTACATCGAATTCTATGCCGAGGAAGCCAAGCGCGTGGCGGGTGAATTGCTGCCCTCGCACCGCGCCGACGCCCGCATCATGGTGCTGCGCCAGCCAATTGGCGTGGTGGCAGCGATTACGCCGTGGAATTTCCCGGCCGCGATGATCACCCGCAAGGTCGCGCCGGCACTGGCGGCTGGCTGTACTGTGGTGCTCAAGCCAGCGCCCGAGACGCCGCTGACGGCTTTGGCATTGGCGGAACTCGCCCAGCGCGCGGGCTTCCCGGCCGGCACGATCAATGTGATCACCGGCGACGCCATCGCCATTGGCGGCGTGCTGACCAGCCATCCCAAAGTGCGGCTGGTGGGCTTTACCGGTTCGACCGAGGTAGGCAAGATCCTGATGCGGCAGGCCGCCGGAACGGTCAAGAAAGTAGCGCTCGAACTGGGCGGCAATGCCCCCTTCATCGTCTTCGACGATGCCGATATCGATGCAACGGTCGAGGGCGCAATCCTCTCCAAATTCCGCAATATGGGCCAGACTTGCGTGTGCACCAACCGCATCTATGTGCAGGACAAGGTGCATGATGCGTTTGTCGAGAAGCTCATCGCCAAGGTGCGCGCGCTCAAGGTCGGCGACGGCTTTGCCGAGGGCGTGGTGCAGGGGCCGCTGATCACCGAAGACGCAGTGGAGAAGGTGGAAACCCACATCGCCGATGCCCTCACCAAAGGCGCTTCTCTCGAACTGGGAGGCAAGCGGCATGAACTGGGCCAGACCTTCTTCGAGCCCACCGTTCTGACCGGCGTCACCGGCAATATGCAACTGGCACAGGAGGAAACGTTTGGCCCGCTGGCTCCGGTGTTCCGCTTCACCACCGAGGATGAGGTGATCGCGGCGGCCAATGCCACCGAAACCGGGCTGGCGGCCTATTTCTACTCCCGGAACGCAGCACGGTTGTTCCGCGTCATGGAGCGGCTGGAATACGGCATGGTCGGCATCAATACCGGGCTGATCTCCACCGAACTGGCGCCCTTTGGCGGGGTCAAGGAAAGCGGCAATTCCCGCGAGGGCTCCGCGCACGGGATATTGGAGTTTACGGAGCTGAAATATGCCTGTGTGGGTGGGTTGTAGACCCGCCCCACTGGCTTACGGAATCCCCTCCACCGCCAGCGCACAGGCCGGCGTGCCATCCTCCCAGACGATCTCGATGGTCGAGTGCGCAATGCCATAATCCTTGAGCAGTGCCTGCTTGGTAGCCTGCGTCGTCGCCGCCGCATCCGCCCCCGGAGCCAAGACGATTTCCAGCGTGGCGACGGGCTTGCCCGAGGTGATCGACCAGACATGGATGTGCCGTGCGGCCTTGAGGCTCGGTACGGCGGCGAGCAGCCCCTTTTCCATATCCTCGATGGCCACATTGCCAGGCGTGCCTTCCATCAGGATATGCAGCGAGCCGCGGAACAGTTTCCAGGCGCTGCGCAGGACCAGGAGGCACACAAAGACCGACAGGATCGGATCGATGGGCATCCATCCGGTCAACCAGATGACGATAGCGGCGGCAATGGCGGCGACCGAGCCGAGCAGATCGCCCAGCACATGCAGCATGGCGCCGCGAATATTGACATGCTCCTTGTCGCCGCGCGACAGCACGAAAAACACCGCGACATTGATGAAGAGGCCCAGCACGGCGACGATGAACATCGGCCCGGCCAGAACCTCATGCGGCGTCATGAAACGCTGAACGGCTTCGTAGATGATCCAGCCGGTGAGGGCGAACAGCGCCAGCGCATTGACCAGCCCGGCGACCACTTCAAGCCGCATATAGCCAAAACTGCGCTTGCTGTCAGAGGCGCGGCGGCCAAAGCGGAACGCCGCACAGGCCAGCAGCAATGCGGCTGCGTCGGTCAGCATATGCCCGGCATCGGCAATCAGCGCCAATGAGCCGGACAGCACGCCGGCCACCACTTCGGCAACCATGAAGCCCGCCGTCAGCACAAAGCCGATCAGCACCACCTTTTCATTGCCGGCGCCGACCGTGGGCGCATGGCTATGATCGTGCCCGTCATGATCATGATCGCCATGGCTGGCATGGCCATGCCCGGTCCCACCGTGGCTATGCCCGGCGTGATCGTGGTCCTCATGATCATGCTCAACGTGATCGTGAGTGCCTGGATTATGGGCCGGTCCTGTCCCTGCCATTGGCAAATGCTCCTTACTTACCTTCATATGAATACATGTTCATATGTAGAAATCAAGGACGATGCCGGGCCAGAACTGCGGTCAGGTGTCGCGGTCGTCCTCGCTCTCGCCCGGTGCATGCTCTTCCATGGCGTGTTCGATCATGTCGGCCAGCATGCGGGCAATGTGATCGTCGGCCGCCTCGTAAAACACCTGCTTGTTGCGCCGCGTACCGCGCACCAGCCTTGCTCCGCGCAACAGGCGCAGGTGATGACTGACCAGTGACGGCGAGGCGGCGACGGCCTTGGCGATATCACCCACGGCAATGGGTTGCGCCAGGCACGCCAGCAGCACGCGCAGCCGGGTGGGATCGCCCAATAGGCGATAGGTTTCGGCGATCACGGCGATCTGGCTGTCACTAGGTGTAGCGGTCACGGGAACACTCTTTGAGGCTTGCTGAACAAAGAGATAAGGCGCTTTGCGCTATTGCACCAGCTTGTGGCGCCCGCCGCGAACGTGTCAGGGTGCCATCAATCAAGAATGCCTGGGGAGGCGGTCGATGAGCTTTCGCGCTCTGGTGACTGAAAAGGCCGATGATGGGCGGGTCAGCTCATCGGTTCAGCAGGTGGATGAGGCGCGTCTGCCCGCCGGCAATGTGACGGTCGACGTGCAATGGGCCGGCCTCAATTACAAGGATGGCTTGTGCCTGACCGGCGCGGGCGGGCTGGTGCGGAATTATCCCCATGTCGCCGGCATCGATTTTGCCGGCATTGTGCGCGACAGCGTCGATCCCCGCTATGTACCCGGCCAGGCCGTGGTGCTGACGGGCTGGCGCGTGGGCGAGGCCCAATGGGGCGGCTATGCCGAACGCGCCCGCGTCAGCGCCGATTGGCTGGTGCCGCTGCCCCAAGGGCTGAGCCCGCGCCAGGCCATTATCGCCGGCACGGCAGGGCTGACCGCCATGCTGGCCATCGACCGGCTCGAAGCCGCCGGGTTGCAGTCCGATGCCGGGGAAGTGCTGGTGACTGGCGCGGCTGGTGGCGTCGGCTCGATCGCTACTTCGCTTTTGGCTAAGCTGGGCTATCAGGTCGCCGCGCTGTCGGGACGTCTGGAACTCTCCGGTGCGCTACGCCTTTTGGGCGCGTCCAGCGTCATCGACCGCAATGCCTTTCTCGGCGGCGCCGATAAGCCGCTCGAAAGCGCGCGCTGGGCGGCGGCCATCGACAATGTCGGCGGCAAGATTCTGGGCAAACTGCTGCGGCAGGTCAATTATGGCGGGGCAGTCGCCAGCATCGGCAATGCCGGGGGCATCGAACTTGAAACCAATGTCCTGCCCTTCATCCTGCGCGGCGTGACGCTGATCGGCATCGACAGCGTCATGCAGCCCTATGCGACGCGGGTGGCCGCGTGGAACAGGCTGGGCGAGCTGTTTGATTTCGCAGGCTACGAGGAACTGGTCGAGGAAATCGGGCTTGAGGGCCTGCCCGTGGCGGCGCAACGGATTTTGGCCGGGAAGGTCATGGGCCGGGTGCTGGTGCGGGTGGGGTAGGGGCTATCGGTACCCCGCCGCCTGCAACTCAAACAGCTCCGCATAGCGCCCACGCAGGGCCAGCAATTGTTCATGGGAGCCCGATTCCAGGATCGCACCATTCTCCAGCACCAGTATCCGATCCGCCATCCGCACCGTCGAAAACCGGTGCGAGATGATCACTGCCGTCTTCCCGCTGGCGAGACTCTTGAAGCGCGAAAACACCTCCGCCTCCGCCTTGGCATCAAGCGCCGCCGTGGGCTCGTCCAGAATGATCAGATCGGCATCGCGCATATAGGCGCGGGCAATGGCGACCTTCTGCCATTCCCCACCGGAGAGATCGCGCCCCTTGTTGAACAGGCGCCCCAGCTGGGTGTCATAGCCGCCGGGCAATTTGGTTATCACCTGATCGGCAAGGCTGCGCTCGGCCGCGTCTTCGATCCGCTCCATATCGTGCTGGTCATCGATCCGGCCCACCCCGATATTTTCGCGGGCGGACAGGCTATAGCGGATGAAATCCTGAAAGATCACCCCGATATGGGCGTGAATATCCTCGATGCGCATATCCTTGAGATCAATGCCATCGACACTGATGCGGCCCTCATCGGGGTCATAGAGACGGGTCAAAAGTTTGACGATTGTTGTCTTACCTGCTCCGTTCTCGCCCACCAGCGCCAGGGTTTCGCCGGCATGGAGCGTGAAGGACAGGCCGCGAATGGCCCAGGTTTCCGTATCGGGATAGCGGAAGCCGACATTGTCGAAGACGATGCCCTGGGCGATGGGCTGGGGGAAGGGCTTGGGATGGGCCGGCGGCAATATGGTCGGCTCGATCTCGAAGAACGAGAACAGATCATCGAGATACATGGACTGGCCGGCAATCTGGGTGAATCCGAGCAGGATTTTCTGGAACAGGCCATTGAGTCTGAGGAACGAACCCGACAGGAACGCCAGGTCGCCGATGGAAAAGTCCCCGATAATGGTGCGCCAGACGATGAAGGCATAGGCCCCGTAATAGGTCAGTGTCGAAATCGAAGAAAACACCGCGCCCCAGCCGGCGCGCTGGGTCGAGAGCCGGCGATTTTCGAGGAAGATGGTGTGGGCCAGCTTCTTGAAGCGCTCGATCAGAAAAGCGCCCAGGCCAAACAGCTTGATCTCCTTGGCCGTATCGGCGCTCGAGCCGACATAGCGGATATATTCGAGCTCCCGCCGCTCGGGGGTGCGCCAGCGGTTCATGAAATAGGCCAGGGTGTTGAAGCGGCTTTCGCCCCACACGGCGGGCACGAAGCTGAGCGGCAGCAGCAGGATCAGCCAGGGCGCGTAAAAGAACAGGCCACCCGCCAGTGTCGCCACTGTGATGATATCCTGCGCCTGGCCGAACATCTGGCTGAGCAGGGCATTGCGGCCGGCGGCCTGGCGGCGGGCGCGCTCCAGCCGGTCCTGATATTCGGCGGATTCGAAATGCATCAGATCGAGCCGGGCGGCATGGGTCATCAGCTCGACGCTGACCTGGTTGGAATGCAGTTCCGACAGCACCGCATCGGCCAGGCCCGTGGCGCGGGCGAGCAGGTCGGAGAAGATCACCAGCGCCAGCTCAAGCGCCAAAAGGCCGATTACGGTGGTGAGCGCACCGCTGGCCCACCAATCGGCAAAGCCGGGGCCGGGCTTGGACAGGCTGGTCAGCCGCACCACCTCATCGATGATCAGCTTGCCCACATAGAGCATGGCGATGGGCTGCATCGAAGCGATCAGCCGCAGCCCGATACTGGCGGCAGTCAACGGCCGGCTGGTGCGCCAGATCTGGGACACCAGACGCCCCAGATGGCGCAGATTTTCCAGCCGCTCGCGGAAGGTGGGGGCGGTTTCTGGATGAGGCGGCGGCCGGCGGCCGGGAAGGTCGGTCATGCCGCAATGATAGAACGCAGCGAAGATGGGAAAAAGACGCTGTCGCAGTGTTTTATCAAATATTGGGATGGGGCGGCGGGATCGTGGCTCTCGTCACCCCCGCCTGGCCGGGGAATGAACCCAATCCTGGGCGGCGCGTTGGGTCAGCATAGCCAATCAAGGAGAGTTCGTCATGCTCAAGGATTTCGACTCTGCCGCCATCGTGGCAGTAACCGACATGGCCCGCGCCCGGCACTTCTATGAGCATGTGCTGGGGCTGACCCTGATCCAGTCAGATGACATGGTCATGGAGTTCAAGACCGGCAAGACGGGGCTGGTGGTCTACAAGTCCGACTTCGCCGGCACCAACAAGGCCAATGCCGTGGTCTGGGGCGTGGGCGGCGAGATCGAGGATATCGTCGCCAATCTGCGCGCCCGTGGCGTCAGCTTCGAGCATTATGAAGGCATGGACCTGCGCGGCGACATCCACATTGCCGGCGATTTCAAGATGGTCTGGTTCAAGGACCCCGACGGCAATATTCTGCATCTGAACAATATGTAGCGACGACCTCGTCCTTCGACAGGTTCAGGATGAGGTCTGCTGGGAATAATGCGACCAAAAGTAGACCTCATGGTGAGCTTGTCGAACCACGAGGTCGTGCCCCTTACGGCCGCTCGCGCAAAAACCGCGCGAGGTCATCCGTAACGTGATGCACATGGGTGCTGTCACCCCGCCCCAGTTCCCAGGCATCAACCTGCTCGTGAGCATAGTCGGGGCCGGCAACCACCTGAACCGTGGCCATGCCCATCTCGTGGGGCACGACCAGGTTCTTTTCGAGGTCGTCGAACATCACCGCGCTGGTCGGGTCGACCCCATGCATGGCAAAGAATCCGGCATAGGCCTCGCGATGCGGCTTGGGCACATAGGTCATGGCGCGGATATCGTAGACATGCTCGAACAGGTCCGCGCCGCCTAGCCGGGCCAGCACAGCACGGGCATGCCCGACATCGCCATTGGTGAGGATGAACTTGCGGCCGGGCAAAGCGCGGATTGCCGCCATCAGGTCTGGGTGTTCCGCGACTGGCGAATAATCGATGGCATGCACATTGGCGAGGAAATGGTCGGGATCGACCTCGTGTTGCAGCATCAGCCCGTTCAGCGTGGTGCCGAAATCGCGATAATAGGTCTTTTGCAGCGCTCTTGCCGCCTCAAAATCCAGCTTGGTCAGGTCCATCACATAATGGGTAATGCGCACATCGATCTGCGCAAACAGATTGCACTCACGCGGATAAAGCGTGTTGTCGAGGTCAAAGACCCAATCGGTAATGTGGGAAAGACTGCGTGTGGCGGGGAGCGTCATGTCATTCATGGCGCCAATATAGCGCAAAACCGTGACGGTTTCACCTAGGGCCAGCCGCCATTCATCTGGTGCCGGCCTGCAAATGCTAGTTTTCTGCGCTTCCGGTGCTCACCTACCAAAGTACGCTGCGCTCCGGTTCTCGAAGACCATCATTTTCGGCTCGGCCTGAGATGAATGGCGACTGGCCCTAACACTTGAATGGGCGGCCCGTCAGACGGGCCGCCCGGAGCGATTATTCGTTGGCGGTGATGGCAAGGCCCAGCGCCGTGATCAGCCCGGCAGGGTTGGCCGCAGCGGCGGTCAGCACCAAAAGGGTGGTCGGATTTTCCGGCTGTACCGTGACTTCAAGGCTCTGCGGATCATCGAGGAAGGCGGAAACCGGGGGCACCACCACGTCCTTGAGCGTCGGGATGCCGCTCTGGTCGATCAGCGTCGGCAGCATGCTCTTGAGGCCGGCCACGAAGGTGGCGCGATCGCCGCCCGACTGGCTGGCGAAGAAGTCCAGCAGCTTGCCGGCGAGCGAAGCATCGTCATAGCGCACCTTGGCCGAGACGATGGAAATCGCCTGCATCAGCTGCATGCCGCTCATCATCTGGGCCGACTGGGCCTCTTCGCTGGTGGCGTCACCCGTCGCCATTGCTGCCTGCATGGCATAGATCTTGTCGAGCATTTCCGGGGTCATGCCTGTGACGTCGAGGTTGATGTCGAGCGCGCCCACATCGGCGAAATCGAACAGGAACTGGTCCATCACCATGCGGCCGTCGGCCATCGACCAGCTCAGGTTCTGCGTGACGTTGCCCGAGACCGTATCGAGACCCAACTCATCAATGATCGCGCCGGCGGCGGGGTCTTCCTCCTTGACGCTGGTGAGATCGACGGTGATGCCGCTGACCGTCAGCTTGGACGTGAGGTCGGTAATGGCTTCACCCTGGGCCGGGGTAAAGGTCGAACCGGCAACCACCGAATCGTAGGAGAGAACTTCCTTGCCGTCGCGCGTCAGCGAGAGCGGACCCGTGCTGATCGACTGCACCAATTGCAGCAATGCGCCGGCCGGAATGGCCTCGCCGCCGGGCAGGTAGAGGCCTTCCATCTTGACATCGGCAAGCGTGACATGGCCGCTCGGTTTTTTGGCGAATTCGGTATCGATGTCGGGGATGCTTACTTCGCGCACCATATAGCCGCCATCGGAGCGCTCGGTAACGCCCGAAAAGGTAATCTCGGTCGGGAAATCGAACGTATCGATGCCGGCAAGGCCAACCTTGACCCCATCGACAATGACGGTATCGCCCTCGACCCTGCCTTCGCCAAAGGCGAATTCATAGCCAATGGTCTTGTAGACCAGGGCGACCCGATCCAGGAAAGCCTGGGCTTCCAGCGCCATGGAAGGCTGCACCACGCCGATACTGGCCACACCGGCCAGCAGCATCAGGCTTACGCTCTTGGTTATCCTCATCATCGTCTCCGGCTTGTTGTCGATATTGATTTTGGTGACCGGCTCCGGGAGGAACCGCTGGCTTGTCGTGCAGATGGGTTCTAAGTGCTTCCATTGCAATCGATTATGGGCGGAAATGCGCCCGCAAAGGCCATTACTGGTTTATCCCGGCATAATAGCCGCGACGATTGTGTGACAAACCCGGTCGCTATGCCCGTTCGTGATCGAGAAATTGCCGATAGGCCGGATTGTCGGTTTCATCCCAATAAGGAAAGCCGATGGCCTCGATATGGGCGATGAAATCGGCCCGCGTCTCGGGCGGCACCTGCACCCCGATCAGCACGCGGCCATAATCGGCGCCATGATTGCGATAGTGGAACAGCGAGATGTTCCAGGCATCATGCAATCCCTCAAGGAATTTGAGCAGCGCGCCCGGCCGTTCGGGAAACTGGAAGCGATAGACCGTTTCGTGCTCGAGGTCGGCAACGCGCCCACCCACCATGTAGCGGACATGCAGTTTGGCCACTTCATTGTCCGTCAGGTCGATGACTTTGAGTCCGTGCTCTTCGAGCAGGCCGATGATTTCGTGCTTTTCCGCATCGCCGCGGCTCAGCTTGATGCCGACGAAAATCTTGGCGCTGCTGTCATGGGCGAAACGATAATTGAATTCGGTGATCGAGCGCTGGCCCAATAGGCGCATAAAGGCGCGATAACTGCCCCGCCGCTCGGGAATTTCCACCGAGAACAGCGCCTCCGCCCCCTCGCCGATCTCGGCGCGTTCGGCCACATAGCGCAGCCGGTCGAAATTGATATTGGCGCCCGAATTGATGGCGACCAGCGCGCCAACGGGGGCCGCACCCTGCTCGACCTGCTTGCGCAGGCCCGCCAATGCCAGCGCGCCAGCCGGCTCGGCAATGGCCCGTGTGTCATCGAAAATGTCCTTGATGGCGGCACAGATTTCGTCGGCCGTGACGGTGACGATGTCGTCGAGCAGTTCGCGACAGAGCCGGAACGTCTCGGTGCCGACCTCGCGCACGGCCACGCCATCGGCAAACAGGCCCACCTGGTCGAGCGCCACCGGATGGCCTGCGGCGATGGCCGCCTTCATGCTGGCCGCTTCTTCCGGTTCGACCCCGATTACCTTGATTTCGGGGCGCAGGAATTTGACGAAGGCGGCAATGCCTGCCGCCAGCCCGCCGCCGCCCACCGGCACATAGATGGCGCCCAGTTCGCCCGGATGCTGGCGCAGCAATTCTATGCCGATCGTGCCTTGGCCGGCAATCACGTCGGGATCGTCGAACGGGTGGACGACGACATAGCCATGCTCCTCGGCCAGCTCCGCCGCATGGGCGCGGGCGGCGTCGAACCCATCGCCAAACAACACGACCTCTCCGCCCAGCCGCCGCACGGCGCCGATCTTGATGGCGGGGGTGGTGGTGGGCATGACGACGACCGCGCGGATACCTAGCCTCGTGGCGGAAAGCGCCACGCCCTGCGCATGATTGCCCGCCGAGGCGCAGATTACGCCCCGGGCGCGCTCACTGGCACTCAATTGCGCGATGCGGTTATGCGCGCCCCGGATTTTGAAGGAAAAGACCGGCTGCATGTCCTCGCGCTTGAGCAGCACTTCGGCGCCCAGCCGCGCCGACAATAGCTGCATTTTTTCCAGCGGCGTCTCCTCGGCAACCTCATAGACGGACGAGGTGAGGATACGGCGGACATAATCCTGCATGGCGGGCACTCCGATGGTCTGGCGCAGAGGGGCTCGCAGATCGGCTGCTTGTCAAGCTCGGCACAGGCCGAAGCGTCCGCCGCCCGGTTGCCGCCATGGAAATATTGGGGCGGGGGCTGAAGAAAGCGCCACAATGTGCCACTAACTTGGGCTGCAATATCAACGGCCCCTGAGCCAACAAGGACATTTCGATGCGCCTACCGCTAACGCTTTTGCTTCTTGCCATCCCGCAAATGGCTTTCGCCCAATCTTGCGGTGTCGATATGCCGGCGGTCGAGAAGCGCATTGCCGAAATGGAGGACTTCTATGGCGATGTACTGTCCGACATCAGCTGCGACGCGCCCACTGTTCCGGCCCATATCCTGATGTGCGACTCGACCGGTGATGCCGATTCGGACCTCTGGCGCATGGGCCGGCTGGACGATATGGCCTCCGTCTACGCATATGAAAACGCCACCGGCACCGAAACCAACCATGCCAACCCGCCACGCTACGGGACCTTCATCGCCGACCGCGATGCCTGCACCGACGAAGCATGTCTGTGCGATCTGCTGATCGAGCACACCAATGACAGCCTGGGCGGCGGCTCTCCTTACGCCGAGCAGTAGAAGCTGGAACGTTTGAACCAACCGTGCCGTCGGCTTTTGCTTGACCACACGGCTATTGACCTTGTTATCAAATTCTCAATCAAATGATTGATTGGCCACCAGATCGGGTTTATAGCCATCCCGCAAATTCGGGATGGGCCTATGACTCTGGAACAAATCAGCGCCAAACGCGAAAGCGGCGGTGACCGGCGGCTGGCCATTGCGGCGGCGGCCCGGGCCATCATTGTCGAAAAGGGGCTCGAGGGTCTGCGCACCCGCGACATCGCGGCCCGCGTCGGCATCAATGTTGCGACACTGCACTATCACGTGCCCTCCAAGGAGGCGCTGATCGCGCTGGTCGCCGAGACACTGCGCGACGATTTCAAGGCGCAAGCGCTGCGGCAGGACCGTCAGGGCAAGACAGCGTTGCAAGTGCTGCGGCTGGAATTTGACGACTTCCGCGAAATCGTCAATGACATGCCCGAACTCAATATCGTGTTGACCGAGATGGTGGAGCGCGCCCGGCGCGACCCGGTCATCGCGCAGATCATCACCCCGCTTTACGATTTCTGGCGGCTGCAATTTGTCGAAATATTTCGCCGCGGAGTCGAAGACGGCTCGTTCCGAAACGACATTGATCCAGCGGCCGCAGCCCTGATCACTACCGGCGCCCTGTCCGACTATTGGCGTCAATGGACCTCATTCCGCGCCTCGCTCGACCAGGTTCTGGCCGAGTTGGAGCGCGCCTTCGTACTCAATCCCGTTTCTGCTCAAGGATGACTGTCATGTCTTCTCCCGCCCAACACCCAGCCCCTGCCGCGCCCGATCCGCGCCGCTGGCTGGCCCTGTTCATTCTGCTCATCGCCAATTTCATGAACCTGATCGATGTGACCATCGTCAATGTCGCCTTGCCCTCGATGCGCGAGGGGCTGGGCGCTACCGATAGCCAGATCGAATGGGTCATCGCCGCCTATGTGCTCGCCTTCGCGCTGGGGCTTTTGCCCTTTGGCCGGCTCGGCGACATTGTGGGCCGCACCCATATGTTTCTCTGGGGCGTTGCCGGTTTCACCATAGCTTCCGCGCTGTGCGGGCTCTCGCCCAATATCGAATTTCTGATCATTGCGCGGGTGATCCAGGGCCTCGCCGGCGCCATGATGACGCCGCAGGTGCTGGCCATCGCAACGGTCACCTTCCCCCCGCATGAACGCGGCCAGGCCTTTTCGCTGTTCGGCCTCTCGGCAGGGCTTGCCGCGGTCTGCGGCCCCATTCTGGGTGGCGTGCTGATTTCGGCGCAACTCTTCGGCATGGATTGGCAGCCGATATTTCTCGTCAATATCCCGGTCGGCATTGCTGCCGTCATTGCCGGCTATTTCCTGATTCCGCGCCTGCCCGGGCATTCCGCGCTCAAGAACGATTTCGTGGGTATCGTGCTGTTCGGCCTGGGCCTGGTCTGCGTCGTCTTCCCGATCATTGAAGGCCGCGCCTATGGCTGGCCGCTCTGGGCTTTCGCCATGATCGCTTCCGGCTTTGTGTTGCTGGTGGCCTTCGTGCTGTGGACCCGTGCCCGTGCCAAGGCCGGCCTGCCGCAATTGCTCAATTTCGACCTCATCGCCAATCGCGATTTCATGTTCGGCGCCTTCGTCATCACCGTCTTTGCCTCGGGCATTCCCGGCATGTTCATGGTGATCTCGATCTTCCTGCAATCGGGTTTTGGTTTCACCCCGCTCGAGTCGGGGCTGACCAACACGCCCTTCTCGATCGGTGTGCTGGTTGCCTCCCTGATCGCCGGACGCCTCGGCTCGCGTTACCTGCGCGGGCGGCTGGCGGCATCGGGAGCCCTGCTGGCCGGTGGTATCGGGGCGCTGCATTTCATCATCGCAGGCGCAGGCGACGCCATTAACCACTGGAGTTTCCTGCCGCCGCTGCTGCTGGCCGGCATCGGGCTTGGGCTGGGCTTCTCCTCGCTGTTCCAACTGGTGCTGCGCAATGTGCCCCATCGCGATGCCGGCGCCGGCTCGGGCGCGCTGCAGGCTTTCCAGCAGGTGGGCGGCGCGCTGGGCGTGGCTTTGGTGGGCGAAATGTTCTTCGGTTCGCTCGCCAGCGGCTTTGCCGCCGGCAACAGCCAGCACGCCGTCTTTACCGACGCCGCCAGCTTTGCCCTCTGGTATCAGGTAGCCAGTTTCCTGCTGGTCCTGGCTCTGGTGCCCTTCTTCAAGAAGGGCGGCGGGCAGGGGCAGGGCCAGGGCGCTCCGGCCCGACATGTGCCGGTCGAGGTATGACGCAAAAGCAAAGGCCGCCCAAGGGGCGGCCTTTTTCTTGTCTCGCGGGAAGAGGCTAGCGCACGATCAGCGTGCCGGCACCGAATTCGGTGAACAGCTCGACCAGCACGACATGGGGCATCTTGCCATTGAGGATCACCACACCCTCCACGCCATTTTCGAGCGCTTCGAGGCAGGTTTCTACCTTGGGGATCATGCCGCCCGAAATCGTGCCATCAGCAATCAATTCCTTGGCCTCGCGCACGGAGAGTTCCGGGATGAGCTTACCATCCTTGTCGAGCACGCCGGGCACGTCGGTCAGGAACAGCAGGCGCTTGGCGCCCAGCGAGCCGGCAATGGCGCCGGCAAAGGTGTCGGCATTGATATTATAGGTATTGCCATCGCGGCCGGGCGCCACCGGGGCGATCACCGGGATCATCTCGGAGCGGGCCAATAGGTCGAGCAGGGTCCGGTCGACTTCGACCGGCTCGCCCACAAAACCCAGATCGAGCACACGCTCGATATTGGAGCCGGGATCCTTGACCTTCTTCTCGGCCTTTTTGGCAAACACCATATTGCCGTCCTTGCCGCACAGGCCAATCGCCCATTCGCCCTCGGCATTGATCAGCGCCACGATCTCCTTGTTGATCGAGCCCGCCAGCACCATTTCGACGATTTCCATAGTCCGCGCATCGGTCACGCGCAGGCCGCTCTCGAATTTGGATTCGATGCCCAGGTTTTTTAGCATGGAGGCAATCTGCGGGCCCCCGCCATGCACCACGATCGGATTGACCTTGGACTGCTTGAGCAGGGCGATGTCGCGGGCAAAGGCCTGGCCCAGTTGCGCATCGCCCATGGCATGGCCGCCATATTTCACGACGACCGTCTTGCCCTCATAGCGCTGCATATAGGGCAGCGCCTGCGCAAGAATGCCAGCATCGTGGGAGAACCGGTCGGTGGAAGGCGTATCCTGTGTCATGGGCAGACCCAATCCCCTCGCAAAGCGGCTATAAAAAGACGTGCACGGGTCTAGAGCATGCTGATGCAAAGGAAAAGACGCTTATGGCCGTAAACAGGCATTGATCCGTTTTTCAATCTGTAGCGTTGTGGGAATACCAGACAAGGGCGCGGCACAGGCGCCGTCCGGGCGCTGCGGAGGAGGCACGTAAAATTCATGGCCATGCAGGCCCCCAGCCGGGAGGTTGCCGACCTGATAGCGCGCTGCGCCCTGCGGGATCGCGCCGCCTTTCGTGCGCTTTATGACCGCACCAGTGCGAAACTCTTCGGAGTGGTGCTGCGTATCTTGAAGGACCGCTCGGAGGCCGAAGAGGCTATTCAGGAGGTCTATGTCAAAATCTGGCAGCGGGCCGACCGCTATGTGGCGGGCGATACCAGCCCGATCAGCTGGCTCGTGGCGGTGGCGCGCAATCATGCGCTCGACATCCTGCGCGCCCGCCGGCCAATGGCCGACGATATCGATGTGGCGTTGGAAATCCCTGACGCAGGCCCCTCACCGGAACGGGCGGCGGCTGATAGCCAGGAGCGTGGGCGGATCGAGCGGTGCCTCTCCACACTCGAACCCGACCGGGCCGAGGCCGTGCGGGGCGCCTATCTCGATGGTTATAGCTATGACGAGCTGGCGCAGCGCTATGCTGTGCCGTTGAATACGATGCGAACCTGGCTCCGCCGGAGCCTTTTGAAGCTGAGAGAGTGTCTGACGGCATGAGCACGAGCGATGACATGGATGGGGGCGAGGGCAGGCGCAATGCCCTGGTCGCCGAATACGTGCTTGGCCTGCTCTCGCCCGCCGAGCATGATCGCGTGCACCGGCTGATCGAGAATGATCAGGCCCTGCGCGCCGAACGCGATTTCTGGGTGTCCCGCTTTGCCGCCCTCAATGAGGGCTATGAGGAAGTTCCCGCGCCCGACCGGCTCTGGCCCGGCATCGAGGCACGCGCCTTTGGCGATACCAGAGCCCCGGTCAAGCCCGGCTTCTGGGAAAGCCTGCTCTTATGGCGATCTATCGCCGCCGGCGCCCTGGCCGTCGCGGTGGCCGCTATCGGCTTCAACCTGCTGCAACCGCGTCCGGATGTATCGAGCCTCACTACCCAATTGGTCGCGGCACTCGAGCAAGAGGGCAGCAATGTTAAATTCGTCGCGCTCTATGACGGCACCGGCCAAGTCCGGCTGACCGCGCTCTCGGGCGATGCCGTGCCGGAAAAGGATTTCGAGCTTTGGGCCATCCAGGGCGGCAATAATCCGATCTCGATGGGCGTCATTCCCGCCAATCAGCGCAGCACCGTCTCGATTGCCCCTGAAGTCATGGCCGGTTGGGGCGAGGGCTCGGTGCTGGCCATCACGCTCGAACCCAAGGGCGGCTCGCCCAGCGGCGTGCCGACCGGTCCTATCGTCGCCAAGGGTGCAGTGCAGCAGATTTAGCTGAAACTTATTTTGGCGGGCTTCCGTACCTCCTCATGTCCCGGCCGACCAAGGGAACGAAAAATGAGGAAGGACCAAATCCAAATGAAACTCTCTCTCCGCGCTCTTTGCCTTGCCACCACGCTGTCCGTCGGCGTCCTTGCGGGCTCGCCCGCCTTCGCCCAGGACAATCCGATGGTTGGCGGCGCTGCCATGTTCGCCGATAAGAACATCATCGAAAATGCCATCAACTCGGCCGATCACACCACCCTGGTTGCCGCCGTCACCGCCGCCGGTCTGGTCGAGACCTTGTCCGGCCCTGGCCCGTTCACCGTGCTGGCACCCACCGATGCAGCCTTCGAAGCCCTGCCTGCCGGCACCGTCGAGACGCTGCTGAAGCCGGAAAACAAGGACACGCTGACCAAAATCCTGACCTGCCATGTGATCGCGGCCAAGGCGCTGTCCACCGATATCGTTTCGATGGTGGAAGCCGATGGCGGCAAGCATGTGGCTGACACGGTCGGCGGCTGCAAGCTGACGCTGGAAGCCAAGGACGGCAAGGTCACCGTGACCGACGAAAACGGCACCGTCGCCAATGTGACCATTGCCGACGTGATCCAGTCCAATGGCGTGATCCACGTCATCGACAAGGTGCTGACCCCCAAAATGTAACTTTGGGTGATGCCAATACGAATGGCATTCCAGAACGGCGCGGCTCGCGCGCCTTTCACCAAACCTTGACGTGCCAATACACCCTCCCGGGTTCTACAATGCTCGTCAACAGCCTCGCGCCGCTCCGCCAGCGGTACGGCGCGGGGCGCCCAATCAGGGACCAGAAAAATGGCTGTAGATCGTCGCAATCTCCTGCTCGGCGGCGGCGCTATCGCCGCCCTCTCCGCCATCGCGCTGTTCCGCCCGACGGGAACGTCCATAGCTGCCGAAGCCGACTTCCCCTTCAAGCTCAGCGATGAAGAATGGAAAACCAGGCTCTCCCCCGAAGCCTATGACGTGCTGCGCCACGAAGGCACCGAGCGCCCCTTTACCTCGCCCCTCAATGACGAGCACCGCGCCGGCACCTTCTCCTGCGCCGGGTGCGACCAGGCCCTGTTCGCTTCGGAAACCAAGTTCGACAGTGGCACTGGCTGGCCCAGCTTCTACACCTTCATCACCGGCGCTATCGGCTCGGTCACCGACAACAGCTTCGGCATGAGCCGCACCGCCGTCTTCTGCACCAATTGCGGCGGCCACCAGGGCCATGTCTTCAACGACGGCCCGGCCCCCACCGGCCTGCGCTATTGCATCAACGGCGTGGCGCTGAAGTTTACGCCGAAGGTGGCGTGAGGGGCACGACCACGTGGTTCGACAGGCTCACCATGAGGTCTACTATTAGATCGCGCACCAACCAGTGGACCTCATCCTGAGCTTGTCGAAGGACGAGGTCGTGGCGAGGTTGCTGTTGCGGCACCGCTCCCTTTTCCGCTATGCGGGAGCTAACCTCTCCCGGTGGCGCATCCCATGAAACTCACCATCATCCAGACCGGCGACGTGCCCCTGCCGCTGCGCGGTCAGTTCGGGCCCTATGCCAAGATGTTCGAGCGCATGTTCGATGCGACGGGACAGGGCTTTTCTCAAGAGGTGGTGGCTGTGTCCGATGGCGCGCCATTCCCCGAACTGGGTCCGGTGGAAGGCATCGTCATCACCGGCTCGGCTGCCGGGGTTTATGATGACCTGCCCTGGCTCGATCCGCTGCGCGATTTCATCCGACGCGCCTATGCGGCGCGCACACCCATGCTTGGGGTCTGCTTCGGCCACCAGATCATGGCCGATGCGCTGGGCGGGGACGTGCGCAAGTCCGACAAGGGCTGGGGGCTTGGCCGGCACACCTACGGGGTGACCAGCCGCCCCGCTTTCATGCGCGCGGCGCCATCGGCTTTATCGGTGGCCTGTTCGCATCAGGATCAGGTGATCGTGCCGCCCAAGGAGGCCGAGGTGATCCTGGCCTCCGACTTCACCCCCAATGCGGGCCTGGCCTATCGCAATGGCGCAGCGCTGAGTTTTCAGCCGCATCCCGAATTTGCCGACGATTATACCATCGCCCTGGCCGAACTCCGGCGTGGCAAGGCGCCCGATGCGCTGGTGGACAAGGCCGTGGCCTCGGTGGCAACGCCCTCGGACAGCAAGGATGTGGCAGGCTATATCGGGCAGTTTTTCGTGGGGCGGTAGAGCCCCTCAGCTCTCCAGCAACATCGCAATTTCCGTGCGCAGCTCGCGCAACCCATCGCCCTTGACGCTCGACGTCAGGATGACATGCGGATGCGCTGCCGGGCGCTTGGCGATGGCGGCTTTGGTGGCGGCGATGACCTTGTCCAGCTCCGGCTTGAGCGGCTTGTCGGCCTTGGTCAGCACCACCTGATAGCTGACAGCAGCGCCATCCAGCTCGTTCATCACGGTCAGGTCATTGTCCTTTGGACCGTGACGCCCGTCCACCAGCACATAGACGCGGCGCAGGGTGGCGCGGCCGGTCAGATATTGGTGGATCAGCTTGGTCCAGGCCCGCACCTTGTCTTCGGGCGCCTTGGCATAGCCATAGCCGGGCATGTCAACGATGCGCAGGTTCTCGCTCTGGCTCTCAAAGATATTGAGCTCCTGCGTGCGGCCGGGCGTGTTGGACGTGCGGGCGAGGCCGGACATGCCGACCAGCGCGTTGATCAGGCTCGACTTGCCCACATTGGAACGGCCGGCAAAAGCGATCTCGACCCGGTCCATCGGGGGCAGGTCGGCAATGCGCACACAGCCCTTGGTGAACAGGAAGGGCCGCGCGAACATCAGCCGGCCACGTTCGATCATATCGGGCGAATAGTCGATCTCGCTCATTTCGGTCTCACTCAAAAACACTGCCCGCCGGAGGCTTCCGGCGGGCAGTAGCATGGTTTGGCTCGTGTGACGATCAGGACTTGGTCGTCTCGGCCGGCTTGGGCTTGCGCTTGAAGCTGTCGATGATGTTGCCGAACAGGTTCACTTCGGCGCCATGGCGCTTCATGATGAACCATTGCTGGGTGACCGAGAGCGTATTGTTCCAGGCCCAGTAGATCACCAGACCCGCCGGGAACGTGCCCAGCATGAAGGTGAAGATCACCGGCATCCAGTTGAAGATCATCGCCTGGGTCGGATCGGGCGGCGGCGGATTGAGCTTCATCTGCACCCACATGGTAATGCCCATGATCACCGGCCAGATGCCCAGATGCAGGAAGCTGCCAATGATCGGCATGACGGTGGGGTCCCACGGGATCAGGCCGAACAGGGTGAAGATATTGGTCGGATCGGGCGCCGCCAGATCCTGAATCCAGCCAAAGAACGGCGCATGGCGCATTTCAAGGCTGATGAAGATGACGGTGTAGAGCGAGAAGAACACCGGAATCTGGATCAGGATGGGCCAGCAGCCCGAGAGCGGATTGATCTTTTCCTTGCGGTAAAGCTCCATCATCGCCTGCTGCTGGGCCGGGCGGTCTTCCTTGAACCGCTCCTGAATCGACTTCATCTCCGGCTGCACGCGGCGCATGGCGGCCATCGAGGCATAAGACCGGCTGGCGAGCGGGAAGAAGATCGCCTTGATGATGATGGTTACCGCCAGGATGGCGAGGCCGAAATTGCCGATAATGCCATTGAGGAAGGTCAGGAGCTTGAACATCGGCCAGGTCAGGAAATGGAACCAGCCCCAGTCGATCATCAGATCGATACGGTCAAAACCATATTGCTGCTGGTAGCTCGAAAGAACCGCTTCTTCCTTGGCACCGGCAAAGATGTAGCTCTCATTGCTGACGGTGGCGCCAGCGGCAACGACGATCGGCGTCGTCTCGACATAGCTCGACTGGTAGACATCGCGCGTGCCGGTCGGGTTGGACCAGGAGAAGCGCGCATTGAGCGGCGCACCCGGCTTGGCCAGAACCGCGGTGGCCCAATATTTGTCGGTGAAACCGAGCCAGCCCGAAGTCGCCGGCAGATCGATCATCTGATCTTTCTGCATATCGGAATACTTGCGGGCCACCAGATTGTTGGAGCCCAGCACGCCGGTGGGGCCCTCATGCTGGATGAAGAAATTGGCAACCTTGGGCGTGTCATGGCGAACAACGCGGGCATAGGGGAACAGGGCCACATCACCCGCGCCGGTATTTTCCACGCTCTGGGTGACGGTGAACAAGTAATGGGCATCGACCGCAAAGGTGCGGCGGAAAATCAGACCCGCGCCATTATCGAATTTAAGGGTAACCGGGCTGGCTTCGGTCAGCGTGCTATTGGCGCCATCCAGCGTCCACACCGAATTATTGTCGGGCACCGCGACATTGGCCGCGTTGGCCGGTATCCAGCCCTCTTCGATGTAATAGGCATGGGCAACGCCAGCCGGGGTCAACAGCGTAATGATCGGGGATTCGGGGTCAACCGTCTCGCGATAGAGCTTGAGCTCGAGATCGTCGAGCCGGGCGCCGGTCAGGTTGATCGAGCCTTCGAGATCGGCAGTGTTGATCTGGATGCGCTCGGTGGCGGCAATAGCCGTGGCGCGATCGGCAAAGGTCGGTGTGCCCGTGGCGGCCGGCACTACGGCGCCATCCGGTGTGGTGGTCGGGGTGGCGAGCGCGGCATCCTGCTGGGCTTGCTGGGCGGCCAGTTCCTGCGCCTGCTGGGCACGGTCCAGTTGCGGCTTGGCAACGAAGAATTGCCAGCCAAACAGCACGATCATGCTGAGCACGATGGCCAGGATTATGTTGCGATTGTCAGTCATTGTCTCGGTTTCCGTGGGCCGCCGCGGCCGGGAGAATGGCGCTGTTCACTCGATCTGGGTTCGTGCACACGCACGATCAAGGCACCCAGATCGGCAACCAGCTTGGCAAAGGGTTCACTCAGCGCTTCGGGGCGCCCGAGCAGGACATAGTCATGGCCGGGCACAAAGTCACGCGCGCATGCTGTCACAGCCGCGCGAAGCCGGCGTTTTATGCGATTTCGCTGGGGAGAATTGCCCGTCTTCTTGGTGACGGTAAAACCAATGCCCGCTTCGGGCGCATCGGTCGCGATAGCCTGTAGCCCAAACGCAGAACGCCCGGCGCGATTGCCCCGGGCGGCCCGTTGAAATTGGCTTCGCTTGGTCAGCCGGCGCAGCGCGCCTTCTGGCTGCTTCATGGCCGTCATCCGGCCAGAGCGCCTTAGGCCGAAAGCTTCTTGCGGCCGTCACGGCGGCGGCGGTTCAGGATGATACGGCCGTCCTTGGTGGCCATACGCGCACGGAAACCGTGACGACGGGCACGCACGAGCTTGGAGGGCTGGTATGTACGCTTCATGACATCAGACCGCGCGGGGCACGGTTCCTCTTGTTTGGTCGTTGCTTTCGCAAGAATATCGGACACTCATCATGCGCCAGGCGCCGACGGTGCGGGTTGGTGGGGTCTATAGGGAAAAGCTGGGGCCAAGTCAACGCGCCTGCGCTGCTTTCCCGCCTCTTGCTTGGCGGTTGTCTTCCCTGTCGGATCGCCGCATAAGTCTGCAACGAATTTCTTTTGCCCGGCAGTCTATGGCAGACCTCCAAAATCCCGACATCTGCATCATCGGTGCAGGCGCGCTCGGCATTGCCCTGGCCCTGCGCGCCAGGCGGCTGGGCGCCGGCGTCCTATTGATCAATCGCGGCGCCGAGGAAGCTGGCGATCCGGCCCAGGGGCGCCTCGTCGCGGCTACCTTCGCCGCCAGCGCCGCGCGCGCCCAGGCTATGCGCACCGCCGGAGTGCTGGGCCTGGCCCATGCCGAGCCCAAGCCCAATTTCAAGGCCATCGGCGAACATGCCAAAACCCTCGCCGCCAACACCGCCCCACGCGATGCCAAAGAACGGCTTATAGCGCTCGGCATCGATTACCGTACGGGCCAGCCCGTCTTCACTGGCCGGCAGACGCTCAAGCTCGGTGATGCGACCCTCCGCCCCCGTCATGTCATTCTGGCTACGGGCGCCAAGCCCATACTTCCGGCCATCCCGGGGCTTGATGAGATTGCCTATTTCACCCCCGATACCATCGCGGGCAACTCCCGCAAGCTCAGCCATCTGGTGGTGATCGGCGGCGATGCCGGCGCCATCGAGCTGGCGCAAGCCTATCACCGGCTCGGCGCCATGGTGACGCTCGTGCCCGGCGAAATTCTTCCCGGCTTCGACCGCGAACAGGTCGTCATCTTGCTGCGTCAGCTTGCTCAGGAGGGTCTCGAGATCGCCGAAGACGCCGTGGTCTCAGCGATTCTGCCGCGCCGCCAGGGCACCGGCGTCGAAATCACCCATGCCGATGGCACCACACATGGCCTTGATGCCTCCCATGTGCTGGTCGCCATGGGCCGACTGCCCGATCTGGCAGGGCTGGGGCTCGAGCGGGCCAAAGTGCGCTTCGACAAAGCGCGACCGCAGTTCCTCCAGCTCAACCCGGATGGACACACCACCAATACCCGTATCAGCGCCGTTGGCGGCGCGGCGGGGCAGAACCAGCCCCACGCCGCCCTGCGCTATGGCGCCATCATCATCGACCGCCTGTTCGGCACCGGCGCGAGCCGGCTGGACAGCAAGTCCATTCCCAGCTTCACCCAGACCGAGCCGGGCCTCGCCTCGATCGGGCTGATCGAAGGCGAGCGACCGCTGCCCGAGGGCACGCTGGTGCTGCGCGCCAGCTTTGCCGAAAACGACATGGCGCGGGCCCTGGGCCAGACCCATGGCGCGGCCAAGCTGCTCGCCAGCGGCAATGGCAAGATTTTGGGCGCGTCCATTATCGGACCGGGCGCGGGCGAAGTCATCGCCATGCTGGCTTTGGCCATGGAACGAGGCATGCCCGTAGGCGCCTTGGCCGAGCTGGTGCTGCCCCATCCCAGCCTTGCCGCCGTCCTGACCCAGTTGGGCGAGGCCTTCCTCGCCACCCGCCTGCCGGGCGCGTGGGAAAAACGCAGCCAGGCCCTGCGCAAATTGCTGGGTTGAGCAGCCCTGGCCGGGGGTTACAGCCCAGTCGTCCTTGCCTATAATGGTTTGCAATGACAGCCGAACGCAGTCTCAGGCCCCGCCGGTTCTCCGGCCTCTCGATCAAGCTCATCGCCACCATCATCGTGGTGATCTTGGCGGTCGAAGTGGTTGTTTATCTGCCCTCACTCGCCAATTTCCGCGCCAGCTGGCTCGATGATCGCCTGCGCGTCGGCGTCGTCGCCGCCCGCGTACTCGATGCGGTGCCCGATGTCATGGCCCTGCCGCGCGGCCTCACCGATCGCCTCCTCACCTCGGCCGGCGCCAATGCCATCGTCTATCGCCGCGAGGGCCAGAGTCAGCTGATCGAGCTGGCCAATCCTGTCACTCCCGGCGTGGTCGCCACCGCCGATATGCGCCATCGCGATATCATGACCCTGACCATGGGCGCCCTCGATACGCTCTTTGCCGGGCCCGGCCGTACGCTGCGTATTGTGGGGGAGGGGAACCTGGACGAAAGCCAGGTCGAACTGCTCATGCCCGAGCGGCCGCTACGGCAGGACATGCTCGAATATTCACGTAATATCGTGCTGATCTCGCTGGTCATCGCCGCGCTCACGGCGGTAACGCTCTATGTCTTGGTCAGCCGGCTCTTCATCGATCCGGTTTTGCGTCTCACCCAGAACATGCTGGCCTATCGGCAAGCCCCCGAGAACGCCAGTCTCATCATCGTGCCCTCCAACCGCCGCGACGAAATCGGGGTGGTCGAGCGCGAATTGGCGGCCATGGAAAGCGATATCTTTTCCATGCTGCGCCAGCGCCGCCATCTGGCCGATCTGGGCCTGGCCGTCGCCAAGATCAATCACGACCTGCGCAATACCCTGACCTCGGCGCAATTGCTGTCCGATCAAGTGGCAACGCTCGATGATCCCAAAGTCCAGCGCCTCGCTCCCCGTCTCGTGACCACGCTCGACAAAGCCATCGGCTTTGCCCAATCGGTACTCGACTATGGCCGCGAAATGGCCTCACCCCCGGTCATGGCGCCCGCCGGCATCAAGACGCTGGTCGAGGACGCCGCCTTTGACGCGAGGTTGGTTGGTCACCCCCATATCGGCTTCATCAATGGCGTGCCGGACGATCTGGTGCTCAACGTCGATGCCGGGCAGCTCGCCCGCGTACTGCTTAACCTGCTCAAGAATGCCCGCGAGGCGCTCGAAGCCGCCAATGCGGCTATTGCAGCGCCCGAAGTCACCGTTGCGGTCGAAACCGGCGCCGAGGAAATCACCATCTCGGTCAGTGACAATGGCCCGGGCCTACCGCCCCGGGCGCGCGACAATCTCTTCGTCGCCTTCGAAGGCTCGGCCCGCTCCGGCGGCACGGGGCTGGGTCTGGCCATTGCGCGCGAAATCACCGAGGCCCATGGCGGCAGGCTGGTCTTTGTCGATCAACCCCAGGGCACGCGCTTCGATATCGTGCTACCTGCGGTCTTGCGTACAGACTGATTTCCACAGTCTGGGCAAATTCTGCCAACCGCCCGCTTGCCAACGCCAAAGCAGCCATGTATGGGTTCGCTCGCTTCAGCAGGAAGCCGCCTCCGGGCCGCTTCGCTGATAGCTGCCGTAACCAAAAACGGCTTGCGCGCCCTTAGCTCAGCTGGATAGAGCACCAGACTACGAATCTGGGGGTCAGGAGTTCGAATCTCTTAGGGCGCGCCATTCTCCTAATTCACTGATATTACTTAGATATTTATTTATCTTTGAGATAAAGATGGGCACCAATAACCCAAGCCGCCTGTAAGAAAGCACCTAGCGATAGGGCATTGCTTATAAAGGGCAGGGTAGGGGCCGATTGCGGACTGACCGTTTTGGGGGGCCGACGCACAATAGCCGACATAGCTGGCCACTTCCGCCCGTCAACGCTGTCTTGATATCCAGTTCGCTCGAACACCCGCGGCGGCGCGAGGGCGACCGGGCGGAAACCTGGCATATGCTTTCGCTTCGCCGAAGCCCCAGTCGGGTTTCGGCGGCAACGCCCCATAGGGATGACCATAGTGAACCCGAGTCCTGCGCGGGCCGCTGCGGTCGCTTCCTCGTTGACGGCGCAGACACTCGGGCCGTTTGCCGACACCGCGTTTCATCCATTGCCTTGTCCGCTAGTGCAACCTGGCCTTGACCGAGGAGCAAGGAAGTCTTGCGGCCCGCCTGCTAGTCCCAAACCCTGAGATTATGGGGTGAGCAGTATCCTATGACAATGTCCATTATCTCGCGAACAAAGTCGTCGTGACCCGGACGTTCATCGCCATCTTCGAGTATCAAGCGGAGAAGGTCGTAGACCCGATCGGCGGGCACGCCGGCATCTCGATAACTCCTCAAAACTTCAATGGCATCGGACAGGGAAGAGTGCCGCTCGATGATCATCTGCAACTCGACGTCTATAGCTTTGTCGATTGACGTCACCTACTTCCGTCCAAACTGCCCAACCCTTCCCGCGCTATCGGTTGTCCTGCCTTGACTGCCGACATTGGCCGGTCACGGACAAGGCGATCCGGCCGCCGATAGGCGGCTCGAGACGCATCGTCAAGGCGATGTTGGTTGGGGGGCAGAGCAACAAGCGTCACCTTGTCGTCATGTACGAGGAGTTCCACAACTAGCATGGCTTAGCGCCGACGCTCTCGGGGTTCCTCGTTGGCTGGCGGCGGCGCCGGTGATTCAAGCCCGCTCGTGCCATGATAGGCACTCGCGATGATGGGGTGTCCGAGCACGCGGTCATGAGGCCGGCATCGTGGGAACTACGCCATTTGATCCGCCTCCCGCTGACCTTTGTAGTGTTGCCCCAGCATGAATTAAGGCGCTTCGCAGTAGCATGCGCGAGCTGTACCGCAACAACATCGGCTTCATTCAAGGTCCCGGAACGCCTGAGGCCGTTGCGGTCCGCCAAAGAGCTTGTCGCGACAAGAAGCTCGTAGCCGATCCCGCTGCTCCCCCGGATGGCCCATTGTCCTCGTCCAGCGTGGGAGGTCCCGAACGTGCCTCTCAATGGATGCGGCCCAGTTTTCCAATTTTCTTGCTTGGTGGCGCGCTGAGTGCCGTCAGCGCAACGAGTAGGCCAAGCGAGATCGGCCCGCTCGGTAGCAGTTCGGGACCGATCCCTAGGGCCATTGCGCTGCCCCACGACACCATCAGTGTCGCGATCAAGAGGGCGAGATACCTGAGGACGAAGCGGCCGGCCGCTGCAGGCGCTCGCAGCGACCAAAGGAGGGCCGCAGGAATCGACGTGAACAATACGCAGCTAAAAAGCCACATCGCGTAAAGCATCTGTTTTGGTGCGGGCGGCGTGTTACTTGCCAGCAGCTCGGCTGGCCAGCCGTAGAGGGTAGCAAAGACGGTGTGATAGACGGCATTTGGAGCCGCAATTGCAAGGGCCATGCAAAACAGTACCAGGCGATAGCCACCGCGGCGAGGCGCAACTGGCTCGCCTGCTTGATACGGCGGGCGGGCGTACAATACCAAGGCGCCGGCGGCAGCATGTAGCACGCAAAGCATAAGAACCACGTAGCTGGACGGGTCGATCCAAAGGCTTGCCGTCAAATAGAACATAGCCTGTGCGACATTGAATGACGCGATGAGTCCGAGCATCGCTCTTGTCGCTGAGGGACGCATGATCGTCAGGCTCAGAAGGACAATCGGGTAGGTCCATGCAATCGCGGACATCCCGTACCACATCATTCGAAGCCCCTGTTGAGCTTTGGCGATCGTATCGCCTGCCATGAGGGCATCGATGGTAAGCGGCGTTAGCAAAAATGTGTGGAGAGCCGCGATGATTGCGGACAAGACCGCTGCCGCCAATACCGACAGGGTGAAATTGGTGGTCGTATTATTCATTCGCCTCATCCTTGTCCGACTAGCTTACTCGAATATACGCATACGTATAATCGAAAACTAACGCCTCCGTGGACTTCAGTACAGATGCACGAGTGTCGCAGAACGCGGCTTGGCACGCTTTGTGTTGGCGCCAAACGACATGCAGGTCTCATTGCCGGTTGTGGCTACGACGAAGCTAGGCCGATCAGCCGGTAACTTCGCCTGGCGGGTAACGCTTGGGTTGACCCCTGCGAGCGACATATATACGGTTCCGTATATTGACTCGCAGTGCTCCGACACCGGAGCCGGGTGATCTTTAAATGGGACTTACACGATGAGCGTAGCGGGTGATCACGGCGCCATTTCGAATGCCGATCTAGCCACCTTCAACGACCAGTTGGCCGATCGCGGCTTTCTGGTCACAACGGCCCAGTCTCTGATTACCTGGGCGCGCACCGGCTCCATGATGTGGATGCAGTTTGGCCTTGCCTGTTGCGCGATCGAGGGACTGATGCAAGTTTCGGGGCCGCGCTATGATCTGGAGCGGTTCGGCTCGGCCCCGCGGGCCTCGCCCCGCCAGGCCGACGTCATGATCGTTGCCGGGACCCTGACCAACAAGATGGCTCCCGCCTTGCGCAAGGTCTACGACCAGATGCCCGAACCGCGCTACGTTATCTCGATGGGATCCTGCGCCAATGGCGGCGGTTACTATCACTATGCCTATTCGGTCGTGCGTGGGTGCGATCGAATAGTGCCGGTCGACATCTACGTGCCGGGATGCCCGCCAACGGCGGAAGCGCTGCTCTATGGCGTATTGCTGCTTCAGAAGAAAATTCGTCGCTCCGGTACGATTGAGCGCTGAAGCAGCGGGTCTTCGGGCGGGCCTGGTCGAAGTTCGGAGCCCGATCATCCCACAGTGCTGGGCCGCACCCGATCGGTGACTACTTCCCGGATAACCCGGCACGGATTGCCTGCTGCCAGGACACCGGACGCTACATCCCTGGTGACGACGCTGCCTGCTCCGATCGTGGTACCGTCCCCTATCGTCACGCCGCCCAGGATAATGGCGCCGGCGCCGATCCAGCACTGCCTGCCGATGGTGATTGGCTTGTTGACGCAATGGCTGCCAACGGGAATGCCTGTCTCCGGGTCGAGTTTGATTCTTTCGGACGGATCGAGTGGATGTCCGGCGGTGAGGAACTGGGCGCGCGGGCCAATCACCGTATTGCTGCCGACACGGATGTCTGCGCCATCAAGGAAGACGCAGTCGAAGTTAACGAACACCCGCTCACCGAAATAGATGTGCTTGCCGTATTCCCAGACGACGGGTGACAGGATCATGCCCGTGCCAAAACTCCCCAACATATCCTTCAGCATCGCCTGGCGCTGCTCGGCCTCGCGCATGGGCGTGGCATTATAAGCGTCGCGCTTGGCCCGAGCGTCGATCTGCAGGCCGATCAGGTACGGGTTGGGCATGCCATAAGATTTGCCCGCCCGCATGTTTTCATATGCCGATGTATCCATCATGTTTCCCTACCGCCTAGCATCGCGGAGCTCGATCCTCGTTGCGGCGCTGTTTGGACAAAGTCGTCGCCTGCATCCGGGTGACGGCGGCTACTGGATGAGCCCCGAAATCAACCCGAGGGTCCCTGCCAGACCCAGTAAAGAGACGCCCGGAAATCTGGGTCCGACCATCGCAGTCAGTGCGATCGCCCCCAGCATGGGTATCGAGGCAGTCCAGATGGCGGTCGCCTGCGGCAAAAATCTGAACGCAGCGGCGATCCAGATCGCTCCGGTGATGAACCAGTAGGCGCCGACAAGTATCCAGGCGGCCCGGACCAGCCCGCGCCGCTCACCAACCAGGCCCGCGGAGGCCTCCTGTAGGCCTGTCAGATGATATCCAGCCGTCACGAATAGAAGTACAGCTGCGGAAATAGAAAGGACAAGCGACATCGGAGGCCTCGGTTCCCGTGCACCAGAGTGAGTATACGGTACCGTATACATGGAGACCAACTTGGTCAACGCGGCTCTCTGTACAGCGCCGCATCGGTTTGCTAGTTTCAGATATACGGTACCGTATATAATAGTCCGGCACGTGAGTGCCTGGCGAGGCACGGATGGAGTCATCATGAACAATGCCGCGAAAAGTCCGCTTCTGGCTCGGGGCCGGGCCCAATGGGTGGCCGGAATCTTGGCCGCCATAATTGCGGCCCTTCACACCTTTGTGCTGACGACGCCAACGATGGCTGCCCTGATGGCCAGCAGCACTATCCCCGAAGCCCAGCAGGGGCTTCGGGTGATCTGGTATGCGATGTCAGCAATTGCCTGGACTTATCCGATCATGCTCCTAGTCCTGACTACCCCGCTGGCGCCCGTGTCGAGGCCGATGCTCGGTCTCATCGCGTTGTTCAATGTCACGCAAGCTCTGTTCCACATGGCGACGGGGCTATTGATCGACGCAGCCGGTCAGATGTTCCTTGCGCTTTGTCTGCTCCACGCAGCGGTGGGGGTATTGGCCTTACTGGCACGCCCGCCCCATCAGGCAGAAGCGCTGGCGCCGGCACCTCGTGGCAATCGGCTGGTGGTGTTTTGCATCGCGACCGGTTTCACGGCTCTGGTGGCGACCTACCATACCGTCATCGGGACCCTCCAGCTTTGGCCGGCCGAGCTGCTGGCGAGTGACATCACCTCCTCGCCCAGGCAACTGCTTTACGCAATGTGGCTGTTCAGCTGCGTGTTGTTCCTGTCGATCCCGTCGGCTCTGCTTTGGTCGCTGAGGGCGCCTGCAGCTGCCGGCCGCTTTGTGCTCATGTATATCGCGTTGCTGGCCGCGACCGTGATGGTGTCGTGGATCAGCACAAAGGCGCTGGGACTTAGCCCCGAATTGCTGCCGATCGGGCCACCGGTCGCCTTCGGCCTAATCATCGTGCTGACACTGCTCAGCGCGCCGTCTCGATTGGCCCCGAGCTTCAATAGCGAAGCCAGGCGAAGCGTGTGAAGGCGCTTCGGCTACTGATTTTTGCACCCGGCGAGCAGATACGCCCGGTAAACAGGTGCCGTAGCGCTTATCGCCCCAGCGGAACAACGTCTCGTGTTTCTGGTAACCCTCCGCTGGCTTGGGGCTGCCTCATTGGAGGAGCCGGCGTGGCTTTGCTGACACCAGCTGCCTCAACATTGCCGGCACGACGATACGGTGAAACGGCTTCACAAATGCCAGATAGGCCCGGCCGGCTGCGTTGTGAGTCTTTACCGCCGTCGATACGCAAACCTCCTGCCGCAGCGACAGCTGTTCCTTGATTTCTATCAGCACTCGGAAATCAAGATGGCGGTCATCGAGGCCCAGGACGACATGGTCGTCCGACTGCTCCAGGATTGGCAGCATACCGATACGCCTGACCGAGCCGGGCATCGGCTCCGTTCCGGTAATCAACCCGAAGGGCGCCACCAGCGCAGTTCTGACCGCCAGCATCCGCTTGACCCAACCTGGCGTCTGACCAAATACCCGCGTTGAAACGTCGATAACGCTCAACTTCTGGTCCGCTATAACCAGCGAGTAGGAGTCCCCGAAATCGGCGCCTGGCAGCAGCCCATCACGTTGGAGAAAGGGGCTTGCGGTCACTTCGGACCGCGGGGGTAGGTCGGTGGTGGTCATTGTTTATTCCTTGTCGAGTGAAAGGCATGACGGCGATTGCCGGGCTCCGGCGGGCCGAGTGGGTGCCCAACCGGGACGTCGCCGCCATCCTGAGAAGTGCTTGTTGCAGGCCCTATGATTTGCGGAAGGAGAGCTGAAGCTGTGGGGCTGCGGGCCCTTGCCACCCTCGAAAGCCCGGCGTCCAGCCGAGCCTGGTCTCGGCCAGCGTGCTGTCGACTTCGCCGTCGCGCTCGGCAATATTGAAGATGCCCTCAATGTCGGTGCGCGAGGCCAGGGCCGCCGCATAGGCGGCCGCGTCCACATGAACCGGTGCCGCTCCCCATGGCCGGTCGGAGCCGGTGCCGGGGCCGTAGAGCCGGCCGTATCGCAGGATAACGAACGGGATCCCCAGGCCGACAACCTGATCCTCCAACCCGATGACACCGTTCGAAGAAGAGGACGCATTGTCCAGACGCCCGGCGAGCTGGTCGGCCTCCCGATGAGGCAGGGGGCCAGGCGCGTAGTCGAATGCAATGCTCTGCGCCACAATGCGGGCAATGCCAACATCGCGAGCCGCCGCCACCAGGTTGCGCGTACCGATCCAGCGCAATCTTGCATTGCGCTCCAATGCCTCGTCGTTGAGTTCAGCGAGGTCGCGCGGCAGGTCGGTGAGCTGGTGAACGAGGACATCCGGCAGGAACTTGGATAGCGCTGCCATTACTCCCGCGGCATCGAAAGCGTCGGCCACCACGGTTTCGATCCCCAACCGCCGCATCGCCGTCGCGCGCTCTGGAAAGCGCGTCATACCCATGACGCTCCAGCCGTCGGCGAGCAATAAGGGTATGAGGCGTTGGCCGATGGCACCAGAGGCGCCCGCCAGAAACAACTTGCCCCTCCTGCCGTTCCGCCGCCTAAGGGTGGTTGGTTTGGTTGTGCCCAAGCTCATCAAGGTGGACATCGTGAACTCCACAATTATACGCATGCGTATATATATCGAGAACACAGATGCAGGTCCATATGCGCCCGCGCAAATGCTACCAAAGAAGCATGGCGAACACATGCCACGCAGGGCGTGAGCGTGCTGGTGGACATGGCACGGTTATTGAAGGGTGTCACGAAAGCGCCCCCACCGGCGGCGCGGGTGGTAACGGTATCAGGCGGCGGCAAGCTGCTTCCCCTGAGAGCGAGCCACAGCACAGCGGCGGCCGCAAGCCCGAGCCAGGGGAGCAGGAACAGGTTCATGGTCTGCCATCCCAGGTGCAGGATGCCAGCGCACAGGGATGCGGCGAGGCCGACCATGTAGACGATGAGGTCGTTTGCCGCTTGCGCCTTGGCCTTCTCCGCCGTGGAGTAGGTTCGAGTCAGCAGGCTCGTACCGGCAACGTAGAGGAAGTTCCAGCCCAGGCCGAGCAGGACCAACGCCCCCGCGAAGGAATAGAAGCTGGTTCCGGAAAGCGTCATCAGCACCTGCCCCACCAGCAAGGCAATGCCTGCCCCCATGACTTGCAAGGCGCCGAATCGCGCTACCAGTGATCCCGTGAAGAGCGAGGGCAGGAACATGCCGAGCACATGCAGTTGAATGACTAGCGATGCCTGATCCAGCCCGTGATGGTGGTGCACCATGGCGAGCGGGGTTGCCGTCATTGCGAGGATCATAACGCCAGATCCGGTCACTGCTCCAAACAATGCGACCAGATAGTCTGGCTGGCGCATGATGACCGATAGCGGTCTGGCAGGCTCCGAAGAGACAGTGGCCGGGCGGGGTGGAACCCTCAATCCCATGAGCAGGCCGGCGCCAACAAGACAGACCGCTGCCAGGATCAGGAATGATCCACTATAGGCGGGCTGCAGCCATGGGCCTCCCAGCCGCCCGAGCGCCGGTCCAGCGACAGCAGCCATGATGCCGCCCGCCAGCACCAGCGAAATCGCCCTGGGGCGGAAGCGGTCATCGGCGACTTCGGAAGCAGCGAACCTGTAGAACTGAGCAAAGCTCTGATAGATGCCGACGAGGCAGGTGCCCAGACAAAGGAGAAGGAGGCTGCCGACGGCAATGCCGGTGGCGGCGACCAGGCCACCTGCGACGCCGGCAATGGTGCCGGCAACAAAGCCTACCCGCCGGCCAACTCGCGCCATCCACATCGAGGCGGGAACGATGCCGATCGCAGTGCCCAAAAACATGGCGGCAATCGGCGCTGTAGCCAATTCTGGCGCTATGGCCAGTTGGGCGCCGGCGAGGCTGCCCACGGTCATCACCAGAACGGTTGCCGTCTGGAACAGGGCCTGCGCGAAGGCGAGCAACAGGACTTGACGGTGCATTTGGCTAGCGGCGGTCGACATCATCGTTCTTTCAGGCTTGAACGGGCAGTCCGACCGGATTGATCCGGGGGGGCATCTTCTGGCGCTGAAATTGCCGTGGCAGGACAGGGAGAAATTACAACGTGTTCGCGCCGCAGCAGGTCACGTCCCGTTCCCCTTAGCCCTTCGGACGCCAATCATCAGCAGAATGCTGGCGATCGTGATGATAGGCCAGGGTGTGTACAGCAGCGCTGCGGCGTCGATCAGGTTCCATGCCAACAGAGCCGCCGGGACAAACATTGGCGGGACCACGCGGTTGTGCTGCATCCACAGCACCATCATGCCGATCAGTACGAGCATTGGCCCAAAACTGTCGATGCTAAGCCAGAATGCGTTGCCGGCTGCACTCATGTTACTGAGGTCATCGTCCCACAACTGACCGCTAAACCACTCGGCAGCATGACCTCCTGCGCCTTCGATAGTAAGCGCTCCCAAGGTATGCGCGGCTCCGTACAGCAATATGAGCCAGCCAGCCCACTTGATCATTGGAAACCTCGATTCATTCTTGCAGGCAAGCGGTAGTACGACTACGCCGATACATCGGTCTCGGGTGGACTTGCGCCCATGGCGGCAGACCGTTTATGCGGTAGCGCATGGTCGTGTGTTATACGTCGACGTATATCTAGTCAAGGTTAGAGGTTTACCTGCGATGGGTGCACTCAGGACGGCTAAGGATAAGTGGGTCGAGGCAGGTCTCCAGGCCCTTGCGGCCGGTGGGATCAATGCGGTTCGAGTGGAAGCCCTGGCAAAGACACTTGGGGTTACCAAAGGCGGGTTCTATGGCTATTTCGCCGATCGCCCGGCGCTGCTAACGGCCATGCTCGACACCTGGGAGCGCGAAAGCGTCGATGACGTGCTCGAACGAGTGGAGCAAGAGGGCGGCAGCTGGCAAGATCAACTCAGATTCGCGGGTCAGCTTACTCTTTCTGCCGGCCGTCTCTTCGACATAGATCTGGCGGTCCGCGATTGGGCTCGACGCGACTCCGCCGTCGCTGAGCGGCTGCGGCGCGTTGACAATCGGCGCATGAAGCTTTTGCGGGATATGCTCGGGGCGACTTGCTCCGATGCCGAGGAAGTCGAAGCTCGCTGTTTGCTGGCGTTTTGCATGGCGATTGGCAGCCACCTCCTGGCCGCGGACCATCCCGGTTTTAGTCGCCTCCAGGTGCGAGCGCGCGCGGGCAGGATCATTCTGGACGTCTCTGGTAGCGGTGGCGTAAGCCCTGAGACGCCTTCCAAGAAGGTAGGTTGAGGTGGGCTGCCGCGCCGACATAATACGCGAACGTCGGCCATTTGCGCATCGACACCGGCTTAGGCAGGAGCTGGCGCAGGCAACTTCTCCCCATTGCTGCGCCGACCTAACCCGAACAATGGCCTAAGCAGCGGCACGGCTTTGATCGCCTCGGTGAGGACCACACAGCCGCCGATTGCGGTGATCGAGATGATCGCAACCTCGATCCCGAGCGGCAGGGCCTGCTCGGCGAGCCAGAAGCCTACAGCCACGATGATGGTCTGATGCAGCACGTAGTAGGGAAAGACCGCTTCCGTCAGAAACCGCAGCGCGGCGCTGGGACGGTTGAGATAGCGCTGCGCCAGGCCCACCATGCCAACGACAGTCGCCCAGGCGAAAATGCACCGTAGCCCGCCAACCAGCCAGGAGAACCCCTCGGCGTCCCGCACAGCGTCCCAATTGAGCCGTGCCGCCAGCAGGGCGGCTCCAAGCGTCAGCGCAAGGAGTACCGCCGGCCGCAAGGCGCGCACCACACCGGCCCAGAAGACCGGGCTCTTGGCCGTCAACCAGCCGATGAGAAGGATCGTCAACAGATTCGCATGATTGGCCCAATCGTCCACGACGGCGTGGGTGGTCGGGAAGTATGGCACCAGCGTAGCGGCGTAAATAAGGAACGGCGCCGTCGGCAACAGCAAGAGGCGCCAACCAAACGCACTCGCCGACAGCCATGCAAGGAGCGTCTCGGTCGGCCGCTCCAGCCGGCGCAGCAGCGGCAGCAGTGCTGCCACCACCAGCGTATAGAGCAGGATATAGACCAGGTACCAAAGATGGTTGTAGGTCGGCGTCAGGATGGAGAACTCGAAGTCCACATCGAGATAGTCACGATAGAACGCCCAGAGGTCGGGGCCGATTTCACCCTTCGCCAGCAGTTCGAAATAGGCCTGCGGCATCACCCAGACGAAAAAGCCGAAGGCGATGGGCAGGAGCAACCGGCCAGCGCGACGCGGCAGGAACGCCCTTGTCATCGTCTTATCCATGGCAAAGCGCAATGCCACGCCGGAGATGAAGAAAAGCAACGGCAACCGCCACGGATTGATCAGCGCCATGATAGGTTCGATCGCGCCACTGGCATGGCCGCTCTTCACGTGCCAATCCCAGGTCACGTAGAACATGCCGATGTGATAGAAGATCAGGAATCCAAACGCGATGACCCGCAGCCAGTCGAGATCATGGCGGCGCGGGAACGCGGCGGGCGAAGATTGAGGTAGCATGGGGCAGCCGTCCGGGTTTGTAGTGCCGATGCGCCAAGGCCTAGCCGCCGCTGTCCCACCGGCCAATGCAGGTGTTTCGGACGCCCTGCCGGCGGGACGAACGGCGGCGGCGGGTCGCCATCCCTGTGGACGAAGTCCATCGCATGGCCGATCACCGAATAGGCTCGCCGAACTAATTCGCCAGTCCGAACTCAACCGGGCACATCCTCATGTAGCAACTGGCCACGCATTGACGGACAAAAGTAGACCTCGTGTCCCGGAAACGTGCTACGCAAATTATCGAACAGATTTGCCCGCTGCCGCAGCTCCACGCCTTCGTCGCGGTAAGTCAGCCAGGCCGGCTGCCCATCTTGGCTGCGCAATACCTCCTGCAGACACATCACGTCGGCATCGGCACGCTGCAGGTAGTCGATCAGGGCTGGGTAAAGCCGTCCGGCCCAGGCGTTTAGCGAGAGAATTTTCAAGGGAGAGGATCTCTAATGAGGGCCCGTCGCTGATCAAGGTTTGAACGGAAGCCCTTGATGTAAAGAAGAAGTGAGCCAATATGACTATTCCATCCTGCTTCATGCTCGGCGCTCAAGAGCTCGTAGTCTAGACCAACCAGCCTCTCCCAGCCTGCATGGGTCAAGCTCAAAATCGTGCCTGTCCGAGCGGGTTCCAGCTCGATCGTGACCTGTGTTTGATCAGGCCAGTCCGAGTCCGCCCAGGTCATCGACAGCAATCTCGGTGGCTCGAATGCGGTTATGATGCCGCTCGTCACCATTTTTCTGCTGCCCTTTGCCCAGTGTTCCTCCACCTGACCGCCAACACGGGCATCAAGGGTCAAATGCGGACCAAACCAGACGGCGAGATGCCGAGACGTGGTGAGGACCTCCCAACATTCTGCCAGACTTCCATCGAGCTCTGCCTCAAGCTGCAACGCGACCGCTTTCATTAAGTGTCTTCCTACCTGCAACTCGTGCATCCGGGTGACGATCAACAACAACGCGGCTTAAGCCGTGTTCGAGCCAGATTCTTGCCCTCTCAGCAGCGATGAAACCCGTTCACCGCCGTGACGTGGTTTTCGGTCAACTGAATTCCGAATATACTGTGGCGTATAGTTCGCTGCAATAGGCCCCTCGGTCATGGGCGGGCAGACGTGACGGCTTGGATCAATGTCAAGCTTCGCCCCGGGGTACTCCTCAGGAAGTGGAAACGGCCACCCTATTGCTGACCCCAACCGCGAAAGCTGCCGCAACCGCGCTGCGGAGCGGGTCGCTCAGCGCCGTCAGCAAGGTGATCTTGCTGGCCGGCAGTGCGGGCAGCCCCTGATCCAGCACCACGCAATCTGCGGGGACCTGGTTTCGCCCGATGGCGGCGATGCCCAGACCGGCGCTCGCTGCCGATTGCAGGGCGGCGACGGAGCCGCCCGAGAAGGCCAGCCGCCAGCCGATATTGGCGCTCTCGAGCGCCCGCACCGCGGCGATGCGAACGGTACAAGGCTCTGGAAGGGTCAGTAGCGGTAACGCGGCACCAGGCTTCCAGATCTCAGGCGATCTGGCGCACCATACGAGCTGGTCCCGGTAAAGCGAAATGCCCTGGCGGCGGCTGGTGTCCATCCGAACGATGGCGAAATCCGCCTTGCCCGCATCGTAGCGCCCCTGCATCTCGGCCGAGAGCCCGACCGAAACGTCAAAGAGCAGGGCCGGAAACGCTTGCTGGAGGTGGTTGAGGGCGGTTCCAAGCAGCGTGCCGGCAGCGTGATCGCCGATCGCTGCTCGCAGGGTCATCGCTGGAGCGCCCACCTCGAAGACCGAAAGCGCCCGATCATGCACCGCAAGAATCTCTCGCGCCGGACCGAGGAACCGCACCCCGTCAGGCGTTGGCGAAACAGCACGCGGCGTCCTGGCGAGCAGACGCTTACCGATCGCTTGCTCGAGCCTGCGCACCCGCAGGCTGATGGCCGACTGCGTCGTCCCCAGCAGCTCGGCGGCGCCGGTAAAGCTGCCGCAATCGGTGACAAGCACAAAGCTGCGTAGCTGCTCTATCGCCAGGTTTTGCATTTCAAACTCATATCATTGAGAGCTTGTTCATAGCATTTCGCAATACATACGGTCGAGGCATAAAGGAACGACAGGAGACAGAGCAATGCCCATCATCACCGTCAGATACGCAACGAGGAACGACGCCACACCCCAGGACGTCTCCATCGCGGCGGCCGAAGCCTCCACCAGCTTCTTGCGCAAACAGGCCGACCTGACCACCGTGACCGCGGAGCCGGCCGATCCGTCACAGTGGTTCATTGCGGGCAAGAGCCTGTCGGACCATGGGCTGGCCAGTTTCTGGCTCGAAATCCGCGTCGTCGAGGGGACCAACACCAAGCAGGAGCGCGAGCGTTTCATCGCCGCCATCTTCGACGTGATGGGTCAATTGCTGGGCCCTGTTCACCACGAAAGCTACGTGCATATCCATGAAGTCAGGGCGGACGCCTACGGCTTCGGGGGCCGCACACAGGAGCGGCGTTTCATAGAAGCACGACCGCTTCCGGCAACCGTTGAAGGAGTATAGCCATGTCTCGCCTACCCCTGATCGAGGAAAATCCAGGTAGCCCGGCCGGCAAGCTTCTTACCGAAACACGCATGCAGCTTGGGAGGGTTCCCAACCTCTATCGTGCTCTGGCCAACTCCCCGGCAGCGCTCAACGGCTACCTGCAGTTTCGCAGGGCCCTCCAGGCTGGTGGGCTCAGCCCGAAACTGCGCGAGCAGATCGCGTTGGTGACCGCCGAGGTGAACCGCTGCGAGTATTGTGTCTCGGCGCACGCGTTCCGCGGCTCGAAGCTAGGCATCCCCGATGCCGAACTCGACCTCAACCGCAAAGGCGGATCAAGCGACCCTAAAGTGGCCGCGGCACTGACGCTAGCCATGGAAGTGACCTGCAATCGCGGCAAGATCGCCGACGACGCTCTCGACGCCGCAAGGGCCGCAGGCCTGAGCGACGAGGAATTAGCGGAACTAATCGCCCACGTTGCCCTCAACTTTTATTCCAACATCCTTAATCACGTAGCCGAACCCGAACTCGACTTTCCCAGGACACCCCTCCTCGATGACTGAACTGTCCGCCCTTTTACCAAACGTCGTCACTACGACACCGCAGCACCATCTCAAGGTGACGTCCAGCTACGGCTTCGAGGAAACCTTGCACCGGTTGCGCCAGTCAATCAGTGCTGCAGATCTCTGGGTGATCCATGAAATCGATCCGCAAGCGCTCCTGAGAAAGGGCGGCTACGCGATCCCGCCGCTTCGGCAAATCCTGTGGTTTCATCCAAGACTTATGGCGCGGCTGTTGCTCACCGATCCCGGCGTTGTTCCCGAGGCTCCTCTGAAGTTTGTCGTCTTCGCCGCGGCCTCGGGGGTCACAGTGACAGCGTTCAACCCGATGCTTGTATTTTCGCCTTACCCCGATCTGGCAATGTTCGCGTCGGAGCTTTTCGATATCACCAATCGCATGCTCTTGACCGTGTCGGCAGCCGACGAGGTGCTGCGGTAACAGAGTGGGCTCCGACGCGCGCCGGCGTCAGCTTAGCGGAAACGTCGCATGCGAACCAAGCTGTGCGATCGCCGTAGTTTCCGATGCCAGGTGCCTGGGATGCTCTTCCACGCCAGCCGTGTCCCAACGCAAATTGCGGCGACACCAATGGGCAATTTCAGCGCCTGGTCAGCTTCACCGCCGGGGTAGTTTCCCGTGTCGTCTTCCGTTCGTACACCCCGAAATTCGGGTAAAGTCGCGCCTATTCCGCATAGACTGCGTTGCGCTCCTCGCCCCCGATCACACGGGCGCGGACCGGGATGCGCTCTACGGTTGTCCCGTCGCCTTGGCCCCGATCGTATAAAGCAGCAGCACAGGCATGCCTTCGAAATAGCCCCCGGGGTTGCCGGCAGTCTGCTTCAAGTCGGCGATGACCTGCGCATGCTGTGTCCTCGAAACGTTCCGTGTTGATTTCCGCGGTGTGTCGGCGGTGCCGCAGTTGGCCCCCTTCAGGGTTACAGGTTTTCGGCCGACCGCTTTCGCCTGCGGACACGGTGCTGCGGCCCCGTTGGCCCAGCAACGGTCGTGCATCTATGCCAAGGACCTCGCAATAGAGCAGTCTTGGCTATCGTGGCGTGGCCGCCCATGTGAGCATCAAGTTGCGTCCCTGGCGCCATCGCGCCACAGGGCAATCAACACCGCCGCGCCAACAACGACAAAGCCGATCCAGTTGGGCACCGTGGTCATGTTGCCGAATATGAAGAAGCCGAAGCCGACGAACAGCAGCGCTCCGCAGCAGCACCACGCGGCCAGCACCCAGGCCGCCGGCCTCCGCCATGCCGGCCGGCCGCTGGCTCCAACCAGCACGATTGCCGAGCCGAACATCATTACCGAGACGTTGTTCCACACCACGTCCACCAGCAGAATGACGTCGGGCGGTAGCGCACTGGCATGTACGCTCCCCATCAGGCCGGGCGTGGCCGTGAGGTGGCCGACACCGAACGCGAAAAACAACCCGCCCGCGACGAGAAACCAGCGATTGCGCGCTACACCAGTCCTATTGGGACCTCCCATACCTGCTTCGGGCTTCGTTCTGTCCATCATGGTCACTTCGCGGCTCCTTGGTTATACGGTACCGTATGTTATGCTGATCTTGTCACGAGTCCATATGCTGTTGTTGGGCTGCGGCAGCGTGTCGCTCTCTCGCATGCACGTTCAACGGTTACCGACAAAGCCGACCAACAGTTCGAAGGCGAAATCATGGGCCTCCCTGTTGAGCAAATGCGCCGTTCCAGCTGAACTCAGGCAAAACCACGATCCCTGCTCGCGTAGCGCTTAGGAGTTGCGGTGCCTGGGCAATTATTGACCAGGCAGGAACCGCTCGGCCGGGTGAAGGTCCCAAAGTTGTAAATGATCTCTCTGCGAGACCATCAGGGTTCACCAGCAATGTTTGGCGAGCAGGATGACACCCGACGCATGGCCGAACTATGTGGTCTATAGCGGGCACACGATGGCAGCTTTCGGAACATCGTTGAGACAGGATGAACGGCTGGAATGGGGCGCTAAATTGCCTTTCAGTTGGCCGTAGAAACTGAAATTTCCCAACAATTACAGTGCCCATCTATGTTGCAGCGGGTGCGCCATTCTCGGTCCAAATATCCTGACACGCAAAGAGCGACTCGGTTGCGTCTATAAACGACTCGTTTGCGCGTTAAGAACGACTCTCCGGAGTCGGTCGCTTTTCCCGCATCTCGCTCACCATCGGCCTTTGCGGCGTGGCGCTGTCGCTGACCCTGGGCGTGGTGCTGGGCGGGATTTCAGGCCTTTATGGCGGTCGGGTCGACCTGGTTATCCAGCGTATCATCGAGGTGCTGCAATCGATCCCCACCATCCCGCTGTGGATGGGGCTGGCCGCAGCCATGCCGTCGAACTGGTCGGTACTTCAGGTCTATTTTGCCATCACCATTATCATCTCGCTGGTGAGCTGGACCGAGCTGGCCCGCGTGGTGCGCGGCAAGGTGCTGATGCTGCGCGAGGAGGAATTCATCACCTCTGCCCGTCTCGATGGCTGTGGCGACGGCCGCATCATCATGCGGCACATGGTGCCCTCCATGCTGAGCCATATCGTGGCGGCGACCAGCCTTGCCCTACCGGTGATGATCCTGTCGGAAACGGCATTGAGCTTTCTTGGCCTTGGCTTGCGGCCACCCGCGGTCAGTTGGGGCGTGTTACTGCAGCAGGCGCAGAACGTGCAGGCCGTGGCCTTGACGCCCCGGCTCCTGATCCCCGCGGTGCCCGTCGTGGTGGCGGTGCTTGCCCTCAACTTCCTCGGAGACGGCATCCGTGATGCCGCTGATCCCTATGCTTCATGAGTTGAACGCCCAATCAGGCCCCGCGCCGCTGGACCGCGATAACCTGCTGACCATTACCGGGCTGCGCACAAATATCCCGACTGCCGTCGGCATAGTGAAGGCTCTTGAAGGCATCGACCTGGTTGTGCCTCGCGGCAAGACGGTATGCGTAGTTGGGGAGAGCGGCTCGGGCAAATCCATGACCGCCCGCTCCATCCTCCGCCTCGTGCCGTATCCGGGCAATATCGTCTCGGGCACGATCCGCTTCGCCGCCGAGCCGGGCAAGGACGTGGACATCACCGCCCTCGAGCGTGACGGGCGGCAGATGCGCGCCATCCGCGGCAAGCAAATCGCCATGATCTTCCAGGAGCCGATGTCGGCCCTTTCGCCCATTCACACGATTGGCGATCAGATCGTGGAAATGATCCGGTTGCATGAGGATGTCAGCAAGGCGGCAGCCTGGCAGCGCGGGCAGGATCTGCTGGCCGAGGTGGGCATTCCCGACCCGGGCCAGCGCATGCGGGCCTATACGTTTCAGCTTTCGGGTGGCATGCGGCAGCGGGCGATGATCGCCATGGCGCTGGCCTGCAATCCTCGATTGCTGATTGCGGACGAACCAACCACGGCCCTGGACGTGACGACGCAGGCGCAGATCCTGCAATTGCTGCGCCGCTTGCGCGACGGCTCGGGCATGAGCATCCTGTTCATCGCCCATGACCTGGGCGTCGTCGCCGAAATGGCCGACGAAGTGGTGGTGACGTATCTGGGCACGATCGTCGAGCGGGCCGAGCGCAACCGGCTGTTCACCACGCCGCGCCATCCCTATAGGCGCGCGCTGCTACGCTCCAATCCGGAACTGGCGCCGCAAAGCGGGCGGCTCGCCACCATACGCGGCATGGTACCCGATCCGTTCAACCGGCCCGGCGGCTGCCCCTTCCATAATCGCTGCGACAGCTTCATGCCGGGGCTTTGCGACGCCAGGGTGCCCCCGGCGCTGGACGTGGATGGTACACAGGTGCGCTGTTGGCTTTATAGCGAGGAGAGCGCCTCGTTCCGCCATGACGCGAAAGAACCAGTGGCGGTCGATCTGCCGGCGCTGCCAGCTTCGCGTGAGGTCTGTGAGCCTGTGGCTGCCGAGCCGCTGATCCGGGTGCGTGGTCTGTCAGTGCTGTTTCCGCTGCGCCATGGGCTGTTTAGCCGACAAAGCGGCTACGTCCAGGCGCTCGATGCGGTGAGCTTCAATATCCATCGCGGGGAAATCCTGGGAGTGGTGGGCGAGAGCGGCTGTGGCAAGACCACGTTGGGCCGCAGCCTGATCGGTACGCAGAAGCCCAGTTCTGGCTCGATCACTTATCTAGGTGGCAAGGAGCCGTTCGAACTTGCGGGACGGTCGGACCGGCAGTTGCGCGAGTACCGGCGCGAAGTCCGCATGGTGTTTCAGGACCCGTTTTCTTCGCTCGATCCACGCATGACGGTGGGCGATATCGTCAGCGAGCCGCAGCGCTGCCCCAACGTTCATGGCTTTTACGGCGCCAGCAGCATGGAGCGCCTGCCGACCGAGACGGCAATCGAGGCACAGATCAGGGACTTCACGGCCATCCGAATTGATGGACCGAACCTAAGCAAGGGAGAAAAGAAGTGAGCAAAGTCAGAGTCGCCGTGGTGGGCATGGGCCTGGGCCGTCACCATGTGGACACCTATGCGGCGTCAGAGCATGTTGGCGAGATCGTTCTGGTTGACAAGGACCTGGCCCGGGCGGAAGCGGTCAAGGCCGCAACTCCCAAAGTCAGTGCTATTTACGACGATATCAGGGTCATGCTGGCCGAAGAAAAACTCGGCGGGGTCAGTGTAGCAACGCCGGATCAGTTCCACCTCGATCACGCCACGGCGGTGATCGATTCGGGCAAAAACCTGCTGCTGACCAAGCCGATTGCCTGCAATCTCAAGGACGCAGAATTCATCGTCAGACATGCAGCTGAGCGCGGGATCAGTCTGATGATCGCCCATGAGGCGCGTTACCGCTCCCGCAGCCGACAGCTCAAGCAGATGGTGGAGGAGGGCTTTTTCGGCGACATCATCCATGTGCGGATGGACGCTATCCACGATAAGCGCAAGCAGTTCGCCGAATCCCCTTGGTATGCCTCGGCCGAGGCCGGGCGCACCGCCACAATCGGCACCGGCATCCACGAGATCGACTTTCTCCGCTTCATGGTCGGTCGCCCGGTGATAGACATCCAGGCGTTCAGCAACAGCTTGGGCACGTTGGTTTTTCCCAAGCCCAAGACCATCTCGGCAATTTTTCAGTTTGAGGGCGGCGCCATCGGACAGACGCTGGTAACCTACGAAGCGCACTGGAATGAAGTGGGCCCGATCGATGACGGGTTCCGGCTGATCGGCACCAGGGGCATGGCTGTTGGTTACAAGGCAACCCGCGACGGTCTGGGTCATTGGATGGAGTTGGCACGCGACAAAGATGAGGTGCGGGTGGGTACCCAGGGTGTGGTCAACGCCTTTATCAATTCCATCGCGCTGGATCGCCCGGTGGAAGTGACAGGAGAGGACGCACTGGTCTCGCTGCGGCTCTGCGATAGCGTGGATTGCGCTTCCGACGCTGTGTCGGCAAGTCGGCTGCAACCAGCCGCCTAACATGATCACATCCTTCGCCACGGGTCTTTCCCGCGCCGCGGGCCCGCCATAGCCACACTGCCGAAAAGCAATGATCTGCCGGGAACTGACGTTCGATTTTACCTTATCTACTTACTGCAAGGCAGCTTTCGCTGCCTCGAGCAGTCCATCCGAATAGTTCTCCACGGTCGATCCGCGAACGATCAGTCGCGTATCGACCATCACGGACCGCTTGGGAGGCGCGTGCCCACCCATCAGATCGATGAGCATTTCCGCAGCAAGCTTGCCGCATGCATAGGGTTCGCTGGTGACGGTCGTCAGCGCCGGCCGGAAGAAACGGGCGGCGCTGATATCGTCGACGCTGGCAACGGCGATATCCGCCGGCACCCTGTAGCCGGCGTCCTGAATGGCAGCGATCGCGCCCATGGCAACAGCGTCGCTGGTTGCAAAAACCGCATCCGGCATGGTGCCGGCGCTGAGCAGGCGGACCATCGCAAGGTAACCGCTTTCGATGCTGAAGTTCGCATGCGTGACGAGAGCCGGGTCCACCGGCAGGCCGGCTTTGTTCATGGCCGCCTGGTACCCGGCAAAGCGCTTGTCGACGGCGTAGATGCCAGTTTTGGCATAAGCGATGTGGGCGATGCGGCGGCGGCCCAGGGACACGAGATGCTCGGTAGCCACCAGTCCGATCTGGAAGTCGTCGATGCTGACGGAAACTTCTTCTTCAAGGCCCTGAGATCCCATCACGACGACGGGTCGGTTGGACTGGATCAGGCGACTGAGGGACTTGTCACCGAAGTCGGGATTTTCGACGATCATGCCATCGATGCGACCGGAGTCCATGAGGTCCCCAAACGGGTCGCCAGCGCCATCCCGCATGCTCTCCACCAGTACGCGATAGCCTTGCTCACGCGTGGCCTCGAGAATCCCATCGAGCAGCGGCAGCAGGAAGGGGTCGATGCCGATGAGTTCGAGGTCGCGGATGACAAGGCCTATGGTCTCTGTGCGGCCGCGAACGAGGCTCCGCCCGGCGGCATTGGGCCTGTAGTTGAGCTCTTCGGCTGCCTTGCGAACGCGTTCCTGTGTTTCCTCGCTCAAGCGGGCGCGCTTGGCGTTCCCGCCAAGCACGAGGGAAACCGCGCTGCGCGAAACCTCTGCCCGTCGGGCTACGTCTGATGCTGTCGGTGCCTTGGTCATTATTCTTTATGGGCATCAGAAACGCCGTTGACAATAGGCGGCAAGCTAGCTTAGCTAACCCGTGTTAGCAAACATCTTATCGCGAGGGATGCTCCTTGCGCCGAGGAGGCGGCGGGAGCGCGTAGGTAAAGGTCGAGGATGCTAACACGAGTTAGCAATCGAGCTGAGGATGGGCTCAAGGGAGGAATTATGAATTATCGTCGCATTTCGCATGCAGCCATGAGCGGCGTCGCGCTGGCATCATTGGCATTGGTCATGTCGTCCGTGGCAGCAAATGCAGAGACTTATCATTACGTCACGGCCAGGAATCCGGATAGTCCCGTTATCAAAGCATTGATGGATGTCGTTGCCGAGTTCAAGGAGACCCATCCCGACTTCGACATCACGCTCGAGAACATCGCCGGTCGCCCCGCCTATCTGCAAAAGATCAAGATTCTGGCGACCAGCGGCGAACTTCCGGAAATCTTCGACGCGGACGCCGAGCCATACTACGAGGACATAGTCGAAGCCGGCCTGACAGCCAACATCGGCGAGATCTTCGATGAGATCGGAATCACCGACAAGTTCATTCCGTTCGCGCTCGACTATGAACGCTTCGACGACGGCAGTCTGTGGCTGATCCCGTGGGAAGCCAATGTGGAATACTTCTACTACCACAAGGATATGTTCGAGAAGGCTGGCGTGCAGCCACCAGCCACACTCGATGAGTTCCTGGAAGTGTGCACCACGTTGGGCGAGACCGGGGTGACGCCGATCTCGGTGGCCGGCAAGGAAGGCTGGCCGATGTATCGCTACCTGTCCATGCCCAGCTGGCGCATGATGGGCAACGAATTCCTCGACAAGCTCAAGGTCGGGGAAATCTCCATGAACAGCGAAGCTGGTCTTGCTGACGCCCGCTTCTTTCAGGACCTGGGTGCCAACTGCTTCCAGGAGGGCTTTGCCTCGGCCGACTATACCACTGCGCTGAACATGTTCCTGAGCAGCCAGTCGGCCATCTACTATGTCGGCACCTGGGAACTCCACAGCCTGCTGGACGAGAACAAGGAACTCAAGGACGACATCGGCTATTTCAAGATGCCGATCATCGATGAGAACGACGCAACTAGCCCCGATGACTTCTACGCGCATTCGGGTCTCGGCACGGCCATCAGGGCTGATGCCGCGACCGACGAGATGAAGGAGTTCCTGGCTTTCCTCGCCGACCGCTTCGGCACCATCAGCCACCACGAGTATGGCGGCCTGCCGTCACTCAAGATCGAGGTGACCGACGAGATGCCGCAGATTTACAAGGACGTCCTAGCCGACATGGAAGCGATCGGCGAATACGCCCGCGTCTGGGACGTCAAACTCGACGCCGCGACGGTAGACACGTTGTTCCGGCAGAGCCAGTTGCTCGGCTTGGGCGAAATCACGCCCGAGCAGTTCGCGGAAGAGATCGACCGCTCGGTCCAGCAGTACCTCTCCAGCCGCTAGTCAACCGATCACCAAAATCCTCCAAGCACACCTTCTCCCGCACGCGGGGGAGGGCCATTCAAGAGGAGGCGCATCGTGCGCAAGAACCAACTGCTGGGGACACCCAGCTGGGCGGGGTGGCTCTTTGTGGCCCCAGCGCTCCTGATGTTCACTGCAGTCGTTATGGTGCCTATTGTATGGTCCTCCTATCTCAGCCTTGGGGTATGGAACGGGCTGGGCAAGTGGCGCTTCAACGCCGGCGCAAATTACCTGAGCATGCTGAGCGACACGGTGTTCCGGCACGCTTTGCTCAACAGCTTATTCTTTTCCCTTGTGGGCTCGCTGATCCAACTGATCGTCGGCATGGCGATGGCCGTGTCCCTGATCAGCATTGCCAGGTTCCGCAATATCGTGCGGGTCCCCTATTTCCTGCCGGCAGTCATATCCTCGGTCGCCATCTCACAGATTTTCGTGCAGCTACTGTCCGCGGACCCGGAAGGCTTTATCAATGGCAGCCTGAGGTCGATTGGCCTTGGCGAGCATACCCAGCCTTTCCTGTCCAACACCTCGCTGACCCTGACGATCGTTACGCTCGTCGATGCCTACAAGTTCTGCGCCATCTACATGGCCATCTTCTATTCGGCTCTGGTGTCGCTGGATCAGGACGTACTCGCGGCAGCTGAGATCGACGGCGCCAATCGGCTGCAGCAGCTGTTCCTCATCCGGCTTCCGCTGATCTGGGCCACCATTGCCGCCAGCGTTGTGCTGGTCGTGAGTGGCACTCTGCGAGGCTTCGACATTCCGTTCGTGATGACGGGAGGTGGCCCTGGAACATCGAGCGAGCTCGTCTCGACCTACATGTACAAGACCTTATTCAGCCAATCGAATTTCGGCTACGGCAGCGCCATAGCGATCTTCCTTGTCGTCGAGTGCCTCCTCATCGTGGCCATCATCCGCAAGGCCTTCAGCGCCACCGAGAAGACCGGGTAACAAAATGCTGTCTCGTCACAAGCTTACCGCATGGCTGCCGACCGTGCTGGTCGCCATCTTCCTTGTCATCCAGATCTTTCCCATCGTCTGGGTGATCTCCGCCTCGCTACAGACGCCAGAGGCACTGGCGCGTGGCCCGTCGAACCGCCTGATCCCGGACACGCTCTATTTCGGCAATTATGTCCGCGCATTCGAGACCAGCCCGCTGCTGCAATACCTGCTCAACAGCACCATCATCGCCGTGCTCACCATTGGGCTCACCATCCTGCTGGCGGCGCCCGCTGCCTACGCCATCGAAAAGCTCCGCTTCAACGGCAGCCAGATCGTGCTCAACTACTTTCTCCTGGGGCTGATGATCCCGGTATTCGTGGCGCTTTTGCCGATCTTTCAATCACTCGGTTTTCTTGGAATACGAAATAGCTACTGGGCGGTGGTGCTCCCCCAGGTCGGCTTCCAGCTTCCCGTTGCCATCTATCTGTATGCCTCCTTTTTCAGGAGCATTCCCAACGAGTTGCTGGAGGCGGCCTCGATCGACGGGGCAGGGGTGTTCCGCACCTTCTGGTCGGTTGCCGTGCCGCTGTCGATCAACGCCACCATCACCATCGTCGTCTACAACTTCATCTTCATCTGGAACGAGTTCGTCTTCGCCAACACATTCCTCACCAGCGATGCGCTGAAGACGCTGCCGGTCGGTCTCAACGACTTCGTCAGCGACATGGGGCGCCGCGATTATGGCGCCACCTACGCCGCCATCGTCGTCTCGGTGCTGCCAACGGTGGCACTCTACCTCTTCCTCAACCGCCGGATCATCGACTCCATGACGGCTGGCGCCGTGCGCGGCTGATCATCAACACACTCAACTATACGAGGGCATCATGACTGCAGAATTCACCAGCATCGTCGCGGACTCCCGCCTGGGCGGCCAGAAATGGGATCGGATGATCTTCGGTCACTTCATCGAGCATTTCCACACCCAGATCTATGGCGGTCTCTACGAACCGGGTTCGCCTCTGTCAGATGACCGCGGCTTCCGCATGGACGTCATCGAGGCAATGCGCGAACTCAAGACACCGATCATGCGTTGGCCGGGCGGCAATTACGTGTCGGACCACCACTGGTACGAAGCTGTCGGCAGGGACCGCATTGCCTCCTACAACAAGGCATGGCGCGTGCCGGAGCCCAACACCTTCGGCACCGACGAGTTCATCGCCTGGTGCAAGGAAGTCGGTTGCGAGCCCTATATCTGCACCAATGGCGGCAATGGCACGGCCGAGGAAATGAGCAACTGGGTCGAATATTGCAATGGTCGCTACGACACCCGCTATGCCATGCAGCGCCAGCAGAACGGCAACCAGAAGCCATTCGGCGTCAAATACTGGGGCATCGGCAACGAGAGCTACGGCGATTGGCAGATCGGCGCCAAGACCGTCTCCGAATGGGGCCCCTATGTCGCCGAGTCGGCCAAGATGATGCGCGCCGTCGACGAGGACATCATCCTCTCCGCCGCGGCCGTACCGGACACCGAATGGACGCTGGCGCTGCTGCGGGCCGCGGGGCGCTATCTCGATCTCGTCTCCATCCACGGCTATTGGGACCGCCTCTCGCAGGTCGAAAACCCGTCCGACTACATGACGGCAATCATGCAGAGCGAAAATCCCGGCCAGATGATCACGCAGACGCGCAACGTCATCGGCGCGGCCGGCTTCACCGGCAAGGTCAAGATCGCCTTCGACGAGTGGAACCTGCGCGGCTGGCACCACCCGGACGGCACCGGTGACGACAAGATCAACGCGCGCGATCTCAACGACATCCCCCAGACCTATACCATGGCCGATGCGCTGTTCTCGGCCTCGTTCCTCAATGCCTGCCTGCGCAATGGCGATGTGGTCACCATGGCCAACATGGCGCCCAGCGTGAACACCCGCGGCCCGCTCTACGCCCACAAGAATGGCGTGGTGAAGCGGACCACGTTCCACACCATGAAGATGTATGTGGATCAGGTCCGCGAGCTGATGATCGATGCACGTGTCGATGGCCCGCAGCTGACCCATGGCGGCAAGAGCGTTGCCAGGGTCGATGCCATTGTCAGCAAGGATAATGCCGGCACCACCGTGACCCTGGTCAACCGCGACCCCTCCGCCGCTGCTGGCTGCCGCATCGTGCTCGACGGCCAGGCGCTGCAGGGCGAGTTCACGGCCGATATCCTCGAAGGCGACTCGCCCGACGCCTTCAATTCGGTCGAGGCGCCGAACGCCGTCGTGCCGCGCCAGGCCGTCCTCGCAGATCAGGACGGCATCTACTCCATCCCGCCGCATGCGCTCTGCATGCTGCACATTCCGGCCTGACGGGAGCGACGACAATGGCTGACGTGAGCATTCGCCGATTGGGCAAGCAGTTCGGTGCCGTCAAGATACTCAAGGACGTGTCGCTCGACATTGCGGACGGCCAGTTCGTCGTTCTGGTTGGTCCTTCCGGCTGCGGCAAGTCGACCTTGCTGCGGACCATTGCCGGCCTCGAAGTGGTCGATGCGGGCGAGATCCGCATCGGCGACCGGGTGGTCAACGAACTGCCCGCCAAGGATCGCGACATCGCCATGGTGTTCCAGAGCTATGCGCTCTATCCGCATATGACAGTGGCCGACAACATGAGCTTTTCGCTCAAGCTCAAGGGCACGCCCAGGGACGAGATCGGCAAGAAGGTCGCCCGCGCCGCCGAGATTCTCGACCTCGGTCCCCTGCTGGACCGGTTTCCGCGGCAATTGTCCGGCGGCCAGCGCCAGCGCGTCGCCATGGGCCGGGCTATCGTCCGCGACCCCAAGGTGTTCCTCTTCGACGAACCATTGTCGAACCTCGATGCCAAGCTGCGCGTGCAGATGCGAGCCGAGATCAAGGAACTGCACCAGCGGCTCGGCACCACCACCATCTACGTCACCCACGACCAGGTGGAGGCCATGACCATGGCCGACGTCATCGTGGTGATGCGCGATGGCATCATCGAGCAGTCCGGCACGCCGCTGGAACTCTACGATCATCCCCGGAACCTTTTCGTCGCTGAATTCATCGGCTCTCCCGCGATGAATTTCATCAGCGGCAAAGCCGGGCCCGACGGCTTCACCACCGACGACGGACTGGTCTTGCCGGCTGGAACCGTTCCTGCTGGTGTGGTTACCTATGGCATCCGCCCGGAAGACCTGGTGCCGCATAGCGATGGTCTCGAGGTCGAGGTGGTCGTGGTCGAGCCCACCGGCCCCGAGACCCACATCATCGGGCGCCTGGGCAAGCACAGTGTTTCGGCGGTCATCAGGGATCGGATCGACGTGAAGCCCGGCGACCGCATCCGTCTTCTGCCGAGCGCCGCGCGGGCGCACTTCTATGGCGAAGACGGCTCGCGGTTGAACTAAGGTGCAGGCATATTCGCTGCAACCATCGTTGGAAGTGAGGAAACTGAGTATGTCGGAATCTCTGCAGGGCAAGATCGCGGTCATCACCGGCGCGGCATCGGGGATCGGACTGGCCACCACCACGGCGCTGCTGGGGCAGGGGGCAACAGTCGTTCTCGTCGACCGCAACGAGGCGGCTCTCGCCGAGCTCACGCAGATCCTCGGCAAGCAGGCCATAGCGCAGGTGACCGACCTGCTCGATACCGACAGCTGCAATGCCATGGTGCCCGAAATCCTCCGGAAGGTGCCTCATATCGACATTCTCTACTGCAATGCCGGCACCTATATCGGTGGCGATCTGACCGAGACGACGCCGGAGGCGATCGACCGGATGCTCAACCTCAACGTCAACGCCGTAATGAAAAACGTGCACGCCGTCGTGCCGCACATGTCGGAGCGAAAGACCGGCGACATCGTCGTCACCTGCTCCATCGCCGGCCACTTCCCCACCTACTGGGAGCCGGTCTATTCGGGCTCGAAATGGGCGATCACCAGCTTCGTCCAGGGCATGCGGCGGCAGATGATCCCCCATGGGGTCCGCGTGTCGCAGGTTTCGCCCGGTCCCGTTGCCTCGGCATTGTTGGCGGATTGGCCGGAGGAGAACCTGCGCAAGGCCAAGGAAAGCGGCAGCATCATGGACCCAGAGGAAGTCGCAGATGCCGTCGTCTACATGCTGACGCGCAAGCGCACGGTCACCATCCGCGACATGATCGTCCTGCCGACCAATTTCGACCGCGTGTGAGGTGCCATGAGCTTTGAGGGGAAATCTGTCATCGTCACCGGCGCCAGCAAGGGCATCGGCAGGGCCTGCGCGTTGCTTCTCGCCCGCCGCGGCGCCGAGATCGTGGCTCTGGGCAGGACACAATCGGAACTTGACAGCTTGCGGGCGGAGATTGGCGGACGATCGATCACAGTCGATCTTGGCGATGCGGCAGCCGTGCGGCGAGCGATGAGTGAGGCGGGCACCTGCGATTTTCTGGTCAACAATGCCGGAACGAACGTTCTCGAAAGCGTACTCGATATGACCGAGGCTGGTTACGAGGCGGTGCTCGGCCTGAACCTCCGTGCTGCTCTCATAGCCAGTCAGGAGTTCGCACGCCGGCGGATCGCTGCAGGTGGCGGCGGTGCCATTGTCAACGTCACGTCCATTGCCGCCCATCGCGGTTTCCAGGATCACCTGTGCTACGCGGCGTCAAAGGCCGGCCTTGAGGCCGCGAGCCGCGTGATGGCCAAGGAATTGGGACCGCACAGGATCAGGGTAAATTGTGTAGCCCCCACTATCACGCTCACAGACCTGGCGGCAGTGGCCTGGAGCGACCCGCAGAAGAGCGAGCCGATGATGGTGCGCCATCCCCTGGGTCACTTCGCGAGTGTTGATGAAGTTGCTCGCATAGTGGGCATCTTGCTATCGGAAGACAGCAAAATGGTCTCAGGCGCAGTGCTCCCGGTAGACGGCGGATTCTTGGCGGTCTGACCTCGGAAAGTCATCGCCCCTAAAGCGGGCATAGTCTGATAGCTTCTACTGCTGCTTCCCGCTCCACCCCTCATCTTTGGAAACGGCGACGGTATTCAGATGGAGATAGGCCTACGATATTTAGGAATACTTTTCTGAAAGCGCCGCTATCTGCATAGCCCACAGACCATGCAATTTCTTCCACTGAATCACCACCGAACTGGAGTAGTTCGCGGGCTTTGCTCACCCGGAAGCGTTGAAGATATCCGGTCACTGTCAAGCCCGTCGCTTTTCGGAAGCGGCGTAGAAAAGTCCTCTCCTCAAGACCGGATTTGCTAGCCAGATCGGGCAACTTGGCGTTCGTCGCGTATTCCGCGTGCAGCCGGTGCTGCACACCGAGCACTGCCGCGTCGCCATGGTTCAGGCGGGGTATGAAGTAACTATAATATCTCTGCTCACGCCCAGGGGGATCGACAAGTAGGGCTCCCGCAGTTGCCATCATCGCCGCGGTGCCGAGATATCGATCAACCAGCTTTAGGCCTAGATCCGTCCATGCCATCATGCCGCCAGCAGTGATGATGTCACCATCGTCGATTATCAGCCGATCCACGTCGAGGTTCACGCTGGGATAACGGATACGGAACGCGTCGGCTGCCCCCCAGTGCGTGGTTGCCGATCGCCGTTCCAGCAGTCCGGTCTCACCCAGGATGAAAGCGCCGACACAGACCGATGCCAAGGTCGTGCCGCCGGCGTGTAACTTGCGCAGCCCGCCGGCAAAGGAGCGTGCCACCCCCTCCGTTACCGGTCCTTCTTTGCCCGGAGGAATGATGACTATGCTTGGCGTTCCGCTCTTTCCGGCCGGGACCAGTTGATCTCCTTTCACTCGCCACCTGGTCACTCTCAGGTTCGGCCTGTCAGGCCGGTTTGCCATCTCAAAGAGGTCAGTCAGCCCAAGCAGCGCAGCTTCTTGGGCTCCGGGGTACTCAAGCAAGCCAATATCGATGCCGTCACGCATATGTCGTTTGCGATCCGTTTTTTGTCGATCCCGCCAATAGCGCGGATGCTCCTCTCGGTCCATAGAAAGAGATATCGAAAGGATAAAAACATGAGCAAGCAGGCAATCGTCGTCGTGGATTTTCAGAATGACTATCTCGCATCCGGATCCTGGCCACTGGTCGGTGTTGCAGCCGCGGTACAAAGAGCCGCCGAAGTGATCAAAGCCGCCCGCGCCAAGGAGGTGCCGGTAATCCACGTTCGCCACGAAAGCGCCGAAGGCGCGCCATTCTTCGTTGCGGGAACGGCAGGCGCCGAGATTATCCCTGCGGTCGCACCCGAAAACGGCGAGCAGATCGTTGTAAAGAACTATCCCAATGCATTCCGGGATACCCAACTCAAGGCGATGCTGGATGCTCAGGGTATCGAAGATGTCGTCATCGTCGGCGCCATGAGCCACATGTGCATTGATGCCACGTCCCGAGCTGCGGCAGATCATGGTTACAAGGTGACTGTAATACAGGACGCCGCAGCAACGCGCGATCTGGAATTCAACGGCACGATCGTCCCGGCCGACCAAGTACACGCAGCCTTTATGTCGGCCCTAGGTTTTGCCTATGGCCGGGTTGTCACCACAAAGGAGTTCCTGACCTAGGGCAGGAGATTGTGGACCGCTCCCGGATAGGCGAGGCCTGACCACCGAACCGGTAGCAGTTCAATGTGGCGTTCTGGTCGAGGTAGGCGTTGCCGGGTTACGCCTCTGCCGCTTGCCTCCCTCAGTGGTGTTTCAACACCTCCACTTTGGTACACAGATGCCCTCGGGGGCGTCCACCCCATAAGCTTTCGACGCCATTGGTGTCGCGTTGCCGACATCCTTGGATATGTCGGTTCTGGAAATCGGATGGACTATAATTATCTAATAATTTCAATGGAATAAGTGTTCGCAATTTTATCCCCGGCGCGCCACTTTATCTCACTCATGACTTTTCGACTTTGGCGGCCTCAACGCCCCTTCGGCTAACTGCCGCCGAGTTCGGGATGCTGTGCCGTCAGCGTCGAGATAAAGCGTTTCGTCCGCTCGTCCCCGGGCCTGCCGAACACCGTTTTGGCGGGGCCGGCTTCCACCACTTCTCCGCTTTCGAGAAACACCACATTGCTGGCAATAGTGGCGGCCAGGCGCAGGTCGTGCGTAGCCATCAGCATGGTCGTGCCCTCGCGGGCGAGCTGGGCGAGGACTTCGACGACTTCACCGGCAAGCTGAGGATCCAGCGCCGAGGTGGGCTCGTCGCAGAGCAACACCTTGGGCGCGGGGGCCAGAGCCCGGGCGATGGCGACGCGCTGCTGCTGGCCGCCGGACAGGCTGGATGGCCAGGCATCGGCCTTGGCGGTCATGCCCACCTTGTCGAGCAGTTCGAGCGCCCGGTTGCGCGCCTGTTCGCGCGGCCATTTGAGCACCACCAGCATGCCCTCCATGACATTTTCCAGTGCTGTGAGATGGGGGAAAAGCTGGAAGTTCTGGAACACCATGCCGGTCTTGCGGCGCAGCGCCAAAATGGCGTCGCGGCCGATTTTGTTGCCTGAGGCAAAGTGAATCCTCGCGTCATCGATGCGGACTTCGCCTGATTGCGGCATTTCGAGCAGGTTGACGCAGCGCAACAGCGTGCTCTTGCCGCTGCCCGAAGCCCCAATCAGGGCGGTTACACCGCCCTCGGGCACGGCCACGCTGACGCCCTTGAGCACGTGATTGTCGCTAAAGCTCTTGTGGATGTCGCTCAGCGTGATCATGACGCAGCCTCGATGGAGCCGCCATAGCGCGAAAACCGCTGCTCAAGGCGCCCCTGCAGGCTCGACAGCGCCGAGCTGACCACCAGGTAGATCAGCGCCACCTCCACATAAAGTATCAGTGGTTCGTAGGTGGTAGCGACGATGCGCTGCCCGGCGCGGAACAGTTCGGGCACGGTGATCGCAGCGGCCAGCGAGGTGTCCTTGACCAGCGAAATGAAGGTATTGGACAGCGGCGGCACGGCGATCCGCGTTGCCTGGGGCAGGATGGTGCGGCGCATAGCCTGCGGCCAGGTCATGCCGATGGAATAGGCAGCCTCCCATTGCCCCTTGGGCACGGCGAGCAGCACGGCGCGGATGATTTCCGAAGTATAGGCGCCGACATTGAGGGTGAAGCCGATCAGCGCGGCCGGGAAGGCATCCAGCACGATGCCGACACTGGGCAGGCCGTAAAAGATCAGGAACAATTGTACCAGCAGCGGCGTGCCCCGGATGATCCACACATAAAAGCGAACCACAGCCGCCAGGGGCCACGGCGCAAAGAGCCGCGCGACCGCCGCGAGGAAGCCAACGGCCAGTCCCAGCGCGAAGGACAATAGCGTCAGCGGCACCGTGAACAGCAGGCATGCCCAGAGCAGGGAGGGCAGTGCTTCGATCATCAGGGAAAACCAGGGCGGCATCACGCGAATTCCATCATGAAGAAGGACCGGCCGATTATCGGCCGGTCCTTCGGGATACTACGCGTTCAGGCGCTTACTGCGAGACGTCTTCGCCAAAATACTTCTGGGAAATTTCGGCATAGGTACCGTTGGCCTTGATCGCGGCCAGCGCCTCGTTGATCGCGGCCAGCAATTCGGGCTTGCCCTTGGCCAGCAGCACGCCGGAGAAGTCGGCATCGGCGGCGGTCGCGACCACTTTCACATTAGCGTCGGGCTGCTGCTTCTTGAAGTCGAAGAAGGACAGGCTGTCATTGATGGTGGCATCGGCACGGCCCTGGATCACCAGTGCAATGGATTGGTCGAACCCTTCGGTGCCCACCAGGGTCGCGCCATATTGCTCGGCCAGTTTGCCGAAATTGCTGGTCAGCGACTGGGCCGCACTCTTGCCAGCAAGGCTTTCAAAGCTGGTGATATCGGTATTGTCGGCACGCACCACCAGCGCGGCCTTGGAGGCGATATAGGGCTCGGAGAAGTCATACTTGGCCTGGCGCTCCGCATTGATGCCGACCTGGTTGATGACCACGTCATAGCGATTGGCGTCAACGCCGGCGATCAGGCCGTCCCAGGGGCCCTCTACGAACTCAGGCTCGACCCCGATCTGCTCGGCGATGGCGCGGCCGATTTCGACGTCGAACCCCACCAGGGCCCCGCTGGCATCGTGGAAGGTGAAGGGCGCATAGGTGCCTTCGGTGCCGATGCGCAACGCGCCCGCCTGCTTGACGGCGTCGAGCGCCGACTGCGCAAATGCCGGACTGGCGGTGACCAGCAAGCCGGCGGCGATCAGTGCGTTCAAGAGTTTCATGGGTCTTCTCCTTGTGGGGCCGGCTATCTCCGGAACAGGGGCCGAAAGCTGCACTTCTGGCGCCCAAGTTTCAACTGGTTGGATGGATGTTTTCTCCGAACCCGCCAGCGCGATGTCCCCATGCTTCACTTGCCGCTTTGGGGAGCCGGTTGTTGCCCAATTCAACGCCCGCCAAGATCGCCGCGGTATTGGCCGGTTACGGAATCCACCTCGCCGATAGCAGGCAGGCGACCCGAAAATCAAAAAAGCCCCGTCCTTGCGGGCGGGGCCTCTGAAATCCTAGTCCAGCAGATCGGCCGGAACATTGCCGCCATTGGCGGCCAGCTTCTGCAGTACCTGCTTGTGCAGCCAGATATTCATCTTGGCTGAGTCATCGGTGTCGCCGGTATAGGCTAGTTCGGCCGCGAGCTTCTTGCGGGCCGACAAGCTACTGTCGAGGCCAAGCGCTTTCATCAGGTCGACGATGGACTTGCGCCAGTCGAGCTTCTGCCCGCCCTTGGCTACCGCCGCGTCAAGGATTGCAGCCACATCCACATCGCTGGCTGCCGCAGGCGCGGCTTTGGGAGCTGCGGCTGGTGCCGTGCCGGCCTGCGCAACCAGAGTATCGGCCGCCGATGGGGCGGCAGCCGGCTTGGCTGGGGCACCGGTCACCGAGGCGCCGACGCGATTGGCGGCAGCAAGGCCGATCGACTTGGCCATTTCCGCCGCTGTCGTATCCGCCGGTGCTGCGGGCTTGGGGGCGCCAAAGATCTTTGCCTTGATATCGTCGAACAGTCCCATCGTAGTTTCCTCTTCTGGTGTGCAATATGCGCCATGACTATGCCGCGACCGCACCCCAGAAGACAAGGAACTCTCCTTCGCCCGCCCGCTAGACGCCGAGCGCTTCCTGCAACCAGGCCAGCTGCCGCAATTGCTGATACGGCCCGCCACCCTCATGGTCGTTGAATTCGTAGTCCACCATGGTCTTGGGTCCGCCATAGGCGGCGTGGGCCGCGTAGACCGTCGAGGGCGGACAGACATTGTCCATTAGCGCCGCCGAAAACAGCGCCGGTGCCCGGGCACGTTCGGCAAAGCACACGCCATCGAAATAGCGCAGCGTCTCGAACACGGCGTCGCTCTTGTCGCGATGGGTCGCGAGGAACCGCGCGATTTCGCCATAAGGGTCGCGCGCGGCAATGCGCACGGCGCGCGGGAAATCACACAGGAATGGCACATCGGTCGAGAGCGCCTTGACCCGCGCATCGAGCCCCGCCACCGCGAGCGCCACGCCACCACCCTGGCTGCCACCCGTCACCCCGACCCGTTCTGCATCGATGAACGACAGCGGCAGCAGTGCATCGAGCGCACGGACCGCATCGGTGAACAGCCGGCGATAATAATAATCGGCCGGGTTCAAAATCCCCTTGGTCATCATGCCTGGAATTTGCGGCGTACTGCCGATTGGATCAGGTGTTTCCCCCGGGCTCCAGCTACTGCCCTGACCGCGTGTATCCATGCGGAAATAGGCAAAACCGGCCGCCGCGTAATGCAGCAATTCATGGGCAAAGCCGCGCCCGCCGCCATAGCCCACATATTGCACCACCAGCGGCAGCGGGTCGCGCCGTTTGGCCGGCAGCAGCAGCCAGCCGCGGATGGGGTGGCCGCCAAAGCCGGGAAACGACACGTCATAGGCTTCGATCAATCGCAACGGCGAATCAAGCCGCGCCAATACGGCCTCGCCGCCAAAGCTGCGGGCCTCCTTGAGCGTGCCGGCCCAGAAGGCATCGAAATCGGCAGGTACTTGCACTTCGCTGCGATAGGCGTCGAGCGCTGGGTGGGTAAGGTCGTTGAACGGCATGTCGAATCCTGTTTGCGGCCCCTCGGACGGCAAGGCTTATAGCCTAATTCAACCGTTTGCCGCTCGCCGCATCAAACAGATGCACAGCGTTCAATTGCGGCGCCACATGAATGGTGGCACCCGGCTGGGCCCGCAGCCGTTCGCGAAACACCCCGATCACCTGATGCTCGCCAATCGTCATGGTGACCTGCGTTTCAGACCCCATGGGCTCGACCAGGAGGACCGTGGCGGGCAGGCCATCGCTGACCAGCTCGAAATGCTCGGGACGGATGCCATAGAGCGCGTCGCCTGTGGCAGGGCCCGGCGGCACGGGCAGCATGACACCCCTGGCCGCAAACCCCTCAGGGGTAAGCTGCCCTTCGATGAAATTCATGGCAGGCGAGCCGATAAAGCCGGCCACGAACGGATTGGCCGGCCGGTCATAGAGATCGAGAGGCGCGCCGAATTGCTCGACCCGGCCGGCATTCATCACCACGATCTTGTCGGCCATGGTCATCGCCTCGACCTGGTCATGGGTGACATAGACGGTGGTCACGCCCAGCCGCTGATGCAGCCCCTTGATCTCGCCGCGCATGACCACGCGCAGCTTGGCATCGAGATTGGATAGCGGCTCGTCGAACAGGAAAACCTGCGGATTGCGCACAATGGCGCGGCCCATGGCGACGCGCTGGCGCTGCCCGCCCGAAAGCTGGCGCGGAAAGCGCTCGAGCAGCGGCTTGAGGCCCAGAATGTCGGCGGCCCAGCTCACCCGCTCGGCAATCTCGGCCTTGCTGCCGCCGCGATGCTCCAGCGAAAACGCCATGTTCCTGGCGACCGTCATATGCGGGTACAGCGCATAATTCTGGAATACCATGGCGATGTCGCGGTCCTTGGGTTCCAGCTCGTTGACCACCCGGCCGCCGATCGAAATCTCGCCGCCGGTAATAGTTTCAAGCCCCGCTATCATCCGCAGCAGGGTGGATTTGCCGCAGCCGGAGGGGCCGACCAGGACGACGAATTCGCCATCGGCAATGTCGATATCAATGCCATGCACGACATCCGATACGCCATAGCTTTTCTTGACCGATTTGAGGGTAACGGGTGCCATTGGGTTAGCCTTTCGATTAGCCTTTGAGCCCGGTATGGGCCAGGCCCTCGACGAACTGCTTCTGGGCGACGATGAAAACCACGAGGACGGGAACGGCCGTCATGGTCGCGGCGGCGAGCTGGATATTCCACATCGGCCCGCCATAGGCGTCGGTGAATTGGGTCAGCGCCTGGGGCAGGGTGAACTTGTCGGCGCTCGAGATGAACACGATCGGTTCGAGATAAAGGTTCCAGCTCCCGAGGAACGTGAAGATTGCCACAGCGGCCAGCGCAGGCCGGGCCAATGGCAGGGCGATGGTCCAGAAAATCTTGAACCGGCCCAACCCATCCACGCGTGCGGCCTCTTCCAGCTCCACCGGCAGCGAAATGAAGAACTGGCGCATGATAAAAGTGGCAAACACTGCCGGGGCGCCAAAGATCGGCACCAGGATCAGCGGCCAATGCGTATTGATCATGCCCCATTTCAAAAACAGCTGGAACAGCGGCACCAGCGTCACCTCGGACGGGATCAGCAGCCCCACCAGCACCACCATGAAGATGGCGTTGGCGAAGGGGAATTTGATGCGGGCAAAGGCATAGCCCGCCATCGACGCCACGATCATGGTACCCACAGTGACGATACCAGCGATATAGGCTGAGTTCCAATATTGCAGCGCAAAGGGCTGGATCTTGAACACGTCCGAATAGGACGAAAAATCGAAAGCGCGCGGCCAGATATCGGGCGGAAAGGCAAAGATCTGGCTGACGGGCTTGACCGATGAAGTGACCATCCACCAGGTCGGAAAGACAAAGGGGATGAGCAACACGCAAAGCGTCAAATAGGCCAGCGCCTGGGCACGGGGGCTGAGCTCAGTTTTCATAGAACACAAACTTTCTGCGCAGCTGCCACTGGATGAAGGTGAGCGCGCCGACAATGACCAGCAGGACGATGGAGAGCGTCGAGCCATAGCCGAACAGGTAAAACTGGAAGGCCTGCTGATAGAGGTAATAGACCAGCACCGTGGTGGAGAAGCCCGGCCCTCCCTGGGTCAGGATCATGATCTGTGCGAACACCTGCAGCGCCCCGACAATGGTGACGATGGATGCCAACAGAATGGTCGGGCTGATCATCGGCAGGGTGATGCGGTAAAATTGCTTGAACCGCGGCACGCCATCGACGCGCGCCGCCTCGAACAGTTCGCGCGGCACGCCCTGAAGCGCCGCCAGAAACAGGATCATGTTGAGCCCGACATTCTTGAGCGCCTGCACGACGATGACCGAGATCATCGCCGTGGTCGGATTGCGCAGCCAATTGGGGCCTTCCACGCCAATCATCTGCAACAGGCCGTTAATGCCGCCATTGCTCTGCAGCAGGAAGCTCCACACGATCGTCCAGGCCACCAGCGACACCACGACCGGCGAAAAGAACAGCGTGCGGAATACCGTCATGAACGCCAGTTTTTGATTGAGCAGCAGCGCCAGCCCCAGCGCGAGACTCATGTTGAGCAGCGCCAGGCCCGCCGAAAACACCGCCGTGACGGTCATGACTTCGCCTAGGGCCGGATCGCTCAGCAGCTTCTCGTAATTGGCCGCGCCGGTGAAGCGGAACGAGCCGGCCAGCACGTTCCATTCATGCAGCGAATACCAGAACACCAGCCCCAGCGGGATCAGCACAAAGATGATGATGCCGATCAGCTGCGGTGTGATGAACAGATATCCGGTAGCCGCATCGCGCCGGGCCATGGTCCAGAACCCGCGCTTGCGCCGTGCCTGCGATGTGTCAAGGGCAAGAGCCATAGCTAACTTCCTTCTCCTCCCCTCCCTTGCGGGGAGGGCAGGTACCTGCACTGAGCCACGGGCTCTATCGTCCCCTCGCCCCTCAGGGGAGAGGGCCAGGGTGAGGGGTGCAATGCTGGGACATCCCACATTCTGTGGCATCGCACCCCTCACCCGCCGGCTTCGCCGTCGACCTCTCCCCTGAGGGGCGAGGTGGCGCCGGTGCCCTCCCGGAAGAAGGAACCGGCTATTGCCCTAGTTTGCCGCCAGCAGCGGATTGAGGCGATCGCACAGCGCATTCAGTACGCCCACAATATCGGCCTGAGGCTGCCACAACCCATCAAGACCGGCACGGGCCGTCTGCTGCAACTGGGCAAAATTGGGCACCTGCTGCGTGGACTGGCCGGTCGCAACGCCGCGGATAACCACGGCCTCGATCTGCTCCTTGGTCAGCAGCGGATTGGCAGCCGAGAGTACGTCTGCTGTCAGCAGGCTCTGCCGTGCCGGCGGGAAGAACTGGGCCAGCTTTGCCACATTATCCTTGGACGAGAAGAAGGCGAGGAATTCGGCGGCCAGTTCGGGATTCTTGCCATTGGCAAGCACGCCGATGCCGGCACGGCCGACCCAGGCATATTCGCCAACCGGGCCGCTCGGCAGAGGCACCAGGTCCCAGTCAAACGCCGCGTCGCCCTTGGGCAGCAAGGAGGCGCGGCTGATCTGGGTCGTGGTCATCGCCGCGTCGCCAGCGAAGAAATCAGCCGAAACGCCGGGGCCGGGCATGGCCTTTTTCACAAAGATCGCATCATGGATGAAACTCATTGCGTCAACCATTTCCGTGCTGTTGAAGGCACAGGACTTGGTATCTTCCGACCAGGGATGAGCGCCCCAACCCGCATAGATCTCGGCCAGGTTCTCCCAGATCTTGAAGTCGAAATCGCGCACCACCAGACCCTGCTTGCCGGTGGCGGCGACCGTGGCCGCGGTGGCAATGGCATTGTCCCAGGTCCATTCGCCTGCCGCGATCAGCTCGGCCGGTGTTTTGGCGCCTGCGGCCTTGATCATATCGTTATTGACGAAGACTCCAAAGGGCGAGGTCGAGAACGGATAGAGATATTGCACCCCATCCCGCGACCAGGCAGTGAGCGTGGCGGGCGGGAAGTCGGCAATGTCATAGCCTTCGGTCGTGGCAAAGGTGTCGGTCAGCGGATAGAGCGCGCCGGCCGCCATGAAGTCGGGGGCGGTGGTGTCGAACAGCCAGGCCAGATCGGGCGGATTGCCGCCGGCGATCTGGGTGGTCAGGGTCGTCACATAGCCCTCGAAAGCCAGTGAATCATAGGTGACGGTAACGCCGGGATGGCTGGCTTCGAATTCGTCGGCGATCTCGTTGAACAAGGCCAGATGGGCCTCGTTGGCACTCCAGATCGCCATCCGCAATTCCTGCGAGAAAGCCGGGGCGACCAGCCCCGTGGTGACGGTCAGAGCCGCCAATGTGGTTTTTAGAATAGTCCTGCGCATAGTAATCCTCCCTGATTATGCGTATTAGCTAATAGCCGCGAATATCAGGCCAATGGCGCTCCACGCCCTGGCGTTCGATATGGGTCTGAAATTCGGAAAGGCGCTTGTCGTCTTGCTGCACGCCATGCGGCGTCTGGCCGGTCTCAAGGCAATGCGCCGCCAGCATCCCCGCCACTTCGCCAATGTTCCATTCGACCGGATGCAGCCGGTAGCAGCCATTGGTGATGTGGGTGGTACCGATATTCTTGCAGGCCGCCAAAAGGTTGGTCATGCGGCGCGGAATGAGTGCGCCCAGCGGAATTTCGAACGGGCAGGCGCCCACATCGATGTAATTGTCGCCACCGGTCGAGGGATGCAGGTCGATGCGGTACATGCCCACCCCGATGCTGTCGCGATAATGCACCGCGCCGCGATCGCCGCGCACGGCCAGCGACAAATCCTGCTCCAGCACGGTGGTCAGTGCGCGAATGCGGCGGCTTTCGCGGATATAGGGCGCCATGGCCAGGCCATGTTCGGTGCCGGTAATGTCGCCGCGTAGCCGCAGGCCGGGAAAGCCGTGGCCGCCATCGGGGCGGGGGGCCTCGGTCTGCATCCAGTAGAACATGGAATAGGACAGGCTCGCCGCGTCAGCCAGCCGCTGGGCATATTGCTCGGGCGTCACGTCGATGATCGGGGCTTCGAAATAGTCGATCATCGGCCAGTTTACGAGGCAGATGTCGCTGGCATAGGCGCCGGGCCGGAAATTGTGACGCGCGGCAATGCGGCGGAAAATCCACAGGCTCATGTCGCCCGCGCTGGCGCGCTGGTCGGCGACTTCGCGGGTGGCATTGTCGACCGGGTTGGGATCGAAAAACCGCCGGCTGCGCTCCAGCGTGCGCGGATTGGGCGAGTCCCAGCTGAGCAGCGGTCCACCCCAGAATGCGGGCGCCACCTGCCGCCAGTGATCGTAGCGCGCCGGCTTGTCGATGACATGATTGCCATTCACATGATCGACGGCAAAGCAGATCGACACGGCCTGCTGGTTGTGCGGCTGCGCTTCGGCCGGCGCGCTGGGCTCGCCGGTTTCCGACTGCGCTTCAAAGCCGGTGACATATTCCGTTGCTGTCAGCGGCAGCAGATCGCCCAGTTCGGTCGCGTCGATCACATAGCGCGCCGAACAGGTGACGGTGCGACCGGTGTCGCGGTGGCGCAGGGTCACCGCGCGCACCACATCGCCGTCGACATCGGCCGCAATCGGCACAAAGGGCTTCAAAATCGTCAGCTTGCCACCGGCCGCATAGGGCGCCAGCATGGCTTCCATCACGGCCAGCGATACCCGCGGTTCGTGGCACAGGCGGGACACATTGCCATCGCCCGGATTGAGCGTGAGGTCCGCCCGCGCTGCTTCGCTCAGCGGATAATGGTCGCGATAATATTGCCGCACGCCGGTGCGCAGCGCACGATAGCTGGCGGTAATGCCGAACTGCTCGACCCAGCTATGCTCGTCCGGCGGCACGGCCTGGCTGGTCAATTGGCCCCCGATCCAGTCGAATTCCTCGCTGAGGATGACGCTGCGCCCATTGCGCAAGGCGCCCAGCGCCGCCGCCACGCCGCCAAGCCCGCCGCCCACGACCAGGATATCCGCGTTGTATTCTGTCACTTCAAACTGTCTTTCTTTGTATTGGGAGGAGCGAGCGTTTCGCCCGCCACGATTTCGCAGGTCAGCAGCACTTGCGGCACCTGGCTGGGATCGAGCAGGGTCTGCACCAGCATGGCGGCCGCCTGCCTACCCATCTCCTCGCGAGGAATGGCGTAGCAGGTGAAGGCGCGGTGCAGCCGCAGCGTGTGGGTGCGCGTGCCGCTGCCCAGCACCACGATGGAAAGATCGCTCGGGATTTTGACGCCCTGTGCCTGGGCGTAATTATCGAAGGCCACGGCCTCCAGAACTTCGGCAAAAAACACCACGCTGGCACCGCTGGCGCGAACCTCGGCCAATTGCCGTGCCGGGTCGCCATTCTCGATGGCGTCGACATGGACCAGTTCGCCCTTGCCCTTGAGCGCGTTCTGGAAGCCGCGCCAGCGGTCGGCAATGGATTCGGCCGGCCCCGTTGTGCCGATAAAGGCAAACTGCCGGTGCCCTTTTTCCAGCGCCTGGCCGACCAGGGTAGTTGTTGCGGCAATATAGTCGGCGCCGACATAGCGCACCGCGCCCCCGGCATCGTCGCGCCGGCCCACGGCCACATAGGGATAGTCCCCGGCGACCAGTTGAGCCAGTTCATCGCGATCGAACTGGCTGCCCAGGATCAGGCACCCATCGGCGAGGCGCAGCCGCCCGGATTCCCCGAAAATGCGCTTGCGGCCACTATTGTCACGCGCCGAGGCGGTCATCAGCAGCAGGTCATAGCCCAGGCTCTCGGCGGCTTCCTCGATGCCCATCAGGAACGGCGTATAGAAATCGGCCTGCGCGATCGGGAAAGCGGGCTCATAGGTGAAGACCCCCAGAATGCGATTGGCGCCCTTGACCATGCTGCGCGCGATCGGATCGGCCACATAGCCCGTGTCGCGAATGGCCTTGAGCACCCGTTCGCGGGTTTCGGGCGGAATACGGCCCTGCGCAGACTTGGCTTCGTTGAGCACGAGCGAGACCGTCGCCTGGCTGACGCCGGCCAATTGGGCAATATCTCTCTGGGTCAACCGCCGCGATGCGGACAAGCCTGCCTCCTCATTCCGCTAATTCGTATTAGCTGTTAGTGTTACGCATTAGCAGTTTTGATTTTGCGGTGTCAAGAGCGGTGGAGCGCCGCTGAGATACGGATTCTCGGATCAGAGCCGGCCGGTTTTCTCGACCCTAAAAGGTCAGAAAGTACCGGCCCGGCGCCTGCCTGCGGTGGCGAAGGCGAGGGAGCGAGCCCTAAAACGCCATATCCGGCGGCACGGGGGGCGCGTCATAGAGCACAGTGATCTTTACCCGCTGATTGGCTGCCATATAGGGGTCGTTGGGAAAGAATGGATCCGAGGTCGAGCGGCCGGTGACGGCTTGGATACGATCATCGGCCAGGCCGAATTCGCTCAGGATCGAGCGCACCACATTGGCGCGGTCGCTCGACAGATCCCACGGGCCATAGCGCGGATTGCTGAACACCCCACCGGCCGCGGTATGCCCGGAAATGCTGATCTGGTTGGGCAATTGCTGCAGGATCGGCGCGATCGCGGCGATGGCCTTGCGCGTCAGCTCGAAGGGAAATTTCGAGCCTTCGGGGAACATCGGGCGGCCTTCCTGATCCACGATCTGGATATTGAGCCCCTCGGGCGTTTCCTCGACCAGCAGGTTGTCGGCAATCTCGGTAATTTCCGGCATGGCCTGCCAGGCCTGCTTGATGCTGGCGGCGGCGCTATGGAACGCCTGGCTCTGGTTGGATTTGATATCGTCTTGCGCCCGGCTCTGGCTGGCCGCGTCCGCCGCGCTGCTCTCGGCACTATCCTGCGGCGAGGGCGCATCGGCGTTCACCTGACTTGCCACACTGCCCGACATCTGCGCGCCGGTGCTGTCCATGGCCGTGCCGCCCATCACTCCGCCCGAACCGCTGGTGCTGGCGCTGATATTGGGTGGTGCGAAATAATCGGCCAGGCCCTGCTTTTGCTCGGGCGTCGTCATGCTGATCAGCCAGAGCAGCAGGAAGAACGCCATCATGGCGGTCACGAAATCCGCGTAGGCTATCTTCCAGGCCCCGCCATGGTGGGCATGGGCGGCTTTCTTGACCTTCTTGATGATGATCGGGCGGTTGTTGTAGTCGGCCATTTGTGCTCCCGCCGCCTAGATCGCTGCCGGCAGGGCGGCCGTGGCGGCATCGACTTCGGCAAAGGTCGGGCGGTTTTCCGACATCAGCATCTTGCGGGCAAATTCGATCGCCATCACCGGCGGGTTACCCGCGACATGGGCCAAAAGGCCCGTCTTGAGCGACAGGAAATACTTGTCTTCCGATTCATAGATATTGCGCAACGATTGGGCGAAGGGGGCGAAAAAGCCATAGGCTACGAACACGCCAAAGAACGTGCCCACCAGGGCGCCGCCAATCATGTGGCCCAGCACTTCGGGCGGCTCGCTGATCGCGCCCATGGTGTGGATGACCCCCAGTACGGCCGCGACGATACCCAGGGCCGGCGTACCATCGGCCAGCGCCTGTACGGCGCCCACCACCCGATGGCGCTCCTGATGATGGGTTTCCAGTTCCTCATCCATCAGCGCTTCCATTTCATGCACGTTATTCGTGCCCAAGGTCACCATGCGCATATAGTCGCACACGAACTCCACCGCGTGGTGATTGCCGGCAAAAGTGGGGAAGCGGTTGAACAGCGTGGATTCGCGCGGATTTTCGATATGCTGCTCGATCGCCAGTACGCCCTTGGCCTGGATCAGCTTGAACAGGGTGAACTGCATGCCCAGCAGTTCCACATAGGCCGCCTTGTTGTAGCGCGGCCCCTTGAACAGGGTGCCGAGCGATCCCATCGTCTGTTTCAGCACCGGCCCGGTATTGCCGATGATGAAGGCGCCGATGGCCGCGCCCAGGATGATCACGAATTCGTAAGGCTGAAACAGCACGGCCATGTGGCCGCCAATGGCTGCATATCCACCCAACACGCTGCCGATGACGATGACGATGCCAAGAATAAGGCGCATTCGATCAGAAACTCACTCTCAGCGTTCACCCGAGGGATCGCGACGCGCATTGTGCCCCACAACGCTTGTCAGCTGGCCGTCAAATGAATTGCATTTCCCCAAATCCCCGTGCGCAATTTTGGCAATCGCCCGCGGCGCAATCATCGTGGCCGGCCTGACATGTCGCAAAACGCGGCAAGGCCAGGCCCGCCCAGTTCAATATGGGCGCGCATAAACCGGCCCGAGGGCCACTATTGGACGGCTGGGCTTAATATCCCGTATATCTGCATTTTCTGCAGGCGGGATGGCGGCTTTATTGGGTCGGCCGCAGATCGCTTTCGCTGACGATACGCAGGTGGGTCTCTGTTTTGGCCTGTACCTTGTATTGAACGACGTGCCCTTCAAAAGGCAACAAGGCGACGATCTTGCATTCACCGGCCCGGCGCGAGCTGCTGCCATGGCTGGGCAGAAGGTCGAGGACCTCACCGATCTTGAATTTGTGCATGTAGGCTTGGACTCCAATGGGTGCCGCGCGGCAACCCGCAGCTTGTGTGTGACAATCGGCTGGCCTATGGCGCTTGCCACGGACCACGCCGGAATGCCCGGCAGGTTCCCCGCGGCAATATGCACTGCGGGGTCTAGAACGTTCGCAAGTTTTAAGGATCGCCAAACAACCGGCATGCCGGCAGGATCAGGTCGCCAATGACGGCTGAAAACGTGCCTGATTATGCGCCGCTAGCCCGTTCATTGCAAGGTAAGCGCAATCTCGGCCTGATTTTATTGCCGCAACGCCCGGCGCCACACCAAAGAAAACGGCCCGCGACAAATTTGGGAGTTGCGCGGCAGTTGATTCATAGGTGAAACAAGAACCTGCGGCCCAAAGTCGTCCCATCCACCTTTTTCACGAGTGTGCCACGCGACAATGGCGTCTTCGATATTCCTGATCGCAATTGTTGTTGTGCCATTCATCGCCAGTCTCGTGGCGGCCCTATTGCCGCAGACCGCGCGCAATGCCGAAGCCTGGCTCTCGGCCGCTGTCGCTATATTTGGTCTCGCCGTAACCATCTGGCTTTATCCGCAAGTCACCGATGGCGGTGTGCTGCGCCAGGAAATCTCCTGGATTCCCGAGCTTGGCCTTAATCTCATCTTCCGCATCGATGGGTTTGCCTGGCTGTTCTGCCTGCTGATCACCGGGGTCGGGCTTCTGGTCGTGCTATACGCGCGCTATTACATGTCCCCCAAGGACCCGGTGCCGCGCTTCTTCGCGTTCTTCCTTGCCTTTATGGGCTCCATGCTGGGCGTGGTCCTGTCGGGAAATCTCGTGCAGCTCGTGGTGTTCTGGGAACTCACCAGCATCACCTCCTTCCTGCTCATCGGCTATTGGTTTCATCTGGTCCAGGCCCGCGATGGCGCCCGCATGGCGCTGACCGTCACCGGGCTTGGTGGTCTCGGCCTGCTGCTGGGAATGCTGATCATTGGTCATATCGTGGGCAGCTACGATCTCGATATCGTGCTGGCCTCGGGCGATCTCATCAAGTCGCATCCGCTTTACGTGCCGGCCCTGCTGCTGGTGCTGCTGGGCGCATTGACCAAGAGTGCGCAATTTCCCTTCCAGTTCTGGCTGCCCCACGCCATGGCGGCCCCCACGCCGGTTTCGGCCTATCTGCATTCGGCCACTATGGTAAAGGCGGGTGTGTTCCTGCTCGTCCGGTTCTGGCCGGTCATGGCGAGCACCGATGCCTGGTTCTGGATCGTCACCTTTGCCGGCCTCACCACGTTGGTGCTGGGCGCCTATATCGCCATCTTCCAGACCGATCTGAAAGGCCTGCTCGCCTATTCGACCATCAGCCATCTTGGCCTGATCACCACGCTTTTGGGCATGAGCAGCCCGCTTGCCGCGGTGGCGGCGATCTTCCACATCGCCAACCACGCCACCTTCAAGGCATCGCTGTTCATGGCCGCCGGCATTATCGACCATGAAACCGGTACGCGCGACATTCGAAAACTCAGCGGGCTGTTCCGCTTCATGCCGTTCACCGCGACCCTGGCCATGGTGGCCAGCGCCGCCATGGCCGGCGTGCCCTTGTTGAACGGGTTCCTCTCCAAGGAAATGTTCTTCACCGAAACGGCCCTGCGCGATGCCAACCCCTTCGTCAATCTGGCGCTGCCAGTTGGCGCCACCGTCGCGGGCATGTTCAGCGTCGTCTATTCCCTGCGCTTCGTGCATGGCGTGTTCTTCGGGCCCGCACCGGCCGGGCTCGACCGTGTTCCGCATGAGCCGCCCGCATTGATGCGCCGGCCCATCGAAATCCTGGTGCTGCTCTGCCTTCTGGTCGGCATCATCCCCGGCATCACCATCGGCCCGTTCCTCGCTGCGGCCGTGGTTTCGGTGGTGGGCCCTGACACGCCCTATTACAGCCTCTCGGTCTGGCACGGCTTCAACATTCCCCTGGCGATGAGCGCCATCGCCCTGGCCGGTGGGGTGCTGCTTTATCTTGCGCTCCACAAATATCTGGCACGCGGCATCGAAGGCGCCCCGCTGATCGGCAACCTCAAGGGACAGCGCATTTTCGAGCGCGTGCTGGTCACCATCTCCTGGAAATGGGCCAAGGCGTTGGAAAAATTCCTGGGCACGCGCCGCCTGCAGCCGCAATTGGCCCTGCTGGTCACCCTGGCCATCATCGCTGCCGCCATTCCGCTCGTCGCCGGCGTCGGTCCGCTGGCTCTGCCGCCAACCCCGTTCGATCCGGCCTTTGCCTTGGTCTGGGGCGTGGGCATTGTCTGCGCCATTGCCGCCACCTATCAGGCCAAGTTCCACCGCCTTGTGGCGCTGGTTCTGCTGGGTGGAGCGGGGCTGGTCACCTGCGTCACCTTTGTCTGGTTCTCCGCGCCTGATCTGGCGGTGACCCAATTGCTGGTCGAGATCGTCACCACGGTGCTGATCCTGCTCGGCCTGCGCTGGCTGCCCAAGCGCGTCGAGTTCGACAGCGACGACACGCTGTCCCGCAAGGCCCGCGTCCGCCGCATCCGCGATCTGGGCCTCGCCATCATTGCCGGCTGCGGCATGGCGCTGATGTCCTATGCCATCATGACGCGGCCGGCAGGGCAGGGGATTGGCGACTTCTTCCTCGAAAATTCCTACAAGCTCGGCGGCGGCACCAATGTGGTCAATGTCATGCTGGTGGATTTCCGCGGTTTCGACACTTTCGGCGAAATCACCGTGCTTGGCATTGTCGCGCTAACAGTCTTCGCGCTGCTGCGCCGCTTCCGTCCGGCTTCCGATTCCATCGAAAAGCCCGAACAGCAGCGTATCCAGAACGCTTTCGACGATCAGCGTCCCGATCGCAATTCCGGTGACACGATCAACGAATATCTGATGATCCCCGCAGTCATCATGGCGTGGCTGTTTCCGGTCATCATCGTTTTGGCGCTGTACATCTTCATGCGCGGCCACGACCAGCCCGGCGGCGGTTTCGCCGCTGGCATTGTCATGTCCATCGGCTTCATCCTGCAATATATGGCCGGCGGCACCCGATGGGTGGAAGAACGCCTGCGCATCCTGCCCGTCCGCTGGATCGGCATGGGCCTCCTGGTCGCGCTGGCCACGGGCATGGGCTCCTGGCTGTTCGGCTATCCGTTCATGACCACGGCATTCCAATATGCCGAAATCCCCTTTATCGGCCGGGTGCCCATGGCCTCCGCACTGATCTTTGACCTCGGCGTCTTTACCCTCGTCGTTGGCGCCACGGTGCTCATCCTGATCGCCCTGGCGCACCAATCGGTCCGTGCGCCCCGCGCTTCACGGCGGCCTGCTATCGTGCGCGAAGACGCCTCGCCCAAGCCGGAGGAGGCCCGCTGATGGAACTGATCCTGGCTATCGCCGTCGGCGTGCTCACCACTTGCGGGGTGTGGCTGTTGCTGCGCCCGCGCACCTTCCAGGTCATCGTCGGCCTGTCGCTGATTTCCTACGCGGTTAATCTGTTCATCTTCAGCATGGGCCGTCTGCGCATCGACGCGGCTCCGGTGATCGAGGGGGGCGTGATCGACCCCGCCAATTATACCGATCCGGTGCCGCAGGCACTGGTGCTGACCGCTATCGTCATTAGCTTTGCCATGACGGCATTGTTCCTCGTCGTGCTGCTGGCCGCGCGCGGCTTTACCGGCACCGACCATGTCGATGGGCGGGAGCGCTGATGCATATGCTGCTCGATCACCTCGTTATCCTGCCCATCCTGTTGCCTCTGGCGACCGGGGCCATCCTGCTGTTCATCAACGACCGGCTGCGCCCGGTAAAAGCCGCGATTAATTTCGCCTCCACAATGCTGCTGCTGGTCCTGGCCATCCTGCTGGTGCGCCATGCTGCCGAAACAGGGCAGGCCGCCGGCGGGGCCGGCAATGCCACCTATCCACTGGGCAATTGGCCGGTACCCTTCGGCATCGTGCTCGTGGCCGACAGGCTCTCGGCGCTATTGGTGCTGCTGGCAGCCATCCTGGGGCTCTGCGCACTGACATTCTCGCTGGCCCGCTGGCATGCCGTGGGTCCCAGTTTCCATAGCCTCTTCCAGTTCCTGCTGATGGGGCTCTGCGGCGCTTTCCTCACCGGCGATCTGTTCAATCTCTTCGTGTTCTTTGAAGTGCTGCTGGCCGCCTCCTACGGTCTGGCGCTGCATGGTTCGGGCTCGGCTCGTGTCCGCGCCGGCCTGCACTATATCGCTATCAATCTGGCTGCCTCCTCGCTGTTCCTCATCGGCGCCGCATTGATCTATGGCGTCATCGGCACGCTGAACATGGCCGATATTGCGGCGCGCGTCGCTCAGGTGGCCGGTGCCGATCGGGGCTTGCTTGAAGCCGGCGCCGGCATTCTGGGCATTGCCTTCCTGGTCAAGGCCGGCATGTGGCCTTTGGGCTTCTGGCTGCCCAATACCTATGCCGCCGCCAGCGCTCCGGTCGCCGCGCTCTTTGCCATCATGACCAAGGTCGGCATCTATGCCGTGCTGCGGCTGTCCCTCCTGGTCTTCGGCGATCAGGCGGGCGCTTCGGCCGGCTTCGGTCAGGCTTTCCTGCTCTATGGCGGCATGGCCACCATCGCCTATGGCGCCATCGGCGCCCTCGCCGCCCAATCCACGGCGCGCCTGTCGGGCAATCTGGTACTGATGTCCTCGGGCACGCTGTTGGCTGCCATCGGCTTCGGCAATGCCGGCGTGGTCAGTGGCGCCTTGTTCTATCTGGTCAGCTCGACCCTGGCGATCTCAGCGCTGTTCCTCTTGGTCGAGCTGCTCGAACGCATCCGCGTGGAGGGCGCCGATATCCTGGCCGTTACCCTGGAAGCCTATGGCGACGATGACGAGGAGGATGAAGTGCAGGAAGTCGGCGTCGTCATCCCCGGCGCACTTGCCGTGCTCGGCGTCAGCTTTGCCATCTGCGCCCTGGTCCTTTCCGGCCTGCCGCCGCTCTCTGGGTTCTTGGCCAAATTCGCGATGATCTCGCCCATGCTCAACCCGGAAGGGCTGGCAACGGTCAACGAGGTCTCAGCCTCGGCCTGGTGGCTGGCAGGCCTTTTGATCTTTTCTGGCTTTGCTGCGCTGATCGCTCTTAGCCGCACCGGCATCAATACCTTCTGGGCGACCGTCTCTGAAGGCCCGGCCGCCGTGCGGGTGATCGAGATTTTGCCCGTCATCGTCCTGCTCGGCCTCTGCGTCATCATGGTCGTATTGGCTGGCCCGATCATGACCTATCTCGAGGCCGCCGCGAATGCCCTCCATGCCCCTGCCGGTTACATCGCCGATGTCCTTGGCGCCCCCGTCGTAGTCGACCTGGGAGGGGCACCATGAAACGCGTCCTGCCCTATCCGCTGCTGTTTGCCGGGCTGCTGCTGATGTGGCTGCTGCTGCAACAATCGTTCGGCCTGGGCCACATCCTGCTTGGTGCGGTCATCGCCTTTGGCGCAACCCACGCCATGGCCGCCTTGCAGCCCGAACGGCCCACAATCGGCCGTCCAGACAAGATCATCAGGTTGATCGTTCTGGTGCTGGCCGACATTATCCGCTCCAATCTGGCCGTCGCCAGGATCATCCTGGCAGGCGGGCGCGGCGAGCACAAATCCGGCTTCATCCTGCTGCCGCTCGAGCTCAGGGACAAAAGCGGCCTCGCCGTTTTGTCCTGCATCGTCACCGCAACGCCCGGCAGTGCCTGGCTGGAATATGATCCGGTCGGCAGCACCGTCCTGGTGCATGTGCTCGATCTGATCGACGAGCAGGAATGGATCGACACCATCAAGCACCGCTACGAAGCGCTGTTGCTGGAGATTTTCCAATGAGCGCGGCGATCCTGTTTTGGACATTGGCGGCGGCCCAGGTCATGCTGGCTTTGGCCATGATCGCCACCATCTACCGGGTCATCAAGGGCCCCCGCGCCCAGGACCGCATTGTCAGCCTCGATGCGCTTTATCTGAATGCCATGCTGTTGCTGGTTGTCTTCGGCATTCGCTATGGCACCGCCGTCTATTTTGAAGTCGCGCTGATCATTTCCCTGCTCGGTTTTGTCGGCACCGTGGCGCTCGCCAAATTCCTCATGCGTGGCGAGGTGATCGAATGATTCCCGACGATCTTCCGCTCTGGCTTTCGCTCCTCGTCGGCATCTGCGTGCTGGCCGGCGCCTTCCTGACGCTGGTGGGCAGTATTGGGCTGGCGCGCCTTTCCAGCTTTTACGAACGTATACATGCGCCGACACTAGGCTCCAGCCTGGGCACGGGGTTCATTCTTCTGGGTTCGGTGCTCTATTTCAGCGTCACCGGCCAACGCTTGTCGGTGCATGAAGTGCTGATCTTCATTTTCGTGTCGGTCACCACCCCGGTAACGCTGATGCTGCTGGCCCGCGCCGCCCTCTATCGCGACCGCGAAGAAGGCGCCGGCGAAGTGCCGCCGTCGCGTTTCGGGCGCGACGACGGCTAGTTCACTCGGCCGGGGCGTGCTTGGCTTCGGCGTCATCCGGCGCTTTGGGCAGGAACCGGCGGGCGAAGTGGGAGAAGCTGTCGATATAGGTCAGCATCACCGGCACCACGACCAGCGTCAGCGCGGTCGAGCTCAATAGCCCCCCGATCACCGCATGGGCCATGGGCGCATTCTGCCCGCTGCCTTCATGCAGGCTCAGCGCCAGCGGCAGCATGCCGAAGATCATCGCCAGCGTCGTCATGATGATGGGCCGGAAGCGGGTGGCGCCCGCCTCGACCAGCGCCTCATAAAGGTTCCAGCCTTCGCGCACATGCTGGTTGGCGTTGTCGACGAGCAGAATGGCGTTCTTGACCACGAGGCCCATCAGCATGATGAAGCCGATGGCCGAGAACATGTTGAGCGTCGAGCCGCCCACCAACAGCCCCAGCATCACCCCGATCAGCGCCAGCGGCAGCGACACCATGATGGCGATGGGCTGCAGGAAGCTGCCGAACTGGCTGGCCAGCACGAGATAGATGAAGATCACCGCCAGCAACAGCGCCGACCCGGCCGCCCCCGCGGTCTCGTTCAGCTCCTCGACGTCCCCGCCCATCGAGGTGCGATAGCCAACCGGCATTTCGATACTGTCCACCGCCGCCTGCAGCGCCGCCGTCACCGAACCCAGTTCGACCCCCGACAGGTTGGCCGTGACGCTGACCTGCCGTGACAGGTCCCGCCGCAGGATTTCCCCCGGCCCTTCCGATTGTACGATCTGGGCCACCTGATCGAGCCGCACCATCGCATTGGAGCCGGTGGCCCCGCTCTGGGTAATGGGCAATGAGCCCAGCGTTTCGACATCGTCGCGCGCCCATTCGGGCAGCCGGACGGTCACGGTGTAATTGTCGCCATTGGGGGCGGTCCAGTCGGTGACTTCCTCCCCGCCCAGCATCGGCCCCAGCGTCGAGCCGATCTGCTGCAGGTTGACGCCCAGATCGCTGGCCAGGTCCCGCTCGATCCGCACGCCCAGCACCGGCTGGGCGTCATCGAGGCTGGATTTGACATCGATCAGCCCGTCGATCGCTTCCAGCTTGGCCATCAATTGCCGCGCCAATTGGTCGAGCACGGTGAAATTGTCGCCATAGAGGATGATCGAAATCGGCGCCGAAACCCCGCCGCCCAGACCACCTGCGGCACCCACACTGGTTTCGACGCCGGGAATCTGCTGCAGCGCCAGGCGAACCGGCTCGGTCATCTGGACCGGGCTGCGGCTGCGTTCGGCTTTCTCGACCATGGAGACCACGATAGTCGCCTTGTTGTCGCCGCTCGTCGTGCCCGCATTGATCGTCGCATAGGTGCCCGCGACTTCCGGGAAGCGCTTGAGCGTCGCGTCGATCTGGCGAACCTTGCTGGCGGTATAATCGATGGACGAGCCCGTCGGGGTTTCGATATCGACCTGGAATTCCCCATTATCCGTCGCCGGCACGAATTCGACACCGACCAGCGGGAACAGGAAGAACGTGCCGATAAACGAAGCCACCGCAATGGCCAGCGTGGTCTTGCGGAACTTGAGGCACCAGCGCAGCACGCCCCGATAGCCTTCCCCGATCCATTGGAAGAAGCGATCGAACTGCGCCACCGTCCGGCCAATCGGGCCGCGCTTGGCGTCGGGATGGGCCGCTGGGTCATACCAGACGCTGCTCATCATCGGATCGAGCGTGAAGGCGACGAAGAGCGAGATCAGCACCGCCACCGAAACGGTGACGCCAAATTGCAGGAAGAAGCGCCCCAAAATGCCTTCCATGAAGGCAACCGGCAGGAACACCGCCACGATCGACAACGTGGTTGCCAGCACGGCGAGGCCAATTTCATTGGTGCCATCGAGTGCCGCCTGCCGGTGCGATTTGCCCATATGCAGGTGCCGCATGATGTTTTCTCGCACCACGATGGCGTCGTCGATCAGAATGCCGACAGCCAGCGACAGCGCCATCAGCGTCATCATATTGAGCGTGAAGCCCAGGAAATACAGCACGATCATCGTCCCGACAATCGAGATCGGCAGGGTCAGCCCGGTAATGACGGTGGAGCGCCACGAATTGAGGAACAGGAAGACGATGAATACGGCCAGCGCCGCGCCCTCGATCAGCATGTTCTGCACCGCATGGAAGGAGTCTTCCACCGGCACGGCATTGTCGCGCACAATTTCGAGCCGCACATCGTCGGGCAATTCATCGGCCTGCATGCGGGCAATCGCCGCGCGCACATCCTCGGCAACGCCAACCGTATTGGCGCCCTGCGTCTTGACCACGTCGATGGCCAGGGCCGGCTGGCCATTGAGCAGCGCCATGCTGGTAATGTCGGCCTGGCCATCCTCGATACTCGCCACGTCGCGCAGATAGACCGCCTGGCCGCCTTGGCGCGCCACGATGATGTCGAGGAAATCATTGGCCTGTTCGATCCGGCCCTCGACCTGGATCGATTGCACCTGCGAGCCCTGGGTCAGCGAGCCCGCGGGCAGGTTCTGGTTTTCCTGCGCCAGCGCCTGGATCACCTGGCTGACGCCCACATTGAACGCGTTGAGCTTGTCCGGATCGACCAGCACATTGAGCTGGCGCGGCACGCCACCCACCACGGTGGCGCGGCCGACGCCAGAAATATTGGAGAGCCGGGCGACAATGACGTCCTCGGTCAAGGCAGTCAGGTCGCGCGGCGATAGCGTTTGGGAGCTGACCGCCACCGAGATCACCGGCAATTCGGCCGGATCGAAGCGCAACACCTGGGCATCGCCCGCATTTTCGGGGAAGCCCGCCTCGACCGTCGCCAGCCGATCACGCACATCCTGCGCCGCGGCCTGCGAATTGACGCTCATGTCAAAGAAGATGAGTACCATGGCCTGGCCGGATTGCGAGGTGGACTGGATATTGTCCAGCCCGCCAATGGTATTGACCGCTTCTTCGATCGGTTTGACGATGTCGTTTTCTACCGCCTCCGGCGAGGCGCCGGGATAGCTGACCACCACCGCGACGACGGGGAAGTCGATATTGGGCAATTGCTCGATCGGCAGCCGCTGGTAGGAGTAGATGCCGAACACCAGCATGGCCACCATGATCATAGTGGCAAAGACCGGATGGTTGACGCTGATACGGGTGAGGAACATGGATCAGTTCTCCACCATCTCGATGCGGTCGCCCGGCTCCAGCTGGGTCAGCACTGCCGTAACGATGACGTCGCCAGCGCTAATCCCCGAAGCGATCTCGATCAGCCGTCCCGCGCTCCACTCGCCGCCCTTCTCGATGCCCTGGCGGACAACAGAATCCCCCTCAACCTTGAGCACATAGAAACCTTCGGCATCCTCGCGCACCGCCCCGCTGGGCAGCGCCAGCGCATCGGGTTGTTCGACCACTGTGATCTGGCCCACGGCGAACATGCCGCCGCGCAGCACCCCATCGGCATTGCCCAGCGTGATATAGACCGGGATCGTCCGCGTCCCGGCAGCAGCAACCGGATTGACCCGTTCCACCAAGCCCTCAAAGGTGCGGTCGGCGATGCCTTCGACCGACACGGCAACGCTCTGCCCGGGTTTGACCAATGCCCCGGCACTGACCGGCGCCGCAGCTGTCAGCTCCACCGTCGTGAGATCGACAATGGTAAAGATGGCCGTGCCCTGGGCCACCATCTGGCCCGGCTCGACACTGCGTTCCGAAACAATGCCCGCCATGGTCGCCTTGATCGTGGCATTCTGCACGCCAATGCGCGCCGCTTCCACCTGGCCCTCGAGCGCGGCAAGATTGGCGCGCAAGGCATCAACGCTCGATTGCGCCTGCTCCAGCCCCGACGAAGCGGTCAAGCCGCGCTCGATGAGATCGGTCGTGCGCAGCAACTGGCTTTCGGCAAGCACCAGCTGCGCCCGTGTGGCGGCCGCCGTGCTGGTCTGCTGGTCGAGCTGGATGCGCAGGCTTTCGGTATCGAGCTGCACCAGCACATCACCCTCGTTAACCGCATCGCCCGGCCGCGCCATCACGGCCACGGCGCGGGCGGAAACCTGCGAGGCCACCTGCGTCTGCCGCTGCGGCCCCAGCGAGCCGGTAACCTTGACCTGCTGCGCCAGGGTCTGCCGCGCGACCGTCGTGACTTCGGATGCGGTGACCTGCATTACCGTCTCGGCAGCAGCCGTTTCCACCGGCGGTTCGGGCGGCGGCTGCAGCATGTTGAACGCGATGAAGGCGATTATCGCCAGCACCACGAGCGCCAGCAGGATCCATGGCCAGCGGCGGCGGCGCGGCTTCTCGCCGGCCGCGATCCGCGCTGCATTGGCTTTGTCGTGTTTGCTCTGTGCCCATTCGGGCTTGGCGGCGGGAGCGGTCATGGCTGGACACCGTCTGGTTTATGGGCCGGCTCGTCAGTGCAATGGCTGGCCTGTTGGCAAAAATCGGCAGATCAGAAATAGCGGTCGGAAGACAAGATGTCAGCGCCTGCCCTCAATTGGCACCGGCAGGCAGATCTTTTCGATCGGGACTATAATGCGATTTGCCCGCCGCGTAATAGTCGCAAGATCAGCGGGCGGAAACGCAGCTGACGGTCCAGCGGCCGACCGGCTTGAACGCCTCGGCCTCGATATCGCGGCAATTGCCCTGCACGTCGAACCGCGTCCGTGTCAGCGCCACGCTGAGCGCAATGCCCTGCACGGTGAAGCGGACGTCCATGTCATCAACCGAGACATCGGCGGTGCCATTCAACTGTACGGCGGCTTGGGCATAGCCATGCCCTTCAGCCCAGCGCATCGCCGCGATTTCGGCGGTTTGCCGCGCTTCATCCAGCCCGTTGCGCCCCTTGAAGGCGGGCAGGAAATATTGCCCGCGCGACAGGGTATCGAGAAAGGCCGGCACATCGGCCGGCGTCAGGCGCCCATAGCGGTCCCGATTGGGCATGACGATGACCGAAGGCGCGAAATGGCAGCCCCCGATATGGGTGCATTGCAGCACCTCGAACCTGATGGGATCGGCACATGCCGCCAGCGCCTTGTAGACCGGAAAACCATAACGCGCGCAGCAGGCGTCGGTCTTGGCATCGGTGCAGCACAAAATGACCTGACGCTCAAAAAACGCACCCGGCAGCGCCTGTCCCTCGCCCCACGCGATGATAAGCGCGGCTGCTTCCGCCTGATCGGCCGGGACATAGCGGCGTCCATCGGGAAACGAAAGCAGCTCCAGTTCCGGCCCGTCTCCACTATCGACCAGCCCGACATAACGGCCATGGCCCATGCTCGCCTTCATGGCGCCCTGCAGCGCCTCGCTCATATCGGCGGCCATATAGCGCGGCCGCCGCCATTTGCCCTTGGGCCAGCGGATGAACAAATGCCGTTCGGCCAGCGCCCCCATGCCCTCCTGGGGTTCGCCCTTGGCAATCGCCAGATCGGTGCAGAACAGGCGGACCATTATTGGGCGAGCGGCGGCAGGGTCACGCCATAGATGTCGGCCAGATCGTCGAGCATCATATAGGCGCAGTAAATGCCGCCACCGGCATTCCACGCCAATTCGCCCACGCGCTGCGCCTTGCCTGCCTTCACCGCCTCCAGATTGAGCCAGAGCGGGTCGGCCAGCCACTCATCCATATTGGCCTTGTCCTCGGCATTGTCGTTATCCGAGGAGAAATAGAAAATACGATCGCCCGCCATTTCGGGAATGCGTTCCTTCTGCACCTCGGTGAAGGTCTCGGTAAAGTCCTGCGCCGGCGGACGCTTGAACCCGACCAGATCCAGCACCACGCCGGGGAAGCTGCCGCGGAAATAAAGCCGCGTGCGCGACGGGGAGAAGCGCACCAGCGAAATCTCCTCGTTGACACCATCGCCGATCGCGGTGGCCAGCGCCTTGGCGCGGGTTTCAAGCGCGGCCACGTTCTGGGCGGCCTCGTCGCCCAGGCCCAGCACCTCGCCATAGAACTGGTAATTCTTGAGCCAGCTTTCCCCGATGGTTTCCGACATCACCGTCGGCGCGATGGCCGAAAGTTGCTCATAAATCTTTTCCTGGCGCACCTTGGTGCCGATGATCAGGTCGGGTTCGAGCGAAGCCACCAGTTCGAGATTGATCGCCGTCTCGGTGCCCAGTGACACGGCATCGCCGAGCAAGGGCAGCAGGTGCGCATAGAAGGGATCGGCGTCCCAGCTTTGCGCCGCGCCGACCGGCACCACGCCCAGATGCAGCAGCGCTTCGGTGCCTTCATTGGTCAGGATCACCACGCGCTGCGGCTGGTCGGGCACTTCGGTCGTGCCCATGGCGTGGGTAATTTCCCGCGCCTGCGCGCTCGATAGCATCAGGGCCGCAAGCAGGCCGGCAGAGAACAGGTGCTTCAACATGGATCAGCTCGTGTAGGAACAGCAAAAGGCCACCCGCTCGTCGCGGATGGCCATGGATCGTTAGCGGGTGGATGCCAGCCCATAGTGCTTTTCGACATCGTCGAGCAGCAGGTTGGCGGCGATGACGCCCCCGGCGGTGTTCCAGATCGTGTCGGAAACGGCATAGGCCTTGCCGGCCTTGACCACGGCCAGGTTCTGCCACAGCGGGTCGGCGGTCCACTCGGCTGCCACTTTCTCGGCAACGCCGTCGCCCACTTCGTAGACGAAGTAGAACAGGCGATCGCCCTCGAATTCGGGAATGCGCTCCTTGCCCACATCGTCGGCAAATTCCGGCTTGTCCTGGGCAGCGGGACGCTTGAAGCCGATCTCGCCGAGAATCAGGCCGGCAAAGGTGTCGCGATAATAGATCCGGGTCATGCCGGACATGAACCGCACCAGCGAAACCTTCTCTTCCAGCAGCGGGCCGGCTTCTTCGGCGATCTTGGCGACGCGTGCGTCGAATGCCTCGAGTGCCGCCTTGCCCTCGGCGCCCTTGCCGGCCGCGTCGGTGTAAAGCGCCAGATTGATCTTCCAGTCGCCACGCAGTCGTTCCGACATCACCGTCGGGGCAATCGCGGACAACTGATCGTAAATCTTCTCCTGGCGTGTCTTGTTGCCGATGATCAGATCGGGCTGCAGCGCGGCGATGGCCTCGAGATTGATCGCCGATTCCTCGCCGACCACGGTGACGTCGGCCATGTCGGCAGCGATATGGTCGTACCAAGGCTCGCCAACCCAGGAGCGCACAGCACCAACGGGCTTGATGCCGACCGCGAGCAGGGCCTCGGTGCCCTCATTGGTCAAAATGACGATCCGCTGGGGGCTATCGGGAATCTCGGTCGTGCCCATGGCGTGGGTGATTTCGCGGGCCATGGCGCCCGGCGCGAGCGCCAGAAGGGCGGCGCAAGCCATCGCCGAAAGTGTGTTGCGAAGAGTGGACATGACAATCCTAAATCTTGACAGGAGGGATCAGAAAATGGTCTGGGCAAACAGTCAGAATTTAGTATGACTGTCAATATCAGCTTATTGGTCTTTTGCCCTGTCCGACATTGCGCGCGCCCCTTCCCGTCCCATGCCCGCCGCCCTGCCGTTTCCGGTAGTCTGGGTGGGGCTCGTCATTGCCCTGCTTGCCGCCATGCTGATGAGCCTGACGTTGGGCTTCAGGCTCTATGGGCTCGATCAGGTCTGGCAGGCTCTGTTTGCCTTTGATGGCTCGGAAACCGCCGTCGTCATCTCCAATCTGCGATTGCCCCGCGCGGTCCTCGCGCCATTGGTCGGTGCCGGGCTCGCCATTGCCGGCGTCATCGTGCAGACCCTGTCGCGCAATCGCATCGCCTCGCCCGACACGCTGGGCCTCAATGCCGGGGCGTCGCTCGCCGTGGTGGTCGCCAGTACCGCGCTTGGCGTCGGCTCCCTGCTCGGGCTGTCGCTATCGGCAGCGCTCGGCGCCTTGCTGACCAGCTTTCTGGTTTTCGCCATTGCGGCCGGGGCAGGGGGCCTGTCGCCCATTCGCATCGTGCTGATCGGCGTCACCATTGCCGGCCTTGGCCATTCCATCGTTGAAATCATCCTCACCACCAATGAAGCCCAGCTGCAGCAATTGCTGTTCTGGCTCTCGGGTTCGTTTGTCGACCGGCCCATGACTCTGGCCCAGACCGGTGGACCGATCATTCTCATCGGCGCCGCCCTGGCGCTGGTGCTGCATCGCGCGCTCGACGCCCTGCAAGCCGACGATTCCACCGCGACCAGCCTCGGCGTGCCGCTGGCTCTGGTGCGCGGCGGCAGCTTCGTGTCGGTGGCGCTGCTCACCGGCGCCGCCGTTTCCATGGCCGGCCCCGTTACCTTTGTCGGCCTCGTCGTGCCCCATGCCGCGCGCCGCCTTGTCGGTCTGCGCCACGCCCGCCAGATTCCCGCTGCTGCCCTGCTCGGCGCCATCTATGCGACGCTGGCCGACGTCGCCGCGCGCTTCCTCATCTATCCGGTCGAAGCCCCTGTGGGCGCCATCACCGCCGTGGTGGGCGGCGTGGTCCTCCTCGTCCTGCTCAAGCGGAGGGCAGCATGAGCGGCCTCACCTCCAACCTCGCCCCGGCGCGCGCGCCAATGGTGCTCGCTATCATGGCGCTGGCCTTCGTGCTGCTCGCGCTCAGCGGCGTCGCCTTTGGCTCCACCTGGATCCCGCTCGACCAGGTGACCAGGGTCATCCTGGGCGCCGGCGAGAAAACCCAGAACCTGATCGTGCTGCAATTGCGCCTGCCGCGCGTGGTTATCGCCGCCTTGGCTGGCGGCGGCATGGCGGCGGCGGGCTTCCTCTTGCAAAAGATCACCCGCAATTCGCTGGCCTCCCCCGGCGTGCTGGGCGTCATCGACGGCGCGGCTTTAGGCGTTGTCATTTTCCTGGCCCTGCTCTCCAACGAATCCAATTCGCTGGTCACCTCCATCGCCTACCAGCCGGTAGCGGCGACGCTGGGCGCACTTGCCGCCATCTCGCTGGTCTTCATCCTGTCGGGCCGCCAGGCCTCCTCCGCCATTCGCCTGCTGCTCTTCGGCATTGCCATTGCCGCGGTGGCCAAGGCGGTCACCATCGTCATGATGCTGATCGGCCCGATCTATCGCACCAGCCAGGCCGCGCGCTGGATTGCCGGGGCGGTCAACGAAATCAACTGGAGCGAAATCCAGGTCACCGCACTCGCCATGCTGCCGCTGCTGCTGCTGGCCCTGATCGCCGCCCGCAAGCTGCCGCCAGCGGATCTCGATGAAGTCTCCGCCCGCGGCGTCGGCCTCGATCTGCCGGCTTTCCGCGTGCTGGTCTTCGCGCTCGCGGCGGCACTGACCTCGGTATCGGTCGCCTTTGTGGGCGGGGTCGGCTTTATCGGCCTGATGGCGCCCCATCTGGCGCGCCTCCTGGTCGGCCGCAATGTCTATGCCGGCCTTGTCGGCAGCTTCCTGCTCGGCGCCATCATGCTGGTCGCGGCCGATCTGATCGTGCGGGTGGCCTTTGCCCCCATCGAAGTTCCCGCCGGCACGGTGACTGCGGTCATCGGCGCACCCTATTTCCTCTTCTTGCTGATGGGCAGGCAACGCCATGACGGATAGTGCTATGGATCACCGCATTTCGGTCGACAATCTGAGCCTCGCCTATGGCGCGGTCAGCGTGCTCAATGCGCTCTCCCTGCCGATCCTCAAGGGCAAGATCACGGTGCTGGCCGGTCCCAATGGCTGCGGCAAGTCCACGCTGCTCCGTGCCATCCGCCGCCTGCACAGGCCCAGTGGCGGTCAGGTGCGGCTCGGCGATGTCGATATTTCTACCCTCAACGACCGCATGCTGGCCCGCCAGATTGGCCTGCTCGCCCAGAGCCCGTCCGCGCCCGATGACATGACGGTGGAAGAACTGGTTCGCCTCGGCCGCTATCCGCATCAATCCATGATGCAGCCCTGGAGTGCCGACGATGCCGCCGCGCTCGACCGCGCCATGGCCGGCACCGGCGTCGATCATCTGCGCAAGCGCCGGCTCGGGTCGCTCTCGGGCGGCCAGTTGCAGCGCGTCTGGATCGCCATGGTGCTGGCGCAGGAAACCGACGTGGTCTGCCTCGATGAGCCGGTCAATCACCTCGACATGGCCCACCAGCTCGATTGCCTGGACCTCGTGCGCCAGCTCAATGCCGATTTCGGCCGCACCGTCGTGCTCGTCCTGCACGATCTGAACCTGGCCGCCCGCTATGCCGACCGCCTGGTCTTCCTGCGCGACGGCGCCATCGCCGCCTCCGGCACGCCCGAGGAACTGATGACCGAAGCCACAATTGCCCGGGTCTTCGACGTGCAATCCATGGTCATCACCGATCCCGTCCACGGCCGCCCGCTCTGCATCCCCCTGCGGACCCAGAGCAGCACAATCCCGGCCTAGGCCCGCGCCGACCAGACCGGCGTTGGCGCATAGGCAAAATCCTTGTCGAAGGGATATTGCGCTACGCTTTTATGATTGCGCACCAGCCGCTCGACAAACTGATCCACCACGCCCGGCGATAGGGCCATCAGGCTCGGATTGGCGATGGGCCCCAGATCGGGTGATAGATAGCCCGATTTGACCACGACAATTTTCGCGGTCCTTGGATCAAGTCCCAGCCGGGTAAAGTCGACAATATTGTGGAACGGCCGCCGCCGCACGGTCAGCACCAGCTCGATCCCGCCAATCCGCACCACCGCCTCGCGCAGCCGCTCCTCGGAGGTTTCAAGCAGGAACACGACTTCGGCTTCCGCCTCAACCGGAATGCTGCTGGGATCCAAGCTGCCGCCAATCTTGAGCGCCACTTTGCTGCGAATTCCCGCCACATAAGCCGCCTCGGTCGCCGCCTTATCGGCAATGCCGGCAAACACCACGCCCTGCGCATTCCGGGCAATCAGCGCCGCCAGCACTTCGGCGCGGTCACCCACCCCGCCGCCGGTCGGGTTATCCCCCGATTCTGCCAGCACCACCGGCCCGCTCGCCGAGGTCACAGCCCAATCGACACATTCCTCGTTACTGCCCGTCTTGGTGCCGAAAACGAACTCGCCTCGAATGTCCCAGTAATTCTGCGCCAAAGCCGCGGCTGCCTTTTCCATGGCTGCCCGGTGCGTGCCGGTAATCACGGCGCAGGCGGTGGAACGCGGCTCGTCCGCCCACACATAGCCCACCTGAAACGAAGCATCCCAGATGCCACTCGGATCTTCGGTTTCCTGCAACTGGGCATAAAAACTCCGCGCCGGCTCATCCTGCGTACTGGTCCGCTCGCCCGGCAACAGCACCGGCACCGGCGCCCAGACGATCGCTGGCCGCTGCCCACTCCGCAGCGCGCGCACCAGCATAGTCACCGCCCGACGCATTGTGTCCGGCACGTCGATATGCGGCGCCGTGCGATAGGTAGAAAAGATATCGAGGCTATCGACAATGCGCTGGCTGACATTGCCATGCAGATCATAGCTCGCCGCGATCAGTACATCCGGGCCGACAAGCTCGCGCACCGCCGCAATGAAATCGCCCTCGGCATCGAACAGCCCTTCGACAAACATGGCGCCATGCATGGCCAGATAAACCCCATCGAGGGGCAAGGCCTGCTTCAGCCCATCGAGGATTTCACCCTTCCAGCGCTCATAAATCCCGCGCTCCACCGGCCCGCCGGCAATGGCGCGGGCATGCAGAATGGTGATGAACTCGGCCGGAAAATGCGTCAGGAAATCGAAATAGGCATCCTTGAGCATGCCTGGCCCGCGCAGCACGCGAAAATCGGCCTCGCGGGCCAGCACGGGATTGTAGGTGCTGCATTCGGTATGCAGCCCGGCAACGGCAATACGCATCTAGAGAACTCCGGGAATTTCAGCTTCAGGATTGCGATCCGCGGCGTGCTTGCTGACCACGAGGCGCCCGGTCAGCAACAGGCTCACCAGCAGCACCGGTACCAGCGCCAACAGGCCCAGCCGCATATTGGCATGCTCGGCAATGAAACCGATGACCGGCGGCCCGATGAGGAACCCGCACAGCGCCACAAACGAGAGGACCGCCACATTGGACGAGGAAGGCTGGTCGGTCAGGCTCGCCGCCGCCGTCACCGCCAGCGGGAAGCCCACCGAAACGCCCAGCCCGATAGTGGCAAAGCCGATCAGGGCCACAAGCGTATTGGGCGCAATAAACAGGATCGCCGCCCCCGCCAATGCCAACGTGCCGCAGATGCGGGCCGTATTGACCGCGCCGAACCGCGCCTTGAGCGTGTCCCCGCCAAACCGCCCCGTGGCCACCATGAAGGCAAATACCGAATAGCCCAGCCCGGCCAGACCACCATCGGCGTCCAGCGCCTCGCGCAGGAACACCGCCGACCAGTCGGCCATGGCGCCCTCGGTCATGGTGATGCCGAACACAAAAAAGCAGATGCCCAGCAGCGCCCAACTGGGCGCGGCCCAGGCCGAGCGCTGCCCTTCGGTCTTGGCTCGCGCTTCCGGCGCAACCACCGGCAGACGCAGCGCGACGATAACGCCGAGCGGCAGGTTGATCGCAGCTGCCAGCAGAATGGCCCAATGCGGCGCCAGCCCAATCGCTGCCAGCGCCGAGCCGATCAGGCTCCCCACCATGATCCCGACCGACCAGAAGCCATGCGATTTGGTCATGATCAGCGAACCGGTCGATTTCTCCACCGCATCGGCCTGCACATTAAGCCCCAGCTCAAGAAACGAGATCGACGAGCCGGCCAGCATCAGCGCCATAAACAGCAGCGCCGGGTCAGGCGCAAAAGCCGGCAGGCTGACCGCGATGGCGTAAAAGAAAAAGCCACAGAGGATCGCCGCGCGCGGCCCGATCCTGCCGACCAGCGGCCCGGCAAAGGGCAGCGTCAGCAGCGTGCCGCAGGGCAGGCCCAATAGAGTAAAGGCCAGCGCCGCCGGCCCCAGGCCCAATGCCTGTTGCACATCGGGAATCCGCGGCAGCCATGACCCGAACGCAATCGGCTGCAGGAAGAAGACCAGCATGGTCAGCCGTTGCGCGCTCAGTGAACCCATTACGCGTCAGCCTTTTCGCGCCGTGCCCATGGGGAAGGGGAGGTAACCGGCAAAGCCGGTCAGTTTCCAAGAGCCAGAAACCTTGCGGCAGAAATACAGCGTCTGCCAGTTCATGATTTCCCTGCCGCCATCGGCCAGTGCGATCGTGCCGTCAAACTTTTTGTGCGCGATGGCGATGTCGCCATTGATCTCGATATGCTGCAGATTGGTGTTGCGGAAAATAGCGAGGCGCTGGTCTTCCGCGTATTTTACCGTCTGGCTCTCGGCTGCCTGGCGCAGCCATTCGTCGCGATAGGCCTCCAGCGTCGGAAATCCGATTTTCCAGCTATCGGGATTGTCCGAGCCGCCGCCGTTGATCCCCAGAAACCCTTCGCGCACGAAGTCGCCATCCACCATGCTCCAGTCGGCGCTGACAAAGGCGTCGATGTCGCGCTCGACCAGCATGGTCCAGATCGCCCCGCGGTCGGGATCGTGAGGGAAGGGGTTGGTGGTGTGGCTCATTTGGCTCTCTCCCGGGGCCTCAGGCAGGCCGCTGCGGCAATTGCCGGAGATTCTGCCTGACTCTGTTATAAATTTTCATTTCTGACATCTGTGCGAAGCCCCTTTTTGAGGCACGTACATAGATACCAATCCGAGCATGCTGCCTTTTTCCGGCACGCTTGTCCACAGCGAAAACTACGGAAAAAGCGGGGAAATCGCTCAGGTTTTCAGCAGAATGGCGCTGCTTTGGGCAGGCTCGCCTGCGGTCTAGATTGGTATTGTGGATGTGTCGGATTCGTGTTGACATCCTGTTCGGAACGATCCTAGTCTTGAAAATAGTTTACAGAAAACCCGACCAGTCCAACAGAGAATGGCGGGAACAGGATGGGCGAATATCTATGCGGGTTGGCATTATCGGTCTGGGCTATCGTCTGGGATATCTGGCACGGGTCTTCTCCGTGGCGCGCGACGATTTCAACATCGTCGGCTATGTCGATCCCGCCCCGGCCGGCCTGCCCTATGCTACCGAGCACGGTGTCGGTGTCGGCAAGCAATATGATAGCCTCGAGGCCATGCTCGACAATGAGCAACTCGACCTGTTGATGGTCGGCTCGCCCAATCACCTCCATCTCGGCCATATCCGTATCGGGCTCGAACGCGGTCTCAAGATTTTCACTGAAAAGCCGGTGGTTACCTCAGTCGAGGACACCATGGCACTGGCCGAACTGATTGCCCAATATGGCTCTGACAATCTGATGGTGGGCCTGGTGCTGCGCTATGCCCCGCTTTATGTGGACCTGCGCAAGGCCCAGGCCGAGGGCCAATTGGGCGACATCACCTCCATCGAGGCCTCCGAGCACATTCCGCCCTATCACGGCGCTTTCTTCATGCGCGACTGGCGCCGCTACGAGAAATATTCGGGCAGCTTCATGCTCGAAAAATGCTGCCATGATCTCGATCTTTATAATGGCGTCATGGGCTGCCGCCCCAAATATGTCTCCAGCTTCGGCGGCCGCCGCACCTTCGTGCCCAAGAATGCGCCCCAGGTGACCGGCATCAACGACATGGAAGTCTACCATCGCAAGCCCTCGGGCTGGCAGGGTAGCGACAAGGTGTTCGACAGCGATGGTGACATCATCGATTTCCAGACCGCAATGGTGCAATATGAAAATGGCGCCGCGCTGACCTTTCATACCAATCTGAACGTGCCAGACGATTTCCGCCGCTTCGCAGTGATGGGAGCCAAGGGCATGGCCGAAGGCGATTTCATCCGCAATTTCCTGCGCGTCACGGACTCGCGCACGTCCGAGCGCCTTATCGACACGACCTACAAGACAAGCGGCCTCAGCCAGCACTATGGCGCCGACGAGCAGATGGCCGAAGATATTCTCAAGCATATGGTGGACGGCGCGCCCCTGCCGGTCTCGGTTACCGACGCGCTGGAGGCGGGCCTGTTGGCGCTCTCCATGGACAAGGCGATGGCGACCCGATCAGTGGTGGACATGACGCCGATCTGGCAGCAATTCGATGCGGCCTTAGGCCGAGCGAGCTGAGGAGCAGGTAGATGACCGGTACTCGCAGCGCTTCCCTCTTCGCACTGGCCTTACTGGCTCCCGCCCTCATCTACATCCTGATCATCGTCGCCTATCCGCTGTTCGACACGGTGGTCCTCAGCTTCACCAATGCCGCCCTCCGCCCCACGTATGATTTCGTCGGCTGGGCCAATTACCAGCGCATTTTCGGCGCCGGCAATTTCACCGAAGTCATCCTGCGCACCTTCATCTGGACCTTCTTCTCGGTCGCCACCAAAATGCTCATCGGCACTTTGGGCGCTACTCTGCTCAATGCCGCCATTCCCGGCCAGACCCTGTTCCGCATCCTCACCATGCCGCCCTGGATCGTGCCCATGGCCATCGGCATCTTCATGTGGGGCTGGATGTATAATGGCCAGTTCGGCATGATTTCGGGCCTCTTGCAGAATTTCGGCATCATCAGCAAGCCATGGCCCATCCTGGCGCAAGGCAGCTCGGCCTTCTGGGCCACCATCGTCACCGATGTGTGGATCGGGGTGCCCATGGTCACCATCTATCTGCTGGCCGCCATGCAATCCATTCCCAAGGATCTCTACGAGGCCGCCTGGACCGATGGCGCCGGCCGCTTCTACCGCTTCCGCCGCATCACCCTGCCTCTGATGATGCCGGCCATGCTGACCATGAGCCTGCTCAGCCTGATCGCCACCTTCAACTCCTTCGATATCATCTGGATCCTGACCCAGGGTGGCCCGTCCGGCTCCACCACCACCATGATCATTGACACCTACAAGACCGCCATGGGCTCCCGCAAATATGGCGAAGGCGCCGCGCGCGCGGTGGTGATCTGCATCTTCGTGTCGATCTTCTGCATCGTCTACTTCCGCGCCGTCCGCAAACTCTCGCAGGGAGAAGCCAAATGAGTCATCTTGCCCGCACCGCCGCAGTGGTCGCCGCGGACTCAAAGGCGCTGGCCAAACCCGCCGCACGGATACGCGCCCGCTCCACCAAGGCCATGATCGACCGCTACAAGTGGTACGAGGTCGTCGCCCTCTATGCCGGCATGGCGGTATTCCTGTTCTTCGTGCTGGCCCCCTTCATCGAAGGCTTCCTGGTCTCGCTCAAGCCGCTGAGCCAGTTGTTCTCGACGCCCTATAATTTCATTCCGCAGAACGGCTCGTTCGATGCCTATTTCCAGATGTGGCGTTCGGTGCCCATGCTGGGCATGCACATTTTCAATTCCTTCTTCATCTCCTCGGTGGTGACGCTGATCGTTGTGGTCATCGTGGTCCCGGCGGCCTATGCCTTTGCCCGCTTCCAGTTTGCCGGGTCCGGGCTGATGCTGGGCGGGTTCCTGGCCGTCAACATGTTCTCGGGCGCCGTGCTGCTGATCCCGCTGTTCCGCCTGATGCGGCAATTGGGTCTGCTCAATACTTACTGGGCCATGATCGTGCCGGGCGCCGCCTTCCTCATTCCCTCGTCCATCTGGCTTTTGCGCACCTACATGACGCGCATTCCGCGCGAGCTGGACGAGGCCGCCTGGGTCGATGGCGCCTCCCGCCTCTACACGCTGCGCCGGGTCATCCTGCCGCTCGCCATGCCGGGCATTGTCGTGGTCGCCATCATGACCTTCATCGGCGCCTATGCTCAGCAATTCATCTTCGCGCTGACCTTCAATTCCAGAACTGAATTCATGCCACTGCCGGTTGGGCTTTTCGCCTTTTTCGGCAAGCAGGAAGTGCAGTGGAACGAATTGATGGCGGCCAGTTTCGTCGGAATCCTGCCGGTCATGATCGTCATCGTGTTCCTGCAGCGCTATCTCGTCGCCGGCCTCACCGCCGGCGCCGTGAAGCAATAGGGGAAGCCGGGCGGAAGAAGGGTCCGCCGGGTCATCAAGTTTGGAGCGGGGTCTCGGTCCTGCTCCGAGGGAAGGCGCTCTTCGGGGCGTGCAACAAGGGAGACTACAAAGTGCAAAAAACGACCGGCCTAATCGCGGTGTCGCTGCTGGCCCTCACGGCCTCGGCACCCGCTTCATTCGCCCAGGACGTCAAGGAAATCAGCTTCATCAACTGCGGCGACGAACTCACGGCAGGCTACGCCGACTATTTCAAGGAATGGGAAGCCGAAAATCCCGGCTTCAAGGTCATGCCCGAAGTCGTGGGCTGGGGCCAGTGCCAGGACAAGGTGACCACGCTTGCCGCCGCCGGCACGCCCGTCGCGCTGGCCTATGTCGGCTCGCGCACTCTCAAGCAGTTCGCCCTCAACGATCTCATCGTCCCCGTGCCGATGACCGATGAGGAAAAGGCTGGCTACTACAATTACGTGCCCGACACGGTCACCTTCGACGGTACCCAGTGGGGCGTCCCGGTCGCCTTCTCGACCAAGGCCCTCTACTGGAACAAGGACGTCTTCGAGGCGGCGGGCCTGGATCCCGAAACCCCGCCCAAGACCTGGGAAGAAGAGATCGCCTTCGCCAAGCAGATCGAAGACAATACCGACTTCGACGGTTTCGGTGTCGTCGCCAAGACTTTCGACAACACCATGCACCAGTTCCTCCACTGGGTTTACACCAATGATGGCTTGGTGATCGATGCCGATGGCAATATCGTGCTCGACAGCCCGCAGAACCTGGAAGCCCTTACCGCGCTCAAGGACATTTCGGCCTATTCCGAAGAAGGCCCGACCGCCTACGAGCAGAACGAAGTGCGCGCCATCTGGCTCGACGGTACGCTGGGCATGATCCACGCTTCGCCCAATGCCGGCAATCTGGCCACCGAAGCCGGTATGAACTGGGGTGTCGCCCCGCTCCCCCTCGGCCCGTCCGCCAAGGGTCCGGGCACGCTGCTCATCACTGACTCGCTGGCCGTGTTCAAGGGCTCGGGCGTTGAAGAGCAGGCCACCAGCCTTGCCAAATATTTGACCTCGGGCGAACGCCAATGGGCTGCCGAAATGGCCCAGGGCCTGACCCCGCTGCGTCCGCTAGAGCCCCAGACTGCCGAACTGCTCGCCGAGAAGCCCTATTGGGCGCCCTTCCTCGACGGTATCGAATTCGGTGGTCCCGAGCCGCTGTTGACCGACTATGTCGGCCTGCAGAACGTGATGATCGAAATGGTCCAGTCCGTCGTGACCGGCGCCGCCGAGCCCGCCGCGGCCCTCACCACGGCTGCCGGCGAACTGGAGCAGTACAAGTAGGCCTGAACGCCGGCCGTCGCCTTCGGGCGGCGGCCATCCCCAACATCCTTCTACCCGCCCGCGGGAACCGCCCCGCCGCCCGGAGACGCAACGCCATGTCCCAGCTCAGCCTCAAGCATCTCGAAAAGAGCTTCAATGAAGCCAGGATCATCAAGGGGATCGATCTTGAGGTGTCCGAGGGCGAGTTCGTCGTCTTCGTCGGCCCCTCCGGCTGCGGCAAATCCACCCTGCTGCGCATGATCGCCGGCCTCGAAGATGTCAGCGCCGGCGAAATTTCCATCGGCGGCAAGGTCGTCAACGATCTGCCCCCCGTGCAGCGCGGCATTGCCATGGTGTTCCAGTCCTATGCGCTCTACCCGCACATGACCGTCTATGAAAACATCGCCTTCCCGCTACGCGTCGAAAAGCTGCCGCAGGCGGAAGTCGATAAGCGCGTCCAGGCCGCGGCCAAGGTGCTGCAGCTCGAGCCGCGCCTGCAGCATCGCCCCGGCATGCTCTCGGGCGGCCAGCGCCAGCGTGTCGCCATCGGCCGCGCCATCGTGCGCCAGCCCAAGATTTTCCTGTTCGACGAGCCGCTATCCAATCTGGACGCTGCGCTCCGCTCGGAAATGCGCATCGAGCTGATGGAGCTACACAAGCGCTTGGGCTCCACCATGATCTATGTGACGCACGATCAGGTCGAGGCCATGACCATGGCTGACAAGATCGTCGTGCTCGATGCCGGCGTGATCGCCCAGGTCGGCTCCCCGCTCCAGCTCTATCACAAGCCCGACAATATCTTCGTCGCTGGCTTTATCGGCAGCCCCAAGATGAATTTCATCAATGGCAATGTGACTTCGGCCGATGGCGAGACCGTCAAGGTCGATCTGGGCGAATTGGGCACCATCGCCCTGCCGCGCCAGTCCAAGGCGATCAATGGCCAGTCCGTCACCCTGGGCATTCGCCCCGAGCACCTGACCCTGGAGGGCGGCGACTTTGCCCTCACCATCACGCCCAAGATTGTCGAGCATCTGGGCATCCACACCGTCAGCTATGCCAACCTGCCCGCCGGAGAAAACTTCGTCGCCCTGTTCGAAGGCGACCCCAAAGTGGCAGAAGGCCAGCCCACCAAAATGGGCTTTGCCATTCATCAGGTGCATCTGTTCGACGAAAAGGGTCTGGCGGTCTATTGAGGGCCTTTGGCAGTCGGGGAGAGCATCATGCTGGATATCGTCGGTCTGTTGCAGACCGAAAAGAACGCGTTCACGCGCTCGGAGCGCGCTCTGACCGAGATCGTGCTCGCCGATGTCGACAGCGTGCTCAAAATGTCCATCGTCGATCTGGCGGCGCAGGCCGACGTTTCCCCGCCCACCGTCACCCGTTTCTGCCGGCGCCTCGGCTGCGACAGCTATGCCGATTTCAAAGTGCGCCTGGCCCAGTCCCGCTTTGTCGGGCAGCGTTACATGTCGCCCGCCGCCAGCCCCTCCAATGTGCGCGAAATCGCCCAGGGCGTGGTCAACGGCATCCAGTCCATCATCTACGAAACCTTCGAACATCTCGATTTCGCCGCCGTGGAACGCGCTGCCGAAAGCATTGCCAAGTCCAATTTCGTGCTGGCTTTCGGCTCGGGCGGCGCCTCCTCGATGATGGCTGGCGAAATCGAGACGCGCCTGTTCCGTCTTGGCCTGCGGGTCGCTTCCACCGAAGATCACCAATTGCAGATGATGCGCGCCGCCTCCGCCCCGCCCGGCACGGTCATCGTCGCCTTTTCGCTCTCGGGCAATAATGCGCAGCTGGCCAAGACGCTGACGGTGGCCGGTGAATATGGCCTCACCCGCATCGTGGTCACCCGCTCGGCTTCCATGGTTTCGGCCCAATCGGACATTCTCCTGCCGGTCAATTGGCATGAAAATGTCGATATCCTGCGCCCCACGCCCGGCCGCTACGCCTTCCTCGCCACGGTCGACGTGCTGGCCCAGACTGTCGCGACCCGTCTTGGCCCTTCGGCCGTCGCCAGCATGCGGCGCATCAAGCATCAGCTCGTCGTCAATCGCGACGGCGACGACGCTCAGCCTCTCGGGGACTGAGCGCCAATCATCCATCCTAGACCTCATGGTGAGCTTGTCGAACCACGGGGTCGCAGCCACAGACCCTGCCACGACCCCGTCCTTCGACAGGCTCAGGATGAGGTCTACTTCAAGCAAAGCGCAGTACCATGACCATCTCCCTTTCCCTCGTAACCACCTGGACGCCCGCCAGCGAAGGCGAAAGCCTGGCCTATGGCATCGAACTCACCAATAATGGCGACACCGCGCTCAAAGACTTTACCCTCGGCTTTTCCGGCCCCGCCCGCATCGACCCGCATGCGACGCTCGAAAACGGCAAGCTGCTCAAGCGCCTCTCCAATCACACCCTGATTGCTCCCCCCGACGGCTTCGTGCTCGAGCCCGGCCAGACCTGGAAGGCCATTGCCCGCGGCCTCTCCTATGGCCTGCGCCACTGGAGCGACGGCGCCAATTCCGGCTATGTGGCGCTGGCCGATGGCACGATCATCACCCTGCCCACCGCGCCCACCCAGGGCAAGGGGCACAATTCCCCGCTGCTCAAGGGCGCGATGAAGTTCAAGGTGCCCGCCAAGGCACCGGTTCCCGTCTCGATCATCCCCTGGCCCAAATCGGTCGCCACCACCGGCGCCCGCATCGTCCCGCCCGGCCTCGATCTGCAGCCCCAGGGCGAGGACGCCAGCAAAGCCGCGGCAGCCTTTGCCACCCTGGTGGCCGATCTCTTCCCCGTCGAAGCCATCGTCCGTCCCGCCTCCGAAGCCGGCATGCCGGTCAAGATCGTGCACAAACCGGGCCTGGGCGCAGAAGCCTATGAAGTCAGGTTCTCCGACAACGCCGCCACCGTCTCGGCCACCAGCCGCCAGGGCATGTTCTATGGCCTGGTCACCTTGGGCCACATTCTGCGCGGCGCAAAACTTTATCCCCAGACCTTCCTCTTCCCCACTGGCGGCACCATCACCGACGAGCCCGGCTTCACCTATCGCGGCTGCCATCTCGACGTGGCGCGCCAATTCTATACCGGGGCCGAAGTCAGCCGCCTCATCAAGCTCATGGCCTGGAACAAGCTCAACAAGTTCCATTGGCATCTCAGCGAAGACGAAGCCTGGCGGCTTGAAATCGACGCCTATCCCGAACTGACCGAAATCGGCGCCTGGCGCGGCCACGGCAAGGCCCTGCCGCCGCTGCTTGGCTCCGGCCCGCAGCCCACCGGCGGCTATTATTCCAAGGCCGTGGTGCGCGAAATCGTGGCCCTGGCCGATAGCCTGGCCATCACCGTGATCCCCGAAATCGACGTGCCCGGCCATTCCTACGCCGTGCTGCAATCCCTCCCGCAATTGCGCGATCCCAACGAGATCGGCGAATATCAATCAGTGCAGGGCTTTCCCAATAACAGCCTCAACCCTGCCTATGAGCCGGTCTATACCTTCATGGAAAAGGTGATCGACGAGGTGCTCGAACTCTTCCCCGCCGGCATCTTCCATCTGGGCGCCGACGAAGTCCCGCTCGCCGCCTGGTCCGGTTCGCCCCTGGCGCTGGACATGATCGAAAAGCTCGGCGGCCCGGCTTTGCGCAAGAAGCACGAAGCCCAGCTCAACGTCCTGGGCAATCACCACGGCGCCGACGAAATCGAGGGCTCGCCCACTGCGCTCCTGCAGTCCGAATTCATCCGCCGCGTACACGAAATCATCGCCTCCAAGGGCGCCGTTACCGGCGGCTGGGAAGAGGCCGGCCATGGCGACAAGGTCGACAAATCCAAGACCTTCCTGATCGGCTGGCGCAATGTCGAGATCAACGCGGCCCTGGCCGAACGCGGCTACGACATGGTCGTCTCCCCCGGCCAGCGTTATTATCTCGACATGGCCAACGGCCAGGCCTGGGCCGAGCCCGGCGCCGGCTGGGCCGGCTGGTCCGGCCCGCAGGAAACCTATGAATTCGAGGCCCGCCAAGGCTGGACCGAACGCCAGCTCAAGCATCTGCTCGGTGTGCAAGCCTGCATCTGGAGCGAGTCCATGACCGACCGCGCCATTTTCGACCGCCTGGTCTTCCCCCGCCTCTCCGCCGTCGCCGAAGCCGGCTGGACCCTCCCAGAGCGCAAAAGCTGGACCCGCTTCAGCGCGCTCGTCGGCCTGATGCCGATCATGTACGGGAATTGGTCTGAGGAATAGGCTGCTCGATCGCCACAACCACTGAGCGGCACCTCCCCCTTGACGGGGGAGGTTGGGAGAGGGTGCATGAGCCCCGATATCCGGGCTCCGCTCGCGCGATACTATCCATTCGTCGTCATCACCCGGCTTGTCCGGGTGATCCATCTCTTAGCGTATGCGGAAGCAATGGATTGCCCGGACAAGCCGGGAAATGACGATGATGCCACGAAGTCCTCAACCGCGAGCCCCTCACCAAGGGTTCTCCACCATCGGCCAGATATCCCGCCGCGCCTTGCGATAGGGCGTCGTCGCCGGACTATTGGGATAGGGCTTCCCCGCCGAGCAATAGACAATCTCCGACGCAATCCGCGAGAACGAGTCGTAAAAGTGGTTGGTCGATTTGATCAGCAGGATCTTCCGCGATGTTGGCTCGATCCCCATCGCTGAAAAGAGGCTCGGATCAAAGCTCTGCGCCCGCGTCGAATTGAGGATCACATCGATCCCGTCAAAGCTGATCCAGGCTGCGTCGCCAAACGGGGCAAAGCTCTCGCCAAACCGCATCTCGGCATTGGGCACCAGCTTGCGCACGGTGACGATCTTGTCGATCGGCAGGCCCGTATCCGGCGCCGATTTGGCCCCGAAACGCAGCGCAATTTCTGCGCCTTCTCCCGCCGCCATGCAGATCTGCACGGCAATCGGGTCCCAGATCGTCCCCACCGCCACGTCGGTCACGCCACGCGCAATCAACTCGCCCAGGATCACGGTGGCATCGCCCGCGGGCCCGCCGCCCGGATTGTCCCACACATCGGCAATCACCACCGGCCCCTTGGTCGCGGCCAGAGCCACATCCACCGCCACATGCTCATCCACTTGGGCGACCATGAATGTGCCACGCATGGCAAACAGCTCTCGCCCCAGCTTCTCCGCCAAAGCCGCGCCGGTCTCCGGCCGGTCATCCGTCACCGCAATGACCTTGGTGCCCATTTCCGGCACATCGCCCGCCATGAAGCCATGCACCACCGACAGCGACAGCACGCCGGCTTCGCTTTTTTCCAGCCCATAAAGCCGGTCGACAAAGCTGCGCATCGGCTCCTTGGAGGTCGGGAACACATCGATCATCCGGCAATCGAACACGCTCATCACCGGCTTGATCTCGCCGTTGAGCGTGCGCACCGCAATCGACCACAGGTCGCGCGCCCGATCGACAAAGTCGATATGGGGAAATTCCTTGAACACCACGAAAAAATCAGCCGCCGCAACCCGTTTGGCGGTCAGATGGCTATGCGGATCAAGCTCGGCGCAGACCAGCACATCCGGCCCCACAATCTCGCGCACCCGCGCCAGCAGGTCCCCTTCGACATCGTCATAGCCTTGCGCCACCATGGCCCCATGCAGGCCCAGCACCACGCCATCCACCGGCATGGCCGCACGCAATTGGTCCAGGATTTCGTCGCGCAAATCCTCATAGGTCGTGCGCGCCACCAGCCCCGCTGGGTCCGCCCAACTGGCGCTCCCCTCGATCAGCGTCCAGCCCAGTTGCGCGCAGACCTCGCGGCCCACCGTAATCGGGGCGCTGCACAATGTCGGCGTCGCCGGATGCTCGCCCGGCTTGGCGTAAAGCGAGGCCTCGAAAGCGCGCTTGTCGATCGCTATGGGCGAAAACGTATTGGTCTCGGTGGCCAGGGCGGCGGTGAAGACGCGCACTTGGAACTCGCAAAATGACAATAAAAAGAGCATCCCCACCGGGGCGCTGTCATGCCAAGCTAGCACAAGGCACAACCAGCAATCACGTAAGAAATTTACATTCGTTCCGTCATTTTACACGAGAAATGTCGGTTTCATGCCGATAAACTCGCCGCCAGTGAAATTGACTTTCAGAAAATTCAGCAAGGGAGCCTCCTCATGCCGATCAAACGTTACGGTGCGGAAAAGTCCGGGGCCGGCGGCCAGAACCTGCCTTTCGCCCGGGCCGTGGAGGCGGGCGGCTGGCTCTATGTCTCCGGCCAGGTCGCCATGAAGGATGGCGAGATCATCAATGGCGGCATTGTCGAGCAGACCCATCTGACCATCCAGAACGTCATCGCCATTCTCGAGGAAGCCGGCTTCGGTCTCGAACATGTCGTACGCTGCGGCGTCTGGCTGGATGATCCGCGCGATTTCTGGAGCTTTAACGCCATCTACAAGAGCTATTTCGGCGAGCATCCGCCCGCCCGCGCCTGCGTGCAGAGCCATATGATGGTGGACTGCAAGGTCGAAATCGACTGCGTCGCCTATAAGGGACCTTGATATGGGCTCAGCCTTTCGTCTCGACGGCAAGAGTGTGCTGATATCCGGCGCCGGCGGCGGTATTGGCCGCTCCATGGTCGCCGGCTTCCGCGCCGCCGGAGCCAATGTCATCGGCGCCGACCGCGATGCGGACCTGCTGGCCGGGCTCGACCTCGCCGGGCAGGTGCTGTTTGAACTCTCCGAGCCCAAGGGCACCCGAGCCGCGATCGAGCGCTACATTGCCGAACACGGCGCGCCCGACGCGGTCGTTTCCAATGCCGGCTTCACCCGCGCCGAAACGCTCGGGCATCTCGACGACGATGTCTGGGCCTCCGAGATCGCCATCAATCTCAATGGCGCCTATGCCATGACCGACCCCATCGTCACAGCCATGGCGCAGCGCGGGGCAGGGAGCCTCGTCTTCATTTCCTCGGTCAATGCGCTGGCCCATTTCGGCAATCCGGCCTATTCCGCCGCCAAGGCCGGCCTGATTGCCTATGCCCGCTCCCTCGCCGTTGAACGCGGCGCGCAGGGCCTGCGCGCCAATGTCATCTGCCCCGGCTCCGTCCGCACCCCAGCCTGGGATCATCGCCTCGCCGCCGATCCAACCGTGCTCGACAATGTCCTGCCGCATTATCCGCTCGGCCGCATGGTCCTGCCACAGGAAGTCGCCAATGCGGCGGTCTTTCTGTGCTCGGATGCAGCGTCGGGCATCACCGGCACCACATTGACCGTCGATGCCGGGCTGACCGCTGGCAATCTGCGTTTCGTCGACGAAGTTCTGAGGGGCAAATGAGCGACATAGCCGAACTCGATACACCCGCCGTACTGATCGATCTCGATCGCGTCGAAGCCAATCTCAAGCGCGTGCAGGACTATGCCGACGCCCATGGCCTCAAGCTGCGCCCCCATATCAAGACCCACAAACTGCCCCGCTTCGCCAAGCGGGCCATCGAACTGGGCGCCGTGGGCATCACCGTGCAGAAGCTGGGCGAAGCCGAAGTGATGGCCGATGCCGGCATCACTGAAATCTTCCTGCCCTACAATATCATCGGCCCCGCCAAACTCGCCCGCCTCAAGGCCTTGACCGCCCGCATCAATATCGCCGTCACCGCCGACAGTGCCGAGACCGTCGCGGGCCTGTCGGCAACCTTTGCCGGCTCAACCAAACCGCTGACCGTTTTGGTCGAATGCGATACCGGCATGGGCCGTTGCGGCGTGCAATCGCCCGCCGAAGCGGTCGCGCTGGCCCAGATCATCGCCGCCGCGCCGGGCCTCCATTTCGGCGGCCTCATGACCTATCCCGCGGCCGGGCAGGTGGAGGCCAATGCAAAATGGCTCGCCGACGCCAAGGCCGCCCTCATCGCCGCGAACCTCTCGCCCGAAGTCATCTCCAATGGCGGCACACCTGATATCTGGCGCGCCCACGAGGTCAAAACCGCCACTGAGCATCGTCCCGGCACCTATATTTATATGGACCGCTTCCAGGTCGCCAAAAATGTCGGCAGTTTCGCCGATTGCGCTTTGACTGTTTTGGCGACCGTGGTCAGCCGCCCCACCGAAAACCGCGCCATCATCGACGCCGGCTCCAAGGCCCTGACCAGCGACACGCTGGGTATGACCGGGTTCGGGCTGATCGAAGCCTATCCCGACGCCGTCATCACCGGCCTCAGCGAAGAGCATGGCACCATCGACCTCAGCAATTGCCCCACCAAGCCGGCCATCGGCGAAAAGCTCCGCATCATCCCCAACCACGCCTGCGTGGTGTCGAACCTGTTCGACACCGTGACGCTAATCTCCGGCAACCAGGTCCTCGAAACCGTCCACGTCGACGCCCGCGGGCGGGTGGATTAGGAAAGCTCAATGAACCGTTGCGAGCTCCGATCGACTCACTCTCAGTAGACCTCATCCTGAGCCTGTCGAAGGACGAGGTCGTGGCACGATGCGGGCACGACCTCGTGGTTCGACAAGCTCACCATGAGGTCTACTGATGCAGCCTATCTCAACCGCCTTCTTCGACCGCCCCGTCCTCGACGTCGCCCGCGACCTCATCGGCACCACTCTCCTGGTCGACGGCGTCGGCGGCCCTCTCGTCGAGGTCGAGGCCTATGACCAGACCGACCCGGCCTCGCATAGTTTCAACGGCCCGACCCCGCGCAACGCGGCCATGTTCGGCCCGCCCGGGCATGCCTATGTCTACAAAATCTACGGCATCCACTGGTGCCTCAACTTCGTCTGCCAGAAGGGCAGCGCCGTGTTGATCCGCGCCCTTGAGCCAACCCACGGCGCCCACCTCATGACCGAACGCCGCGGCCGCCTGCCCGCCCGCCAGCTCTGCTCCGGTCCGGGTAAACTCTGCCAGGCTCTCGGCGTCACCATCGCCCACAACGGAATGCCGCTCGACGCGCCACCCTTCCAACTCCTCCCCGGCGAACCGTCCGAAATTCACACCGGCCCGCGCATCGGCATCACCAAGGGCGTCGAAACGCCCTGGCGCTTCGTCTTGCGCAATTCGCCCTTCCTCAGCAAACCATTGCCGCGCCAGTCGGCGAATTGACCGCTTTCCCCAGCGCAGCCGCGTGATTGCCTTGCGGCTCACCCCTTGGCTGTGATTCAAGAACCGGGTGAGCGCATTGGATTCGAGCATCGACCTGTTTGGCGCGGTAGACCGGGATGCCCCCCGCGACCCGCTCGATGTGCTGCGCGATATCTTCGGCCACAAGAGTTTCCGCGGCCAGCAGGAAGATGTGGTTCGCCACGTGGTTGGCGGCGGCGACGCCGTAGTGCTGTTTCCCACCGGCGCGGGCAAATCGGCCTGCTACCAGATTCCCGCCATCTGCCGCCCCGGCGTCGGCATTGTCATCTCCCCGCTGATCGCGCTGATGCGCGATCAGGTCGAGGCTTTGCGCCAGGCTGGCGTCGCCGCCGCAGCCCTCAATTCGGCCATGACCCAGGAAGAATCCGCCCAGGTTCGCGGCCAATTGCGGCGCGGCGAACTCGACCTGCTCTATGTGGCGCCCGAACGTGTAGCGACCCAGGGCTTCCGCAATATGGTGGAAGGGCTCGATATCGCGCTCTTTGCCATCGACGAAGCCCATTGCGTGAGCCAATGGGGCCATGATTTCCGCCCCGAATATCGTGATCTGGCGCAACTGACCGAGCTCTTTCCCGGCGTGCCGCGTATCGCGCTGACCGCTACGGCCGATCCGAGCACCCGCGAAGACATTATCGAGCGGCTGGGCCTCGAAGGCGCCCAGGTTTTCTCGACCAGTTTTGATCGCCCCAATATCTCCTATTCCATCATCGAGCGGGACAAGGCGCGCGAGCAATTGCTGGCCTTCCTCGCCGGCCACAAGGGCAATTCGGGTATCGTCTACTGCCTCTCCCGCGCCAAGGTGGAGGACATTGCCGATTGGCTTTCGGGCAAGGGCATTCCGGCCTTGCCCTATCATGCCGGGCTATCTGCCGAGCGGCGCAGTGCCAATCAGGATGCTTTCCTCAAGGAGGAAAACATCTGCATGGTGGCCACGGTGGCTTTCGGCATGGGCATCGACAAGCCCGATGTGCGCTATGTCGCCCATATGGACCTGCCCGCCTCCATCGAAGCCTATTATCAGGAAACCGGCCGCGCTGGTCGCGATGGCCAGCCCGCCGAAGCCTGGATGAGCTATGGCATGGCCGATGTGGTGCAGCGCCGCCGCATGATCGACGAGGGCAATGCCCCCGACGAGGTCAAGCGCGTCGAACATAGTAAGCTCAATGCCCTGCTCGGCGTCTGCGAAACCGCCGAATGCCGCCGCAAGGCCATCCTCGCCCATTTCGGGGAGGCCCATGCCGGCAATTGCGGCAATTGCGATACCTGCCGCTCGCCCGTCGAAAGCTGGGACGGCACTGAAGCTGCCATCAAGGCCATGGCCGCCATCTACCGCACCGGCCAGCGCTTTGGCGCCGCCCATGTCATCGATGTGCTGATCGGCAAAGCCACCGAAAAGGTCGAACGCTTCGGACATGACAAGCAGGCCGTGTTCGGCCAGGGCCAAGACCTCGACAGCAAAGCCTGGCAATCGGTGCTGCGCCAGCTCACCGCCTCTGGCCTCGTCGTGGTCGATCACGCCGCCCATGGCGCGCTGACCCTGGGCGAGGGCGCTCGAGCCGTGTTCAAGCGCGAGCGCATGGTGACCCTGCGCAAGGATCGGCCCAAAAAGGCCGCTGAAGTGCGCCAGCGCCTCAGCAATGCCGTGCAATTGGCTGAGCCTGCCATGACGATCTTCAACGCCCTGCGTGACGAGCGCCTGCGCATCGCCAAGCAGCAGGGCGTGCCGCCTTACGTGATCTTTCACGACACGACATTGCGCGCCATGGCCCTGGCCCGCCCGCGCCACCTGCACGACATCCTCAACCTGCCCGGCGTCGGCCAGGCCAAGCTCGACCGCTATGGCGAAGCCTTTCTGTCGGTGCTGTCCGATCTGGACGTTTAAGCCCTGCGTCAAACGACCGCCATGAGCTGGGGCTGCCGGCAGCGGCGCCAGATTTCGCCAAACACCGCCACGCATCCCAATCCCGCCGCCGCCAGAACCCATATCGAAGGTTTTGGCCCGACGGCGCCGAGCGCCACCGAGAGCGCGAATGGCGCGATGGCCGATAGAGCCAGCCGGCCCAGGCTGATCCAGCCCAGCCGCCGCCCGAAGCCGGCCTTGCCGAACAGGGTGAGCGGCAGGGTGCCCGATACAATGCTGAACAGTCCCGTGCCCATGCCAAAGATGATAGCAAAGACGATGCCGCCGGCGATCGAAGGCGCCGTCAGGGCAAGGATTGTCAGCGCCAGTGGCATCATCGTCGCCGAAATGATCGACAGCACCGTCGCCGGCAATTCCTTGCCGAATGTCATGTTGATCAGCCGGCTGGCCACCTGCGCCGGCCCCAGCAGCGAGGCCACGAACACGCCCACTGTGCCCAGGCCGAGCGAACCCAGCATCGGCACGATATGGAACAGGATTGCCGCCGAAATAAATCCTGCCAGCGAGAAGCCGAGAACCACCAGGGCAAACACTATGCTCTGGTCAACCGGATTTGCCACTGCGGCGGTGGCGGCCGGTTGCGGCATCCGTGCCGCGGCCATGCGCGAAAACCGCGACAGCCACAAGTGTAGCGGCAGGCAGATAAGCAGGTTCAACCCCGCGAATACGAAATAGACCTGGTGCCAGTCCATGGCCCCCAGCATGGCGCTGGTCAGCGGCCAGAAGATCGTCGAGGCAAAGCCAGCAATCAGCGTCAGATAGGTGATGCTGCGCTGCGCCTTGGGGCCCGTACTCTGGGCGAGGAAGGCAAAAGCCGTCGAATAGAGCACAAAGGCGGAAGCCAGCTCGACCAGGATCATGCCGGCGAGGAAGGCAAGGGCGTTTCCGGCCAGCGCGCAGACGATCAGCGCTGCGGCCGCGCCTATCGAGCCGGCCGACATGACGCGCCCGGCGCCATGCCGGTCTGCCAGCCCGCCGGCATAGGGCGAGATGGCCCCACCCGCCAGCAATGCCAGCGAGATGCATCCATAAATCCACTCGATGGCCACGCCGAACTCGGCGGCAATGCGGGGCGCCAGGATGCTGAAGCTATAGTAGAGCGTACCATAGCCGATGATCTGGGTGACCCCGAGTGCCCAGATGGCCGCCGCGTTCGACGGCGAATTTGCAGCACCGGCCATCCTGTTCTAGATCGGTTAGCCGATCCGCTCCCCGGTTACGCGCTTGCCCTCGGCATCGATAATAACCTCGCCATCTTCCTTGGTGAATGGCCCGATATCGGAATTCTCCAGAATATCCAGCACCACCTCGCTCGGCCGGCACAGCCGGGTGCCTAGCGGGGTCTCGACAAAGGGACGGTTGAGCAGGATCGGGTGGGCTTCTATGGCGTCGAGCAGTTCATCATCCGACAAGGACGCCTCGGCCAGCCCGAGTTCGGCATAGGGCGTGTCCTTCTGCCGGATCGCCTGCCGCAACGTCATGCCGGCGGCCGCAACCAGTTCGCTGATCCTCGTGCGCGATGGCGGGGTCTTGAGATATTCGATCACGACAGGCTCGACACCGGACTGGCGGATCATCGCCAGCGTATTGCGCGACGTGCCGCATTCGGGATTGTGGTAGATGGTGACGCTCATGATTGTTCTTCCGCGTTGATGGGGCGGCCCTCGCCGGCCGGACTGCGCAGCAGCCAGGACATCAGCGCCAGCGCGACCAGGGCGCCAGCCAGTTGCGCCAGGATGAAGCCCGGCAAGTCCTGTGGGCGAATACCGGAAAAGGTGTCGGTGAACGCGCGGGCGATGGCCACGGCAGGATTGGCAAATGAGGTCGACGCCGTGAACCAGTAGGCAGCCGTGATGTAGAGCCCGACCAGCATTGGAACGGCCTGTCGCTGAAACCGGATGCCGGCCAGGATAATGGCGACAAGGCCGAAGCAAGCCACGCCTTCGGAAAGCCATTGCGCAGCCCCGGTACGCACCGTGCTGGAAGCCTGCAGCAGCGGCAGCGCGAACATGGCATGCGCCAGTATTGCCCCGACAATGCCGCCCGCGATCTGAACAACAGCATAGAGCGCGGCTTCGCGACCCGGCAGGTCTCGCCGCAAGGCGAAGACCAAGGACACCGCCGGATTGAAATGGGCGCCCGAAATCGGCCCCAGAATGGCGATCAGCACCACCAGCACGGCGCCGGTGGCAATGGTGTTGGCCAGCAGCGCCAGTGCGATATCGGTGGTCAGTGTCTCGGCCATAATGCCCGAGCCCACGACCGCCGCCACCAGGAGCGCGGTGCCAAGTGCCTCGGCAACCAGACGGCGTGGCAAGTCGATCATGTATATAGCCCTGGTGAGGACATTGGCTGGATCATCACGCCACGTTCGACGACTTGGTGGTCGTCCCGTCCATGGCGCCGATACCCTCAAGCCGGGAGTTCAATGCCATGCGGTCGATGCTGGCCAGCGGCAGGTTGATGAAGGCGCCGATGCGGTTGCGCAGGAAGCGCAGGGCATCCTCGAAAGCAGCACGTTGCTTGAATTCAGGCCCGATGACCGCCGCGGGATCTTCGATGCCCCAATGTGCCGTCATCGGCTGGCCCGGCCATATTGGGCAGGTCTCGCCGGCCGCATTGTCACAGACGGTAAAGATGAAATCCATCTTGGGCGCATCGGGCGCGGCGAACTCGTCCCAGGCCTTGGAGCGCAGGCCATCGATCGGGATGCCGGCCTTGGCAAGTGTTTCCAGCGTCATCGGGTGAATTGTGCCCTTGGGTGTCGAACCCGCGGAATAGGCGCGAAAATGGCCCCGGCCGACATGATTGAGGATCGCCTCGCCCAGGATCGAGCGGGCGGAATTGCCGGTGCAGAGAAACAGGACATTGTAGACGCGGTCAGGCATGGCTGGTCTCCTTTGGGTCGCAGCACGGGGTGAATTCGGCGATGAGGGGTGCGCACAATTCGGCTCGGCCGCCGCAGCAATCCTGCACCAGGAAGCTCGCGATCTCCCGCACCCGATCAACTACCGCCCGATAGACGATGGACCGGCTATGGCGCTCGGATTCGATGAGCCCGGCGCGGGCTAGAATGGCCAGGTGCGTCGACATGGTGTTTTGCGGCACCTCGAGCCGCCGGGCGATTTCGCCGGCCGGCAGGCCCAGGGGTTCCTGCTCCATCAGCAGACGGAACGTGTCGAGACGCGTAGCCTGGGATAGAGCGGCGAAAACGTCGAGAGCATGCGAAGATTCCATATATCGAGAATGACTGATATATGAACTTCAGTCAAGCTGGCAGTCGGACATTTCGTGCCGTCATAAGCGCACCTTCCGGACAGGGAGGGCCGGCTATTTCGCCGTCATGGGTCGCAAGCATTCCCCATGCATACGTAAGTACATTCACAGAATACGATTAACCGCCAGACCAGCTTGTGTTTTTCGCCGCACTGGTCCGGTGCAACAATGCCCCCAGTTTAATCATGCATTAACCATGACATACTGGTGGTGCCCATGTTCCGCTCCGACATCGTTACCGAAACGGCCACCTTTATCGGCCCGGTCCCTTCGGTCTCCCCCGCACTGGGCGATTATCTCGGCCAGCTCTGGCGCGCCCGCTATTGGGCCGGGGCAGGGGCCTTGTGTTGTGCCGCCTTCGCGCTCGCTGCTCCCTTGGTGCTGACCCCCAGCTATCGGGCCAGCGCGCAGATATTCATCGATCCGCAAAACCTGCAGGTGCTGGAGCGCGATCTGACGCCCTCCACCGCCTCGGGCGACGCCGGCGTGGTGCTGATCGAAAGCCAGGCCCGCGTCATGGCCTCGGATTCGGTGCTGCGCGCCGCCGCCACCCAATTGGACTTGCAGAACGATCCTGAATTTATCGGCAGGCCCAATCCGCTCCGCGCTTTGCTCGACAGCCTGGCCGGCGGCGCCTCCGATGCCCCGCGCGATGATCTGAGCAAGGCCGTATTGGCCCTCTCCAAGGCCGTCCATGTGGTGCGGCTTGATCGCACCTATGTAGTCGATATCCACGCCGAATCCGAAAGCGCCACCAAGGCGGCAGCCATTGCCAATGCCGTGGTCTCAAATTATCTGGGCCTGCGCGAAACCCAGCGCGCCGCCCAGGCCGAGCGCGCTTCCGGTGCGCTGGAAGGCCGGCTCGCCCAATTGCTCGGCGAACTGGAATCTGCCGAAAACGCCGTCGAACGCTTCAAGACAGCCAATGGCATTGTCGAAACTGGCGGCCAGTCCCTGCTCGAAGGCGAAGTCGGGCAAACCAATCAGGCCCTGCTCGCTGCCGACAATGCATTGGCCGCCGCCCGCGTCGAGCGCGATCAATTGCAGGCACTGGCCGCCAATTCCGAACAGGCCGCCGCGGCCCCCGAGGCCATGGGTTCGGCTGATATCACCCGGCTGCGCGATCAGCTGCAAACCGCCAACGCCGATGTGGCCGTGCTGCGCGCTACCCTGGGCGCCCAGCATCCCCGCCTGATCGTCGCCGAACAACGCGTCACCGGCGCCCGCGCCGCGCTCGACGCCGAAGTGGCTCGCCTGCTGATCGCTGCCGATCTGGCATTGCAACGCGCCCGGGATAATGCCTCCGCCCTGCGCTCCCGGCTCGAGAACGCCACCGCAAATCTGCAGGCCACCGACGCCAAGCGCATTCGCCTGCGCCAGCTCGAGCGTGAAGCCGAAGCCAGCCGCGCCGTCTATCAGGATGCTCTGCTCCGCTCGCGCGAAACCGCCGAACAGGCGCGTCTCGATACGCTCAATGCCCAGGTGGTGTCACAGGCCGCCGCCCCCTCCGAGCGCAGCTTCCCACCCAAGCCCAGCATGCTGCTGCCGCTGGGCCTGATCGTGGGCCTGCTGCTCGGGGGCGCTCTGGGAATGCTGGTCAATCGCTGGCGGGGGCACTGACCATGCGCCGCCGCGCTGTTCTCGCCGGATTGGCCGGACTGGCAGCGCCTGCCCATGCCCAGCAGCCAACCCGCATCGAAATCTCCGGCAACCGCCTGTTCTGGAACCACGCCCCCCTGCGCCTTTGCGGCATTGCCATGGGCGACCCCGTCTATATCCGCGCCGGCCGCTCGCTCGATGACTATCGCGTGGTGGCCGAAGACTGGGGCGCCAATTGCGTGCGCATCAGCGTCCATCCCGGCCATTGGCGCTACGACCCGACCCTGATGGCACAATACCTAGACGCCGATATCGCAGCCGCCCGCGCCCAAGGCCTGTTCGTCATCGTCGACTGGCACGCTATCGGCTTCCCCGATCACTACGAGCCCATTCCTCCACCCGAATGGGGCCTGCCGCCCGACGCCTATCTTTCGTCAATTGCCGATGCCATCGCCTTCTGGACCGCCATGGCCCAGCGCCACGGCGATGACCCGCACATCCTGTTCGAACTCTGGAACGAGCCCGTCGGCCATCAAAGCCATTGGATCTCCGACGGCGCCTGGTGGCCCGTTTTCAGACAGGCCTGGCAGCAGATCACCGCTGCCATCCGCCCCATCAGCGACAATATCGTGCTCTGCGCCGGCGGCCGCTGGGCGCATGACCTGACCGGCGCCGCCGCCGATCCGCTGCCTGATCCACGCACCGCCTATGCCTGGCACGTCTATCCCAATGAGGACCGCTACGATCCTGATCGCTGGTTCAAGAGCCTGGGCACATTGGCCGCGCACAAGCCCATTGTGGTCACCGAATGGGGCTTCTGCCCCACCTGCATCGATGGCCTGGCCGGTGGCCCCGCCGATTTTGCCGAACCCTTCACCCAGAATGTGCTCGACGCGCTGCAACTGAGCCACACCGCCTGGTGCTACAGCCCCGGCGCCACGCCCGCTCTGCTCGCCAGCGACGGCCAGACCCCGTCCGACTACGGCGCCTTCGTCAAAGCCTATCTCCTGGCCCTCTCAGATGCGTGACGCCATTGCCCAACCCGCCGAAATCGATCTAGGTCAGGCGCTGATCGCCCTCTTCGCCGGCTTTGTTATCCTGGTGCTCTGGACGCAGGCGCAGCCCTTTGCCAGCCTTTCCGACTATAGCGTCATCGACGACCCCACCCAGTCCAATAGCCTGCGCCGCAATCTGACGCTGCTGATCCTGGGCCTGACCCTGCTGCTGGTCTGGCGCGGCGGCAATGTCGGCCCGCTCTGGGCCGCTGTCAGCCCCGGCCTCGTCGCCATTTTCGGCTGGTTTGCCCTCACCTCGCTGCTCTCATCCAGCCCGGGCCTGGCACTCAACCGCCTGGCATTGGCGGGCGTGGTGATCGGCATCGCGCTCTGCCTGCCCCTGCTGTTCAAGCGGGTGGAAATCTTCGTCACCACTCTGGGCGTCGCCACGGCTGTCGCCATCCTGCTGTGCTTTCTGGGCGTGTTGTTCATACCGGATCTGGCCATTCACAGTCTGCGCGACACGGCCGAGCAGGGCCTTGCCGGCGACTGGCGCGGCATGTTCCGCCACAAGAACGATCTGGCCTCCATGGCCATTCATTTCAGCTTTACCGGCCTGCTGCTCTGGCGCCTGGGCCGCCCGGCCTGGGGCGGCATGATCCTCACCGGCGCCTTGGTGTTGCTGATCATGTCCGGCGGCAAATCGGCAGCTTTGCTATTGGTCCCAGCCCTCATTGGCGCCGCGCTCATCGTTCGCGCCAACCATCCCGCTGTTATTGCCGCTCTGGCCGTGGGCGGCCTCGCGCTCGTCACCGTCGGCTCCGTTGCCTTTCCAGCCCTTGCCGCGATCACCAACCACCTGCCCGACCCCACCTTCACCGGCCGCGCCGATATCTGGCAGCTTGCCCTCGACGCTGCCGGACGGCGGCCCCTGACCGGCTATGGTTACAACGTCTTCTGGGACACCGGCGTCATCTACGCCGTCGCCGGTTCCAACGATACCGCCGCCCAGGTCTCGCACGCCCATAATGGCTTCCTCGATATCGCCATCTCCGCCGGCGTGCCCGGCCTGTTGCTGGTCCTCGGTTGGGCCGCCATCGCGCCCCTACGGCACATCGCGACGATCCGCCGCCGCGCCCTGGACCGTGCCGAACAGGCCCTGCTCGAATTCTTCGTCCAGGGCTGGCTCTTCACCCTGCTGATTTCGAGCCTTGAAGCCGTACTGTTCAATCGCGGCGATTCCATCTGGTTCACGGGCCTGCTCTCCATCGTCTGCCTGCGCCTCTGGTCCCGCGCGGACCTCGCCCGATGAAAGTGTTGCAAGTCGTCACCCGCGATGAACCCGGCGGCGTGCAGGTCCTGACCGAAATGATCGCCGAAGGCCTCACGCGCCGCGGCCACGAGATCGAAACCATCGCCATGGCCGGCAATCTCCGCCGCCTCGCCAGCACAATCCTCTCCCGCCGCCACGACGCACTATTGTCCTATCAAGTCGCCGCCGGCATCTTCGCCAGCGCCCTCGCTTTCCCCGCCGGCATCCGCCTGCGCGCCACCCACCTCACCGCCATCCCCGCCGCCATGCGGCCCCATTGGCGCCTGCTGGACCGGCTCTGGGGGCAATACGGCATCCACAGCACCATCATCGCCAACTCCGCCGCGACCCAACTCAGCATCGCTGCCTATCCCGACAGCTACCGGCGCCGGACGTTTCTCATCCCCCACGGCGTCACGCCGCTGCCCATGCCGCACAATACCAATTGGCGCCACCACCTCGGAGTCCCCGCCAACACGCCTCTCCTCGTGGCCAGCGGACGCCTCGCCACCCAGAAAAACCACGCTATCGCCGTCGCGGCTCTCCCCCTGTTGCCCGGCGCCCATCTGGCAATCGCCGGCGACGGTGAACTCCGCGACGCCCTCGTCGCCCAGGCCATCCAGCTCAACGTCAGCGACCGCCTGCACCTGCTCGGCAATCTCGATCGCCCGTCACTGGCCGCGCTGCTCATGAGTGCGAATATCTATCTCTTCCCCTCCACCTGGGAGAGTTTTGGCCTGGCCGGTGTAGAAGCCGCCATGCTCGGCCTCCCCATCCTCGCCGCCGACCTGCCGGTCTTGCGCGAAGTGTTGGCCCCCGCCGCCACCCTGGGTCTGGCAGTCTTCCACGCCTCCAATGGCGCCACCCAACTCGCCGCAACGGCAAAAGCCATGCTGGCCCAACCCGCCAGCCCGCAGCAACGCACCGCCTCGGCCACCGCCATGCAGTCCCGACACGGTATCGAACCCATGGTCGAGGCCTATTGCCGCCTGCTCGAAACCTTGCCGCCCCGCGCCAAGAGGTAATTCAACACCTGCCTCGCCCCAAACAGGTCCCACCTCACCGCCATCCCCGCCGCAGCCGCCACCCCCAGCCCCACCCCCGCCCACCAGC
>NZ_JNNO01000007.1 GCF_000735585.1 Devosia sp. LC5
CCACCACCGCGCCGCCGGCCTGCAGCTCACGCACGATACGCTGCTTGTCCTCGGGCAGCAGACCGGCCCGGACGTCCATGCCGAGCGAGGATCCGATCGCACGGGCCGTGCGTTCGTTGTCACCGGTCAACATCACAGTCTTCACGCCGGCGGCCTTGAGCGCATCCAGACCGGCACGGGCATCGAGGCGCGGCTCGTCGCGGATCGCGAAGATACCCACGATCTTATCGTTTGCGAGCAGGACCGAGACCGTCTTGCCTTCGTCGTTGAAGCCATCGATCCGGGACTGCAGTTCGGCGGGAATGCCTGCCTGTTCGTTAGCTGCCTTCGGGGATGCAAGCAGCAGGCGATCGCCGCCAACGGTTCCTGTCACCCCCTTGCCGCCGATGGCCTTGGCATCCATGGCGGGCGGCACCGGGACGTTCATAGCCTTGGCCTTAGCCAAAATCGCCAGAGCAAGGGGATGGCTCGATCCGGTTTCAATGGCAGCTGCCATGGACAGGACCTTGGAATCCGAGATGCCTATGGCGATCAAATCGGTCACCTGGGGCTTGCCTTCGGTCAGGGTGCCGGTCTTGTCGAGCGCCACGGTGGTCACCTTGCGCAACCCCTCGAGCACGGCGCCACCCTTCAGCAGCAAGCCACGACGTGCGCCTGCCGACAGAGCGGCTGCGATGGCGGCGGGCGTGGAGATCACCAGGGCGCACGGGCAGCCGATCAGCAGGATGGCCAGACCTTTGTAGACCCATTCGCCCCAGGCCTGGCCCAGCAGCAGCGGCGGCACGATGGCAACGAGAGCGCCGACCAGCAGAACGGCGGGCGTGTAGTAGCGGGAAAATTGGTCGATGAAGCGTTCGGTCGGCGCCTTGCTTTCCTGGGCTTCTTCCACCAATCGGATCACCCGGGCGATCGTGTTGTCGCTGGCCTGGGCGGTGACCCGTACCTTGAGGACGTTGTCGGTGTTGATGGTGCCGGCGAACACGCGATCCCCTGGCCCCTTGTTCTTGGGAACACTTTCTCCCGTCACCGGAGACTCGTCCACGGCGCTGCTGCCTTCGACGATGTCGCCATCGGCGGGGATACGGTCACCCGGGCGGATCATCACCATCGCCTTGAGGGCAAGGCCTGCAGCCGGGACTTCCCGAACCTGGTCACCCTCGATCAGTTGAGCCGTCTTCGGGACCAGGTCGGCAAGCCCCTTGATGCTCGCCCGGGCCCGTCCGGCAGCAACGCCTTCCAGCAGTTCCCCCACCAGGAACAGCAGCACGACGGTCGCTGCCTCCTCCGTGGCGCCGATGATGACGGCCCCGATTGCGGCGATGCTCATCAGTGTCTCGATCGAGAATGGTGAACCTGCCATGGCACCGGCGACGGCACGCCGCCCGATCGGCACCAGACCGACCAACAAGGCAATCAGGAACGCCCAGTGCCCGATTTCGGGAAGGACCTGGCCGACAAGGTAGGCGAGGAGCAGAGCAGCCCCGCATGACAGGGTCAGCATGGCTTTGCGGGTGCGCCACCAGGGACCGTCTTCGTCATGGTCAGAGTTGCCATGAAGGTGCAGGTCCGTCGTTTGATCCTGGCTCTCCGTGGCCTCAGGAGATCGGATCGGCTTGGTCGGGTAGCCCAGATTGGTCACCTTGCCGGCAACAGTTTGGAGGTCCGCCTGGGCACTATGGCGCACGGACATGGTGCCGTTCATCACCGAAACGGAAACATCCTCGACCCCGGCAACCCGGCGCGCAGCCGTGTCAACTTTCATAGCGCAGCTAGCGCAATCCATGCCTTCTACACGGAAGCGTGTGGTTTCAATCCTTGCGTTCATGACAGCGACTCCTTGCAATCTTGTCGCTGTGCCTACATCCTCAAGTCACTAGAGGAGCAAGCGGAGAATGAATCACGTGTTTGCGATCGGCAAGGTTTCGGAAGCGACAGGGGTGAAAGTGCCCACCATCCGCTACTACGAACAGATCGGACTGTTGCCGCCACCGCCCAGGACCGAGGGCAACCGGCGGACCTATGACAGGAAAGATGCGGACCGCCTGACCTTCATCCGCCATTCGCGTGAGTTGGGCTTCGAGATCGACCAAATCCGCACCCTGTTGTCGCTACAAGACCGTCCTGGCCAGTCATGCGGCGAAGCCGACGCCATCGCGAAGGCGAGGCTGGTCGAGGTCAAGGAGAAGATCACCAGCCTCAAGGCTCTCGAGGCCGAACTGGAGCGTATGGTGGAAGGATGTTCCCACGGGAGGGTCGAAAGCTGCCAGGTGATCGAAATCCTGGCTGACCACGGCAAGTGCAAGCACCATCAGCACGACGCGTGAGCTTCGTGCTCGATCTTCCACGCGTTACTTCCGGCGTCCATCTCCTCCTGGAAGCGCTCGACACTTTGCCATCCTGCCAGAGGAGAACGCCTTTCACGCCGTCAGATTGATATGGCCAAGCTGTTGCACTTTAACGGAGCAGACATTTGTCTGAGGAGACATAACGGGGCCGACAAGGCGCTACCCGCTAGACTGATGTGCTGCCTTTAGCGTGTGAGCCACAAATCGGATCCGCAGGCCACCTGCCGGACGGGTGGGCAATCTGTTCATCGGCATAGCTAGGTCCTGATCATCAACCTGATACTGCATCTCCCGGGTAAGCAGGCGGATCGCACTGCTCATGATCGATACAGTCAACCACTCGCCGGGACAGCGATGATCTTTCCGAAGATCGCCTGCTCCATGTGGCATGAAACGAAAGTCCTGATCTCGCCAGCTGGAGGCCCTCTCTGGGTGGATCATGAGTGGGTCCGGGTAAATCCTACCGTCTCGATTGGTGCTGAAGAGGTCCAGCATCACCCACTGACCCTTGTCGAAACGCTTACCGCCCCAGGTGAATGGACGAAGTGACCGCCCGCCGATCACCGGAAAAAACGGGTACGTTCGGCGCACTTCCTCCGCAAAGGGCTCGATCCAATCATCTTCTCCCCCGGCAATTCTTGTCTGCCATTGCGGGTGGTGATGGAGCGCCATGGCTGAAAAAAGTATCCAGCGACCGATGGCGACGATGGGGCGCAGCAAGTTGATGAGCTCCACCGCCGCCACCTTTGCAGATAGTTGCTTTCCGTCACTGTCAATCCAATGGGCAACAAAGCTGACGGGCGCATCCTCAGGTGCCTCGAGTTCTCCCTTGCGGAGTTGAACGATAAGGCTCTCGAGCTTTCGCTCCAATGCGGCCCGCCGTACGAGTTCCCGCCACATGCGTGGACCGACGCGGCCCGCATTCTCCACCATTCCCACCAACTGATCGCAAAGGTCGTTGATGTTCACGGTGTAGACGGGTAGTCCGCACCACTCCCAGGCCGCACGCGTCAGGACCAGATTGGACGCTGCAAAGAGTTCCGTTCCTTCCTTCGCTATCCAGGTTATCGCGGCTTCCCGCCAATGCCGCTCGAATAGACTGACCATCCGATCAGGCGGGGTATCAACCAGAAGTTGCGCAAACATCCGCTTGCGGTGCCGATGCGCCTCGCCGTCAAGAGCTTGAACGCTACCCTTGTCCTGCAACAATCGCAGTGTGGACGGAGGCATTGCGCCCTTCCGGGTGAACAGGTTCTGTCCATAAAATAGATCGGCGGCGTCTTCTCCGCGCAGGCATAGAACCGGGCGCAGCATCAGCCTTGTCTCGAAACCATCCGCACCGAGATCGTCGCAACGAGTGCCGATGAAGTCGTAGCCTTCGCGGAGGAAGGCCAAGGTGTTGTCGAAGCCCGGAGCTGCCGGAACCTGGATGTATCCTTCACTCATAAGCCAGCCAACGAGAAAACGCCCTGCTTGTTCCGTCCGTTATTTTGCAGCCCAAATCTAAGAGGTGCGCCCAGCCACAGCATGGTGGTTGCGATCAGGACAATGGCGTGCTGAGCGCTTCGATGACCCGACATTCCGCCACCACTCCTTTCCGGCATTCTGTCACCATTCTGGACAATTCAAGCTGAAGGTTCTGTAGCCTGGCAATTCGTCGCTCCACTTCGTCCAGCTGCGCCTGGGCGATGCGGCTGGCATCGGCACACGAAGCCTGCGGCTGCTCCTGCAGGGCCAGCAGGGTTTGCACCGACTGCAGGTCGAATCCCAGATCGCGGGCATGCCGGATAAAACCAAGGCGCCGCACGTCCGCGGCGTCATAGACACGCCGGCCATTATCCTGCCGCGCTGGTGGAGGGAGCACTCCCGAACGCTCGTAGTACCGGATGGTCTCGATATTGACCCCCGTTTCACGCGACAGGTCTCCGATCTGCATTTTCCGCTTGCTCCTGTAGTCACTACAGGTTGTAGCCTCTGTGCCGATCCACCTCAAGAAGGAGCATGAGCATGAGTGCTGCTGCCGAAACCATCCGCTACCAAGTCACCGGCATGGACTGTTCCTCCTGCGCCGCGAAGATCGAAGGCGCCGCCCGAAAGGTGGAAGGTGTTCAGGACGTGAAGGTCTCCATCGCATCGCAGGTCATGACCCTGGAAGTGGACGATCCGGACCGGCGATTGCCAGTGCTTGAGAGTGCGGTGACCGACCTTGGCTACCAGCTCGATCGGATCGGCGTGCGAAAGGATTCCGGTTTCGAACGCGACCAGGGCGGCGGCGGCGGTGACGACGATGACCATATCCCTGACCTGTCGCATGTCACGCCGGACTACAAGCGTGCGCTCTGGACTGTCGTGCTGCTCAACGTCGGCTACGGCATCATCGAGATCGTCGGCAGTTTCATCGCCGGCTCCCAGGCGCTGCAGGCGGATTCGCTCGACTTTCTCGGCGATGGCCTGATTTCGTTTCTTGGCCTCATAGCGGTAGGATGGGGCCTTGCGGCTCGAGCCAAGGCGGCGCTGTTACAGGGGATCTTTCTCGGCCTCCTTGGATTGGGCGTGGTGGCTTCAACAGTCTACCGGATCTTCGTCGAACACCAACCCGAGAGCCTGTTGATGGGCGGGTTCGCCCTGGTCGCCTTCGCCGTCAACGTGCTGGCTGCCGTGGTGCTTATCCCGCATCGCAAGGGTGATGCCAACATGCGGGCCGTATGGCTCTTCTCGCGCAATGATGCCATCGGCAACCTGGCCGTGGTCGCCGCGGCGGCGGTCGTCTGGTGGACCGGCTCGCAATGGCCGGACCTGATCGTCGCCTTTGCGGTCGCGGGGCTGTTCCTGCAGTCCGCCTGGTCGATCATCCGCGATGCACGTTCGGACCTCAAGCAGGCCGGCAGATGAGCAACCAGGACGCTTCCCTCTTTCTTGTCCTCGGGATCATCGGCGTGGATGCCTCCACCAAGGAGGCGGCGCTGATGTATCTCGATGGCAGTGTCGTGCCGGTTCTGCCGGTGTTGAACCTGACGCTCGGGTTCAACACCGGCGTGAGCTTCGGTATGTTCGCCTCGGACGGAACGCAGGGCTGGTTGGCGATAGTCCTTTTGACCCTTGCCATCTGCTCTGTGGTGGCGTGGCTTTGGCACAAGAGCCGACATCTTCTCGAACGTCTCGGCTATGCCTCTATCCTCGGCGGGGCACTCGGCAACCTTGTGGACAGGGTTCCGGACGGGGCCGTTACCGACTTCATCGACATCCACGCCGGTGGCTGGCACTTCCCCACCTTCAATCTGGCCGATGTCGGCATTGCGGCTGGCGTCATGATGTTGCTGGTATCGGCTCTTGCCGGTGCTTTGGGAAGCCATGTTGGCGCACGCGGGCGAGGCGCTTGAAGGGACCGGTCGCCTACGCAAGGCGACCGGGGGAGGGGGATCACTCATCCGAGGGGTGACGAAAATCCGTGTGTGCGGACCCTGGGCGCACCTGCAACGGAGGCCAACGGCCGGAAGTGAAGGATGGAGAGACCCCGCTGTAGCTAGTGCGGGGAGAGAGCGCGGGGCGGTCTCTCCCCCTAACTACGAAAAAACCTAGCCGCTCCAGGAAGCGAAATACGAACTTTGATGGTGGTGCCCACCCCGGGCTTGCTGGCTATCGTCAGCTTACCGCCAAGGGACGTTGCCATTTGGGCGCAACTGGTCAACCCAAGCCCCGTGTGCTCGGCCGCCTTGGTTGAAAAGAAAGGTATGGTGGCCTTTTCTACGATTTCGCGGCTCATCCCAATCCCGTTATCGGTGACATGCAGGAGCAACTTATGGGGCTGGAATGGCAAGGTCGGACGCTGGATGGCAGCTTGGACAACGACCTTGGGAACTTCCACTAGTTCGACAGCCGCTAGCGCGTTCTGAACGAGCTCGTCCAGCAACACGCTTATGGCGCTTGCGGGCACATTCCACTGAACGACATCGCCATTCGCCACGATTTCCACGACGTTGTTTCGGGCCAAATCCCGCATCAGCTCGCCCAGGACCTCTGTGCGTTGTTCGCTTTTGGCGTGGGCAATCTGATGCAGGTCATCATTGATGCCTTCCAGCTCAATCGCAGCGCTCTTAGCGGCGGCCATCATTGCGGTGTTTGGGGGTTTTTCGGCGCTAACGTTATCTAAGAACAGTCGCAAGGCTGTCACGCGGGATCGAGTCATATGCACGAACAGCGAAGCGAAAGCGCGAATCTGCTTGTCCTTCCAGAACAGGTAAGAATAGCGGCGATAAATGATGACATAGATGAGAGCGAGCGGCCCTAAAGACAGCCAAAAATATATCCAGTTGTTTAGGATATTCTGCCTAATCTGCGCGGTAACCTGCATTCGGGTGCTATGGTTTCGCGGTGTCGTCGTCAGATTTTTTGTAAGGTCGCGCAGTTGACGGGATAGTGTTGCAACAATAGGGCCGCCCGACAGGATGGCCGACACAATATCGGTTTCATAGGCATGTTGGCTCTGTTCTAGGAGCGCAATTTGATCGGCATCAACCAAATCCGCTAAATATGGCAACGACATAATCTGCGCGATGTTGGTCTGTGCCAGCAAGGTCTGCCGCATAGCGTCAGGATTGAGAACTTCTCCGGTTGCTACGGCGAGTTCAATATAGCCGGTAAGCCGAATGAAGGCTTCGCGGGCCTGGCTAGCGCGCCATTGGAATTCAGACGTTTGAGTCAGTATCTTGCTGGTCTGAACCCGGAAACTTTCGGTCTGTACAAATGCCCAGATTGTTCCGGCGAGAAAGACGATCAATCCGATGTAGGGAAGGGCCGAAAAGAAGCGTCTAGGTATGACCCTTTTCATGCGAGGGGTTGAACGGAGACCGGGAAGAACACCCAGATCGCATTGCGCGACGGGTGGTAATATTCAGGCAGGCGGTCATACGGCCAAACCATGAACATGGGACCTTTTTCAACCATGCCGATAGGGCGGAAATTTTGCTCTGGCGCACATAAGGCGCTCTGCCGATCTTCTTCAGTGCAGTTCCGCTCAAGGGCGATGATGGGATTATAGCTCTGAATCTCTTCCATGGTGATGTCTGAATAGAAATCGTCATAGGCGGTCACCCGAACGGACGCGCCATCGGCCTGTCCCGTCTCAGACAAGACATCAGCGAGCAACGGGCCGCGATAGATGACGGTTTCATCTTCTGCGGTCCAAGGCGTGCGCGTGTCGTAGGTTTGCTGAGAGAAATCGGTCTTCAATTGCTCTGTGCTGAAGCTTTCGACGGTCTCCCCGTTGACGTCTTTGACGGTCATGATGTTGGGGTCCAGCACATCTACCGCCGAGGCAGTTACCGTAAGGCAAGCCAGAGACGCTACCGCTATGGACCAAGCCAAAACTGCTGATTTATTTGAAGTTTTCATTGCTTGCCTCTGACTGAAATTCGCGTGGGCCATCGTCCTGTGCAAATAGCACACAAGACCCAAAGGAGGCTCGCGGATCGTAGGCGAATCCACGAAGTGCCAGCGCTTGAGTAATGCGGCGTATGCCATCCAACCCGTACAAATGGTCGTGCAGCTCAATAAAAATACGCTGGATGCCGGTCAGTTCGGCGCCAACAAGTAAGTCCCTCTCCGCTCCCTCAATGTCCATGAAGAGAACGTTTATGGCGTGATCGGCGATGAAGTCGTCGATGTTGGATGAAGCGAGGGTGATGGCCTGCTCATAGGGACCCTGATTTTGGTCCAGAGAAGACATCCAGAGGTCTTTTCGGACGTAGAACGTGTATTCCGTGGCGGGGCCTGCTGTGAGCAGTCCCTGGGTCAGCGCAACGTTGCCGACGCCGTTGGCCGCAAGCACCCGCTGCCCCAGGTCAACGGTGGTCGGATTAGCCTCGACGGCCCAGACCTTGACGCCTTCGATGCGAGAAATCAGCGTTGTAATGACAGAAAGACCGCTGCCGAGTTCTAAAACACGATCGTTTGGCTTGACCACAGCGGCGACCCTTTTGGCTTCCTTCGCCTCATAGGAACCGCTCACGATGGACTGCCATATCACCGGTGAAATGTCGCCGTCTTTAACGGGGACTTTGACACCGTGAACATTCAAAATATGCATGCGTTAGATCCCAACAGGCAATTTGTGGTCCGATTTCATTATTTTAGCGCGCGCCTTTTTGAAGTATTTTTCGGCTGAATCGCGATCTATGCCGAGCTTGCCCGCTACCTGCTCGTAGATCTGGGTGCGCGACATTCCAGGCTCCCTCCGAGCCATCAAGGTGATGACCTCCTGTTCGCGCGGGGTCAGTGCTGAATGAAAATAATCGGGAACTGTCATGGTGACCTTGGACAAGCGGATAGAGAATCCGCTTGTCGATATGTCATCAAGCACATCACCGAGCATGCCAGGTTCCAGTCCAGTTTTGCCAAGGTATGCGACAGCCCCCAGTCCGCGGAACTGCTCCGCTTCGGTCATGTTGTCAGAGCCAGTTATGACCACGTGCAGAGCAGCTGGTGATGCCTCAATGATCCTATGGACTACCGAGAGCCGGTCATCCTGGGACGTTGGGTCAAAACCAGGTAATCCGGGGTCGATAATCACGAGGTCGAAATTCTCCTTCGCAAGCTCATAGAGGGCGATTTCGAGCGTCTGCGCACCGAGTACCGCGGTATTCTCGAAAGCTGTGCTGATCTGGTCCATCAGCGCCAGGCGCATAAGATTCTGATCTTCGACCACCAGAGCGCGATGCATTCGGTTCACGGTTTTCATTCCATTTGTTCGAGGGTCGAATGTGCCGTCTGCCATGGAATCACGGAGCCAAATAGGGACAGCTCCATCCCTTTTTTTTCGGGGTGTACCCGGTAGCGTCCCTGCAAATGGTTGGTCCAGCGTTTCGCAGAACCAGCCGTTCCGCTCGTCCAAAGCGTCAGGTACATCCCCATTTCAGCCCAAAGAACTAAAAGCAGGGGAAAGCCGTCTGGGGGTTGTTTTGCCGCTGATCTGGGCCTCTAGGCGCCTCCATACGACACGACTTTTTCATGCCTGGCGTTCACTCGGCAGCGGGTTGACCAGGGACGGTTTTGACACCGGCGCGCGGCTTTTTGGCACTCACACGCTCCGCTTCTTCTGCAATGATCTTGACCCCAGGTTCTTTCAAGGAACCGTCGCCATTGAGATAGGTGTAGAGCGAAGGGGTACTAATGCCCAAAGTTTTCGCCACCTCAATCACGCTCGTATTGGGGATCGCAATGAGGGCTTGGGCAGACCTGATCTTGTCGGCCGTCATCTTCTGGGGTCGACCGCCCTTGCGGCCGCGCGCACGCGCCGCCTCTATGCCGGCGCGGGTTCGTTCGACAATCAGATCTCGCTCATACTCGGAGAGCATGGCGAAGAAATTGAACATGAGTTGTCCGTGGGGGGTAGTGGTGTCGAGCATCGCGCCTTGGCCGGTCAGCACTTTGACCCCGATACCGCGCGCAGCGAGCTCGTGCACGATGTTGACGAGGTCGCGCAAACTGCGGCCCAACCTGTCGAGCTTCCAAACAACGAGGACGTTACCGGGTTGAAGGGCTTTAAGGCAGGCTTTCAGTCCAGGTCGATCATCGCTGCGTCCACTCATCAGGTCCTGATAGAGCCTGTTGGTTTCCAGACCAGCGGCCAGCAGCGCGTCGCGCTGCAAGTCGATGGATTGGGAGCCGTCCGACTTCGAGACCCGCATATACCCAAGATGGACTTTCGTCTGCTCAGAAATGGTCATTTGGCTGATCTTGTTGAGCATTGAATATTTACACGGATTATTGAGCACGGATTGGCGTGGGTTGATAGGGGGTCGTCGTGCCGCAAAGAAAACGGTCGTTTGTTTATCAAAGCGACGAAGAGCTTAGGGCGCTTCCCTCGGCGCTCGTCCAGCCGCTTCCGCCCAGCTTCATCCGCTCCGCTCCTTGCAGCCGGTTCCCCGCGAACCGGCTGGACGCTTGCACACCCGCTGCTCGCCGCGAGACAGGGGAGCTGGCGGGGCCTGCTCCCGCTGCGCTGAGTGGAGCAAAAGGCATGAATGACGAGCAGACCGAAGCCGCGATAAACGCCCACATAGAAGCGTACAGGCTTTTCACTAGGGCGGAACATGGCGGGGTGGTTGAAAAGCTCGCGGAATTCAGTGCGCGCGAATTTGAACTGCGCCGTGCTCTTTTGGAGGGGCGTGGGGGCAGCAACGAAACCGAAACCAGGCGGCTGTCCTACATCGTAGGATTTATGATTGTCAGTCAGGTCAGCGGGGGTGAACGGCTTGCCGGAGAGATGGTTGGTGCTCCTTAACGGGGAGCGACCTTGAAAGTCTTTTTTGCAAGCAAGGTCAGCCATTAGACCGGGATTGCGACCCAAGTGCCATCGGCGGCGCGTGAGAAGTTGACGTTTCGATTGTAGGGCTTTGCTTCCGGATTTGCCTGAATGGTGGACATGCACATGACTCCCGGCATCAGTTGTGACGGTGCGCAATCACCTAGAACGATGGTGTGATCGGGGTTTTGATCCTCCATGTAACCTGTCGGATTGCGTCTGCGCTGTTCGTTCCAAGCGAGCGTGGCTTCTTCTGCCGATGGCAGAACAAGGACCGGCGCTACAGCAACTTCCCTGATTTCAACTTTAGCCGAGGTCGTTGAAACACCAATGGCATAACCGCCGACGCTGCCGGCGATGAGACAAAGGGCCAGGGCGGCGCCAAGGGCTGGTTTATTCACGATCATGTCGTCGCCCTATCGCGTGAGGCTGAACCAATGGCGCGTCGTAATGCCGTCGTCGCCTTTCATGTCAAAGTACCAAGGGGCCGGGCGTGGCTCGAGCGCTACAATGTTTTGATTGCTCCGGTCGATACAGCCCGGCGATAGATCTGACAGAGCGAAAGATTCCGTGCCTTGAGGGCATTCAGGATAGTTGGAGCGCTGTGGAACGCTAGCGTTTGACCCCTCGCAAATCGGCCAGCGAAAAGGGTTAAACAGCGATGCGACATTCATGGCGTTGATGAGCCTAGTCATGGGCAGAATGCAGGACGGCACACCGGGCCAGGTTGGGTTGTTCGACATTGAGCACATCAGGACTTCGCAACCCTAGTCATCGGCATAGGCGGGTGCGGCGGCAAATGCGACGCCTGCAATGACGGTGGCGGCGAACAATGTTCGTTTCAGCATCGGCTTGCCTCACTTGCTCGTGGTTTTAGGAAGGTTGCGGCTCTCGAACATGGGCGGCGTCACGTCGCGGTGACGATCAGCGAGGAGATTGTAGTCAGCAATCGGCTGACGTGTGGGGGTTTGGTCGATAGCGCGCCGGCGCCACTCGTCCATATCGAGTACAAAAGTGCCCCAGATGCCGTACCGCTTGGCGACGGCTTCGGACTGAACCGAGAAATACTCAGCGCGGAGCGGCCTTGGCGTGTCGATCACGGCCAGACCGACCCGAAGCATTTCAAGCGCAACGTCTCTGCCCTTTACAGAGCAGTAGGCGAGCACCTGACCCGATTGGGTGTAGCCTGTACCAAGGCAATCGACCGTCTGCGCTCCCACTGTCCGCGTGAGCCAAGCTTTGGCTTTTGCGCCGCACGGAACGGGAGAAGGCCCGGACGATGATTGCACGACCGCCCATTGCGGAAGGTCGCACGTGTCGATGTTCATGAGCTGAACGGTCCGGCCATACTCGGGGAACAGTAAGGTTCGACCGTCAACAACACTCACGCGACCGGAGAAAGCGGGAAGGGCGAGCCGGGCGTCGGATGCGGTATACCGCTGACTTGAGGTGCAGCCGGTCAACGCGACTGACAGGCTAATAGCGGCAAGAATGGCAGCGCGAGCGATCATTGCTGGAAGCTTCCTGCAGGTTTACCGGCCTCGATGGCGAGGGCAATGGCTGGGTGCTGTACATCGGAAAACTGCCAAAGGCCGCGTTTTTCTTCGCGGGCGGTTTGCTCTGCGACGGCGTAGTTAGCGCTGTAGGGCAATCCATCCTTGTCGAGCGCGGCGAAGGCAAAACCGCTCGATACGAGCAAGGTGCCAAGATCCAGTTGCTCGCCGCGAACGCTGGAGTAACACATGACATACGTGATCTCGCCCAGGACGATCACCGGAGCGCAAACCGGCTTCGTGTCCTTGATATAGGCGGCAAACATGGCAAGGGACGCTTCGCCGCAATCTGCAATCTGACCGGCGGCATTGGTATAGGTGGTGGAGCGAAGGCATGATTGCACGCCATAAAGGCGATAGGTTTTGACGCCATCGCTCCAAGATTCGCCACTTGTCAGGGTAACGCCAGGGGCAAGGTCGAAGTAGCCAGGGGGTGCGGCGACGCCCGCGGTAGCACCAAAGCTAGTGACAAAAAGAGCGAGTGCAACGGTGCGAAGCCCGCTCATTGGGCTTGCACTCGTGGGTCTGCCCACATGCCATAGCCTTCCTTGCCTATGGCGGCGCTTTCTTCAAGATCGGGGCGAAGCAGATTGCCCGAACCGTCTTTTTCGAGCCTCAGGAAGCCGGTCGAAACCAGTTGTTCTTCCAGATTGTAAACGCTGTCCATTGCGCCGGGAAAATAGGTGTAGAGGTAACAACTGGCGTCCTGCTCGGCGGCGTTCTGCTCTGAAATAAAGGCACGGCAATAAATAACTTTTGGGTTTTCTAGCTCCGTGGTCAGACCGTTCAAGGCCCAGTCTGCACAACTGCCGGTATAGCCTTCGCTCTGATTGACCATGTCGCCATCGCAAGCCTCAAGCCCATAGAGCTTGACCGTCGTGTCTGAGGTAATGCGAAATTCGGTGCCAGAGACTGCCTTGAAGCCGTCGGCCGAAGCGTACCCTTTGCGCTCAACGACAGCACCAGTGGCGTCGGAATATTCCATGACCAGCACAGTTTTGCCGAGCGCTGCCAGAGAGCGGACATAGCTCTGGTCAACGGGCTCGATCGCTCGAGCCGATGCTGTGGCTACAACCAGCACAAGGACAGCCAATCCAAAAGTGTTGCTTTTGCGTGTCATGCTGCGAATGTCCCGATTTAGCTAGTTCTAATGCGAATTAAGGGGTTTCGATTTTGGACGTAACCGCGTACTAGAAATCGCAATGAAAGCTTACTAAGCAGATTTTAGACCGCTTTGTAACCCCCTCGACAACCCTACGGGACATCTAAATGGGACCGAGTGCGCCTTTCTTGAAACTCTGCGGAGCGGTCGCGGCCCTAGCTATCAGCCCCCCATGCGTGATAGCACAAGAGCAATCACTAGCCATTGATATATCTACGTTTTTTCCGCATCAGCAGACGGAAGTGTCTCCTTCGTCGATCCAATCTCTACTGGATCAGCCAACAACGGATGATTTCGTATTTGGCGCTGATGGGATTGTATCCAGCGTAGGCCACTTACCGGTACAGGATAATTTTTTGAACTTAATAGGGTATGACAAACCCGCAATTGCTCTACCTGAGATTGCGAATGAGGCGCCCGATAAGGGTATTTCTAATGTTGTTGAATGCGGTCCATCGCCGTTTTCGGCCGATCAAATCCAGCAAATGGTGACTGAGGCTGCAGAGCAGCACGATGTTGATATTTCGCTCGCTATAGCGATTGCCTACGCAGAGAGCCGGTTTGACCGACAGCGAAATTCGCCGGCAGGCGCGCGCGGTCCAATGCAATTGATGCCAGCTACGGCAGAACGCTTCGGCGTCACGGACGCTTGCGATGCCGTGACCAATATCGACGGTGGCGTGCGATATTTGGCTTGGCTGACCGAGAAATTCGGCAATCCCCTACTCGTGGCTGCCGCTTACAATGCCGGCGAAGGCCGGGTCATGGAATACGGCGGGGTGCCGCCGATATTCGAGACGGTCAACTACCTTGCGACCGTCGTGAATTACCAGATGGGTATCGAGATCGAGCCTGCTGGCAAAGCCACGCCGACAGCCTTGTCTGCAAGTCCGACTTCGGGCGCGGCTCCCCCCTCCAAAGCCCCTGTTGGCGGCATCATCCAAGCAACTAAACCCGGCGAATTTGTCGCTGGGGTGATGGAATTTTAGCGCAGCGAAAGGACTACCCATGCTTAAAATCTGGCCGCCCAAGACCCTCCGCAAATATGGCCTGGCCGTCCCACTGACGGTCGCGGCGCAGATGGCACTACCGTCCCAGGCCTATGCGCAGGGTCAGGGTGGTGGTGGCGCCTTCGGGCCGTTGGAAGCCGCCGTTCAGATGATCGTGGATTTTGTGACCGGACCCTTTGGCCGATCGCTGGCGATCATTGCCGTCATCTCTCTTGGTTTCATGGCCTTTGCTGGCCGGCTGTCGTGGTTCACGGCCGGCGGGGTTGTTATCGGCATCGGCCTGGTGTTTGGCGCTCCGGCCATGGTCGATGCGTTGATTGGCACCGTTGGCGGCAACTGATGGACCCACAAGATGTCGATCCAGACATCACCCCGCTGGTGATCGGGCTGACGCGATCCCCAACGCTTTGGGGCGTGCCCTACATGGCGATCGTTCTGGTGGTCGGGCTGGGCATTATCGCGTGGCTGGCGACGAACTCGCTTTGGTCGCTGCTCGTCGTGCCTGTCGCCTATCTGGTCCTTTTCAGCCTTTGCGCCCGCGACGCCCGCATCCTGGACGTCCTGCAAGTCACCTCACGCCGTACGCCCCGCACCCGGAACAAGGGGTTTTGGGGCACAAATTCATATGGACCATAGACCATGCTGAATGCGCTGCGCGACGAAATGGGTTTTGGAAGCCCTTTGAAGGGCGAAGCCCTGATGAGCCGCCATATCCCCTATACGCGACACGTAGCGGACAGCGTTGTGCGCTTGCAGAATGGCGCCCTGATGAGCGTTATCAAGCTCAACGGTCTGTTTTTCCAGACTGAGGATCAGGCCGAAATCAACCTGCGCTCGGCAGTTCAAAACACGTTGATCCGTGCCCTCGGGTCGAGCCGGTTTTCGGTCTGGTCCACGATAGTGCGGCGTGAGGTCAAGCCGTCTCTGCCTAGCGACTTTGACGATCCGTTCTGCCGGGAGCTGGACAAGCGCTATCAGGCCCGACTGGCCCAAAAGCGCATGTTCACAAACGATATTTTTCTAACCATCGTACGCTCAGATTTGAAAGGCGCGCTCGGGCTCAGCGATCAGGTCAAACGCCTCTGGGGCCGCTCCAACGGCAATGCCGTAACGACCCAGCAGTTGCGCGAGTCTGCTTCCGATCTGGAGGAACATGTCGTCAACATCGCGGGCGGTCTTGCCAAATATGGTGCGCGGGTCCTGGGCATCGTGCATCGTGACGGCGACCCCTACTCGGAGCCGTGCGAATTCCTCGAGCTGATCCTGTCAGGTGGTGTGTCGCGGCAGATGCGACTGCCCCGCATGGGGATCAATAGCTATGTCGGCTCGGCGCGGCTGCACTTTGGCAAGCGCGCCATGCAGGTCCAGGCGGCGGCCGAGGCCGACGATCGGTTCGGCGCCATGCTGTCGATTAAGGAATACCCGCCCTTTACCGGGCCTGGGATGCTGGATGGTCTCTTACAGCTTCCCCACGAATTCATCCTGACCCAGTCGTTTTCCATCTCGGATAAGCCGATAGCCCAGGAACGCATCACGCGCCTCAAGCGCCAGATTGCGGCTTCTGACGAGGCCGGCAGCGCCGTCGAGGACAATATCGACCGGGCGCTCAACCAGCTTGCCAATCAAGAGGCGGTCTTTGGCGTCCACCATTTAAGCCTTCTGGCAATCGCCCGCTCGAATGAAAAGCTGGGCAAGGTGGTGTCGGACCTGGGCGCAAGCCTGACCGACATGAACATCAATTGGGTGCGTGAAGATCTGAATCTTGAAGCGGCGTTCTGGGCGCAATTGCCGGGAAACCACGGCTATATCGCGCGCGGGGCGATGCTTTCGAGCTCCAATTTTACCGGCCTGTCCTCGATGCATAATTTTGCGCAAGGACAGGAACAGGCTCCGCACTGGAATCTCCCGGTTTCGATCCTCGAAACCACGTCTCAAACCCCATACTGGTTCAACTTTCACCAACGCGACATCGGCCATTTTCTTGTCACCGGGCCAACCGGATCAGGCAAGACAGTGGCAATGACGTTCCTCTTGGCGCAGAGCTTTCGCGTCTCGCCACGGCCCCGCGCCGTTTTCTTTGACAAGGATCGCGGCGCGGAAATTTTCATCCGCGCCATGGGCGGCTCCTACGAAGTGCTGACGCCCGGGACGCCGACGGGTTTTAACCCTCTGCAGCTGCCCGACAATGCCGAAAACCGGGATTTCTTGAACCGGCTGATCAAGGTGATGGTGGGCGGTGAGCTGAGCCTGTCGCAATCGGACAATGATCTGATTGAGCAGGGCATTAGCCAGACTATGCAGCAGGGGTTAGGGCGTCGCAATCTCGCAACGCTGGCCGCTTTGATGGCCGGGCGAAATCGGGCCGATAGCAACGATCTGGCCGCACGACTCCGTCCTTGGTTTGATGGCGACAAGGCCTGGCTGTTCAATGCCCCAACCGATGCTCTGAGCCTGGGCGGCACCCGCTGCTTTGGCTTCGATATGACCAATATCCTGAGCAATACCGAAGTTCGGACTCCGGCCCTGATGTATATCTATCATCGCCTGGACGAGCTGCTGAATGGCGAGCCGGTCATGTTCTTTATGGACGAAGGCTGGCAGCTTTTGTCCGATCCGACCTTTAGCCACTTCATCATGGATAAGATGAAAACGATCCGTAAGCTGAACGGCATCGTGGGTTTTGGCACGCAATCGGCTGCCGATATCGCCAAGTCATCTGTGTCCCACACCCTGATCGAGCAATCATCGACCAACATCCATTTTCCAAATCCGCGGGCGGACGAGGAAAGCTACATGAAGCGCTTTGGCCTTACGGCAAAGGAATTTGGCTTCATCAAAACCACGGCGCCGGAATCGCGCACGTTCCTGATCAAGCATGGCAATGACTCGGTGATCGCCAAGCTCGATCTCTCCACCATGCCGGAAATGGTCAAGGTTCTCTCTGGACGACGCGAGACGATTGCGGAGTGCGAAGCGCTGCGCATGGAGAATGGCAATGACCCTGCGGACTGGCTCGAGCTGTTCATGAATGGGAGTAACTGATGAAGCGACCCCATGTTCTGATTGCGGTCTGCGCGGCGGCAATGATGGTTGCGGTTCCGGCAATGGCGCAAGTGCCCGTCAGTGACGAGGCGATCGAGGGCGAACGATCCGAGCGGGATAGTGCCACGACCGAAATCGGCACGGCGGACAGCAGTCGCGCGGTCGTTTCGACCAACATAACCTGCTCTATGTATCGGCCCTCCACCCGAGACGATCCAAATGATGCAATGGCCCGCAATCCGGAAATTGCGGGGCTCGTTCGCCGAATAGCGCGCGAAGAAGGCATCGATGAAGAGACCTTTATGGCCCTGGTCTATCAGGAAAGCCGCCTCAATCCCTGTATCGGCTCCTCTGCCGGCGCCTACGGATTGGCTCAGCTTATGCCGGGAACGGCAGAGGATTTGGAGGTCAATCGGCATAACATCGAGCAGAACTTACGCGGCGGCGCACGCTATTTTCGCCGTCAGCTCAACGCCCATGGTGGCAATGTATCCCTCGCCCTGGCTGCCTATAATGCCGGCCCAGGCAACGTTTCCAAATACGGCGGCATTCCGCCGTTCAAGGAAACCCAGGCCTACGTTCGCAACATCACGACCCGCTGGATTCCTGCTCTTGGTGGCGCCGACATGTCGAGCATTCCGCTCAATTACGGCGGCGGCTCGTCGGGCTACACCAACATGCGCGACGCCACGCTAAATGCCATGGGAGCGAGTCAGGGTGCTTCGGCTAATCTGGGCAATGTCGCCTCATGGCTGACCCAGCTCGGCCAGCAACAGCCTGGAACCATGATTGAATCGTTTGATCACAATTCGACGGCGCGCAATGCCAACCTCGAATTGTTCAACCAGGCAATTGGCATGGCAGCGGTCTTTGCTGAACTGCTCAACAGCAAGAACGCGATGCAGCTCACCGATCAGTCGAGCACGGCACAATCTCTCAATCCGACGCCCAAACCTGCTGAACCTGACCCAACCCAGCCAGTCGAAAATCTCTGCGACGGGCCCGGCACCGCCTGGGACGGAGAAACCAAGACCTGCGTCGCCGAGCTTGAACCCACTGGGCGCGTCACCCTGCAACTGACCCCGGAGTTATAGCTATGACGATCAAGGAAATCGGCTTTATCAGCATCGCGGCAATGATGGGGCTCTCCGTGCCCGCCATGGCTCAAGTGCCCGTGATTGACCGCGAAAACCTCAGCATTGCGCGTGACACTGCCAGCACGACAAACGAAATCCTCGATACGAATAAGGAAATCCTGACGACCGTCGAGGACACGCTAAAGGCGGTTATCGGCGACCGATCGAGCGTCCAACAGCCCATGCAAGACCTCGCCGTTGGCAGCGGCTTTTCCGTCGGCTCAATGCCCGACTTTTCGAGCATAATGTCGGGCGGGGTTCCCAATTTTGGGTCGGGCAATGACGACATTGCCAAATTTGCCAGCCTCTTCATCAACGGCATGAAGCTGGTGAAGTCGCTCTCGGGAGAGGAAAATTCCGACTTTGCCGGGGACAAATCCTACGAGCAACTGATGAACACCGTTATGGGCGTTTCCGCGCTCGTGAAGGGCACCCAAGAGGGCGTCACGACGCGCCGGGATTCCTTTGAGCAGGCCGGCCAACAGATCGGCCAAGCCGAGGATATCAAGGGTTCAATCGATCAAAACACTCAGTTGCAGGTGCAAGCGGGCCTCACCATCAACGAGTTGATCGGCGTGATGAACGGGGCCGTGTCGTCACTGCAGGCGGACAACGTCCGCACGCTGACCGATATTTCCAACACCACCAAAGGACTTGAGTATGACCGCGGCAGCGAAAACTAAGATGCTTGCGAAAGCTGTCACGCTCGCGGTTCTGGCAGGGTTGCTAGCGGGGTGCGCAACGACGCCCCCGCCCTCAAAGTCCGCGCCGTGCAAGCGCCCCGCCAACCTTTCGGCATATGCAGCGATCGAGCTGCAAGACTGCGGCCCGATGTCACCCGTCAACTCGGCTGAAACCGCGGCTGCAATTCTGGCTCTCTAGGAGCGTCGAATGGATTTTCTGAGCCAATTGCTGCAACGCATCGACGATACGGGCACCAATTTTAGCGAGACGGCCTTTGGTGTCCTGGGCAGCGAAGTCGTACCCCTGCTGACGATCGCGTTCTATCTCTACGTTGGCTACTACGGCTTGCAGATCATGATGGGCACGGCCTCCGCCAGCTTTGCCAACATTGTTGGCCGGGTGTGCCGGATGCTGGTGATCCTGCTGCTGGTGAGCAACTGGGGCAACTTCAACACCCTCTTTTATGAATGGATGACGACCGTTCCGGAGAATGCGGGACGGGCGGTGCTAACCGTGTCGGGTACGGGCGTAACGGAACCGACGAGCGGACTTTCCGATATTTGGCACAGCGCCAACGAGGTCGCCGGCGCTTATTCCGCTCAAACCTCGATCTGGGCGATCCTGCCCGGCGTGATGGCCGCGATCATCTGGATCGCAGCCGGCATATTCATAGCAATTGCCTTGGCGCTACTGATCCTCGCCAAGCTCGCGATGTGGGTTTTGCTGGGCACCGCTCCGATCTTTATCGCCTGTTTTTTGTTTCCAGAGACCCGGAAATATGGCGCCGGCTGGCTCGATCAGGTGATCCTCTACGCCATCATGCCTCTGTTCATCTACACCGTCGCGGCCTTCATGATTGCCGCCGCGACCCCCGAACTTGGCAAGATGAAAGCGGCTATGGAGGCCAATAGCCTCCAAATGTCGGACTTCGCCTCTTTCATTCTCATCGTCATTGCCGGGTCTTTCGTGTTGCTCAACGTCCAGTCGATTGCAGCGAGCATCGCGGGTGGGCAGGCGATGAACATGGCGGGCGCTACTGGTGGCCTTCTTAAGGGCACCGCTCGTAGGGGCACGGCTGCGGGAACATCGGCGGGCAAGCTTGGATATAGGGGCGCCGCAGCCGGCGTAAATGCCAACGTCAATGCACTCGACAAAATGTCGAGCACGATGCCAGCGGCTCGGCATATGGCCCAATCCATCAAACAGAACAGCACACCCCGCGTCGGGTGATAAATCAGGGTTTTACTATGGCTAAAGCCGATTCAGGGCTCGTAACCTACTACCAGGACGGGCAACGCTGGGAAGAAGACATTTCGCGCCGTGATCGGCGTTCGCGCGCCGTCGCCTGGCTTATCGCAATGATCCTCGGCCTCGTCGCGGTCTGCAGCCTCTTGGTGTTGGCAATGCTGATGCCGCTCAAGACCTTTGAGCCCTATTTCGTGGAAGTCGATAAAACGACTGGCTACATGGAAGTCACTTCGGGACTGACCCGCACCACGACATTGACGGAACAGCAGGCCGTTACCCAGGCCAATGTCGTGCGCTATATCCGCGCCCGGGAAAAATACGATCCCTACGCAGTGTCGGAGAATTTCGGTCTGGCGCAATTGCTATCGACCGACCGCGCCTCTGACGAATTGACCCGGCTTTACAGCAATACCAATCCGACCAACCCGACGAAAGTGTACGGCACCAATCGGACTGTGGCCGTTGAGATCAAATCGGTGACCTTCCCCAATACTTCAACGGCATTAGTCCGGTTCTCGACCACGGAAACCGGCCCCGCCCAGGTGGCGGTCAAACACTTCATCTCTGTTGTTCGCTTTCGCTACACCGATACCCCGCTCCGCATGGAATGGCGCTTCGATAATCCGCTTGGATTCCAGGTTTATGAGTACCAGCGCGACCAGGAAACCGTAACGGCCGGGAGCCAATAACAATGAAGCGTATCATCCTCATCCTGAGCGCCCTGGCCGGCCTTCTGACACAGGGATTTGCAGCGCAGACCCCGCAATCGGGCCGTCTAGACCAGCGTGTCACACATGTGACCTACCAAGCCAACAATGTGGTCAAGGTCCGCGCGGCATATGGCATTTCGACCATGATCATTTTTGACGAGTCTGAAAAGTTCCAGACCCTGTCACTGGGTGATACGGAGAGTTGGCAAATCGTCCCAGCAGCTGCGGGCAACATCCTGTTCGTCAAGCCGATCGCGCGCGACGTGCCCACCAACCTGAACATCGTCACCGATAAGCGCATCTATTTCCTAGAGCTGGTCGACCAGGCGCCCGGCAACGGCGACGTGTTCGGTATCCAGTTCAATTACCCTGAAAATGCGCTCAACGATGCGCTTCGCGAAGAAGCTACGATCCGCGCGGCCAATCCTGCGATCAGCAACATCGACAAGGCCAACCTCAACATCAATTACTCCTTCTCGGGCCAGGATGCGCTCAAGCCCGTCGAAGTTTTTGACGACGGCAAGATGACCTTTTTCCGCTTCGCCGGCCGCATGCCGGCAATCTTCAAGGTCAACCTCGACTTCACGGAATCGCTGGTGAATTTCCGGCGTGAGGGGGAATACATCGTGGTCGACGGCACGGCTGCCCAATTCACCCTGCGCGAAGGGGACTTATGGACCTGCATCTTTAATCTTCGTGTGCCCGATATCGCCGCACCCGATCCCTATATCAACGCGCCCGTTCTCGACACCACAGCGACGACGCGCAGTGGGAGCAACAACTGATGGAACGCGCGCCTGAACTGCAAGCTCTCCAAGGCAGCGGCGAAAGCGTCGTTGCTGACCGGGGCGCCAAAGGCAAGCAGCTCTTGGGCTTCGGCCTGCTGGGTCTGGTGGGCCTTGGCGCTCTCTACCTCAACTTCACAGCGGGCAACACCGCACCGCGCGACATGCTCCAATCTGAGGAAGCCTTCAATACCGAGACATTCTCCCCTCCTGGGTTCGTACGAGATACAGCGGAGGCCACGCCTGAGCCGGAAGTAGAGCCCAATATCGTCGTCATACCGCCGCCCCCTCCACCGGTTGAGGCTGACGAGCCTGAGCCCGATGTAGCCGAATTTACCGTACCTCCGCCCCCTCCCATGGTTCCGCCGCCACCAGTGGTTGAGCCAATGGTGATCGTGCAGGAGCCGGCGCCAGTGGTCGAAGAGGAATTTCCCGAACGCTACCTGTCCGGCCTTGTCGTGATGGACGTTTCGGCGCCCGATAAGGGCCTGTCCGAACCTGCAGCCTTTGATGGCAATGCCACGCCGCCTGCTATTGTATCGGGCACAGATTCAGCAAGCCAATATCTCGCAAGCTCGATTTCTCAAGAGGATCGTAGCGCAAACGCACGCACCCTTGAGCGGATTGACGCCCTTGTGCCCGAAGGCACGATGATTTCTGGCCTGCTCGAGACTGCCATCAATAGCGACCTGCCGGGGCAAATCCGTGCTGTGGTCAACGAGGACGTCTATTCGTTCGATGGCCGCCGCATTCTGATCCCGATCGGTTCTCGCCTGATTGGGGAATACCAGTCTGAAGTCACCCGCGGCCAAAGTCGGGTATTCGTGGTCTGGTCTCGTCTGATCCGCTCCGATGGAGTGTCCGTGCGGCTCAATTCTATGGGCTCGGATAGCCTGGGCCGCTCCGGCATGACCGGGTTTATCGATACCAAGTTCAAGGAACGTTTCACCTCGGCATTGATGTTGTCGGTTCTGGGCGGCGGCATCAATTATCTGACTGATTCCAGCGGCGAGCCTGCATTTGAAGAAGGCGAAGATGATGATCGTAGCGCGAGGCAAAAAGCGGCCGATGGCGTCGCTCAAACCATGGCAGATTTCATTTCGAGCGAGATCCAGGCCAATTCAAACCTCAAGCCGACGATCAGCATAGATCAAGGCGAGCGGGTTTTCGTCTATGTGCGCCAGGACCTCTCGTTTGCGGCGATGTACGAGGACCCCATAACGGAGGCAATGCGCCAAATCGTTAGTGAGCGGAAATAATGTCCTCAGTTACGTCGATGTTGCCAACCCTGCTCTATGTTGTCGAACAGGCATTGGAGCCCCTTCGAAGCCTCCTAGACGACCCGGCCGTCGTTGAAATCTCCGTCAACAAACCAGGGCACGTTTTTGTTGAGCGCATAGGTCAAGCCCATATGGAGTTTCACTCCATTCCGGCGATAACGGCAGAGGTGATCAGCCAGATAGCGCAGCGGGTCGCGGCCTATACCAACCAGTTCGTCAACAGTGAAAGGCCTTTGCTGAGCGCGGCCCTGCCAACTGGGGAGCGCATTCAAGTCGTCTTGCCGCCGGCCGCCCCGGATGGAGGAACGCTCTCGATCCGAAAGCAAGTGACACAGCATTTTACCCTGGAGGAATACCGGGACAATGGCTCGCTCGACAAGGTTGCCGTTTCGCTTGGTGGGCTCTCACAGCTCGATCATGACTTGATCGGCCATCTTCAGGCGCAACGGATTTATGAGTTCCTTGATGCCGCCATCCGCAATCGCGTCTCAATCCTGATCAGTGGGGGCACGTCGACCGGGAAAACGACATTTCTCAATGCGTGCCTCAAAAGTGTCGATCCCAACGAGCGGATTTTAACCCTCGAGGATACGCGCGAGCTGTTCCCAACGCAAAAGAACGTCGTTCACTTGATCGCCTCAAAGGGCGATCAGGGAACCGCCAATGTCACCATTCAAAGCCTGCTCGAATCGTCCCTGCGCATGCGGCCAGACCGGCTTTTCGTCGGCGAAATTCGTGGTGCAGAGGCATTCACCTTCTTGCGCGCCATCAACACCGGACACCCTGGCTCGATGTCGACAGTCCACGCGGATACCCCTCAGGGCGCCTATGAGCAGTTGGTGATGATGATCATGCAAGGCGGTATGGCAGGCTCCTTCAGCAAGGCCGATTTGCTGTCGTACCTGCATATGGTCATCCCGGTCGTGATCCAGCTTCGGCGCGACGGCGGCAAGCGCGGCGTTTCCGAAATCTTCTTCGCGCGACAGCATGACTATGCTGTTTAAGGTCTTGCTCGGGCTGTTTTGTCTCGTGATCGGGTTTGCCGTCTGGTTGCTGGCCTATGGCGCAATTATGTGGGGCGTCTACGATGATCCCAATATTCTCATGCTGACACTGGCTGAACGGCCATTGATCGCTGCTGAACAGTTCTCTGCTTTCCGCACCAACACCGCTTTGCAGGGTGTTGCTGGAATGGCGGCCCTCCCTGCCCTCTTCGTCGCCGGCATCGTCGGCGCCATCGGCTTGCGCAGGCCCAAGAACCCGTTGGGCGACGCATCGTTCCAGACCATGCCAGATCTTCGGATGGGCAAATGGTTTGGTAAAAAGGGCCATGTGTTCGGTGTCGTCGCCGGCAAATACCTTCGTCGTGATGACGATCGGCATCATTTGGTGATCGGCCCTACCCGCTCGGGCAAAGGCGCCGGCTATGTGATCCCGAACGCGCTGCAACATCAGGGATCGATGATCGTCACCGATCTAAAGGGTGAAGTGTATTCCGCAACGGCCGGCTATCGCCGAAAGCAAGGCAACCAGGTCTTCTTGTTCTCGCCTGGAGCCGCCGAAACGCATCGCTACAACCCACTCGATTTTGTGCGGCAGGACCGGGGAACGCGCACCACCGACATTCAGAATATCGCCTCGATCCTCATTCCTGAGCAATCCGATTCCAATAACGCGGTTTGGCAAGGGCTGGCGCAACAGGTCATCGGCGGGATTATCAGCTATCTGCTGGAAAGCCCGCTTTACGAGGGTCGGCGCAATTTTGGCGAGGTCAATTCCTTGCTTAATTGCGGCGTGAACCTGCAGGAGCTGCTGCGGACGATCATCGCGGCAGAGCCTTATTTGTCACGCTTCACCATCGAGAGCTTCAACGCTTACCTGGCCCTTTCCGATCGCGCGGCCGCATCGGCGCTGATCGACATTCAAAAGGCAATGAAGCCTTTCATGAATGAACGCATTGTGGCGGCCACCTCGGTGACCGACATTAATTTGGCTGGGCTTCAACAACGGCCAGTGAGCATTTATCTGGCCCCCTCAATTACCGACATTTCTCTGCTCAAACCCCTCCTGACCTTGTTCATTCAACAGACCATGGATCTGTTGACGCGGGAGCTGCGGCCGAACCCGATCCCGATGCTGTTTCTGCTCGATGAATTTCGTCAGCTCCGTCGCGTCGACGAGGTCATGAACAAGCTGCCATATGTGGCCGGCTATAAGATCAAGATGGCCTTCATCATCCAGGATTTGAAAAACTTGGACGAAATCTACGGTGAGACAGCCCGCCATTCGCTGCTCGGCAATTGCGGCTATCAGCTCATTCTCGGCGCCAACGACCAGGCGACGGCTGACTATGTTTCAAAGGCGCTTGGGAAGCAGACGATCCGCTACCAAACCGAATCCCGCCAGATTGAGGTCATGGGTCTCAACCGACGGACGCGCATCGAGCAGATGCGTGATCGCGATCTAATGATGCCCCAAGAGGTCCGCCAATTACCGGAGACGGACTTGGTGCTGCTCGTCGAAGGCCAAAAACCAGTCCGCGCCAAGAAGGTCCGCTTTTTTAAGATGGAGCCTTTCCAGACAGCGGCCGCTTATGGGGAAGCGCATCGACCGGGAGTCCCCCACGTCGAAATTCGCGAGCGGCTTCCTGTCCCGGCCCTGGCTGAAGGATATGGCAAGAGGCAGGTTGAGGCCGAACCGATCGCTCCACCAGCATCGCCAGTACCAGCTGAACAACCTGCCCAATCTGCCCCGGTCGAGGCGCCTGTTGTTGCCGTCCTTCCCGCCGTAAAGCCGGCTGCAGAGACCAATGAGGCCGATATCGTTGCGGCCGAGTCACCTCCGACGACCGTCAAACGATCGCCCCGCGCGAAAAAGCCCGCCGCCAAAATCGTCCCGTTGCGACAGGTGAAAGTGCGGGCAGCAAAGAAAATTCGTGACGTGACCGATGAAGGCCTTGAAAGCAAGCTGGCGACTGTTGAGGTCGTAAAGGCAAAGGTTAAGGCAACTGGCGACGTGGCCGTCACCAAAATCGGAAAACCTCGTCGCCGCCCAGTTGAGGATCTGTTTCGGCTATCACTTGAGGAAACAAGTGCCGCCGAGGCGGACAGCGTTCCCGCTTAAAAAAGGAGCCAGTTGGCTCCTTTTCCATTGCTAGGCGCCGTAGATCGCGTCCCGAATAATCGGGCCGTAGTGCGCCCAAAGCAGGATTAGAGAGACCACTGCAATAGTAATCAGCCAGAATAAACCGCGTCGGTCAGCTGCTTCTGGATGAGCCTTATCCCAGGCGGCACTTTCACGGCTAGCCCGCCGATTGCTGGCAGCAATCTCCGCATTTTGTTGTTCTTGCGCTGCCCAAATATGCTGCTGCTGCTGATCTCTCATGAAATCCTACCCCTATCGGTCTAAGTCATCATCGCGATCACGCTCGCGCTGCTGCTCATTCTGGCGCGGAACCTGTTGACCAGCCGGGTCGCTGCTCGTCTGCTCTTTGCGAGCGTCCTGCTCCGTGCGGCCTTTTTCCGGGGATTGTTTTGCCCCGTCAACGCGCATCTGTTGTTCGTGCAGCTGACGGGTATTGTCGTTTGCTTCACGGTCATCGTGATTTTCGCCGGACTGATAGTCTGGTTCTGCAATATGCCGATCAGTCGTGGTTGCTGGCTGACTAGCCGCACTCGTCTTCGCATTCCCCTCTGGGGCTTGGAGCGGAACGGATTTGCCCTCGCTGCCATCGCTTTCGGCCGGCTCGTCCCCGCGCTCATTTTCCTGATCGAGCTCGCGTAGGACCTCTGTTTCTTGAACGACTTCAGCCAGATATGTGTTTCCGTCGCGCGCTGCGTTGATGACGGCCGACAGCTCGGCAGAGAAAATGGCTGTTGTCGGATGATCTGGGTCCTTCGGCTCTCCCGCCTCTATCCAGGCATCCTGCGCGCGATCCATATTTTTCAATAGCGCAATGCCAGCATCGACGTCGTCAGCACCATGCTTTTCGACGGCGTCACGATATTGCCTGCGACCCTCGTCAACATCCACGCCTTGAGCCCGTAGTTCCGCGTGTTCGACCAGCTCGGCCGCGGTTTCGACAACGACGCGCTTAGCTTCGACAACCTCGCGCACCGACTGAGTGAGCTCATCAAGGGCCTTGCGCTCCTCGGGGTCGATTATCTCGCGCTCTGCCTTGAAGATCGCGGCCCCAACGGCCTTCTCATATTGCTCAAATTCTGGCTTGGTTCTGATATCCTGCTGCGCGCCATCGGACATGCTGGATTCCTCCGAAATGAGTGCCATCAACGATACCATATGCCTGGTAAAGGCGGGAGAGCCTTCGCGGCGCTCATCAAGTTTGATGACCTGCGCTCCGTGGGTCTCAATGCCCCGGATTTGTTCGACTTGAGCGCGGGCGAACTGTGCAACTTTACTATCGGCAGATAGCGCCAAAGCGCCCCAGGTGCTGACCGCCTCGGTGCGATATTGCTGGCTCCGCGGACTGCTCGCATAGACACGCGCCCCTTCGCGTTTGGCGATATAGCGGGCATGAGCCGGCCGGCTCGTCCCTTCGTGTTCCGTGCGTCCTTTCCGGCTGACCGGTCGGACTTGGTTTTTCGTATATGCCGGTGCACTGGCGATATCGCGCCGATCCGTCATTTCCATCTGAATGCCATTTTGCCGCGCATGCTCCGCCAGATTTTCTCGCCAATCGCGGAAGGTCGCCGGCCCATTCCTCGGACGCTCGCCATGCTCGTTTTTGGTGGTGATGATCGCGTGGGCGTGGACGTGAGGCCGCTTACCGCCATCGTTGGCCCCTTTGGGATCCGTCGCGGGGTCGTGCATGGCAAAGACATATTTGTGTCTCTGCTCCCCGAAAGTCCGCGCCATAAAGCCCCGCACGGCGCTTTCGAAAGCCTCGGGATCGGTCCCCGCCTTAGCAGACATGATGACATGCATCACATCGCGCGGGGCCCGACTATGCAGCTCCTTGCGCCACTCGCGCTGCACCAGGTCACCAGCCTGCTTCTGATCCGCTATGGCGCGCCCACGATCAGTTGTGACGCCGCCGTCAAACTCCTCGACCAGATCACGCAGTTTATGGGTGCCGTATTCAACACCGTTGCCGTAGCCGACGAACCGAAAGTTGCTAGGCTGCGCCGGCAGGTCGAGCTTGTTTTGACTAATGGCGCGGGCAATCATTCCCTCGCCCTTTGCATCAGGCGTGCGACGGAGACCGCCTGTACTGCGCAGGACCATCAGGCCGGTCATGACTGCCGCACCGCCGCCCTGCCGCTCGATGCCGAACGCAAAGCTGTGACGATCCTCGCCGTCTTCAGTGCGCGACGACACAAGGCCATGAAACGTTGACCGGCCGACCTCACACAACTCCAAATCCGATAGACCAGCGAAGTCGCCCTCGAGCTGCAGGGTGAAGCTGGCCATGTCCTTGCTATGGGCGCGATTATCCATCAGCGGTTCCCATTCTTCGAGGATCTTGGCCCTGTCCCCGGCCTGACCCAGCTTTTCACCCCGTTCGTTTTCGACCCGCAAACTTCCTTCGCGCGACACGTAGTCCAACATGGCCCCTGCCCTAGCGCCGCCAGCATAGGATGCCAGTTTCACCACGGCGGACTGACTGCCCTTCGCTATGCCCGCGTAGCGCACCGCCGTCGGCCTGCTAGGCGCGCGCTGCACCATCGGCGTGCCTGGTGACCGCCCGCCGCCGCTGTACCCACTGCTGACCCCGACAGAGCTTTTTGGGGCAGCTTGGTCCTGCAATTGCATCAAGCGCTTGCGCCGGCGCTCGTCCTCTACCTCGGCGCGCAACCGTTCCCGGAGCTGGCTTGCCGCACTGCCAAACGCTGCTAAGTCCATCACACGGTCTCCCGGCGCCGGCTTGGACCGCGCTTGGCAAGCTCTCGAACCTCGAAACCGACGACACCTGTCATGGTCAGGACGTTGCCTAAGGCCATCAAAACCTCGTCTGGATGCACTTCGCGCTTGGCGTTGATCGCCCGCGCGATCTGATTGAGATTGACGCCAACCGCCCGAAATTCCTCCGCCAAAGCTGCGAAAACCTTCCTGTCCTCGTAGGACAGGAAGGGCTTTACCCCTGCTCCCTCCAGACTGAGGGACCTAATAAAGCTTGAAATGGTCAAGTCTGCGGCTTCTGCCGCCGCCTCGATCTGCTGCAATTCGCTGCCGCTAACGCGCACCCGCACCACTTCTGACTTGGATTTCTCGCCGGTCGGGTCGCGCCGGGCGCCCGCCTTTGCGGCCCCATCCCTCTCGCTGGCAGTTCCTTTGCGTCGAGCCATTCTTACTCAGCCTCGCCTTCAACGCCCGCCAGCGGGCCAAACCGAGGGCATGTCCCTCGATTTTCAGCATGTTGTACCACAAACATGCGTATCCTGCCAAAGGAAACACTCACCTAGCACTACCAAATTCTCCCACTACGTCCAGTGTGAGCCACATCGGTGATGCGCCGGAGAGATGCACTGAAGAGAGCCCGGCGTGGACCTCTAGATGTCCTGGTTTTCCGGTGAACTGGTTTCGGACAAATTGATGAAAAGCAGAACACCATTCCACCAGTTCACCAGACATGCAGATTTGCTCAACTGGTTAAATGCCAGTATGATGGTCACCAGTCTCGCAGACCTGCATAATTTGGATTCACCAGGTCACCATTCGACCAAAAGGGTACAGCGACCAGCTTTGCCTGGAACGACGTTAGGAAGATAAATGGCGAAGGTGATTTCGTTTGTCAGTGGCAAGGGCGGCGTCGGCAAAACCCTTGGCGCAATCTTGACCTCTGGCGAATACGCGCTTCGTGAAAACCAAGTGCTCGTGGTTGACGCAGACCCAACCCAGCGGTTTTCCGACTGGTTTTCCGAGTCTATCCGCCGCGGCAATGGTCCTGAGTTTATGACGGTCACAACGGCGTTGACCAAAGCTGCAGTTGCGCGGGAGGTTCAGCTCGCTCACGGCAAATTCGATTACGTGATTATCGACGCCCCAGGCACCGAAGGCGCGGTGAACCAAGAAGTGCTGCGCCAATCCGACATTGTGGCAACACCGGTCAAAATAGGCCGCGATGAAGTCAAGGCGATGTCCGTCGTTGCGGCAGACGTGGCCCAGGTGAGCGACGAACTTGGACTAGAAATCCCCCACGTCACCTATGTCACCGAGCTGGCCGAAGTCCAAAAGTCGCTGTCGGCCTACGCCACCCTGCACAACTTTATCGTCAAACTCCAAGAGGATGGCTACTCAACACGGATTTTGAAGACGGAACTCTATTCGCGCAACATCTACAAGGAACTCCGAAACGGGTTAGGCCCGCTTCAGATCATCGAGCTTAATCCAACGATCAAGAAGGCCCGACTTGAGGTCCAGAGGTTCGTCACCGAATTCGACCAAATCCTTGCGGTCGGCAAAACCAAGATCACCGCCTAGAGGAGGCCAAAAAGTGGCTGGTAAAGACGAACTGCTCGATAGCGTGCCCACCATGCGACGCAAGTCCGCTTCCACCGGACGCCCTCAAGACAATCTCACGTCACCTCCCAACGAGCCAGGGCAGTCACCCCAGCCAACCGCTGAGGATGTCATCCAGGAGATCCGTCCGAGGAAGGCCGACGCCGCGCCTACCATAAAAAAAGGTTCGCTGTTTGATCTGAAGGCTGCTGAGCGGCCGAACTCAAAAGGGGCGGTCAATCTCCTCCTGGCGCCTGAGTTGAAGGCGCGGCTGGATGCTGCCAATTATGCGTCAAAGGTGCCACGCGTTCAGATCGTCATTGCAGCGCTCGATGAGTATCTCGAAAAGAATGGCTTTTAGCGGTCATGAAGTCGGGGCGAATATTCTTCACGGGGCTTGCGGTCGGACTTTTGATGGGTGTTTTTCTGTCGCCCATCATGACCAGCTCGAATTTCGCCGGCGGGGCGCTCGCACAAGCCGTCAACGGCATGGCTGCACAAATGGCGCCAAGGCCGCCGGCAGCCGCCTGGCCAAGCGGCCCGGAAGTATTGGTCGCACTTTTTGAGTTCTCAAGATGGCCGGCCCCCAAGGCCGGCGACACCTCGAGCATCAACGTCGACAATTGTTTGTCGATTGGCAGCGATATGGTCTGCTTATTGACAATGAATCTGTCATGGGTGGAAACGCCCCGCAAAGTAGAAGCCACATTCAGAAAAACCTTGGATCGGTGGTCAATGCTTGGCCTCAAGGAGATTAAGCCAACGTGAGTCAGACGCTCCGGCCGTCTCTACAGCGCTATTTGGTTAGCGCGTTCCGGCCTTCGCTTAGTCAACCTGTCAGCCAGCCCAGCGTCAGCACTGTATCTTTCGCGCGATTCACGAAAGAATATGGGCTACCAGGCGTTGTCCTCTTTAGCATTGGAGGCCTACAACTCCGAAACCTTGGAAAGAGCTAATGCGAATGACGACGCATCGCGGGACATTGATGTGAAAGAGATCGAGCGCCACATCAAACTGCAGGGATTGGTACCCGTCTTCGACGCGGAAACCGACCGCACAATCTACCGAAGAAAAACGGATTTACCTGTTCCGTCTTCCGAGGAGATGGAGAAAGGTATTTCGGACCACTTGGCGGCCACGCGCGAAAACGCCAATATCTCAAAAGAGGAAATGGCGGAATTGCTGGGGCTGTCTCAACAATTCTACGGGCGCGCAGAACGGCGTGAGGCCCAATTACGCGTCACACGCCTGATTTTCATGATCGAAATTCTTGGCCCGGAAATGTTCGACGTCCTGGCCCATGTCGCTCCGCAAATCTTCGGAAAAAGCGAAGCCGAAGCCAAAGCCCGCGGTAAGCTCGTGAGCACGATCATGAGGCTGCCAGCTAAAAACGTTTACGAGATTCTGACCTATGTTTCACTCATAGCTGACTTGGCACAGCGCGAACGGGACGAAGCAGATCACGAAATTGTCCGCGACGTAAAAGAGCTGATGGACAAGAACGGCTTGACCAGTGAAGACGTTAAAGGGCTGATCCTGGCCGAAAAAGCCAAACGTGGCCCGCGCAAACGGCGCAAGCGCAATGACGGATCGGGTGCCGGCGACGACGTAAGCGAAACGGACAGGTAGCATTTCGGCTGCTGCTATCCCGTCCTAGCGTTTTCCAGCCTATACCAGCCGAGCTCGATCCGCATGTCTACTCCCGACCCCCCATGCACGAACCCGCTTCGCGGGAGGGGTGCGGGCGGCGCGGTCGCGGCATCATTATAGGCTTTTGGTCGAGCGGCACCTGATCTGACCATGGAGTCCCCTTCAACGAGAGGAACTCCCCATGGCTACCCCTTCAATCGACGCCCCCGTCACACCGCTCCGTCAGCGCATGCAGCAGGATATGCTGATGCGCGGGCTGGGCTCGCATACCCAGCAGGACTACATCCGGCACGTTCGGCGCTTCGCCGCGTTTCTTGGGCGCACTCCCGACGCGGCCAACGCCGAGGATATCCGCCGCTTCCAGCTCTATCAGCATGAGAACGGCGTCGGACCGGCGACCATCAATGGCGCGGTCTCGGCGCTGCGCTTCCTGTTTGAAGTGACGCTGAAGCGGCGGGATCTGGCCCGCGCGCTGGTGATCACCCGCTATCCGCGCAAGCTGCCCGATGTGCTGAGTGTGGAGGAAGCCGCCCGGCTGCTCCAGGCGGCGCCAACCATCAAGTACAAGGCCGCGCTCGGTGTTGCCTATGGCGCGGGGCTGCGCGTCTCCGAGGTTGCCCACCTCAAGGTCGATGATATCGACAGCACCCGCATGCTGATCCGGGTCGAGCAGGGCAAGGGGCGCAAGGACCGCAACGCCATGCTCTCGCCCCAACTTTTGGAGCTGCTGCGGTTGTGGTGGCGCCAGGGCAAGCAGTCGGGCGTGATGCTGCCGCATGGCTGGCTGTTTCCAGGCCGCTCTTGCACCGATCCGATCTCGTCGCGGCAGCTGCATCGTGCCGTGCAGGAGGCGGCCGAGGTCGCCGGCATCCGCAAGCGGGTCAGCCCGCACACGCTGCGGCACAGCTTCGCCACCCACCTGCTTGAGCAGGACGTCGATATCCGCGTCATCCAGGTGCTGCTCGGGCACAGCAAGCTCGATACCACCGCGCTCTATACCAAGGTCTCGACCCGCACGATCCACGCGGTCGCCGGGCCACTCGACCGGTTGATGGAACTGATGGAAGATAAGACGCCGCCCAGTTGAACCGGTGCGCGCCACCATCGAGGTCGCCGATATCTTCCGTGCTGCCGGTCCTGGCTATCGGCTCGCCCATGCCGGGCATCTGAGCCTGGGCCAGCTCAAGGTCATGTCGGCGATCGAGCCCTGCCGCACCGCTGCGCTGGGCGGTCACGTCGAGGCCTGTACGGACTGCGGGCACCAGCGCATCGCCTATAACTCCTGCCGCAACCGGCACTGTCCCCGGTGCCAGGGCGCTGCAGCACGTGCCTGGCTCGAAGCACAAGAGGCCAATCTCCTGCCGGTGGGCTACTTCCATGTCGTCTTCACGTTACCCGCAGAGATCGCCGATATCGCCTTCCAGAACAAGGCGCAGATCTATGATCTGCTGTTCAAGGCGGCATCGCAGACCATGCTGACGATCGCCGCCGATCCCCGGCACCTGGGCGCCCGCATCGGCATCACCGCCGTGCTGCACACCTGGGGGTCGGCCATGACCCACCATCCCCATATCCACATGATCGTGCCGGGTGGCGGCATTGCACCGGATGGGCGATGGATCTCATCCCGACCGGCGTTCCTGCTGCCGGTTCGGGTGCTCGGCACCCTGTTCCGTCGCCTGTTCCTGACCCGGCTGCTCGAGCTGCACGATGCCGGCCGGCTCGCCTTCTTCGGCAGGATGGCAGGGCTCAGCGATCGCCGTGCCTTCCAACGTCACCTCGCGCCGGCCCGCAGAAAGCGCTGGGTGGTTTATGCCAAGCCGCCCTTTGCTGGGCCCGAAGCTGTCCTCGCCTATCTCTCCCGCTATACCCACCGGGTGGCGATCTCCAATAGCCGCCTCATCGCGTTCGATCAGACCGGGGTGACCTTCCGCTACAAGGATTACCGCCGCGGCGGTGCCGACCGGCAGCAGGTCATGACGATCGCCGCCAACGAGTTCATCCGCCGCTTCCTGATCCACATCCTGCCGCGCGGCTTCCACCGCATCCGGCACTACGGCCTACTTGCCGGCTCCGCCCGCAAGGACTGCATTGCACAGGCCCGTGCATTACTTGCGGTCGCGCCTCCACCGGAAGAACCGCCAGGCGAAGAGCCCGCAGACCAGCGCCCGCCATGCCCGTGCTGTGGCGGCACCATGGTGATCATCGAGACCTTCGCCCGGGGCTGTAGGCCGCGCGCGCCACCTGCAGCGCGACAGCCGAACCGGGAGACCATCCATGACCCGGCATGACCTGCTTGTTCATACGGCCGCGCCACGTCACCGGCCGATGGGATGGTGCGCGCCCAGCGCCGCGGCGACCGGCGCCAGGCACGCCGACCCCACGAAAAGCGCCTACAACCGCGCCTTCAACAGGCCTGACCGCCGACCGCTGGGCGCGCCTGGAAAGCTTGGCGCCTCAGCTATTGGCATCCGCCCAACTGCACCAAAACAGCAAACCCCATAGCGCAAAGCATGCGGGCCGCGGGTTCCTGCATGGGTGGCTTTGCGACGCCAAGAGGCATCCCAAACCCTTCACCTTTTCAGACTCTCAGCCACTATTTGCGGAAGCCTGAAAGCGGCCATTCGGAAACGAAATGGCCGCCCAACGAAAACCGGAGTGCTTGACCCTCGACCGTTAGATCGATAATATTCGATATATGGAATCGACCCAAGCCATCGATGTTTTTGCTGCCCTGTCTCAAAGCACCCGTCTGGATACGTTCCGTCTCCTGATGGAGTATGAGCCTGATGGCCTTGCGGCTGGCGAGATCGCCCGTCGTCTCGAGGTGCCGCAGAACACCATGTCCACCCATCTAGCCATCCTGACCCGAGCCGGACTTATCGAAGCCGAGCGCCACAGCAGGTCGATCGTCTATCGGGCCGTGGTTGATCGGGTGCGGGAGATCACAAGCTTCCTGGTCCAGGACTGCTGCGGCGGTCGCCCGGAGCTGTGCGAACCCCTTGTTGCCGAATTCACCCCGTGCTGCTCTCCGAAGGAGTCGAGCCATGTCTGACCGCGTCTACAACGTCTTGTTCCTCTGCACCGGCAATTCCGCTCGCTCCATCCTGGGCGAGGCCATTCTCAACCATGTCGGCCAAGGTCGCTTCCGCGCCTACTCCGCCGGGTCCAGTCCCAAGGGTGTCGTCCAGCCCATGACGCTGGAAACACTGACAAAGGTCGGCATCCCGACAGATTGCCTCCGCTCCAAGGCGTGGGACGAATTCGCCGGGTCGGGTGCGCCGAAGATGGATTTCATTTTCACGGTCTGCGACAACGCCGCGGGCGAGACCTGCCCGATCTGGCCTGGGCAGCCGATGACCGCCCATTGGGGTATCGAGGATCCCGCAGCCGTTAAAGGCCCCGAGTTCAAGCAGCGTGCCGCATTCGAGGACGCCCTGCGTTATCTCCGCAAACGCATCGGTGCCTTCATCAACCTGCCACTGGCCAGCATCGACCGTATGGCGCTCAACTCGAAGCTCGAAGGCATCGGCGGCATGGACGGCACCACCACAAAGTCGTCGAACGTCGCCTGACGGGGCACGCAGAGATTACGGCCGCGAAGCCGGTTTTTTCCGCCGAACAACTGGATCACTCCTCCATGTCAGTCAATGCGGCGCCGGTGCGCCTTTCCTTCCTCGACCGCTATCTCACGGTCTGGATTTTCGCGGCCATGGCGTTGGGCCTGGCCCTGGGGTCCATGATCCCTGGTCTTCCCGTCGCCCTCGAATCTATGTCGGTCGGTTCGACCAATATCCCGATCGCCATCGGCCTGATCCTGATGATGTACCCGCCGCTCGCCAAGGTGAAGTACGAGGCGCTGCATGAGGTGTTCTCCGATAAGCGCGTGCTGGCCCTCTCTCTTGTCCAAAACTGGATCATCGGACCGGTTCTGATGTTCTTGCTGGCAGTCATATTTCTTCGCGACCATCCCGAATACATGACGGGTCTGATCCTGATCGGCCTGGCACGCTGCATCGCTATGGTGCTGGTCTGGAACAAGTTGGCCGGCGGTTCAAACCAGTATGTTGCTGGGCTCGTCGCCTTCAATTCCATCTTCCAGATCCTGTTCTTTTCCACCTACGCCTGGCTGTTTTTGACTGTTCTGCCGCCGTTGTTCGGGCTTGAAGGCAGCGTCATTGACGTCGGGTTCTGGACCATCACCGAAGCAGTTCTGATCTATCTCGGCGTCCCGTTTCTTGCCGGCTTCCTGACAAGGTTCTTCCTGATCCGAGCCAGGGGGAACGACTGGTACGAACAGGTCTTCCTGCCAAGGATCAGCCCGATCACCCTGCTGGCGCTGCTGTTCACCATCGTTTCCATGTTCAGCCTCAAGGGCGGAGATATCGTGCGCCTGCCGCTCGATGCCCTCCTCATAGCCGTGCCCCTGACCATCTATTTCCTGATCCAGTTCACGGTGAGCTTCTTCATGGGCAAGTGGATCGCCAAGGACTATCCGCGCTCGACGGCGATCGCCTTCACCGCAGCCGGTAACAATTTCGAGCTGGCCATTGCCGTCGCCATCGCTGAATTCGGCCTGGCATCGCCGGTCGCCTTCGCTGCGGTCATCGGACCGTTGGTGGAAGTGCCGGTGCTCGTCGTGCTGGTCCACTTGGCCCTGTGGCTGGGTCGCCGATACTTCCCGCGTTCTGCAGGATTGGCCACCGGCAACTGAGCGTCGCCCTGCAATCCCGCCGACGAACCCAACCATCTGGAATGCCCATGACTGTCATCATCTACCACAATCCCGACTGCGGCACCTCGCGCAACACACTAGCCATGATCCGGCAATCGGGTGTCGAGCCCACGGTTATCGAATACCTCAAGGCGCCTCCAAACCGTGACCGCATCGTTGAGCTGGTATCGGCAGCCGGCATGCCGCTGCGGGACGCCATACGGAAAAAGGATACGCCGTATGAGGATCTCGGGCTTTCGAGTGCTGACGTTACCGACGACGCGCTGCTCGATGCCATCCAAGCTCATCCGATCCTATTGAATCGTCCATTCGTCGAAACTCCGGTCGGCACCCGCCTTTGCCGTCCGTCCGAGGTCGTGCTCGACATCTTGGAGAATCCCAACATCGGGCCGTTCACCAAGGAAGACGGCGAGGTCATCTTAGACGCCGAAGGCAAACGGCTTGTCTGATCTATCCAATATCGCGCCCGGTGCCTTCGAGGTCCCGGACCTCTCCAAGCTCACCGCACCGGACCTGCAGCACAAGCCGCGTATCCTTATGCTCTACGGTTCACTGCGGGAACGCTCATACAGCCGATTCCTGACCTTGGAGGCGCAGCGTCTGCTCGAGGCATTCGGCGCCGAGGTTCGGATATTCCATGCCAACGGCCTGCCGCTGCCGAACGATGCGCCCGATACCCATCCGAAGGTGCAGGAGCTTCGCGAGGCCATGCTGTGGTCTGAAGGACAGGTATGGACATCGCCGGAACGTCATGGCGCCATGTCGGCGGTGCTGAAGTCTCAGATCGACTGGATACCTCTGCCGGGCGGTGCCATACGTCCGACGCAGGGTCGCACGCTCGCATTGATGCAGGTGTCCGGTGGCTCGCAGTCGTTCAACGCCCTGAACCAGATGCGTATCCTAGGGCGCTGGATGCGGATGGTGACGATCCCGAACCAGTCGTCCGTTGCCAAGGCTTTCCAGGAGTTCGACGAGGCCGGTCGCATGAAACCGTCATCCTATTACGATAGGGTAGTCGACGTCATGGAAGAGCTGGTGAAGTTCACGTTGATCAACCGCGGCGTGTCCGGCTACCTGACCTCTCGCTACAGCGAGCGCAAGGAGGCGGCAGCCAATCTCGAGGAGCGGGTCGGCCTGAAGTCGATCTAGATTACGATGGCCGATACCCATTCCAACGCCGGCGCCATTTGGGCCCTCGGCGTCACCCAGATAATCGGGTACGGCACGCTGCACCTATGTAGATATTTCCTATACGAATGTAGTTCGATCTATCTACATACACAAGCGGCCCTACCGGTCGAAAGCCCGGCGCCGTAGCGCCGGGACAGGGACTGCATCAGTCCTGCGGGTCCCAGGGGATGATCGCCTGAATCTGCTCGTCGTCCTGGCCAGAGAAACGGCCTAGATTGGCGTTGAGCTTAATGCCCTTAATGCTGAGAGTGTAGTAGGGCTTTTTGTCGTTGCTGGTCTTCTTCCAGATGCCGCCAACTTCGATGTCGAGGCCTCGTGGAGATTTCGCGAAAACTCGGTGTGATGGAGCTTTGGGATTATCGGACGTGAAGGGCACAACCTTAATGTCTAGGTCGCGGTCCAAGGTGGACACCAGGCCGGTACCGGTGGATTTGTCGAAATCGTCGGTATCGAACTTGATGAAGTTGGTGATGGTCATTTTCGCTCTCCTATTGGGCGGTTGCAATGTCGCCGTTAACGCAGGGCGGATATGGCAAAAAGCGCTCGGCGGAGCGAAGCGGAGAAGCCCACAAGGACTGAAAATTGTAGCGCGAGGAAGCCGGCAGGCGGGGAAATTTCTGGCCTGACGGGCTCGATTTTTGACGACGCTCTGCGAACAAGTTCAAATTGCTGACGCCCCTTTCGAGAGCGCAATCCCATCACCTCGTCCAAATCGAACGATGTTGCCAAGTCACCACGGCACTGTGAACCTAATACGATGGCGCTAACAAGGTAATTCGTGTTCTCGGTTAACCCGTATCATGCCTGTTTCTGGCACTTCTTCTCGATACGGCTTCCTTTTGCAGCCTGTGGAAGGCCAACGGTAGAAACAACTAAGCTATCTCTAGCCGAATTTGGCGCGGGCATAAATCGACTTTTCAAGGTGCAAATCGCCAGTGGAAGCCCGATCGATCAGCGCCCGCATGAATCCGCCAGCGGATTTGATCTCGCCCGCTTCACGACGCTCGATGATGAGAGCCGCGGCCATTGCCGCGCCCCTTTGACCCAAAACTCTCGCCGCCAGATCCCGCGCGTCGGGTGATATGCCGACCAGCGAGCACAACAGCGGGTATTTATCGATCAAGGCCGGCCAACTCGTCGGAACTGTGCCCAGCCACATTGCCAGGGCGGGGCATGCCGCCGTCAGGGTTTTTATTTGCATAGGCCGGGCTGGCTCAGCTGGTGCTTTCGGGCTGGATTTTGTATCGCCCCCTCTTTCATCCCAAGCCCAGCGAGCGAAGCTCGCTCCATTCAAGTCAACTTGTCCGGCGTGAGCCGGACGCCGCTTGTCTTCACTACGAGATACTGAATGGTTGAGATTTGTAGTCTGTATGTGGTCACGATTTTCCGTGATCGTGCTCATGATTTTACTCAGTACCGGTGCCTCCTTTCGCCCTTTACGAAGGCCGTAGGCCCGTTCAGCAAGCCAGCGGCAAAGCCGCGTCGCTTGCTCGATCCGCGTGGCCGGTGACCTCTTGCTGGCATTGGCCAGGATCGTGTCGAACCTGCTTTTTAGGCTAGCGAGGATGCGGCCCGCCAAATCCTCGGCGCCGCTTAGCACCAGGTGCAACTGGCGTACCGCTCCCCGGTATTCACTCCACGCAGCCTCCTTGGCGTTGCGCTCGCTGCGAGCCAATGCCACGAGGGCATTCAGCTCCTCATAACGCGCAACCAGAACGCGCAAGTCGATGCCTGACACGCTGGCTAGATTGCCAGCCTCGTCGCGGCGGGCAAAGCGCTTATAGTTCCCGCTATCGCGCATGGCGACCAAGCCGGCATCGAATAGCCGAGACAGCAGCGCCCCGGTGTGGTTTGGCGACTTTCTGATCTCGAAGGCCAGGGTCGCGTTAGACTTAAAGACGATGGGCATGCCGCCCGGCTCAAATTGCTTGGCGGGGGCGCTGTGAACCAGCGTCACTAGCAACAGGGCTTCAGTCGAGTTGACCAACCCTGTCTGCGGCAGGTCTTTCGCCAGCACTTGCAGATGCGAGCGTGTGATCGTGCCTAGCTCGACCTCGTCGGCCATTTTTCTATAGCGGGCGCGGGCGTCGGTCTGACGCCGGCCTTTCTGATCGTTCGTCAAAACTGTCTCCAACAGTTATGACCAGGCGCGCGAAATCGATCGCCGAAATGGCGCCAAAGACTTGACGGGTGGAGGGGGAAGCCGTAGAAAGAATTACCACATTCTGTTTTTACGACGATCCCCGCTTCGGTTCATTCCGGGGCGGTTTTCGTTTGTGCCGGTTGGTCATCTCCAAATGCTGTATGCAGCGAAGGATCCGTCAGGTAGGTGAGGATTCGCGTCCGAAGAACTTACATGCAAACGGAGGAACTGCAACATTTTCGCGCTAGCACTACCCTAATCAGAATCTTTCAAGGTGTGGCTAAGTGTCAAATTTACAGCTTTTCGGCGGTGTTATGGCTCATTTGGCAAGGCAGATGGGTCTGTTGATACCTTTGTGGTTTAGGCGTGTCTTGGAGATCCAAATGCATAACAAGGGCCGGCTCGCTGGCCGGAATTGGCTTGCGCAAATTGGCCTATGTCGTAAGTCGCCGTGGGAGCCCGTGCGAGGGCACGGGATCAGGGTGAAGGCCCGCAAATCGCCACTTGGATGCGCGCGGTCCCAGCAGCTCGGGTAACAGGCGTGTGGGGGTATGCACGGCCGCCTAGCGAACAGACAGGAGCGAATTGGGGTTCATCGCTGGCACCGGCCGGTGGGCGCGAGCGTCTCGACCGCTCGGACGTCGCATCCGGTGGTGAGGAATACCTGCCAATCGCTTTCCGAACCGAAAAACGCATTGCGGTCCACGTCACCGCGTACACCGCGTACGATACCGGTCTGCGTCCATTGCCAGAAAGTCCAGGTGCGGTTGACGTACCGCTCCTGCGGTTCGTTTGCGGTGGAGCGTAGCCAAAACATGTTGGGGAACGACTCGTTTTCCATGATGTCGCGATGGAAATTGATGTCGGTGTAAATGACCGGTAGCTTTCCGGTATGCCGCTCCATCGCGTCAAGCATGAGCCTGACCTTGGCCAGTGTGTCCACGCGACTGGCCTTGTTTGGACAGCGCGAGCCGTTCTGCCATTCGAGGTCCAGCACTGGGGGCAGCGCGTCGGCGTCATTGGGTACCATCAGGGTGAACCATGCAGCCTGCTCTTCCGCTGAAGAACACCAGTTCATGAAATGATAGGCGCCGCGGGGCATGCCAGCCTGCCGGGCCCCATCCCAGTTGCGCAGAAAGTTTGGGTCGATATAGTCCTTGCCCTCGGTCGATTTCAGGTAGACAAACCTAATACCGTCACCCTTTGCAGCCGCGAAGTCCACGTTCTCCTGGTAACGGGCGACGTCAATACCCTGTATCGGCAGGGCGCGTGCGCGATCAACCCCGGAATGGGGACGGCTATCACCTTGTATAGGGTCATAGAGACCCGCGCCTGAGGAGCATGCTGAGAGCACAGCAGCCAGAAACAGGGCAGAGAGCCACCCTCTTTTTGAGTATGGCAGCTTCACTGTACGGCTCCACTGGTCAAAGCGATAGGAAAGGCGATCATCCCAGTCGCTAAGGCTGCGGGTGGCGGCACTCGCAGGCCAACAATCTCAGATGTTTTGGCTTCACGCTTCGGAGCTCACCTTTCCGGCCATATCGAACTCGCAGACGTCGTCGCGAAAGCTGACTACTCCGTTTCGGTTCGCCCAAGAGGAAATATAGGTAGTGTGGATTTCCACGGGAGTTCGGACATGCCATGTTTGACGCCGGTGTATTCAGGCCCCGATGTCCTATCCGTATCTTGAGTCATCTTCGACGCCCGTAACATCGTGCGCATTATAGCGGTCTTGTTTCGTCAAGGTCGCGGGTAGTTCGACGGGTGCCTCATCACTTCTCACAAGCAATCCCGCTCCTTCAAATGCCTCCAAATCAGGCAGATCACGCAACGTATCGAGCCCGAAATATCCCAAAAACCCCTTGGTCGTCACATAGGTGAACGGCGCCCCCGGCGTCGGGCTGCGCGGCCCCGCAGTGATCATGTTCTTGTCCCGCAGCGCCCCGATCACGTCCCGCGACACCTCCCGGCCCAAGATTTCCGACACCCCTGCTGTCGCTTTCCATTTAATTCTGCGAATCCGACCTCAACGATTTCAGTATGTTACTCGCGCACTTAATTTGAGAATGAGCCGTTAATTTGCGAATCTGCCTTGGCGTTTGTCATTTAATGTGAGAATGGGGACCGCGGTGTTTCTCTCGCGAGCTAGCCATGACCGACCCTTTCCCCGACGAGATCGACCAGACGCTTTGGGACGAAGCGTGCCGGCGGGCGGATGCGATCCGCAACTTCCTGAAGGGCCATCCTGACGGCACCACGTCCCGCGACGTTGCGGAACTTGCAGCGGAATTGGGTCTCAGCCAGGCAACGGCATATCGTTTAATCAAGATGTTTCGCCGCGGCGGAACTGTCCTGTCGCTGGTCGATCGCAAACGCGGCCGGCCAGAGGGGCACCGTGTCCTCGACGATAGGCGAGAACAAGTCATCCGCGCCACAATCAGCGCGTACTACCTGAAGCGAACCAGACCGAGCATTTCGCAGTTGGTCCGGGACGTACAGACAAGCTGCATTTCGGTTGGAATGAAACCGCCGCATCGCCGGACGATCGTGGCTCGCCTCGAGGATATTGACCTCCAGAAGCGCGCCCGGCGCCGCGGTGAACAGAAGATCGTGAAGGAGACAACGGCTGTCCCCGGGACTTTCAGCGCTTCCCGCCCGCTGGATGTAGTCCAGATCGACCACACCAAGGCCGACGTCTTCGTCGTCGATGAAGAGACCCGGCTGCCACTCGGCCGACCATGGCTGACGCTGGCGATGGACGTCTGCAGTCGTATGGTGACCGGTTTCTATCTTACGATGGACGCTCCGTCCCGGTTGTCCACCAGCCTGTGCCTGCTCCATTCAGTCTTCGACAAGTCGGCATGGCTGAGAGAACGCGAAATCACGGAACCCTGGCCTGTCGCCGGTTTGCCAACAACGATTCACGTCGACAACGGCGCAGACTTCCGCAGTCGGGCGTTCAAGCGCGGATGCGATGATGCTGGCATTGCGATTGACTGGCGCCCCCCGGGCGAGCCGCGCTTCGGTGGTCACATCGAGCGTTTGATCGGCACGCAGATGGGAAAGCTGCACCTTCTGCCCGGCACGACATTCAGCAATGCGCAGGAGGTCGGCGAGTATGACTCGAAACGGCATGCGGCGCTGACCCTGCGTGAGCTCGAGCGATACATTGCACTCGACATTGTTGGCTCCTATCACCAGTCAATCCACGGTACCCTGGCCCGCCCGCCGATTGCAGTCTGGCGGGAGCACGAGGGCGAGATTCCACTCAGACTGCCGCAAGATAGACTCCGCTTTTGGCTCACCTTCTTACCCGAGCAGGAACGCACTTTGCGGCCAACCGGCATTCACATGTTCGGCCTGCGCTATTGGTCCGCAGCCCTCAGCGCCGACGTCGGACGTTCCGACCGGCGTCTGCTTGTCAAATACGATCCACGCGATATGGCGCGCGTCTTCATTAGGCGGCCTTCAGGAAACTTCGTGGAAGCCCGCTATGCAGATCTGACGCTGCCTTCGGTCACCCTGCACGAAGCAGTGACCGCCCGGCGGACCCTTTTGGCGAAAGGCCGCCGTGAGGTCGATTCCCGCGCCATCGTACGCACCGTCATCGCGCAGCGAGAATTGGTCGAGGCGGCAGCCAAGAAGACTGCGTCCGCACGACGAGGGAAAGCGTTATCGAAATCGAAAGTGGATGAGCGGGGATGGGGCTCGCTCCGCGGTGTCGACTCCAGCAAACCTGTACCCTTTGTTGAGGATACAGATTGAGCTGGAGTGAACATGAACGATGAAGCTGCCCATCTGACCACTGGCGCCGCGGCGCTACTTGCTGAAACCGACGAGCGGCGCATTCGGGCGATACGATCACGTCGATGGGTACTCTACCCACGCGCCAAACAGGCGCTCGACCGGCTGAGCGCGCTCCTCGATCACCCACGGGGCACGCGTATGCCCTCAGTCGCGATCTACGGTGACAGCGGCATGGGCAAAACCATGATCATGAAGCGGTTCCGTGACAAGCATCCACCAAGCTTCAACGCGGTGGACTGGTACCTTGAAGACACCTGTACTTGCCATGGAAATGACCAGCCGGCCTGGCGAGCGGCGTTTCTACGCCGAACTCCTCACTCTACTCGGTGCACCGCAACGCCCGCGCGCCGACATCGCCCGGATGGAACAGGCCGCTCTGCGCATCATGGAAGCCATCGGCGTGCAGGTGCTGGTCATCGACGAGGTACACAACATCCTCGCAGGCTCCTATCGCGAGCAGCGCATTGTCCTCAACACCCTGCGGTTCCTCAGCAATCGTCTCCAGATCTCGCTCGTCTGCTTCGGTGTCAATGAAGCGCGTGAGGCCATCGGCGGCGACGTCCAACTTGCCCGGCGCTTCGAGCAGTTCACCCTGAACAGGTGGGCAGCCAACGAGCAGTTCGAGACCCTGATGGTATCGATTCTGCGCAATACGCCTTTGCGCAGACCCTCCGTGCTGACGCCGAAATCGCTGCGGCGAATTTTGCAGATCACCGAGGGCATCACCGCCAACATCTTCCACATGATCAATAGCCTCGCCATTGAGGCCGTCGAGAGTGGCCGCGAGCACATCACTGACGAAGCTGTCGAAAACTGGGAACCGGAGTTCGATACTGAGGCGGCATTCGCGTGATGGAGAACACACCGGCGCGCCAATTGCCAGTGAGGTTGCCGCCCTATTCAAGTGAACTCCTGTCGTCCTGGATCGGCCGGCACGCCGCGTTTTATGCGGTTCCGCCGCTGATCATGCTGCGGCATTGCCTGTCGGAGGCTCCCTCATTGCGAGCGGCCGATCTCCATCTGAGCAGTGATCAGGAAGCCCGCTTGGCCAACATCTTTGGCACCGAGCCGGCAGCGGTACATCGAATGACCTTCGCAAATGTCGCGCAACCATCGCGTCGGCTCATTGCAACGCGGCCAACGCAGTTTTGCGCGACCTGCAGCCCCGGTGGCGCTGAACCGGCGCCGGTCCTGCGAAGCCAACTGCTGGGATGGCGCATCACATGCCCGTTGTGTGGAGAGCAACTCAGGGATGCGGGCGCGCGCAAACTCCCCTCCCCTTTCCAGCCGTATCGCGCTGCAGCTGTTCGTGGCGAAAAGCTGCTCGACGATGAGGCCGAACGTGGCATCCGCACCTGGACGTCGCCAGCCGACATTGCTCGGCTGCTGCTGATGCGACGGATTCCGAGACCTATACCCCACGAGCATGACCTTTGGCGGTTCCGCGTGCTCGGTGCCATCATTCCCGATCTCGACCATGTTGTTGCCGAGCAAGAGGAGTACCTACCCACACCTGCCAAGCCGATACTGCCACTTCATCTGCGGCCAGCGCTGCTGGCAGGAATTGCGATCGTAGAGCGTGCCGGACCGGAAATGCTGCAAATGCTGCGTGGTCACATGATGGGGGACAATAGGGTCCGATTCACAGACGCCGTAGAAGGCCTGATCGCCCAAGTGCGCAGGCCAAAAGCTTGTTCACAGATGCAGTTAATTTGAGAATCCAGCACCGACCATTCTCACGATTTAATGCCAAATCAGTGCCGAACCGGAGCATTCTTACAATTAACTGCCAAGCGACAATGCCCTCATGGGCGTCCGAGACCACCAGCTTCACCCCGCGCAGACCACGCCGCGTGAGCTTGCGCAGGAACTCGGTCCAGATTGGCTCGGCTTCCGAAGTGCCGATCTGCATGCCAAGGACCTCGCGCCGGCCGTCGCTGTTGACGCCGATAGCCATGATGGCGGCCACCGAGACGATGCGGCCACCCCGGCGAACCTTGAGGTAGGTCGCATCGATCCACAAATAAGGCCAGTCGCCTTCGATGGGGCGATCGAGGAAGGCTTTGACCTTGCCGTCAATCTCCTCGCAGAGCCGGCTCACCTGGCTTTTGGAGATGCCGCTCATTCCCATGGCCTTGACCAGGTCGTCGACCGAACGGGTCGAGATGCCCTGGACATAGGCCTCCTGGATCACCGCCGTCAGCGCCTTCTCGGCCAGCCGCCGCGGCTCAAGGAAGCCGGGGAAGTAACTGCCCTTCCTGAGTTTGGGAATCCGAAGCTCGACGGTGCCGGCCCGTGTCTCCCAGTCCCGGTCGCGGTAGCCATTGCGCTGCGCCAGGCGCGCGGCGCTCTTTTCACCATAGCCGGCGCCGGTGGCCGCACCCACCTCCAGCTCCATCAGTCGCTCGGCAGCAAAGCCTATCATCTCGCGCAGAATATCGGCGTCGGGGGTCTTCTCCACCAGCGTGCGCAGGTTCATCATATCCTCGGTCATCGGTCGTCCTCCGGTATCAGGTTGGTGTAAGCAACCAGACCCTACCGGAAAGCGCCGATGACTACCGTGCTACTCAGCTACACCACGTCTGGGGACACGACCCTGCACGTTTTCAGTAAGGCTGATTTCCGTCGCCTCGTCCGCATTGCGCACCTTACATTCGATCAGCCGATCGTTGGCGCAATCGCCGCTTTCGACCAAATGGGTAAGTGCAGCAAACCGGCGTCCGCCAGCGGTAACGAAATAGCGGCCACGCTTTTCGCCGGGTCGCACGACGATGTTTTGCAAAAGCCCCTCGGCCTTGATCGATGCGGCCAGTTCGGCAACGCCATCGGCACGGTAGTTCTTCCGCACGTTCTTGGGGTCGCGATCCAGCTTGTTTAGGGCGATCATCTGAATATCGGTCATAGCTTCTCTCCTGTTTTCCCTTTTCCCGCGAAGCGGCTTTTCCTGCCCGAAGGGGCAGGAGCCCGCTCCTGCTCCCGAGGTGTCGCCGGGGAGACCGGGGGTGAAGGGGGCAAGCGGAAAGAGGGCAGGGGGGACCACCCACGCGCAGCGCGGCCAGAACGGATCTCGCGAAGCGGAATCCGTGTCGGCCGTCCTGCAACGAACGGATGCGCGCCGGTCTGCCGGCGCCAGGAGTAAGTGAAGGATGGGGGATGCGCTCTTTCCGCTTGCGGGGAAAGGCGGGCAGAGCCCCCTATCCCCCTAAACGGGGCAACTCGGCCGCCATTGGCGGCCACCATGATCGGATAGCTTCAATGAACCTAAGTGATCGGCTTACGGGTATTCGCCACGTTCGATCATTTCGTTGGCACGACGAATATGCCCGCGAGCTCCTGAACGCCGTCCCGCCGCCTGATCAAGCCACAGCCGAAGACCCGTCGGACGTTCGCCCGCCATGCCCGTGCTGCGGCGGACGCATGATTGTCATCGAGATCTTCAAACGCTGGCGTCAGCCCCGCGGACCGCCAAATACGGTGGCAACGAACCGGGAGAATGCACCATGACCCCGCATGGCTTGCTCTCCATATGGCCTCTTCAAACCAGCGGCGGCCAACGAGATGGCTTGCGCCATGCCGAATGGCGATCGCTCCCAGTCGGACAAGCGCACACCAGAACGCCTCAAAAAGCTCTGCGGTCCAGCCCGCAAGCAACGTCGGCGAACCGATGGGGCCAATAAACGCTCCTCAAGCCGCTCACTCCTGGGCAGCCCTAAAATACAAAATCCCATAGCCCAAACCATGCCGACCGCGGGTTCCTGCATGAGGGGCTTTCGTACGCCTGACGGCACCCGAAAACCTTCACCATTTTTGTCGTCTACCGCTGGCGGCGAATTTACCAAGAGCGGACGCAGCCGATGTCGCCTATTTGCGGTTGACCAATGACGCTTGGGTCGCCAATTTTGCAGTTGCGCGGCCTGCGCCTAACCTCTTAAGGGTCCGGATCGGAGTCGTTGAGGTCGAGCTGGTGCTGTCGTTTGGCCGACTGACCCGCGGCTCACGCGCTTGCCACCGCCCAGTCGCTGGCAATCGACGGCGGCCTGAGCTACGACTGATCCTCATTGGCAGGTGCCGTGCCCATCTTCGCGACGATGCTCTTTTGAACGGCGCCCAGGAGTCCGAGGAACTGACGTCTTTCGTCTGCTGTGAAATTGGCCACGGAATCGTCGACGACCTGCTTGGCAAGCGGCAAAAGCAGCGGTTTGAGGTCGCGCCCCTTGTCGGTTAGGAAGATGTTAATCTTCCGGCCGTCCTCAGCGTTCCGCTCACGCCGGATGAAGCCGGACCGTTCCATAGAACGCATTGCGGTTAACGTAGTCGGCTCCATAGTACCGACCCGGTGCGAGAGTTCGCGCTGGGTAAGGCCGTCCGCTTCCCATAGTACACGTAGGAAGTACCACATGCCGAGAGATACGCCATAAGGTCCGATCTTCGACTGGAGGTAGCTCTGGAATAAGCGGTGCGTTGCTCTGATTTGATAGCCAAGGCTTATTTCGAACGGTAGGAGATGGCGATTTTTTGACATCAAGACTTTCCAATACACAATTGGGCCATATTGAGTGATTTTTCATGGAATGAGGACCCTGTTTAGGGGGTAATTTTCGTCCAGACGGGGGCCTGACTCAATCTCGCTGCATCTTCGGCTCAGGTGGTACCAATGAGACGCGCTTGGAGCAGATCGAGTTGGCGCGGCCGTACATCTGCCGCTTGATGAGTTTGAGCTTGGTGATCTGACCTTCGGTCTGGCCATTCGACCACGGAGAGACGATGGCGTTGCGGACGGCATCGATATCCTTTTTGACGCCGTTCGCGAATGATCCGACGAGACTTGTCTCGGCGTCCTTCAGCCAACTATCCAGTTTTGCGGCCGCCTTCGATCGGATCATCGTCTGAAAGTCGTCGATCAACGTTCGCGCGGTGGTCAGGTCAGGAACGTTGCTCTCAATTGCTGCGACCAGCACGGCGTCTGATTTGGACAGGTCGTTGCGTGCCAGCGTCATCAGCCTGGCGATGCTTCGCGCCGAAGGCGTGCGAGCAAGCGCGCTTTGATTGGCCCTTTCGGCAAGACGCCGCCGTCGCACCCATTCGGAGACTACACCGATCTGGCCGCGAAAGCCTTTCTCGCGCATTTCTCGCCAGAGCGCCGAGGCGTTATGCGCGCCTTGCTCCCAACGGCCGTCGAGCCACGGGAGCCATTCCTCAAGCGAGCTCTGGCGGACGCGGAACACGTCGGAGCTTTGTCCGCGCAAGACACTACGGACGAGCTTGCGGCTATGCCCGCTGCGCTTGACGATCTGCTTGATCGGCACACCCTGCTTCGACAGCGCGAGAATGGCCTCGTTCGTCTCATGCCGGCGTAGATATCCTTCATATTGCAGCATTCGGCATAGGTCAGAAGCTTCGGATCGATAATGGCGCTGCCGACAGCCTTTCGGATTTGACGCATGGATTTGCTGACCGCGTCGAGAAAGGCGCGACTGGCGTTTTCCATGAGATGCCAGCGGTCGGCCACCTGATCGACGTTAGGTAGCGCTGGCGATCGCCTCGCCATATCCACCGCCCCTGTCGCGTGCCACGGTTGTGATAGAAGGATGGTCTGAGAGCCAGGCCTGCGATGTCGCCTGCTCGCGATCGGGAAGCAGCGTCACTGGCCCGCGCCGCTCGAGATCGCAGACATTCGTCCCGTATCGCTGGCCGCGGCGAAATGCGAAGTCATCGATGCCGATGATGGCGAGTTTATCACGCGGCTGTTCAGTCCGTCGCCGCACGAGACGCAACAGGGTATCGTTGCTCACCGGCATCATCAGGCGATCGGCAAAGGCCGCCGCCGGTCGGCCGCCCAACGCCAGCCCCGGGTGATGCACTATCGTCTCAAGGCGTCCGGTCCTTCGCGACAAGGGAGCCAATACATTGTCGCCAAACCGCTCCGCAAAGATTCGGTGGTTGCAAAGAACGGCATCGCACCAGAAACGACGAACCATCACCCGTAGGACAACACGTCGGCCAGCGACGGGCAGATCGGTAGCTTGCCGCAGATATCGGCTCTGGGTTCGGCGTGAAGCAGTTCCACAACACGGACATATCGCCGAAATCGCCGAGGCCCGTACGTCAAGAAATACCCAATCCGTGTCGATCTGCGCATGATCGACGACAAAGCCTGCCGGCACCAGTCTCGTTGACCCGAATCTCCGTTCCATCGCGCTGATTCCCTCTCGAAAATTGCGCGACATCAGCCTTCACAAGCAGCGAGATTGAGTCAGGCCCCCGTTTGGACGAAAAAATAGAGTCCCGATGGCGTGGTCTTTGACAGGACTTATGGGTAACTTCAAGGCTTTGGGCACCAGACGCCCCATAGGCGTGCCCAATACAGTCGGCAGGCACCCGGGCTCGATTACCTCCTCGATCAAGCGTCAGCTATGAGCTGATCGCGACCAGCGCCACGCCGATCGTGGCGACGATCGACGCAATGATGATACGCATATTTGGCTTAGCTTCGGTGCGCAACACGTAGGCGGCCAGATAGGCGCCGATAAACACTTCAAGCGAGCCGATGACGGCCACCACCGCGACGCCGGCATTCTGGAGCGCGAAGAATTGAGATGTTTGGCCAAGCGACATGCTGGCCGCTGCAATAAACTGCCACCGCCCGGTGTCGCGAAACAAACCCCTGAACGTTTGCCTGTATCGCTTGTTGAAAAGCGCGGCGGCGAGGTGCCACACAAGCCCCGTAACCGCTCCCACGAATGCACCTAAGGCCGGGTCCGGCAGATGTCGCATAGCAATTTTGCGCACGACAAAGGAGGCGCCGTAGGATGCCGCCGAAGCGGTTCCTAGCATATGCCCAAGCCGCAACGACGAATAAGCTGAAGAAATGGGCCCAAGGTCGCCTGCCGGCTGACGCAGTTTGAATTCGCCCGAAGCAACCGCCTGCGGCGATCTGTCGAAGAGGACGATCATCAGGCTGGCAACCGTGATGACCATGCCGGCAATAGCGAGTGCGGCGATCGTTTCCCCGAGAACGGCGAACGCAATCAATGCTGCGAAGAGGGGAATGAGCCGGCGGAACAGACTAGCATTGATCGCGCCAGCCAGCGCGACCGACTTGAACATCATCGTCCGACCGATGACTGTGGCAAGTACTCCCCCGACGACGAAGATCGCGATGCCCAGCCACAGCCCCTCTGTGCACAGTCCCTGTTCATAGGAGGGGCTGATGACGAGCCACAATACGCCGGAGAGAAGGCAGGTTAAGACGATCGAAAGTAAGGCCCCATTGTCGCCGCGTTTGACTTTGGAGGCCTTGGCGATTGCCGCGCTTGCCGTTCCGAAGCAGAGCGCGGCCAAGAAGGCGAACCCCGCTCCGATCATGCGTGCTGCGCCGCGAAGGGAATCATACCGCGACTGAATCCACCCTTGTGTCTACGCCGCACTTTTATTGGCCTACAAGGTTCACAAGGATGGTTTTCTCTTGCCTAAAACTTGACAGGTCGTCGACGCTTTCCTCGCGTCCGATACGCCGGCGCGCGCCCTCAGGCATGACAGAAAGGATGAAGTTCACTTCGCGGTCGAAATGCGCCTTCGAGATGACTTGGAAGGCTGAGCTTACTATGTCCGAGGCAGCCGTCATTCAGTTTCTCTTAGTTTGGCAACATTCGGCTCGCGCCCTAGTCGAATGTTGCGCCCCTGGCCACGCTTGCGAAAGTGGTCAGAGGCGAGATTGCAAGCTTGACGCTTAGCGACCCGCGTCCAAGGTCGGCGGCGCCGGAACGCGAATGAAGGGAAGCCCACCCTTTCGCTTCCACCACAGGCCAGCGATGAGCGCAAGCACGATGATCGGAATGGCAAGCCACAGATAAGGCGACAGCGCGGCTGCACCGAGCGCCAGACACACGATCCGCACGACAGCATTCATCTTCACCTCCACCGCAAGTGCCAGGAGCGTTACGGCGACAATGCCGCCGAGGGCTGCGACCGTGATCTGCAGGCCGCTTCCCTGCGCCAGAAGCGCCTCGTTCCAAACAAAAAAGAACGGAATGATGAACCCTACAGAAGCAAGCTTTACCGATGTGGTCGCAATCTTCATCGCATCCTCGTCGGCAATCGCCGATGCAGTAAAGGCGGCCACGGCAACGGGAGGTGTCAGCGCGGACAGGAGTGCGAAATACAACAGGAACATATTGGACGAAAGTACTGGCAGACCGCTGGCCGCAAAGGCCGGACCAACAAGCACAGCCGCCAAGATGTAGGCGCTCGGAGTCGGCATCCCGAGGCCAAGAATTATGGTGATACCGGCACCGACCAAGAGAAGCATGATTGATCCCGAGCCCGCGACAAGCAGGACGAGACTGGACGTCTTCAGCGCCAGCCCAGTCATCGTCAAGCCGCCGATGACGAGTCCAGCGGCAGCACAGGCACCCACGACCGGCAACATTCGTAGCGTCGTCTCGCCCAAGCCTTCCAGCATTTTAGTCGGAGTCATGCGGGTCTTTCGCGTGAAGAAGGATGCCACAACCAACGCGATCGTGCCGTAGACGGCGACATAGGTAGGCGTATAGCCCAACAACAGCGCGATCATGATGACGATGAGCGGCACAATGAACACCCACCCGGTCTTCAGCGTCTCGAGCACCGGATCAACCTCGTCGACGCCGCGCAGCCCCTGACGCACGGCACGAAAATGCACCTGCAGATAGACGCCTAGATAATAGAGCACGGCCGGTATAATGGCAGCGAGCACGATGTTGCGGTAGTCAATGCCGGTGTACTCGGCGAGAATGAATGCGGCCGAGCCCATGACGGGCGGCAGTGCGGCACCCCCGGTCGATGCGGCAACCTCGACCGCGCCTGCAAAGCGAGGCGTGTAACCAAGACGCTTCATCATAGGGATCGTCACCGAACCGGTCGTTGCTACGTCCGATGTCGGGCTGCCGGAAATCATACCGTACATGCCAGACGACACGACCGCAATCTTCGCTGGTCCGCCTGGAGATTTGCCGGTTAACGCGGCGGCCAGTTGGAACATGAAGTCGGCACCGCCCGTATGCGATAGAAGTGAGCCGAACATGACGAACAAAAACACATAGCTGGCCGCCACTTGGATGGGAACGCCGAAGACACCGTCGGTGGTGAACATCAGCGTGTCAATGAAGGAACCGAAATCGATGTAGCCATGACCGAGTGGTGGCGGGATCAAATGGCCCCACAGATTATAAGCCATAAAAACGAGAACAACGACAGTTAGACCAAGCCCCGTCGTGCGTCGCGTGGCTTCGACCGTCAGCAACAGAAGAACCGTGCCGAAGAAGAGCATATACGGCGAGAGCGGATTAAGTAGCGTAATGTGGTTCACGAGGTCGGAGCGGATCATGTAGAAATAGATGCCGCAGGCAAGGCTGGCTGCGCTCAGCAGCCAATCGAGAATGCTTGGCCGCTCACTGCAATCGCGCGTTGCGCCCACTGTCAGGAATAAAAGCGCGAAAATGCCGCAGACGAACAGGATGCCGATCAGCAACGCGTCGGGTAGCGCAAAGATATTGCCGTAAACTACGCCAAGCGCAACGACGGCCGCCGCAGAAAAGAGAGCAGTGCGGGCAGCGCCGTTGAATGAACGGCGCCGGCCCGTGCCCAGAAATCGGCCGATACCAAGGGGTTTTAGATTCATTGCATCAGGCCTGCTTCGCGATAGGCGCGGATGGCGCCATCATGGAATGGGGCCGCCGTCTCGCGCGTCAGCAGTTCATGATCGAGCTCGGCCATCGCGGGATGCACCGAACGGACGGAATCGATGTTATCGATTAGCGCCTTGGTCAGTGTATAGGCATCCTCTTCGGGCATATCGGCGCTGGCGATGAGAACGGCACCGAGTGCCACGGTTTCGACAGGCTCAGGCTGGTTCTCATACGAGTTCGCGGGGATGGTGAAGTTGCCGATCGAGAACTGCTCTGCGACCTTTGCCCGGACATCCTCCGGAACGCTCAGAATCTTAATGTCAACCCCGTTCTCGATTTCTCGGATGGAGCTGTGCCCAACAAAGACACCGTTGGTATAGATGTCGACGCGGCCGTTCATTAACAGTCCGCTTTGCTCCGATGAGCCCGCCTGGATAGTCGCGCCGCCCCATGCTTCGATCGAAGCGTCGTCAGCGCCAGCCGCTTCCATCATAGCCGTGGCCACTTGCCCGGTAATGTTGCCTGCGCGGTTCACCGTAATGCGCACCGGCACCTGCTTCTCGGCAAAATCCGTCAGGGTCTCGATACTATGTTCATCCGCAAATGATTTCGATGCGATGAATTGCATCGGTGCCCAATCATACAGATAGCCGATTGTGCGAAGGTTCTCGATCGGCGCTTCGAACGGCTCGCCTCCTTGAACAGCAATGGCAAGCTCGGCATCATGGATAAGACCAATATGAGCACGGCCCTGGCTGATCATGGCGGCATTGGCAAATCCGCCGCCGGTGGTCTGATACGTCACGGTTGAGTCGGGCTGCGTGCCCTTGAGCGCTGCATCGAGCCCAGCCCCCAGGAGCGTCCACAATCCGCCGGGGCTCGCGCCGGCCAGCGTCAGGTTGAGCGATTGGGCGTTCGCCGGCACTGCTGCCAGCGCGCTGATGGCAACTGCAATTCCAATTGAACGCATTCTTGAAGTGAACATGGTTTCCTCTCCCATTATAATCTAGGTTTCTGCCTATAGAGCTCCGTTCCACCTTCTCTCCCTGCAGATTTGCACGTCGCGCTACGGACAGATGGTCACCTGTACGGCAGGCGGAATGTGTGGTCTGCTCATCGGAGCAAAATACTTACATGTCTAAGCTATGTCCATTCTGTGCCATGCGTCAATGCCGGCCACCGGATAAAACGCTCGTGCCAACAGTCTTGTCGACCCGACACTTGTGAATTTTGGCCAGAAGTTTGCTCCGTAGGCGTGACAGAACGAAGCCTCGATCGCGGCTACGGGCGATTAGGTTTAGTTCGCGGCAGCGAGGCGCCCCAGAAATGCGCTTACGGTCAGCACCTCGCGCAATGGGTAGTCTTCGGTCTCCCCACCCGGATGTTCATCGTAGCGCAAACCGTCACCGTCCCAGAACCACCAGTAGGCAATATCGCCGTGCTTATCGCGGATCGCCATCCTGAAGGTCGGGAAGATCTGATCTCTTGCCGGAATGTCGGCCTGGGCGACCTTCTCACCAGCGAGCGCGCCGCGAGCTATCGCACCGCCCAGAGGGATCATTGCGGTGAACACGCTCGGTTGTGCCGCCAGATCGTCAAGGTTGTCCGGCCGGTCCTGAAAAAGGCCCGGCAATGCGCGCACGACCTCCGGATAGGATGCATGTCGATGCGTGACCTGAACATAGGCAAGGTCCGTCTTCGTCTTGATCTCGACGACGTCGCCCGGCTGAAATTCGTTCATGTTCGTTCTCCCAGAAGGTGCTCTGTCCGAATCGATTTTGCCTATAGTCACAGGCTATAGGCTTCGACCGTCGCCGGATGAAACAGCTCCTCGACGGCAACCCGGCGCGGCGAAAGCCCCTGCGCATAGTGATAGTCGAGGAAGGTCTCCAGCACACCAACATTGGGGGTTAGTCCATAGGTCCAGATGTCGGGACCGATCAGTTGGCGCGCGCGGCGCAGATTATCTTCGACGAACGGCATAGTCACCTTGGTCGCCGAGGTGTCGCCGAGGGCAGCCTGCGCGATCTGCTTGGACTGCGAGAACGCCTTGAGCAGTGCGCCCGGCAGCCAAGGATGCGCGTCGGCGAGTTGCCGGCGCACGCCCAGCACATGCATGATCGGGAAGATCTTGCGGCGGCGGAAGTAATCCTCCGCGGTCGCGACCGTGTCCGGAAACAGACGGTCGACATGTGGATGTCCTTCGTCGTAGCAGCGCGGCCAGCGCGGGCCGATGAAGCCGTCGATCTCGCCCGCCGCAAGCATCTCGTTGAGCGTTTCCCCTTCGGGCGCCTGCTCGATGCGGATGTCGGCAGGCAGGTCAATCTTCATTTTTTCTGGGCGACCGGGCGTATCCATTCCCCCGCGAACCCAGACGATGTCGGACGGCTTGACGCCGTACTCGTCTTCTAGGATGCCGCGCACCCACACATTGGCCGAGAGCTGGTACTCCGCAATGCCGATGCGCTTGCCCTTCAGATCCTGCGGCTTTTCGATCCCCTTATCGGTTCGGATATAGATCGAGGTGTGACGGAAGGCACGCGACAGGAATACCGGAATGGCGACGTAATGCGGGTCGTCCCGCGCGACGGAGATTGAATAGGACGACAGCGACAATTCACTGACATCGAAGGCCTGATGGCGGAACGCGCGAAAAAACATCTCTTCAGGCGACAGGAGCATGCAGGTTGGTTCGACGCCGTCGATCTTGACCCGTCCGTCGGCAATGGGCCGCGTGCGGTCGTAGTCGCCCATGGCAATGGACAGGTTGAGATCGATCATTAGCGTTCCTCCGCAATTGGATGTGGTGCGCCGTCAGCTGCGGCGATTTGATGGTTAAGGGCGACGGATGTGCCGGTCCGGGCCGCCTCCAGGATAGCGTAGCAGACTTCGAGGGTCGCCAGCCCCCAGGCGCCTGTCTGGGCTGGCGCCCTATTGCCGCGCACCGCATTGACAACGGCATCGAAAACCTCTGCCCGTGGAAAACGCAGCACTGGGGCCGGGCGGAAAGATTTTTCGAAGTTATCATAGACGTGAAGACCCGTTGGCGTCAGCCGCAAATCACCACGTTCGCACAAGACGATGATCGGTCCGAAATGTTCGTGGTGGGATGCTGCCGGCGGTGCCTCGCCCGCCCCATAGGTGCGCGTCGATTTGAGCGCGGCCTCGGCGTCGGCCGCATCAACCGCTTGCAGCGCCTTTCGCGCCCCGCCATAGGCTTCCGGCGACTTTGGGTGGCCGAGTTCGCCGATCCAGCCCATCCATTCGTCACTGTCGAAATGCGCATAGCCAGAATACGTCAACGACGCGAAGGCGCTGCCCTGAAAGTCAAGTAGCGCCGAATACGCGCCCTCAGTCGGACGCGCGGGGTCCCAAGCGCCCGTCATCGCCGTAACCGAGCTCGCTAATCCGCCCGCTAAAAGCCGCACGATGTCGATTTGGTGGACGCCCTGCGAAAACAGCACGCCGCCCCCCTCTTTCGTGCGCAGCTCTTCCGGCCGACGTGGGCGGTAGAGGAAATCCGTATAGTTTAGTGCCTGGATCATCCGAACTCGACCGAGCGCACCGCTGTCGATCAAAGCGCGCGCCTGAGCGACGGGTCCATCGAAGCTGTGACTGGGTCCGACGATCAGGTGAATACCCGCCTCGCGTGCGGCGGAAACCATAGCCGTTCCGTCTTCCATCGAAACCGACAGCGGCTTGTCGACGAGCACATGTTTGCCGGCTTTGGCGGCTGCAATTACATGGGCGCAATGGAATTGATGCGGCGTGGCGACATAAATTGCCTCGACTTCCGGGTCGGCGCACAATCCCTTAATATCGGCATAGGTGCGGCCACCAAATTCAGCCTCGAAGGCGTTGCGCGACTGCTCGCGTGGCGCAGCCGCCGCCACGAGCTTCACGCGCGGATCGGCGCGAAAGCCTGGCAGCATGAGCATGAAAGCGCGCCCGAGCCCCACCACGCCGAAGCGCACCGGATCACAGGTCAAGAACGAGACCTCCGGCGCGCGCCCTCGATACGCAGATCATGATGTAGTCGTCCTTCTCCTCATCCATCAGAACCATATCGCGATGATCGGCCTCGCCCGCGAGCATCCGGGATTTGCAGGTGCCACACGTGCCGCTTTCACAGGAACTGACCGTTTTGAAGCCGGCGTCGCGAAGCGCCTCGAGGATCGACCGATCCTCCGGCACCATTACTGTAGCACCCGACTTGGCAAGCTTGACATCGAAGGCCACGTCGTCTTCGCGCACCACCTCGACAGGTTTGAAATCCTCGAAATTAACGCGACCCTCGGGCCAGTGGCCAGACAGCGCCTTGATCTCTTCCATCAGCGGCTGAGGTCCGCAGCAATAGACGTGCATATTCTGCACGTCTTCGAAATGATCCCAGAAATCATAGAGCTTGTCAGGGTCGCCATCGTCGTGGTGCACCGTCAGCCGGCTACCAAACGCTGCCTTCATCTCGTCCAGATAGGCTGTGTCTTCAGCGCTTCGTGTACAGTAGATGATGCGAAAAGCTTTACCCTCGCGGTCAAGGTGCTGCGCCATGGCATAGATCGGCGTGACACCGATGCCACCGGCGATCAGCAGATATTTCGATGCATCGCGGAGCTGGAAGTTGTTCTCCGGCGCTCCGACATTGAGAATCGTGCCAACCTTGGCGTCCTCATGCATAGAGGACGAGCCGCCTCGCGAGTCTGCTTCCCGCTTCACCGCAATGGTATAGCTCGAAGCGGGCGAGCCATCACCCACCAGTGAGTAGCGTCGCATGGCGCCCGACGGCGTCTCGACTGTGATGTGCGAGCCGGCACCGAAACTTGATAGTTCGCGATCGTCGACCGGCTGCAGAACGAATTCATCTATATAGGCCGTTAGCGCGCGTCGGGCTGTAACTTTCATGGCAATGAGATCGATATTCGGGTCCATCTGTCCTCTACCGTCAGGCGCCCAAGGCGCAGGAGTTCATTTTACTTAGTAAACTAACTATTTGCTGTCAACGGCTGGACGTGCAGCACGATGTGCGATATTTTTGGTTAGTTATCTAAATTTCGGAGAACCTGATGCTCACTCACGAAGAAAACGATCTGCTGACGCGCGTGTGCGGCGATGCACCGATGGGCGAGTTGATGCGCCAGCACTGGACGCCGGTCTGTCTCATCGAAGAGGTCGCAGAGCGCGATGGCACACCGCTTTTGGTGGAGGTGCTCGGCGGACGCTATGTGGCCTTTCGTGACACCGACGGGCGGCTCGGACTTCTCGATGAACTCTGCCCCCACCGTCGCGCCTCGCTGGTATTCGGGCGCAATGAGGAATGCGGCCTGCGCTGCCTCTATCATGGCTGGAAGATGGACGTGGAAGGCAACGTCGTCGCTATGTCATCGGAGCCTGAGGGCAGTCCGCTTCTCAACAAGGTCAAGCATCGCGCCTATCCCGTAGAGGAGTGGGGCGGTTTCGTCTGGGCATGGCTGGGCGATCAGGAGAATGTGCCGGCTTTCGATCCCCCGGCCTTTGCGCCGACCAAGGATACGCCGGTCGCCATCGTCAAGATTCGCATTCCCTGCAACTGGGCGCAGATCCACGAAGGCCAGATAGACAGCGCGCATTCATCGAGCCTGCATTCCTCCGATATGAAGCCGGCGCGCGTCGAAGGCGCTTCGGCCGACGATCAGGCATGGTATCGCCCCTCGACCGATAAGTCACCGCGCATGCAGACGCAGACGACGAGCTATGGCTTCCACTATGCGGCCATCCGTAAGCCGATCAAGAATGCCTCGACCCACAATTATCTGCGCATCACGGAATTCATCGCGCCTTTCATGTCGCTCATTCCGCCGAACAACAACTACAACGTCGCCAGCGTCATCGTGCCGATCGATGACGAAACGACCGCCTTCCATTTCGTCGCATGGGGTGGCAAGAAATGTCCGTCAACTGAGGACTGGCGCAAGTTCAACCACGCGCGTCCCGGCATCGATCTTGACGAAAAGTGGCGCTCGCGCCGCACGCTGGAGAACAACTTCCTACAGGATCGCCAGGCAATGAAGCTCGGCAACTTCACTGGTGTTCCGGGCATTCCAAATCAGGACATCATCATGTGGGTCAGCATGGGCAAAACCGTCAATCGTACGGATGACTTGCTCGGCGCATCCGATCTGGCCATCGTCGAGTTCCGCCGCCTGATGGTCGATGCTGCACGCAAGGTCGCAGAAGGCGGGAAGGCGATTGGTACGGAAGAGCCTCGCATCCCGCATGCTTGCATCGCCTCAAGAGAAGGCGTCTATTCGAAGGAAACCGACTGGCGGACCTTGGCTGACGCAACCGAACAGATAGACGCAGCGGAATAGAATTTTGGCGCAGGGCGATTAAGTGCCCGGCGGGGACCATTCTCTTTTGGGGTAGCGGGCCCCACTCTTTAGGACAGCACTTCAATGGCAGTATCAGCGAAGCAGGACCGTTTCCGACAGATACATCTTTTGGCCGTGCTGCCTCCCCTCTTTTGGGCTGGGAATTTTCTGGTGGCCCGGATGTTCAACGAGGTCATTCCGCCATTCCAAATGTCATTTTGGCGCTGGTTTATTGCACTCTTGATTATCCTGCCGTTCACAGTGCGTGCTGTCCTTGAAAACATGCCGGCAATCCGCCGGGAACTAGCATATCTAGCTTTTCTGGGCGCCATTGGCATTACAGCCTTTAACTGCCTGATTTACCTGGCTCTGCAGTACACGACCGTTGTCAACGCAGCGCTCATAAACTCCCTCATGCCTGTTGTGACATTCATCCTCGCTCTGTTTTTCATGGGCGACCGTCTGAGAATGAGACAGACGTTTGGTGTCGTAGTGTGCATTATCGGCACGTTGCTCATTATTGCGCGCGGTGATCTCGCCGTTCTGCTTGCGCTGGACATCAACGCTGGCGACTTCCTTGTACTCGCAGGGCTTACCTTTTGGGCGCTGTACACTGTGATGATACGATGGCGAAAGAGCGCCTTGCCACCTATGGTTTTCTTGACGGTGACGATCGGGTTTGGCGTCCTCTTTCATTTTCCGTTGGTAGGCTGGGAATTTGCGACGCGCGGCGGCCCCGCTGCGGAGCCCACCAATTTACTCGCCCTGCTCTACCTAGCAATTTTTCCGTCGTTGCTGGCATATATCTTTTGGAACCGGACGGTTTCGGCTCTCGGCCCTGGGAAGACAGGCCTCTTTATGTATCTCATGCCTATCTTCAGCACCCTTTTGGCGGTTCTTCTCCTTGGTGAAGAGTTCAAGATCTTTCATCTGATCGGTATGACGCTCATAGTCATCGGCATCGCTCTTGTGACGCGGCCGTTGATACAGCCTGTGCCTGTGCAGTCGGCTGGCTGAAAAGAGCTGTCCACGGCAGGGTACGATGGTTTTCAGGCTGGGCAGGCAAAGCGCGGGCGTGGCAGGAGCCGCTCATGTGCCCCATCTTTGTCAGGTTAGTGCCCAACACCGCATCGATCATCTTGGGTGTGTTGCTCACGGTCACCGTGTAGAAGATGGCTTGGCACCGCGTGATTTCTGCTGCAAGTGAAAGTGCAAGTTTGCCGAGAACACCATAGCCTTGCAGGTTTGGGAAACTGGCAAACTCGCGTGCCGACCGAGTTTTGCCTACGCCAGGGCGGCCGTGACATACGCCAATGTAGCGATAGCGCGAGCATGCCTCTGCGAACTCGACGAAGCGTGCGTGTTCGCGCGTTGGCAGGAACGTCTGCTCGGTCGGGAACTCAATCGTCAGTGGCTTAGAGCCGGAGTCCTCGGACTGTTGTCGGCCGGGGATCTGGACACGCTTGGTCGCCATTGGCAGCCTCCAACTCGGTCAGCGCGCCAGTATCGCGTCTTTTCGCCTTGCGCCGCGCGGCTTGGATGTCGCGCAGCGATGGTGCGGCGAGGTGTTCGGGGCTGAGAGCGCGACAGATAAAATGACGCTCGTGGTAGACGTGCACTTCAGTGAGATCTCGCGGATCGTAGAGCACTTCAACGTTTTCACCGACAAAAGGCCGCCAGCGTGGGCTCTACGTATCGGCGACCAAGAAGGCGAATGCCGTCACGCAATACTTTGCGTGACTTGGGTGTGTTTCTGGAGTGGGCCCCTCGGGTCGGACAGGATTAGTTTTCGTAATTGACCGTGCAGTCGGGCTTTTACAGGATGAAGGCCATGGCCAAGCACCGAACCCATAGTGTCGAATTCAAACGTCAGGTTTCCCAAGAGTACCTTGCCGGCGAGACCTTGCATGGTCTTTCCAACCGGCACGACATCTCACGCCAACTGATCCGAGTCTGGGTCGAGAAATACCAGGCAGGCGCGCTCGATGACGATGCGGTGGCCGCCGATCTGCTCCAGACCTACGAGGCGCGAATTGCTGCGCTCGAACGCCTGGTCGGCAAGCAGGCGCTCGAGTTAGAGTTTCTAAAAGGGGCTCTTCGGCCAGCACCGCAGCCGAAAAGCGGGAGCATATCCGCTATCACAGGCCCAAGGGTGTCAGCGTCGCCGAGGGGTGCCGACTGATGGGACTTGCTCGCTCCACCTTCTACGAGAACCCTGTGAATTCGGCCGACGATACAGCAATCGTCGAGTCGATGGCCGCCATCTGTGATGAGTTCGAACACTACGGATGGCGTCGTGTCCGAGCCGCCCTTCGTCAGCAAGGCCTGATCGTCAACCACAAGAAGATCCGCCGGCTGATGCGCGAACACGATCTTCAGCCTAAGACCCGCCGCCGCTTCATAGCGACGACGGACAGCAATCACGATCAGCCGATCTTCCCCAATCTTGCCGCCGAGGTCGTCCCGAACGGCCCTGACCAGCTCTGGGTGGCAGACATCACCTACGTCGCCGTCACCGGTGGCTTCGTCTATGTTGCCATCGTTCTCGATGCCTGGTCGCGGCGCGTGGTAGGCTATGCCATCAGCCGATCCATAGACGCTCGGCTGACGCTGGCCGCACTCCAGGCCGCCATTGACGGGCGCAAACCCCCGCCTGGCTGCCTTCACCATTCGGACCGCGGGTCGCAATACGCGGCCGGCGTCTATCGGCAATTTCTCGCCGCCAATGGCCTTGTCGGTTCAATGGGACGGCGAGGAAACCCTTACGACAACGCCAAGGCGGAGAGCTTCATGAAGACGCTTAAGGTCGAGGCCGTCTACCCGATGGAGTTCGAGACATTTACCGACGTTGTCGAACATCTTCCCCGCTTCATCGACCATATCTACAATGGCCGAAGGCTCCATTCGGCCCTCGGCTATCTCAGCCCCGTGCATTTCGAGGATCAACACGTCCGCCTCATGGTCACAGAAGCAACCTGATTGTGTCCGGTCAGAAGGGCCCACTCCAATAAGGGGTCAAAGTTCGGTGCCGATTGACAGTCAGTGGGGCCTGCTGCCTGGGGAGTTTCCACCACCATCGACGGTGCAGCGCTATTTCTATGTCCAACATCATGCTCCATGAGTTTGATGCGTGGCTGGAAGCGAAATACCTGAACAAAAAGGCTCGCAAGGATCGCCGGGCATGGAACTTCGGCATTCAGCAGGGCCGCCCCATAACGGTTCGTGAGAACCGGCAATGGAAACCTGCCGTCGCCTATTGCCGCTATGCCGATGACTTCGTCGTCATCGTCAAAGGGACGAAGGCGCAAGCCGAGGAAATCCGGGAGGAATGGCGGGTGTTTCTGGAGGGCGATCTGAAACTGACGCTGAACATGGACAAAACCCATGTCACCCACGTCAACGACGGGTTTGTCTTTCTGGGGCACCGGATCATTCGCAAGCGAGGGTCGGGCGGACGAATGTCCGTCGTTACGACGATACCCAAGGAGAAGGCCAAGGCTTTTGCTCGCAAACTGTCCGAGGTTCTCTCCGGCGATCATGATCTTGGCAAGGTCGACATGGTCGACCGAGCGAAGACACCAAACCTAACCCCGACGGTGTTCTACAGAACGCGGGGCTATTCAACCGTGGACTAATTTTACACCGCCGCTCTCAGCTTGAATCACGCCAGAACAAACCGTTCAATGGACTTCTCAAACAGTCTCTGAGTGAAAACAGTGTTTGACAGGATACCGTGTGAAAAGTAGCTTGGATTAGTTAGAGAGCTAAACGTTTTCACCGCTCCGGTGAAGCGTCTGGCTTGTTCAGGAGGAGAACAAGATGACCTTTGACACGCTTGAGAAAAGCTATCGCAAATATCTGAAGAACGGCACCGCAGCGCTCGCGTTGCTGGCGACGCTTGCCGCCAGTCCAATGGCGCAGGCACAGCAAACCGAAGAGATGAGCGGCACCCTGCCCGACGGCACGGCCTGGCTGATCAGTGTGCCCGCCGACTGGAACGGCGTGCTCCTGCGCGATCTCGACTATGCGGCGAACTCGGAAACGGAGCGCTTTACGGATCTGCTGAGCAGAGGTTACGCCTTCGCCGGTCTAGCGCGCCACCCCATGCGCACCTGGCAGTATGATCCGCAGCGGGAAATACACAACCTCGAGGCCGTTCAGACGATTTTCGAGGAGCAATACGATCCCGAGTGGGTGCTGGCATTCGGCTGCTCGGGAGGGGGTCACGTCAGTCTCGCCGCCGCCGAGGATTTCTCCGATCGCATAGACGGCGCGGTCGTTCTGTCAGCGCATACACCGGTGTGGATCATGAACAGCTACCTTGATGGCTGGTTTGCCATGCAGACGCTGCTCGCGGACGCATATGAGGAAGCCGGCCTAGGGTCCGCGAGCGACCTTCGCATTGTCAATATGCCGAACGGCGCCGGCGCTGACGGCAGGACGTTCAGCGACATTCAGGCCTCCTGGCGCAGTGCAGTGGAAACATTGGGAGCGACCCCCGAAGGACGGGCGCGCCTGGCCCTGGCCTTCGCGATCGGCCAATGGTCTCCTTGGGAAGCTGCGGATCAGCCACTCCCTGATCCTCTCACGCCGGAAGCGCTGGCCGATCAGCTCGTGGCCTCGGCGCTGCGCCTTACGGGTACCGTCGGCGGCCAATCGCGCGTGATGTTCGAGAATTCAGCCTCCGGGCAGCAGCTTTCGGGGAATGAGGGCATCGATTACGCGGCCTTCTACGAGAACGCATCGCCAATTATGAAGGAGCTCGTCGAAGATCTCTATGCAGAGGCGGGGCTGGACATCGACGAGGACATTGAGCGCATCAATTCCGCTCCCCGTATCACGGCGTCCGATTATGCGCTCGAGTACTGGGGCCAGCCGGGAAGAACTGCGGACGGGAACCTGCTAGTACCCACGATCCGCGTGCACAGCTTGGGCGACAACTCGATTCCCTATAGCCTGATGCAGGGCTACCAGGCGCTTGTCGAAGAGAAGGGAAAAACCGATCTCTACCGTCAGTCGCTTCTCAAGTTCACCGACCATTGCGGCTTTGAGGCGGCCGAAACGACCGCTCTCGTTGAGGTGATGATGGAGCGGCTGGAAACGGAAGAATGGCCCGACACCTCGCCCGAAGCCCTGAATGCCGCCGCCGCCGAGCTCGATCTGGACGAGGCCCGCTTCATGGAGGAAGACGGTTGGCGCGTTGAAGAGTACAATCGTACCTGGATAGCCGGGGAATAAAGGCATTCCATGCAATGATGCGGAACGCGGATTGGTCGGCTCCGGCCTTCACCGCCGCTTTCGCCGCACTGTCCCCATCCACGGCGCGATTTATCGATACTCGTGCCGTGGACACGCTGGGCATTCGCTGGCGACGGCTCTTCCGTGCTCCCGCAGTCAGGCGGCGTAAGCTCACGACCCTGCTGATCAGCATTCCCTTTTCCAGCGGCTTCACGCTTGTCTGTCCCGGAACAAACGCTGCGGTTTTACGGGGGCTGTTGCTATCGACCCGGACCGGGCGCGCCCCAGCCCCTCAAATTATCAAAGGCGGAGCAAAAATCGACCAATGGGCGGAGCAAAACCAGGCCAGTTTTGGCGCGCGCGTGAGACCGTCGTGAGGGCATGACAATCAACCCCAGTATTTCCTATGAGCGCGAAAGATACCGTTGTCCCCTTTCCAAAAAAGCTTGACGACAGTTCGCCGGGCAACTTTGAGAAGATCTGGGGCAAAAAAGTCCAGAGCCATGGCTACGCTGCGATACCCAGTATTTTGATACGCGCACAACGTCGCCTCGGCATCAACACGACTCAGTTTTGTAATTCTAGTTCAGCTTCTCGAATATCTTCGTTCGCCTGATCGCTCTCCATTTCCAACCAAGCAACAGCTTGCTGACAGGATCGGCATCCAGCCAACGACAATCAAGGCGAACATGCAGGCGCTCGAAAAGGCGGGCTTGGTTGAGCGCGTGCAGCGAAAGACGTGAGCCGGAGACTGGAGCGCGAACACCTATGTCCTCGACGGGCTGATCTCTAAAATTCAGGCGCTTGAACCGGATTTCGCTAAAGAGCGTGAGGACCGGATGCTGCGCGTAAAACGGCCGAGACACCAAAGGGCAGACGGTCCGTCAAGCCCAAAGCCTAAACGGCTCAAACGATATTTAGGAAGCCAAAATTTACCCCGGCCGCGTGCCTAAGGCAGAGACGGTACCGGGGTTTACATCGACAATATATTGCAGGGTGGGGCAGAGATCAACTCCAGAGTGACTATGGACGCACGCACGAAACAATATCCGGCTCTTGAGGATACGCTATCGACCGATCGCTTTGCGACCTATCTGGGTTGGGCGACCGTGACCGTGACCGTGCGATCGCGCTTTACACATTGAATGCAAGCCTATCAGAATAGATGTGCGCCTTGGTGACGCCCGCATCGAGAAGCGCATCGTGCTGAAAATCGACGACCTGGCTTTCCATCCGCCTTAGATACCCGTGCATAGCCAACGTAAACAGTCACACAAACGTCCGTATATTTTACAACCCGTCAAACGTCTTGAAAGACATGTTGCAGTGTCACTTAATCTGTAAAACAAACTATGTCTTACAAACGGCACATATAAGGGGCATTACTGTCCCTTTGATTTTGACCATTTGCCCGACCTTCTTGCTTTCGCTCGATCATCGAAGCGATTAACATTTGAGACCTTTGGCGGAGAAAACCAAATGTCGCCCGACCACAACATGATCCAATCAGATGAGAGGGGAAGAAGGCTCTGCCATTCTCCCCCACAAGCACCGGCTTGGCCTTCGGGTGCAGCAAATCCGTCGCACCCTGAAGGGTGCAACCGCGTTGCGCACCGTCAGGTGCGCAGCCGCTAAAGCGCCTGCCCTGCTCCGGTGCTTGCCCCCCTCTTCCGGTCTCACCGCCGACGTCTCGGGGAGCAGGAGCAGGGCTCCTGCCCCTTCGGGACAGAAGGGAAATGGAGCCCGCCATGACCGGAGTGGAGACTGAAAATGGTCGGGAGTATGATGCAGGCAGCAAGCCCCCATCTGAAAGAAGCGATTGAACGGCACATGTCCTCGTTGAAGGGCTTGCTTGCGACCGCGAATATTGACGAGCGGGTTTCCGTTGCGACGATGCTGGAAATGGCTCAAGGCGAAGCGCATGCGAGAGTTCGCGTTGTGAACGCGGAAGCGAAATCATTTCACGATGCCCATCTCAAGGTGATCTATTTTGCCGCCGTCCTGGTCGTCACCCAAGGCAAGTTTCAGGACGACGAAAGTGAAAGACTGATCGAAGATCTTGCGCGCCTCGCTCAATAGAGCGTCGCTACCCAATCCCCGGCGCCATTCTTTGCGAAGCCGACAAGGCGATTTTGCGGCTCTGCATCGATCGTGTACCGTACGCTTGTCATGCAGGAGACCCCCGGCCCTATATTGTCAGGTCCGCACTGACCAATTTCGAGGGAGTTCACTGCCTCGCTCTGGGCGGTGTCGATCTCGCAAGCTCCGCTGGCAAAATGACGATGAACGTCATCAACGCCGTCGCGCAGTTCGAACGTGACCTGCTTATCGAACGCACGCAGTCCGGCCTCAAACGGGCAAAATCGGAAGGAAAAATTCTTGGTCGACCGGCGCGGCTCAACGAAATGCGGAAGCAAGACGTTCTTGAAGGGCTGGCCAACGGCATGAGCGTTTCCGCTCTCGCCAGAAAGTTCGAAACCAGCCGGCAGACCATCATGCGCGTCAGAGACGACGGTTCACGGTCCGTTCGACCTTAGCGTATGATTTCGAGCAGTTCTTGTTCTGACCCCTACTTAAGGACTTCCAGCTGCTCTTTGCCCCGCTATGGGATCCCGAGCGGGCCATCGTCAACCTCAACCGCTGCGTCCTCGACCTCTCTTTGGGGTGCACGACCCTGTCGCAGTTCCAGGCCATTGCCGATCCCGACCAGATGGTGGACACGCTCGCCGGCATGGATTGCCTGGCCCTGACACGCGCCCTGGAAATGCTGCACCGCTATGGCCGGGCGAGCAATGTTGCGGCCGTGCTTGTGCCCGTGGGGTATCAGACGCTGGCCCGCAGTTCGACCCGGCGCGAGTATCTCAAGCTGCTGGCAAGCGTGCCGGAGGTCTATTCGTCCTTTGTGAAGCTCGAAGTGACAGGCGTGCCCTCGCGACCCGATGTCGATCAGCTCAATGACCTGATCTTCACCGTCAGTGCCATGCGCCCAGGCCTCACGTGTCAATCGGCATTCGTGAACTGGATCTACGTCCGGCAATGGAATGCGTGCTGCGCAGACCTTGCTTCATGCCGATTTGAAAGTTGCTCAGCACCTGACTCACCCATGCTCGTCTGGTCATGCTGCAATCCTCATCTGCTGCGCATCGCGCACGTATATCGCCTTCCTGCCAGCAACTCGACCATATGTCCAAGGCGTAGCTGAGCGCCCCCCCGAACACGGGCGTGGCCTTCTCTCGGATGTCCTTGAGGCTAGGTATCGTCATCGACGCCGCAGCGTCTAGAACGGTCTGGCCAAGCTCGAAGTCGTTCGACGCCGCCACAGAAAGATTGACCATGGAGCCGAAGCCCTCGACGTCGGGAACCGCCTCGTTCTCCAGCCAGACGCTGGTGGCAACAAGCTGCTTGGTCTGGCGAGGTTCCGGACCTAGAAAGTATAGGGTGCGAGCGCCGCCGGAACTTTGAATATCAGTCTGAGTGTCCAATTTAATCTTACATTTTTACGTACTAATAAAGAGCCCATTGCGTAAACTTTAAAATTATACTAATTTGTCCACCATGACTGGACTTCGAGCCGACAAATTAAAGAACCTACTCCAGACCCTACCACCAGGCTTTCTGGTGGATTCGCGCTGGCTGGAAGCCCATGGCATCTACCGGCAGCTTGCCCATTCCTATCTGCAAGCCGGCTGGCTGGAGCGTCCACTACAGGGCCTATACCGGCGTCCCTTCATACGTGGGGGCAATAACAGCGCCGAGCGTGAATGGCAGATCCCAGTTCTCTCCGCGCAGTGGATTATGGGATTCAAATTCCATGTGGCGGCAACGACGGCGATGGAGCTCCATGGGTACACGCATTATCTGCGCATGTCCGGCCCGCGCAAACTCTACCTTCAAGGCGATGCCCCCAGATGGCTATCCAAACTGGATCTAAACGTGGACGTGACAGTACGTCAGGGCTCGCTGTTCCAGGACATGGATGTCGGCGTCGACAACAAAGAGTTCTCGCTCAAAGATAACGGCAGAGAGCTGCAGCAGAGCCCGTGGCAATGGCCGATGCGCATGTCATCGCCCGAACGCGCCCTCCTTGAAACCATCGATGAAGCCCCAAACCACGAGAGCTTTCATCAGATCGACATGTTGTTCCAGTTCATGGCAAACGTGCGGCCCAAGCTGATGACGCAGCTCTTGACGCTTTGCCGCAGCGTGAAAACGAAACGCCTCTTCTTCGTATTCGCAGATCGCCATCCGCACGCCTGGCGAAAATACATCGACGAGAAGGCCATCGATCTTGGCAGTGGCGATCGAATGCTGGTGAAAGACGGTAGGCTGCACCCGCGCTATCGCATCACGGTACCTGCCGAATTCGTGAGCAAGGGAGAACACGATGGCGCGTGAATCCTACTTCCAGCAAGTCCGTCTGCTCGTCGGCTGCCTCCCTTCGATCGCGAAGTTCGACGTCTTCGCCCTCAAGGGCGGTACGGCCATCAACCTCTTCTATCGTGGTATGCCGCGCCTTTCGGTTGACATCGACCTCACATATTTGCCGGTGCAGGATCGGACCACCTCGCTCGGCGCAATCGATTCCACGCTGGATGCAATCTGCGTGGACCTCCTAAAGGTCATGCCCGATGTGAAGACCCAGCGCATCGCCGGCGGCAGCGATAACGACACCCGTATCCTCGTGCGCAATCGCAACGCCACCATCAAGATCGAAACCTCTCCCGTTGCCCGCGGAACCGTGCACGCACCAAAACTGATGCCCGTTAGCGATATCGTGGTGGATGAGTTCGGGTTCGCGGAGATGCAAGTACTAGCCTTCGAAGATCTGTACGGCGGCAAGCTCCATGCGACTGTCGACCGTCAGCATCCGCGTGACCTCTATGATGTCAAATTGCTATACGAGAACGAAGGACTTACGACCGATCTTTTCCGCACCTTCCTCATCTATGTGGCAAGCTCCAGTCGCCCGCCGCACGAGCTGCTACGTCCTTCCGAGCAGGCTCTCGACGAGCGCTTCGTCGCCGAGTTCGATGGTATGACAATTGATGCTGTCACGATCGGCGAGCTGAGGGATGTGAGAAGCAGGCTTTTTTCTGACCTGTTGTCCTCACTGGATGATGAGGCCATGAGGTTTCTTCTGACCTTGCATGATTGCGCACCTGACTTCGATGCGATTGGCCTTCCGCAGGCAGCAAACCTACCGGCGGTCCGATGGAAATTGCAGAATCTTGAAAAGCTTCGGCGTAACAATGAGCCTAAGCATGCAGAGCTTCGAAAGTTGATTGAAGATTTGGGGAACAAGTCAGCGCCCTCCCCAAGGTCAGGAAAATAAGTTTACGATGTGCCCGACACTTGCCTGTCTGACCTCCACCCAAACACGACGGTTCCAATTCGCATTATGCGAATCCAAATGGAGTCGTTCCACCTGCTGGTAACGGCCGCTCTGCGCCCATGCACGAACCCGCTCTGCGGGAGGGGTGCGCGCGGCAGGTTCAGCGTGATCGTTTAAGCCTTTGAGCGGCTCGGTCGCAGTCGGACCATGGAGTTCTTTCAACGAGAGGAACTCCCATGGTTACGTCACCCGACGCTCCCATTACGCCACTCCGCCAGCGCATGCAGCAGGACATGCTGATGCGTGGATTGGGCGTCCACACCCAGCACGATTATGTCCGTCACGTCCGACGCTTTGCTGTCTTTCTGGGGCAGAGCCCTGACACGGCCACGCCTGATGATATCCGTCGCTACCAGCTCCACCAGCATGAGAGTGGCGTCAGTCCATCCACGATCAACGGCGCGGTCTCGGCATTGCGCTTCCTGTTCGGCGTGACGCTGAAGCGGCGTGATCTGTCGCGGTCCCTGGTGATCACCCGCTATCAGCGCCAGCTGCCTGACGTGCTCAGCATCCAGGAAGCGGCCCGGCTGCTCGAGGCGGCGCCAGGCATCAAGTACAAGGCCGCGCTCGGGGTCGCCTATGGCGCAGGCCTGCGTGTCTCCGAGGTGGCGCACCTCAAGGTCGACGATATCGACAGCGCCCGCATGTTGATCCGGATCGAACAGGGCAAGGGCCGCAAGGACCGCAATGCCATGCTCTCGCCCCAGCTGCTGGAGCTTCTGCGACTGTGGTGGCGCGAGGGCAAGCGGCGGGGCGTCATGCTGCCCCATGGCTGGCTGTTTCCGGGCCGCTCCCCGACCGATCCGATCTCGTCGCGGCAATTGCATCGTGCGGTGCAGGAGGCGGCCGAGATCGCCGGCATCCGCAAACGGGTCAGCCCGCATACCTTGCGGCACAGCTTTGCCACGCACCTGCTGGAGCAGGATGTCGATATCCGCGTCATCCAGGTGTTGCTCGGGCATAGCAAACTGGAGACCACGGCGCTCTACACCAAGGTCTCGACGCGCACGATCCAGGCGGTCGCCAGTCCTTTGGACCGGCTGATGGCCCTGATGGAGGACAAGCCTCCACCCGCCTGATCCGGTGCGCGCCACCATCGAGGTCGCCGATATCTTCCGTGCTGCCGGTCCCGCTTACAGGGCCGCCCATGCCGGGCATCTGAGCCTGGAACAGCTCAAGGTCATGTCGGCGATCGAGACCTGTCGCACCGCCGCGCTTGGCGGTCACGTTGAAGCCTGTTCCGACTGCGGGCATCAGCGGATTGCCTACAACTCCTGTCGCAACCGGCACTGTCCCCGGTGCCAGGGTGCAGCAGCCCGCGCCTGGCTCGAAGCGCAAGAGGCCAATCTACTGCCGGTCGGTTACTTCCACGTCGTGTTCACGCTGCCCGCCGAGATCGCTGACATTGCCTTCCACAACAAGGCGCTGGTCTACGACCTGCTGTTCAAGGCAGCATCCGAGACCATGCTGACCATCGCAGCCGATCCAAAGCACCTGGGCGCCCGCATCGGCATCACCGCCGTACTCCATACCTGGGGTTCGGCCATGACCCACCATCCGCACATCCACATGATCGTGCCCGGTGGTGGCATCACCCCGGATGGGGGGTGGATCTCATCGCGACCAGCCTTCCTGCTGCCGGTCCGCGTGCTCGGCGTCCTGTTCCGCCGGTTGTTCCTGACCCGGCTGCTTGAACTCCATGGTGCCGGAAAGCTCGCCTTCTTCGGCAGGATGGCAGGGCTCAGCGACCGCCAGACCTTCGTCCGCCACCTCGCGCCGGTCCGAAGAAAACGCTGGGTGGTCTATGCCAAAGCGCCCTTTGCCGGGCCTGAGGCGGTGCTCGCCTATCTCTCGCGCTACACCCACCGGGTCGCCATCTCGAACAGCCGCCTTATCGCCTTCGACAGCAATGAGGTCACCTTCCGCTACAAGAACTATCGCTGCTCCGGCGCCGAAAGGCAGCGGGTCATGACCCTTGCCGCCAACGAGTTCATCCGCCGCTTCCTGATCCACGTTCTGCCGCGCGGCTTCCACCGCATCAGGCACTACGGCCTGCTCGCCGGCTCCGCCCGCAAAGACTGCCTTGCTCAGGTCCGCGACATACTGGGGGGGGCGCCAGCGTCAGACGAACCGCCGGCCCCCGAGACCGCCCCAGACCCGCGCCCGCCTTGCCCCTGCTGCGGCGGCACCATGGTGATCATCGAGACCTTCGCTGCATGGTGCCAGCCGCGGGCCCCTCCAACCGCGAGACAACCAGTCCGGGAGACCCTTCATGACCCGGCATGATCCGCTCGATCAATCGGTCCCGCCACGTCGCCGGCCGACAGGATGGTTCGTGCCAGGCGCTCCAGCGACCATCGTCATGCACGCCAATCTCATCAACTCCGTCGTCGCTGAGCCTCAAATGCTGCCCGGACGACGTCCACCTGGCAAACTCGCCACGCCATATGCAGCAGTTTGCGGCCGGCACTTGACCGGGCCAAATCCGAAAACCCCATAGCGCAGCGTGTGCGGACCGCGGGTTCCTGCATGGGTGGCTTTGCGACGCCAAGAGGCATCCCAAACCCTTCACCATCTCGGTCACGCTGGTCATCGCTGCCCTCCGCCATAAGCTGACGTTAGATGCGAGCAGACTCGGCGGATTGGGTTTCTCCGCACCAATCAATGTGCGTCCCTCCTCTCTGGCCAAGGTCATGAAAACGCTCGCCTAGGCGCTGAAATAGGACTGACGCGTCGGGACCTTTGCAGGAGCAAGCTCTGCAAATGCCCCAGGCGCCGCATGTTCGTTAATCGGCGCAGGGACCATGCTGATCCAAAAGCTAATTGCAGAGTCCGACCCCGTTATACTGTCAACCCCGACACCGCGTGACCTGCCTTTAGCTAGACAGCATATTTGGCGGTGATGTCTTCACGAACAGTAATGCCCAGCCCAGGCCGGTCAGGAACCTCCAGCGCGCCGTTGCTCAACACGAATTGCTCGACAAGCAAATCATCCCGCAGCGGATTATGCTTGCGGTCAAACTCGATGATGGGCTGGTTCAGCAGGGCTATTGGGTTGGCGGTGAACGGGAACGGGGGGATCGTCGCGATCGCCTGCAGGGCGGTAGCGACGGCGATTCCCGAGCCCCACACATGCGGGACCGTCGCCACGCCATGCGCGTTGGCTAGCGCGAGGATCTGGATGAAGGCCGTTATGCCGCCGCACACCGCCAGATCGGGCTGGATGATGTCGACACAGCCTTCGGCGATGAAATCGCGGAAGCCATAGCGCGTGTATTCGCATTCGCCACCAGCGACCGGGATCGGGTTCTCGCGTCGCACCTTGCGATAGCCTTCGCGATCTTCCGCACCGACCGGCTCTTCGAAGAAGAGCACGTCGAGCTCTTCCATCTTGCGTCCCATGCGGATGGCCGCCGATGCGTTGTAGCCGTGATTGGCATCGACCATGATGCCGATATCGGGGCCGATAGCCTCCCGGATCACCCGCAGGCGGCGATAATCGTCCTTGAGCGACAGCAGGCCGATCTTGACCTTGAGCAATCCAAAGCCGGAATCGACATAGCCGGCGGCCTCGTCGCGCAGCCCGTCCAGCAATGCCGGGACGTCCGAGAAGTCTTCGGGGTAATAGCACCCCGTCGCATAGGCGGTAATCCGTTTGCGGAAGGCTCCGCCCAGCATCTTCCACACCGGCAGGCCAGCGGCCTGGCCGGCTATATCCCAGAGCGCTATATCAATCGCCGAGAGTGCCTCAATATAGGTGCCCTTCTGGCCGAAATCACGCGAGTAGGCGTAAAGCTCCTCCCAGATACGGACCGGCTCAGTCGGATCGCGACCGATAAGCCTGGGGGCGAAGACATGGTCGACACAGGCCGCAACCGGCTCTGCGGGCCCATATTGTCCGCCTTCGCCCCAGCCGATGAGCCCAGTATCGGTTTCCACCCGAACCAGATAGCTGTTCCGTTCGGGAAACCGTGCCTGAGAAGAATAAAAGGTCTTGTCGCCCAATGGAACGCGCAGCTGAAAGGACGTGATCGATTTAATCTTCATTAAAATTGCTTCTCAAATAGGCAGTGGCTCAGCGTGACTATTCGCTGGGTGACGCTAGTGCGTTTCAAATTCACTCAGTTTTTGCAGACGCCGTACATGGTCTTCGCAGTCGTCATATTGGGCGTCGAGGAAGGCGTTGATCAGGTCGATGGCCAGCCATTCGCCGACGATCTTGGCCCCGATGCACAAGATGTTTACGTCATCATGCTCCACACATTGGTGAGCCGAATGGACATCGTGTCCGACTGCTGCCCGAATGCCGGTAAATTTGTTGGCCGCAATCGAGGCCCCCACGCCGGTGCCGCAAACCAGAATGCCGCGCTTTTCCGTCGATGCTTGGACGCCCTGGCACACCAGCTTGGCAATATCGGGAAAGTCGCAGCTCTCATTGGTATATGAGCCGACATCTTCCAGCGTGTGCCCAGCCGCGATGAGAAGGGGCATGAGCTTGATTTTTAGATCAAATCCGGCGTGATCCGAGCCGATAATGATGTTCATATTACCTCACAAAAAGGAGACGGCGAATGGCTCCGCCGTCTCGCCGTCAACTACTCAAACAGACGTGCCGGCAGATCGACGCCGTGGTACTTCTTGTAGATGGCGGGGAGCTTGCCATTCTTGAGATTCTCGGTGACCCACTGGTCGACCTTGTCCTTCAAATCGGTTTCGCCCTTGCGGATGCCGACGGCCAGATCTGTCGAAACGATGTCCAGCTTGGGCTCGAACGCCAGCTCGGTGTTGCGATCCGAAATCTGCTTGACGATCGTGGACGAGGTGCAGACGATTTCAGCCTGACCCGATACGGCGGCCGTCACCAGGGTGGCATCATCGTCATAACGGACGATGGTGAAACCGCGCTCTTCGGCCATTGGGGTGAGAGCGGTGTCCTGCGTGGTGCCGCGCGTCACGGTGATTGCCTTGCCGCGCACGTCTTCCCAAGTCGAGATATTGGCGGCCTTGGGCGCGCCAAGCACGGTCATCTGGGCGGCGTAGGGCTTGGAGAAGTCGATGACCAGCTTGCGATCCTCGGTGATCGACAGGGTCGAGATAATGATGTCGGCCTTGTTGGTCTGCAGGTTGGGGATGCGGGTCGGGCCGGTGGTGTTGACGATTTCTAGCTCGACACCCCAATCGTCAGCCAGCAGCTGCGCGGTTTCGACGTCTGAGCCGTAGGGCTTGAGATTGCCGTCGATCATGCCCGAAGGCGGAATGGCCAGGTCGAGTGCGACCAGAACCTTGCCGCGAGCGATAATGTCTTCATAGGTTCCGGCAAATGCAAATGTGGTCGACACCGAAAGTGCACCAGCAGCCAGAGCCGTCGAGATCAGAAATTTACGACGATCCATAGTATAGTCCTCCTTATAGATTGCTACCAACAAATTGAACAAGCTCGGGCGTGCCGGGATTGCTCAAGATTTCTGAAGTTCCCTGCTCATGCACCACGCCTTGGTGCATGAAAATCACCTTGCCTGAGACGCGGCGGGCAAAGTTCATTTCGTGCGTGACCAGGATCATGGTCATGCCGGACCCGGCCAAACGCTCAATCACGCGCAGAACCTCTTCCTTGAGTTCCGGGTCGAGCGCCGAGGTGACCTCGTCAAACAGCATCACCGTGGGTTCCATCGCCAGCGAACGGGCAATCGCCACACGTTGCTGCTGACCGCCCGAAAGCTGCTCGGGGTAGTGGTCACGCTTGTCGAGCAATCCCACCTCGCCCAGCACCTTGAGTGCCAGTTCGCGCGTCTCGGTAGGCGAAAGGCGCTTGGCCAGCTTGGGGGCCAGCTCAATATTGCCGAGCACGGTCAAATGCGGAAAAAGATTGTAGCTTTGAAAGACTATGCCGACCTTCTTGCGCAGCGCACGCAGGTCCAGCGTCTCGTCGGCAAGATTGAAGCCGTCGACGGCAATCTCTCCGCTTTGAAAAGCTTCGAGACCATTGATGCAGCGCAGGGCCGTGCTTTTGCCCGAGCCACTTTTGCCTATGATCGAAACGACTTGGCCTTTGGCGACATCGAAGGTCACGCCCCGCAGGACCGATACCTCGCCAAAGGATTTCCAGACGTCCTTGAGCCCTACGATCACGTCACTCATAGAGGCTACCTCCAAATTCTCTAAACAAACCGGCGCTCTAGCGGGCCGAGATCGCAAATTTCTTTTCAAGAACCCGGCTGAACCGGGACAACGGGAAGCACATCGCAAAATACAGGCATGCAACGATCGTGTAGATCAGGAACGGCTGGAACGTTGAGTTGTTGACGATTTGGCCCGAGCGCGTGAGCTCGATAAAACTGATTGCCGACACCAAGGACGTATTCTTGACGACCTGCACGATGAACCCGACAGTTGGTGGGGTCGCCAGCCGGATGGATTGCGGCATGATGATGTGAAGCAGCACCTGCATGCGGGTGAGGGCTAGGCATTCGCCTGCCTCCCATTGCGCCTTGCGCACCGCCTCGAGCGAGCCACGCCAGATTTCGCCCAGAAAAGCGCTGACATAGACCGACAGGCCAAAGGTGGCGGCGGCTAGCGGCTCGATATTGAAGCCAAGGGCAGGCAGGCCGAAATAGGTCAGGAACAGGATGACCAGCAGCGGCACGCCCTGAATCAGCGTGATGTAAAGCGCCGCAATGTTGCGGATGAAGCGATGGCGGGAAATGCCGGCCAATGCAAGGATCGCGCCGCCAATACCGCCACCCAGCGTCGCGAGAACCGACAGGATGACGGTCCACATGGCGCCGGTCAGGATGAATTGCAGATGCATCAGATTGAAGGAGGTCATCACGCGCTCACAAAGAGGTGCCGAGGCGACGGCGGCGCGGGAATGCAACCTGACCAAACGCCCAGAACAGGCCGCGGAACAGCAGGGAGAGGATAAGATAGAGCACGGCCAGAACGATGTAGGTTTCAAACGGCCGGAAGGTTTCTGACTGGATGAAATTGCCGGCAGCCATCAGTTCCTCAGCCGAGATCTGCGAGGTGATGGAGGACGACAGCATCATCAGCACGAACTGGCTGGACAACGAGCGATAGACCCGCTCGATGGCCGGAGGCAGCATGACGCGGGAGAACACCTGCCAGGGAGATAGTGCGAGTGATTTGGCAGCCTCAATCTGCGACTTGGCAATGGAATCCAGCCCCGCGCGCATGATCTCGGCGGTATAGGCGGCGTTGTTGATCGTCATCGCCAAGATGACCACAAAGAAGACAGGAAATTTCAGCCCAACGCTCGACAGGCCGAAATACACAACCAGCAACTGCACCAGCAGCGGGGTGTTGCGGATCGCTTCGACATAACCCTGGCAGACCAGGCTCAGCAGCCTGGTCTTGGAACGAGACCCAACAGCAATTAGCGTTCCAGCCACGAAGCCGGTCACTATGGCGGTCAGCGAAAACTGCAAGGTGAGCAGTAGGCCATCGATCAGAAAACCGGACCGCGCAAAGACCGGCCCAAAATCAATATTCATGTCCGCATCCTGCAAAAACGCAAAGAGCATCCAGCAATGCTGGCGATTGAATCTATTTCGACGCTGAAACGCCCATGTAGGTCGTGATGCGGGCCCGGGTGGCTAGCAGGTGCTGACGCATGGCTTCCGCTGCGGCGGCAATGTCGCGACGCAGCAAGGCATCGCAGACCTTGAGATGCTCTTCGACGGTGTTTGGAAGGGAGTCGGGCATGTTGCGCAGCGCATAGCCGGACGACCATTCGATATAGCCAACGATGCTGGAGATCATGCTCTTGAAAATGCGGTTCGGGCAGTGCTTGGTCACGGTGAGGTGAAGCGCCATATCCATGGCCCTAAACGCCTCCGACGCGCTGCCGCCCTCGATGGTGAACAGCGAGCGATAGTTTTCCTGCAGCTTTTTGATCTGGGCTTCCGAAATATGCGGCGCCGCCAGCTCGACCATGACCGGCTCGATGGCGAGACGGAAGTCATAGGCTTCGAGGATTTCTTCCAGCTCGACCTGCCGCACAAAGACGCCGCGTCGCGGCACGACCTGCACATAGCCTTCACGCTCGAGCAGCTTGGTCGCATCGCGAACCGGGGAGATGCTGACGCCCAGCTCTTCCCGCAGCGCCACCAGATTGAGGGGAGTGCCCGGCAGCAACTGGCCGCGGTGGATCTTGTCCCGTAACTGGTCAGCGATTTGCTGTGAAATCAGTTTTTGCTTGGCGCTCAATTCACGTCTCCCTTGGCGACAAAAAGCCATAAGCGAGACGTCGCGTCAAGTGGTGATGCATCACAGTAATGCATTACTACTTGTGGGAATCGCGCGTTTCGATTATCAAGGGAGCGAAAAGTCCCGGCAAGGCTACCTAGCAAGGCTGCGCTACCGGACCATCGGGAGAGATCGGGCATGCGGTGCATCGTGTTTGGAGCCGGCGCTGTAGGCGGGCTCATTGCCGCAGCGCTAGCGCCTCATTTCGAGACGGCATTGGTCGCCAGGGGCGCGCAACGCGACGCCATAAGTCAGCACGGCTTAAGGATCGTTGGGCTCGACGGCACGCTGTCTACCCATCGCCTAGAAACGTCGGCTGAATCCGGTCAGATGGCGCCTGCCGACATCGTCTTCGTCACCGCCAAAAGCCATGCCGTTGCCGCGGCGGCCGATGCCATCGCGCGCTCGCGCAAGCCCAACGGCATGGTAATTTTCGTCCAGAATGGTGTACCATGGTGGTACTTGCTCCAGCTGGCGCCTGAATCTCTCCCGCCCTCGCATCAGGCACTGGTGCGTCATTTCCCCGGTTGCGCTGCCGGAATCGCCTATTTCGGCGGAACCGTCACCGCCCCCGGAACGGTCCAACATACTGGCTCGGGTAAATTATTACTGGGGGCGGCGCTCGGTCCCGCCGACCCACGGCTGGCGCTTATCTGCAAGCAGCTCGACGCTGGGCCAATCCCCGTCGAAATTGCGCCCGACCTACCTTTGGCGCTTTGGAATAAACTGGCCGTCAATGCCGCGCTTAATGGCATCGCGGCACTCACCAAGGCGCCGATCGCCGACATTCTGGCCGCGCCCCATTTGCGTTCGCTGCTCTTGGGTATCGTCGCTGAGATCGCGCAGTTGGGCGCAAGCTTGGGCCATGCGGTCGATTTTGATCTGCAGCGTCAAGCCGCACTCATCGGCTCGAACCAGAAGTCATCGACCTTGCAAGACATGGAAGCCGGTCGTCCCATCGAATACGATGCGTTGTTTGCCTGGCCCCAGGCGATCGCCGAGCGGACCGATGTGCCGATGCCAATGCTGCAACTGGTTGCCGCGATGGTGCTGCAGCGCGCCAAATATGGATGAACGCAATGGAATCGCCGCGCCTTGGCTGGCTGTTGATTGCCACCGAGATCTGACCCTCTGAGGGCATAAGTTTTCACTGAGATTTGACCCATGTTTTGATCGCCCCCTGGCTGTTGGTCGGGGGGCTTCGCCACGCATGGCCTAGTGGCGGGGGGAGGCAAAGGGCGTGTCCGAGCCTGGACTGGTCCTGACCCCGCCCACCGAGCCCACATCGCTCGATGACGGTTATTTGGGACTGAGCGAGGTCATGGATCTGGAGCTATCGGCCGAACTCGTCATCCTGTCGGCCTGCAACACGGCGGCTGGCGATGGCCGCAGCAACGCCTCCGGACTGTCCGGGCTGGCCCGTGGCTTCCTCAACGCCGGCGCCGGTGCTGTTGCAGTGACCCACTGGTCCATCCCCTCTGAGGCAACGCTGTCGCTCAACGTTCGCTGGTTCAGTGCGAAATCGACGTCACCGGAACTTGATTGGGCTGCGGCGTTGCGCGAAGCGGTAACTGCGATGATCGAGGTGGAAGGTCCGGCTACCTTCGCCCACCCCGCCAATTGGGGTGCTTTTGAAGTGTTCGGCGCCATGTGATCCATATCGATTCAGCCGGCAGAAATTAGGTGCGTACGCTCTTGCGCAGGGAGGGAATCCCCATCGTTATAGTGTTTGGATACTCAGCCGGAATTTCAGTCAATTGGAAAGTCGTCGGGCGTCCCAAGGTCGTTGGAAAGGAGACCAGCATCTTGGAGCGTCTCAATTTCGGGCAGGTCGTGCAGCGTATCCAGCCCGAAATGCTCCAAAAACCCCTTGGTCGTCACATAGGTGACCGGCGCCCCCGCCGTCGGGCTGCGCGGCCCCGCCGTGATCATATTTTTATCCCGTAGCGCCCCGATCACGTCCCGCGACACCGCGCGTCCGAGGATTTCGGACACCCCAGTCCGCGTGACCGGCTGATGATAGGCGATCGACACCAGCACCATGGCCTCGTTCTGGCTCAGGTCGATAGTTTTCGCCGGCACCGCCGCGGAGGCGGCAATGACATCGGCATAGGCCAACCGGGTGCGAAACGCCCAGCCGCCGGCGACATTGACCACCTCATAGGGCTTGCCGCGCAACCCGTCGCGAATGTCGTCGATCAGCAGGTCAATGCTGGCGTCGCGGCCGACCACACGCGCCAAAACCTCGCGCTCCACCGGCTGCGGTGCCGCGAACAGCACGGCCTCGATGCGGTTCATCCACTCGCGCCAGCGCAGCTCCGCCGGCATCTCGGCCAGCTCGAGATCGAAGCTTTCTGGTTCGGCGTCCGTCTTTTTGCGCCGGGCCATGGATTGCGCTCTCATAAGCCGTAGAGCCGAAACGTCGGTCGGCCCGAAACCTCGCGCACCGCCCCTAGGTCGCCCAACCGGTCGAACAGCCGCCGCGCCCCGCGCGCCGACAGGTTGGCGCTCGACCATGACCCGGGCACGACATCGTCGTTCAGCAGCAGCTTCACCACCTCGCCCGCGCCCTTGGCCCGCAGTTTTGGCGCAATGTTCATCAGCGTTACCGCGCGCGGCGCCAAAACATCGGCGCCCAGATCACAGGCTTCCGCCGCCGCTGTTGCATAGGCCAAATATACCGCCCGGCCCCAGCCTTCCCCGCCCGGCCGAATCCGCCTGCGGTTGCCGCCAGATTTGAACACCGCTGACGTCCCCTGCCCCATCAGCAGCGGCACCGGCATGGGCCATCTGAACTTCTGCGCCAGCAGCGCATCGGCCAACCAGAAGCCCAGCAGCTCGGCATCCGGCCGCGCCCGATAGACGGCGGCGGCGAGTTCGGCCGCCAGCGCTGGTGCCGGCCGCGCCGACCGCAGCATGTCCTCGGCATTGACCACCACCGCGGCGAGGGCGTCGTCCCAGTGCAGGCCAAACTGCTGTTCGGCAACCGAGCGCACGAACTCTGCGTCGCAGCTGCTGCTTCGCGTCGCCAATTTGCGCCAGGCCAGCAACAGGTGGCCGGCGGGTCCAGGATCATCACCGGCGCCGCGCCAATAGTGGCTGTCGCGCAGCGCCGCTTCATCCTCGCGCCGGCCGCTCAATTGCACCGCTGCGGCAGCGCTCTTCAGCGCCAGCCGCTGGCGCCACACGCCGGCCCATACTGCATCGCTTCGCACCAGATTATCCAACGCATTCAAGGCTGCACCGGCCAGATAGGCCGCATCGGCATCGTGCAAAACATGGCCGCGCGGCCGGGCCCAGGCCGGCACTTTCGGCACCGTCAGAGGACCGACAACAAGCAAATCAGCGCGCGTTATCATGCCGCCAGGCTACACTATAACGGCGCTTAAGGCTATAATATAAGCACCTAACCGCCCTACCTGTCGCTAACATTTCACGTCCGATAATCTTGCATTATCGGACGTTTTGTTCATTATAGAGGAAGTGACCCAAAACCCCGACGAAACCGCTGAAAACGACGCCGGCAACGCCCCCCTGCCCGCTGCTGCAGCCGCGGCACCCGTCGACAATTCCGCCGTGTCGGTTCCGGCCGGCGATCTGGCCCATTTGCGCGGCCTTGCCGATCGCGCCCGCGACTATGTCGAGGCGGCCAGCTCAGCCAACACCCGGTTGGCCTACGCCTCGGACTGGAAGCACTTTTCCGGCTGGTGTCGCCGACAAGGGCTCGCGGTGCAGCCGCCCGATCCGCAAATCGTCGGCCTCTACATCACTGCCTGCGCCGCTGGCCAGGCCACGGGCCTTCCAAACGCCGTCAGCACCATCGAACGGCGCCTCTCCGCGCTGTCCTGGAATTTTTTGCAAGGCGGCCAGGCGCTGGACCGCCAGGATCGCCATATCGCCGCCGTCATGGCCGGCATTCGCAACACCCACGCCAAACCGCCGCGGCAGAAGGAGGCGATCCTGCCGGAGGATCTCCTAGCCATGCTCGAGACCTTGGATCGCGGGGCCCTGCGCGGGATTCGGGATCGCGCCATGCTGCTGTTGGGTTTTACCGGCGGTCTGCGGCGTTCGGAAATCGTCGGCCTCGATGTCGGTGAAGGCCAAAGCGAGGACGGCCGTGGTTGGATCGAGATCCTCGACAAAGGGATGGTCCTGAATATTCGCGGCAAGACCGGCTGGCGCGAGGTCGAGATTGGCCGGGGATCCTCGGATGCCACCTGCCCGGTCGTGGCCGTCGAAACCTGGCTCAAGCTGGCGCGGATCGTGCACGGCCCGCTGTTTCGACGGGTAACCGGCCACGGCAAGACGGTCGGCGCCGATCGGTTGAACGACAAGCAGGTTGCCCGCCTGGTCAAGACGGCCGCACTGGGCGCTGGCGTGCGCGGCGATCTTTCGGAAGATGCGCGGGGCGCCTTGTTCGCTGGCCATTCTCTGCGAGCCGGTCTCGCCTCCTCGGCCGAGGTCGATGAGCGCTATGTGCAGAAGCAGCTCGGGCACGTGTCGGCCGAGATGACCCGGCGCTATCAACGCCGGCGCGACCGGTTTAGGGTCAATCTCACCAAGGCAGCCGGCCTATGACGCCCTGCCCTATTGAATAACAGACACACAATGGATGCTGCGCGTATCAAGCAGAGCCTCATGACACTGGCAGATATTCTTCGCTGTCCTGCCGACATCATGGGCTGGCGCTATGGCTACGATCTTGTTCCGGCTGCCGTCGGAAAGTGGATTGAGTGGCTGGCTGCGGCGCATGACAGCAATTCACCTCCTGCAGGCGGGCCCGCGCCCGAACCCTTGGACCAACAGTGATGCAGGCAATCATTGATCGACTAAGCCAGGAATTGTCCGAGCGCTATTTAATATATCTGGAGACGCTTCTGGTCGAACTGGTGAGCGAGGGCGGATCGCTGCAGTTTCAATGCGGTTTTAGCCTACGCAGCGATCATCAGCTGCGGACCTGCCGATTTGGAGTGCCTTCAGGGGAGTGGTCCAACGACGCAGAGCGCGACGCCATTGCTGCTGCAGTTTTTGAGGAGTTGGAGCACTTTATCGACGAGGAGATCGCGGAAACGCTGAAGGACGCGAACTAGAAGGAGAATAATCATGGCGCAAGAGGATGACCTGCCGATTGGCAAGAGCATGGAGGATTTCACCGCCGAAGTGCGTGCAACGGCGTATTTTCTGTGGGCGCAGGCCGGACGACCACGCGGGCGAGAGGACGACTTCTGGTACAAGGCGCTTGATCAGCACATTCGGGCACGTGCGAATGCCGAAAAACTGAGTCAGGGCCCGCCGCCCGAATTTCCGACGGCCTAGCCGCGAAGTCTGGGACCCTCAAATCACTTCGACGCCTAGGTCCAAGACAACTGATCACGCGGCATACGGCCACTCGGATCGAAGACCTCAACCTTATGAGGAAGCCCCGGCCCCCAGTCCCATAAAACCAGATTGCGATCTTCGGGATCGGCCCCTGGCGCATAGCTAGGCACAATAATTCCAGCGACGCCGCGGGCGACAAGCTGATCATAGACGGCCCAAGAGGCAGGCCTAGTGCTATTGGCAAGCGCCGTCGCCCAAGCGCACGCCATGTCTTCTTTCGTCACAGAAGCCGACCCCCTGCCCTGCTCTGATGCCAGATCGACAACATCGTTGCAGTCCACGTCATAGGAGCACAGCACCGTCGGATCGAGCCGATGTGGCAAACCTTGGCTAATTTCCTTGATCGCCGTCATGATGCTGAGCCCAAGATAAAGCGCGGGCACGCCCTTGGGGTTAAATCGCGCGCCGCGGATCGCTGCTCCCTCGCCGGACGTCGGCTTGAACGCCCAGCGGGGATCATGAGCACGATAACAGGTTCCGACGAACCTCACGCAAATCCGCCAAGGGCCATATGATCGAGATAATCACGCACCGCCGCAGCTTTTCCGTCCTTTACCAAGGCCTCGGCGGTCCGACCACCAAAGGCCGGCAGCGGTTGAGCGCGATACCAAGCCATTGCCTGATCCTTGCCGCCCGCCCAATCGGTCACACGACTGATGATCTCGAGCATTTCGCGCAACCGGCCTTGAGCCTTCGGCGCTCCAACCCGTTCAGGCCGATAGAGCGTTTCCCGCGCCAGGCCGGCTGTCTCGGCAAGCTGGGATTTGGACATCCCAAATTCATCGGCGACCCGCGCGGCGGTGATCTGGCCAGCCTGATCCATGTAGGACAGGATTAGTGGCCCCACCTCAGTCGTCACTTTCTGCAATAACGCCATGCTGGCTTCCCCTTTACGCAAGAATGTCACACGTTCTGCGCGTAATATATGCCATCTCGACTGACAGTTCAACGACCCAGCGTAGTCAACTCTACGGCTGTCGATCGATGGAGCGTCGAAGCCCCGTCACGGAAACCCTAGGTTTCCCGATCCCACTTGCCGAGGGAGCGCTTCAGGTTTTCGCTGATTTCAAGCCGTTTCTCCGTTCGATCGAGCCGTTTTGCCGCCCCAAGCTCGCTTTCCGCTTCGACAACACCCGCCCCGGCTGCCTTTGCCGCGTCCAGTTTGGCCCGCAACAGCGCCATGATCATCGGCCAGGTCGAGAATTTCCCTTCCCTGGCTCGCTCCGTCAGATTTCGCAGATAGCCACCCGGCGACTTGATCTGGTCCGTTCGCTGGTAGATGGCGGCGAGGGTGATTGCCGCCTGCTGCTCGCCCATTGCGACCTGCGCGTCTTCCCAGGCGCTGGGGCTAATCCCCAATACCGGCCGGGCCAAATCCGCCGCGGTCAGGAAATCTCGCCAATTACGAATACCGCCGCCGCCCTTCACCAACCACAGCAGGTTCGGACAGGCGTCCAGCACGATACCCAGGGGCAGTTCGCGCTGCGGCAAGCTCCGCAGGTTGTCAGATTCACCGGCGCTGCCGCTCGCTTCATCTTTTATTCCTAAGCCGCGTTCAGATTCAGTTTTAGATTCGGTATTTGAATTCTGTATGTGGCGTTCAAATTGGGACTCATTGGCGTTCATATTCTGTGTTTTTACAAAGGATTCCAACACATCGCGTATCTGGGTCCAAAGGTCATCTAGCTCGGCCGCCACAGTCTCGAGAACCTGCCGTGGTGCGGTCCGGGGAAGTCGCCCGATGATCGCCTGATATTCGAGATGCACGCTTCCCCAATTGCCTGGGACGCCTTCCTCGATAGCCGCCTCGATCATCTTGACGATGTCGCGCCGGCATATGGTCAGCCGTTCCTTGACGACCTTATAGGCCTTCTTCTCAGCGCGAACGGCCTCCGCCAGTTCCTTGAACTCCACAGCGCGGGCAACGATCGGTGACAGGTCAAAGCCGTAGGCCTGCTCGATGTCACCCCCCTGCCCCTTGCGGGCATAGCGCTTGCCGTTTGGGCTATCCCGGCGAACGACGAGGCCGCAATCGACCAGGTTGGCCAGATGCCGGCGTAACGTCGTCGGCGACATACCGTTGGCTCGGCCAATGAGCTGTTCATTGGACGGCCAAACGATAAGCGCGCTATCGCCGTAGAACGCGGTCTCCGGATGGAAGGATAGAAGCGCATCAAGGATGGCCAACGCCCTATCGGTGGCGCCCAGGGCAATCCGAGCTTCCTTGATATCTCTAAAGACGTGCCACTTATGCACGGTGGCGCCTTCCGGCACAGTCTGGGCCGTGACCTGGCTTGCAATCATGCCAAGCGTCATCGGCCGCCGCCCAAAGGGCGTCGTTACGGTATGCGTCTGCATCCTTCTTCACCTATCTCTAGGCAATAGAAATCCGCTCGCCGAATCGACGCTCAGTGCCCGAAGGCCTTGACTGTGATTCCTGAAAGTGCGATTCTCTTGATACCACTCTTGAGAAGGGCTTCCGGAATGTCGTTTCGGGGGCCTTTTTCTTTGCCCGGTTTCATCTACTCCGAATGGATTGTCAGCTGACAATTCACCAAAAGCGTTTGTTATTCAGCGGGTTGATCCTTTCGTCTGTTTTTCTGTTTGGCTTCGGCGCTGCCCGCAAACTCCTCAAGGAGTGCAGGGAGGCGTTGTTGGATAAAGCTTGCAAAGGCAGGGTTGTCGGAGACGAGGCGGACCTGACGCCCCTTCTTTTCAACCCACGCCACGCGATCGGGAGAAGCGAGCCTGCGCTTGGCTGTGCCCTGCTTCGAGCCAACGGCCTGCAATGCCATGGCGAAACGCTGATCGCTGTCGCCGCTTTGAAAGTCCCCTGAAGCCAACACGTCGTCGAGCGCCTCGCGCGCGCCGGCCGGCTCAAGACCCTTGACGAGCTGGAGCCAACGGGGACGGCCAATCTTCGGCGCTGGGCCAATGGCTACGATCAGGTCCTCTCCGAGAGCCTGGGCGACGGTGAGTAGACGCGAAATCTCTGGTTTGTCGACGCTGAGGGCGGCCGACAGTGTGTCGCGGTCGAAACCGTGGGTTTCCATCTGCATGGCAAAGCGCGCGCGCTCGACAAAGGTGAGGTCTTCCCGAGGGCCGTTCTCTTGCCCCTGCAGGATGACCATTTCCTGGTCGGACAGTTTGCGAACGATCGCCTTGAGTTTCAGCCCAAGCTCCTGAGCCACACGCCAGCGCCGATGGCCGGCGGCGATCTGGAAGCGCCCCTCTTCGGTTGGATGCGGGCGGGCGATGACGGGTATCTGCTGCCCATTTTCGGCGATCGCGGCCTTGAGCTGCTGCAGCCTTCCATCGCTTGCCGAGGAGATACGGTCCGAAACAATAGAGGCGCTGAACAGCGCAGGATCAAGCTCCTGGGTTGTCTCACGACTGGCCAACTCTTCGCGCAACACCTTGGCCTGTGCGGCCTCGGCCGAAAGGCGGTCAAGCCCAAGGCTCATCGCCTTGACGGCGCCCGATGGCCGCGCCTGCGATGACGATCCATCGTCCGGACGCCCAGGCTTGCCGGCAGCAACCAGACTCTGGAGAATGTCCCTGCCCCGGCCGTCGGGTTTCTTCATTTAGTCGCCCTCCCCCAGGCTTGGTGAACCAACTTCTCAAGGTCGCCGTTGACGGCGTCCATCGATTCAAGCGCCCGGTCGTAGGTCTGACGGTTCATGGATTCACGAGGGGCCTCGTAGACCGTTTGCTTGGAAAGACCAGCGTCAGAAATGGCCGTCGACTTGACCATCATCGGCGTCAGTACCCGCTCACCGAAGAGATTGCGCAGGAAGGCCACGATCTGGTTCTGCGGGCCGTCGTTGGGCTCATGCCGGGTGACGAGATATCGCATCCAGTCATATTTCAGGTTGCCGCCGTTATCCCGCACGACCGCCAGCAACTGCGAGGTCATGGCCAAAAACTGGTTCATCGAGGCGACATCAAGCATTTGTGGGTGAACGGTGATCAGGACGGCTGTCGCAGCGCACAGCGCCGACATGGTGAGAAAACCAAGCTGGGGCGGGCAATCGATGACGACGACGTCGTAGTCGTCCGCCACGCTTTGCAAGGCACTGGCGACCCGCATAAAAAATAGGCCGTCGTCGTCACGCGTGCCGCTCGACAGCACGCGCGGCGTGTCATGCTCGAATTCGTGCAATTCGAGATTGCCGGGCACTAGGTCGAGGCCCGCGAAATAGGTCTTGCGGACGATCTCGGAGAGCGGCCGGCGTTGCTCGTCGTAGCGGATGGCGCCATAGAGCGTCATGTTGTCGGCCACGTCGAATTCCGGCTGATAGCCGAACAGGGCTGACATCGATGCCTGTGGGTCGAGATCGACGGCAAGAACTCGATGACCATGAAGGGCAAGATATTGGGCCAGATGGGTGGCAGTGGTAGTTTTGCCCGAGCCACCCTTGAAGTTGGTGACGGCGATGACCTGGAGATGTTCGCCGTCCTTACGCCAGGGAACGTAGGAGGTCTTGCCCTTAGTCAGGTGCTGCCGGAGAGCATGGACTTGTTCCAGGGAATAGCGCCGCCGCCCGGTGGTCGCCTTTTCGGGTATTGGGCCGGCTTCGTCTGTCGCCAGGTTCCTGATATAGCTTTCGGTGACGCCGATCAGTTTCGCGGTTTCGGCCGTCGAGAAGGTGCGAAGCTCTTTTTGCGCCTCAGGCGGAAACAGTCGTTCCCGCAGGACCTGGAGCTGCGAGCCCAAAGCCTGAGAATCTTCCCAGATCGTTTCATCGAACGCTGGGCCGCCCTGAGGTCGGGAATTTGCAGCTACAACTGGCTTCATCGTGAAAGTCGCAAAATAGAGCCACTCTGGTTATTTTCCGCAAATTGACCCGACTCTCACCGGTCGGTCAAGGAATATTGGGTTAACAGACTCCTAATGTGCGCTTGCAGAATCGAAACCACGTTGAATTTGCAGCACTTTTTGCGAAATTGTCAGCTGACAATTCAACAGGTCGCTTGCCTCACGAACGGAGTAAGCAGGACGAACGTCGTTCTGAGCCGACTCGGGGCCACCGATAACCCCACTTTTAGGCGCGCGTCAAAACGCACGGCAAAGCCGCTATCCCGGTTCGATGCCGGGATCGCGGCCACCGCGATTTTTGGATTTAATGCCGGTCGCACAAGGCGCGACCGGCTCGGCTTGAGAGAGCAATTAGCAAGCCGGTTCCTGCGGGACGGGTGCCCTCAGCTGTGGGGGCAGCCAACGACGATCTTTAAAGAGGGTTTCGGCATAGGCTGCCGCCTCACCCTTCTTCATTTTCGCCGCCTTGGCCGCCTCCTCGTCGCCGATGGCTTCCTTGATGGCGACGACGATCTGGTCCTTGCTGATCCGCTTGAAGTAGTTTTCAGCGGTCGGAGTGAACCAGTCGGCCATGTCGAGGGACAGGGCGCGGCTCAGCACCTTGCCATGCTCGAACGCCTGCCCTCGGTCGGAGAACTTCTTTTCGACCACGTTGACGCCTTTGGCAGCGGCTGCAGCCAGCAAGATCAGCAATTCATCGGTGCTTTTGTCGATCAGCCAATCCCAAAGATCGGTCGGGTTGCCGGGGATGGAATGGCCCAGATTTTCCCACATGCTGGCGAACTCGACCACTGGCGCATAGTCGTCGTAGTCAGAAATTGCCCCTTTAAGATATTCGGGGGTCACGCTGACCTGTACGGCGCTCTGCTCTCGCGCGTAGCTGTAGCCGACGCGCAGCAGCATGGCGTGAATGACCGTCACAAGGGCAATGTCTGGATTGTCCGCCAAGGCAACGCGCAGCGCTGCGGTTTTGCGGGCGCTCAGGTCCTCGACCAGCGAAAACGAGAGGTCGTCCAGCCCTGCGGTCTTGGCTGGCTCCGGCTCGGTTGGGACGACGGTTTGGTGATCGTGGTCCTCATTCACGTCCTGCTCATCCTCGAAGGCATCTTCGTTGGGACCGCGTGCCATCATTCCGCGTTCAATGCGGAATTTTCCATAGTGGCTCACGCTGATAATCGCGCCAGCGGTCAGATAATCGGTCTCGGTGAAAACGCTGGTCTTGCGATTGAACTGCTCGATCTGCTCATGGAGGGCGGCCTGTCGCTGCTCCAATTCGCTCGGGTCAACCGGGGCAGTCTCGCTGTCCAAATCTGTTAGGTTTTCAAGCTCGTTCTCAAGGGCATCAAGCGCTGCCTGATCCTCCGGCGAAAGGTCAATGTCGGTCGGATAGACGCGCACGGCACCGTAATACCAGTCCGGCAGCGTCTCGAAAAACTCGACCCATGCCCAGCCTTCGGCCAAAAGCTTGGTTTTGACGGCTTCTACCTTCAGGTTGAACACGGCCTCCAGCACGTCCGGGCTCTCGATGATGCCGCTGCCGCTTTCATCAAACAGGTCTTTGCGCAGGATGCCGCTCGCTGCCAGATATGCGGCCTCTCCGACGATGGCAAAGCGCGGCGTGTCGGTCGTGGTCTGCTCGGACAGCAGCATGCGCCGAATTGTTGCGCTGTGGCGGTTCCATTGGCCAAGATTGTTCCAGACTTCCAACTGGCGCGCGTGATCGTCCACCACGGTGAAGGCTGCCAGTTGGGAAAGCTCGATTTCGCCGGAGCGGAAAAGCTCGCGCAGTTCCGGGGCGGTCTTGGCGAGGGCGAGGCGGCGCTTCACAAGGTTTTCGGTGACGCCAAAGCGCGATGCGATCTGATCGGGGCTCTTGCCCTGATCGCTAAGGGCCTTGAAGGCCTCAAACTCGTCGAGCGGGTGCATGGCCTCGCGCATGACGTTCTCGGCCAAGCTCACTTCGACGGCACTGTCCTCGTCGCGCATCTGGCAATTGACCGCATGGTCTGCCGGGATCGTGCCGCGCTGCACCAGCAGCTTGAGCGCTGCCAGCCTGCGCCCACCAGCGGAGACGAAGAAGCGGCCTTTCTTGCCGGGGCGGACGACAAGGTTCTGCAGGACGCCAACGCTGCCAATGGAGGCGGCAAGGCTCTCAACGCTGTCAGGTGCATACGTCTTGCGGACATTCTTGGGATCGGCGTCTAGCTTGTTCAACACGATTGGCTGGATTTCGGTGGGGGTCATGGTTTGCTCTCCTTGTTCCCGCGAAGCGGTCTAGCCTGTGCCCATAGGGCAGGGGCCCCGCCTCTGCCCTCTAGGCGTCGCCAATGAGACGGAGAGAGGGGGGCAAGGGCGCAGACGGGGAGGGGGATCACCCACCCGAGGGGCAGCGGAGATCCGCGCGTTGTGCGCGGATCTCCGCCAGCTCCTGCAACGGACGGCCGCTGGCCGGGAGTGAAGGATGGGGACACCCCGTCGAAGCTCTTGCAGGGGAGAGAGGCGAAGCCTTTCTCCCCTCCATCTAGCAAGCTCTGGTGGTATGGCCTTTGGCGCGGCCCTGGCCGCGCTGCGCAAAGGATCGTTACCCGTATGGGCCGAAACCCAGTATGGGGTCCGGTGGAGCGCAGCGGAATAGAGCCTGTTCCTGTCAAGGATGCGCCCAAGGGCGGATGGTTCTGGACAATGAGGAAATGGGTTTGAGGATTTCGACAAGATTGCCGGCGCTGCTGGCGGCACTTTTCATCACCACGTCGCCGGCGTTCGTTAGCGCGGTCCAATCGGCGGAAATTTGCGGGGCAGGGCGTCGGGTCGACTGCGTTGTCGATGGGGATACGTTTTGGATGAACCGGGTAAAATACCGGATTTATGACATTGACGCGCCAGAAGCGGGGAGCGGTGCCCAATGCCAGAAGGAGCTTGAGCTGGCCGAACGATCGACACTGTATCTGGCGCAATTGCTGGCTGGGCATCGATCTCGTCGAACAGGGCAAGGATCGCTACGGGCGGGTCCTGGTCGGCGTGACGGCTGAAGGTGTTGCCGTGGGTCCAGCAATGACCGCAGCGGGTCTGGCGAGGGCCTATGACGGCGGGCGGAGAGATAGAATGCAGTGGTGCGCAATGTAGGCGGGGCCAAGCGCCGTGGTGGTCACTGCGGCGAAGCGCCGGCAGTGGCAGTTTCAGCGAGATTTTGAACGCGACGGTGCCTGATTGGGCCAGGTTGCGGACAATGCCGGCGAATGCGCTGTAGGCTCGGCCGATGCGGCGACGGATGAGTTTGAGAATCTGTTCATGGTAGCTCCTTTGGTTTGCATCATTGCAGGGACCAAATGCGCTGCCGGATAAGCAGGCCAGACACCGAAGGTCGGAGCGGAGAACCTATTCCGTGCCAAATTTTGTTTCGCGAGGAAGCCCGAAGGGCGGGGAAAATTCTGCACGGAATAGGTTGGCAGGGCTGCGCGGCGGCGCATAGTTCCCGGCTCTATGAATGTTGCAGACCAAGGGTGTGGGTGAAACGGCTCCACGGTGGCGCCGGATTGTTTGTCCGATTTGTTCCGCGGGCTTTGTCACTTCCTTCCGATCGGTCGTCGGCGCCATATCGATGTGACAGGCGGCAGATCGCGCGCGCTTAATTCGGGGTCTCTCGAAAGCCGATATCGCGCAAAACTCTCTGGGTCCTCGCCCATGCCGTTTTCATTGCAGCTTCGGCTTTCTCCCAAGGCTCGCCAAGTTCCGCAAACCGGTCATTGATCTGCATCAGCTCGGCCGCCCGAACCTCAAATGCATGTTTGTCCAGCCGGCCGGCGCGATTGTCGGCCGCCACCGTCTTCAATATTGCCTCCCGCTCGGCCTCAAGAGCCTTCATCTGCGACGTAAGACGCCGATAAGGCTCCTCGGCCTTACGGTATGCCCGCAACGCGAGCCATGCCCTTATCCGCAAGATCAAGTTCGGTTTTCTATCGGTTGTCCAGCCCGCACCAGGCTTCATCTGTTGCCTCATTATCCAGCTTCGTCGGTAGATTCAGCGTTCGTAGTCGTCGCTGTCCTTGATCCGAGTGTGTTCCGTCGCTGGCTGTTCCCGGCGCTCGGCTTCGACCTGGCGGAGTTCCGGCTGTCTTTCTGGTTCGCGCTGATGGCCCAGCTCGCCGCGCGATTGCACCTGTACGGCTTCGCCGTTCTTGGGCAGATCAGCGGGAAAATCTGTCCTGTCATGAACAATGAGGCTTTTGCCGTCAGAAACCGTCACGGCATCGGCTGTGGCGTAGAAAATCCGCCCATCGGTTGTTTGACCGGGTTGGGCGGTTTTTGCGTCATAGTCGTGGGGGTCTTTCCCCACTCCGCTTATCGCGCGATTGGCGTCCTGCAGGGCGGCCCGGCGGGCGGGGTCGATGCTGTCTTTTACGAGATCGACCATTGCCCGGCTGTCTGGATCGCGACTATGCGCGATCGAGGCGGCAATCATGCGCTCCTTGGTGATGGCGCTCATATCGACTTCGTAGCCGGCCTGCCGGCCCACCTCTTTGATAAAGGCTTCCTGTGTGCGGCCATTGCCTTCACGGAAGGGGTGAACGTAGTTCAGCTCGCCCAGGACCTTCCCGGCCTTTTCGGCAAATTGATCGGGGGTTAGATTTCGCAGGGCATCATTGCCCGCCAGCGGCCGAAGCGCTTCGTGCAAACCAAGGTCGATTTTGCTGCCATGCAAAAATGCCGATCCGCCTTTCGAGAAGTGGCCGACTGGATCGACGCGCATGCCGTCCACCATCGGGGTTTCGGCGCGGGTGTGACCGGCCCACTGATAGACGTCTTGAAAAATATGACCGTGGATCGCCTTCAGGTGCGCCGCGTCGAGATTGCCTTTGGGGCCTTGCCCGGCGTTCAATTCAGCGATGCGCTGTTCTGTGTGGCGATATTCGACGGCTCGAAGCTGGCTATGCCGGGTGAGCGCGAATTTGTTGCGCAACACGCCCCGCCTATCCCCATCAGTAGGGTGATCGGGATAGGTGTACGAGCCGTCCATATTGTCCATGTCGCCTCACAAGCGAAATCCGCGCGGCAAGCTGCGCGGTCAATTCGGGGTGATGCGATTAGCGGCGTTCTTCCCTGGCCTCGGCCGCATCTGCGGCTTTAAAGGCGGCGACCTGGGCAGCGACCAGGGCGTCTATCGCCTCGCCCTTTTCCTCAAGGGTCATGTCGCCGGCGACGTAAGCCTCAACGAGCGCTTCAAGCTCGGGGTCGTGGGTGTAACCCTGCCGCGCATTGGATGCACGCGCCTGATCCGTGATACTGCGGCGATGCGCAACAGCGGCGGGCGAACGGTCGGGGCGGGGGTCATGAATTGCTGCGCGGACGGCCATTTGCACAATCTCCAATGGATGGAAACACTATCAGAACTGGCGCAAAATGCAAGGAAACCGGCGTCTTAGGGTGAGGCCGGTGCCGCGCGCTAACCGGCTGTCTGCCGCTCGATGCGGCGGGGAGACGGTCAGGAAGCCGCGTACGGCTCCCTGATCCTAGGCGGTGTCACCAATCCCGAAAGAGCGGCATTTTCCGCTCGTTGGTGAGGTCAGAGCGCTTGGCCTTGAATATGTAGCCATCCCACTCCCGCCATGGAATCCAGCCAGTCGGGCTGGGCCTTCCGTACCAAACCCGCACCTCGGCAAAAGTCTCGTCAATGGCCTTGACCACTGAGACGGTAAAAGTGCCACCTACATTGGAAGGGTGATCGTACGCGATGACTTCGCGTGTCTGAGCCATTTTCCCACCCCTACGCCAATAGATCAAGAGTTAGCTGTACCTGTTCGCCTCGGCTCATGGTGGGTGCGGGTTTGGTCCTGATCCGCTCGGCCTCCAGCTCGATGCGGGTTCGATCTTCCTCAAAATCGAAACAGACGATCTCACAGACGATGCTCGTATCTTTACACTCGTCCTTATAGATCGAGGTATCTACGCCCACTCCGGCCTCCATATTCAAGCCGGTGGCTTGGCTGAATGCGACGGCTCGGCCTTCGATCCGGCGCTCGTAGTAGGGGGCACCCGAATATCGAAACGCTGACGACTGCTGCGGCACGATGAAGGTGCCAGCGTCGGCCAGCTCGGATGCAACATCTATGACGTGATATTCAAATTCCGGGCCGCGATAGGTCGGACCATTACCCGAACGGGCAACTCGGCCAAATGGCGGGTTGCCTATGGCCCAATCAAAATGCCTAAGGTCCAGGCTGCGCCAGTCAAAGACATTGGCACAAATCCAGCGGGCATCGGGGATGAGCTTGCGGCCAATCTCGACATAGCGGGGGTTATTCTCAATGCAAACCATGCTGCCCACATCGTTGCGATAGGGGTTCATGGCTTCATAGGCCAATGCGCCAATCCCGGCGCAAAGGTCGACAATCGTGCTGCCGCCTACGTCGAGGGAGAAATCACGGGCAAGGGCAGGGGGCGTGAAAAACGCACCCGCTGCGCCGGTGTTATGGTCGGCGCCTTCGTGAAAATTCTCAAATACGAACTGGATTTCATCGTCTGAAAGCTTGGTTTTCGTCAAGATCGCTACGGCCTCGCCGTGGGCCTTGCGCTGCGCTTTGGTGAGTTTCGCCATTTTGCTCTCCTAATCCCGATTTTGCCTTGCTGGTCCGAAGGACAGCGGGGGCTGTCCTTCGAGTTCGCGCGGAGCAGCGGGGAAGAGGGGGCAAGCAAAAAACCGGAGGGGGATCACCCACCCGAAGGGGCGGCGTAAATCTACGCAGTAGATCCGCGCCGATCCTGCACGAGCTAGCCGCTCGAGCGCTCTTTGCGCTCGAGGCAGCGAAGGAAGGATGGGGATGCCGGTTTTTTCGCTTGCAGGGGAGTGGGGGCAGAGCCCGCTTTCCCCTCTATGGGAGAGGATTTGCCGCGCCTTTTCACGCGGTCGCAACGAGACCTGGCCGTTCGCGGCCGCCCTTATGCTGAACGAAACAAACGCCCAATCTCGAACCATGGAGCTGGCCAGCATGTGCAATCTCTACGCGCACCTCAGCAACCAACAGGCCAATTTGGACTTCGTGAGCGACATGCGGCGTATCAATGCTAATGCCGGGAATTTGGTCGGACATCCCGCAATATTTTCCGACTATCCTGCGCCGATCGTGCGCAACACGCCTGATGGTCCCGAACTGGCAATGGTCCGATGGGGAATGCCATCGAGCAAATTTGCCCTCCTGCAGCAATGATTCGAAGACGGCTATGCGATTGCCGGCGAACACTGCTGTCAATGCTACCCTGAGGTCGTTGCTAAGCTTACCGCCAGGCCAGCAGGACCTCCTAAAGCGCGGCCATGATCGACAGCGAACCAACGGGACAAGGACCATTCGGATCAAGCGGTACCCCGCCTCGTTCGTTTTGGTTGAAGACGTAGCGCCGCTCGCACACATCCCACGCCGGTGGCTGCAGGGTATTGTCGAAGGCGTCCGTCCCTTGCTTCAGATTGGTCCAGAAGGCGGCATGCGGACTGGTGGCGTGTGCTGCGATGTTGGTGTCGTTCATGCGGAAGGGCAACAACTGGAGCTGCACGGATCGGTTCCCGCCACGAAACGACTCGCGGACTAAGGCATAGAGTTCCTTGATGCCTTCATCCGTGATGGCGAAGCAGCCGACCGACTTGCAGTCGCCGTGCACCATCAAATTTGTGCCTGTGCGTCCCCATGCCTGGTCGAACTTGTTGGGGAAGCCGACATTGAACGAGAGCCAATAGGCGGACTTCGGATTCATCAGGGCAGGGGTGACATCATAGAAACCTTCTGGTGACTGGTAGTCGCCCTCCTGGATTTTCGGGCCCAGTGCCCCGGACCACTTGCAGATCGGGTAGGTCTTGAGCAAGGCGTAACGACCCGAATTGGTGCGCTTCCAGACCTCGAGTTCGGACGATTGCTTGAAAACCCGGATCATCATCGGCTCTGCGGGCGAGGATCCGATTTCGGCCAGGCGGTCGACCACTGCCTTGTTCAAGGGAACATTGTGGCGGTTGTCGCCGACGAACTGGCTGCAGCCCGCAAGCAGGAGCACGGTAGCGAACAGGGAGACGGCATGCAGGAGCCGGATCATCATCGGAACTTCCATCTTGAGCGTGCCCGATCTTACTGCGTCGATGGTTACCGGCTGGTGTTCACCCCGGTGTCAGGCTGTTCTCTCCCCAAACAATCTCTGTCTGAAGTACCGCAATGCATTTCCCCCAATGATTATTCGCCTGTTGTCATGTGATAAGGACATCCTGAAACAAAGTTCCCCGAAAGAGGAGCAAGAACATCGGCAGTCTCCTTGAGCTCCTTTCGACCATAAGGAGGGAGGAATACTCGCCAGTGAGGCTCAGTCATCATCCTCGGCAATGATCTGTCCCTTGTGATCGACACGTCCTGCTAGCTCCATTTCGATGGTTGCATGCTCCACGTCGAACAGGTCGTGCAGGGTTCCCTTCAAGGTCTCCTTCATGTCCGTCGCCGATGCCAAGTCGTCCCTGTCGGTGGCAAGATGCACCTCAACGGCGGTGCGCCCCTCGCTGATTTCCCAAACATGAAGATGGTGCACATCGACCACCCCCTCGACGGATCGAAGGTGGGCCAACAAACCATTGTGGTCGAACCCTTTCGGGGCGCTGTCCATAAGCACGGAAATGGATTCGCGAATTTCTCTTCCGCCATGGATCAGAATGTAGATGGCGATCAGGGCCGTCACAGCCGGGTCTACCCAGGAAGCAGATGGCCCCCAAATCATGATCGCGATGCCGCTGGCGATAACCGCCACGGTGCCGAGTGCGTCGGCAATCATGTGAAGAAAGGTGCTTCGGACGTTGAGGCTGCCAAGATCCTTGCGCAGAACCCATGCGGCTGCCAGGTCTTCCACAAGTGCGATGGCACCGACGATCAGCACGGTGGTCGGCACGACCTCGGTGGGCTCGAGGAAACGCGATCCCGCCTCCCACAACAGATAAAGCCCGATCATGATCAGGGTGGTGAGATTAATCAGAGCGCCGACCGTCTCTGCCCGGGCATAGCCGAATGTCCGTCTCTGCGTCGCCACTCGCCGCGAAATGCGCCATGCGATATAGGAAACCAGGACCGAACCGGCATCCGAGAGGTTGTGGGCGGCATCCGCAATCAGGGCCAAGGAGCCGGACACCACGCCGCCAATCACCTCTGCTACTGCGATGCTCAGGTTCAGTGCCAGTGCGATCAGCAGGCGCTTCCCGCGCCCGGAACTGAGATCCTTCGTACCATGAGAGTGGCTCATTGAACGGCTCCTTCGACTGTTCCGGGTGAGTCTAATTCCTGCAATCGCTAGAGGAGCAAGCTCTTTCTTCCGGTGCTCGACGATGGCCGGAGGAGGTATCGAAGTTCAAACTGCACGATCGGCGGCTTTCGACGCCCCCTCGGTAGCTGTCCTACAAGCCGGTTGTGAATGACCAGGTGCCATCATCGCGAAGCAAGCATGGCAACTTGACCGGAGAGCCTAATGCCTCTTAAGCGTTTCTCCATTCATAGGCGCGTCGGGGCGGCTGCGGCAGTGACTGCCGGAGATGATCGAGGACAGCTTTCACGACAGGTCCGGAACCCCTGCTGGCTCCAAGGATAAGTCCAGAAGCACGGTTTCGCTGCCACGGTCGGCCCAGGAAGAACAAGCCGGGTGAACCGAGGTCGATTTCAATCCAACCGTCATGGTTGCGGTAGCCGGTCGCCCAGATGATCGTGCTGACGTCGGCACGGCTGCTATCGGCGAAGATTGCAGTTCGTCCATCGGCTCCATGGAGGCGCGGGCGGATATCGAGCCGGCTGCACGGAGCGCCCTGAAGCTCCGCCCCCGGTCGGGAAACGGATCGGTTGCCTGCATGATTCTGCCGACCGGCGATCCCGCAGATGCCGACAGCAGCCCGAGGCGGTCCATCCAGGTCCAAGTGCTCTGGCCGAGTATCCGTTCCGGAAAGAGGCGGCGAGGCTTGCCGGTTGCAACAACGACCTTGTGGGTCCGTGCCAGATCAACAGCGATGTCCCGTCCGGATGCGCCGTCGCCCACCACAAGCACCGTGCCCGGCCCAGCGGTCATTGGATTGCGACAGTCTCCAACCGTGAGCTGTGCCATATCGTCCGCAAATGCCCGGGAGAGTTGCGGCACGACTGGTTGTTGGAAAGCACCCGTGCACACGATCACGGCTCGCGCATGGACATGCGTTCCACCATCGAGTTCGGCAGCGAATCCTGAAGGATCGGCAACGAGCCGGGTCACACTGGTGCCGCTCAACACTGGCAGTCGATGCTTGCCGGCATAAGCCGCGAGGTAGTCGGCGAACTCGATGCGGCTGGCATATCCGTCGGGGTCGCCGCTAACAGGCAAACCGGGCAGGGCGCTAAAGCTGTGGGGTGTGAACAGGGTCAGGCTATGATACCGGCGGCGCCAACTGTCGCCCACTTCTTGCGAGGCGTCGATGACGACATGCGACACCCCGGCCTCACCCAGCCGCCATGAAGCGGCAAGCCCGGCCTGGCCACCGCCGATCACCAGGACATCGACCGGTGCGGTCATTGGCCTTTCGCCACCTCGCTGCTGACGAGGTCGGCCAGCGCCTGCGGGTCGGTGCTCGCCGGTGCCTTTCCGTTCACGAAGAAGGTCGGCGTCTGCGTGACTCCAAGGGCTTCGATATCGGCGAGGTCGGCGTTGATCACGCCGAGCATACCGGGACGCTTTGCGTCCTCCCGGGCCCGTGCCACGTCCAGCCCTGCCTCCCCGGCGATCTGCCAGGCGAGGTCAATGTTCGGTGCGCCATGGACGGCCCATTCCGGCTGTCTGGCCAGCAAAGCCTCCAGCACGGGAATGAACAGATCCTGCAGCCGGGCGGCTTCCAGCATCTTGACGGCTTCGTCGGAGCCATCATGGAAGGGTGCGTACCGTAGGACCAGCTTCACCTGGTCGGGATGGCGATCCATGATCTGCTTCACGATCGGATAGTAGGCCCGGCATGCCTCGCAACTGGGATCAAAGAACTCCGAAATGGTAACGGGCGCATCCGCGGGACCGATGACAAAGGAATGGGGCCGAACATAGCCTGCCGCCTCGATGGTGCCGACCACAGGCGAGGGGGGCTGCGGCGCCTGGCGCGGGTAAAGCCATGCGGCAACGGCGAAAACGACTAGGGCCAAGGCTGCGACGCCAATGACGAGGGTGCGGGACTTCATGCTGGTTTCCGTGCAAGCGGGAGGAGAAGGAGTGCGATGGCGGCAAACGACGCCATCGAGAGAAAGGGGATAGGGATGCCCAGGACCAGCATCCCGTCGCCGGAGCAGGGCGGCCCGCTGGCCTGGCAGGGTTGGATGGGCGCGGGCAGGATGCCGGAGTACAGCAGCGAATGGTACGTGGCGATCGCCAGTCCGACACCAGCGACAGGCAGGGCATAAATCCAGATTCCTTTGTCGCCGCGCATCGCCGCGATGCCGAGAAGCAGTGCAAGCGGGAACATCGCAATCCGCTGGTACCAGCAGAGGACGCAAGGCATCTGGCCCATGATCTCACCAATGAACAGCGCACCCAGTGTTGCCGCCAGGGCCACCACCCAAGCCAGGATCAACCAACTTGAGTTCGGGTTATGTGATGCCATGCGGCCTCCTCCTCGTCGGTCCACGCTACAATCTATGGCCACTAGAGGAGCAAGGACCATTTCGTCGCAGGAGGGAGAATATGTGAAGAGGTGTTCCCGTCAGCACATCATCATCTGACCTTCGCCCCTGCGAACATCCGCTCCGGGTGCCCCGGACCCCGATAACATCAAGCCTGGGTGATCCGGCCTCGAAGGGGACGTACTCTCGTCGAATTTAATCGTAGACTAAGGATGTTCCGCTGGAATGGCCTTGAAGCCCCCGAGGAGTGGAAGTGAGCATCGGATTTCGCCGCGGGCTGCTGCCCATCCTGTTTGCCATGATCGCCCTGGTGTTTTGCGTGCACCAGTCGGGCGCATCGGATCATGCCGCCGGGAATACGGATGTCCTCGTGGCCCAATTGGACGGGCATGGCCAGAACTATGCGCAACACCCTTTCCATTCGACCGGCTGCTGTGCGCTGTCGGCAGGCATCCCGTCTCAAGAATTCGATGGGGTATTCTACTTGGGGCGAATCGATTTCGCGTTCGATGCGGGTGGCGCCATTTCCTGTCTCGATCATCGTTCCAAGCATTTCCGTCCTCCACGCAGACCCTGATCCGCAACATTGGCGCCACGCAGCGATGGGCACGATGGCTGCCCGATTGCCGCCGTCTATGGACCTTTACGCATTGGATTGAACGATGAAGAGACGAGATTTCCTTCGGCTGCTGCCTGCCGGCGCCGCCGCCACCCATCTCATGATGCAGCCTGCCCAGGCGCAGTCGCTGTGGGACATGATGAACCAGAACCGCTCCCTCAGCGATGCCGAGCAGGAAGCCAACAGTGCTGCTGCCATCCAGGCCATCGACACGGTCGAGCCGATATTGTCGTATGACACCGTCAACAACCTGCAGATGGCCATTGCCCAGTACGAGCCCTTCGTTGCCCGTGGTGGGTGGGAGCAGGTGCCGCAGGAAACCTACGGCGTCACGATGGGCGCCGCACGCGATGGCGTGGTCCAGCTCAAGCGGCGCCTTCTAGCCTCCGCGGACATGCCGATGGTGGAAAACGTCGACGATGCCATGGACGCGCCGACCGACGCCGCCCTGCGCCGTTTCCAGGCCCGGCACGGTTTGCAGGTGAATGGCCAGGTAGACGAGGCGACCTGGTACGCCCTCAACGTTCCGGCGGAGACACGTCTCCACCAATTGCGGCTCAATCTGCTGCGCGTCCAGGCCATGGCGCCGGCACTGGCGGATCGCTACGTGATCGTGAACATCCCGGCTGCCTTCATCGAGACGGTCGAAGGCGGCATGGTGGTTCGACGGCACACTGCCGTGGTCGGTCGGATCGACCGGCAGACGCCGATCCTCAAGAGCCGCATCCACCAGATCAACTTCAACCCGTTCTGGAACGTACCCAAGAGCATCATCAGGCGCGATCTCATCAAGTACATGAACGAGAACCCCAACTACCTGACCGAGCAGAAGATCCGCATCTACGATGGCAGCGGTCGCGAGCTACAGCCGAGCGAGATCAACTGGCAGACGGAAGAGGCCGTGAACTACAATTTCCGGCAGGACCCCGGACCGCTCAATTCCATGGGCAACGTCAAGATCAACTTCCACAACCCCCACGCCGTCTATCTGCACGATACCCCCACCAAGGGCCTGTTCGGCGACAATGCGCGGTTCTACTCCTCCGGTTGCGTGCGGGTGGACCAGGTACAGGATTTCGTAGGCTGGGTGCTGCGCGACAACGGTGACTGGGGACCGGGTGAGATCGGCAACGTGTTTTCCACCGGCGAACGTAAGGACGTCGACGTGCGCAACCCCGTCGAGATTCATACCACCTATATCTCGGCTTGGGCGAACCGGAACGGCGTGGTCAGCTTCCGCGACGATGTCTACGAGTTCGACATGGCTGGAAAGGTGAGCTTCGAGACGTGACCAAGCGGGCGAAGCTGACATTCGCCATTGCCAACTTGGGCTGCTCCAATTGTGTGGCCGCTATCGAAAACGCCGTGATGCCCCTGCCGGGCGTCGCTTACGTTGGTGTCTCGCTGACCGGCGGGACGATGACGGTCCGCCCCGGACCTGACCTGAACGTGGGCGCCATCGTGTCCAAGCTGATGGGCCTTGGTTACGTCGTTGTGGACGAATTCTGCACTGACAGCCGGTGGTTAGCGGCTTGTCCCTGCCGCTCTCGACAATAGGCCGCTGCCGACCAGTGCGCTGTAGCGAGATCCTTGGACATGACGCTGTCATGTCCAAGCCCACCGCTTGGGGAAGTGCAACGCGATATTCCTCTTGACCTTGCCACGGTGGAAAGGTGCAGGATCTTCCAAACAGGAGATGATCATGGCCACCAGTCACCACCACGACGATCATGCCCACCACAACCACGATCACAGGAACGGAGCTGGCGACGCTTCAGCCGTTGATGTGACGGATGTCCGTGATCCTGTTTGCGGCATGCAGGTCGACCCCGCCACGGCCAAGCACAAGGCGACGTATCAAGGCACGACTTACTTCTTCTGCTCCGAAGGATGCCGGTCCAAGTTCACGGCGGATCCTGTCAGGTACACCGCAGCATCGGAGTCCGCGAAGATGCAGACGAGGTCGGAAATCGCCAAGGCTGCTCCCGCAGGCATGGTCTGGACCTGCCCCATGCACCCGGAGATCCGCCGCAACGAACCGGGTTCTTGCCCGATCTGCGGCATGGCGCTGGAGCCCGAACTGCCCACTGCCGATACCGGTCCAAGCCCCGAACTCCGCGACATGACCAGACGCTTCTGGATTGGCTCGGCCCTGGCGCTGCCCGTGTTTGTTCTCGAAATGTCGGCGCACCTGTTCGACCTCCACCATTGGATCGCGCCGCAGCCCTTGAACTGGATACAACTCGTTCTGGCGACACCGGTGGTGCTGTGGGCGGGCTGGCCGTTCTTCGAACGTGGCTGGGCATCCCTGCAGAACCGCAGCCTGAACATGTTCACCCTGATCGCCATGGGCATCGGGGTGGCGTGGCTCTACTCCATCGTCGCAACGTTGCTGCCTGGGATGTTCCCGGACTCGATGCGGGAGATGGACGGTGCCGTCCCGGTGTATTTCGAGGCCGCAGCCGTCATCACCGCCCTGGCTCTTCTGGGGCAGGTACTCGAGTTGCGGGCCCGGGAAAAAACGTCTGGGGCAATCCGATCCCTGCTGGACCTGACCCCCAAAACGGCACGCCGAGTAAGGGAGGATGGCATCGACGAGGAGGTGGAAGTTGATGTCATCGTTGTTGGGGACCGCCTGCGGGTGCGCCCGGGCGAGAAGATTCCCGTAGACGGAAGGGTGCTCGAAGGACGCAGCTCAGTCGATGAATCCATGGTCACCGGAGAGTCCATGCCGGTGACGAAGGAGGCCGGGTCGGCGCTGGTGGCGGGCACGATCAACCAGTCGGGCGGCCTTGTGGTGGAAGCCACGGGTGTGGGCCGCGACACCATGTTGTCCCGCATCGTTCAAATGGTGGCAGCCGCCCAGCGATCGAGAGCGCCGATCCAGCGCCTCGCCGACCAGGTGTCCGGGTGGTTCGTGCCGTTGGTGATCATCATTGCCGTCCTGGCGTTCGTTGCCTGGATGGTGTGGGGGCCGGAACCGGTGTTTGCCCACGCCCTCGTGGCAGCGGTATCGGTGTTGATCATCGCCTGTCCATGTGCGCTCGGTCTTGCCACTCCCATGTCGATCATGGTCGGGGTGGGCAAGGGTGCCCAGCTCGGTCTGCTCGTCAAGAACGCCGAGGCCCTGGAGCGGCTGGAGAAGGTCGATACCTTGGTCGTCGACAAGACGGGTACCCTAACTGAAGGCAAGCCGAAGGTTACCCATGTTCTGGCCGCCGGAGGATGGAGCGAAGACGATCTTCTGGCGGTGGCGGCAAGTCTGGAGCGTGCAAGCGAGCACCCGCTCGGAGTCGCGATCGTGACTGCGGCGAACGAACGGAAGTTGATGCTCTCGGAACCCAATGACGTGGATTCCCCTGTGGGCAAGGGCCTGACCGGCATCATCGACGGGCAGCGCGTCCTGATCGGCAGTGCCAAATACCTCGAGAGTGAGGGTGTGGCGTCGGCTGAATGGAAAGAACGGGCCGACCAGGTGCGTGGCGAAGGGGCAACCGTGGTTCTTGTGGCCGTGGACGGAGCGATGGCCGGCGCTTTGGGCATCGCCGATCCGATCCGGGCTACCACAGCCGAGGCGCTTGCTGAACTGCGGGCGCAGGGCATGCGGGTCGTCATGATGACTGGCGACAATACCGTGACGGCCGCGGCGGTCGCCCGCGAACTCGGAATCGCTGATGTCGAGGCCGATGTCCTGCCTGAACGCAAGAGCGAGGTTGTCGAACGGCTGCGGTCGGAGGGCAGGGTGGTCGCGATGGCAGGGGACGGCGTCAACGACGCACCGGCCCTCGCAGCAGCCGATGTGGGCATCGCCATGGGAACGGGCACGGACGTGGCAATGGAAAGCGCCGGAGTGACGCTCCTGAACGGCGACCTGCTCGGCATCGCACGGGCAAGGAAGCTGTCCAGGGCCACCATGGGCAATATCCGGCAAAATCTCTTCCTTGCCTTCGTGTACAATGCTGCCGGCGTGCCCGTCGCCGCCGGGGTCCTCTATCCATTCTTCGGGCTGACGCTTTCGCCGGCCATCGCCGCCGCGGCCATGGCACTGTCGTCCGTCAGCGTGATCGGGAACTCTCTGCGCCTCCGTTCAGCTCGCATCGCATGACCCGTCGAGCTCTTCAACGCAGGCGATTCCTGCAACCGGCACGTGCCGGAACGGGTTTGGGTGCCATGGAACGCTCCGCAGCATCGCCAGTGACGAGAACGAGGATCCGCATGATCCTCGCAGTTCTTGTCGCGGTCGTATCCAGCATGTCCTTGCACCATGGGGCCATGGCACGAACCAGTGGCGTCGAACATGCCGTGAGCGACGTAAACCATCATGCGGATGTCGAATGCGAGGCTCACTGCGACAGTGATCCGCATTCTATGCCGGTGTGCTGCGGTATGGGTCTCTGCCTTGGCGGAATGCCGGCGGCACCCAGTGCGACGCTTCCCGTCCTGCGGACCGTCGACCGCTTAGCCGATGTGACGGAGCCCGCTCCACATCGGGTGATTGTACGAATAGATCGACCGCCGAAGGGTTTCCGCACGGACGCTTGAACCAATTCTTCAACCCAACGGAAATTCGAAAATGAACATCTTCAAGACTGCACTGCTCGCCTCCGTCGTTCTTGCCGGGACCTCTTCGCTCGTTTCCGCCCAGGATGCGATGCCGGGTCACGACATGTCCGCCATGGGCGGCGACAGTGCCATGGCTGCCGACCTGCCGGAAATCTGCAAGAGTGCCGAAGGCATGTCGGGAGATATGTCGATGGACATGTCCCACGAGATGGACGAGGCCCATACCGACCTGATGGCGGGCATGGACGAGACCAACAAGCAGATGATGGACGCGATGATGATTGAGGACATCGACGTGGCATTCGTCTGCGGAATGATCCCCCACCATATAGGCGCGATCAACATGGCCAAGGCCGAGCTGGAACACGGCGATAACGAATGGGCCAAGGAAATGGCGCAGAAGGTTATCGACGCCCAGGAGCAGGAGATCGCCGAAATGGTCTCCTGGCTCGAAGGTGAAGGCGCCAACGAGTAAGCAGGTACAAGGAAGCGCACCACGGTGCGCTTCCACTTCTCAGGGTCGCTTAAGCAGACGGCAACGCTCCGCTGCTAAAAGGTCTGCCGGAGGCAGGCATGCTCAACAAGATCAAGACGGAACTGAGCGAACTGCTGTTCCTCAGCAGGGACGCATTGCACATCCACATCGGCCTGGGCATCTATGTTGCCGCCATGCTGGTGTTGCGGCGAGGACCGGCCAGCATCGTGCCGTGGCTGGTTGTTCTTGCCTTCGAACTCGGGAACGAATTCCTCGACGCTTTCCATCACAGCCCGCCCGATATCGATATCACCGGTGCGTTCAAGGACATCGGCAACACGATGTTATGGCCGACGGTCGTGCTCCTGATAGCCCGTCGGCTTGCCAGGCAAACAGGCGGCCGAACTGCGGAGTTGCAGCCTTCAAGCGCCGGTGACCCGTGATATTCCAATTGCCTGCCGTGCATGACTGCTGCCTTGGACAGAGTCTACGGACGAGGAGCTACTCCCCGTCGGCTTGTGATTTGGCTCGTTGGTAGTCCGTTTGGCGTTCCGGCCAGGTACCCTTGATATAGTCGAGCACCGACCTGATTTCATCGTCCGTCATGGTGTCAGCGAAGGCCGGCATGTCGGTTTCGTAGCCCGGCACGATCGATGCGAGACCTTCCTTGATGATCCGGAACAGCTGCCGGTCGGAGTGATGCCAGGTGTGGCCGGTTTCGTCATGGGGAGGGGCCGGAAGACGGCCATTCGGCAGGCGGGCCATCCAGTCCGGTTGCCCCTCGAGGTCAACCCCGTGGCAACTGGCGCACTGCTCCAGATACAACTCTCGCCCGTCGAGTTCCTGGCCCTGTGTGCAGGTCAACAGCGCTGCCAGGGTACAGATTGACGCTAGGGGGCGAACGAAGACCACGACCTTCCCCCGTCCATGCTGGAGATGACCTGACTTTCAGCGGTTACCGCCACCAGATGTTCCTGATCATCCGGATCGAAGGCCATGTGAAGCACCACCGTGTTCTTCATCTCTCCAACGGGAACAAGTTCGGAAGTATCGTTCAGCGCTAGAAATCCGGTCCCGGGAACGAATGCATGCAAACCGCCATCGGAGGCGACTTCCACCGCCGTCACGGGGGCGCCCTCAGCAACAGGCGACCAGGTTTTGCCGAAGTCGACGCTTTGGTGAAGGCCCGTCGTGGTGGCGGCGTAGACATGCCCCGGCTCGTCCGCGGCGGCAGCCAGATCAATGAGCTCGGACGGGCCGGAGCCCGCCAGCGCCCAGGTGCGGCCTCCATCGCGGCTAACCTGCACACCGCCATACGAGCCGTAAAGGGTATCGGGGTCCGCAGGGCTGACGGTCATTGCGTGGAAGTCGACCGGTCCGCCGACACCATCGGAAAGGTGCGACCATTCCGCTCCGGCTCCGGACGTGCCTATGACCCCGGTGTTGCCGCCGCTGCCCGGATGACCGCTGGCATAGAGTCGTCCGTCCGTTCCGGAAGTGAACCCCATGAAATCATCTGCCGCAGCCGAAATCATGGTGGCCATGCCAGTCCGGTTTACCGCATAGAGACCGAAATGGGTTGCAAGCAGCACATCATCGGATCCGGCGGGCAGCACGACGCCATGGATGTGAGACAGCTCTCCCGCCGGAAGAGGGGCGGTGTGTTCGGTGGCACCTGCCGCAAGGATGGGAAGTAGCCATAGGGCGGCGGTCAGCTCGGATTTCATGGTTCGATCCCGTATTGTTGGCGGCAGTGAAAACATCAGCGCTCGACATTGGTCGACGGGCATGTGGTGATCCGGCCCGAGCCTTGTAAGAGGAAGGCAGGCTCATCGCCTGCCGATGGTTTCATGCCTGCAGCTGGCCGGTGTAGCCAGCTTCGGTGATTGCCTCCGCGAACGCTTCCGCCGGCTTCTGGCTGCTGATGTCCACCTTGCGCGCGGGGAGATCGATCTTCACCTCGGCTGCGGCATCCACGCCTTTCACGGCCTTCTCGATCGTGGAGACGCAGTGGCCGCAGGTCATGTCGTTGACTTGGAAATTGTACATATCAGAACTCCTTCGTTTCGGTGATTGCCCCAATGTGGGGCTTCCAACGGAGGGAAGGTCAAGGGTGAAGATACATTTTTTTGAAAGGGTCGCTGGAGGCAGCGACGTGACGGTCCAACCTGGTGCCAGCGTGCTCGGCAACCATCATTCGTTTCGGGCAATGCGTGCTCAGAGATTGCCCGTGCCGGCAAAGGCCGCGGCCATAGCCCTCGCCAACAAAATGGCGATTATCGGTCCCGAGACCAACGCGGATGCGATCAGGATCACGACCAGGACGACTGTAGGCAGGGGCTTGGAACGGGTAAATCTCATCCGTCATCCTAACCCGGGGGAGGTGACAGCCAACTGACGGAGAGCACCACCTGGCAGAACCTGCTCCGTCAGGCTGGCGCCTCGTTTGAAGAGCAGCAAAACCATTGCGGCGCCGGCGTTGGATGCCGCGACGCGCCGTCCCGGTGCAATGTCAGGAACCCGAACACGAGGCTGTAGAACTCAACGGCCACGTCCAGATCATCGACGTTGATGGTGGTCTCGATCAACCGATTGACCTTGGGTGCGACCCGCTCAGGCATGGCTGCGGTCCGGAGCTACATCGGTCACTCCGAAGCGCGGCCGGCGCCTCTTGACCGATGTAGGGGCGGCTTGGGCGAAGCCTTCGATGATGGGGCAGTCCGGGCGACCGTCGCCATGACAGTTGTCTGCCAGGTGCCGAAGGGTGTCGCTCATCGCCTTGAGCGCCTTGGCCTTCTCGTCCAGCACGCGGATGTGCTCCAGTGCAATGGACTTGACGTCGGCACTGGCACGGGAGCGGTCCCGCCATAGTGCCAGCAGGTCCCCCATCTGCTCCACGGAGAAGCCCAGATCCCGGGCCCGGCTGATGAACCGGAGTCCGTGCACCTCGTTGTCGGAGTAGACGCGATAGCCGGATTCGGTCCGGAGCGGGGCCTAGATCAATCCGATGGATTCATAGTAGCGGATCATCTTGGTCGACACGCCGCTGGCCTTGGATGCTTCACCGATGTTCATGATGCTGATTCCACAAGTTTGAGGGAGGTGGAGGCCTGCACGGAGCGGACCTCGGATTGATCGACAGGCGCCGCGAAGCCGCGCAGGCGCAGGGCGTTTCCGAGCACGAAGACGCTGCTCAGGGCCATGGCGCCGGCGGCCAGCACCGGCGACAGCAGGGTGCCGTTCAGCGGGTAGAGCACGCCTGCCGCAACGGGGATGAGGATCACATTGTAGCCGAACGCCCAGAAGAGGTTCTGCTTGATGTTTCCGATCGTCGCCTTCGACAGGGCGATTGCATTGGCAACCCCGCGCAGGTCTCCCGACATCAGCACCACGTCGGCGCTTTCGATGGCGATATCCGTTCCGGTCCCCACCGCCAAACCCACGTCGGCTTCCGCCAGGGCAGGGGCGTCGTTGATTCCGTCGCCAACGAAAGCCACGGTGCGACCACCCGCCTTGAGGTGCTTGATCGCGTCCACCTTGCCTTCCGGCAGGACTTCGGCCACGACTTCGTCGATGCCCAGGCGCTTGGCCACGGCTTGTGCCGTGCGGGCATTGTCGCCGGTGATCATGGCGACCTTCAGGCCAAGCGCATGCAGCGCCTTGATGGCCTCGGCGGAGGTCTCCTTCACCGGGTCCGAGACCGCGATGATGGCGGCGAGCTGGCCGTCGATGGCTGCATATAGCGGTGTCTTGCCCTCGTCGCCGAGGCGAGCCGCTGTTGCCGAGAAGGCTGCCGTATCAAGGCCTGCCTTGGTCATGGCCCTGTCCGCACCGACAAGAACGATCCTGCCGTTTACGGTTCCCGTCACGCCGAAGCCGGGTTCCGCCGAGAAGCCCTGGACCGCATCAGTCTTCAGGCCTTCTTTTCTCGCCGCAGACACAATGGCCTCCGCGATCGGGTGCTCCGAACGGGCCTCGACGGCGGCAACGAGGCCGAGGACATCTTCTCGCTTGAACCCCGTGGTGACCTCGATATCGGTCAACTCGGGCTTCCCCTTGGTGAGCGTCCCGGTCTTGTCCAGGGCGACGACCTGCGCGGAACGGAGGGTTTGCAGCGCCTCGCCCTTGCGGAAGAGGATGCCGAGCTCGGCGGCACGACCGGTGCCGACCATGATCGACGTCGGTGTCGCCAAACCCATGGCGCAGGGGCAGGCGATGATCAGCACCGCCACCGCATTCACCAGGGCGAACGTCAAGGCTGGGGACGGCCCGAATACCGCCCACACGGCAAACGTCAGCAGGGCAGCTGCAATCACCGCCGGTACGAACCAGGCGGTCACCTTGTCTACCAGGGCCTGGATCGGCAGCTTGGAGCCTTGCGCGGCTTCGACCATGCGGATGATCTGGGCCAGGACCGTGTCTGCACCAACCTTGGTGGCGGTGAAGCTGAAGGCCCCCGTGCGGTTGATCGTGCCGCCGACAACATCCGCCCCGGCTGACTTGCGGACCGGGACCGGTTCACCCGTGATCATCGATTCGTCGACATAGGAATCGCCTTCGATGACGCTGCCGTCGACAGGGATGCGGTCCCCGGGACGGATCTCCACGATGTCGCCAGCAATTACGGTCTCGAGCGGCACCTCAACGGCAACGCCGTCCCGGACAACGCTGGCCGTCTTCGGTTGCAAGCCGACCAAGCGCTTGATCGCCTGGCTCGTGCGACCCTTGGCCCGGGCCTCGAGGAAGCGTCCGAGCAGGATCAGCGTCACGATCACCGCAGCAGCTTCGTAGTAGACGTTTGCCGTTCCCGCGGGCAGGACGCCGGGCAGGAAGGTGGCCACGACAGAGTATGCCCATGCCGCACTGGTCCCGAGCACCACCAGGGAATTCATGTCGGGAGTCAACCGAACAAGGTTCGGGATGCCCTTGCGGAAGAAGCGCAGGCCGGGCCCGAACAGAACGGCCGTCGCGAGCGCAAACTGGATGTAGAGACTATTGGAATGCCCCAGATCCATCATGACCCAGTCGTGGATGGCCGGGATGAGGTGCGATCCCATCTCCATGATGAAGAGAGGCACCGTCAGCACGGCGGCAACGGACAGCGCATTGCGCAGGTGCAGGATTTCGGCTGCACGGCGATCCTCTGGCTCTCCGCCATCGGCGACCTGAGCCTGCCGGACGATTTCATATCCGCTCGAGCGAACGGCCTCTTCCAGTCGAACCCGCGCTACGCCGCCGGAGGGAAAGGTGACGATGGCCTTCTCGGTCGCCAGGTTCACCGACGCCGAGGAGACGCCCGGCACGCTGGCAAGGGCCTTCTCAATCCGGGACACGCAGGAGGCGCAGGTCATGCCTTCGATCTGCAGTTCGGCTGTTTCCTGGCGGGTGGCATAGCCCGCCTTTTCGATGGCAGCGACAACGGCTTGCGGATCGGGTGCCCCGCTGAAGCTGACGGTTGCTTTTTCGGTCGCGAGATTGACGTTGGCCGACTCCACGCCGGGGACGACGCGGATAGCTTTTTCCACCCGGGCAACGCACGACGCACAGGTCATGCCCTCGACCTGGAAGTCCAACGTCGCCACTGAGGCGTCGACGCCGGTCGGCCTCTGAAGATCGATTGCGAGAGACATTTCAAACAGTCCTTCCGATTGACTGCCGAGATAGGTAACGCTTCCAACGATGGGAAGGTCAAGGGCTGTTTCAATGGGATTCATTCAAGTCGAAACCTCATGGCTCAGCTGGCCATGGCCTTTCCTGATCAACGTTCCGCTCGGGCTCGTCGTCTTCGCGCTGGCACCAACGGTCATCCGCTACGTCGCCCCGGTGCGGGGCCGCATCGACTGGATGGGTGCGCTGACGGTAACGGCATCGCTGGTCACCGCAGTCTATGCCATCGTCACGACGGTACCGGGCCAGTGGACCTCGCCGCAGACGCTGCTGCTGGGCGCCGCAGTTGCCCTGCTGGTGCTGTTTCTCGTTCTGCAGGTTATCTCCCGTGAGTCGCTGCTGCCGTTACGGATCCTCGCTGCACCGAACCTCGCTGTGGGCAACCTGCTGATGGCGTTGCTGGGTGCCGCGTGGATACGCCTGTGGTTCTACCTCAACCTCTACCTGCAGCAGACGCTTGGGCTTTCCGCCCTGTACAGCGGACTGGCGCTGCTGCCGATGACGCTGACGATCATGGTCGTCATGGTGGGCTTGTCCGGCAAGCTGGTTGCTCGGTTCGGGATCGAGGCCAACATCCTCATCGGCTTGCTCGCGATGGCCGGCTCGCTGCTGCTGTTTTCGCGTGTTCCGGAAGGCGGCAGTTTCGTTGTCGACGTTCTGCCCGCCTCGCTGCTCGGTGCGCTGGGCATGGCGCTCGCCTATATCCCGATCACTATGTCGGCGCTCTTGGAGCACTCGTCTTGCTCCGCGGAGCGCCCGCGACGGGAAGTGCCGGTAGGCTGATGATCTTGGCCCGGCATATGGCCGGGCCTTACCAGCTCAAGGCTGTACTGCGGGATCTGCGACCCGAACAACAGCTTCGATCCGCTCCGGTGGGACATCGCGTTCGATCATGATGTCCCACCCGTGATCCATCGCTTCCCAGTCGCCCTGTGCTTCGAGATATAACTCGATCATGGACTGCGGCAGGCGACCGTCCGTGAAGGCGCACCAGCCCGAAACCGGGTAGCGGATCACCACAACGGCGGGCTCCCCTATGCCTGCCAGCGCAGTGGGGAGCTCGCCACCCAGATAGCCGGCGAGCCGCTCGACAGCTTCGCCGCCGAATGACTCGAAGAAGACTTCGCAGCCGCCGTCATGCAGGAAGCGACGCATCGGGGTGGCCCACACGGCGCCCTCCCGTTCCGGGAAATGCGGATCGGCGGCGAGCATCTTGGCCAGGGCAGCGTCGACGTCGCCAATCCGCTCCGGCGGCAGGTGCCCTGCGAGTGTGCGTTTCAGCCGTTCCAGGTCTCGACTGAAATCCAGCCGCAGCAGGCCCTCTTGGTGGATGGCGTTGAAGTCCACTAGTCTGGTCGCATGAAAAGCCCTGAGCTCCCGGTTCACCATGGTTTCGGCTATGAGAGCCTCGGCCTCACGCCAACGCCTCATGACTGGAGCGGGGTTGCGCAGGCGGTGGAGCGAGCCGGCCAGATTGTAGGTGTGTTCGGCTGTCTTCTCTGACCTGAGGGCTTCGGCGTGTGCCCGGAGGAAATCAAGAACGTTTGGCGGCCATGTCCCAAGCCGCTCGAGGTCGACAGGATTGAACTCGCTCACGTTTGGCCTCTCAACTTGTTCCAGCCATATGGGCCGGGGCTTGAGCGAAAGTATAGAAGTAGCCGTAAGCAACCAACTGCTTGCCCGTCGCTTATACCCCCGGAGGGTACTCGATGTGCACCCAACGATCTATCTCGATCCGCAACCGTCTAAACCGTATTGCCGGCCAGGTGAACGGCGTCTCGCGCATGGTGGATGAGGGCGCCTACTGCATCGATATCTTGACCCAGCTGCAGGCCGTGAAAGCGGCCCTGGCAAAAGCTGAGGACGAGATCCTCAAGCAGCAAGCTGATTCCTGCGTGGTCGAGGCGATTACATCGGGGGACATTGAAGCACAGCGGGCCAAGTTCAACGAACTGGTCGATCTCTTTGCCAAAGCGAAGCGGTGATCGACAACTCTGCGAAGGAGAAACCGAATGACGCATGAAGCACACGCCCATGATCAAGCGGATCGCCACGGTCAAGGCGGCGGGCACGGCGCTCATGGACGACCCTACCTCATGTTCTGGATCAACATGGTGCTCGGCCTTGTCGTGATGTACTTCGTCATGTTCTCCATGATCGACGGACTGGGCGACTTCCGCAACAACATGAACATGTTCTACATGGCCTTGACCATGTGGGCCCCTATGGGAATCTTCATGCTCGCCACGATGCCGGGCATGTTCCCGAAACGCACCATGAACGTCGTGCTGTATGTCGCTTTCGCCCTGATCACCGGGTTATCCTTTCTGGGCACCCGGACCCAGACCTTCATCGATGACCGCCAGTTCATCGACTCCATGATCCCACACCATTCGGGAGCGATCCTCATGTGCCGTGAGGCGGACCTCGAGGATCCCGAGCTGGTACAGTTGTGCGGAGAGATCATCGAGGCGCAGCGTCGGGAAATCGAACAGATGGAGGCGATCGGGGAACGGCTTTGAGTTGTTGCCCCCCGCAAGGGAGAACGCTCTAGGATTACCGGATAAAATGTTGACTGCTATATCCTGAAATGCGATGTATTGGGAGATATGATATCCCTTAAGCTTCAATCACCTTCCGACACGATGGCATCCCTTGCGCACAGGGCAAGGCAATTGCGGCTGTCGAAAAACCTGACGCAGGAAGGTTTGGCCACAAGAGCAGGGGTGTCGCTGGGCACGCTGAAGCTGTTTGAGCGCACGGGAAAAGCAGGGTTTGAGACGGTGGTCAAGATCGCCTATGCCCTCGAAGCCGAACGGGAGTTCGAGGCCCTGTTCCCGCCGTCCCAGATCACCAGGATCGAAGATGTCGTCGAGAAGGCGCCTCGCAAGCGGGGCAGGCGGAAATGAAACAGCTCGACCATGTCCTCAGCGTAGAAGTCACGCTGGAGCTTGCAGGGGAGATGCTGCCCATCGGGCGCATTGCCTGGCGGGCAGGGGAAAGGCGGAGCTATTTCGAGTACAGCCAAGCGGCACTCGACCGCCGCCTGAACCTTTCCCCGTTCAATTTGCCATTGCGGCCGGGCGCACAATCTGCGCCGCACGTGCCGTTTGAAGGACTGCATGGCTTGTTCAACGACAGCCTGCCGGACGGTTGGGGGCGCAAGCTCCTGGATAGGCGCCTCCAGCGGTTGGACTACGACTTCCTGACCTTGGGTCCGCTGGATCGTCTCTCTTTCGTCGGCACCACGGGTATGGGTGCCCTCCGCTACAAACCGGTCGGCCTACTCGAGGAAGTCATCGATGGCGGCCTCGACCTCGACTGGCTCGCAACACAGGCCGAAATGGTGCAGGAAGAATCCCCGGAAGCCGACGTTGACCGGTTGCAGGCCGCACAAGGCGGCTCGGGCGGCGTCAGGCCGAAGATCGTCGCAGGGCTGGATACTGCAACGGGCCTGCTGGTCCAGGACCGCAACACCGGGCTGGCGGTCGGTTACGAGCCGTGGATCGTCAAATTCCGCGCTGAAAGCGATCCGCGGGAAATCGGGCCGGAGGAGTACGCGTACTCGCTCATGTCAAGGGCCGCGGGCGTGGAAATGCCGGAGACGCGGCTGTTGATGGGTTCCAGCGGAAACGCCTATTTCGCCGTGCGACGCTTCGATCGCGCCGCTGCCGGCGCGATCCATGTTCATACCCTGAGCGGTTTGCTGCACGCAGACCACCGGGAGCCCCAGGTGGACTATGGCATCCTTCTCAAGGCTACCCGCCTGCTGACCCGGGACGAGCGGCACGTGGAGAGCATGTTCACCCGCATGGTCTTTAACGTGCTGGCGCGAAACCGGGACGACCATTCCAAGAACCACGCATTCCAGATGAAAGCCGATGGTGCTTGGGTGCCTACGCCTGCGTATGACCTCACCTTCTCGTCAGGTCCCGGCGGTGAACACAACATGGCAATCGCTGGAGAAGGTCGGAACCCGGGACACAGACACATCATGCAGGAGGCGAAGGGAGCGGGTTTGACTCCCCTTCGGGCCCAGGCAATCTTCGACGAGGTCAAGGCCGCCGTGGATGCCTGGCCCCGTTTCGCCGAGAACGCAGGACTTTCGGAAGCCAGGATGGCCGAGCTCGACTACGTCCTCAACGAACGAGGTCGTGCCCCAGCTGATGATGTCGAGAGCACAGCGACTTCGTCCCCTTAGGAACAACATCCCGTCAAGTGCTCCGAGGATGCGGTTCCGATCAGCCTTGGCCGATGAGCCGACGCAGTTTGGCCATTCGGGTGTCGAATCCTTCCTCCGTCGCCAGGGTACCGAAGAAGCGTCCGTCGGCAGTGACCAGCTGGATGGATGCCTGGTGCCCCATCAGGTAGTCGCCACCCTCCATCGGCTCCTTCTCAAAGAAGATGTAGCGGTCCTTTGCCATGGTGCTGATCTGGGCCAGGTCGCCGGTCAGCCCGGTGATGCGATCGTCGAAGTACTCGACGTACTCCTTCATGATTTCAGGCGTGTCGCGCTCGGGGTCCACCGAAACGAAAACCACGTTGAGCTTGTCGGCATCGGGCCCTAGTTCTTCGAGCAACGCCGACATTTCCGCCAGAGCCGTCGGGCAGACGTCCGGGCAGTGGGTGAAGCCGTAGAACCACGCGGACGGCTTGCCCAGGAAGCTTGCCTCGGTCACTGCAGCGCCGTTCTGATCGACAAGCTGGAACGGTTTGGCGTAGATCGCCTCGACCTCGGATACGCCTGTCGGTTTGGGCCCATACGCCAGGAAACCCGCACCGCCTGCTGCTATAACCACCAGCGCCCAAAGGACGATCCGGAGCTTACGCATGCCGGTCGAAGTCTTCCCGGTCACTTGCCGTGGCCTTCGTGGTTCGGTGCAGCCTTCGCGGAGCGTTCCTCCACGTTGAAGACAACCTCGACCGGTCCCGCATTCTCGAAGATCAGGGTCGCGGCGACCTCGTCACCGGCCTGGTAGCGGCGGTCAGGCTTGATGAACATGGCGTGCGTGCCATCGTCGCCCAGAGATACGGTGGCACCGGCAGGTATTTCCATGCCCTCTGCGAGGGGCTCCATTCGGGCGATGCCGTCCGTCACCACCGACTGGTGCAGTTCCACCTTCTCGGCGGCCTTGCTTTCGATTCCCAGCAGGCGTTCCGGAACATCGCCGTTGTTGTAGATGGTAACGTAACCACCCAGCACCGGAGCGTTGGGCGGCGCTTCCTGGATCATCGGGTGCTCGATGAAGATCGAACCCGAGGTGAAGTCGTGCGCCTGTGCCGGAGCGGTGAGGACGGCAATAGCCAGGGCCAGGATGAGCTTCTGCATGTAACAGCCTTCGAGTGAGCTTCTGTTGGCAGCAGGATTAGCGGACATTGCCGCCCACCGGAATGCGACCCGTTGGACTATGAGTGCGTCAGCCCCTTCCAGCCCAAGAGGCGCATGGCGTTGGCGGTAACAAGAACGGTGGCGCCGGTATCGGCCAGGATGGCAGGCCAAAGCCCTGTTATCCCCAGGACGGTGGTGACCAGGAACACGGCCTTCAGTCCCAGGGACAGGGCGATGTTCTGGCCGATGTTCGCCATGGTAGCCTTGGACAGCCCGACCATGTTGGCGATATCGAGGACCCGCCCGTGCAGGATGGCTGCATCCGCGGTTTCGAGCGCCACGTCGGTTCCGCCGCCCATGGCGATGCCGATATCGGCAGCAGCAAGAGCAGGGGCGTCGTTGATGCCATCGCCAACCTTGACCACCACCGCGCCGCCGGCCTGCAGCTCACGCACGATACGCTGCTTGTCCTCGGGCAGCAGACCGGCCCGGACGTCCATGCCGAGCGAGGATCCGATCGCACGGGCCGTGCGTTCGTTGTCACCGGT
>NZ_JNNO01000008.1 GCF_000735585.1 Devosia sp. LC5
GCGCAGCACCCCCACCCTCGGTCCCTCCCCTCGAGGGGGAGGGAGGCGATGGGGCCGAGGGACACGTTGGTCATTCCGCATCCCCCGAAATAACCACCTTGATCGGCGTCGGGTTAAACCCGTTGCAGGGGTTGTTCACTTGCGGGCAGTTGGAGATGACGCAGAGGACGTCCATTTCGGCACGCAGTTCGACATGGTCGCCGGGGGCGGAGAGGCCATCGACGATGGTCATCGCTCCGGAGGGGTCGATGGGCACGTTCATGAAGAAGTTGATATTGGGGACGATGTCGCGCTTGCTCATGCCGTGCCTGGTGACTTCGAGCAGGAAATTGTCGCGGCAGGCGTGGAGATATCTGGTGTCGTGGCCGAAGCGGACAGTATTGCTTTCGCAGGAGCAGGCGCCTGCAGAAGTGTCATGGCGGCCGCAGCTATCGGCCGTCACCACCAGCATGACATTGCCCTCATTGCTGATGATGCGCGTGCCGATGCCGACATAGGCGCTGCCCTGGACACGCAAAGTGTCTTGCCCGCTATAGCGCTCGGAGAAATCACTGGCCTTGTAGAACAGGGTATCGACGGCCTGCTGGCCTTCGCTGTCGATGATGCGGATGGTCTGGCCCTTGCGGACAATGCCAGACCAGGGCTTTTCGGCGGGGATGAAGTGTTCCTGAGTGCTCATCGATGTTCCCCTCAAACCAGCTGCATGGCGTTGTTTTCAAAGCCGCGCGCGGCTTCGGCGGTGGCGGTGCGGCAGAGATCGTCGACAAGCAGGGGCAGGCGGAAGCGGGTGATGGTCACCGGATTGGGTTCATAGGCGGGGTTGGGATCGAGCGGGTGCGGGCAATTGGAGAGGGCGATCACCAGGTCCATCTCGGCGCGCAACTCGACATAGTCGCCGGGCTGGCGCATGTCCTCGCGCCAGACGAAGGTGCCGCCGGCATTGACGCGGACGGGGGCGAAGAAGGTGAGCGCCGAGGGAATGTCGCGACGGTCCAGCCCCAGCTTGCCGGCGACGAGGACGAAATTGTCGCGCGTATTGCGGGTGTCGCCGGGATAGCGGGCATTGGAGGTGGCGTTAGAGCCACCGACCAGGCCGTCATGGGCGGAGGAAGCGGCCTCGGTGACCGAGAACATGACGCGGCCCATGTCTGAGAACAGCACACGGCCCTTGGCGATGGCGGTGGTCCATTGCACTTTGACCGTATCGGGCAGGTTGAGGCGCTCGCTGGTGTCGGCAAGGCTCCAGGCGATCATGGCCACGGTCGACGGGCCCTGCTCCTGAGAGATGCGGATGGTCTCGCCGGCTTTCAGATTAGTGGACCAATACCAGCCGCCGGGAATGGTTTCGGCGTGGATGGGATTGGCAATCGGTGTTGCCGGAATTGCGCTGGGGGCGGGCAAAGCCTTGGGGGCATTCTGTAGGCCCTTGCGCTGGTGTTCTTCATAGCGCGCGCGGTCGGCGGCGATCTGGTCGGGCGTACGGCTCATGGAGTGTCTCCTTGCGTTGGCGCCAGGTCGTCCTGGACAAGACCCAAGGGCATGACCGGGTCGTCCCGGTCGGGTGCGAAAATGGAGGGCTCGCCGGCAATGCGCGGCGGCCAGATATCGATGTCGCGGCTGAGCAGGGCGCCGTAGCGCTCCCGCTCCTCGGGGCGGTCGCGCGGGCGCTCGAAGGCGATGACGCGGGTGCCCAGGGTAAAGGCCTCGCGCATGTCATGGGTAACCATGACGACGGTCAGCTCGGTTTCGTGCCAGAGGCGCTTCATCAGCACATGGATTTCGGCACGGATGCCGGGATCAAGCGCACCGAACGGCTCGTCGAGCAGCAGCACTTTGGGCTTCATGATCAGCGCCTGGGCGAGGGCGAGGCGCTGTTGCATGCCGCCGGAGAGCTGGGCAGGATATTTGTCTTCGGAACCGGCCAGGCCCACATCGGCGATGAGCTGGCGGGCTTCCTCGATGGCACTGCGCTTGCTGGCGCCGAACAGGCGGGCGGCGATCTTGGAGCCGGTAAAGGCCTTGCCGAGCAGCACATTGCCAAGCACGGTGAGGTGTGGGAACACCGAATAGCGCTGGAAGACGACGCCGCGATCGGGGCCGGGCTCGGCCACCAGCGGGACGCCATCGAGGGTGATGGTTCCGCGCGTGGGCGCTTCCTCGCCCAGCAGCAGTTTGAGGAAAGTGGTCTTGCCGCACCCGGAAGGGCCGACCAGGGCGACGAAGGCGCGGGAGGCAATGGTCAGGCTGACCTTTTCCAGTACGATCTGGTCGCCATATTCCTTCCAGACATTGTCGAGAACGATAGTGCTCATCACTGCCGCTCCAGATTGGACCAGGGGAAGATGGCGATGCGCAGCCGATCGAGCGCAAAATTCATGATGATGGCAAGCAGCGTGATCCAGGCCACATAGGGGAAGATCACGTCCATCGACAGATACCGGCGGACGAGGAAGATGCGGTAGCCGAGCCCGGAATCGGCCGAGATGGCTTCGGCGGCGATGAGGAACAGCCAAGCGGGTCCCAGTTGCAGGCGCAGGCAGGTGAACAGCCGCGGCAGGACCTGCGGTAGCACCACGCGCAGGGCGATCTGCCAGGACGAGCCGCCCAGCGTTTCGGCCTTGATGATCTGCTCGCGTGGCAGCTCGACCACCTTGAGGGCGAGGTCGCGGATCATGGCCGGGGCGACGCCGATGACGATCAGCGAGATCTTGGCGGCTTCGCCCAGGCCCAGCACGATGAAGAGAATGGGCAATAGCGCCAGCGGTGGCACCATGGAGATTGTGGCGATGAACGGGGCCAGTAGCGCTCGGACATAGGGGAACATGCCCACGATCATTCCGAAGAGCAGGGCGATGGCGGTGGAGATGCCCAGCGCCCAGAGCAGGCGGGAGAGGCTGGCCGTGGTATCGGCCCACATCAGATATTCGCCGGTCCGCGTATCGGGCGTGAAAGCCATGCGGTTGATGGCGTCGGTGAGGCTTGCCAGCGCGGGCAGCAATTTGTCGCTGGGATTGTCGGCCAGCCGCGCCGCCGAGCCCATGCCATAGGCAATGACCAGCAGCACGAAGGGCGCGAGCATGAGCATCAACCGTACGGCCGGCCCGGGTTTGGTATTGATCCAACGCATGGTGTGGGCTCCGTCTGTGGGCCGGCCAGAGGCCGGCCCGTTCCGGTTCAGAGGGCGCCGTCGGCGGCCATGCTCATGTAGCTGGCGGTGAATCGCAGTTTCACATTGGCGGCGTCGCCCAGCACGGTACCGTCGGGCAGTTCGATGCCGATGACGTCAGCCGAGGGGGCGCCGGAGCCGAGTAGGCCCTTGTCGAACAGGAAGGTGCGGACGCGCTCCATGGTGGTGGCAAGCTCGGGCGCGGTGGTGAAGGCGACGGCCTCTGCTGGCGTGGGGAACAGCTTGGTGGCGGCGAGCTGGGCCTCGAAACCGGCTTGGTCGGTGCCCGAGGCAACGCCCATAGCCTGCCGTGCGGCGGCGCCTTCCGGCGTGTCGGCGCTCATGACAGCCATGGTGTCATACCAGATGCCGACCAGCGCCTTGCCGAAATCGGGATTGGCCGCGAGCACGTCGGTATTGGCGACCATCAGGTCGATGATTTCGCCGGGAATGTCGGCGCTGTTGAACACATTAGTGGCGTCAGGCAAAGCGAGGATTTCGGAAACCATGGGGTTCCAGGTGACCATGGCGGTAACGTCCGGCGTCTGGAAGGCGCCGACCATGTCGGGGTCGGAAGTGTTGACCACGTTGACGTCGCGTTCGCTCATTCCGGCGCTTTCAAGTGCCCGGGCGAGCAGGTAATGCGATACGGAGAATTCGACGAGATTGACCGGCTGCCCCTTGATGGCGGCCAGCTCGGTCTCGTCCTTGAGGATGACGGCGTCATTGCCGTTGGAGAAGTCGCCGATAATGACTGCGGTGGTGTCGACGCCGCCGGCAGCAGGAATGGAGAGGCCATCCATATTGGTGAGGGTCACCGCGTCATAGGCGCCGGCGGTGTATTGGTTCATCGACTCCACATAGTCGTTGAACTGGGTCACCTCGATAGTGATGCCGTATTTGTCGGCCCATTTCTGCACGATGCCATTGTCGGCGGCGTAGCCCCAGGGCATCCAGCCGACATAGATCGACCAGGCGACCTTGAAATCGGTCTTGGCTTGAGCGAGAGCGGGCAGCGTTGCGCCGAAACCCAGTGTCGAAGCCAGCAATGCCGTAACGAGAAATTTGGACAGTTTCGTCATGTCAGATCCCCTTTGCGTAGTCACAAAAAGGGATCGGCAGAAACCATCGAGCCAATCCCTTGGCTTACGAGGTCTCCCGGGCTTTTGTCCCGCCGTGTCCGGCACGATTGCTCCCGTGCCGGCGGGTGGCTCTCGGACCAGACACGTCACCACGACGCCGGAACCCTAGCACCCAACTCGCCAGACATGATGCAAGGCACGTGCCAAGTGTTTCTGGCCTGATATTGGGGGATTCTGAGCCGGTTCTGCTGGTCTGGCGGCTAGAACATCGGCTTGCTGCACACCGATTGGGCAGGTGGTGTGCGGTCGGCGATATTCTTGGCAATAGTGTCGGCCCGCAACAATTGTCCTGCTAAGGCCAGGGATAGCCAGCCGTAGCAATGCCTTGTTGGGTGAGGGTTTCGACCAGTTTGCGCCTATAGGAGACGACGTCGCCAATGGACTTCGTGCGCAGCGTACTGACCTCGACCCCCGTGAAGGGCACGAAATCAGCAGGCACGGATGCGCCGCCCCAATTGTCCATGATGTAGTTGAGCACTGCCGCGATTTCGTTATCGGACAGGCTGGCGCCGATCACGCCGGGCACATGCATCAGATAGGTACGGCCGGTTTCATCGCGGGTAAAGGCGCCCACCAGGTTGCGAAAATCGGGGATGCCGCCCACCGGATGGCCCGATCCATCCATGGCATGGCACCCCGCGCAACGCAGGACGTAATTGGCATGGGGCGAGCGCTCCTGCCCGGCTGCGGGCGTCGCCGCCAGCAAGCCGAGCAAGGCAAGGGCGCGCAGAGATTTCATTGGCTACCCTTGCGCATCGCCCGCAATTCAGCGTGGCTGGGCACTGCCGCGCGTAGTTCGGCGACCAGCGCGGCATCGACCGAAGGCGGCAGGCCATTGATATCGGCCAGCAGATAATTGGCGATGGCGACGATTTCCTCATCGCCCAGCCAATTATGCGTCGGCATGGCAAGACCCACATAGGTCTGCCCGGCGGCTTCGATCTTGCCGGTGAGCCCGCTCAGGATCACCCCGGTCAGATAGCGCCCGCTTTGATCGCCCAGGGTCTGCCACAATGCCGCGTCGTTGAGCGGTGGCGCCAGCCCGGGCGAGCCGCTGCCATCGGCCATGTGGCAGGCGCCGCAGGTGTCGGCGAAGGCTGTCTGCCCCGCCGCATCCTGCCCATGGGCAGGCGCGGCGAGCAGTACAAGCGCCAGCGTCGCGACTAGGCCTTTACGCATCGGCAAGTCCGACCAGCACGGCTACCGTGCAGTGATAGCCCTTGGAATCATTGGCCATGCACCAGTTGATGTCGTTGTAGAGACCCATGCGATAGCCGGGGCGCTCGCCTTCGGAGGTGAAGCAGAACGAGCCGGCGCAGGTCGCCTTGCCGCAGCAATCATTGTAGGAGACGAGATAGTCCTTCTCGTCATTGGGATTGCGGCAGGTGCCCACCCAGGAGACCTTGGACGCTTCCGAGCCCGGCGGGCATTGGTTGAGCGTGCCGCCGCACTCGTTGCAGAGATTGCCGTCCAGCGCACAGTAGCGCCAGTAATCGCAGGAGGTCTGGTCGCCGTCGGGAGAGGCGCCCTCTTGCGCAAAGGCTTGGCCGAAATTGCGATCGAAGGGCAGCATGGGCAAGAGGCTTCCCCCCAGCATGGCGGCGCCCGCCTTGGTCAGAAAGCTCCGCCGGCCAGTGCCCTGGGCGATGCGGCGGCTGCTCTTTTCGGCACCCCGGTCGAGCCATTCAAAGATAGTGTCGATCATTGCCATTGAAGGTACTCCTTAGGGGCTCAGCTATTGGCGGGGGCAGGGCTGTCGAGAAAGCTCTGGATCGAGTCGACGCCCATTTCCTTGGCGTTGAACAGGCTTTCCAACTGCTCGCGATTGTTGACCAGGCCCTTGGCGCGGATGATGCCGCGATTGTCGAGCAGTACGGCAAAGGGCAGGCGGGAGACGCGATAGGACACGCCCAGATCGCTCGACACCACATAGGGGAAGCTGGCAAGATCCGCCGTTTCGATGAAGCGCTGATGCTTGGCCACGTCGCCATCGCTGGCCAGCACCACGTCGAGCCACTTGTCTTCCGCCTGTCGCACCGAGCGCAGGATGGGCAGGAGCTTCTTGCAGACCGGGCAGGTAGGCGAGAGGAAGAACACCAGCGTCGAACGGTCGGGCCGCGGACCGATCGCCACAGTGCCGCCCGTCAGGCTGGGCAGGCTGAACAGCGGGGTCATATCGCCGATGCGCGGACCGGCGTCATTGACCAGCGCGCCCATGGGCGAGACGCGTTCATAGAGCACGCCAATCTGGCGGGCCATGGCGAACAGCGCGACGATAAGGCAGAGCACGACGACCCAGAGGACGCCAACTGCGAGGATGAGTGCATTCATTTCCATTGTCCTTTTCTCGCGCTTCAGCGCCGCAGCCGCATGACGGCGGTGGTGGCCATGATCTGTTCGATCAGCAGATAGCCCACCCACAGGATAAAGCCGCTGACCAGCGCGGCCGCTGCCTCGCTGAGCGAGAGTGCATAGGGTGAGCCGACGAGGCACAGTGCGGCAATGGCGGCGAGCACGCCATTGCGTCCCACCAATTGCCAGCCCAGTGGCTGCACCGCGCCGCCACAGCCGCATTCGATGCGGTCCCGGCCCCGATTGATGTTGATGCCCATGCCGGCCGCATAGAGCCCGAGCAGGGCAATGGCGAGCAGGGCGCCAGCCACATTGCCGCCCGGCGTGAGCAGCACGACGACCACCAGGACCTCGAGGCCCACCAGCGCCATCGCGACAAGGTTTACCCGGCCAGCGGGCATCAGGTCATAGTCGGCAACGAAGCCGGTGAACGCGGTGAAGTCGGAGAGCTTGTGCCAGGCCGCCCGGGCGAACAGCAGGGCGATGAACGCCGTTGCTGTCGCCGCGACCAGGCTTGTCCACGCCGCCTCCATCACGGACCTGCCACGACAACGGTGGCAAAGCCGGTACCATCGCCCGAACCGGTTTCCTTGAGCGCAAACCTGGCATCCGGATCAACGGCATAGCGCACGACTGTGCCCTCTTCCTCGTTGAGGCCGAACAGCACCGGTGTTTCCCCATCGGTGACCTTGATCGAGATCAGGCCGTGTGCCGGAGATTGATAGAGCGCCTTGCGACCCGCCACGTCATAGGCCCAGATTTCCTCGGACGCATTCTTGTGGCTGCCATCATAGGCTTCGGCATGCATGGTCACGAACAGCACGCCATTGGCATCGTTGTAGCTAAGCAGATTGTAGCCGCCCGGCGCCCAGCCTTCCGGCTGGCCCTCGGTGATTGAGAACTTGTCGGTCGAGGTGATGGTGCCGGTCGTATCCGACAGCAGATAAACATTGCCGTTATACGAGATGAAGGCCAAGTCGCTGCCGATGCGGTCGGACGCGATAAAGATCGGGTCGGTATCGGCGTCGAAGATTTTCTCGCTGATGGTCTTTTCGGCCGCGGCGCCATCGGTGCCAACATCAAAGCTGGCAAAGGTGCCGTCACCGCAGATGGACGAGAAGCTGTGGCCCTCGAGCGAGGGGTAAATGCCCCAGCAACCCGGCGTCGCCACTTCCTGCACCACGCTGCCGGCCGCCACATCCACCACGGTCACCGAGGTCGCCGGCGTCGCATTCTGAACATAGACGAACTTGCCATCGGCGCTTTGCGCGAGCAGGGGTTCATACGCCGCCACCATGGCGGCCTTGCCAGGCAGCAGGATTTCCTTGGTGATCGAGAGCGTGTTCACGTCGTAGACGTTGAGCACCTGTTCGATCGGGCCATAGGTATAGCGCTTCATGAAAGTCGATTGCGCATAGGCCGTCTTGCCATCGGGCGCGACCAGCAGCTGGATGATGCCGCCAGCGGTCATATTGCCTTTGTTGGTCAGGTCATCGGCCGAGTAGACCTCGATCGAGCTGGCGCCGCCCCATTCCTGCTTACCCACGAAAATATTGGGCCCCGGCTCGATGGCTTCCTTCACCGAGAACGTCTCGGGGACGAATTCGGCCTCCTGCGCCATCAAGGGAAAGGTCAGCATGGTGGCGCAGCACAGCGCGCTGGCGGCAAGCAGCTTGGGTTTGATCATGCCATGGGTCTCCAATCGTCGGAGGCCAGACTAGGAAGACGTCATGTCCCCGGCTATCCACTCCAAGTCGATTGAATGACTAATTTATAGGCAATTGCACTGGTTGCTCAGTCTATGCGCGCCTGCTACGGATAGTGCGCAGCCTATAGCGATCATCATGACCAAAGCCTTCGCCGCTGAATTTTTCGACGCCACCGAACAGGAAACCGCCTTGCCCGGCTGGGAGCAGCGCTTCGTGCAACTGGCGTCGAAGCGCTATCATGGGCGGGTCGATTATCTGGTGATGCCGGGCATTTCGGTGATGCGCGAACGCGTCAACACTACCATCGCCCAAACCATCATGACGCCCAGGGACAGCGTCACCTTCGCCTTCACCGTCAACGACGATGCGCATTGGCAGATCAATGCGATGCCCCTGCGTGGTGTCACCTGCAGCGTCATCACTGGCGGGCTGGAATGGGTCGCCGTTTGCCCAGGCGGCTATGACATTGTGCTCGTCACCATGCGCGCTGACCAGCTCGGCTGGGAGGTGCAGCCCGGTTTCAATGTTCTATCGGGCCCTGCGATGAAGGCGTGCCTGCATTGGCTGCTCGGTCTGTTGCCCAATGCGGCAGGACCGGCGGCATCGGCCGGCGAATTGACCGAACTACTGCCCGAAATCCTTATCGAGCAACTCGCCGGTCTCTACTTCAACTCCACCCAACTGGCATGGCCCGGACCCGGCACCAGCCCGGATTATTCCGCCTTCAGGCGCCTGCAAGGCTGCATGTGCGGGGAAGGGGATGTGCCCCTGTCGATTACCGCGCTCGCCGCCGCCACCGGCATGACGCACCAATCGCTACACGAGACGGTGCGTAACACCTTGGGCATCAACGCCAGTGTGTGGCTCAAGCAATTGCGCCTCGACGGCGCCCGCCGCGATCTGCTGCAGGCCGGGCGCACCGGCCGCACTGTTTCGGAAATCGCCCTGCAATGGCGATTCTGGCATCTGGGCCGCTTCGCCAAATATTACAGCGCCCAATTCCACGAGACGCCGTCGGAGACATTGCGGGGCACAAGGATGGTGCGAGCCTAGGCGCTTGAGATGTTTCCGGTGCCGCCATCCAGCCCAGCCACAGCGCCGGCGCGAGCCTCCTCGCCGACGGTTCGACCTATTTCGACGACGAAGTCCTTGGTTTCATCAACGATGAGGCCGCCGGAAGAAATCCGGCGCCTCAAGGCGGCATCCCGTAACAAGGCCAAATAGCCCCCGCATTAGGTCAGCACCACGTGCTGGGTCAGCTCCTCAATCGTGGTGTCGGCCTTGGCCACGTCGAACACCTTGGTGCCGTGGCTCATGATCACGAAGCGGTCGCAGACCTGATAGGCGTGATAGAGATTATGCGTGACCAGAACGCTCGACACCCCCTGCGCCTTGAGCTTGAGCACCTGATGCAGTAACGCCTCGGTCTCGCGCACCGAAAGCGCCGAAGTCGGCTCATCGAGCAGCAGCACCCGGCGCTTGAAGAACACGGCGCGCGCAATGGCGACGGCCTGTTTCTGCCCTCCGGAGAGATCGCCGACCAGCTTGTCGGGGCTCTCGATACCCGAAATATGCACCGCGCTTTCCAGCACCTGCATGGCGATGTCGCGCATCTGCTTGAGATCGAGGAAGCCGAAGCGGGTGGTCAGCTCGCGGCCCAGGAAGATATTGCGCGAAATCGAGAGGCAATCGACCAGCGCGGTATTCTGGTAGATGGTCTCGATACCCGCTTCGGCACTGTCGCGGCGGCAGGTGAAGTCGTGCCGCTGGCCATCGACCGAGATATAGCCGGAATTGGGCCGGTGAATCCCCGAGAGCAGGTTGACCGTGGTCGACTTGCCCGCGCCATTGTCGCCGAGCAGGCCCACCACTTCGCTGTGGCCGACTTCGAAGCTGAGATCGGTGAGGGCTTTGAGCGGCCCGAAGGTCTTGTTGATATTGTGCAGGGCCAAGAGACTCATGCGGCGGCTCCTCGGCGATCGAGCCCGTGATTGAAAATCGAGGCCACCACGATCAGCGTGGCGATGAACATGTCGAGATAGAAGCCGGGCGCCCGCATCAGCAGCAGCACGTCGGTAATGGTGAAAATCAGCATCACGCCCAGAAACACCCCCAGGATCGAGCCGCGCCCGCCGCGCAGGGAGAGCCCGCCGATGACGCAGGCTGCAATAGCCTGCAGCTCGAGCCCGGCGCCCTGACCCGGCTGCACGGAGCCGACGCGCGTGGTAGCGAGGATGCCGGCAAAAGCCGCCATGAAACCGGCAATGGCAAAGGCCATCAGCTTGATGGCATTGGTATTGACCCCGATAGCGGTCGCGGCCGAACGATTGCCGCCGGTGGCAAAGACATGGTTGCCGAAGCGGTGCCGGTGCAGCATGGCCCAGAAGACGAGGCATAGGCCGACAAACCAGATAAAGGCGGCGTTGATGCCGAGCAGCGTGCCGGAAAACAGCGCGTTGAACACCGGGTTGGGATCAAAGCGCACCTGCACAGCGCCATTGAGCAGCAGCACCGCGCCGCGCCAGAACAGCAGGCCGCCCAGCGTCACGATGAAGCTGGGCAGGTTGAAGCGCAGCGTCAGCGCGCCATTGAGCAGGCCGATGGCAGCGCCGATAAGCAGGCCCGCGGGCGCCGCAAGAAAGGCATCGACGCCATTGCCGACCAGCATGGCCATGACGATGGCGGTAAAGGTGTAAACCGAGCCGATCGACAGATCGAATTCCCCGGCAATCATCAGCACGCCCGCGCCGAGCGCCAGGCAGCCCAGCACTGGCACCGAGCGCATCATGATGCCCATATTGGCCGATGAGAGGTAGCGGAAGTCGTCGGGAAACAGCAGCCCGGCGGCGATGCAGCCGATTTGCACGGCGACAAAGACCAGCAGGATGGCGCCTGCCGGCATGGTCAGCAGCGCATGCAGGTTCTGGGCAGTCGTTCGCCTGGGCCAGGCGGCACGATGATCGATCATCTCGGTCACGGTCATATCCGGTTGTGAAAAAGGAGAGGCCCCAGCCCGAAAGCCGGGGCCGGCCGATCAGCGATAGGTGCCGATAAAGGGCTTCACGACGCCGATGCGTTCCTGATTGAGGAAGGCACCCTGGCCGGTATCGACATCGGTCGGGGTCAGCCCATACCGGGCGGCCATGGCGATCTGGGCGATCGGATAATAGCCCTGCAGATAAGGCTGCTGGTCCATGGTGGCGAACATGGCCCCGGATTCCACCGCATCAACGATTTCGACCGCCAGATCAAAGCCGCCGAACGGCACGTCGACACCGGCATCCCTAATGGCGCCGGCGCCAACGGTGGAGGTGACCGAGCCGGTGCCGAACACCGCCTTGATGTCCGGATTGGCGATCAACGCCTGGGCCATGATGTTCTGCGCCTCGGCCGGATCGAGGCCGGCGCGCACGGTTTCCACCGTGATGCCATGCTCGCTCATGGCCTTTTCGATGCCGCCGCCACGGGCCACCGCAAAGCTGGCCTCGGGAATTTCGCGCGGATTGAACACCACGTCGCCTTCCTTGAGATCGAAGGCCTCGATCATGCGATTGCCCAGTTCATATCCCGAGGCAAACTCATCCATGCCGACATAGGCCTGGCGGCAATTGCCATCGGCGCCCTCTAGGTCGTCATTGTTGAAGCCGATGACCACGATACCGGCTTCGACGGCGGCGCAGATGCTGTCATCAAAGGCGTCAGAGCTCGAGATGGCGACAGCGATGCCATCAACGCCGGTGGCCACCGCGCTCTCGATCAGGTCGTTCTGGCGGACCGGGTCGTTATTGGCATATTGCACGTCCAGATCGACATTGAAGGCGGCAGCCGCGTCTTGCGCGCCCTTCACCACCGGATTGAAGAACTGCACGCTGGGATCGAGATAGATGATCATGGTTGCCTTGACCGGATCATCCTGAGCCGCGGCGCCATTGATAGTGGCGAACAGGGCGCAGCCGGCTAGCAAAGCGGCTTTCGACTTGGTCAAATTCATCGCTTAATCCTCCCTTGGATATGTGACGGGTCCTCCTCAGGTCCCGTTCCGGACGGCGCGTTCCGACCAAGATTGCGCCGCCCGAATGCGTGTCTGCCCCGCTTCAGCTCTTCCTCAATGCTGGAACCAGGGTTGGCCCCGCCCAAGTGTCATGTGCAGACCTTTGAATTGGGAATATTCGTCAAAACCGAAGCGCCCGAGTTCACGCCCGGTGCCGCTTTTCTTGTAGCCGCCGATGGGCAGCTCGGGCGTGCCGTCGATCACCGAATTGATCCAGCACCGTCCCGCCCGCAGCTTGCGCGTGGTCTGAATGGCGTTTTCGAGGTCGCGCGACCAGACGCTGGCCGAGAGGCCAAATGGGGTGCCATTGGCGAGAGCGACAGCTTCCTCGGGCGTGTCGAAACCAATGGTGGCGAGGACCGGTCCGAAGATTTCCTCCTGGGCGATAGCCATGTCGGGGCGCACCTTGTCGAAAACCGTCGGTGCAAAAAAGTTGCCCGATTTGGCATCGACCATGTCGCCGCCCAGCAGCAATTCGGCGCCTTCGTTGACGCCGGCGGCCACGTAGCTGGCCACCTTTTCGAGGTGGTTGCGGCTGACCATGGCGCCGAAGCGCGTGCCGGCGCCAAGCGGATCGCCAAAGGGCAGCTTGCGCGAGAGTTCGAGCACCCGCTCAAGCAATGGCTGGCGGACTGAATTCTCAACGATCAGCCGGCTGCCGGAAATGCAGCACTGCCCGGCATTGTGATAAACACCATAGGCAATACCATCGGCCGCAGCGTCCAGATCGGCATCGGCAAAGACGATCTGCGGCCCCTTGCCGCCTAGTTCGAGGCCCACCCGCTTGACGCCCGCCGCCGCCAGACCGGCGAGTGTGGTGCCGACACGAACCGAGCCGGTAAAGGCCAATACGTCGACCCGCGGATCTTCGGCCAGCACTTGCCCCACGGCAGGGCCATACCCGGTGATGACGTTGAACACGCCGGCCGGCAGGCCCGCCTCAATAGCCAGCTCGGCGAGACGGATAGTGGTGCCGGAGGTGAATTCGCTCGGCTTGACCACGACGGTGCAACCCGCGCCCAGCGCCCACGGCACACGTTCGGAGACGATGATGAAGGGGAAATTCCACGGCGTGATGATGCCGACCACGCCCGCCGGCTCCCGCAACACCAGGCCAAGACGGGATGCGCCAATGGCATTGTGGGTGGAGCCCTCGAGACCGCGCGACTGACCGGCGGCATAATTCCACAGGTCAGCGCAATAGCCGATCTCGCCCTTGGCCTGTTCCAGTGGCTTGCCGGTTTCAAGGCATTCGATCAGGCCCAGTTCATCGACATGTTCGAGGATTTTGGAGGCAACAGCATGCAGAATTGTCGAGCGCTCCGCGCCGCTCATCCGCGGCCAGGCACCAGTGTCGAAGGCCCGCCGCGCCGCAGTGATGGCAAGTTCGGCGTCGGCCGCGCCGCCCGCCGGCCATTCGCCGACGACCTTGCCGCGATGGCCGGGGCTTTCGCGGGTGATGGTTTCGCCCAACTGCGCGTCGACCGACCGGCCATCGATCAGCATGCGATAGGCGCGTTTACTCGCCAGCCGCGGATCACTAAGGTTCGGCGCGACGAAATTGTCCTGAAAGCGTGACTGCATGGATATCGCCATGGCGGGCTGAACCCCACCTCCTCGAATATATTCGGACGTTTCTATACGTCCTGTATGGAATTGTATGGTACCGTATGGCGCATTGACATGAGCTGTCAATGGCGTGGGCGAGATGTAATATGACTCTTGAAATGCAGGTGGCTGAGAGCGGTGAAAGTGCCGCCGCCTCGATCGAAAAAGATCTGCGGCGCGCCATCATCGAGCTGGAATTGTTGCCGGGATCGCGTCTCAGCGAACAGGATATTGCCACCCGCCTCGGCGTGTCGCGACAGCCGGTGCGCGAGGCGCTGATCCGCCTGGCCAATTCACGGTTGATCGAAATCCGCCCGCATCGCGGCACGGTCGTGGCGCGCATCTCGGCCAAGGAGATGACCGAGGCGCTGTTCGTCCGGCAGGCGGTGGAACTCGCCGTGGTCGCCAAGGCGGCACAGAGCTTTGACGCCTGGCAGCGCAAGCGCATCGCCAGCCTGTTGATCAAGCAGGAAGAAGCGGCGGCCAAGCTCGACCATGCCGGCTTCCGCGAGCATGACGAGGCGTTTCATTTCGCCATCGCCCAGGGGGCCGGAGTCGGCATCGCCTGGATCGCCATTGCGGACATGAAGACGCACATGGACCGGGTCTGCAACATGACGCTACAGAGCCAGGCCGACATGGCGCGCCGCGTGCGCGAACATCAGGAGATCATGGCCGCCATTGATCGACACGACGTCGAAGGCGCCCAACGCGCCATGGCCCAACACCTGGGCAGCATCCTAGATGACCTGCCGGACCTGGAAACCAAACACGCCAGCCTCTTCATCTAGCTGAGGCGGCGACCGGCTTGGGGTATCCGGCTATTCCACCGCGCCTAAACGCTGGCCCTCTGCATCGAAGTAATGGGCGCCACTGGCATTGATGGTGAGGGTTACATCCTCGCCATTGCGGGTTTTGGCGTCGCCGGCGCCTTGCACCAGCACAGTTTGCTCATTGGCGAGGCGGACATAAATGAAGACCTCGCTGCCCAGATATTCCACCAGGGTCACCTTGCCGGGAACGGTCAGATCGCCTGATGTACCCAGGCTGAGTTGTTCAGGGCGGATGCCGATGCTGATGGGGCCATTGGCAGTGATGCCTTGGGGCAGGGCGAGGCTGCCCAGGCCCGCAATGTCGGCCTTGCCGCCTGCGGCCTGGGCGTCGAGCATGTTCATCTTGGGTGAACCGATGAAGGTCGCGACGAATTTATTGCGCGGGAAATTATACAGCTCGTAGGGCGTGCCGACCTGCTCGATACGGCCCTTGTTGAGCACGACGATACGGGTGGCCATGGTCATGGCCTCGGTCTGGTCATGCGTCACATAGATCATGGTGGTGCCCAGCCGCTGATAGAGGCCGGCCAGCTCGACCCGCATCTGCACGCGCAATTCGGCATCGAGATTGGATAGGGGCTCGTCGAACAGGAACAGCTGCGGTTCGCGCACGATTGCGCGGCCGATGGCGACGCGCTGTTTTTGTCCGCCGGAGAGCTGGCGCGGCTTGCGCTCCATCAGTGGTTCGATCTGCAGAATACGGGCTGCGTCGGCGACGCGGCGCTCGATTTCGGGCCTGGGCATTTTGAGATTGGATAGACCAAAGGCCAGGTTCTTGCGCACGCTCATATGGGGATAGAGTGCGTAGGACTGGAACACCATGGAGAGGTTCCGCTGGGAGGCGGGCAGGTCGTTGACGATTTTGTCGCCGATGGCGATGACGCCGTCATTGATGTCTTCGAGCCCGGCAATCATGCGCAGCAGGGTGGATTTGCCACAGCCGGAGGGGCCGACCAGCACGAGGAATTCGCCTGACTGAACTTCGAGGTCGAGGCCATGGATGATGGGCACATTGCCATAGGATTTCTTGACGTCGCTGAGGGTGACAGAGGCCATTGGTTTGGTCCTTGATGGGTATGCGAGCGCTATTTCATGCCGCTCATGGCGATGCCGCGGATGATGAAGCGCTGGAAGATGACGAAGAACAGGATGATGGGCAGGATGGAGAGCACCGACATGGCAAACATCTGGCCAAATTCGGAAACGCTGTCCTGGCTGAGGAACATCCGCAGGGCGAGGGGGACGGTGTAGTCCTTGATATCGTTGAGATAAACCAGCGGCCCCAGGAAATCTTCCCAGGTCCAGATGAAGGAGAAGATGGCCGCAGTGGTCATCGCCGGCAGCGACAGCGGCAGGATGATGGCCCAGTAAATCTTGAAGGGGGAACAGCCATCGATCATGGCCGCCTCATCCAGTTCGCGCGGCAATTGGCGGAAGAACTGGATCATCAGGAAGATGAAGAACGCGTCGGACGCGAGGAACCTTGGCACCACCAGCGGCAGATAGGTATTGACCCAGCCCAGCTGCAGGAAGGTGAGATATTGGGGGATGAGCACGACGTGATAGGGGATCATCAGCGTCATCATCATCAGCGCGAACCAGATGGTCTTGCCGGAAAATTCGAGCCGGGCGAAGGCATAAGCGGCAAACGAGCATGAGATGACATTGCCGATCACCGAGAGCACGGTCACTACGGCCGAATTCCAGAAGAAATTGGTGAAGCTGACCGGCAGAGCATTCCAGCCGCTGGTATAGTTGGACCATTGCGGATCGCTGGGGGTGAGCCCGAGCTGGCCGAAAATCTCGTCATTGGGTTTGAGCGAACTCGCCACCATCCAGAGCAGCGGATAGATCATCACGAAGGATGCCGCGATCAGGAAGACGTGCTTGAGCAGCGCCGCGCGTTTGGCGCGGACGGCGCGATCAGCGCGGAGCTGAGCGGAGACGGCGGTGAGATCGGCGAGGCGCGTGGAAGTTGCGTCGGTCATGGCCTAACCCCTCTCATTTTCGTAATGGACCCAATATTTCGAGGTCCAGAAGGCGATGGCCGTGAAGGCGGCAATGATGATCAGCAGCACCCAGCCCAGCGCCGAGGCATAGCCCATGCGGAAATAGCTAAACGCCTCGTTGAACAGGTAGACCGTGAAGAACAGCAGGCTATCGAGCGGAGCCCCGGTGCCGCCTGAAATGATGAAGGCGCCCGAAAAGGATTTGAACGCTTCGATCATCTGGAGCACCAGATTGAAGAAGATGACCGGAGCCAGCATGGGCACGGTGATGGCGAAGAATTTCCGGCTGGGCGTGGCCGCGTCGATCTCGGCCGCCTCGTACAGGTCCTGCGGGATGGCGCGGAGCCCTGCGAGGAAGATCAGCATGGGCGAGCCGAATTGCCAGATGGCGAGCACAACCAGCGTATAGAGCGAATAATTGGGGTCCGAGAGCCAATAGGGACCCTGGATGCCGAACACTGCGAGCGCCGAATTAATCACGCCATCGGCGTTGAACAATTGCCGCCACAGGATCGCCACGGCAATGGAGCCGCCCAGAATGGAGGGCAGGTAAAACAGGGCGCGATACCAGCCGACGGCGCGAATGCCCTTGTCCAGCAACATGGCCACGATCAGCGCGAAGATCAGCTTGGCCGGCACCGAAAGCACAACGAAGAGGAAGGTAACCTTGAGCGACTGCCAGAAACGATAGTCGAACTCGAACATATATTGGAAGTTTTCGAGCCCGACCCAGACTGGCGCATTGACCGCGTCATAATCGGTGAAGGCGAGATAGAGCGAAGCCAGGATCGGAAAGATCGAGAGCAGGAAAAAGCCGATCAGCCAGGGTGTGAGAAACACATAGCCCGGCCAGCTGCGGCGTAATTTGGATCGAATAGACATTCCTGTCATCCTTGCGTCGTGAAGCAATGGCCCGCCGGGAACGCCCCAGCGGGCTAGTTAGTCAGCGGGCGCGGCGGCGAATGCCTTCGGCTTCGCGGCGGATCTGGTTGGCGACATCGGGGATGGGCGCCTGCTCGAGTAGCACGGCCACCGCGACACGCTCGAACATGGCTTCGATTTCCTGCGCGCCGGAGGGCGGCGGGGGCGCCAGATCCATGGTCTTGCCCTGGATGCCGTCAAAGAAGGCGACCGAGGTCGCTTCGATTTCGGTGAGCTTGGGCTGCAGTGCCGCGCGCACCTGGGCATTGGCGGGAATGCCGCGCTCAAGGCCAAGCACGGCAGTCATCTCCGGATCGTTGACGAAGGCGCTCATATAGGTGGTGGTCGCCTCGGCATCGACCGTGTCACGGCTGAGGCAGATGAACTGGCTGGGCTGGATGATCGAGCCGGGGATCATTTCGGGAGTATTGGGGAACATGGCCGCGCCAACCTTGTCCTGCATGAGGTTTTGCACGCCCACCATCTGGTTGCTCCAGGCGTAGGAAATCGCAGTCTGGCCGGTGACGATGCCCCAATTGGAGAGTTCGGCCCCGACCAGACCCGCCGAGACCTGACCCGGCGGGGTGGCGCCGGCCGCACGCAGGTCGGCCCAGATAGCGAAATAGTCGGCAATGGTTTCGGCGGAGGCGCCGAAATTGCCCTCGTCGTCGAACAGGCGCTCGCCGCGCTGGTGCACGTAATCAGAGAAGTTCTGGTAATCGGCGGTATTGTCGTCGGTGCCGAAGACGCCGGTGGCCTTGGTGACTTCGCCGGCGACGCGCTTGAGATCGTCATAAGTCCAGCCGAAGGGATCGAAAGTGATGCTGGCGGCGTCGAACAGGCGCGTATTGTAGAGCGAGACGTGCGAATTGGCGCCGATCGAAAGGGCATAGAGCTTGCCGTCGACGCGGCCGGCCGAGAGCGCGCTTTCGTCGATCTGGGAGATGTCGAGTGATTTGCCGATATGCTCGTCGAGCGGCAGGATGGCACCGCGATTGATATATTCAAACATCACGCCATAGCCCATCTGGATGGCGTCGGCCATGTTGCGGCCGGCAATCTGGGTGGTGAGGCGGGTGAAGTAATCGGCCGAGCCGAGGGTTTCGCCGGCCACCACGATGCCTGGATTCTTTTCGTTGAATAGGCGGATGACCTCGAATGTGCGCTTGTCGCGCTCCGGATTGCCCCACCAGAAATGGCGGATGCGGCGATCCTGGGCAAAGGCGGAATTGCCCGTGGCCGACAGGATTGCCGCTGAGCCGGCAGCGGCGGCGGCGGTGCCGAGAAATTTGCGTCTGTTGAATGTGCTCATGGATACCTCCCATTGTGAGCTACGTACCTCATTGTCGGCGTGCCCCGATCCCCGGAACGGGCCGGCAATGGCCGAAAATGCTGGGTCTGATGGCCGGTTTCGGCGCGTGATTAATAGGTCGGGTGGACCAGTCCCGGATTGTGCAGGCGGGTGAAAGCTCCGTTCTCAAGGTGCAATTGCTCATTGGCGGCGGCGGTGAAGTCGAATTCTCCATCTCTAGTATGGAGCGTGCCCGCGATGGTGTTGACGCTCATGCCGATCAGGCCGGTAATGGCGCCGGCGCGGTCGGTGATGATGCGGACGCCCTTGGGCGCGCGGAACAGCACTTCCCCATCGCGATAGGCGATGGAATGAGTCTGGGTGTTGACCAGCTCGAAATGGTGGCCGTCGACGGTGCGCGCATAGGCGGTTTCATGCGCCACGTCGCGATGCTCAATCTGGTGGGGGACGAGGCCGGTGAACCACAGTGTGCCATCCGGGCGCGGCTGGATGCCGCTGAGCCGTTCGACGAAATCGAGCAGGCACAGGATCGAGGGGGAATAGGCCTCGGTGAAGCCCTCCCGCCCCGTGAAGGGGTGCAGCGTCTGGGCAAAGCGAGTGGAGCGGAATTGCGCCGACAGGATCGGATAGAGAATCCAGGTCAGCTCGACATGGCGGCCATGATGGTCGAAGGCATGCGGGGTGCGGATCAGGGTTAGGAAGTTGGTAGGGCCGCACCAGCTGTTGTAGTCATAGGCCGGGTCGAACCGCGGATCGTCGAGGGCGATCGAAGTGAGAGGGTATTTGGCGAAGAATTTGCGCGTGTTGAGCAGATAGCGGCTCAGCGCCTCGGCGAAAAAGGCGTCGTCCCCCACTTCGCAGGCCAGAACCCGCAGCAGTACGTCCGACTGGACGCGGACGTGCTGGCCGTTGCGGTCGCGATCGTAGAAGAAGCCATCTTCGGCGTGGAAACACTGCTCGAACAGGGCCGCAATGCTCTGTTCGGCCCTGGCGCGCCAAGGGGCCGGGTCTTCGCCCAATTCCTCGGCCATGCGGGCGAGATAAAGGCGCTGGCAGGCAACGTTGGCGGTCAGGTCCGGCGCAATGAAGGGCAGTACCGGATTGTCGGGATTATATGCCTTGGTGTCGTTATTGAACGGGGAATCCGGCACATGCCAGAAGCGGGCGGACAGATCATGGCCGGTGTCGAAAGCGCAAAAAGCTTCGACGGCGCCGGTCTTGCGTGTGTCGCGCCATTTGGCCAGCCAGGCATCATAGGCAGCCATGGAGCGGTACATTTTGGCGAGGTACGCCTTGTCGCGGCCGTTGAGGCTGTAATGGGTCCAGACCGAGCGGGCGAGGGGGGACACCAGCTGGATCTGCGAGAAAACTGGCCCGTCCGGCGTCAGCTTATAGGGCAATAGGCCATCTTCACGCTGATGCTCGGCAAAGGCGGCAAAGGTGGCGGCGGCGATGGAGGGCACGAAACGGGACAGCAATTCGGCATTGATCGTGCCGGTGCTTTCCAGCCAACAGCCGTGATAGATCCCGCCCTCATGCAGGATGGGTTGTTCGCTGCCGGTGGGCTTGATGCAGGCTATAAGCTCGGCAACCGCGTCGTAGAAGCGGTTTTCCATGGCCGGTGAGGACGCGGTGAAGGCGACGCCAGAGCGCGCGAATTCGGCAAGAATGGCGGCTTCCCACGGGTTGTTGTGCGCCGTTACCCGTTGCGTCACATCGATCGCGCGCAGCTTGTTCAGCAGCGGAGAGGATTGGGTGTGACTACCGGCGCCAAAATCCATGCGTCGTTTCCGGCAAATACCGGTCCCCTCCCAGGCGTCCGTTGTGGATCGGCCTGCAACACTACCCGGCGGACCGGGTCAAAAGCGGGAGCGATGGAGGGGCAAGGACCAATCCATCAACCGTGACCGCACAGCTGAGATCGACAAGGGGTCCTGCGGAAGGTCGAAACGAGCAATGGTCCGTGTTTATCCGGTCAAACCAAAGACGTTCCGCGTAGCGCACGCTTTACCAACATACCGTGGCTGGGCTTGCTTGAGCCCATGACGTGTCTCCGGCCATTCAGCGGGAATTTATCCGCCTTCGATACTTGTATGGTAGTTTTGGCCGCGGAGCTTGTCAATCAAAGGCTATGATCGAGGCGGGCGCCCCTACTCGCCCTCGTCAGTGGGCAACAGGAGGCCGGGCAACCTTGGCAAACAGGCGGTAGAAGTTGTCCGTAGTATAGCCGGCGACATCCTCGACTCCATCGCCGCGCAGTTTTGCGAGCAGCTCGGCTATCTTGGATAGGTTGGCCGGCTCATTTCGATCGGTCTCGAACGGCGCTGGGGGCATCGAAGGCGAGTCGGTTTCGAGCAGGATGCGGTCGCGTGGAAGGCTGCCCGCGGCCTGGCGGATTTGATCGTTGCCTTCATAAGTCATGAGGCCGCCAAAGCCGAAATAGCCGCCGAGGTCCAGGGCGGTCTCCATCAAAAGCGGTCCACCTGAAAAGGCATGCACTACAAACGGAAATGGCCTTGCGACGGTGGCTTCTCGCAGCATGGCCGCCATGGTTTCGTCTTCGCGCACCGAATGGATAACCAGTGGCAATTGCGTTTCCTGAGCCGCCGCAAGATGAGCGGCGAAGACGGCGATTTGATTTGTCCAATCAGCCGTCCCATAAACCCGGTCTAGCCCCGCCTCGCCAATCCCGGCAACCTTGGGATGGCGGGTGAGTGCAACGATCTCTTCGGTCGTGACGTCTTTCTCCTCGTCGGAAAAATGCGGCAGCGTGCCCACCGTACAATAGACATTGTCGTGCATCTCGGCGACGGCACGGACCCCGGCCGAAGTCGCGCACCTTTATACCAGTGGTGAGATAGGTTTCGATGCCGATTGCTGCCGGCCCGCGCCATTACCGCTGATCGATCATGGGCGAATTCATCGAAATCGCGATGCAGGTGGCTATCGACAAACATGGATACTCACTCGGCCTTGTTGCGCTGGAACGGCTGCCCGAGCGCGGCTGGATCGCGTACTTTCCCGGCAAATCCGATCAGCACCACGATGGTCAGCAGATAAGGCAGCATCACGAGGACCTGGTAGGGGATGCCGGTGCCCGGGGGACGCCTGAAAACAGACGTCCCCATTGACTCAAAAGAGCGGGGCCTCGCGCGGTGATCCGCAGGGCGTCCCATACCGCTGTGGCCACGGAATCGAACACGGCAATACCGAGCTCTTCTTCCAGCGCCGCTGCAATGCCCGCGCCCACCATGTTGGTACAGAGGATGGCAACCACCTGACATCCCGAGGCGGCGACGGCGCGCACCTGTTGGGCAACTGTTGCCTCGCTGATCCGGGAGAAGCTGAAATTGTCCTGGATGGACAAGTGCCGCTCATCGGTGATGGTAAGGCCGGCGGCGGTCCAGTTCGTGACGATGCGGTGCTGGATCTCATCGAGGTATGGCGTGACCAGGCCGATCTTGCTGTAGCCAGACTGCGTGAAGGCGTCGCGGATGGCAAGGATCGAAGTTCCGGCAGGGATGCCGGTGCGCTGGGTGATCTCGGCGCATAGGCGCTCGTCCTTGTCGAAGCCCATCCAGGCGGCGGACGTGCCGCTCCAGACGATGACATCCACTTTGGCATCGGCGAGCAGTTGCGCAGCATCCAGGATTGTCGAATTGTCGAACTGGGCCAGCGCGTCGGCCGAGAGCGCAATCTGGGTGACACGAAATCGACTGAAGTGAACACTGACACCCGGAATGGCCGACAACATGCGGGTTGTTGCCGGCTCCAGGATCGTATTGGAGGACGGAGTGAGTACACCGATCCGCAGTGAATTGATTTCTGGCATCACCGATGGCCTCGCGGGAGCATAACAAGCCTGTTCATGTAATGACCCTAATTGGAAAGGCGGGCCGCCAACCGGTGCCGGGAGATTTTGCCGATCTCCGACAAAGCCTGGCTCAGCTCGTTTTGGCGATCATTGTCCAGGCGTTGCATGAAGACGGACAGCAGCGAAGCATAGTCATGTTCCGCAACCCGGATGATGAACGGAAAGCCGAACTGCGACCTGTAACGCGCATTGAGATCGATCCACCGTGCCGCCTCGCCCTCGGGCAATTGCCCCAGGTTGAGGCGCCCCTGTTCGGCGGTCGAGTGGCTTGTCATCGTCCCCGCGCGCGCTTCACTGCCAGCGATTTCCGGATGGCCCGACAGAAAGGCGACAAGTTCGGCTTCGGGCAGGGCCTCCGCCTGCCGCATAATGGCCTGATGCAGCGCATCCAGATCGGCAAAAGGGCGCGCGTCCGCCGCTCGGCGCACCAGGTACTGAGCGTGCTCGAGAACACCGCCAAGCAGGTCGGCAAACTCGTCGGTCGTGCACGTGTTCAGTCGGACTAAATCCAGCACCGGCAGGTCGATGGTCATGCGCGCGACACCACGATGGTGCGGTCGGCAGGCCAGGTCATGCGCCATATCTGGCCGGCCGCCGGCACGGCAGACCCGGTCATCGCGACCGGTATGGTGCAGACAAAATCGGCCCCTCCCGGCACGCGAAGATGGATCGCCAGGTTCTGGCCCTTGAACACCGCCTGCGTCACGAGGCCTTCGAGGCTATTCGGGCCCGACGCGGAAGCCCCAGAAGGAGCAAGGGTGACATGTTCAGGCCTGATGGAAACCGTGACGGCATCCCCCAATGCGAAGCCATGCCTGGTGGTCGAGTGGATGGATTGCCCCTGATCGGTTTCAAGGACAGTGACATCCCCGTCGCGAGAAACGATCCGCGCGTCGACGAGATTGGAGGTTCCGATGAAGTTGGCGACGAATGCGGAGATTGGATGTTCATAGACCTCGCGCCCAAGGCCGACCTGTTCGATCCTGCCGCCCCGCATGACCGCGATCCGGTCTGCCAGCGTCAAGGCTTCTTCCTGGTCATGAGTGACGAGAACCATGGTCAGACCAAGCTGGGCGCATAGTTGCCGCAACTCCAGTTGCATGGATTCGCGCAATTTCTTGTCGAGGGCACCCAAGGGTTCGTCGAGCAGCAGAAGTCGTGGCCGATAGACGATGGCGCGGGCCAGAGCCACGCGTTGCTGCTGGCCGCCGGAAAGCGCCTTGGGCAAGCGGTCGGCAAGTGCTTCGAGCTGCACGAGGCGCAACGCTTCTCGGCTTCGCTCGGCGATCTCCGCTTTGGCAACGCCCCGCATCGACAGGCCGAATGCCACATTGTCGAGTACGCTCATATGCGGAAACAGTGCATAATTCTGGAACAGCATGCCCAGATTGCGCCGGTGAACTGGCAGCGACACGATCGAGGTGCCATCGATGAGGATCTCACCGGCACTTGGGGTGATCAGCCCGGCGATCATCCGCAGTGTCGTGGTCTTGCCACACCCGGAGGGTCCCAGCAGCGCCAGGATTTCCCCCGGCGCCACTGCAAGGTCGATGGCATCCACACCCACGGTTCCACCGGAATAGACCTTTGACAGGCCTTCGAGCTGTACATGGGCGCCCCGGATCTGCGCGTCACTGATGTTGATTTTCATGTCATGCTTCTCCGGGGCGGATGTCGGCGTCAGACCGAGAAAATGCCGTTCAGTTCCTCGGTCCAGGCAGCGCGATTGGCGTTCACGAATTCCCAGTCCGGCGTGAACAGGCCGGCGCTGTCCATCGCGGTGTCGGGATAGACCATGTACTTGCTGGCCTCTTCCGAGAACTCGATGCCGGCGACCGGTGGAGCGGTCAGGGCGAATTCAGAAAAGGCTTTCTGCACGTCGGATTCGAGCATGCGGTTCATGAAGGCGACGGCAAGGTCCTGATTGGGACCATCCTTGACCAGCACCTGGGAATTGTTGCCGGCAAAGCTGCCCTCCTTGGGGAAGCTCATGGTCACCGGCGCGCCTTGGGCGGTGTAGGGATAGACATATTTTGAGAGCTCGAGGAAACCGATATCGGCCTGCCCCTGCGCAACTTCGCCAACCGCTACCGGGCCGTTGTCGAAAATATTGAGCACGTTGGGCTTGAGCTCGGCGACCTTGTCAAAGGCATTGCCGATCTCATACTGCGCCTCGGAGAAGGGCTTGCCGGTCTTGAGGGCGGCAGCAACTATGAGGAAAAAGACGGAGGGCGTGTTCTTGGGGCTGACGAGCTTGATCTTGCCGGCCCATTTCGGATCCCACAGGTCGCCATAACTGTCGGGTGGCGTAACGCTGGTATTGTGGAAGAGGCTCGCGACCGAGATGGCCAGGCCCGTGCCATAGCCGCCGAAATTGAAGCGGTCGAACAGCATTTCGGACGCTGGCATCTGGTCGAGCGGCAATTCGGCAATCAGCCCTTCGTCACGGGCGATCGGAATGGCCACGTCGTCGATGAACATCACCGAGAACTGCGGATTACTGCGCGTTGCGCGCATTTTTTCGACATTGGCGAGGGTGAAGCCTTCCTCGGTAATGACGGTGCAGCCGAAATCGGCTTCGAACTGGGGCACGATCGAACTGCGGACATATTCGCCCTGCGCACCGCCCCAGATGCCCACCTGGATTTCCTTGCCTTGGGCCCAGGCATTGCGGGTGAGAATAGTGGGGGCAGCCAGGAGGCTGGCGGTGCCAAGCGCGAGTTTTCCGAAAGTCCTGCGGTTCATCGAAGTCATGGTGAATTCCTGTGGGTGAGAGGGGAGGTCAGGTAGCGAGCCGGGCGATGCTGATGCCGAAGACCTTTTCGATGACGACCACGAGAAGGAGGGCAAACAGGATGACCAGGGTGGAAATGGCGGCGATCGAGGGATCGATGGACCGCTCAAGCAGGCCGTGCAGATAGAGAGGGATGGGGAAGTGCCTGCCGTCGGCGAGCCACATCGAGATGGGGTAATCATCGAACGAGACCACAAAGGAGAACACCGCTCCTGCCAGGATGCCCGGCCGCACCTGTGGCCAGACGATCTTGGTCAGCACCTTGTGGGGCGGCGCGCCCATTACGGCGGCGGCATCCTCCAGGTCGCGATTGACCAGCACGAAACTGGCCGTCACCGAGCGGACCACATAGGGCAGGCACACGACGGCATGGCCGATCACCAATTGGGTCAGGGTGTCGCCCCAGCCGAGGCTGCTGAACATCTGCAGCAGGGCGACGCCGGTGACGATCAGCGGGACGATGACCGGTGACAGCATCAACCCGATAATAGCCGAGCGTCCGCGAAATTCGTATCGCACCAGGGCCGCGGCAGCCGGCACGCCGAGCAGCAGGGCGGTGATCGTGGCCAGAAAGGCCAGTTGCAGCGAGAACAGGAATGAGGTCTGCGCTTCGGGGCCGAACAGCACGCGCTCGAACCAGCGCAGTGTGAATCCCTGCGGCGGGAAGGTCAGGAAGGGCGTGTCGGAAAAGGCCATCAGCATCGGCACGGCCAGCGGCGCGACAATGACGAGAAGCAGCAGCAGGACCAGGATGCGGATCGGCAGGCTGATGACGGAGTCGGTCATTTTGCGCCTCCGGTCCATCGGGAGAAGCGGCGGCTGAGGAGGCCGATAAAGACCAGGTTGACCGCGAGGACTACGATGATCAGCAGGGTCGAAATTGCGGCGCCGAATGGCCAGTCGCTCAGGGTGAGCACCTGCTGTTCGATGAGCGTGCCCAAAAGCGGCGAGAAGTTCCCGCCTAAAATCTGGGGCATGACATAGGCGGCGGCCGTCAGCGAAAAGGCCAGCGAGGCGCCGACCGCCAGGCCGGGGAGGCTGAGCGGAAAAGTGACGCGCAGGAAGGTCATCATCCTCGATGCGCCGGCCACACGCGCGGCCTCTTCGACCGAGGGATCGATGCGGCCGATGGCAGTGGCGATCGGCATCACCACGAAGGGCAGATAGACGTGGACGCAGGCGATCAGCACCGCCCATTCGGTGTAGAGCAGGGCCGGCGGGCTGGCCGAAAGGCCAGTAGCCTTGAGCACATAGGCCAATGCCCCAGCATTGTTGAGAATGGCAGACCAGCCATAGGATCGCACGACGACATTGACCAGCAAGGGAGCGACCAGAGTGATGGTCACCAATCGGGCGAGACCTGGCCCGCCCCGGGCGATCGCGATCGCCAGCGGGTAGGCGAGCAGTACAGCAACGACACTTGATGCCGCTGCCAGCCGCAGGGTGCGCAGAAGAACCCGAAAATAGAGATCATTGCAGAAGAGGCGCAGGTAGTTGTCGAGGGTCCAGCCCTCGATCAACACGCCCTCGACTCGTTGCTGCGTGACGCTGAGGACAATCATCTGCAGCACCGGCCAGACAAAGAATACTGCCAGAAATGCCGTCGCGGGCAGCACAAGAGCGACCCCCGATGCCTTGCCGCGCAGCAATTGCGCAAGCATGGCCGGCTCAATCCTTGGCAGGGTCGGGGTGGCGGCGACGTTCATCGGGGATAGCTCCAAGTCTGCAATAGCTGCATTCTTGAAGGCATCATCGGCAAGAGGACAATTGCCGTCCAGCAGAGTTTAAGCAATCATCCATGCGAAAAATTAGGATGGTGCGACAATGCCCAATTATCTAGTCCCGGCAAGTTTGCGCTATATCGATCAGGTGGCACGCTCCGGGTCGATTCAGCGCGCCGCCAAGGAAATCAACGTCGCGGCCTCGGCGATAAACCGGCAAATCCTGCTGCTCGAGCAGGAACTGGGCGTAGAACTGTTCGAGCGTCAGGCGCGCGGCATGCGGTTGACCGCCTCTGGGGACGCTATCGTGACACTAACGCGGAAATGGCGGTCGGACGAGCGGCGGCTGGCCGCTGAAATCAAGGAATTGCAGGGCGTCAGTCAGGGACATGTGCGACTGGCAGCCATGGACAGCCACGTCAACAGTTTCCTGCCGACGCTGGTCCGGGAATTGTCGATAAGCCATCCCCAGATCTCGCTCGATATCGAAGTGGTCAGTACCGACGACGCAGTCGCGGCTCTCCTCAATCAGACGGCAGACCTGATCATTGCCTTCAATCTGTCGCCGCGGCGCCAGATCCACACCCTGTGGCAGACCGAACTACCCTTCGGATGCGTGGTGTCGCCCACTCATCCCCTGACCGGCAGCAAGACCACAAGTCTGCAGGAAGCGGTCCAATATCCCATCGCCCTGCAAAGCAAGGCGCTGCTCATCCGGCGCTACCTCGAGTCGCGCTACAGCTGGCTGTTTTCCGAAGGACAAAAACGCATCGAGACCAATTCGCTGCAATTGGTCAAACTCCTCGCCAAAAGCGGTGACTATGTCGCCTTTACCTCTGAGCTCGACGCTGCGCCAGAATTGCTGGCAGGAGACCTGGTCTTCATTCCAGTTCGTGACCACGGCGCCGAGCCGCAAACGATCAGCATCGCCATGGATGGGAGCCGATCCCTGTCCCGAGTAGTGCGCATCGTCGCCGAACTCACCAAAGAGGTCGCCGAGAAGTGCCTTGAGAATGTGAGGGTTCAGGCATCGATTAATCTCGTCGCATCGATTTCGTCCGCCAATACTTGACGCCGCATTCCCGCCGTAGGCGATGCCGCAGATATCGAAGCAATATATCGGCAAAGTAATTGTCAGACTCTGCGGCCGACAGCTTTTAGGAAACTCATGAGGCGGTCTCAACGACCGATTTGGGGCGCGTTGCGGCCGGGGCAGATAACGCCCCCATTTGGCCTTTCAATGCCCGCTGTTCTTCGCCTGAAGGCGGACGCCCCACTCTCGCCAACCATGCCCTAACCGTTTCCATGGTTTCCGCTCCCAATCGCCTCAAGCAAAAGCGCTCCACGACGTTGGTAGCTGGTAGGTGCACAGCGGCGACTAAAGGTTGTTGCCCATCCTGCAGACTATTGGCTAGTCGTTTCATCCGCAGTTCAAACAACTGACGACAATACGGAAGCCGTTGCCGCGCCAGAAGCCGTCGGGTTCGAGACTCCCGCGATAGGAGCAGCAGGCTTTGTGGCGCGTGCTAGAGAAACAGCCGCCGCGCAGCACGCGACGGATGCTGGGGCCGGCCGAGAGGTCTTCGCGGCCGTCATCGGCATAGGGATAGGTGAAATGGGGCGTGCTCATGTCGTCGCCCCAGAGCGTCGTGGTCCATTCCCAGATCTGGCCAGCCATGTCGAGGCAGCCGTAGGGGGACTGGCCGGTGGGAAACAGGCCGGTGGCACAAGGAGCGTTGAAGCCGGTTTCTTCGGAATTGGCAGCGTCGCTGTCCCAGCCATGGCCCCAGGGATAGACGATCTCGTCGCCGCCGTCGGGCATATCGCCGCGCGAGGCACGTTCCCATTCCGGTTCGGTCGGCAGACGCACGATCTGGTCAGGACCAATGCGGCCTTCACTACGCCACTGGATGGTGAGCCAATCGCAATAGGCGCGGGCGTCGTGCCAGGTGAGGTCGGTGGCCGGGACGTTGCGCCTGTGCGGATTATCGGCGTCGGGTGACACCCATTTGCGGTCCGTTGCGGCGATGAAGCGGGCATAAAGCGCGTTGGTTACGGGATAACGGCCGATGCTGAAGGTCTCGACGCCGACCTGATGCACGGGTTGGGAATTGGGATGGCTGGTCGAGCCCATGGTGAACCGGCCGCCCGGAACGGCACAAAGGGCCTCCAGGTCGCGCGGGTCTCCTTGAACGGAGAGTATGCGAGCGGCGCGATTGCGGTCCATTGGCGCGAGGCGACCCGCTTCGATCAGGTTTCGCAGGCGAGTGAGGACCGACGGATCATCGGGGACAACGTCCGCGATCAGCAGGGCGCCGCGCAGGCTGGCGTCGCTATCGCCGGCCATCAAAAGTGGCGCAATGGCCGCAGCGCGCTCAGGTCTGCGTCGGAGAAGGCTCGCCAGACTGGGCGTCCAGACCGTGCTATTGGAAAGAAACAGTTCTGCCACCGCGGCATCATCGAGACCGGTCAAATGGCGCCCGGCCAGAAGCTCATCAATGGCACGATTTGCCGAAGTGCCCGCCAAAAGGGCGCGAAAGCCGGCCTCGGCACCTTCAGGAACCTGCCGCAGCCAGACATCCACAATGTCTTCTGCGCTTTGGGCTGGCCCGCTCACGGCGAGGGCAAGCCCAAAGAGGGCTGGGTTGCCGGCTGCCTCAGAAAGCGCAGCGGGGGCGGTGATGCCCTGAGCCTCAAGAAAGGCAGCGCGCTCATCGACGTCAAGCAGCATCAGGCTGTGGACGGCAATGTCAGAGGGGATTTTCCAAGCGTTGACCACGGCAGCATCGCCCAGCAGCACGACCGGGCGATCGCCGATGGCTCTGAATAGTGGCGCCAGCAGCGCACCGTCGATGCGATCCAGGCCGTCGAGGATCAGAGCGCCGGTTTCGGGCAGGTCGATGCCCGCGCCGAGATCAATATAGCTCGCGCCCGTCTCGGCGGCCACGTTCTTGGCAAAGATGGTCTTTCCGGAGCCGCGCCCACCCAGGAGCAGCAGGCGCGGGAACATGTCCACAGCTTCGCGCGCGGTGAAATAGACAGGCGGCTCGGGGGCCGTCTGTGGTTCGCGCAGCGAGCGCAGGCCTTTCGCGGCCTTGTCCTCATGGGTGAAATTCACTCGGAGCGTGAAGTGGGGCGCGATCATTGAAAGAGCCTGGCGACGTCGGGATTGTGGAAGCGCTGGATTTCGATGGCGTAGCCGGCGGGGTCTTCGAAGAAGAAGTGCTCGCAATAATTGCCGCGCAGCATTTCCGAGAGATTGGCGACGCCAGCGGCCTTCATGCGCGCATGCCAGCCTTCGACATCCTGCGCCACGATAGTGAGCAGCACGGCGCTCTTTTCCTGGTGCCTGAGGTGACCACGATTGCCATCGACGATCCCGAAATAGCTATTGGGCGCGATGCGATAGATGCGGGCGAGGCCCTGGTCGAGCACGAGTTCGAAGCCGAGCACGTCCTCGTAAAAGGCAGTCACCGCATGGATATCGGGGTAGTAGAAAAAAGTGATGGAATAGTCTCTGGTCATATTGGTGCTCATTGGACCGTGAGGATCCCCTTGTGATCGATGCCCAGCCCCGCAATGCCGGGGCGGGCCGCGAAAATATCGGTTGGGTGGAAGAGGTAGAGCCAGGGGGGATTGGCGTTGAGGCGCCGCAGGGCGGCTGCATAGGCGGCCTCGCGAGCGTCGTCGGTGACGGCGCTATTGGCCGCCTGGATCAGGTGTTCGGTGTCGGGATCGTCGAAGCCCTGCCACCAGACGGCCTTGTTGCGGGCCGAAATCTTGTCGTCAAGCACGCGGAACGTGCTTTGCGGCGAGGAGTCGAAAATGGCCATGTCGCCCATGGATTTGCGACCGATCTGGCGGGCATATTCGGGGCGATCGGGTTCGGTCTCGATGGTGACGGTAAGGCCGATCTCCTGAAGCGCAGCGGCGACGAACTGGCTGATCTGCGGCGAGCGTTCGGGCATATAGAGCGGCGTGCGCAGGGTGATGGTGCCGGGACCGCCGGCCTTGTCGAGCAGGCGCCTGGCAGTGTCGGGATCATAGGCGATTGGGGCGATCGGCTCGCTCATGCCCAGGTGAAAGGGGCTGACGGCGGTCGACGCTTCGGCGCCCAGATCGTGCACGATCTCGGTGATCAGGCGCTTTTTGTCGACGGCATGGTTGGCCGCGAGCCGGGTTTCGGGGGAGGCGAAGAGACCGGTGCTGCAATTGAGATAATACATCACCGAGAGCGTGTTGACCGCCTTGCCCCATTGAAAGCGCGGATCGAAATCCACCCTGCCGTGCATGCGCTCGAGGTTGAGCGCGGCATCGATCTGGCCGGATTTGAGCCGGGCATAGCGCTCCTCGGCGCCGGGCACGCAATGAGCGGTGATCGGGCGCAGATCTTCGGCCAAGGGTTCGATGCGGGCGAACTCGCCAGCGGCGAATTCGACGACGCGATAGGGGCCGGTACCGAGGACGGCCTGGCCGGCAGCGTTCTGCCGGCAGATGAAGAATTCCGAAAAGATGTCGAGAATGTCGGCCAGTGGCTCGGGGTTATCGACGGTGAGCGTGTCGCTGGTTGGCGCGCTGGTCGTGGCATGTGCCAGATAGCGCGAATAGCTCCACTTCATGCCGAACATGTCGACGGAGTTGAGAATGCCGTCGATGAAGGCGATGATGTGATCGGATGTGCAGGCGACACCATCGTGGAAGGTTGCGCCGGGGCGGATGGTGAAGGTCCAGCGCCGGCCGTCTTTGCTATGCGACCAGCGCGAGAAGAGCGCCGGGGCAACTCGGCCGCCCGGCTGCCAGCGCAGCAGCGGTTCGAAGACCAGGTTCTTGAGCGTCAGGATCGAGGTATCGTCCGTCACCCTATTGGCGGGCAGGAAATCGAGCTTTTCGAGGGCGATAGTCAACATCAGTCGATCTCGTTGCGCCGGCGCGGATTGAACCAGTCGGCCAGGCTGTCGCCGATCAGGTTGAAGCAAAGCACGGTGAAAAGGATCGCCGTGCCCGGCGACAGTGCAACCCAGGGACTTTCGCGCAGATATTGCAGATTGGCTGAAACATCGGCGCCCCATTCCGCGAGCGGCGGCTGTGCACCAAGGCCGAGGAAGCCGAGGCTGGCGGTCTGGAGGATTGCGCTGCCCAGGCTCAGGGAGGCCTGAACGAGCAGGGGGCCGAGGCCATTGGCAAAGACGTAGCGCCACAAGATGCGGCGGGTCGGCAGGCCGAGCGAGACGGCCGCCTCTACATAGGGCTTGACCGAGATGGCCAACGCCTGGCTGCGCGCGACACGGGCAAATTGCGGGGCGAGCGTGATGGCCACGGCGAGCATCGCATTGTTGAGGCTCGGGCCGAAGGCGGCGGCAAGCGCGATGGCCAGCACCAGCGCGGGGAAAGACAGCATGGCATCGACGATGCGCATGATGACCATGTCCACCGGACCGCCGGCGAAACCAGCCAGCGTCCCAAAGAACACGCCGATCGTAAAGGAGATGGTGACGACGCCGATGCCAATGGCAAGGGTGAAGCGGCCGCCATGCAGCACGCGGGTCAGCACATCGCGTCCGAGGCTGTCGGTGCCCAGCCAATGGGCCCAACTGGGGCCCTGCAGCTTGTTGAGCACATCGAGCTTGGTCGGCCCATAGGGGCTGATCATGGGCCCAAAGATCACTGCCAGGATGATGGCGAGGAGGACTAAGCCACCGAGAGTGGCGAGACTGTTCTTGCGCAGGAAATGGAGAAGTGCAGTCATTTCATCCTCTTGCGCACGCGGGGGTCGAGTACGCCATAGAGCAGATCGACCAGCACCGACGTCAGCATGAACAGCAGCGAGAACACCAGAGTTGTGCCCTGGATGACGGGATAGTCGCGGTTCTTGATGGCTTCGAACATGAAACGGCCAATGCCCGGCCAGGCAAAAATGGTTTCCGTGAGGATGGCCCCACCCAGCATCTCAGCGAATTTGAGGCCCACGACGGTAATGGCCGGCAGCAGCGAATTGCGCAGGCCATGCTCCAGAATGACCTGTGAGCGCGACAGGCCCTTGGCGCGGGCGGTGCGGATGAAGTCTTCCGACATGACTTCGAGCATGGTGTTGCGCACGAAACGGCCCAGCGTGGCGGCAAGAAACGCGGCAAGCACTGCGGTGGGCAGAACCAGATATTGGATGGCGCTCCAGACCACGTCCCATTGCCCGGTAATGATGCCATCGACCATGGCGAAACCGGTAATGGGCTGCATGATGATATAGGGGCTGAGGCGCCCCGAAACGGGCAGCCAGCCCAGATAGGTGGCAAAGATCAGCTGGAGGATGAGCGCAAGTAGGAAGGCCGGCATCGACACGCCGACCAGCGAAAAGACGCGGGTAAAGTGGTCGAACAGCGAATTGGGGCGCGTGGCCGAGAGCACGCCGATCGGTACGCCAAAAACGATGGCGACCAGCGTGGCACAGATGGCGAGTTCAAGCGTCGCGGGCAGGCGGAGCAGGATTTCCTGCAGCACGGGAGCACCGCTCTTGAGCGATGTGCCCATGTCGCCCTGGAGCAGGCCCAGCACGTAATTGACGAATTGCAGGTAAAAGGGCTCATCGAGACGCATCTGCGCGCGAAGCGCTGCAATCTGTGCGTCGGTCGCGCCGGGGCCGAGCAGCGTCACGGCCGGATCGCCAGGGATCAGCCGAACGAGGGAGAATACGATGACCAGGACCAGGATCAGGACCGGGATCAGCGCCAGAAGGCGGCGCACTAGAAAACTCGCCATGTCCATTTCTCCACGACACGAAAGTCTCCCGCGGCGCTGAGGGAGAGGCGCCGCGGGAGGCCGAGCAGGTTAAGCCTACTCTTTGGAAACGCCCCAATATTCATTGAGCGGGGGTGCGCTGTTGATCACGAGGCCTTTGACATTGGCACGGGTGAACACGATCAGCTTGGGGCTGAACAGGTAGGCACCCGGCACCTTGGCGGCGATCTTTTCCTGGATGTCGAAGTAGAGCTGCTTGCGCTCGTCCTGGTCGACGGTCTGTTGTGCCTTGAGGATCAGGGCGTCGAGCTCCGCATCTTCGGGCATGCGGAAGGTCATCGCCGTGTCTGCGAGACTCGACAGGTAACCGATGGTGATATGGGCGTCTGGATCGTTGTACCAGGGCTGGCGGCCGTCAAGGGCGACGTCGAACTGGCCGGCGGTCTGCAGAGCGCGATAGGCCGGGAACTCGGTCTGGGCGATGGTGGCATTGATACCGATATCAGCCAGGTTTGCCTGAACGAAGGTCGCGACAGCACCCCAGAGCGGACCCTGGAAGCTATAGAGGGTGAGATTGAGGCTCGACGGATCAATGCCGGCCTCGGTCAGTAGCGACTTGGCCAGTTCGGGGTCATAGGTCGGGGCTTCCGCTGCCATCTTGGGGTTGAAGGCCCAGCTATTGGTGGTCAACGGACCATAGACGCGCTCTGCCGTGCCACCGAAGACGCCCTGAAGCAGGCCGTCATAGTCGATAGCGTGTACGATGGCTTCACGCACCTTGATATTGGCGACCGGGCTATCGGGATTGTTGTTGTTGAATTCGAGCTGGCGGATGATCTGGCTGGGCGCTTCGAGAATGGCAACGTCCGCGTTGGATTGAAGCGCGGCAACGTCTTCTGCGGCAATGGCCGAGAGCTGACCCTGCTGCTGAACGACGTCGACCCCGCCATTTTCGAGCTCTAGACGACGGGTCGAGGCATCGGGAATGACGCGATAGATGATGCGTTCGAGCTTGGGCGCGCCGCGGAAATAATCAGGATTGGCATCGAGCACGATATTGGTATCGGCCTGATAGCTGGCGAACCTGAAGGGGCCGGTACCGACCGGATGGGTGGCAAAGCCTTCATCGCCATATTCGGCAACGGCGGCCGGGCTGACGATGGCGGCCTGCGGCTGCGCCAGGATCGAGAGGAATGCCGGATAGGGTTCGCTGAGAGTGACCTTGACTTCGGTGGGCGAGACCACGGCAATGTCCGAGATCAGGCTGAAGGTCGCTTCGACATAGGTGTTGATCGCCTTGGTGCGTTCCAGCGAGAATTTGACCGCTTCGGCATCGAAATCGGTGCCGTCGTGGAATTTGATGCCCTCGCGCAGCTTGAAGTCGAATTCGGTGCCATCGGGCGAGACGGTCCAGCTGTCGGCCAGGCGGCCTTCGAGCTGGGTGAAATCGGGCGCGGTCCAGGCGACGAGGGTGTCGAAGACGTTGAGAATGACTTCGCTGCCGATCGGTTCGGCCTTGTTGGCGCCGGGCTCGAGACCAACGGCATCGGACGGCACGGCGACAACCAGCGTCTTCGCCGGATCGCTGCTCTGCGCATAGGCGCTGCCTAGCGCGAGCGGCAGGGCGATGGTCGCGCCCGCCAGGAGGTTGCGTAACTTCATCGGTGACCCTTTCGCGGTCTGAACTAGCACCAGCGAGACTGTCATATCTCGCTTGGTATATTACGAAATATCCTACAGCTTTGACCCTGTAAAGCAGCGTTGCTGCCTTTTTGGTGTGTGGCGGAAAGTTGCACAATTAATATGCGTAGTGACGGCGTGGTGGAGTGCTGTCTTGGCGAATTTGTCGGCATAATAGACATTTTCATCCAAGGGGAGGCCGAAAGGGCCGGAATTATTCCTAGCCCGGTCGACCACCACGGATGACTGGTCTGGCCGGATCGGCAGCCCATTGCGACCAGGAACCGACATATAAAGCGGCCTCGATGCCGATGGCGGCGAGGGCCAGAACGGTGTGGGCTGCCGACATGCCGGCCCCGCAATAGGCGCCAACCGGCTTGCTGCCATCGGCCCCGGCAGCTTCATAAATGCCGGTCAGCGCGTCCTGATCGGCGAAGGTGCCGTAATCGGTGAGGTTGTCGTGGGCCGGGGTGCTGATCGCGCCGGGAATGTGGCCACGAGCCGGCGCGCCGGCAGGCGTTGGGCCTCCGACATAGTTGGGGCGGATGCGGGCATCGAGCAGAATGCCACTGCGGGCAAGCGCGGCGGCGCCGTCAGCATCCAGTTCTGGCATATGGCTCGGAGACAACACGATATCACTGGGGGTGGGCACAGGTTTGTCGGCCGTGCTCGGCAGATTCGCCTTGAGCCAGGCCGGCATGCCGCCATCGAGCACGCGCACATCGGGCAGACCCGCCCAACGCAATGTCCACCAGGCGCGGGCGGCTACCATGCTGCGATCGCTATCATAAATGACAATGGTGGCTTCCGGCCGCAGGCCCCAGCGACGGGCCTTTGCCTGTAATACGGCTACTTCGGGCAGGGGACGAGCCCCCTCTGTTGGGGAACTCGGGGACTGGAAGTCCTCATAGGCTTCGGTGTCGATCGCCCCGGGGATGCGTCGGTCGCGAATGGAATCTGCGCCCGTATAGGGATTGATCGACTGCACAGCCAGAATGATCAGATCGCGCCCCTCACTCATCATGGTATTGAGTTGGGCCGGCGTCAGCAGGACGCGGCTGCGCAGGGTGTTTGTCACGGTGCATCTCCAGTTATTGGAATATCACGTAGCATATTACGTTGACATTTGTCATGTTCGGCGTTGTGTTACAGGCGACCCGTATCAGGAATGCTCTAGTGCCGATCCTTTCCGTAGAACACCTCACCACCCAGTTGCGCCGAGAAGGCATGTGGAACACGGTCGTCAACGACGTGAGCTTCGATATCGGCGCCAATGAGACCGTGGCTGTGGTGGGAGAATCCGGCTCGGGCAAAAGCGTGACCGCGCTCTCCATCATGGGGCTCCTGCCGCCGCGGGTAAGCAAGGTGTCTGGCCGCGTGCTGCTCGATGGCGAGGACCTGCTGAGTTTTGATGAGAAGCGCATGCAGTCGGTGCGCGGCAATCAGATCGGCATGATCTTTCAGGAGCCCATGACCAGCCTCAATCCGGTGCTGAGCGTGGGGCGGCAGATCGCCGAACCGCTGCTTCGCCACCGTGGGATCAGCCGTGTCGAGGCGCGGACGCAGACCATTCAACTGCTCGACCGTGTCCGCATTCCGGCGGCGACGCGGCGGTTCGACGAATATCCCTATCAGCTATCAGGCGGCATGTTGCAGCGCGTGATGATCGCCATGGCACTGGCTTGTCGCCCGCGCCTGCTGATTGCCGACGAACCCACCACGGCGCTAGACGTTACCATTCAGGCGCAAATCCTCGATCTGATCAAGGAATTGCAGCGCGAGGAGAATATGGGTGTGTTGTTCATCACCCACGACATGGGCGTTGTGGCCGAGATCGCCGATCGCACCGTGGTGATGTTTCGCTCGCGGGCACTCGAAACCGGCGCGACTGAAGACATCTTTGCCAATTCGACGCAGAACTATACACGCGCGCTGCTGGCTGCCGTGCCGCAGCTCGGCTCGATGGCCGACATTACCCATCCGACCGCTTTCCCCATTGTCGATGTTGCCACGGGGGAAACCACACCGGCGCGCGAGAGTGGCGATACCGTGGTGCCCGGCAAGCCGGTGCTCGAGGTCAAGAACCTCGTGACGCGGTTCGACATCCGCTCGGGCCTGTTCGGCAAGGTCATGGGCCGCGTGCATGCGGTAGAGAATGTCAGTTTCTCGCTGCAGCCGGGCGAGACCCTGGCGCTGGTAGGGGAGTCGGGATGCGGCAAGTCCACCACCGGGCGCTCGGTGCTGCGTCTGGTCGAAGCGACCAGCGGCTCCATCCTGGTGGCTGGCGAAGATGTACGAACCATGTCCAAGCGAGCCCTCGACGCCAAGCGCCGCACCATGCAGATGATTTTTCAGGACCCGTTTTCGAGCCTAAATCCGCGCATGCGGATCGGCGATGCCATTGCAGAGCCGCTGCTGAGCCATGGATTGGAAACGCCAGCCATGGCGCGTCACCGGGTGGTGGAACTGCTCGAAAGCGTAGGCCTGGGCGCCGACATGGCGCGGCGTTTCCCGCATGAGTTTTCGGGTGGTCAGCGCCAGCGCGTTGCCATCGCGCGGGCATTGGCGCTCAATCCCAACCTGATCGTGGCCGACGAAGCGGTTTCGGCCCTGGATGTGTCGGTCAAGGCGCAGGTGATCAACCTGATGCTCGAGCTGCAGGAGCGGCTCAAGCTCGGCTACCTGTTTATCTCCCATGACATGGCGGTGGTCGAGCGCATCAGCCATCGCGTGGCAGTGATGTATCTTGGCGAAATTGTCGAGACTGGGCCGCGGGCGGAAATCTTCGGCAATCCGCAGCATCCCTATACCAAAAAGCTGTTGGCGGCTGTGCCGATCGCCGATCCGACGCGTCGCCATCTGCGTCGCATGGTGGGCAATGATGACATCCGCAGCCCCGTGCGCGCGGCCGATTATGTGCCGCCGCAGCGGCAATATCGCGAGCCGACGCCCGGCCATATCGTGCAGGTGCCGGGCGCGGAATGGGCTGCCTGAGCTAGAACGAAATCCCGCTGTCGGATTTGTCGAGCAGGGCGCGCAACAGGCCCTGGCGCGTATTCTCGTTATGCTCAATCATCGCGGCCCGGGCCGCTTCCGGGTCGCGTTGTCGCAGGATCGCGACGATGCGGTGATGGTCGTTGGTCGTTTCCGGATTCACGTCGCGGACTTGCGCGCCCATGTAGAAGAAGCGGCCGCATTCCTCGAGGTGACTGACCACGAGACTTAGCAGCCGCGGATTGCGCGAGCCACGAGCAATGGCGGTGTGGAAGTCCTCATTGGCGCGCACGAAGCTTTGGGTGCTGACATTCTCACCGCGCACATAGCTGGCATCGGCCAGGGCGTCGAGCTGTTCGAACTCATTGTCGGTGAGGTTGACCGAGGCAAGGGCGCCCGCGGTACCCTCCAGCATGGCGCGGACGGCAAAGAGATCGTTCATGTCCTTGACCGTCACGGAGGTGACGCGATAGCCGCGGCGGGGAAAGGCTTCGACCAGCCCCTCCACGCCAAGTCGGCCCAGCGCTTCGCGCACCGGCGTTTTGCTCATGGCAAGTTCGTCTGCCAGTTCGAGTTCGCTCATTTCGCTGCCCGGCGGCAATTGCCCCGTGATGATGCGGTGGCGCAGCTGCTGATAAGCCTGATCGGTGAGGGAGGTCTTCGTTTTCGTCAACGGCTCTATGCTTCCCAAGGCAGGTCTGTGCGGCGCCGAATCTTATGGCTCTGCCTCAATATAGGGCAGGGGTGCCAAAATTGGCCACGTAAGCTGCACATAACCCTTTTCGTGTCGTATTTCGTAGTATATTACGTAGAATATTCTAGCGCAGGTGCACCGTGCCGTCGATCCTCGTCATCAATCCGAACAGCTCACCCTCGGTTACGCGCTCGATGCAGGACTGCCTCGGCATCATCACCGAGCGGAGCAGTTACGATATCCAATGCGTCGAGCTGCCCAAATCCCCGCCGGGCATCGAGACCGATGAGCATGTCGGCATGGTCATTCCCAATATCATCGAAAAGATCGCCGAGAGCGACGCCAGCGCCTATGTGCTGAGCTGCTTTTCTGATCCGGGCATCGAACAGGTCCGCGCATCGACCGACAAACCGGTCGTCGGCATTGCCGAGTCGGCCTATCTCGCGGCGTTGGGCCTGGGCAGGACGTTCGGCATAGTCTCGCTGGGGCCGTCTTCGATCGGCCGCCACAAGCGCTATCTCGATGCGCTGGGCCTGTCGCGCCGGCTGGCGGGTGATCGTTCCATCGACATGACCATTCCCCAGTTGATGGCCAATAACGTGGTTGAAACGGTTGTTCGCACCGGCATGAAGCTGCGCGATGAAGATGGCGCCGATGTCGTCATTCTCGGCTGCGCCGGGCTCGGCTCCTACCGCGCAGCGATGGAAGAGATGCTCGGCCTGCCTATCGTCGATCCGGTGCAGGCAGGCGTCGCGCTGGCTGTCACCAATCTCGACCTGAAATATCGTACAAGGGCTCGTTGACCTATGGACCAAGTGATCCGCGGCACCATCGTTACGCCAGTCGGCCCGATCGAAAATGGTTGGCTCGCCATCAAGGACGGCAAGATTGCCGCCATTGGCGAGCGTAACGCGCCCGCTGCCGCATCTACCCACGATGCCGGGGCGGCCTATGTCATTCCCGGCATTATCGATGGCCAGACCCATGCCGGCAGCTATGCTGGCTTGCCTGGCATCGGCTCGACAACGCGCTCGGCAGTGGCCGGCGGCATCACCACCATCGTCGACATGCCATATGACAATCCCGCTCCGCTCAACACCATCGAGCGGCTCGGGGAGAAGAAGGCCGCCGTCGCTGCGCATGCCCACGCCAATGTCGCTCTCTATGCGACGGTCATGCCCGGGCAGGATATGTCCTCGGTGCAGCCGCTGATCGATGCCGGGGTCGTTGCCTTCAAGATTTCCGGCTTTGAATCGAGCCCCACGCGCTTCCCGCGCATTGCCGCCGATCAATTGCTCGATCTCTTCGAGGCGCTGGCGCCCACTGTCGTGCCGCTTGGCATCCACAACGAAGATCAGGAAATCGTCCGCGCCCGCATCGCCCGTGCCAAGGCGGCCGGGCAGAATGGCATCGAAGCACATTCATCGAGCCGTCCGCTGGCGGCCGAACAGGCTTCCACTGCACATTTCCTGGAGCTCGGCGCGCTTTCGGGCGCGCATGCTCATATCGTGCACCTGACCTCGGCGCGTGGTTTCCATCTGGTCGAAAACTATCGCCGCGACGGCTTCCGATCGACCGGCGAGCTGTGCGTGCACTATCTCTGGTTCGATCCGACGATCGACAATGCGCTGGGCGCGCGCATGAAGGTCAATCCGCCGATCCGCCCGGGACAGATCGAAGCGCTCTGGGCCGATGTCGTCGCTGGTCGCGTGGCCTTTGTCAGCTCGGATCACTCGAGCTGGCCGATCGACAATAAGTTCACCCCCTCGATCTTTGATGCCGGGGCAGGGGTGCCAGGACTCGAAACCCTGCTGCCCGCCTTCTATACCGGCGCGGCTCAGCGCCAGCTCGATGCCTTGCGTCTCACCGTCGAGCAGCTTGCCGAACGGCCCGCCAAATTCTTCGGTCTCTGGCCGGAAAAGGGCGTGTTGCAGCCGGGCGCCGATGCCGACATCGCCATCCTGTCGCTCGAGCCGCAGGTCTGGGACGAAACCATGGCGCATGACGAGCTCAACTGGAGCCCGTTCCATGGCCGGCAGTTCGCATGCCGCGTGGCGGGCACCTATGTCGGCGGCAAACTGGCCTGGGATGGCCAGGCGGTCGTCAACCAGCCAGGCGATGGCAAATATGCGCCGCGCCTTGTCTCTCACTGGTTCCAATAGCAGGACAGTTCATGCCTCAGATTACCACCGAGACGAAGGGCGTCTTCGTCATTGCCGTTACCCCATTTACCGACACCATGGCGGTCGATACGGCCAGCATCGATTCCATGGTGGATTTCTACTACGACAAGGGCGCTGACGGCCTGACCATTCTGGGCATGATGGGAGAGGCACCCAAGCTCACCCAGAGCGAAGCGCTCGACATCTCGCGTCAGACGCTGAAGCGTTCAGGCGACAAGCCGGTGGTCGTCGGCGTCTCGGCACCGGGTCTGGCGGCTATAGGAGAGCTGACCAAGGCGGTGATGGACATGGGCGCGGCAGGCGTCATGGTGGCGCCCCCCGGTTCGCTCAAGACCGACGACCAGATTTTCACCTATTACCAGAACGTCCTCGATGCCATCGGCAGCGATGTGCCGGTCGTGTTGCAGGATTTTCCGCTGGTCACCGGTATTCACATTTCGTCCTCGCTGCTGGGACGGATCGTCGAGGCCATGCCCTCAATCGTCATGCTCAAGCATGAAGATTGGCCCGGCCTTGCCAAGATCTCCGACATTCGCAACGCCGAAGCCAAGGGGCGCCGTCGCCTGTCGGTGCTGTGTGGCAATGGCGGCATGTTCCTGACTGAGGAAATGGAACGGGGCGCCGACGGTGCCATGACCGGTTTTGCTTTTCCCGAAATGATGGTCGACGTCGTCCGCCTGGTCGCCAATGGCGAAATGGAGCGTGCACAGGATCTGTTCGACGTCTATCTGCCGCTGGCGCGCTACGAGCAGCAGCCGGGCCTGGGCCTTGCCGTGCGCAAGCACACCCTGGCCAAACGCGGTGCCATTGCCAGCGCCACCCAGCGTCGTCCCGGTGCCCCGCTCGCGCCCAGGGCCGTTGCCGAGGTCGAGCGCCTGATCGCGCGCCAGACCCGCAAGCTGGAGGCCTTGTCGTAATGGATTTCGGACTTTCCGGTAAGCGCGCGCTGGTCCTCGGCGCCAGCCGTGGCCTCGGTGCCGCAATTGCCGCTGCCCTTGCGGCCGAAGGCGTCACCGTGCTCGGCGCATCGCGTTCGGGCGACTATACCGTAGATCTCGCTGACAAGGCCTCCGTTGCGGCCCTGATTGACAAGGTCAGGACCGAAGGGGGCGTCGATATTCTCGTCAACAATTCGGGTGGTCCCAAGGCCGGTCCGGCCCAGGGACAGGCCACCGCCGATTGGGTCGCCGCCTTCGAGACCATGGCTACATCGCTCTATGCCGTCACCGATGCCCTGCTGCCTCAGATGATCGAACGCAAGTTTGGCCGCATCATCACGGTTGGTTCTTCGGGTGTGGTTGCGCCGATTGCCGGCCTCGCGCTCTCCAATGCCGTGCGCGGCGCCATTGCCGGCTGGTCCAAGACCCTGGCGGCGGAAGTGGCCAAGCATGGTATCACCGTCAATATGGTGCTACCGGGCCGCATCGATACCGATCGCGTGCGTGAACTCGACCAGGGCAAGGCCGGCCGCACCGGCACAAGCGTCGAGGCGGTGCAGGAAGCGTCGCGCAACGATATTCCAGCCGGCCGTTATGGCCGTCCCGAGGAATTCGGCGCTGTCGTTGCTTTCCTTGCCAGCCAGCAGGCGAGTTACGTCACCGGCAGCATGCTGCGGGTCGATGGCGGCATGATCAAGGGGCTCTAGGCATGACCTATTCGTTCGACACCCAGATCGACCGGCGCAATACCGGTAGCAACAAGTGGAGCAAATATGCTTCCGACGTGTTGCCGATGTGGGTGGCGGACATGGATTTCGCGGCCGCGCCGCCTATCATCGACGCGATCACCGAGCGGCTGCGTCATCCGGTTTTCGGCTATTGCTCGGCCAAGCCCGAACTGCGCGATCAGATCGTCGCCGATATGCAGGCCAAATATGGCTGGACCATCTCGCCAGACGATATCGTGTTTTTGCCCGGCGTCGAACCGGGCTTCAACATGGCGATCAAGGCGCTGCTGTCGCCCGGCAAGACCCTTGCCATTCAGACACCGATCTATCGCCCGATCCTGATGGCCCCGCGCCATTGGGACCTGTCGCAGGTCGATCTGCAGGTCGATCGGCCCGTTGCCGAACAAGCCGCTGCGCTGGCACTGGCCGATGCCGTGCTGCTGTGCAATCCGCATAACCCGACCGGCAAGGTCTATGGCCGTGATGATCTTCAGGCTCTCGCTGCGGCCACGCGCGGCAAGCCGATCATTTCCGACGAGATCCATTGCGAGCTGCTTTACGACGGGCGCAAGCACATCCCGATCGCCTCGCTCGATCCGTCCATTGCGCGCCGCACGATCACGCTGATGTCGGCGGCCAAGACCTATAACATTCCCGGCCTCAAGGCTGGCTTCGCTATCGTCACCGACCAGATGCTTCGCGAGCAGTTCAATGCCTCGCGACTGGGCATGGTCGATAGCGTCAATATTCTGGGGCTCGAAGCATCGCTCGCCGCCTTCCGCGATTGCGCCGATTGGCGCGACGACGTCGTGGCCTATCTGCAGGCCAATCGCGACTACCTGGTCAAGGCGGTAGCCGAGCGTTTGCCGGGCGTCAGCATGGTAGCGCCTGAGGGTACCTATCTCGCCTGGCTCGATTGCAGGGCGCTGGGCCTGGACGATCCGCAGGCCTATTTCCTAGAGCACGCCCGTATCGCCTTCAGCGCCGGTAGCGACTTCGGTGCGCGTTACGGCAAATTCATCCGCCTTAATTTCGGCTGTACCCGCGCCACGCTGGAGGAGGCGATAGAGTGTCTCGCTGCCTGCCCCGCTTTTGCCAGCAGAGCCTGATCCAAGTGACGACCATTTCACCCGTGCCCTTCATGGTCGATCTTTCGGTCCGGCCGGACGTGGTTCCGTTCTTTGATCCGGCGTCCAACACGATCAGTTATCTGGTGCGCGATCCGGCATCGGCCAGCTGTGCCGTCATCGATTCCGTGATGGACTTCGACTATGCATCCGGCCGGCTGGCGCATGACAGCGCTGACCGGATCATCGCCCATATTCGCTCCCAGGGCTGGCAACTGGAATGGCTGATCGAAACCCATGTCCATGCCGATCACTTGTCGGCCGCGCCCTATATCCAGGAGCACCTGGGCGGCAAGCTCGGCATTGGCGACCAGATCCGGGCAGTGCAGGAAACCTTCGGCAAGATTTTCAACGAAGGCACGCGCTTTGAACGCGACGGGTCGCAATTCGATAGGCTGTTTGCCGATAGCGACAGCTACACGATCGGCACGATGGTTGCGCACACGCTGTTCACGCCCGGTCATACTCCCGCCGATATGGTGCATGTGATCGGCGACGCGGCCTTTGTCGGTGATACGCTTTTCATGCCCGATGGCGGGTCCGCCCGTGCCGATTTCCCGGGCGGGAATGCGCGCACGCTCTATCGCTCGATTCAGCGCCTTTTGACACTTCCGGCCGAGACGCGGCTGTTCATGTGCCACGACTACGGCCCGAACGGTCGCGCCATTGCCTGGGAAACAACTGTGGCAGAGCAGCGGGCCGGAAATGTCCATGTGGGCGGCGGGATCGACGAAGACGCTTTCGTCGCCATGCGGCAGGAGCGCGACAGGAGCCTCGCCATGCCACGGCTCATCTTTCCCTCGCTACAGGTCAACATGCGCGGCGGGCACCTGCCCGAGGCCGACGACGATGGCAAACGTTTCCTGAAGGTGCCCCTCAACGGGCTTTGACCAGCATAAAGGTTGTCCGTTTGGCCACCATCTCGACAAATTCGTTGAAACCAGTATGGTGACCGCATGACCTTCGTTGTTCACATCGCAGTTGCGACCAGCGGACGATTTAGTCGCCCGACCTGATACTTCAGGTCGGGTTCGTCTGAGTGAACCGATGCCAACAGGCATCTTCAGTTTAGAGTGCACTTGTGCCTAGCCGGATAGTCCGGCGGCAGGCAGTGCGCTTCTGGAAGAAGGGCGATATCTGTGACGCTGCCTACAATCATTCAAAGCTACCTTGATGCCTATAATCGCAAGGACGTCGCCGCACTGGTGGCGTGTGTTGCCGACGATGTTGTATTCGAAAACGTCTCCAATGCGGGACAGAGTGTGAAGATCGAAGGCAGCGTCGCTTTTGCCGAACTTGCAAAACAAGCGTCGACCATTTTCGCTACTCGCCACCAAGCAATCAGGAATGCAGTTGTCGCTGGCGATCAGGTCGCGTTGGAGGTGGATTGGACCGGCACGCCAGCCATTGACCTCGGGCCTTTGAAGGCTGGCGAACAAGTCTCCATGCGTGGCGCTTCGTTCATAACGATCTCGGGCGGAAGGCTAGCGCGCATCGTTGACTTGAGCTGATCCGCACCCAGCAACGATCTCGGGGAGCGCGCTCCAGCAGCAAGCCTTGCTAGGATCGCGAACGGCAGCTTGTTGCCAATCTAGTCCACAAGCGGACCGGAAGCTAACCACCCCGATGCGGTCATCTGCCCGCCACGAAGGAACGGCAGGTTTCAGGAATCGCCAAGGCTGCTTGAACGGCCGAAAAAGGGCGCATCGCAGCCAAGAGCTTAGGTTCCTGCGGATCTTATCGGCAGCAAACCTTCTCCGATTACCGCGTTGCAACGCAACCTCCCCGCAACACCGTCAGCGTCCGTGCCACGGTTCACTGACATGGGTGAGCCAGACCATTTCGGGCTCAAGGGCACGGACAAGCTTCTGACCCTCCGAAGCAGGCTCCTCCAGTTCACCGAACCAAACGGCGACATCACCGCCAACGATTGTCGGGTGCTCGCCCGAGTCGATAACCAAGATCTGCAGCCCATCAGAATGGCCGGGTGCCGGGAGCAAGCGAATGCCAGGAAGAAGCTGATGTTGGCCCTCGATGACCTGATAGGAAATGCCGGCGGGATCGACCCATTCTGGAATGGTGTAGTCCTTGATGCGGCGAGCGTCTTCGAGTTCCCGGCGCTGAACGTAAATCGGCTTGCCGGCAAACAGATGATTGTTGCCGCAGTGGTCAAAGTGAAGGTGCGTGTTGACGACGATGTCGATGCTATGGGGATCGATGTCGAAGGGGTAGAGCCTGGGGTCCATGTCCGCAGCCAGCGGATGAAGGTCCCGGATGCCGGTATCGACGAGAATGCGGGCGTCCGGATGGTCGATAACATGCACATTGACTGGCATGCGCTCGTTCCCTGCCAGAAGATCGGCAACAAGATAAGGGGTGACCGTGATGTTTGTCATGTTCGGCTCCAGTTCAGGCCTGCGTTTGTGCGTGAAAGTTCGGAACGTTGGGCGAGCGTCGCTTCCGCGCCATGTTTTGGGTCAGGAAGGAGGTGACCAGAAGTGCAAGGGCGACAAGGGCAGGCACAAAGCCACCGTCACCGGCGTTCAGATGCGCCGAGACCGCCAACAACAGATGGAACAGCATGCCGGCATAGGCCAGGTCGCTGAGTTTTACAGAAGCGCGGCTGAGGATTGCCAACGGTGCGAGGATCTTGACCACGATCAGCACGACGACGAGGTAACCGGGATAGCCGAAGTGTGCGAAACCCTCCTCCACCAGCGACCGCTGCAGAATGTACATGACGGCGCCTGCTCCGTAGATCGAGCAGAGCAGCACTGTGCTGGCCCAGTAGGCGATGGTTCCCTTGGTCATTCTTTCCTCCTGCTAGGGCGTACGTGAGCGTTCGCAGAAGCGGCCCCTCGCCTGCGTTGAATTCTGAGATGAGTGGTTGGCCTAGTCGGCTAGAAGCGCTTCCAGCTTGTCCTAGACCTCGCTGTAGCCATCGGTCATGCCGCTCTTCACCGCAGCGGCGCGAGCCTCGGCACTTGGCCAGCGCATTACTATGGTCATCCTGGTGCCGCCGGATTCCGGCACAAGATCGGTGGTGACATGGGTGCCTGAGGACTCATCGCCATTGAAGTACTCGATCACCGCCAAATGGCGTGGCGCCTCCGCACGCAGCACCGGACCGGAAAAGTAGAATTTCCTCTCCTGGCAATTCCATTCGTAGCGGAAGCTGCCACCTGGTCTGGCGTCCATCTGGCAATCGGTCATCGGGTCGAGCGATTCCATCCACCGGGGGATTAGCGAAGGGTCTGTCATGGCCCGCCACACCCGCTCCGGTGGGTGGGCCAAGCTGCGACGCACCACGATATCGCAATCTCCTTGCTCGGCGATCTGAAGTTGGCTTTTTGAAACAGCTTGGTTCATTTGCCGCGGGTCTCTTCCTGAGCGATGCTGTCGAGCACAGCATCCATCTTGTTGAACTGCGCTTCCCAAAGCTCACGGTACTGGCCCAGCCAGTCCCAGAGCTCGGCGACAGCTTCTGGCTTAAGGCGTCTGGGCCTGGCGGTGCCAGCCACGCGCGTTTCGATCAGCCCAGCTTCTTCCAAGACCTTGAGATGTCGACTTATCGCCGGCTGGCTTATGGCGAAGGGTTCGGCCAGATCCTGTACAGTTGCCTCGCCTTTCGCCAACCGCGTGATAATGGCGCGGCGAGTTGGATCGGCAAGGGCTGAGAAGGAGAGATCAAGCATCAACGCACCGTCCGTTAGAAACAACCAGTTTATATAACGTATTTGTTATTTTTTCAAGAGGGCAGGGTTGGGCAGTTGCGGCGTGTGCTCAAACGGCCGCTCTTGGATGCGGCTGAAGCTGCGCCGATGGCAAGATTTTGGCGCATCAAAGACGCGCAACGCACCTCGCGATCGCAGTTTAGCGGGAAAGATCCCGAACGGGGCGAACGTAGTCCTCAAATCGCACTCGCCGTCGCTGAAAGGTGAGACTCTCATCGACTTCTGGTCTACTGATCCGGTCCATTCGAAAGTAGCGGAATTCCTTACGCGCCGGGTCCCAGGCCACTAAATACCAGAGCGGTGGCAGGACCAGCATGGCTTGAGGTTCGACACGGCGATTGGTGATGACCCCCTTCGCGTCCCGGTACCGGAAGCTGAGATACCACCGCCGCAGGAACGCAGTCTCGAACGCGGGGAGAAGTGCTGGCTCCATCGCCGCCAGATCTGATATGTCCACCAAGGGTGAGAGCTGCCCCACATAGAGGCAATCGAGAAGTCGGCGCAGGTCACGCACTTTGTCCGAAGGCAGAGCCTTCTCGATCTTGGCGAGCCCGGCGTCGGCCAGGTGGGCAAAGGGAAGATTGCTGACGGCCCGCATTGATGCGACGCTGACAAGGAGCGCAAAGACCTCGCTGACAGAGAGTTTGGCCGTGGTCTGAATTGATTGGGCATCGAGTTGCAGCCCGCCACCGCGTCCCGGCTCGGAATGAATGACGAAGCCCTCTTCACGCAACGCGCCGATGTCGCGCAATATTGTGCGCCTCGAGACACCGACCGCGGCTGCCAACTCCGCAACCGTCGATGTCCCGTTGCGTCGAAGGCTGCGTACGATTGCTTCATGTCGATGACGTCCACTCATGCCTTCGATCTAACATCCTTCAGTGCCAGTTCTTGGCACCATTGCTTCCTATCCAGCCATCGTTACGCGTTCCGCTGCCCTGAACTGCAGCCGGGAAACGCACATGGTCGATCAAGATACAGAAGGATATGCAGTGTCGATCGCAACCGATTTTCTCAAGCCGACCCTTATTCGCGTTAATGGGGTGGAACTGGAAGTCTTCGAAGCAGGACGGCAGCATGCCGGCCAACCTATCGTGCTCTGCCACGGCTGGCCCGAGCATGCCTATTCCTGGCGCCACCAGGTGCCAGCGCTTGTTGCTGCCGGCTACTACGTCATCATTCCCAACCAGCGAGGCTACGGCAACTCGTCTCGTCCCGACGCGGTGACGGACTATGACATTGATCACTTGGCGGGCGATCTGGTTGGCCTTCTCGATCACTACGGATACGAGGATGCGACCTTCGTCGGCCACGACTGGGGCGCGATGGTGGTGTGGGGGCTGACCCTTCTGCATCCCACTCGCGTCAGCAAGGTGATCAATCTGAGCATGCCCTATCAGGCTCGCGGGGACATGCCGTGGATCGAGTTCCTGGAGATGGTGCTGGGTAGCGACTACTATTTCGTCCACTTTAACCGGCAGCCGGGGGTGGCGGACGCAGTCCTCGATAAGAACACATCCCGGTTCCTCCGCAACCTGTACCGGAAGAATGTACCCCTGCTGCCGCCCGAGCCTGGCATGACCATGATCAATCTCGCGCGGGCGGAGACGCCGCTCGGCGAGCCGGTGATGAGCGATGAGGACTTGGCTGTTTACGTCGCGGCCTTCGAAGGATCCGGTTTCACGGGGGGTATCAACTGGTACCGAAACCTTGACCGCAACTGGCACCTGCTGGGCGAGGTGGAGCCAATCATCCATCAACCAACACTCATGATCTATGGCGAACGAGACGTGATCCCCCGGTCGGAGAACCTTGCGGACTTCGTGCCCAATGTAGAGGTCGTCAGCCTCGATTGCGGTCACTGGATCCAGGAGGAAATGCCGGAGGCAACCAACCAGGTGATCGTAAGTTGGCTGGCGCGGCAGAACGCCATCTGATCCTTGAATCGATCGAAATCACTCCACCCATTGGTCGGCCTCAATTCTGGGTTGGATTTTCGCAATGCTGACCTCAGTGAGGTCGATTTTAGTTATAGCAACCTCGCCGGATTTGATTTCACCGATACCAACCTTCGGGAAGCGACCGGCATCCTGGTGACCTGGGACAAAACGACGGTGTTCCCCACTAGCGAGCTGGATGGTTCTATCTTCGCACTGCCAGTCGCGTTGGAAAGGAGGATTCGCGATGACTGCCGCGCTCAGGACTGGTTGACCAGAGTTGGGCGGCTGGGAGCGGCGGAAAAAATCTTGTGGAGCGCTGACCAATTGAGAGCTGGGGCGCCGCATAACGACGCCGCTCTGCCAGTCGCACAGGATTTGTTCTGGAAGTCCGGCGCCCCCTTCCTCCAGTCGCAGCTGCTGTTTTTTCTCTCTCCCAGAATGTCCGACGATCAGATTAGAGAGATGCTAAACGCATCGCCTTCCCATAACGCTGCGAGCGGCGCTCTGGTCCGCAACGCCCTGGACATCGCTATCCGTCGACGGATGATTGGCGACGGTGACATTCGGGCCATGACTCGATCGCTGCTGCAATCCAAAGACACTGCCGTTCGAGAACGGGCTCTCAGGGTGCTCTCGCGCCATCGTCCCTCAGTTGATGATGTTTCGGCAGTTTATCGAGCGATCGAGCAGCATCCGAACTTGGGAGCAACCTACGTTCTCGAAACCGCGAGAGCTTGGGCGAGCAATATCTGGTCCAATCTTCGACCGGATTGACCATCGCCAGGATGTCTGCGTCGAACTCGCCAAGGTCCACGGGCTTGATGATCGTTTCGTCGGCCCAGGATCCTTGCTCGGCCCATCGCCTGATGGTGGGCGCCCAGTTCGAGTTTTCGACAAACGTTTTAAGCGCGTCTACGTTGTCGCTCAGGGTCTCGATGCGGGTCGCATTCAGATTGACTGCGTTCTTCAGAAAGTCAGCAAAATCCGCCAACAGCTTCAGCGGTTTCTCTCCGGATCAATTCCAGCTTCTCGCAATCGATCCGCGGCGCTGACATACATCTTGTTTTCGAGGCGTTTTCGGAGCGCACTGTAAATAAAGGGCACGGGCAGGGGGCTTCGAACGCGATATATGAAGATAGCGTCCTGCAGGCTGCGTGACTCTGTTCGGAAATAGCGGGCGTCAATTTCAGCCGCCAGCGACTCGTTCCAGAGCTCGAACGCGCGATCTTGAATGTCTCGAAGAGGACCATCGGTTTCCCATTGACGGAGAAACTCGCGACCCGTCCAAATCAGGACCGGCAAGGAAGGAGTAATGGCGACAATGGGCAGTTGGTCCGTCGGCAACCGAGCCGCGATTGCCGCGATCAAAAGCACGGCAATGCAACCAGCGCTACCAAGCCGACCACGGTGCGATAAACGGCCCGAAGGCGCCCATCATACTGTGCATTTGTGAGCTGACAGATCAGGCGAGCCTGATGTTCGGGCACCAATGAGGCAGTTACCGGGTACCAGTCGACAAGTCGGTCGTCGCTCCCCACGCGATCCTTGTAGTTGCTGGAATATTCCTGAACCGTAGCATCTTTCACTGCGGTCCCAGTGGATGTTTGTTAGAGGGCAGGTTGAGGACGTCACAATCGAAATGCTCGGCTGATCGCGCCACGGTCCGAAGCAGCCTTTTCCGGCCGCGTCCGTTGCCAGGAATCTGTTCAAACCTCATGAGCCGCGACACTCACAACACTCCGATGTGGTTTCACCCTCACTGCGTGGTCGCCGCAAGAGTCGCGCTTTGGGCTTGTGCCTCTTCGCACCAATTGATGTGACCGTGTAGTTTCCGTGGCCCAGCCCGCTTGCCGGGCAAGACGATCTCGACGTAGACCGCCACCCCGCACGTCAGTGCCGGAAATTGCGTCTTGGATCAAACCAATAGTCCGTAGGCTAAGTGCATGACCAAGCGCAAAAAATTGCCGAAAATCCGCCCCCGGCATATCCATTTGGGCAAAACCAATAGCAATTCAACATATTGAAATGGCGATCCCGGGAGGACTCGAACCTCCGACCAACAGCTTAGAAGGCTGCTGCTCTATCCAGCTGAGCTACGGGACCCGCGCGACATCCCTTTAGCCTATCATTGCGCCGGGGAAAACTGCTTTGCAGCCATTGCCCAAAGCTAGTTGCAGTCACGCGGTGGGGCGGTGCTGGCGCGGATGATGAGTTCGGATTTCAGAATGCGCCGCGCCGGCGTGCGTTCGGTTGCCGGGCCATCGAGAATGTCCAGCAACAGGGCTGTCGCAACCTTGCCCATATCATAGCGCGGCTGCCGCATCGTGGTGAGGGCAGGCAAGAGATGCTCGGCGACGGCGATGTCGTCAAAACCCACTACCGACACGTCCCGCGGGCAATCGACCCCTGATTGGCGCAGCCGGGAGATGAAGCCGATTGCCGTTTCGTCATTGCCGCAGAACATGGCTGTGGGCCGCTCATTGAGCGCCAGCCAGGATTCGGCTGCGGCTATGCCGCCGGCAATGGCGTGGTCGCCTTGCCATATCCAGTCCTGGCGGATGGGCAGGTCGGCCCGCATGAGTGCGCGCTCGAAGCCGGCATGCCGTTCGCTGACCACATTGGGCGTGGTGCGGCTGCGCACGGTGCCGATTTTTTTGTGTCCCAGCTCGATCAGGTGCCGCGTGGCGGTGTCGGCCGCATCGCGATTATCCGTCATCACCAGGTCCAGCGGTGCATCGGGAATGTCGTCGCAGGATAGTACAAGGGGCCGGTTACCCCGCACCAGCGGCAGGTCCTGCAGGGATTCCAGATCCAGCGTCGCATCGAACAGCAAAAGCCCATCCGCGCGGTTGGAATAAAAATAGTCCTTGAGACCAAGCGTCGGATCGCCGCCGAGCCTATTGGCTACCAGCACGCCATAGCCACGCTCGGCAGCATCCTGCACCACCGCGTCGAGAATCGTCGAATAGAATGGATTGCCGATATTGGGGATGGCGATGAGAATGGTTTTGGCAGCTCGCAAGCGCAGTGACCGCGCCATCTGGTTCACGGTGTAGCCGGTCTCTAGCACGGCCGCCGTAATGCGCTCCCGTGTGGCCTCCGACACCCGCTCCGGCGACGTCAAGGCGCGGCTCACCGTTGCCGACGAAACTTCAGCAACGCGCGCAACATCTTGAATTGTCGGCGTTTTCTTGAACTCGTTCATCCCCGTTCGCGCCTCTTCCTCGCTCCCTCAGACTTTGGTCTAATTCGATCTTGACAGAGACGCAACAAGTAGCCGAAGGTTATTATATCGATTGCACACCGTCTGAGGATGTGGCGATGCAATCGATTACATGCGGCCGGTCCGGACATCTTGAGGAAGATGCACCGCGGTCGGCGGCTTCGCGGGGGCAGTATGCCTCATGAGGACGTTGGGAGGATTATAGTTATGAAGAAATTTGCCGTGGCCGCCACTTTGGCGGCTGCTTTGATGTGTTCGGCTGCGCCGCAGGCTGCTGAACTCGAAGTGACCCATTGGTGGACATCGGGTGGTGAATCCGCCGCTGTCGCCGAATTTGCCCGTCTGTTTGACGCGACCGGCAATAAATGGGTCGATAGCGCACTGGCCGGTTCCGGCACGGGCGCCAACCCGGTGATCATCAGCCGCATCCTGGGCGGCAACCCCATGGGCGCCACCCAGATGAACACCGGCCGCGACGCCGAAGAACTTATCAAGGCTGGTCTGATCACCGATCTGACCCCGATTGCCGAAGAAGATGGCTGGGCCGATTTCTTTGCCGATCCCAAGCTGCTCGACGCCTGCACCTTTGACGGCAAGATCTACTGCGTGCCGATCAATATCCACTCCTGGCACTGGCTCTGGCTGAGCGACAAGGCTTACAAGGATGCCGGTCTCGAAACCCCCAAGGACTGGAACGAATACGTCGCTTCCTTCCCCGCTCTGCGTGAAAAAGGTATCATTCCCTTCGGTCTGGCCGCCGGCTGGCCGCTGAACGGCATTCCCGGCGTTCTGCTGGCCGACGTTGGTGGTCCTGAGCTCTATCTCAAGGTCAACCAGGATCACGATGCCGAGGCCGTCCGCAGCCCCGAATTCCGCAAGGTTGCCGAAGCCTGGGCCGCTGTCCGCGACGTTGTCGATCCCGCTGAAGTCGTGCCGCAGTTTTCCGACGTGGCCAACCAGCTGATCGCTGGCGAAGCCGCCGGCAACATCCACGGTGACTGGATTCAGGGCGAATTCGCACTGGCCGGCGCCGTTCCCGGCACCGATTACGAATGCCTGCCCGGCCTGGGTCTGTCCAACCGCATCGAAGGCGGCGGCGACGCATTCTACTTCCCCAAGCTGCCTGAAGGCACGGCGCAGGACGTTCTCGACGCCCAGACAGCGCTGGCTCGTCTGCTGGTCTCGCCGGAAGCTCAGGTTGCGTTCAACCTGAAGAAGGGCTCCATGCCGATCCGCACCGACATCGATATGTCGTCGGCCAATGATTGCATGAAGAAGGCCATCGATATCCTCAAGGGACCGGACGGCCTGCTGCCCGGTGGCGAAACCCTGAATTCGAGCGACACCCAGCAGCAGCTGGACGATCTCAACCAGGAATTCTTCGCCGACAAGTCCTATCCGATCGATGACTATATTGAGGCTTACGCCCAGATCATCGAATCCGCTGACTAAGCGCGTCGCGGGGCGGCCTTCGGGCTGCCCCGCTTCCGCATCTTTGTTTTTAGCCGGAGTAGGCAAGACCCATGACCGAAGCCCAGTCCCTGCACGGGGCGACTGCACTGGAGCGGACCCGTCCGCCTGGTCTGTTGTACAATTTATTCGTGCGCAATATCAGTGCCAAGCTCGCCGCCAGCCCGATGGTTGCCATCGTGCTCGTCGTGTTCATCGGCTGCACGCTGTGGACCATTTGGTTCTCCTTTACCGATTCCCGTGCATTGCCCAATGGCGCCTTTGTCGGTTTCGATCAGTATGAGCGTCTCTTCGCCACGCGCCGCTGGCGCATCTCGGCGACCAATTTGCTGACCTACGGCATTTTCTCGCTCGTCTTCACCATGGTGGTGGGCTTTGTGCTCGCCGTGCTCATGGATCAGCGCATCCGCTTTGAAGATGGTTTCCGCACCATTTTCCTCTATCCCTTCGCGCTGTCCGGCATCGTTACCGGTCTGGTGTGGCAATGGATCATGAACCCCACTTTGGGCCTGCAATCCACCATGCGCGGCCTGGGCTGGACCAATTTCACCTTCGACTGGATCACCAATACCGACATGGTGCTCTATGCACTGCTCATCGCCGGCCTCTGGCACGGCACGGGCTTTGTCATGGTATTGATGCTGGCCGGCTTGCGCAGCGTCGACGGCGAAATCTGGAAAGCCGCGCGCGTCGATGGCATTCCCACCTGGCGCACCTATCTGCAGATCGTGCTGCCCATGATGCGCGGCGTCATCGTCACCACCCTGGTGATCGTCGGCTCGGGCATTGTGCGCACCTACGATCTGGTCGTCGCGCTCACCAATGGCGGCCCGGGCCTGTCCTCGGAAGTGCCCGCCAAATACGTCATCAATTACATGTTCTCCGCCGGTAATCTCGGTCAGGCGCTGTCCGCCTCCACCGTGATGCTCCTGACCGTTTTCGTCCTGCTCATTCCATGGGTCATCGTCGAATTCGGCCCCAAGAAGCACACGTAGGAAGGACCGGTCATGACCACAAACGCAGAAGCCAGCGGACCCCGCCCGCGCTCGTTCTTTACCCCTACGCGGATCGTTATCTACGGCATCATCATCGTCGCAGCGCTTTACTACCTGCTGCCGCTCTATGTGATGATCACCACCTCGCTCAAGGGCCTGCCCGAAATCCGGATCGGCAACATCTTCGCCCCGCCGCTCGAAGTCACCTTCGAACCATGGGTCAAGGCCTGGACCAGTGCTTGTACAGGTCTCACCTGTAATGGTCTGGCGCCCGGGTTCTGGAATTCGGTCAAGATCACGCTGCCCTCCACAATCGTGTCGGTGTTCATCGCTGCGGTCAGCGGTTATTCGCTGGTCAATTGGCGGTTCAAGGGCTCCGAGTTCTTCTTCACCGTGCTGCTGCTCGGCTCGTTCATTCCCTATCAGGTGATGCTCTATCCTCTGGTGATGATCACGGCGCAGATGAAGATCTTCGGCACGCTCTGGGCCGTCATCCTGATCCACACCATTTTCGGCATGCCGATCCTGACCCTGCTGTTCCGCAACTATTTTGCGTCACTGCCGCAGGAATTGTTCAAGGCGGCGCGCGTCGATGGGGCAGGGTTCTGGCGGATTTTCTTCCAGATTATGGTGCCGATGTCGCTGCCGATCTTTGCGGTCGCCATCATCCTGCAGGTCACCGGCATCTGGAATGACTTCCTGTTCGGCGTCGTCTTCGCCGGCACGCAGAACTACCCGATGACCGTTCAGCTCAACAATATCGTCAACTCTGTCCAGGGCGTACGCGAATACAACGTCAACATGGCCGCCACCATTCTCACGGCCGCCGTTCCGCTGATCGTCTATTTCGTTTCTGGCAAATGGTTCGTGCGCGGCATCGCCGCTGGCGCGGTGAAGGGATAAGCACATGCAATCCAGCGTTTCCGTCAAAGACCTGTCGCTCAATTTCGGCTCGGTCCAGGTCCTCAAAAGCCTCAATCTCGATGTCAAGCAGGGCGAGTTCATCGTGCTGCTTGGCCCATCGGGCTGTGGCAAGTCCACTCTGCTCAATTGCATTGCCGGCCTGCTCGATGTCTCCGAAGGTCAGATTTTCATTGGCGGCAAGAACGTCACCTGGGCCGAGCCCAAGGATCGCGGCATCGGCATGGTGTTCCAGTCCTATGCGCTCTATCCGCAGATGACGGTCGAGAAGAACCTGTCCTTCGGCCTGCGCGTTGCCGGCATGAAGCGCGACGAGATCGATAGCCGCGTCAAGCGCGCCTCCGAGATCCTGCAGATCGAGCCCTTGTTGCAGCGCAAGCCCGCCAATCTGTCCGGTGGCCAGCGCCAGCGCGTGGCCATTGGCCGTGCCCTGGTGCGCGACGTGGATGTGTTCCTGTTCGACGAGCCCTTGTCCAACCTCGATGCCAAGCTGCGCAGCGATTTGCGCGTCGAGATCAAGCGGCTGCACCAGCGGCTCAAGAACACCATGATTTACGTCACCCACGACCAGATTGAGGCACTGACCTTGGCCGACCGCATCGCCATCATGAAAAATGGCGAAATCCAGCAATTGTCCGATCCGCACACCATCTACAACAAGCCCGTCAATCTCTACGTGGCCGGCTTTATCGGTTCGCCCTCGATGAACTTCCTCAACGGCACGCTGGCCGGCGGGGCCGAGCCGGCTTTCACCACCGATGACGGCGTTGTCGTTCCGGTGGGCCGCTACGTCTTCGACAAGGCCCCCACCGGCTCGGCCAAGGCCGTGCTCGGCGTCCGCCCGGAGCATATCGTGCTGGGCGATGCGGCAAAGGACTTGCCCTTCTCCACCGAGGTCGAAATCGAAATCGTTGAGCCCATGGGTTCGGACACGCTGGCCTGGACCAAGATTGGCAACCACGCCGTGACCTTCCGGGCCGACAGCGATGTGCATCTCACCGTCGGCCAGAAGGTGCTGGTCGGCTTCGATCCGGCCCGCGGCTCGCTGTTCGACACGGCTTCGACCAACCGGCTCTGACCCGCATTATCGAGGCGTCGCGCAAGGCGCGGCGCCCCGTCATTCGCTGCCGCTCCGGCACATTACTTTTCGGGCGGATCGCCTGCCTTTGCGGCGGGACAGCACGACACAAACGCACTACCTCCTTTGCCCGTCGACCGGGCAGCAGCCCAAATTATCAAGAGGCCCCCATGACCGAACTGTCATTCCAGCTCTATAGCGCTCGCAACGTACCCTCGCTCGAGGACTTCCTGGGTAAATTGGCCGCGCTCGGCTACACCCAGGTAGAGGGCTATGGTGGTCTTTACGGCAACGTCGCCGACGCAACGACCCTGGCCGCCATTCTCAAGAAGAATGGCCTCACCATGCCGACCGGCCATTTCGGCCCGGCTCAGGTCCAGGACGTCGATACCACGCTCAAGACAGCCGAAATCCTGGGCATCAAGCGCATCTATTGCCCCCATATCGGTCCTGAAGGCCGCAGCGAAGACGAGTCCAAGTGGATCGAGCTGGCCGAAATGCTGGCCAAGGGCGCCGACACCTACACCAAGCACGGCTACGGCTTTGGCTGGCACAACCACGATTTTGAGTTCAAGCCGACCACTTCCGGCCGCACGCCGATGGAAATCATCCTCGAAACCGCTCCCAACATCGAATGGGAAGCCGACGTCGCCTGGATCGCGCGCGGCAAGGCCGACCCGGTTGCCTGGTTCGACCGCTATGGCGACCGCATCAGCGCCGTCCACGTCAAGGACATAGCGCCCGCTGGCGAGAACGCTGACGAAGACGGCTGGGCCGATGTGGGCTACGGCACGCTCGATTGGGACAATCTCATCACCAAGGTGAAGAGCAAGACCAAGGCGCAGTATTTCGTTGCCGAACACGACAAGCCTTCCGACGAAGTGCGTTTCGCCACGCGCTCCATCGCTACCGCCCAGAAGTGGAAGTAAGCTAAAATGGCAAAGACCTACGGCGTCGGCATCATGGGTGCCGGCAATATTTCCGCGGCCTATCTGCGTCTTGCGCCCCTGTTCAAGGGGCTTGAGGTTCGCGCCGTGGCAGACATTCTGCCCGCTGCGGCCCAGAAACGTGCTGAGGAATTCGGCGTTGCCGCCCAGACGCCCGACGAGCTGCTCAAGAACAGTGAACTCGACGTCATCGTCAACCTGACCATCCCGGCCACCCATTATTCGGTGTCCAGGGATATCGTCTCGGCCGGCAAGCACGCCTATTCCGAAAAGCCCTTCGTGCTGACCCTCGAAGAGGGCATGGCCCTCAAGAAGGCCGCCGACGAGCGCAACCTCAAAGTGGGTAGCGCTCCCGACACCTTCCTCGGTGGCGCCCATCAGCAGGCTCGCGACATCATCGACAGCGGCCAGCTTGGCAAGATCATGAGCGGTACCACCCACGTGATGGGGCCGGGCATGGAACATTGGCACCCCAATCCGGACTTCTTCTTCAAGCCCGGCGGCGGCCCGATCCTTGATATGGGCCCGTATTACGTGACCAATCTGGTCCACCTGCTTGGGCCGGTTAAACGCCTATCGGCCTTCACCAATATGGCGCGCACCGAGCGCGTGGTGACCGCCGAAGGCCCGATGAAGGGCAAGGCCGTTCCGGTTGAGACGCCGACCACCATTCACGGCATTCTCGAATTCCATAGCGGCGCCGTGATCACCATCGGCGCCAGCTGGGACGTGGCCAGCCACGGCCACCACAATATCGAGCTCTATGGCACGGGCGGCTCGATCTTCGTGCCCGATCCGAACTTCTTCGGCGGCGATCTGGTCACCACCAATTGGGCCGGCGAGAAGAGCGCGGTCACCCCGTGGGATCACCCCTTCGGCCGCGCCAATCAGGATCTCGACAAGCCCGTCCACCGCGCCAATTACCGCACGGCGGGTCTGGCCGACATGGTCGCTTCGATCGATGGCGGCTATAATGCCCGCTGCGGCCTTGATGTTGCCCTGCATGTCGTCGACGTACTCACCAGCCTGCTCCAGGCGGGCGAGACCGGCCAGGTCATTACCCTGTCGACCACCTGCGAGCGTCCGCTGGCCCTCACGCCGGCCGATGCACAGGCGCTTTTGAAGGCTTGAGGTTCGTACCTCATTGACAGGCCCATGGGCCTGTCGAACAATGTGCTGAAAGTGGACCTCGCCCTGCGACAAGCCGGGGTGAGGTCCGCTGTTTGAAAACGGCAAAAGACCAAGGCGCCTCAGCGCCTCACGAGGAGAGAGATTTCATGCGCACCATCAAGGGTCCCGCAGTCTTCCTGGCGCAATTCGCCGGAGACAAGCCACCATTCAATTCCTTCGATGCCATTTGCGGCTGGGCCGCCAATTACGGCTACAAGGGCGTGCAGATCCCCACCTGGGTCACCAGCCTGATCGATCTGGAAAAGGCCGCCACCTCCAAGACTTACGCCGATGAGCTGACTGGCACCGCCGCCAAGCATGGCCTCGCCATCACCGAGCTATCGACCCACCTCCAGGGCCAGCTCATTGCCGCCCATCCGGTTTATGACACCATGCTCGATGGGTTCGCGCCGGCATCGGTGCACAACAATCCCAAGGCCCGCCAGGAATGGGCGGTGCAGCAGCTGTATTGGGCCGCCAAGGCCTCCAAGAACCTCGGCCTCACCGAGCACGCCACCTTCTCGGGCGCGCTCGCCTGGCCGTTCCTCTACCCATTCCCCCAGCGCCCCGCCGGCCTGGTCGAAGAAGCCTTCGATGAATTGGCCCGCCGGTGGACCCCCATCCTCAACGCCTTTGACGAAGCTGGCGTCGATGTCGGCTACGAACTGCACCCGGGCGAAGACCTGTTCGACGGCGTCACCTTCGAGATGTTCCTCGACCGCGTCAAAAACCACCCGCGCGCCAACATCCTCTACGATCCCAGCCACATGGTGCTGCAGCAGCTCGATTATCTCGATTTCATCGATATTTATCACGAGCGCATCAAGCTGTTCCACGTCAAGGACGCCGAGTTCAACCCGACCGGCCGCCAGGGCGTCTATTCGGGCTATCAGAGCTGGATCAACCGGGCAGGGCGCTTCCGCTCGCTGGGCGATGGCCAGGTCGATTTCGCCTCGATCTTCTCCAAGATGGCGCAATATGACTTTGCCGGCTGGGCCGTGCTCGAATGGGAATGCGCCATCAAGCACCCCGAAGATGGTGCGCGTGAAGGCGCCGAGTTCATCAAGAACCATATCATCCACGTCACCGAACACGCCTTCGACGATTTCGCATCCGCCGGCACGGACCTGGCGGCCAACCGGAAGATTTTGGGTCTGAGCTGACCCAATCGCCCCCACGGTGTCATTCCCGCGAAGGCGGGAACCTCCGTTTGCGGACACAGTGACAACAACAGAGATTCCCGCCTTCGCGGGAATGACCTTGTGGTAGACGTCGGACGACGTTGAATTGAGGAGGCATCAATGGCTGAAAACGGCGCAAAGCGCATTCGCCTGGGCATGGTTGGCGGCGGCACGGGAGCCTTTATCGGCTATGTGCACCGCGTGGCCGCCCGCATCGATGGGGATTACGATCTGGTGGCCGGCGCCTTGTCGTCGCGCCCCGAAGTGGCCAGGGAATCGGGCCGCAATTTGGGCTTGGCCGAAGACCGCATCTATACCAGCTACGAAGAAATGGCCCGCGCCGAAGCCGCACGCCCCGATGGCATCGAGGCTGTGGCCATCGTCACGCCCAACCACATGCATTACGGCCCTGCCAAGGCCTTCCTCGAGGCCGGCATCCATGTCATCTGCGACAAGCCGATCACCTCGACCATCGAAGACGCCCGCAAGCTGGCCGAGATCAAGCCAAAGAATGGCGCCAAATTCCTGCTGACGCACAATTACACCGGCTATCCGCTGATCCGGCAGGCCCGCGAAATGGTTGAGTCGGGCGCTCTGGGCAAGATTCGCGTCATCCAGGCCGAATACCCGCAGGATTGGCTCGCCGAAGCCACCGATGACGACAACAAGCAGGCCGCCTGGCGCACCGATCCGGCCCGATCCGGCGCCGGCGGTGCCATCGGCGATATCGGCACCCATGCCTATAATCTGCTGCGCTTCGTCACCGGCCTCAAGACCGATTCCGTCTCGGCTGATCTGACCAGCTTCGTCCCCGGCCGCAAGCTCGACGACAATGTCCACATTATGCTGCGCTTCGAAGGCGGGGCCAAGGGCATGCTCTGGGCCAGTCAGGTGGCGGTCGGCTGCGAAAACGGCCTCCAGCTGCGCATCTATGGCGAGAAGGGTGGCCTGGAATGGCGCCAGGACAATCCCAATTACATGTGGTTCACCGAATTCGGCAAACCCAAGCAATTGCTGACCCGCGGCGGCGCCATTTCCGGCAATGCCGCTTCCACCATGAATGTGCGCATCCCCTCCGGCCATCCCGAAGGGTATCTGGAAGCCTTCGCCACGCTCTATAGCCAGTTCGCCGCCGTCATCCGCGGCGAAGGCGCAGCCTATGAAGGCCTGCTACCGACCCTCGCTGATGGCGTCGAAGGCATGCAGTTCATCATGGCGTCGGTGGCCTCGAGCCAGGCCGACGGCAAATGGACCAAGTTGAGCGCAGTCTAGCCCCACTTCACCTCTCCCTTGGGGGAGAGGTCGGCCCGTTTGGGCCGGGTGAGGGGGCCTTCCTTATGAGGCCCCGAAAAAGTTATTGAAGGCGCTGGACCTCAAATCCAGCGTCTTCAAGCAGCGCCTGCACCCCACGATCCCCGATCATGTGCCCGGCGCCGACCACCACCAGCGCGTTCTTATTCTCGGCCAGCACGCCTTTCAGCGTCTCCGCCCAGCGCTCATTGCGGTCATAGATCAAACGATCCATCACCACCGCTTCGTCGGCCCCCAGATCTTCCATGAAATAGGCCGCCAGGCTTTCCGGCGTGCCGCCTGTCCAGGCCGAGATCATCTTGCTGAGCATCTTGCTCATGCCGCCCACCTCGGCCAGCGTCGCCGCCAGCATCTCGGTCTGCTCCTCCTCCGAACCATCGGCCAGCAGGGCAAGCTGTTCCTCCCCAGTCTCGAAATAGGCCTGCCGCTCCGCCGGCACTTCCCGCTGCAACACGATATCCACCCCGCTATTGGGGTCGAGTCCCGCCCGCTGCGCAACAGCGGCCGTCAGGGTAATCGAAGCTAGCCAGGGCTTGAGCGTATTGAGCAACGGCATGGGCACGGCGTATTCCGCCGAAACCTCGCGCAACAGGTCCGTCGTTTCCGGCGGGAGCGCTTGTGCTAAAAACTTGCCATCGTCCCGCAAGCCCAGCTCAAAACTCTTGGCCCCCAGCACCGCTTGCGCCGCCGGGCCCACATCGGTTTCGAAATAGACCACATCGGCATTTTCCAGTGTTTCGGAGAACAAATCCGTCCGCCATTCCAGATCGGGCGGCAGCAGGTGAAACGAACCGAATAACCAGATGGAGCTGTCTTCGTCGCTGATCGACCACAGGGCCGGCGCCGCCTGCACAGGCGCAGCCAGCATGACAAGGAGGGCAGGGAGGGCAGGGAGGGCAAAAAGCGATCTGGTCATGCAAATGTTCCTTTGGTCTTACCCTGCCAGAACATTGTCCGCCCGAAAAGTCACAGCCAGGCGGCGACACTGCCCCACACCAGCGAAGCGCCCGACAGCAGCAGGAAGCTCAGGATAATCCGGCGGAAAGCGATCGCCTTGAGCCGCCGGAATAGTAACACCCCCAAAATCGCGGGCACCAGCAGCGCCGGCGTGATCCAGGCAAACATGGTCAGCGCCTGTGCCGTGATCGAGCCCGAAAAGGCATAGGCGGTGAGCGTTGACACATGCATGGCGATGTTAAATGCCTGCAACACGCCCCGCTGCGTATCCTTGTCCCAGCCCCGCAGCGTCGTCCACAGCGTCGGCACCGGCCCCGACATGCCGCCAATCCCGCCTAGTACGCCGCCAACCAGCCCTGAAACCGCATCCGCAAGACGCCCGCCACGCTGCCATCGATAATCAGCCGGCAACAGAAGCAGCAGCGGACAATAGATCAGCAGGAATACGCCAAGCCCGAACTTGAACGCTGTCGGATCTAGCCATTGCAGCAGCACCACGCCTACCGGCACGCCGATCAGCCCGCCCACCAGCAATGGCCATAGCCGCCTGTGGTCAAATCCGCGCCACACCCAGGGCAGGGTGGTCAATTGCCCGGCCAGCGCACCAAACACCGACATCGGTGCCGCCAATTGCGGCTCCACCGCCCAGGCCCAGAACGACAGCGCCACCAGCGAAAAGGCAAAGCCCGACACGCCCTGCGCAAAGCCGGCCGCGGCCGCGCCGCACAATATGATCAGCAGGCCGGTTTCCAGGTCACCATCTCCAAAAACAAAAGCGCCACAATGGCTTGCGGCGCTCTATGGATTCAAAATGTCATAACCGGTCAATGCGTCCAGGGCGTCTTGCGGTCGGAGCGGAAATTGTCCGGGTAGCTCACGCGCTTGGGCGTGGCGTCATGCGCGGGCTGCACCGTATAGGCAATGCCATTCTTCTGCGCATAGGCTTCCGCCAGTTCCAGACTATCGAAGCTGAGCTTGATCTGCTGGCGGGTGTCGGTGGACGTCGTATAGCCCATCAGCGGGTCGATCTCGCGCTGAGCCGCCGGCTCATGCACCAAAACCCATTGCCGGGACTTGCCTTTTCCCGACTGCATGGCGTTGCGGGCAGGGCGATAGATGCGGGCGGTCATGCAAAGTCCTCAACACGATGCGCATAACAAGGCCCAAAGGCCTTGCGATAATAACCTCGCCGGAACGGCTGATGTGATGGTCGGAGTACAAAGATTCGAACTTTGGACCCCCGGTTCCCAAAACCGGTGCTCTACCAGGCTGAGCTACACTCCGAGATCACCGCCTTCCGTTAGCCTGTTCGTTTCCAAAGGGCAAGCGTAACCAAGCCGATATCTCACCGTTGACGGATTGATTGTGGTTGTTCAAAAACCCCTTATGCCCAATTTGACCGCACGCTGGCCGCTCGGCCTCACCCCGAAAAACTGGCCCAACTACGTCACGGTGCTGGTCGCTGTCCTTTTCGTGCTGATGTTTTTCGATGCCTATGTGTCGCAAAGCCTGATGGCCTGGCCCGATGTCTGGCGCGCGCCCTTTTATTTCGTGACCGATTTCGGATTGTCCGATTGGGTTCTGATCCCGTCGCTGATCGTCATGGTCCTGGCGCTGATCGGCCGTTTCGTGCTGCCCGCCGGCTATTACCGCCGCGCCAGCTGGGAATTGACCATGCTGGCCGGCTTCATTTTCGTCGGCGTCGGTGCCCCGGGCCTGCTGGTAAACGGGCTCAAGCGGCTGTTTGGTCGCGGCCGGCCGGCCGAATTTCTCGAACACGGCGCCTTTGCCTTCCAGCGCATTCTCAATGATTCGACGTTCCAGAGCTTCCCGTCGGGCCATGCCACCACGGCCATGGCAACGGCTCTCGTCGTTGGCTTTCTCGTCCCCAAATTTTTCCGGCTCTTCCTGCTCATCGCGGTGATGACGGGCTTTTCGCGCATCGTCATCGGCATGCATTATCCCACTGACGTGGTCGCCGGTTTCGCCCTGGGCTGCATCGGAGCCTATGCGGTGCGCAATGTCTTCGCCGCCCGGCGCTGGCTCTTCGCCAGATTGCCGGACGGCACGATCCGCTTCCGTGGCGTGCCGAACTTGCGCCGGCTGTGGCGGCTGGTTACTCAGCGCGCCTGAGCGTAGCGAGCGATAGCGGCCGCCAGATCGGCCTTTAGGTCGTCCACGCCTTCCAGCCCAATATGCAGGCGGAACAGGTTTCCCTGCTCCGTCCACGGCTTGGCCGTGCGATTCTTGCCCAGCTTCACCGGCAGGCACAGGCTTTCATAGCCGCCCCATGAATAGCCCATGGTGAACAGCTCCAGTCCATCGACAAATGCCGCGACCGAAGCCCGCGGCGCCGGCTGCAGCAGCACGCCAAACAGGCTGCCCGAGCCGGTAAAGTCGCGCTTGAACAGCGCATGGTCGGGGTGGCTGGGCAGGGCAGGGTGCAGCACCGAAACGACCTCCGGCTGCTCTTCCAGCCAGCGCGCAATCGCCAGTGCCCGCTCCTGATGCTCCTTCATCCGAATGGCCAGGGTCTTGAGCCCGCGCGCCACGAGGAACGCCTCGTCGCCCGAAGTGAAGAACCCCAGCAGCGCCCGCGTGTTCTCCACATCCTTCCACGCTTCCTCGGTGGTCGAGATCGTGCCGGCAAAGGCATCGGAATGCCCGATGAACATCTTGGTGCCCGAGTGCACCACCAGGTCCGCACCCAGCGCCAGCGGCTTGTGATAGAGCGGGCTGGCCCAGCTATTGTCCACGATTAGCCGTGCGCCGCCCGCTCTGGCAACCCGCGCCAGCGCCGGAATGTCCTGGATTTCGAACGTCAGCGAGCCCGGGCTTTCAGCCAGGATGGCCCTGGTATTGGGCTGCATCAATCCCGCCAGGCCTTCGCCGATCCGCGGATCGTAATAGCGTGACGTCACGCCCATCCGGGCGAGGAATCCGTCCGCGAATTTGCGCCCCGGCTCATAGGCGCTGTCGCAGATCAGCACATCGTCACCCGCCTTGACGCAGCTCAGCAACGCAATTGTGATCGCAGCGAGCCCCGACGGCACGAGCTTGGTCCGATATGCGCCCTCGAGCGCGGTCACCACCGCCTCGACGCTCTCTGTTGTCGGGTTGCCGGCCCGGCCGTAGAGAAAGCGCTGCTCCTGCGCGTCCAGATCATCCAATGTTTTGAACAGGATGGTCGAGCCGCGATAGACGGGCGTGTTGACGAACCCGAATTGATCCTCCGGCAGCCGTCCGTGATGGGTCAGTATTGTTTCAACCGAAGGCGGTGCGGCATTGCCGCTTTTGTTCTCACTCATACTAGGCTCGGTGCTTAAATTCACATCAAATCGGGATAAGTGTCTAATAAAGCGACAGGCATGCTGTCTCAACAGGTCAACGGCCCTTGACGCAACGGTCAATAGACGCTTGCATGCTTACCAGCATCATAACCGTCATTGAAAGGGCGGCGGTGCCACCGAAGCCACGACGCTTGCGTCAAAAGAGCTTTCGGGACACAGGTCAGGAAACCAAAGGCAAAATCAATGCAAAAAACGCTCGTAACGTTCGCACTTGCGGCCTCCTTAGGCCTCATTGGTGCGTCTGCTGCGCACGCTGATACGCTCAGCGATGTTAAGGCTAAAGGCTATATCCAGTGCGGCGTGACCGGCGGTGTCGCCGGCTTCTCCGCCCCTGATGCCAACAATGTGTGGGCCGGCCTTGAGGTCGACTTCTGCCGCGCAGTTGCCGCCGCCATCTTCAATAACGCCGATTCGGTTCGCTATACGCCTTTGACCTCCCAGGAGCGTTTCGCCGCGCTGTCTGCGGGCGAAATCGACATTCTGTCGCGCACCACCACCTGGACCATGAGCCGCGATACGGATCTGGGCATCAGCTTCCTCGGCACCATGTACTATGATGGCCAGGGCTTCATGGTCCGCAAGGCCGACGGCATCGAATCGGCGCTCGATCTGTCTGGCGCCGCCATCTGCATCGAGTCCGGCACCACGACCGAGCTCAACGCCGCCGACTACTTCGCTGCCAACAATCTTGAATTCAACACCGTCGTGTTTGTTGATCAGGATGAAGTCGTGAAGGCTTATGAAGACGGCCGTTGCGACGTCTACACCACTGACTCGTCGGCTCTGGCCGCAGAACGCTCCAAGTTCGCCGTGCCGGATGATCATATCATCCTGCCCGAAATCATCTCCAAGGAGCCCCTGGGCCCCGTGGTTCGCCAGGGCGACGATCTGTGGTTCAAGATCAACCGTTGGGCTTACTATGCTCTGCTTGAAGCTGAAGAACTGGGCGTAACCTCGGCCAATGTCGATGAAATGCTCGGCTCGGATAACCCGGCCATCAAGCGCCTGCTCGGCGTTGAAGGCGACTTTGGCGCCCCCATCGGGCTGACCAAGGACTGGGCTTACCAGATCATCAAGCTGGTTGGTAACTACGGCGAGGCATTCGAGCGCAATGTCGGTCCCTCGACCGATATCGGGCTGGAACGCGGTCTCAACGCGCTGTGGACCGATGGCGGTCTGCAATACGCGCCCCCGATCCGCTAATCGCAATCGCAAGCCCGGCGCTCCCGAAAGGAGCGCCGGTTTTGGTTTTGAACCGGCGACCTCGAACATCAAACATCACCAGCCCTGCTGGTGGCGGCGGGATTTGTTGATCCTGGCGAAGGCCAGGCTATGCCCACAAGTCATGCCCGATTGACGCTCTGTTCGTAGCGGCGCCTCGGTTCACAGCAAAGGAATGCATGCCCAATGGCTGTGCAAGACAATATCGGTGGCAGCGCCCCGCGCACCTCGCTGCTGAATGACCCCGTATTCCGGGGTATCCTCTACCAGATTATCGTTGGCGGGCTGGTCGTCGCTTTCTTCTACTGGATCATCGTCAATACGGCCCAGAACCTGGCCGCGCAAAACAAGACCACCGGTTTCGATTTCCTGTTCCGTACCGCCGGCTTCGACATCAGCTTTACGCTGTTTCCCTGGAGCCGAACCTCGTTCTACTGGCAGGCTTTCCTCGCCGGGCTGCTCAATACGCTGCTGGTCGCCGTTATCGGTATCTTCTTCGCCACCCTGCTGGGCTTTACCCTGGGCATAGCGCGGCTGTCGTCCAATTGGCTGATTGCTCGCGTGGCCACGGTCTATATCGAGACGATCCGCAATATCCCGCTGCTGCTGCAATTGTTCTTCTGGTATTTCGCCGTGCTCAAGGCGATGCCGGCGGTGCGCAACTCGTTCGAATTGCCGCTCGATGTCTTCATCAACCAGCGTGGTCTCATGGTGCCGCGCCCCTTGCCCGACGGCGAGTTCATCTGGGTGCTGCTGGCCATTGCCGCCAGCGTCATTGCCGCAATAGCCGTGGGCATCTGGGCCACGCGCGAACGCACCGCCACCGGGCGTTATCCCGCTTTGGTCGTGCAGGCTGCCAAGATAGCTGACGCAGTCGTCACTTTTCTCGTGGCTGCCCTGGCCTTTAGCCTGCTGTCGCAGTTCGTGCCGGCTTTGGCCAGTTCACCCGCAATTGCCTGGATAGCGGCTCTGGTTGCGGCCGTGGCCTCGCTGACCCGCTTTGCCCCCTATTCCAGGGCGGTGGTGGCATTCGCCATCACCTTCGTCATCCTGGCTGCATTACTGCGCGCCATGTTCGCGGCCTGGCCGCCATTCGCCATCGATCTCGGCGCAGCTGTCGCGGGGCTCGTCATGGGCTGGATTTCACTCGAAGGCACCCTGCGCCGCCCACCCAGCGAAGGCCGCTTCCCCCTGGCCCTGCTGATCCTGATCGCGGTCGGCATTCCTGCCTTGGTCTATGTGGTCACCGGCGCTCAACTGGCGTTCGAGCTGCCCGTCCTGGAGCGCTTCAATTTCCGCGGCGGCGTGCAATTGCCGCCCGAGCTGGTGGCTCTGGTTTTCGGGCTGACTATCTACACCGCAGCCTTCATCGCCGAAAATGTGCGCGGCGGCATTCGCTCGGTCAACAAGGGCCAGACCGAAGCGGCCCAATCGCTTGGCCTCAAGGAGGGGGACCGGCTGCGGCTGGTCATCGTCCCCCAGGCCATGCGCGTCATCGTGCCTCCGCTCACCAGCCAATATCTCAACCTCACCAAGAACTCGTCGCTTGGCGCGGCCATTGGCTATCCTGAGCTGGTCAACGTCTTTACCGGCACCACCCTCAATCAGACCGGCAAGGCCATCGAAGTCATCGCCCTGACCATGGCGGTCTACCTCACCTTCTCGCTGCTGACCTCAGCGTTCATGAATTGGTATAACGGCCGTGTGGCCATGGTGGAGCGCTAGAACATGACCATGGAACACGCTTACGTCCGCGATAGCATGGTGGATGCCCGCCAGCCGCCGCGCGGCACCGACGGGCCCATCGCGTGGTTGCGCCGCAGCCTCTTTGCCTCGCCCTCCGATACGCTGCTCACCATTCTGGGCATGCTGTTTTTGCTCTGGGCCGTACCCCCGATCTACAATTTCCTGATCGGCCATGCCGTTATGCCGGGCGGCACGGTGAAAGAATGCCGTGCCGAAGGGGCAGGGGCCTGCTGGGCCTATATTTACGCCCGCTTCAATTTCTTCATCTACGGCTTCTACCCCATCGATCAGTATTGGCGCCCCAACATCGTCTTCGCGCTGGGCGCGGCGTTGATTGTGCCGCTGCTCATGCCCTCGGCGCCGTTCAAGCGCATCAATGCGGTGCTGTTCTTCGTCGTCTTCCCGATCATCGCTTTCTACCTGCTCAATGGCGGCGTGTTCGGCATGCGGTATGTGCCCACCGAACAATGGGGTGGTTTGCTGGTCACCCTGATCATTTCGCTGGTTGGCATCATCTGCTCGATCCCGATCGGCATCCTGCTGGCGCTCGGCCGCCAGTCCCAACTGCCGATCATCAAGACGCTCAGCGTCATGTTCATCGAGCTGTGGCGCGCCGTGCCGCTGATCACCGTGCTGTTCATGGCTTCGATCATGCTGCCGCTGTTCATGCCCACGGGCACAACGGTCGATAAGCTCCTGCGTGCCCTGGTCGGCGTGACCTTGTTCTCGTCCGCCTATCTGGCCGAAACCGTGCGTGGGGGACTGCAAGCCCTGCCGCGCGGCCAATACGAGGCCGGCGCGTCGCTGGGCTTGGGTTATTGGAAACGCACCTATTTCATCATCCTGCCCCAGGCGCTCAAGCATGTGATCCCGGGCATCGTCAACAACTTCATCGCCCTGTTCAAGGACACCTCGCTCGTGTCCATCGTCGGTATTTTCGACCTGCTCAATACCGTGCAATCGGCCAGCTCCGACATCAATTGGTCATCGCCCACCCAGGCCGTGACCGGTTATGTCTTTGCTGCTGCCGTCTTCTGGGTTTTCTGTTTCGCCATGTCCCGCTACTCGCTCTGGATGGAGCGGCGGCTGGATACTGGGCACAAGAGGTAAGATCATGAGCCAAGTTTCCGAATCCACTGTCGAGCGCGCCACCGGTACCTCGCAGATGACCGTCTCGGACACCGATGTCGCCATCGATGTCATCGGCATGCACAAATGGTATGGCGACTTCCATGTGCTGCGCGACATCAATCTGCGCGTCATGCGCGGCGAACGCATCGTCATCGCCGGCCCCTCGGGCTCTGGCAAATCGACGCTCATCCGCTGCGTCAATCGCCTTGAGGAGCATCAGGAAGGCCAGATTATCGTCAATGGCACCGAACTGACCGCCGATCTCAAGCGCATTGATGAAGTGCGCCGCGAAGTGGGTATGGTGTTCCAACACTTCAATCTCTTCCCGCATTTGACCATCCTGCAGAACCTCACGCTCGCCCCCATCTGGGTGCGTGGCATCCCCAAGGCCGAGGCTGAGGCGACCGCCATGCACTATCTGGAGCGGGTCAAGATCCCCGAGCAGGCCAACAAGTTCCCCGGCCAGCTTTCGGGCGGGCAGCAGCAGCGCGTGGCCATCGCCCGTTCGCTCTGCATGCAGCCCAAGATCATGCTGTTCGATGAGCCCACCTCCGCGCTCGATCCCGAAATGGTCAAGGAAGTGCTCGAGGTCATGATCAACCTGGCCGAAGACGGCATGACCATGATCTGCGTCACCCATGAAATGGGTTTTGCCCGTCAGGTCGCCAATCGCGTCATCTTCATGGATCAGGGGCAGATCATCGAGCAGAACGATCCCGAGGCCTTCTTCTCCGCGCCACAGCACGAGCGGACCAAGCTGTTCCTCAGCCAGATCCTGCATTAAACTGCAAACAGTGGAATGCCCTGTCGAAAAGCGGCAGGGCATTCGTTTGCGTGGCTTGACCGCCGGGGGGCGCCTGCCAATATGTGCGCCGAAAGGCGGCCGGATTTGACCCGTTTCATCGCGCGATTACTGTCTGCCGCCGCAGGGCTCGCCTGTATGCTGACGCTTGCCGTCGCCCCTGCGGCTGCCCAGTCGACCTTGCAGACCGTGCGCGATCGTGGCTTTCTCATTTGTGGCGCCACCAGCCAATTGTCCGGCTTTGCCCAGCAGGATGCCGAAGGCCGCTGGTCCGGCTTCGATGTCGATCTCTGCCGCGGCATTGCCGCCGCCGTGTTCGGCGATCCCAACCTCATCGAATTCCGCCCCCTGCGCGGCGACAGCCGCTTCGCCCCCCTTCAAACCGGCGCCGTCGATGTCCTCACCCGCAACGGCCCCTGGACCGAGCGGCGCGACACCCTTTACGGCGCCAGCTATGTCGGCACAGCTTTCTTTGACGGCCAGGCCTTCATGGCCCCCCAGTCCTTGGGCGTCGTCTCCGCCTTCGAGCTGGACGATATCAGCATCTGCGTCATCGATGGCGGCGAGGATCTGGCGCGCCTGCAGGAGTTCTTCTTCACCAACCAGGCCAGCTATACCGAAGTGCCCTATGAAGACATGGCCGATCTGGCGCAGGCCTATCAGGCCGGGCTCTGCCAGGCCATTTCGGCTCCCGGCCGCCAATTGCAGGCCATTCGCCGTGCGCTGCCCGACCCGGCCAGCCACCGCATCCTGCCCGAGCGCATTTCCAAGGAATTGCTCGGTCCCGTGGTTCGCGACGGCGACAGCCAATGGTTCAACATCGTCCGCTGGACCCTGTTCACCCTGATCGACGCCGAAGAAGTCGGCATCACCGCCCTCAACATCGAATCCCTATCGGCCGCCCGCACCCCCGCCGTCCGCCGCATCCTGGGCGTCGAAGGCGATTTCGGCGCTCCTCTCGGTCTCAGCAGGACTTTCATGGCCGATGTCATCCGTGCCGTCGGCAATTATGGCGAACTCTATGACCGCCATTTCGGCCCGCAAACCGGCGCCGCCTTGTTGCGTGGCCAGAACGCCCTCTGGACCAATGGCGGGCGCCTTTACGCCCCGCCCATAATGTAGCCACTTCACCTCTCCCTTGGGGGAGAGAGGTCGGCCCGTTCGGGCCGGGTGAGGGGGCCTTGCTTCACGGCCTAAAGCACCGGCGACAGCAGCCGCGCCGCTTGCGTCAAAAACCGCATCGGCCAGGAACGCGCCTTGGCCTCGTCCAGTCCCACCTGCCGGCAGCTCTTGAAATCCTCCAGCAGCATGGTCTCGACGCCGTCGATGGCCTTGCGGTCGGTGAACCACAGCGTGATCTCGAAATTGATCGCAAACGAGCGGTTGTCGAAATTGACACTGCCCACAGTGGCGATCTGGTCATCCATCAGCACCACCTTCTGGTGCAGGAACCCATCGGTATAGCGATAGACCGAAATGCCATGCTCGATCATCGCATCGGCATGAGCAATGCTGGCCAGCCAGACCAGCTTGTGATCCGGCTCATTGGGCAGCATGATCCGCACATCCACTCCGCGCAGTTGTGCGGCGAACAGCGCCGTGCGGATATCGGTGTCCGGCACGAAATAGGGGCTGACGATCCACAGCCGCTCCCGCGCCCGCCCGATCAGGTCGGTATAGGCAATGGCGCATTCTTCCAGCTTATCCGCCGGCCCGCTGCCCATCACCAGCACTGATTGATCGCCCGGCGTGGCTACCGTCTCGGGTGGCGCCGAGGGCAATACCTCGCCCGTCGCCCATTGCCAGTCCTCGCGGAACAGCAGCGCACAGCCCAAAGCCGCCGGACCCGACACCCGCACATGCGTATCGCGCCAGCGCCCGAATTTTGGGTCGAGCCCCAGATATTCCACGCCCACATTATGCCCGCCGACCCAGGCATGCTCGCCGTCCACCACCACGATCTTGCGGTGATTGCGATAATTGATCCGCATGGGCCCATAAAAGCGCAGGAATTTGTGGCGCTGGTTGAACCCGGCCACCTTGATCCCTGCCTCGCGCAATTGCGTACGATAGCGCTTGGGCATGCCCGTGCTGCCCACGTCGTCATAAAGCAGGTAGACCTTTATCCCCGCCTGCGCCCGCTCGATCAGCCGCTCGGCCAACTCCTGCCCCAGCGCGTCGTCGCGCACGATGTAGAATTGCACCAGCAGGTATTCCCTGGCCTTGGCGATGCCTTCAAAGATGGAATCGAACGTCGCCTTCCCATCCACCAGCAGTTCCACCTCGTTGCCGGTCAGAAACGGCACTTCCGACACCTTGGTCTGCACCGGCCAGAGATGGCTGGTTTCCCGGTCGATCAACGCCAGGTCCTTGGCCCGCAGCGGCCGGGCGGCGCGGCCATTGCGGATGCGGTCTGTGGCGTAGTCGTCAAACGCCTTCCAGCCAAAGGTCAGGTAAAGAAATGCCGTCGGAAAGGGCAGGGCGATCAGCGATAGTAGCCAGGCGATCGAGCCCTGCGACGTCCGCGAATTCATGATTTCCCGTATCGCGCAGACCAGCGCCAGCAGATAAATCGCAGCCGTCAGCGCCGCAAAAATATGCAGATCCGCGATGATACTGCCCAGAATATATTCGATGCCGACCAATGTGCCCGCCCGGATTCGTGGTGGGCCACTGTATCAGCCAAGCGGCATTGGACAATGGCGACAAAAGCGGACGGTGGCGGACCCGCCAGTGAATATCGGCGCGCTTCACCTCGCCCCTCAGGGGAGAGGTCGACGGCGAAGCCGGCGGGTGAGGGGTGCGATGCTTCCGCGTTCGATAGCGCCCAGCATGGCACCCTCACCCTCTCCCCTGAGGGGACGACAGAACCGCTGGAGCCGATGTGTATCCCCGGCCGCCTAGATCGTCGCCGGTGCAATCACATCCGAAATATCGATCGGCGCGCGCTCTTCCAGCCAGTTGGGCACTGGCAGTCCCTTACCGCGCAGGAATTCCGGGTTGAACAGTTTGGACTGGTAGCGGTTGCCGTAGTCGCACAGCATGGTGACGATGGTTTTTCCGGGTCCCAGATCACGCGCCATGCGCACGGCGCCCGCGATATTGATCGCGCTCGAGCCGCCCAGGCACAGCCCCTCATGCTCGAGCAGGTCGAACACATAGGGCAGGGCTTCGGTATCCGAAATCTGGTAGGGATTATCCACCTTCAGCCCTTCCAGGTTCGCCGTGATGCGGCCCTGGCCGATGCCCTCGGTGATCGAATTGCCCGAGGATTTCAGCTCCCCATGCGCATAGAAATTGTAGAGCGCCGCTCCCTCCGGGTCCGCCAGCCCGATTTTCACATCCTTGCTGCGCGCCCGTAGCGCCTCCGCTACGCCCGCCAGCGTGCCCCCTGACCCCACGGCGCAGATGAAGCCGTCAATCCGACCGTTGGTCTGCTGCCAGATTTCGGGCCCGGTGGTTTCCACATGCGCGCGCTTGTTGGACACATTGTCGAACTGGTTGGCCCAGATCGCGCCGCCCGGCAGCTCTTTATTGAGCTTTTCGGCCAGTCGGCCGGAAATCTTGATGTAGTTGTTCGGGTCTTTGTACGGCTTGGCCGGAACCTCGATCAGCTCGGCGCCATAAAGCCGCAGCGCGTCCTTCTTTTCCTGGCTCTGCGTCTCGGGAATGACGATCACCGATTTGAAGCCCAGCGAATTGGCCACCAGCGTCAGCCCGATGCCGGTATTACCCGCCGTGCCCTCGACAATCGTGCCGCCCGGCTTCAGCGCCCCGCTCTTGACCGCATCATGAATGATGAACAGCGCCGCCCGGTCCTTGACCGATTGGCCGGGATTTAGAAACTCAGCCTTGCCCCAGATGTCGCTGCCGGTCAGCGCCGATACGCGGTTGAGACGGATCAGCGGCGTATTGCCGATCGCGGAAATCAGGTCTTCGTGCTTGGCCATGGATCGACAATCTGTGAAGGACTGCGGCGAGCCTATGTGCCGCCACTCATGGCCGCAAGCCTTCGGCAGGGGAATGGCATGCCATTTCGCTCCAAGCCATTGTCAGGCAAGGCTTTTGGGCGATAGCGCTGCGCGCCAGAATATCATTCCCGCTATTCCATCACCTCGGCCAGCGCTTCCAGCGCCGCATTCCAGGCTTCGATCGAAAAGATGCGCGATTCCGCGTCCGCATGCGCCAGGCCGCGCTCGGTAATGGTCACCTTGGTTTGGTCTTCGCCCACGGCCTTGAAGTCGATTTCGAGCACGAAGATCATATCGTCGTCGTCCCCGTCCTCGTCCTTGCTGACCCAGGACATGACCAGCTTCTCGTTTTCAACGAATTTCAGCACATCGCCGCTGACCACATGCTGCTCGGGGTCTTCATCGTCGCCAAAGGTCACGAAGCGATATTCACCGCCCTCGAAAGCGTCGAATTCGGCCTCGTCGGCCTGCCACTGCTCGATCAGCGCCGGATCGGTCCAGGCCGCGAACACGTCATCGATATGGGCGTCGATCGTGCGGGTCAGGGTGATCTGGCTTTCGCCATCGATGTCGCTGCCATTGCCGTTGCTGGTCATGAAAGGCGCCTTTCTGTCACGTGATCTCCTCCCTAAACCCGCGCCTGCGGCCAGGCAATGCTGTGCGGATAAGGAGCAAAACAAAAGCCCAAGCCAGGTGACCGGCTTGGGCTTTTTGTATTTCGACCGATTGGCTCCGCGAGTAGGACTCGAACCTACGACCCAGCGGTTAACAGCCGCTTGCTCTACCAACTGAGCTATCGCGGAAGACTTTCGGTGGCCTTCTTGCGAAGGCGAGGTCCGTGTACCGAACTTGATTTGCTTTGCCAAGCCCTCTTTGCAGCCCGGTGTGAATAACTTCACATTGGTGTCACACGTTGCGCGCCCGGCGCTGCAGCGCGATCAGGTCCGCCAGCGTATTCAGATTGGCAAATGGGTCCTGCTCATAGCGGTCGCGCCAGTCATGACGGCGCGCATCCAGCTGCCGATGCAGCGCCTTGAGGCTGGGCGCCGAGGTGCCGTCACGAACCTGGCCGGGCAGGGCGCCGAGCGCTTCGAGCTGCCACGCCGCATTGGGCGGGTAGAATGCCTCATCCCAGGCAGCATAAACCGCCGCCGCGTCTCCCAGCGCTGCCGCCATGGTCGCTGCAAATCCCTGCGGCAAAAACGGCGTATCGACAGCCACCGAAACCAGAATGCCGCTCCGCACCCCATTGAGCTGCAGCGCATCTACAGCCGCCGCCAACCCGGCCAGCGGGCCGCCTACCGGCCCATCGAGATCGCGAACCGCCAGCAGCCCGGCATCCGCCTTCAATGTCCCCGGCCCGGTCGCCAGCAACAGCGGCTCCGCCACATCGCCTAGCGCCCGTCGCACCCGCTCGACCAGCTTCACCCCGCCAATCCGCAAGTCGCCCTTGCGCACGCCACCCAGCCGCTGCCCCTGGCCACCAGCAATGATGACGGCGTAAGGCGCGCTCACATGCCCTCCGGGCCCTTGGGCCGGGCAATGCCCAACCGCAGCAGGATCAATATGGCGATCCCGCCCACCAGCCCCCAGAACGGCGCGCCGACTCCAACAATGGTGATTCCCGAAGCGGTCGTGACAAAGGTGAAAATCGCCGGCAACCGCGATTCCTCAATCGCCAAGGCCCCCGACAGCGACGCCGACAGGCTGGACAGCAAGGCCAGCCCGGCCACCGCCTGGATCAGCAGCGGCGGCGAAGCAGCGATAAACGCCGCCGCCAAACTCGCCGCCGCCCCCAGAAACAGATAGCAAACCCCCGCCGCAGCCGGCGCCGGCCAGCGCTTGCCCTTGTCCGGATGCGCCTCCGGCCCGGCACAGATCGCGGCGGTAATCGCCGCCAGATTGCTCGTATGCCCGCCAAAAACCGCCGTCACCGCGCTGGCAATGCCGGTCATGACAAACAGCGGCGCCGGCGCCAGCTCAAAGCCATTGGCCTTCATCACCGCCAGCCCCGGCAGATTCTGCGAGGCCATGGTCACGATATAGAGTGGCAAGCCGATGCGGATGATCGCGTCCCACGTGAACACCGGCATCACCGGCACGAGATTCGGCCAGGTCCCATCCAGCGTTCCGGGCGGCAGATGCGTCGTCGTCGCCAGCACGATTCCCGTTACCACCACGGCGATCGGCACGGCATAGCGCTTGGCAAAGCGTAGCCCGACCACCCAGGCCAGCAGAATCGGCAGCGCCAGCAGCGGCATTTCAGCCACGGCATTGATCGGCGCCAGGCACAGCGTCAGCAACATGCCCGCCAGCATGGCATTGGCGATCGGTGCGGGAATCGCCGCAATCAGCCGCGCCAGCGGCTTGATCAGCCCCGTCAGCACGATCAGCCCCGCCGCCACCAGAAACGCCCCGGCCACCGCCGGAAATCCGCCCACCGGCTCGCCCACCGTCAGGATGAACGCCACCCCCGGCGTCGACCACGCAAAGCTGACCGGCAGCTTGAGCCGCGAGCTGACCACGATATTGAGCACGCCAATGGCCAGGCACACCGAGAATAGCCCTGAGCCCGCCTGTTGCGGCGAAGCCCCAGCCGCCGTCAGCGCCGCCAGAACCAGTGTGAATGTGCTGGCATAGCCCACCACGGCGGCCAGCGCACCAGCCATGATCGGTTGCAGATATTCGCGCCGGCCATCGGCGATGGCGGCTGGTACATGCGTCACGGCGTTCCCCCAGGACAAGCGGCAATACGGCCCCGATAGATAAGGCCGAGCAAACCTATGCAAGCTGCCCGCGCGCGTGAAGCACAAAGTGCATGGCGGTCCGTTCCCTAAAATTGCTGCTGTTAAGGTGAACGAACGGTTTTGCTGGCGTTCAGGCGCACCAGGCTAGACAACTTGCGGGAGCCCGGATGAACCGGGAACGCCCACGAGAGAGCGGTCCCCCGCCGCAACAAGGCCGCTCTCTCGGTCGGCCTTTAAGGCCGCTTGCTACAGTCCATCCCAGGTTGAAAATCAACTCACCCCACGCCACGTAGAACGCGCAGGTCAATCTGGCCTGATGGGAGAGAGCGTCATGTGGTTGGCATTCGGCATTGCCGCGCTCATTGGGGTGTTGCTCGGCAACGGTATTCCCCATTTCGTCAGCGGTATCAGCAGGAAAAATTATCCGTCACTCGCCGGCGAGGGCGCGGTCCCCAACCTTGTTGGCGGATGGATTCTGTTCAACCTGGCAGGAGGACTGGCACTCTTCCAATGCGCGACCCTGGTTGCAAACCCGGTCGCCAGTGCGGTCGGTCTATCGATTGGCCTGCTGGCTATCGGCCTGTTCCACGCTTCCGGTGGTGCCTACCGCATCAGCGGCAAGTGAAAACTGCTGCTGGAGGCCACGCCCGGAATTGAACCGGGGTACGCGGATTTGCAATCCGCTGCGTCACCACTCCGCCACGTGGCCTCTAGGCGCTGCTATCTACGGCGCGCCAAGGGGTTATGCAATACCTCAGGTTTCCGAAGCGTTATTTTCCGAACAGCGATCTGTGCCGGCTTCGGAATTTTCTGAAAACCGTCCGCTGTCAGCGCCATTTGCAACCGCCGGGGCGGGCTGCGGGTTGCTCTCTTATAGAGGTATGTAGGAGGCTATCATGGCCGAGCGGCATTATAGTGACGGCGCGTTTCTTGAGCCGTTTTTCCTGGGCGTGGCGGTGCTTTGGGTCGTCGGCGCGCTGTTTTTCATCTCCATGTCAGCCATGGGTTCCTCGCGCGTCGGCGGCGCGCCCCCTGGCGCAAACCAAACCCCTGTCGCCGCCGGCAACCAGATGCAATAGGCCCATAGGCAGCCATCCGGCCATTGCAATCCCCTGTTCACAATGTCGCGGCATAATAAGTGGACTTGCCATCATTTGGGGTGAGGGATATTCACGTCCGGCATATGGTTTGATCCGGCAGGGCCTTGTTGAATGGTGGACTACGAGCGCGCTCGCCGCTTCATGGTGGACAATCAATTGCGCACCAGCCACGTCACCGACCGCCGGATTCTGGCGGAGATGGGGCGTCTGCCGCGCGAACTGTTCGTGCCCGAATCCCGCCGCTCCCTTGCCTATATAGATGATGTGCAGCCCCTGGGCGCAGCCGGTTCGGCGCGCTTCATGCCGGCGCCCGCCACCTTCGCCAAGCTGCTGCAACTGGCCGATATCGCAACGGCCGATCGCGTGCTCGATCTGGGGGCAGGGACCGGCTATTCCAGTGCCGTGATCGCCGGGCTCTGCCAGGCTGTGACCGGCATCGAGGAAGATGCCGCCCTGGTCGCCGCAGCCACGCAAAATCTGGCCAATCTGGGCCTGCGCAATGCCACGGTGATCCCCGGCACGGCTGAAGCTGTCTCGGGCCAGCGCTATGATGTCATCATGCTCGAGGGCGCCGTCGATACAGTGCCCGAGGCCTTGTTCGATCTGCTCGCTGAAGGCGGACGCCTCGTTGCTCTGGTGCGTGAAGGCAGCGTTGCCATCGCCCATGTATTCGTGAAAACTGGCGGTAAAGTTGCGGCGCGAGCGGAATTCAACGCCACGTTGCCTTCGCTTTATGCCGGGCCGCGCCCGGTTGAATTTGTGTTCTGAAGGGCCGATTGTGGCGCGGGGGTGTTGCTCCCCGATCACGTCGCAATATTAATCGTGCCTTAAATTTTGGTAGGGCTTGCGGCAGAAGGTTGTGTACCCACATCTGCGGCGCATAGTGTTTGAGTGTCTGGAGACCGGGGCGATGGTTATGCGGAAAAATTTGGTCGCAAGTGTGCTGGCCCTGACTTTGGCGGCGTGGAGTGTTGGCGGCGCGCAGGCGCAATCGATTACACAGGCGCTGACTGCGGCCTATAATTATGCGCCCGATCTGGCCTCGGCCCATTTGGCTGCCAAATCTTCGGCCGAAAATGTGGCGCTGGCCCGCGCCGGCAAGCTGCCGGTCATCGGCGCCTCGGTCGGCAGCACCTATGATTGGTCGATCGCCGGCGGCGACTTCGCGGACAGCACTGTGAGCACGGCTGGCCTCTCCTACAACCAGACCATTTTCGACAACTTCAAGACCGAAGCGCAGATTGAAGCTGCTCGCGCCGGTGCTGAAGCTGCCGAATACCAGATCCGCAATACCGAGCAGAATGTGCTGCTGGCCGTCGTGCAGGCCTATATGGATGTGCTGAGCAATCGCCAGCTCGTCGCCCTGCGCCAGGAAAACGTCAACTTTTACCAGGCGCAACTGCAATCGGCCAAGGATCGGCTGGACGTGGGCGAGGGCACCCGCATTGATGTCGCCCAGGCAGAGGCCCGTCTGGCCCAGGGCGACGCGACCTATCGCGCCTCCCAGGCCAGCCTTGAAATCAGCCAGGCGACCTTCGCCCGCTATGTTGGCGCGCCGCCGCAGAATCTCGACGCTTCGCATAATTACAGCCGCTTGATTCCCAATAGCCTGCAAGGTGCCCTCTCGGAGGCCGAAACCGGCCATCCCGCGATCATGCTGGCCAAGGCCGCCATTCGCGCCGCCCAGGCCGGCAGCGATGCCGCCTCCGCCGCCTTCGGCCCCACTGCTACCGTCTCCGGTCGCATTGGCACCGCGCTTTCCGGCACCACCTTGCAGGGCATCAGCGGTCAGTTGGGCTTCTCCATCACCGTTCCGATCTATGCCGGCGGCGCCATCGGCGCCGGCGTGCGCCAGGCTAATCTCGACCAGATCAAGTCCGAGGTCGATGCCATGTCGGCCTATGACCAGATCCGTGAAGCCGTCATCGCCGCCTGGGCCGGCATCCAGAGTGCCGATGCGCAGATTTCCGCTGCCACAGCCGCCGTCTCCGCCGGCCGCGAAGTGCTCGAAGGCACCATCCAGGAACGCGACCTGGGCACCAGCACCACGCTCGACGTGCTCAATTCCCAGGCCGAGCTGACCACCGCTCGTGAATCGCTGATCAACGCCCAGACCAACAAGGTCATCGCCACCTTCTCGCTGCTCTCCGCCATGGGCCGCCTCACTGCCGGCAATTTGGGTCTTCCCGTCGAGGTCAAGACTGCGGTGCAGTACAACCAGGCCGTTGAAGACGTCTGGCAGGAACTGCGTACCGTCGCCGAGTAACATCTGCGCCACCGCGATCCGTATTTTGTGGCTGGGCTTTGCCCGGCCACAACTTTTAGTGGAAGACCGCAAATCGTGGCCGGTGCGCGATTCCTTATTGTGTGTGGCGGCGTTAAGCTGATGGCAACGAATCAGGCGGGGCTGCGATGGCGGCTGGCCCTGTTCCGGTTCCAGCGCGCATGAGTAAGAGGCCCTTATGAACAAGCCGGCAGCAAAAGAACCTTCAATGGACGAAATCCTGTCGTCCATCCGGCAGATCATCGCCGATGACGATGCCGCCGGGGTGCCGCGCCGGCCTGCCATTCAGGCCGCTCCCCCGCCGATGCAGGCAGCGCCTGCCGTCCCCGCCCCCGGTCCGCTGGATCGCGATCTTAGCGACATGCTCGACGATATCGAGCCGCTGGCGCTCTCGACCACCCAGATCGTGGATGACGAGGAGGACGAAGGCCTGAGCTTCGATGACATCCTGGCCGACACGGAAAACCATGTCGCCCCGCGCATGGCCGCTGCCACGCCAATGGTCGAGCCGGACGACGTGACCTTTGCCGCCGAGGAATCCATACCGGAGCTGCCAGCCTTCAATCCCCCACCGTCCGCCCGCGCTCCCTTCACGCCCGATCCAGAACCCGCGCGCGCTGCCCCCGGGCCGGTCCGCGCCGCGCCCGAGCCGGAGCCCGAGCCGGTCGATGCTGCGCTCGAACCCGAGCCTTTGCGCCCGCGTCCGTCGCTGGCCCAGACTGCGCCATTGCCCGATCCGACCCTCACCGCCGAAATGGCCGAGGAGCTGCTGGAGCCCGCCACCAAGGCTGCCGTCCGCAATTCCATCACCCGGCTCACCGGCCTGGGCATTGGCAATCCCGGCGCTACCATCGAATCCCTGATGCGCGACATGCTGCGCCCCATGCTCAAGGAATGGCTGGACGAAAACCTGCCCTCCGTCGTCGAGCGCATGGTAGAAAAAGAAATCGCCCGCATCTCCCGCGGCGACTAGGTTGCTATAGGACTGAGACACCGATGTCTCAGTCGTCAACCCTCCCTCTTGTGGGCTTCGAGACGTCCTGCAGGGCAAATCGCTCCAGTGGAACGATTTGAGGAGAGAAGGCCATGAGAGCTATGCTCGAATGGCTAGGAAGCGAGATAGGACTTAGCGATAGCTAAGTCCGTTAAATCGAGCAGGGTGGGGGTATCTCTCCGCAACCTTGGTGCACGGAAGTACCCGAATTTGAGGCATCTCGCCGCTTGCGCGATCCCTCCATTCATCGTCATCACCCGGCTAGTCCGGGTGATCCATCCCTCAACGCATGCCGCGGCAATGGATTGCCCGGACAAGCCGGGCAATGACGGTGGAACTTAGCCTGGGTGAATAAGGGCGCTAGCCTCTCGGGCGCGGGTATTAGCGGTCTCCATGCGCTTTCAGTTGACCCCGCACCGCGCTTTTGCTTGAAGTCTGCCAAACCTTTTATTCGGCCCGCCCGGTATCCGTTGGCGGGTCGTTGCTGTTGCGAGTGACCTGATGCTTGAAAAGACCTATGAGCCCGGCGCCGTCGAGGCGCGCATTTCTGCCGACTGGCTCAAGGCCAATGCTTTTGCGGCCGGGGCAGGGGCCAAGCCTGGCGCCGAAACCTATACCATCGTCATTCCCCCGCCCAATGTGACGGGCTCGCTCCATATCGGCCACGCGCTCAACAACACGATTCAGGACATCCTGATCCGCTTCAACCGCATGTTGAAAAAGGACGTGCTGTGGCAGCCGGGCATGGACCATGCCGGCATCGCCACCCAGATGATCGTCGAGCGCCAGCTGATGGAGCGCCAGCAGCCGAACCGTCGGGCGATGGGCCGCGAAAAATTCGTCGAGCGCATCTGGGAATGGAAGGGCGAAAGCGGCGGCGCCATCATGAACCAGCTCAAGCGCCTCGGCGCCTCGGCTGATTTCTCCCGCGAACGCTTCACCATGGGCGAAAACGGCGCCGCCGGCGACCAGATGGTCCGTGCCGTCACCAAGGTGTTTGTCGAACTGCACAAGCGCGGCCTGATCTATCGCGCCAAGCGTCTGGTGAATTGGCATCCGGGCCTCGAAACCGCCATTTCCGATCTCGAAGTCGAAAACATCGAGATCAAGGGCCATATGTGGCACCTGCGCTATCCGCTGGCAGATGGCGTAACCTATCAGTTTCCAATTGCCCACGATGAAGAGGGCAAGCCCACCGAGTGGGAAACTCGCGACTACATCATCGTCGCCACCACCCGCCCCGAAACCATGCTGGGCGATAGTGGCGTTGCCGTGCACCCCGAAGACCCGCGCTACGCCTCGCTGGTCGGCAAGTTCGTCACCCTGCCGCTGGTCGGCCGCCGCATTCCCATCGTGGCCGACGAATATGCCGATCCCAGCCTGGGCACCGGCGCCGTCAAAGTCACCCCGGCCCACGATTTCAACGACTTCGAGGTCGGTGTTCGCAACAATCTCGAGCAGATCAACGTCTTCACCACGCGTGGTGAGATCGTCTCCGCCGAAGCCATCCCCGCGGCCTATCGCGGCATGGATCGCTTCGTCGCGCGCAAGGCTATCGTGGCCGATCTGACCGCCTTGGCCGGGGAGGACCCGACGCGCGGGCTCGACCATATCGAAGACAAAAAGATCATGGTGCCCCATGACGAGAAGAGCAAGCTCGTCGTCATCGAGCCCTTCCTGACCGATCAATGGTGGGTCAAGGCCGACGTGCTGGCCCAGCCGGCCATGGCGTCGGTGCGCGAAGGCCGCACCAAATTCGTGCCCCAGCAATACGAAAACACCTATTTCGCCTGGCTCGAAAACATCAAGCCCTGGTGCATTTCCCGCCAGCTCTGGTGGGGGCACCAGATTCCGGCCTGGTACGGCCCGGATAACCAGGCCTTCGTAGCTTATGACGAAGCCGAAGCGCAGGCCCTGGCCGATGCCCACTACGGCAAACCCGTGGCCCTCAAGCGCGACGAAGACGTCCTTGACACCTGGTTCTCCTCGGCCCTCTGGCCGTTCTCGACCCTGGGCTGGCCCGACGAAACGCCCGAGCTCAAGCGCTATTACCCGACCAGCGTCCTGGTCACCGGCTTCGACATCATCTTCTTCTGGGTCGCACGCATGATGATGATGGGCCTCGAATTCCTCGAGGAAGAGCCCTTCCACACGGTCTACATGCATGCCCTGGTCCGCGACGAAAAGGGCCAGAAAATGAGCAAGACCAAGGGCAATGTCATCGACCCGCTCGAGCTCATCGACCAATATGGCGCCGACGCCACCCGCTTCACCCTCGCCGCCATGGCTGCGCAGGGCCGCGATATCCGTCTGGCGATCAACCGCGTCGAGGGCTACCGCAACTTCGTCACCAAGATCTGGAACGCCGCCCGCTTCCTCGAGATGAACGAGTGCCGCCGCGTCGAGGGCTATGACCCACGCGCCAACAAGCTCCCGCTCAATCGCTGGATCGTCGGGGCCACCGCGCGCGGCGCAGCCGCCGTCACCCAGGGCATCCTCGACTACAAGTTCAACGAAGCCGCCAACGCCGCCTATGACTTCGTCTGGGGCACCTTCTGCGACTGGTTCGTCGAATTCGCCAAGCCGGTCTTCAATGGCACCGACGAAGCCGCCAAGGCCGAAACCCGCGCCACTGCCGCCTGGGCGCTCGACCAGATCCTGACCATCCTGCATCCCTTCATGCCCTTCGTCACCGAAGAGCTCTGGGCGGAAACCGGCAAGTTCGGCCCCGCGCGCGAAAACATGCTGATCCTGACCGAATGGCCCGACCTGTCCGGTCTCGAAGATCCCGCGGCCGATGCCGAGCTGACCTGGCTGATCGACGTGATCACCAATGTCCGCTCCATCCGCAGCGAAATGAACGTGCCCGCCGGCGCCAGGCTGCCCATGGTGGTCGTCGGGGCAGGGGAGACCACGCTCGCCCGGCTGGTCGCCGGCACTTCGCTGATCACCCGCCTGGCCCGCCTCGAAGAAATCTCGCCCCAGGCCAATGTGCCCGGCGGCTCCGCGCAATTCGTCGTCGGCGAAGCCACCTGGGCTCTGCCGCTGGCCGAGTTCATCGACATCCCCACCGAAAAGGCCCGCCTCGAAAAGGAAATCGCCAAGCTCGATGGCGAAGTCACCCAGGTCGACAAGAAGCTGGGCAATGAGCAATTCGTCGCCAAGGCGCCCGAGGACGTGATCGAGGAGCAAAAGGCCCGTCGCGAAGCTGCCATCGATCGGCGCGATCGTATCGCCGAAGCCCTCAAGCGCCTGAGCTAAGAACCGCCATGGATAATATCCCGCGCCAACCGCCTGCCCGCTCCGTGTTCAACGGCATGGTGGGCGTTGGCGCGCTCCTGGTGTTCGATGGCAAGGGCGGCGTCACCCGCCACGAACCCTCGGCAACCGCGCCCGCCGTGCCGTTGCGCGGTTTCAAGCTCATCGTGGGCAATTCAAAATCGCCCGAATTCAAGGTCTGGCTGCGCGAGGAACTGGGCGCCTTCAACGCCGACCTGCTCACCGCCCCCAGCACCCGCGCCCGCTGCACGGTGATGGAGGACAAGGCCCTGGTCATGCTCCGCGTCGCCCGCCCAGGTGCTGCGCCCGACGATGTCGGCCGCCAATTGCTCACCCTCTGGATCGAGAAGGGCCGCGTCATCATTGCGACCGAGCTCAACATTCTCGATTTTCTCGGGCTTCCCCGCTGGGAGCAATCCCACCATGCCCCCGTTTCCCCCGCGGATCTCGTGGCCCGCCTTGGCCTGCGCGCTGCCGACCGGCTCGAGCCACTGATCGAAATGCTGGGCGATGGCCTTGATGAGATCGAGGAAGCCCTGATCCTCAAGAATCACACCAAGGCCCAGGATAATCTCGAACACCTGCGCCGCACGCTGATCAATTTCCGCCGTCTTGTCTGGCCGCAGCGCGATGTGCTCAACACGCTCGAAATCGAAGACCTCTCCTTCTTCACCGCCAAGGATCGCCTGCGCCTGCGCGAAGCCTCAGCCCGTTCCGCCCGCATGGGTGACGAACTGCAGGCCCTTTCCGAACGCGCCGTCCTCGTGCACGAACAGATGATCGATGATCGCGCCGAGCAGATGAATCGCATCATGCTGGTCCTTGCCGCCGTCACCGTGGTCTTCATGCCGCTGACCCTGATCACCGGCGCCCTGGGCATGAACGTCTCCGGCATTCCCTTTGCCGATCACGACAGCGCCTTCTGGCTCGTCAGCCTTGGGCTGGTCGGCCTGGCCTTCGGCATTATCTGGTGGATGCGCGGCCGCCACTGGCTCTGAACCTGCGACAAAATGTGACGATTCAGCAACAGCGCCCGCGATTCACTTTCGGCACTGGCCTCGTCAACACTTTCGCGATGTTTCCCGCCACAATCTCACCCTAAACGAGACGGCATAGGCATCTGGGGGCGGATGGTCTGTGGCGATGGCGCGTCAGCGCATGCTTCTACATTCCTCCCCCGTGCCGGACCGGCAGCCGTCTATTTGTGGTCCTGACAGCAAAAGAGTCAGGAATCACAAGCAGTTTGAGCCGGGGAGGGTGAGACTTTGGACGTGATTGACCCAGAAGCGACAATTCCCGCCGATTTTCGGCAAGCCAAGCGCCGACTTGTGATCGGCATGGCTGGAATCCGGTCACAAACTGGGTTTACCAAAACATTAACGCCTGCTTTCCATGCCACCTCGCGTAGCAGAAACTGGCTGAAACCAACAAGGGACGCCGCCGGCCGGCCTGGCGCGCCCATCACGAGCCCGGATTTCCGGGCCGCGCAAGAGATGCCCGCCTGCTTGCCTGCAGGCAAAAGGAGTATGATGCGGACTATTAGGGATACCTCCCTGATCTCCGTTGCAACGGCACTGACGCTCGCTTTGGCGATGTCGATCACGCCCGCGCACGCGCAGACCGCGGCCGATGCCGCGCTGGATATGGCCAATATGCTCGATGGGGCAGGCGGTGGCGTGTCCGGCGATGCCCTGCTCGCCGCCCTCGAAAACGCCGCCGAAGCCGGCCAGCCCATGGCAATGTGGCAGCTCGGCACCATGTATGAAAATGGCGAAGGCGTCGCCAAGGACCCTGCCAAGGCCTTCGGTTATTTCGCCCAGATCGCCAACGAACATGCCGATGCAGCACCGCGCGGCGTCGAATCCGACATCGTCGCCCAGTCCTTCGTCAAGGTCGGTGATTATTACAAGGAAGGCCTGCCCGACGCCGGCATTCCCGCCGATGCCGAGCGCTCGCACGCCTTGCTGCTGCACGCCGCCACCTATTTCGGCGATGCCGATGCCCAATATCGCGTCGGCCTGCTTTACCTCAATGCCGACGAGCTGGGCGTCAATCCGCTCCAGAGCGCCCGCTGGTTCTCACTGGCTGCCCGCAAGGGCCATTGCCCGGCCCAGGCCCAGCTTGGCCGCCTGCTGTTCAATGGCGTCGAAGGCATCGAAGCCCAGCCCGTCGAGGGCCTGATGTGGCTCAACCTGGCCCAGCAACGCTGCACCGGCACGGTCGATGCCGCCTGGATCAACGACCTGATCAACCAGGCCAATTCCATCGCCACGCCCGAACAGCAAGGCGAAGCCACCAAACTCGCCACCAGCATCGCCCCCCAATTCGCGGGCTTCTGATAGCTCAGCGTCTGCTTCTAAGGCCGAACAGCCAACGCAGCGCGTTCCCGCCTACAGTGTCATTCCCGCGAAAGCGGGAACCTCTGTTTGGCTACGGCGAACATCAATTTCTAGATTCTCTCGAACAGGCCCTTTAGGGCCGCGGCCGCGGCAGCGGCTGAATGATCCTGCCTGAATTTCTCAAGAGCCTCCGCTGTCGGGGGGGACGCATTGCAAACCGCTGCCAGAAGGTCTGCTCCGCTGAGGTCTTCGGTGTAGGATTGGACCGCCGCAGAACCCAGGACATCACCTAGCTCCACTATCCCGGGGATCGCGCTTGCCAGGATCGGCGTACCGCGTTCGGCAGCCAGAATAGCAATGCCGGAATTTTCGCCGCCCTTATATGGAAGCACCAATAGGTCCAGTGCCGCCAGCGCCGTGACCAATTCCTCGTCACTCGCCCGCCTATCGGTATGGGCCAGCGAACGGCCCTGGTTCGCCGCCTGGACCGCACATCGCCGGATGCTGGCAGCAAGCTCAGGTTCGTGTGCTTTCCCGGCCAAGAGCCCGTCCAGCCCGTTATCCGTGATGTCGCTGAACGCGACCAGGAAATCATCGACCCCCTTATAGGATTTAAGGTCGCCAACCATGCCCACTATCTTGCGATCGATTGGAAGGCTCAGCGCCTGCCTGGCGTTTTTTTTGCTCGGAGATTGCGGGTAGTGGTCGCCGTAAACCGGGTGCCGCATGATAGCATATGGCAGTTTTCTCAGCCCCGGGTGCTGCTCAAGGGCAGCGGCCCTGGACCCTTCCGTGAGAAACACCACGCCAGCCAACAGGCGGACCAAGAGCCGCATATAGAAGCGTTCGGTTTTGGGCCGAACGCTGTCATGGCTTGTTGAGTTGTGTGCGATCCAGACGATCTTTGCGCCGCGCAGTCTCTGTATGGTGAGCACCAGCAACTGAAAGAGCGAGCGCCTTATGGCGATCGGCCATTTTTGCTGGGTGGCGGCTTCAGGCCAATTTACCAGTATTATCTCAGCTCTGCCGAGCACGCCTTGAGTGTGGTTAGGCTCGATTACGGTATAGCCAGCTCTTTCCAACGCATCAGACAATATGGCGTTAAAAGGATTCGCATTGATGTTGGAGCGGGCCGGATAAGCATAGATAACCACGGATATTCCTTAGAATAGCCCGAAGAACAACGCGCCAGGAGGCCTGGCATTATTGTCTTAGTTCGGCTGTCTGGCCATAGACTTCCGAGTGGTTTTTTCGCGGATGGGACATGCACCGAGCGCGTGCCGCAACGCGCGCCACCGGCCTTCAATAGGCTCCGCCGCAGCCATCCATCCTGAAGGTCTCCTCCCCATCGCATCTCCCTCGGGCTCGACCCGAGGGCCACTCCCGACACGGCACACGCGGCGAACGATCCTCAACTGCACGACCCCCTGCAAGAGACCGATTCACTCCGTCGGCTTGATCACCAGCGCCGCAGTCTCGGCCGACAATGCCCGCACGGCCTTGTCCGTCTCTGCCGGCAAGTCCTCGAAGCTGCAGCCAAACGGCACCGGCAAGGACAGGCGCTTGTCTGCCTCATCGTCCCACACCAACAGCACATGGGATTTCTTGGTCCGAAAATCGTGATTGATCCCGACAATCGTTGCTGTCGCCGCCATAGCCGTCTCCTCTAAAAGCTGAACTGCCCTTCCACCGGCACATGGTCGCTTGGCTTGTCCCAGCCGCGCACATCCTTGTGCACCGTCACGCCGTCCAGCCGGTCGGCCGCCTGCGGCGACAGCATCAGGTGGTCGATGCGAATGCCCGCATTGCGCCGCCATGCCCCCGCCTGGAAATCCCAGAACGTATAGGCCGGCTCGGCCGTGGTCGCCCGCAAGGCATCGGTCAGGCCCAGATTGCTCAGCGTGCGGAATCGCGCCAAGCTTTCCGGCCGATAGAGCGCATCGCCCCACCAGGCCTGCGGATCATGTGCATCGATCGGCGCGGGAATGAGGTTGAAGTCGCCCAACAGCACGAACGGTTCTTCCAGCGCCAGCCGCTCTTCGACAAAGCCGGTCAGCCGGTCCATCCAGGCCAGCTTATAGGGAAATTTCTCGCTATCGACCGGATTGCCGTTGGGCAGGTAGATATTGCACACCCGGATCGCCCCGGTTTCCACCGAGAACACACCCTCGATCAGCCGCGCCTGCTCGTCCGAATCGTCGCCCGGCAGCCCGCGCGTCACCTCGTCGAACTTGATCAGCGACAGGATGGCCACGCCATTCCAGCTCTTCTGGCCATGTGTTTCCACATTATAGCCCAGCGCCTCGATTTCGGCCCGCGGAAAGCCTTCATCGACCGTCTTGATTTCCTGCAGGCACACAATGTCCGGCTTTTCCTGCGCCAGCCAGCTCAGCAGGATTTCCAGCCGCGCCTTGATGCCATTGATGTTCCAGGTCGCAATACGCATCGGGCAATCTCCATTCGCGGCAAGGGTAGTAGCCGGCGGGGCAGGGTGCAACCATCCGGCATCGTCGCCCACAATGTCATTCCAACAAGTTCAGCCCGGCATAAACAGCGTCGCGCACTTCATCCTTGAACGGACCGTCGCAACCCTCAAGCCCGGTATTGGACATGGACACCACCGATAGCCCGTTTTCCGGGTCCACAAACCAATTGTGCCCGTAAATGCCGCCCCAACGATTGGTGCCCCGCGCCGCCGGCGATTGCGCCAGTTTCGGGTCATCCAGCCAGGCGCCGAAATAGCTGAATTTCCAGCCCGGCGTCTGCGAATAGGCCAGTTGCGGCGTCTGGTCGGCAAGGCCCGCCTTCAGCGTCTCCTCCTTGAGGATCGGCGCGCCACCCGTACGCAATGCTTCCAGCAGCGCCATGATGTCCGGCCCGGTACCGGCCATGCCGCCACCACCCGATTGAAACGCCCTGGCATCAAATATCCGGCCGGGATCAAACGTCGTCACCCCGCCAAACATATTGGGCACGCTATGCGGATCGCTCATCAACACTGCGCCCGCCGGACTGTCCGCATAAGCCGCCGCCAGCCGCGCTTTGTCGGTCACGCCATATCGCGTATCACCCATGCCCAGCGGATCGGTCACATAGCGCCGCGTCGCATCCTCCAGCGTGCCGCCGACGAGCTTACCGGCAATAAAGCCCAGCACATCAATGGATGGCCCATAGGACCAGGCCGTACCCGGCGCAAACAGCAAGGGCAGGGCGCCAATCCGCGCCACAATTTCCTCGCCCCCCAAATGCCAGCGATTGACCCCGGCGGCCTGCTCATCCGCACTCAAGATCTGGGCCCCATTCAGCCCCGACATATGCGTCAGCAGATGGTGGATGGTGATCTCAGGCACGCTGCCATCGGCCAAAGCCGGCTTGAACTCAGGCAAATGCTTGGTCACCAGATCATCCAGCGCCAGCATGCCCGCATCCACCAGCCCTAGCGCCGTCGCCGCAATCACCGGCTTGGTCAGCGACGACAGCCGGAAAATCGCGTCGAGCGTCATCGCCTGCCCGGCCTCGCGGTCGGCAAAACCCGTCGCTTTTTCGTAGAGAACCTTGCCGTCCTTGCGGACAATCAACACCGAACCAACAATGCGCTTTTCCGCGATTGCCCGTGCAACCGTTTGATCCAGACGCTGTTCGATATCCATGCCGATTCCTCCAGTTTTGGAGGACGTTAGCCGGGCATTATCGCAAGGGGAAGCTAAACGGCGAAACTCGTCCCGCAACCGCAGGAGGCAACCGCGTTCGGATTGCGAATCTGGAACGCCTGGCCGATCAGATCGTCCACGAAGTCGATTTCCGATCCGCCCATGAATTCCAGGCTCATCGAATCGATCAGCACCACCGCGTCGCCCTTTTGCAGAACGATATCGTCGCTGGCCGCCTTTTCCTGTACGAGGTTGTATTCATACTGAAATCCGGAGCAGCCACCGCCCGCCACCGAAATACGCAACACCGTGCCTTCCGGCTCTTTGGCGAGGATGCGCGATACGCGCTTGGCGGCGCGATCGGTCAGGACCACTTCGGTAGGGGCGAGCACAGCTTCGGTCATTTGCAATCCATGCCGTTCGTAATGTCATAACGGTCAGGCTAAAATAGTAACTCTCGCCGAAAATGAAAAGGGCCTTGTGATCACCGATGAGCGAAACCGCGCCCTATGCGTCTAAGCCCGAACTCTCCCTGGGCCGCCTCTACGGCACCGGCCCCAGTCCCACGCGTTCCGAATTCCAGCGCGACCGCGACCGCATCATCCATTCCACCGCCTTTCGCCGCCTGCAGCACAAGACGCAGGTGTTCCTGCATCACGAAGGCCGCCACTTCCGCAACCGGCTGACCCACACGCTCGAAGTCAGCCAGATGGCCCGCTCCATGGCCCGCGCCCTGCTTCTCGATGAGGACCTGGCCGAGGCCGTCGCCCTCAGTCACGATCTGGGCCACACCCCCTTCGGCCATGCCGGCGAACGCGCGCTGCATGCCGCCATGGCGCCCTTTGGCGGCTTCGATCACAATATCCAGGCCATCCGCACCGTCACGCGGCTCGAAAACCGCTATGCCGGGCATGACGGCCTCAACCTCACCTGGGAAACCCTCGAAGGCATCCTCAAGCACAATGGCCCGCTGATCAACGCCGACGGCTCCCCCTATGGCAAATACGCCCATGAAGGCCTCCCCGTCGGCCTCGATGACATCCCCGCCATTGCCGACCTGCTTCTGTCCACCCACGCCTCGCTCGAAGCCCAGGCCGCCGCGATTGCCGACGACATCGCCTACAATGCCCACGACATCGACGACGCCCTGCGCGCCGGCCTGATCGTCCTCGATGACCTTGCCGACGTGCCGCTTGCCGGCCCGGTTGTCCGCGAAGTCCTCGCCCGCTACCCCGATATCGCCCCCAATCGCCAGGCCCACGAAGTCCAGCGTCGCCTCATCACCCGCTCCATCGAAGACGTCATCGCCACCACCGCCGCCAATATCGCCGCCGCTGGCATCACCTCAGTCGAAGACGTCCGCAATGCCGGCAAGACTCTCCTGACCTTCTCGCCCGCCACCGCCGAAGCCGAACGCGGCCTCAAGCAATTCCTCTTCGAACGCGTCTATCGCCATGAATCGGTCATGGCCCCCGTGCGCCAGAGCGAAGCCGTCGTCACCGACCTTTTCGCCCGCTACATGCAGACCCGCGACATGCCGGGCCGCTGGGGCACCGCCGCCGCCAATGCCAGCAATGACAATGCTCTCGCCCGCATCGTCGCCGATTTCATCGCCGGCATGACAGATCCCTATGCCCTCGACGAATATGCCCGGCTGTTTGACGCTCGGGTGGATTTCCGCTAACCCCGGCGCTCCGCTACTTTCAGGTTTGTCATGGACGTTTTCGCCCTTTTCGCTGCGCGCGTTTCCAACGCCCTCTCGGTTCTCTACCCGCAAGTCGGTGCCGATCTTCTGGCCCGCATCGTGGTCGAGCCGCCGCGAGATAGCGCCCATGGCGATCTCTCCACCAATGCGGCCATGGTCGTCGCCAAGCCTCTGGGCAAGAATCCGCGCGAAGTCGCCACGACGCTGGCCGAACATTTCGGCAAGGACCCCGACGTCACCGCCGTCGAGGTTGCTGGCCCCGGCTTCATCAATTTCCGCCTCGCCACGCCCATCTGGCATCAGGTGCTGCGCTCGATCGCCCAGCAGGGCGCCGATTACGGCCGCTCGGCGCTGGGGCAGGGGGAAGCGGTCAATATCGAATATGTCTCGGCCAATCCTACCGGCCCCATGCATGTCGGCCACACCCGCGGCGCCGTCTTCGGCGACACGCTGGCCGCGCTCATGGCCTATTCCGGCTACGAAGTCAGCCGCGAATACTACATCAACGACGCGGGCAGCCAGATCGACACGCTCGCCCGCTCCACCTTCCTGCGCTACCGCGAGGCCCTGGGCGAAACCATCGAGATACCGCCCGGCTTCTATCCCGGCGATTACCTGATCCCAGTTGGCGAGGCGCTCAAGGCCGAATTCGGCACCAGCCTGCTCGACAAGCCCGAGCCCGAAGCCCTTGCCCTGGTCAAGGACCGGGTGCTGGCCGCCATGCTCGAACTGATCAAGGCCGATCTGGCCAAGCTCAATATCCATCACGATGTCTTCTTCTCCGAACGCACCCTGCATGGGCAGGGCGGTGCCATCGACACCACGCTCGATTGGCTCCGTCAGGAAGGCATGATCTATGAAGGCCGGCTCGAGCCCCCCAAGGGCAAGACTCCGGACGAATGGGAAGATCGCGAGCAGACCCTGTTCCGCGCCACCGATTATGGCGACGATGTCGATCGTCCCCTGATCAAGTCCGATGGCACCTACACCTATTTCGCAGCCGACATCGCCTATCACCGCAACAAGTTCCTGCGCGGCTTCAAGCACATGATCAACGTGCTGGGCGCCGACCATTCCGGCTATGTCAAACGCCTGCAGGCCGCCACCAAGGCCGTCTCGCTCAACGCTGCCGATATGGATGTCCGCATCTGCCAGCTCGTCCGGCTGATGAAGAACGGCGAGCCGTTCAAAATGTCCAAGCGCTCCGGCGATCTGGTGACTTTGGCTGACGTCGTGGATGAAGTTGGCGCCGACGCGACCCGCTTCATGCTGCTGTTCCGGCGCAATGACGCGGCGATGGATTTCGACTTCGCCCTGGTCAAGGAACAGACGCGCGATAACCCGGTCTTCTACGTGCAATATGCCCACGCTCGGGCCTATTCGATCTTCAAGACCGCCACTCGCGATCTGCCCGCCCTCGATCTGTCACCCGAAGCGCTTGCCGCGGCCGATATCGAGCTGATCCAGACCCCCGAAGAACTCGACCTCGTACGGGTCTTGGCGGCCTGGCCGCGCACCGTCACGGCTGCCGCCGTGGCGCATGAGCCGCATCGGATTGCCTTCTATGTCCATGATCTGGCGGGGGCCTTCCATAGCTTCTGGGCAAAAGGCAAGGATGATGTATCTTTGCGGTTTGTTAACGCTGACGATCCAAAGCTGACTTTGGCTCGACTCGCGCTCGTCGATGCCGTCCGTCAGGTTCTGGTGAATGGCCTAGCAATTCTAGGCGTTTCCGCCCCGACGGAGCTTTCATAATTCGGGCGCATTACTGTGATGACTCGCGGCAAACTGCCTATATTGGGCGCCGTTGCAGTAACCAAGAAGGCGCTGCTTGATGACAACAGCGAAACCGCAGCCAATGGCCGGACAATCTGACGCCGACGACCTGATCGCAGAACTCGCGAAATTGATGGCGCAGGACGCGCGCACGGATTCTCCGGCGCCGTCCGCCCCACAGCCAGCTTCTCCTCAGCCCACGCCGTTCCCGGTTCGCATCCCGGGCGGCGAGTCGCCTGCCGCAGCCAGTCCAACGCCCGTGCCGCGTTTCGACTTCAATCGTCCTGCCGAAACGCCTGCCGCGCCGCAGCCTGCAGCGCAGCAAGCCGTTCCGCCCCGTCGCGAGCCCGAACCAGCGCCTGTCGCGCCCGTCGTCACCGCCAAGCCTGTGGTGGCGCCAACGCCCGTCGCGCCGGCTCCCGCCGAAGCCAGGCGTGAGCCTGACGCCTTCAATTTTGACCTGGATTTCGCACCCAAGTCCTCGCCGGTCAGCTCTCCCGTGCCGCAGGCGCCACAGCCGGCCGGCGCCGCGCCCGCTTCGGCCCCATCGCCATCGCCAGATACCGCGCCTTCTGCGCCGGCCAGCGGTGACTATGACAGCATTGCCGATCTGATCGCCGCCGAGCTGTTGGGCGATACCCAGCCCGAACCCCCGCCCGCCGCGGCACCCCTGGTGGCTGCTCCGGCCCAGCAGGCGGCCCGTCCGGTCGTGTCGGGCGGTCTTGTTGTCGATCAGGATGAGGGCGCCGGACATCGGCAGCCCAGCCCGGAACCTGCGCCAAAGCTGCAGGCCGACAGCTTCAAGATTCCCCCGGTATTCGGTCTGGGCACGCGTCCAGGCACGCCCGCCGTCAGCACATCCGCGCCAGAAGCGCCGACGCCGTCCGAGCGGCGCGCCGAGGCCCCGGCTTCCGCGACGTCAACCGTCACCGAAAGCGCCGCCGGCACGCTCGGCAGCGACCCGATCGATGAAATCGAGAACCTGATCGGCCGCGCCGTCCGGGTCGACATGGATTCCTCCGCTCCGGCAAAGCCCACCGGAGACCGGCCCGTGGCCAGCCCCGCTTTGCGCAGCCTCGCTACGCCCACTCTGGTGCAGCCGGCCGCCAAGCCGCCGCGCCCCGTTTCGGAAGTCGACGAAACCATTTTGGCGGCCGCCGCCGCGACTGGTGCCGATATCGGTTGGGTCGAAACGCCCGATGCAGAAGAGGCCAAGCCCGGCAAGCGCCGGATTGGGGCCGAACGCGCTCCCCGCGCGCCGCGCAGTTTTAACTTTTCTCGCGCTCTGGCCGGTCCTGTCGTTGCCATCGTGCTGCTCGCCGCCGCCGGCTTTGGCCTCTATTGGGTCCTGGGCATGGGTGGGGAGAGCGGTCCCCCGCCAGTACTCACCGCCGACGCTACCCCGATCAAGGAAACGCCGGCCGCCCAGCCTGCAACCGGGGCTGCGCAGCAATCCGTTGTCTTCAACGAAATCGACGGCGTGCAGCCCGGCAGTGACGAGCAATTGGTCTCGCGCGATCAGGCTGATGTGAACGAGGTGACTCAGGTTGCCTCGACTCCATCCGTCAGCGAAGAAGGCCTGGCCAATCGCAAGGTCCGCACCGTCACCGTGCGTCCCGATGGCACCATTGTCAGCGGCGAAGAAACCGTGGCCGGCTCGGCCATTCTGCCGGTCGATCGTCCCAATGTGCCCGAAGTTCCCGGTGCCGAAACTGCCAGCCCCGAACTGCTCGCCGCTGCTGCCGAGGCTGAACCGGCACCCACGCCGGCGGCCACTCCCGTGGTCCCGCCCGTGACGCCGGTAACGCCCGGCTCCACCGTTCCGGCGGTCGATGCCGCCGGCAATCCGATTGCGGGCAAGACCACCATCGTGCCGCGCACCCGTCCTGCCAGCTTCGCCCAGCAGACGGCTTCCGCAGCTCCCGCCACCACGGTCGATGCCATCATCAACGATGCCGCCGTAGCGCCAGCACCGACGCCTGCACCCACGCCGGCGCCAGCAGCCAGCACCGCCGCCATTCCGCCCGGCGCCACCGAGGTCGATGCCCTGCCCAATGACGCCCCGGCCTATGTCCAGCTCGCCTCCCAGCGCAGCGAAGCCGAGGCCCGCCAGACGGCCCAGGCCATGGTCACCCGCTTTGGCCCGCTCTTTGGCGGCGCCAATATGGAAGTCCAGCGCGTCGACTTGGGCGCCCGCGGCATCTTCTACCGCGTCCGCGTCCCCGCCAATTCCCTGCAAGCGGCCAATGACATGTGCACCCAGGTCAAAGCTGCCGGCGGCGACTGCTTCACGATGTAACCCCTTCACCTCTCCCTTCGGGGGAGAGGTCGGCCCATAGGGCCGGGTGGGGCCTTTCCGATACGCTGTTCCAAGAAAGACCTCCACCTTGATCCGTCCCCCAAGAGGGAGGGAGACGATGGAGCCGAGACGGCTGTGCTTGCGCCTCCCTCCCCTCGATGGGGAGGGAATGAGGGTGGGGTGATGGGAGCCCCGGGCCTGGGGCAGGGTGATCTACTACCGGGCAAAACCGCACAACACCCGGCGCAACGCTTGACGCTGCTTGGTCCAAAGGCCAAGGATTGTTGCATATTTTGCAAGGCGGCCACCGACTGACATGACGAGCCCACAGACCGATTGGTTCGATACGCCGGCGGCGCCGGTCGACGAAGACGTTATGTATGTCGATGTCGATGGCTATGAAGGCCCGCTCGATCTGCTGCTCGATCTCGCCCGCCGCCAGAAGGTCGATCTGGCCGCCATTTCCGTTCTGGCGCTCGCCGAGCAATATCTCAAATTCATCGAGACCGTGCGCGAGAAGCGCATCGAGGTTGCGGCCGACTATCTGGTCATGGCTGCCTGGCTCGCCTATCTCAAAAGCCGCCTCATGGTGCCCCAGGCGCCTAGCGATGAAGAGCCGTCCGGCGAAATGCTCGCCGCCATGCTGCAATTCCGCCTCAAGCGGCTCGAAGCCATGCGCCGCGCCGCCAGCCAATTGATGAACCGTCCGCGTCTCGGCTTCCAGATTTACGCCCGCGGCGCCCCCGAGCCCATCGAGATCAATCGCAAGAGCCTGTGGGAAGCCTCGCTTTACGATCTGCTCAAGGCCTATGTCGGCCAGCGCGAACGCGGCGCCACCACCGACTATACCCCGCTGCAGCGCACCGTCTGGTCGTTGCAGGAGGCGCGAGATATCCTACAGCGCCTGATCGGTGATAGTTTCGAATGGGTCGCCATGGACACCTACCTCGCCGAATATCTGGCGACCCCGGCCGAACGCACTACCGTTCGCGCCTCCACCTTCGCCTCCAGCCTCGAACTGGTGCGCCTGGGCAAGATTGATCTGCGCCAAACCGAGACATTCGGGCCGCTTTTCATGCGTCGCCGCAAGAGTGACACGCCGTGAGCGAGGTCACCGAGCGGCATTTGCGCATTCTCGAGGCTCTCCTCTTTGCATCGAAAGAGCCTCTGGATGCTAACACTCTGCTAGCCTATCTGGGCGAAGGGGCCGACGTGCACGGATTGCTGGTTACTCTGGCCGGGCGCTATGCGGGCCGGGGCGTGAACCTGGTTCGCCGCGCCGATAAATGGGCCTTCCGCACCGCCGAAGACCTCGGCTTCCTGCTCCGCCGCGAAGAGCAGGAAACCCGCCCGCTCTCCCGCGCCGCCCTCGAAACCCTCTCCATCATCGCCTATCACCAGCCCGCCACCCGCGCCGAAATCGAAGAAGTCCGCGGCGTCGCCACCGGCAAGGGCACCATCGATCTGCTGCTCGAAGCCGGATGGATCCGCATGCGCGGCCGCCGCCGCACCCCCGGCCGCCCCGTAACCTACGGAACGACCGAGGCTTTTCTCGATCACTTCGGCCTCGAAGCCTTGAGCGATCTCCCCGGCCTGGACGAACTCAAAGGCTCAGGCCTCCTCTCCAACCGCCTCCCACCGAGCCTGCAGATCCCGCTCCCCTTCGAAGGCGCCCTGCGGGACGACGAAGACCCGCTCGAGCCCGGCGACGAAGACGTCGAGGACAATTCATAGTGCCGAATTCCACCGAACTGCGGAGCTGGGGCGCCCGCGGCACCGCCGGCGTCAGCTTCGCCGCCACCCTCGAATTCGCCGCGGTCACCGTCCACCTCGGGGGCAGGGTGGTACTCGACCAATTCTCCCTCCGCCTCGAACCCGGCGAGATCGTCTGCCTGCTCGGGGAATCAGGCTCCGGCAAATCCACCGCCCTCCGGGTCGCCGCCGGCATCCAGCCCGTCCATGCCGGCGCGCTGCTGATCAATGGCCAAACCATGTCGGCCCCAGGCGCCACCATCTCGCCCGACCGGCGCGGAATTGGCTTGATGTTTCAGGACTTTGCGCTTTTCCCGCACCTCACAGTCCTACAAAACGTACTGTTCGGCCTGCGCCGCCTCGGCCGCGCCTCGGCTCTCGCCCAAGCCCGCTCGGCGCTCCACCGGGTCGGCCTTGGCGCCCGCGAGGCCGATTATCCCCACATGCTTTCCGGCGGCCAGCAACAGCGCCTGGCGCTCGCCCGCAGCGTCGCGCCACGCCCAGCGGTCTTGCTACTCGACGAGCCTTTCTCCAGTCTTGACGCACGATTGCGTGAAACGGTGCGCGAGGAAACGCTTGCCGTCCTCCGCGAAACCCACGCCACGAGCCTTGTCGTCACCCACGATCCTGAGGAAGCCATGGTCATGGGCGACCGCGTCGCTTTGCTCCGCCATGGCCGCATCGCCCAGATCGGCACCGCCGCCGAAATCTACCGTCACCCCGTCGATCTCAATGCCGCCCGCTTCTTTTCTCCACTCAGCGAAATCGAATCCATCGTCGTCAACGGCCGCGCGCTCACGCCTTTGGGCTCTGTTGCCACGCCGGGTTTGCCCGATGGCGCTGCCGTGACCATCGCCATCCGTCCCACCGGCGGGGCCGATCTATCCACCAGCGGCCCCGGCACGCCGGGCCGCCTGATCGCCAAGCGCGACGCTATTGGCATCGATATCTGCGAGGTCAAAGTCAACGGGATCGAAGCCCCCTTGGTCCTGCGCCAACCGTCCAGGGCCGATATTGCTGTGGGCCAAGACGTCTTCGTGAACCTCAACGAGAAACACGTTCTTGTGTTTGGTCGAGATTAAACCTATTTCTCGCTATATCTATCGCGTGTCACGCGTCTGAAAAGTCTAGGGAGTCCAATATGCACGCGCCAGGAATTTGGGGCATTCTCGTTATCGCCGTTGTTGTCGTGCTGTTGTTCGGCCGCGGCAAGATTTCCGGAATGATGGGTGAAGTCGCCTCCGGCATCAAAGCCTTCCAGAAGGGCATGCGCGATGAAGAGACCAAGCCGGCAGAACGGGTTACCACCTCTGCCGAAGTCGATGCTCGCGAAGTAGACCGCAGCAAGGACGCTTGATCGCGTCCTGCTCGCTATGGCCTAAGGGCCGCGTTGCCCTCTAAGGAATAGAACACTATGCTCGGCTTGAGCTGGACAGAGATGCTGGTCATCGGTCTTGCGGCGCTGATTTTCATCGGCCCCAAGGACCTGCCTGCGGTGATGAACCGCGTTGGCAAGGTAATCGGTCAAATTCGTCGCACGGGCAGTGAGTTCCAGCGCGAAATTAACAAGACCTCCGGTCTCGATGAAGTGCGCAATTTGCGCAATTCCATCACCAGCCCGCTCAAGAAAACCGCCGAGGAAATCCGGCGCGAATTCAACACCATCACGCCGACCGGGCAGAAGCCGAGCGGCATCATCAAGCCGGCCGATCCCAAGGCTGAAAGCGTGGTGGACGAGATTAAGGCCGCCGCTGGCATCGCAGCGCCTGCCGCCGCCGCTGCTCCGCTGATGACCACCACCGAACCAGTCGCCGCGCCCAAAAAAGCTCCGGCCAAACCCAAGGCCCCGGTCAAGGCGAAAGCCGCGCCAACCCGTCCGGTGATCACCACCCAATTGGCGCCCTTGCCGACAGAAACCGCCAAAGCGGCGGCTCCCAAAAAGCCGGTTGTGCGCAAAACTGCCGCCAAGCCCACAGGTGCCGAAACCGCCACGCCAGCCCAGGCCAGGCCCACGCCGGCCAAACGCGCCACCGCAACAGCAAAGCCTAAAGCTGCAGCAAAGCCAAAAGCCGCCTCCAAACCGAAGCCGCCCGCAACCGAAGCGAAAGCCGGAAACCAATAGATCATGGCCGACGCCACTCCGCAGATCGAAGACAAGAGCAAGCCGGTCGAAGACGAACTGGCCGGTAGCGAAGCCCCGCTCCTTGAGCACCTCATCGAGCTGCGTAAGCGGCTGATTTATTCCGCTGTTGCCCTCATCGTCCTCATGGTGATCTGCTTCATCTTCGCGCGGAACATTTACGATGCGCTGTTGATCCCGTATCTGCGGTCCGTTCCCACGGCGGAGTTGATCTATACCGCGCCCCAGGAACTGTTCTTCACCTATCTGAACGTGGCCCTGTTCGGCGCGATTTTCCTCGGCTTCCCGGTCGTTGCCAGCCAGATCTACATGTTCGTGGCACCCGGCCTCTACAAGCACGAGCGCAAGGCGTTCATTCCCTATCTCATTGCCACGCCGATCTTCTTCATCGCTGGCGCGGCGCTGGTCTATTTCGCCGTGCTGCCCATGGCGCTGCATTTCTTCGCCAGCATGCAGACCGAAGACATCAAGATGCTGACCAGCGTCTCGGAATATCTTGGCCTCGCCATGCTGCTGATCCTGGCCTTCGGCGCCTGTTTCCAGCTGCCGGTCGTCTTGACCCTGCTGGCGCAGATTGATCTGGTGCATGTCGACATGCTCAAGAAGGGCCGGCGCTACGCCATCGTCGCCATTCTGTGCTTTGCGGCGGTCATCACGCCGCCAGACCCGATTTCCCAGATCGGTCTTGCTGTCCCCATGTACCTGCTCTACGAACTCTCGATCCTGTCCGTGCGGATGGTCGAGCGCCGGCGCGCCGCTGCTGCTGCGTCCTCTGCCTCCGATCTGACCCCGACCGACGAGTCTTCGTCCTAGGATCAAAATTTACGGACTTCGTCCTGCGCGTTGCGACGGAGGGGGTCGTGGCAGCACTCTGCCATGTCCTGATGGTTTCTCGGGCGTGCCATCAGGCCGAGCTATCCAGCCCTAACAATCAGAGAGGCGGGCGACGTCCCGTATCAACCGATGTTCGATATCAAGTGGATTCGTGCCAACGCCGAAGCATTCGACGCCGCCATCTCGCGGCGCAAGGGCGTGTCGGTCCGCTCCTCCGATCTGCTTGCCATCGATGATCGCCGTCGGGAAATCATCGCCAGCCTCAACGAGGCCCAGGAAAAGCGCAACGCGCTTTCCAAGCAGATCGGTCAGGCCAAGGCCCAGAAAGACGAGGCCAAGGCTGCCGAGCTGATGGCCGGAGTCGCCGCCCTCAAGGAAGCCATCCCACAAGGCGAAGCCGACGAACGCGCTGTCGAGCTTGAGTTGCGCAATGCCCTCTCGGTCCTGCCCAACCTGGCCTTCGAAGATGTGCCCGATGGCGTCGATGAAGCCGATAATGTCGAATATTTCGGCCCTAATGGTTCGCCCGCCACCGCCGCCAAGGCCCGCGCGCCTAAGCCCAGCTTCTCTTTTGCTCCCAAGGAGCATTACGAGGTCGGCGTCGCCGCCAATGGCGACATGGATTTCGAACTCGCTGCCAAGCTCTCCGGCAGCCGCTTCGTCGTGCTGAAAGGGCAGGTGGCTCGGCTGGAACGCGCCCTCGGCCAGTTCATGCTCGACCTGCACACCACTGAACATGGCTATACCGAAGTCCAGCCACCGCTGCTGGTCAAGGACGATGCGTTGTTCGGCACCAACCAACTGCCCAAGTTTGAAGAAGACCTTTTTGCTACATCGCGGGACAATGCGTCGACCAACGCGGTAATGCAGCTAACGCAACGCGAATACGGTTTGCAGTTGGTTGAGCAGCAAATTGCTAAGCTCGCTGACCATTCGGGCCGCAACGCAATTGCGATAGCTAGGCTGAATCGGCAGGCGGCTAACGAGCGGATGGCGATCGCAATTCTGAAAACGGAAATCGACTCTCATCAGATTTTCGAGGGCTTCCAAAGTTCGAAGCTCTACCTGATCCCCACAGCCGAAGTCCCGCTCACCAACCTCGTCCGCGAATCCATCGTGTCCGAAGAAGCGCTCCCCATGCGCCTCACCGCGCTGACCCCGTGCTTCCGTTCCGAAGCCGGTTCGGCCGGTCGCGACACGCGCGGCATGCTGCGGCAGCATCAGTTCAACAAGGTCGAGATGGTGTCGATCACTACGCCCGAAACCTCGGTGGACGAGCATGAGCGCATGCTGACCTGCGCCGAAGCCGTACTGCAAAAGCTGGGCCTGCATTACCGCGTCATGACGCTGTGCACCGGCGATCTGGGCTTTGGCGCCAAGAAGACCTATGACCTCGAAGTCTGGCTCCCCGGCCAGGATACCTATCGTGAGATCTCCTCGGTCTCGGTCTGCGGCGATTTCCAGGCCCGCCGCATGGACGCGCGCTACCGCCCCGCCGGCGAAAAGCAGGCGCCGCGTTTCGTGCACACCCTCAATGGCTCGGGCACGGCTGTCGGCCGCTGCCTCATCGCGGTCCTGGAAAACTACCAGCAAGAGGACGGCTCCGTCCTCGTGCCCGAAGTGCTGCGACCCTATATGGGCGGCCTCACCTCCATCGGCGGCCGCTAATGACCTTGCGCATCCTGCTCACCAATGATGATGGCGTGGATGCGCCGGGCCTGGCCGTCATGGCCGGCATTGCTCGCGCCATCAGCGACGACGTGTGGATTGTCGCGCCCGATGGCAATCAGAGCGGGGCAGGGCACCGCTTCACCCTGGGCCGCGAACTGCACTACGAGCAGCGCGCGGACCGCACCTTCACAGTGATCGGCGGCTCGCCCGCCGATTGCGTCGTCACCGGCATGACCCATCTGCTGGACCGGCCCGCCGATCTGGTGCTGTCCGGCGTCAATGCCGGCCAGAATCTGGGCGATGTTATCAATTGCTCGGGCACCGCGGCCGGCGCGCGGGAAGGGGCCCTGCAGGGCGCCATCGCCATCGCCATGAGCCAGGCCAATAATTACGAGCATGGCCGCGAAGTCGATTGGGCCAATGCTGTCCGTTACGGCGCCGCCACAATCCGCGCCATCCTCGAGGTCGTCGAGGGGCGTCAGACCTATTACAACGTCAATTTCCCCTGGTGCCCGCCCGACGAAGTCTCTGGCATCTCAGTGGTGCAGCACCAGCGCTTCTCGCGCTCCCCATTTCGCTATTATCCTAGCGACAATCCCGGCAAATTCTTCGTCGCCGTTCCTGAAACGCCTTTGCCGCTCGATCGCGAACACGACTTCGAAGTCCTGCGCCAAGACAAGGCCATTACGGTGACGCCGCTGTTGTTGCAACAAACGGACCAGGTCACCACGGAACGCCTCAAAGGCAAACTGGCGCTTTAAGTAAGGTCCCCTCATCCGCCCTTCGGGCACCTTCTCCCACGAGGGGGAAGGGAGGCTCAGTAGATAGACAAGCGCGAAGCCAACCCTCGCCCCTTGTGGGAGAGGGATAGCAATTTCTTCGTTCAGAAGAAATTGCAGGGTGAGGGGTGCGATGTCTCCGCAACCACCGGCCAAGACCCCACCTCTTAACCTTACCCAATCCAGAATCCACCCCTTCCGATTTTGCTCAAATCGCATCGGCTTTAAACTCGTCTTTACCTTACCGGCTTAGTCTCAAATTCGTGTTGAGTACCTGCGTACGAGTGAGCTGATGAGTATCCGCGTATCCCGTCGGGCACCGAAAGGTGCAGTTGCGATGGTTGGCCTGGTGGCTGCCGCCGTTGCCCTTTCCGGTTGTTCCAGCTTTGGGAGCCGTACATTCGGCGATCAGACGACAACTGCTTCTGTGCCGCAGAGCTCTCCTTCCAGTTACACCCAGCCCATGCCGTCCAGCCTCGGTGCGCCGCAGGTTGCCGAGAACCAGTTCCTGCCCCCGGCCAATGTCGGTGGCGGTTGGAATTCGCCGGTCCAGACGGGTTACACTCAGCCGCTTGCGCCAATGGCGCCAGTTACCGCGATGGGCACTACGCCCACCGTGCAGTCCCAAGACCTTCCTGTATTGAGTTCTCCGTCTCCAATGGGATCCCAGCCAGCCATGCAAGCTCAGCCCGCCTTCGCTGCGGCGGCCCCGATGCCGTCGCCTTCCACGCTCGGCACCCTGCCGACCAATAGCGCCGTTCCGACGGTTGCACCGGCCGCCACTGGCGGCACATTCACTCACACCATTGCCAGCGGCGAGTCGCTTTATACCATCGCCCGCCGCTATGACGTGACCACCCAGGCTCTCGTCCAGGCCAATGGGCTGTCTTCGCCTGACAAGATCGTGGTGGGCCAGAAGGTCATCATTCCAGGCCGCGCCGACCTGCTGGCTACCAAGGCGCCCGCGCCGGTCCAGGTCGCATCGACCAATCCGGCGCCCACCCCGCAGCAGCAGACCTTGCCCGCTGCTGCGCCCAATACGCTGCAGACCGCGGCAACGCCCACTCCGGCTCCGCAGCAGGCAGCTCCTGCTCCCGCTGCACCCACCCAGGTCGCTAATGTGTCGGCTGCCGAGCCTGCAATGTCGGGCAATACCAAGTTCCGCTGGCCCGTCAGTGGTCGTGTGCTCACCGATTTCGCCGCCTCGCGCGGCACGGGCATCAATATCGAAGCCTCCGAAGGCAGCGCCATCAAGGCCGCCGAAAACGGCACGGTGATCTATGTCGGTTCGGGCGTCGAGGGCTATGGCAACCTGATCCTGATCCGCCACCCCAATGGCTATGTGTCGGCCTATGCCCACCTGAAGTCCATGAGCGTTGCCAAGGGCGCCAATGTCAGTCGCGGTGACACTATCGGCGCCGCCGGCATGACCGGTTCGGTTACCCAGCCGCAGCTCCATTTCGAGCTGCGCAAGGGCGCCACCCCGGTCGATCCCATGCCGCTGCTCGCCAGCTAAGCGAGACTACGCCAAATCATAGAAAATCCCCGCCCCGGCGGGGATTTTTTGTTTGTAGCGTAGGGCTAGACCGCCTTGCCCATCTCCCCGGCCAGTGTCCGCACTAATTGTATCGCCACGCGCCCTGATCGCGCGCCACGCGTCGCCGACCACTCGATCGCTCGCGCCCGCAGCGTTTCGGCGTCCAGCCCCAGACCATAATGGTCGGCATAGGCCTCCACCATGGAGAGAAATGTCGGCTGATCGCAATTGTGGAAACCCAGCCACAGCCCGAACCGGTCCGATAGCGACACCTTCTCCTCCACCGCCTCGCCGGGATTGATTGCCGTCGAGCGCTCATTCTCGATCATGTCGCGCGGCATCAGGTGGCGGCGGTTGGAGGTGGCATAGAACAGCACATTGTCCGGCCGCCCTTCGAGCCCGCCATCCAGGATGGTCTTGAGCGACTTGTAACTGGTCTCCCCGCTGTCAAAACTCAGATCGTCGCAGAACACGATGAACCGCGCGGCTTCCTTGCCGATCAGCCGCATCAGGGCAGGGAGGGTTTCCAGGTCCTCCCGCGCAATCTCGATCAGCACCAGCCGCTCAAATCCCTCGCGCGCCGTGATATCGCCATGGATCGCCTTGACCAGCGAGCTCTTGCCCATGCCCCGCGCGCCCCACAGCAGCGCATTGTTGGCGCCATGGCCCCGGGCGAACTGCTCGGTATTCTTGAGCAGGATATCCTGCACCGCATCGATTCCCTTGAGCATCCCCAGCGGCACGCGGGCGACCTTGGGCACTGCCATCAACAATCCGGCATCGCCATCCCAGTGATAGGCATCCTCGCTCCCGAGCGTTGACGCGATGCTCGGTACAGCAGGCGCAAGAGCCTCCAGAGAGCGGGCAATCCGGGCCAGGGATGCAGCAATTTCAGTGAGTTGGTCTTTGCTCTTCAAGTCTTTGTCCTCGTCGTCGGCGCGGCAATTTGCGGTCCCGCGAATGCCTTTGCAATCGCTAGGGTGCAAATGTATAGTCCGCGCGATTTTGACCGGGGCGCAAGTGCAGTCAGGCCCATATGCGTCCACTTGCATCGTTACACGATGCCGGTTTCTGGCGCCGACCCCTCCACAAGCTAAAAAGACAAGATAAGGAGCACACTTCATGTTTGTAACGCCCGCTTATGCACAGGCCGCCGGCGCCCCCGCAGCCGGTGGCGGCATGACCGATATTTTCATCCAGCTGATGCCCATCCTGCTGCTGGTGGTGATTTTCTGGCTGCTGATTTTCCGTCCGCAGCAGAAGCGCCTCAAGGCCCAGCAGGCCATGCTGTCGGCTATCCGCCGCGGCGACACGGTCGTGACCACCGGCGGCATCGTCGGCAAGGTGACCAAGGCCGTCGATGGCGAAGATCTCGAAGTCGAGATCGCCACGGGCGTCAAGGTCAAGATCGTGCGGGGCATGGTCTCGGACGTGCGCTCCAAGGCTGAACCGGTCAACGACAACAAGCCTGCGTAAGCAGCCATTCTGTGCCGGAGCCCAAGGGCTCCGGCTTTTCTGCCTCTAGGACTGCACAGATGCAATTTTCGCCGATCCGAACCGCCGTTATCGCCATCGTAGCTTTGCTGGGCGTACTTTTCGCCGTTCCCAGTTTTCTGCCACAGGATGTGCGCGATGCCTGGCCGAGCTTCCTGCCCAAGCAGACAGTGGTTCTGGGTCTCGATCTGCAGGGCGGTTCGCACCTGCTGCTGCAGGTCAGCGAAGAGGGGATTGTCACCGAGCGCCTGCAAAGCGTGCGCCGCGATGCTCGCAACATTCTGGCCAGCCAGAATGGCATCGGCAATCTGATCACCACCGATGCGGCGACAAATTCCATTGCCATCGAGCTCACCGATCCGACCCAGAAGGACCAGGCCCGCACGCTCATCGAAGGCCTGCAGAACACCGTTTCCAATGGCATGTTCGCGGTCGGTGGCGTCAATGAATTCGCCTTTGGCGAAACGCCTGATGGCAGGCTGACCATCACACTGACCCCCGAAGGCATCAGCCAGCGCACCTCCTCGTTGGTGGCGCAGTCGATCGAAGTCATCCGCAATCGTATTGACGAGTTGGGCACTACCGAGCCGTCGATCCAGCGCCAGGGCACCAACCGCATTCTGGTGCAGGTCCCCGGTTTTGGCGATTCCACCCGCCTCAAGGACATCATTTCGCGCACAGCGCGCCTGACCTTCCACATGGTCTATCCCGGCATGTCAGCGGCCACCGCGGAGGCACAGGGACTCCCCGCCGGTACCATGATACTGCCCAGCCAGGATGGCGGCAGCGAATTGCTGTATGAAGACGTGGCGCTCGGCGGCGAGTCTCTCGTCGATGCCCAGCCCAGTTATGACCAGCAGCGCGCTATGCCCGTGGTCAGCTTCCGCTTCGATACACGTGGCGCCGTCACCTTCGGCCAGATCACCTCGGCCAATGTGGGCCAGCGCTTCGCCATCGTGCTCGATAACACCGTTATCACCGCTCCGGTCATTCAGCAGCCCATCACCCAGGGCACTGGCCAGATCAGCGGCAATTTCACCACCCAGTCTGCCAACGACCTTGCCGTGCTGCTGCGCGCTGGCGCGCTGCCGGCCAGCCTCGATATCGTTGAAGAACGTACCGTCGACGCCAGCCTGGGCGCCGACTCCATCCAGCACGGCCTCACCGCCGGTGTCGTTGCTTCGGTTCTCGTCGTGGCCTTCATGGTCATCGCCTATGGCCTGTTCGGCGTCTTCGCCAATATCTCGCTGATCCTCAACATCGTGCTGATCTTCGGCGCGCTCTCAATGCTGGGTGCAACGCTGACGTTGCCCGGTATTGCCGGTATCGTGCTCACCATCGGCATGGCCGTGGACGCCAACGTGCTGATCTATGAACGCATGCGCGAGGAGCAAAAGGCGGGCCGCTCGCCGCTACAATCCATCAATGCGGGCTTCGAGCGGGCCTGGGGCACCATTATCGACTCCCACCTGACCCAGCTTATCGCCGCCATCGTGCTCTACTTCCTGGGCTCGGGCCCGGTGCAGGGCTTTGCCGTCACCCTGGCGCTCGGCATTCTCACCTCGCTGTTCACCTCCTATATGGTCACGCTGTATTTCGTGGGCATGTGGTTCCGCGCGCGCCGGCCCAAGACGCTCAAGATCCAGCATTTCCGTTTCGTTCCGGACGGGACCAAAATCCCGTTCATGAAGATCAGCCGCTATGTGATCGCTTTCTCGATTGTTGCCAGTGTCCTCTCCATCGGTTCGGCTTATTTCAAGGGTTTCAACCTGGGCATCGACTTCGTCGGCGGCACAGCCATCGTCGTCCAGCATGAAGGTGGTCCGGCCGATGTCGGACAGATCCGCGAAACGCTGGATGGCCTCAACCTTGGCGAAATCCAGGTGCAGGGCTTTGGCACCCCCGAAGACGTGCTGGTCCGCGTTCAGGCGCAGGAAGGCGGTCAGGACGCTGACCAGGTCGCCGTGTCCAAGGTGCGAGATGCGCTCGCGGGTGAAAACTACACCATCCGCAGCACCGAGGCCGTTAGCGGTACCGTGTCGGGCGAACTGGCATGGAAAGGCACAATCGCGGTCATCGTCGCGCTCATTGCGATCCTGATTTACATCTGGTTCCGCTTCGAGTGGCAATTCGCCTTGGCGGCCGTTACCACCACCACGCACGATGTCATCATGACCATCGGGCTCTACTCATTGACCGGATTGGAGTTCAATCTGACCTCCATCGCGGCGGTGCTGACATTGGTGGGTCTGTCCCTTAACGAAACGGTGGTTGTGTCTGATCGCGTCCGGGAAAATCTGCGCAAGCATCGCAAGATGCCGCTGCCCGATTTGATCGATATGTCGATCAACCAGACCATCGTGCGCACCACGCTGACTCAGTTCACCGTGTTCCTGGCGCTGATCCCGCTGGTCATCTTCGGTGGCGAAGTCATTCGCAGTTTCACCATCGCCATGACCTTTGGCTGCTTTGTCGGCATGTATTCCTCGATCATCGTCAACGGCCCGATCCTGATCAATTTCGGTCTCAAGTCGCGCGCCGAGGCCGACGACGCGGACAAGAAGGGCAAGCCCGCCGACGGGGCAGCTGTCTAATTGTGATTGAGGCGGGACATTATCCCGAGCAGGTCGGCCTCGATGCCTATGGCAATGGCGGTTTCCGCTTTGCCGGCATGTCGCATCGCGGCTCATTGCTCTGCTTGCCCACCGGCATGTTCGCCTGGGACGTTACCGCCCCGGCGCAGCTGACGCTGGAGAGCCTCACCCCGGTCCTCGCTATTGCCGACGATATCGACGTGTTGTTCATTGGCCTGGGCCATGACATAGCCGCGCTCGATCCTGCCATCCGGCAGGCCTTCCGCGAGCGCAATGTCATTGTCGAAGCTATCGGCACCGGCGGTGCCGTCCGCACCTATAATGTGCTGTTTGCGGAGCAGCGCGCCGTGGCCGCGGCGCTGATTGCTGTAGATCGGGCACGATGATGGCGGCCGAGAGCTTCTCCTACGCTGCTGCAGACCTGCGCTCCAACGACCGCGACCGCTATCTCGCCACCCTTGTGCTGAACGGGGCAGCGCGCGATGCCGTCACCGCGCTCTACGCCTTCAACGCCGACGTCGCCTCGGTGCGCGACCGCGTCACCAACCCCGCTCCCGGCGAAATTCGCCTGCAATGGTGGGCCGATGCGCTCGATGAGCAAGGCCATGGCGATGTCAGGCAAAACCCGGTGGCCGATGCCTTGCTCGACACCATGGCGCGCTATCGCATCCCTGCCGGCACATTGCAGCGCCTGATCGCCGCGCGCCGCTTCGACCTTTACGACGATCCCATGCCCGATCTTGAGAGTTTCGAGGGCTATGCGGGCGAGACCACGTCGACCCTCTACCAACTTGCCGCGATGATTCTGAACGATGGCGAACCCGTCGAAACCGGCGACGCCGCCGGCCATCTGGGCGTCGCCCACGCCATGATTGGCCACCTGCGAGCCTTCGGCTACACGGTTTCGCAGGGCCGTATCATGTTGCCCTGGTCCATCTTCGCCGCCAACGGCGTGCAGGAGCGCGAGATATTCTCCGGCCAGGAAAGCGAAGGCCTGGTCGAAGCCCTGGGTCAGATCACCGAATTGGCCCAAGGCCACCTCGCCAAAGCCGAAGCCGCCATTGTTGCGCTCCCGGGCAAGCTCAAGCCCGCCTTTGCGCCCATCGCGATGCTCAAGGCGCAACTAGTGCAGCTGGATAAATCCCCAAACGCCTTCACGCCAGCCGCCGACGAACCTGACTGGCGCAAGATTACGCGTTTGATGTGGTGGGCGCTGCGGAACCGGTAGCACGACCTCGCCCTTCGACAGGCTCAGGATGAGGCCTACTGGTCATTCATCGCCACCAGTAGACCTCATGGTGAGCTCGTCGAACCACGAGGTCGTGGCTTGATGCAGGGGGCACTTACGCCCAGCCCTTCAAATCTTCCAGCGCCCGTGCGGTAATCGCCTTGCGCTTGGCAATCGTCCGGTCATTGCCCCGCCAACGGCCCGCGCCTTCCGGCTTGGTAATCGTCACCTCGGGAAACAGCCCGAAATTGACATTCATCGGCTGGAAGCTGCGTGCACCGCTATAGCCTTCGGCCTCGATATGCCCGCCGGTGATATGGGCCACCAGCGCGCCAAGCGCGGTCGTCAGCGGCGGCGTCGGCAGGCTCTCGCCCCGGCTTTCCGCCGCGGCGAGCCGCCCGGTGATCAGGCCTACTGCCGCGCTTTCCACATAGCCTTCCACGCCGGTCACCTGTCCGGCAAAACGAATGCGCGGATCGGCCTTGAGCTTGAGGTCGGGTCCCAACACTTTGGGCGAATTGAGGAATGTATTGCGATGCAGCCCGCCCAGCCTGGCAAATTGGGCATTCTCCAGCCCCGGGATCATGCGGAAAATCTCCGCCTGAATGCCATAGCGCATCTTGGTCTGGAACCCGACCATGTTCCATAGCGTGCCCAGCGCATTGTCCTGCCGCAGTTGCACGATGGCATAGCTCTTGACCAGCGGATCGCGCGGATTGGTCAGCCCCACCGGCTTCATTGGCCCGTGCCGCAATGTTTCCGGCCCGCGCTCGGCCATCACTTCAATGGGCAGGCAGCCGTCAAAATATGGCACCTTTTCCCAGTCTTTGAACTCATGCAGCGGCGCCGCGATCAGCGCTTCGACAAAGGCATAATACTGGTCCTTGTTCATTGGACAGTTGAGATAATCCGCCCCCGTGCCGCCCGGGCCTGCCTTGTCATAGCGCGACTGCGCCCAAACAATGTCCATATTGATGCTGTCCTTGTGGACGATCGGAGCGATGGCGTCAAAGAAGGCCAGCGCATCCTCGCCCGTCTTGGCCAGGATCGCATCGGCCAGGGCAGGCGAGGTCAGCGGCCCGCTGGCAATGATGACATTCTTCCAATCCTCCGGCGGCCAGCCGGCGATCTCTTCGCGAACCACCGTGATATTGGCGTGATTGTGGATGGCGCGGGTGACTTCGTCGGAAAAGCCGTGCCGGTCGACGGCCAGCGCTCCGCCCGCCGGCAGTTTGTGCAGGTCGGCCGCGCGCATGATCAGCGAGCCGCGGCGTCGCATTTCTTCGTGCAGCAGGCCAACGGCATTCTGCTCGTGATCGTCGGAGCGGAAGCTGTTGGAGCAGACCAACTCGGCAAAGCTGTCGGTGCTATGCGCATCGGTCGCTTTGACGCCGCGCATTTCGTGGACGATGACCGTGGCACCGGCTTCGGCAGCCTGCCATGCAGCTTCGGACCCGGCGAGCCCGCCGCCGATGATATGAATAGGTTCTGATGTGGACATGGTCGGCAGATACCAAGCCTGACCGGACCGCGCAACTGCTGCTTGCGCAATAGGCCGCAAACTCTACCTTTGGACCCGCATGGGAGAGCCTGGATCAATCTGTTCTGGCTATTGGTGCGCACGCCCAAGCCGCAGCATGACGCTGCGGCGATTGCGACGGCACATGCCCGTACGCTGGCGGCCTTGCGGATATTGGAGGCTAATCTGGCCGGCCATCCCTATGTGGCGGGGGAGGAATTGAGCTACGCCGATATCGTGGCGGGCGTGTCGCTCTATCGCTGGTTCACCATGGATATCGAGCGTCCCGCCATGCCCAATGTCGAGGCGTGGTATGGGCTGCTCCAGCGGCGGCGGGCTTTTGTCGATGTGGTGATGGTGGATTATGCTGAACTTGTCGGCCGGTTGGCGTTCTGATCGGTACGCCTAAAGCAAAACACCCGCGTCTCAGTGAGAAGCGGGTGTTCGATTTGCGAATTCTGAAAGTTCAGTGCAGCAAATCTTAGAGCGAGCTGGCATGGTCACGAGCAATCCGATTGATGTCGGTGCGCGAAATACCAAGGTCATTCAGCTGACGGTTGTCGAGAGCAGCAAGCTCACGGACGGTCTGCTGGTAGGCGGCCCACTTCTTGAAGGTTTTACGAATGTCCATTTGGTAGTCTCCTTTGTTTACGAGCTTATATTTAGGGCAGGGCTCGCAAGATGAGCAGTGGGAGATTGGTCAAACGAGCTATGCATTCTGCGCGGGGCGTTAACCGGGTGCGTTCATCTCCGGTTAAGCGGTGCGGCGGGCATATGGCTAGCCAGCGGCAAACCGGCGGCCGCACCTTCCGGGGTCTGTAGCGCTGCTCAGCGGTCGAACAGCGCCTTAGTCATTTGGGGGAAGTCGGGAGCGCAAATCCCCAGTAGCCCTGCGTCTCGCGCAGATGGCACATCCGTCTCGCGCAATGTCTGCTTGATGTCGACCAGGCGCTTCTTGCGCCAAACGGCTCGGATAAACATCGGTCAGCTCCTTCATGGAGGTCTGCGACGAAACGGAACATGATCCTGTTCGCTGGCAAAGGCCATGGCGCAAACTACAGACGCATCATGCAGTCGGCGCATGGCCCGATCCGGGCTTTGTCATAATGACGTTAGACTTAGGTATGAGCTGGCGCCGCCGGAGCGGTGGCCCAGCGTTTGGAATCAGCGGCGATGGCGAGACCAGGGTCCCGGATTGGGTCGTAAAAAAAAGGTGAAACCAAGGTCTCGCCATCGCGCCGGGTCTTGTCGTGCCTGTCCGACCAGCCACCCTTTCGGGCCGCATGCGGTGCCGGGGGCTCAAGACGTTAAGCCTGCTGTCGCCGATCCGGTCCTACACCCGACTGCAATCATCCACATCAACACGTGAGCCTGGGCGACCCCATGCTCCCCGGCCATCCCCACGCTCCTCACTCGTCATGATCGCGCTTGGCGTGGGTGACGAGGGGATGATGGCATGAGCTGCGGCGGGTGGGGATAAGGGGGATAAGCTGTCTCTTTTACACAACTGACGCTGCCGGCGCGCTACACTGTGTAGAGCTTCGCGGGCGTCCGGTGCATAAAAAACAAACAGGAACCAGCAGAGAAGGAGGAGAA
>NZ_JNNO01000009.1 GCF_000735585.1 Devosia sp. LC5
TGGTCGGGGTCGACCCCCCCGACACCACTTCCCCCCCGCCCCCCACATATCCCCCCGCCCCCCGCAGCATGGCGCCCCTTCCGCCCCCATGGTAACGGGCAAGCCCGCGATCCTCATAGGCTATGAGCATACCCAAAAACCGCCGATCGACCTGCGCATTGGTGACCGGCAGCCGCCAGCGCCCATCCGCCGTGGTGAAGGGCCGCAGCAATTGCCCATCCCGATCCACCACCGCCACCGATACCGGAAGCGCCGCCAGATCGGGTACAGGCGGCAGCGTCACAGCAATCTCCCCAATCACCGATCGGACATAGATGGCCCCGCCTGCCAAAATCCCGCCGGCGACAAGGCAAGCAACGAGCGCCACCCGCCGCCAGCGCGGAGCTTTGCGTGCAGCAATGGCGCCCGCCTCATTCATGGTCCCGCTTGGGTGACCTCGATGCGGCCCGCAGCCGTATTGGCCCGGAACTCAGGCCGATACATATCCTCGACCGTCGCCCCGGGCAGGGTGAAGCTCCCCGGCGAAACGGCGCGAGCCATATAGGCGGTCCTGAATGTCCCGACATCCGAGAAATAGCGGAAGGCCGCGACGAACTGGTCGGTGCGCGATTCCACATGGGTTGGCGCATCCACCGTAAGCCAGGCAAAATCGGACACGCCCCCGCCCGCCGACAGGTCCGGGTTTTCGATCTCGAACCCCGCCGGCAACGGATCGGCAATCACATATTGCCCCGAGCCCAGCCGCTCCGGCTTGACCGTCAGCAAGACCACCAGCCGCTCATTCTGGGCAATCGGCGCATCCTGCGGATCAATGCTCGTGCCATCGGGCAGGAAATATTCCCGCGTGATGGCAAAGCCATTGCTCGAAACCGGCGGCGGCGTCTGCGGAATGGCCGTTACCGTCACCTTGGCTTCAGTATCGGTCTCACCGTTATTGGTGATCTCGACCGCAGCGGCCTCCAGCTCTTCCTGATCGAAGCGCCGATAGACCGGACCGGTCAGCGCCTCCCCGTCAATGGAGATAGAACCATCGGCACTGTCTCGGCCCACCGCCGCGGCAGCCAGCAGCGTCCAGCTGTCTTCCTGGGTCGAGGTATAGCGCGCCCGGTCACGCAGCTTGGCCAATTGGCTGGTCAAGAGCGCAATATCCACCCCTTCCGGCTTGAACTCGGCGGCCAGCGTCAGCACACCCGCCGTATCACGCAGCAGGCTCCCATAATCGGAGCGGTAGCGATTGGGCTGCTCGGCCTTGCGCAAGTCCTCGACAGCGGCCAGGAACGCGGTTTCCGAGCGAGTGCTATCGCCATAAAGAGCCAAAGCCGCGCCGAGCTGGGCCTTGGCCAGCGGCGAAGCGAAGGCATCGAGCCGGGCTTCCAGATAATAGCGCAGATCGCCAATGGCGGCACGGCCGGCGCGGGCCAGATCATGCAGCGCATAGGCAATGGCTTCCCCGCCATTGTCGAAGTCGGTGGCGTAGGACACCTGGTTGGAGAGGTTATCCAGCGCCATGGTCATGGCATCCTCGGGCACCGCATAGCCTTCCGCCTTGGCCCGGATCAGGAAGTCGGTGACATAGGCATCCAGCCACAGATCGCCGCCATCGAACGGACCCCACAGGCCGAAGCCGCCGGTGGAGGTCTGCTTGGCAAGCGTCGAGGCAATGGCCTTGGTCACCGTCTCGTTGAGCTTGTCGTCGCTGCCCACCCCGATCATGCTTGCCACTTCATTCAGATATAGCAGCGGCAGCGCACGGCTCGACGTCTGCTCGGCGCACCCATAGGGGTAGCGATCGAGCGAGAGCAGCAGGCTTGGCACATCGAGCCGTGCCAGCGGGCCGATGGCGAGCGTCAGCGCGCCGGTATTGGCCATATAGCTATCGAAATAGCTGTCCTCGATGCTCACGGTCTGCCCCGCCGGCAGTGGGATCAACCGGCTGGTGGTCACCGGCCCACTGGTGGCGCGGACGCCCAGAGTCAACTCCTTCTTTTGGGTCGAGCCATCAGGCGCGGTAATGGTCAGCACGACCGGCCAATCGCCAATCCCCGTGCCCGTCAGCCCGAGATCGAGCGAAGTCCGCGCGCCCTGGGCCAGTTCGACATTACTATTTTCGGCATCGGTCGAAATGCCCTGCCCGGTGCTCAGCGCAATACCATAGCTGCCGGCGGCACCGCTGACATTGTTGACCTCGACCAGCAGGCGCGATTCATCCCCCACGCGCAGGAAGCGCGGCGGGCTCAGCGTCACCACGACCGGATCGCGCACGATGACATCGGCCGAGGCATGGCCGACAGAAGTATCGGTCCAGGCCATGGCCATCAGCCGCACCGTGCCGGAAAAGTCCGGCATCTCGAAGGTGACGGTTGCATTGCCCTGCTCATCGACCTCGACAATGCCCGAATGCAGCGCCACCAGCACCGAAGTGGGCGGCGGCGTGCCCAGTCGCGAGGCCCCGCCATCGCCGCCCGAACGCATCGCGCCGGGCAGGCCCTGGGTCGGGTCGATCAGCAGACCATAAAGATCACGGATTTCCATGCCCAGCTGCCGCTGGCCGAAATACCAGTCATCGGGCGCCGGCACCTTGAAATTGGTGAGGTTGAGAATGCCCAGATCGACCGCGGCAACGGCCACATAGGCCTGCTGCCCGGCCGCCACATTGCCCAGCTTGACCGTCGCGGTGAAGCTCTGGCGCGGCAGGCTCTCCTTGGGCGCGTCGATGCTGGTGGCGAGCTTGAGATCGCCCGGCTCGACATCGGCAAAGGCCAGCCCCAGCGCTCGCGATGGCATGCGCTTCTCATTGGCATCGGACGGACGATACAGCACCGCCGTCACATAAGCGCCCGGTCCCCATTGTTCGGTCACCTGCAGCGGCACGGTCGTGCCACCCTCGGGCACTTCGACCGCAACCATATCGATGATGCGGTTATCCACCACCATGACCAAAGCCGTGCCGGCAAATTGCGGATCTAGCTTGAGATTGGCGGTTTCGCCGGGCCGGTAGGCGGGCTTATCCAGCGCGACCTGCAAGGTATCCGGCGTGTCGCTGCCGGCATCGGCGTAATAATAGCCGGCATAGAATTCGTAGCTCGACGAGGTCGGATTGGGTCCGGCGCTTTCGATCTCGAGCCGATAGCGGCCCCAATCGACATTGGCGCCGATCCGGGCCGGGCCACCCGCGACGGTGTCAACAGTCCCATTGGCCGCTTCGCGCGTCCTGGTAATGGCTTCCCATTTCCAGGTGCTGCCATCGCGATACCATTGGTAATTGGTTTCGATGCGCGACAGCGTCCAGCTCAGGCCCGTTTTGGCAATCGCTTCGTCCTCGGGCGACACGGCGACGATATCGAACTCGGCCTTGGATCCTTCATCAAGGCCCGTGGCGTCGGTAAAGGCCGGCTTGATGCCGATCCGATCGACATCGGCCAGCACCGGGCGGGTCAGCGAACGCTCGACCGTGCGGCCATTGGTATCGACCAGCCGCAGGATGATCTGGGCTTCCAGCGGCCGCGTCGTCGATTGCGGCTCCGGCAGCACGACGGCAGCAACAGCCTTGCCGGATTCGTCAGTCGTGCCGACCACGCCAAGCGGTTCGCGGCTGGTTTCAATCGTGTCGTCTTCGCGGCCAAACGTATAGCCCGGGAATTGCTCCAGCGTCGTACGCGGCCGCAGCACGGCATCGGCCTCGACGGCAAGGCCCGGCGCCGTGGCACCATAGAGATATTTCGCGGTGACATCGATTGCCGTCTCGACGCCGGTTTCGACCGGCGCATCTGGCGCAGTGATATCGAAAGCCAGCCGCTCGGGCTCGAAATCCTCGACCAGGAATGCCACGCTGGTCAGCGCTGCCGCCTTGGGGTCGGCATAAAGCCGCACCGTCCAGGAGCCGCGCATCGCGTCCCCCACCATGGGCAGCGCGGTGAAATAACCGCCCGCCCCGCCATCGCGCAACACGTCGCGGCTGGCGACGACGCCATCGGGGCGCTCAACTTCGATCGTCAGCGGCATATCCTTGACCGCCTGCGCCCGCGCATCGCGCAACAGCGCCGTGAGATAAACCGTCTCGCCCGGCCGATAGACGCCGCGTTCGGTGGTGGCAAACAGATCCAGCGGGCCCGGCGAGGGCCGGCCTTCGACACCACGATCGGTCAGATCGAAAGCCGGTTTGGACAGATCAAGGAAGGCATAATCGCCATCCTTGGTTTCAGCGACCAGCAATTGCGGCGCCTTGCCGCCCGTGCCACGCGCCAGGCCCGGCGCAAACACCGCGCGGCCATCCGCATCGGTGACGCCTTCGCCCAATATCTCGTTGTTGACCGCAACCAGCCGCACATCAACGCCCGCCATCGGCTTGGCATCGCCCAGCCCGCGCACGAAGGCATGCACGCCATCATCGCCGGCAATCGTGGTCAGCCCCAGATTGGACACGATGAACCATTGGGTGGCAAGACTATCCCAATAATCGGCTTCGCTGTCGGCCACCTTGGCGGTCACCACATAGGCGCCGGGCGGAATGTCCTTGAGCACATCGGCAACCGGAATGGCGGTAGTGGTCAGCGCATTGGCCGCCCCCTTGGCCAGATCGACCTTTCCGTCCCAGATCTTTTCGCCATATTGATCGGCGACATTTTCGGCCGAATAGCCGGTCAGCGAGCCCTGGAAAATCCCGTCGCGCACCGCGGCGGCGATGGACCGGTCCCCGATGCGATAGATCATCACGTCGGCGGTTTCGGCATTGACCGAAGTGATCGGCAGCCCGCCGCCCAGGCCAGCCGGCATCACATAGGCATTATTGGCAAAGGCCACGAAGGGCGCGCGATCGGGCACATAGACGTCGAGCTTGACATCCTTGCGCAGCGTTTCGCCATCGGCCGACGGCAGGCCCGCACGCAGCTGAATGGCATAGCGGGCGCCATGCTGCACGCCATCGATGCAGATCTGGCTCTGCTCGGTTTCAATGGCCGCCTGCGGCGCATTGGGCACCACGATATAGCCGGAAAGATCGGTGCTGCCCGAGGGCAGCGGATCGGAAAACACCACGCAGATGCGCGGCGAAGCGGATTCGGCATCCACTTCATGGCTGGTCACGCGGAAACCATGCTGGGCGATGACATCGTCGAGATAAGTCTGCAATTGCTTGCTCGGCGCCAGCGCCAGGCTCGCACGATAGGTGGCAATCACCTCGCGCCACATTTGGCGATATTCCATGCCCTGCGCCAGGGCGGCCAGCGAATGGGCGCGGTCGTCGCGCTCGGTCGAGCGGAGGAAGGCATTCATCGAAGCCGATATGCCCACCGTCGCCATGTCATAGCTATTGTCGCCCTCGGCCTGTCCGGCCACCGCTTCCGCCCGGGCCAGCGCCACATCGGCCAATTGCTGCCACACATCGCGGTCATTGGCATTGATCGCCAGCGCCTGGCGGAAAGCCACCATGGCTCCGGCCGGATTCTCGTCGGCAACGCCCTGTTCGGCGATCGCAATCAATTCGGCATAGCTGGTCTTGGGCGGCGGGGCGTCGGTATTGGGCAGGGATTCTGCAAAGCCCTTGGCCTGGTAGATCAGATCCTGCGGCGGAAACGGCAATTCGGCCTGGCGGGCGGCCTCGGTGGCGGCGGGCGTGGGCGCCCGGCTGACACGGCCCGAAGTCGCCCCGGTAAATTCGGCGATCTCGCTGCTGTCGCCCTTGAGGAAACACCAATTGGACTGCGCATTGAAGGTGAAGGCGCGGCAGATATTGTCATCCACGCAGGCGCTGCGGCAAGCCTCGAGGTTGGTATCCCGAAGGATCGAATAATCGAACCCCGGCAGGTCGGTGTTTTCCAGCAGCGTCACCTTGACGTCCGCCGCCTGCGCATGGACGAGGCTGAGCCCCATCAGCACAGCCGCACCCAACCAGCGCAATGCCCTCAGCTTGCCCATACCCCAGCCCTCTCCCAACGCCCACTCGCGGCGCCACCATAGAAGGCGCCGCCATGCCGGTAAAGCTGGTCACGCTGGGGGAACGCAGATAGCGTTACCGCAACAAAGCGATAGGCCCTAACCGGCTCAGGCCGAGGAGGAAATCTCGCAATTGCGGCTCATATACGGCATCGGCCGCCGCCGGGATATCAAACCATTCCCGCTCGCGCTGCCCTGCCTCGGGCCAGTCATCGAGCAGCTTCTTGACCTTGAGGCTGAACACCGTCACCCGGCATGGCAGGGTTTCGCCGGTCTTGAGGATTTTGTTATAGGCAAAGACCCCGATCGGCTTGTTGCGCATCTTGCCCTGCACGCCCGCTTCCTCGAAGGCCTCGATCTCCGCCGATTCCATGGCCGATTTGCCCCGCACCAGCCAGCCCTTGGGCAGCAGCCAGTGGCGGCTGGTGCGTGAGGTGACCAGCAGGATTTCGGGCGCACCGCTGCGGCCGATCCGCCAGGGCAATGTGGCAAACTGCGCCGCAAAATCCAACGCCGTCTCGCCTGCCGTCATCTCTCGCCCCTTGGGCTTTTCCATGAGCTGCGCTTTGACCGCCATCACCCATGCCCCTCATGGCCCGGCGCAACGCTGCCCTGATGCACCAGCCGGCTTTCGCTCAATTCGCCCATCTGTTCGAGGATCGGCACCGCAACCGAGGCCAGATGCGCATTGACGCGCTTGAGATCGCGCAGGATATCGAGATGCAGCGTGCTGGTTTCGAGTGTCTCGCTGCGCAGCGCCCGCACCCGCTGCAGGTGCCGCTCGCTCGACGCTGCCTCGAGCCGCCGGATCTCGACCTTGCCCGCCATCAGCGCCCGGGCCAGTTCAGGATCGCGCCCGAAAAACACTGATTGCGACAGCCGCAGGTTCTCCATGGTCTTGGCGTACATTTCCTGGATTTCCGCCAGTCCTTCAGCCGAAAATTTGACCTTGCGTTGCGCCTTCTTGGTCGCCTGCTCGCACAGGCCCCGATCGATAATGTCCCCGATATGCTCGAGATTGATGGCATAGGAGACGATCTCGGCCGCCCGCCTGTCGTCGTCGGGGTCAAGCTCGCCCCGGCCCAGCTTGGCGAGATAGAGCTTGATCGCCTCCTGCAGCGCATCGACATCGTCGTCGAACCCGCCCAGCTTGTCGCGCAGCGCCGGATCGTTCTGCATCAAGCCATTAAGGCTGATTTCGAGCATCTTGCCCACCAGATCGCCGACGCGCAGCGTTTCCCGCGCCGCGACGGCGAGCGCAATGGCAGGCGTATCGAGCGCCCCGTCATCGAGATAAGTCGGCCCCTGCTTGCCAGCCGCCCGCGCCGGCACGAGCTTGGTGGCGAGACGCGCAATCGGATCGAGCAGCGGCAGGAACACCACCAACAGCACCAGGCTAAACCCGATATGGGTGGCAATCGCCAGCATCTGTGCACTGGGCAAAAGCGGCAGCGCAAACGCCGCCACCGGCCCGGCAAAAGCCGTCAATACCAGCGCACCAAGTCCCCGCACTACGAGATTGCTCAGCGTCAGCCGCCGCGCTTCGGCGCCTTCGCGTGACACGGCCAGCCATGGCGGAATGGCCCCACCCAGATTGGCCCCCGCCACCAGGATCACCGCCAGGGTAGGCGTCACCAGCCCCGATTGCGCCAGCAGAGCCACAAACAGCACCACGGCAAGGCTGGACGAGGCGACAAAGGCCAGCCCCGTGGCCAGCAGCAGCGCAATCACCGGCGCGTCGCCCAGCCCGGACAGGACCGCGATGACCATTTCGGATTCGCGTAGCGGCTCGGTTACCTGCCCCAGCAATTGCAGCGCCAGCAGCATCAACCCCAGCCCCAGCGCCGCCCGGCCGACGCCCTTGCCGCGCGCATAATGGCTGACCGAATAGGTCACGACCCCGACCAGGATCATGGCCGAACCGATCCAGTGCACATCCATGGACAAAATGACCGCGGCGATCGCCGTGCCGACATTGGCGCCCAGCATCACCGCCTGCGCCATGCGCTGCTCGATAATGCCGCGGCTGGCAAAGGATGCCGTAATCACCGCCGTCGCCGTGCTTGATTGCAGTGCCAGCGTGGCCAGCAGGCCCGACAGCGCCGCCTTGAACCGATTACCCGTGCCCTTGCCGATCCACTGGCGCAACGAGGCGCCAAAGGCATTCATGATGCCGGTCTTGATCAGCCGCAGCCCCCAGATCAACAGGGCACCGGCCCCAAGCAGATCGATCAGGTGAATTGTTGACGACATTGCATCCTGTTGAACACCAAGATTTGCACACGGTTGCAACAGACTACGCCCTTTCGATGATGCGTCAACGTTGATCTTGGCGTTAACCCCCGGAGACGCCGAATCCATCGCGTTGGACAAGTTTTGCCGCGCGCGCTAGTAACGCGCTGACAAGCTGTCTATGCACGGGCGTGCACGTCGCGGGAGGACAAATGGATATCAAGACAAAAGGTTTCGTCAGCGCCGAAACGGTGGCACGGCTGGCGGGCGTGTCGCGCTCGGCTGTGTCGCGCACTTTCACCGATGGCGCCAGCGTTTCCGAGGCCACCCGCAAGAAGGTGCTCGAGGCCGCCGCTGTGCTTGGCTACCACGTCAACCACCTCGCCCGCGGTCTGTCCCACGACCGCAGCAACATTATCGGCATTATCGTCTCCGAAATCCCCACGCCCTATCAGGCGCGCATGCTCGACGAAATGACCCGCCAATTGCAGGCCATCGGCAAGGTCGGCATGGTGATCAACACCACCGGCGACGCAGAAAGCGTCGCCAATGCCCTGCGCCAGACCCTCAATTTCCGCGCCGACGGCGTCATCGTGCTCTCCGGCACGCCCGATGCTTCCCTGATCGCCAGCTGCGTCGCCAATGGCCAGCGCGTCATCCTGATCAATCGCAGCGACCACATTGAAGGCCCCGCCAATCTCGCGGTGGAAAATGCTGAAACCGCGCGGGAAGCCTATCACCTGCTGCGCCGGGCGGGCTGCCAGCGGCTCGCCGTGGTCTCCTCCACCGCCGGCACGCCGAGCCTTTCGGCCCGCGACAGCGCCTTCGCCGCCGCCGCCGCAGAGGATGGCCTGAGCGTTCCCATCATCCGCGCCGGCGCCACCGGCTATGCCGCCGGCGCCGAAGCTGCCCGCCAGCTCTATAGCCGCAGCGGCGGACCCGATGGCGTGTTCGGCGTCACCGACCTGCTGGCCCTGGGCTTCATGGATGCGGCGCGCCATTCCTTCGGCCTGCGCGTACCGCAGGATGTCAGCATTGTCGGCTTCGACGATATCGAGCAGGCCGGCTGGGAATCCTACGCCCTCACCACCTTCCGCCAGCCGGTGGAAGAAATGGTGCAACTCATCGTGCAATTGCTCACCCAGGCCGGCCCCGACGAATGGGCGCACGTCGTGCCGCCGATCAAGCCGGTGCCGATCTGGCGTAAATCGGTGCTGCCGCGGCCGAACGCTGGTTAGGTTCTGCAGTAGCCTTTCAAGAGACCTCATGGTGAGCTTGTCGAACCACGAGGTCGCGCGAGTGGAGGCTCGGGTACCACGATCGGCACCCTCCCCTCTGCCGTGAAGACTATCGCAGATGCCGGTTTCACCTCGCCCCTCAGGGGAGAGGTTGGCGGCGAAGCCGGCGGGTGAGGGGTGCGATGCTTCCACATCCACTATGGCCGCAGCATCGCACCCCTCACCCTAACCCTCTCCCCTGAGGGGCGAGGGGACGCCAAAGCCCCTGGGCTGGTGGAGATGCGATACACCTGCGGGTGGGTAGACCCCTACCGCAGCGCCCTGCCCTCGGCGTCAAACAAATGCACCCCGTCCGCCGGCAGCCCGATATGCACCCGCTCATGCAATTGCAGATCCGGCGCACCATCCAGCTTGACCGTCATCAACTCGCCTGAGGCCAGTTCCACATAGGCCAGGGCATATTCCCCGAACTGTTCGATCACCGATAACGTGCCGCTGAAATGCGCCGTTTCCGGGCTCGCCAGTTGCAGATGCTCGGGCCGCACCCCCAGCGTCACCGCCTTGGCCAATTGCGGATGCGCCAGCGGCAGCGCCTTGCCATCCACCAGGCGTAATTGCCCGCCTTCCACCACCACCGGCAAAAAATTCATGCGCTGGCTGGCGATGAACCCGGCCACAAAGGTATTGACCGGATTGCGATAAAGCTCCAGCGGCGAGCCAACCTGCTCGATCTTGCCCGCATTGAGTACCACGATCCGATCGGCCAGCGTCATGGCCTCGACCTGGTCATGCGTCACATAGATCATCGTAGCGTCGAGCGTGTCATGCAGCTTGGCGATCTCGACCCGGGTCTGGGCGCGCAGCGAGGCGTCGAGATTGCTCAGCGGCTCGTCGAACAAGAACACCTTGGGATTGCGCACAATGGCACGGCCAATGGCGACACGCTGGCGTTGCCCGCCTGACAGCGCCTTGGGCATGCGCTCCAGATAATCCTCGATCTGCAATATCCGCGCCGCTTCGCGCACCCGCTGATCCACTTCCGCCTTGGGTGTCTTGGCGAGCTTCAGCCCAAAAGCCATGTTGTCGTAGACGCTCATATGCGGGTAGAGCGCATAGGATTGGAACACCATGGAAATGCCCCGCTGAGGCGATGGCACGTCATTGACCACCCGGCCGCCGATCGAAATCTCGCCGCCCGAAATCGGCTCGAGCCCGGCAATCATCCGCAGCAGCGTGGATTTCCCGCAGCCAGAGGGGCCGACAAACACCACGAACTCACCCGATTTGATGTCAAGATCGACCCCATGCACCACTTCGAGCGAGCCATAGGATTTGCGGATGCCGCGCAGGGTAACATCAGCCATGATTTTCCTCCCTATTCGATAGCGGCCACCCCGGCACGAGGCCGGGATGGCCAATAGAATTCAGGCCGTTTCGATCAGCAGCGTTGCGATCTCGAAGGGCCGCAGCGACAGCGTCACGCCATTATCGGTCAGCTCCAGCGCGTCGCCCGCGCCTTCTTCCATCAGATTGACCACCCGCACCGACTTGACCGGAATGCCGAAACTGATCGTCGCCTCGGCCCGGATATTGGCGTGCTCGAACACACGCAGCACGATGGCATCGGACTTTTCGGCCTTCTTGACCGTTTCCAGCGTCACATTGGACTGATCGACACTGGCAAACGAGAAGCTGCCGGCGTCCTCACTCGCATCGGCCACCGGATGGAGCGAACCGATCACCGCCACCGGATTGTTGAAGCGCTCGGCAGCGCGATGCACATCGGCGAGATCGGCCACGCCATCATGCACGAACAAAGCATAGCGCAGGCGATGCTCGCCCAGATCGGCCTCAGGATGCGGGAAGGTCGAGCCGCGCACCAGGGTCAGCCGCACCGATTGCTCCAGGCAATCATAGGCATATTTGCAATCATTGAGCAGGGCGACACCGAAATCGGCCTCGCTCAGATCCACCCAGCGATGCATCGAAGCCTCGAACCGCGCCTTGTCCCAGCTGGTATTGCGATGGGTGGGGCGCCGCACATGGCCGAACTGGATTTCCGAGCGGATTTCGGACGTATTGAGATCGAACGGGAACTGCGCCTTGAGAACCGTCTGGCGCTCCTGCCAGACGATGAAAGTGTCGAACTCCACCTGCCGCGCGCCAGCGGCCAGCGACACCACCTGCACCACGCTCGAGGCCTGATATTTGCGCTCGATGCGAATGGCAGCGCGATGCGGCCCGGTTTCCACCACCGAAATCTTGGCCTTGGCATCAGCCAGCGGCCAGAACTGCTCCTCGAAATAACGGTCGATATCCCAGGCGTCCCATTCCATCGGCTTGTCTTCATAGGCAATGAGCCGATTGGCCGTCTCGCCCGCCGCAATGGTTTCGCGATTGCGCGTCTTGTCGAACACCGAAGTGATTTCGCCCGAGGCGTCGAAGCTCACCTTGAGCAATTCATTCTCAAGATGACCCGTCGACACCGATAGCGGCGAGCTATTGGCCGTCGCTCCGGTGACGATCTGCGCCCCCGTCCAGCCCAGCGGGGCCAGATCGGAAACCGGCGCCACATAGGCCACTTCACCGCCGGCGCCGGTGACCTTCTGCAGGCTGTGCTGATTGCCGGCAATGCTGAGGGATGCCCCCTCGAGGCCCGCATCCGCGCCGATACTGACCAGCCCCGAACGGGTCTGCCCGGTGAAGTTGAACAGCTTGAGCCCACCGCCGCCCGCCTTGCTCAGCGCCGCCGCAGCACTGTGCCATGGCCCATTGGCCGAACCCAGCGTCGAGAAAATCTTGCCATATTCATTGTCGCTATCGACATAGACCTCGGGGATCGAGGTGCCCGGCAGGATGTCGTGGAACTGGTTGATCAGCACCAATTCCCAGAACTCGGCCAGCGTCTCCTTGGGATAAGGCGCGCCAGTGGTCGCCAGCGCCAGCGCTCCGAGCAGTTCAAGCTCGCGCAGCAAGCGTTCCGCCTTGCGGTTATTGGCCTTGTTCTTGGCCACCGAGGTGAGCGTACCGCGGTGATATTGCAGGTAAAGCTCGCCATTCCAGGTCGGAAACTTGTTGCCCGGAGCGTCCATCTTGGCGCCAAGCCGATCGAGGAAGGGCACGATACCTTCGAGCTTGACGCGCGGCGCGCCGGGAATGCCGCGTTCCAGCCGAATGCCGCGCTCGATCATGCCGCGGGTCGGTCCGCCCCCGCCATCGCCATAGCCATAGGACATCACCACTTCATCATGGACCGCCTTGGGCTCATAGCGCTTCCAGGCGCCCATGGTCTCGGATACCGACAGGTCACCATTATAGGTGGTATAAACCGCCTCGCTCTCATAGCGCTGTGCGGTGATCAGCTGGGCCTTGGTGATCGTGCCATCAATGCCGCGCCAGTGGAAGCTGTCATAGGGATGGCGGTCGGTATCGTTCCAGCTCAGCTTGGAGGTAACGAAATATTTCAGCCCCGACTTGTCCATGATCTGCGGCAGATTGGCCGAATAGCCGAACGTATCGGGCAGCCACACCGTCTTGGGATCGACACCGAATTCAGCCAGATGGAACTGCCGCCCACGCATGATCTGACGGACCAGACTCTCCCCCGAAACGATATTGACGTCCGGCTCGACCCACATCGCCCCTTCGATCTCGAACTGGCCGGTCTTGACCCGCTGCTGCAGGCGATCCCACAGCTCGGGATAGTCCTTCTTCAGGAAATCGAACAGCACCGACTGGTTATACATGAAGACGAATTCGGGATATTCCTCCATCAGGTTGAGCACCGTGGCAAAGGAGCGCCCCGTCTTGTCGCGGGTGTGCATCACGCGCCACAGCCAGCCCACATCGAGATGGGTGGAACCGACAGCGGTGATCTGCGGCTGGACCTCGGTATCGACCAATGCATAGATTTCGGCGGCAATCTTTTCGGCATCACCCAGCGAGGCCTCGAACTCGGCCGTATAGCCGTCCCGGCGATCGAGCGCGCGCAATGAGCGGTCGATAATGTTCAGGATTGCCTGGCGGCGCGGATCGTTCTGATACAGCCGCGTCGCCACATCCAGCGGCGTCTGCAGGTCCCAATAGAGCTTCTCGGCCCGCTCGCTGCGCGTATAGAAATCGACGGTAAAGCCAACCAGCGGCCGCTCGAAAAAGGTGAAGGCATTGACCAGCAGCACATGTTTTTGACCCGGCTTGGCATTTCGCTCGATGACCAGTTCGGTGTGGTTGCCATCCAGCGCCTGGGCGATTCTGCCGTCGAGATAGGCCAGGCATTGCGGATCGGTTGAGCCCGGCCGGTCCTGCCACTGGCTGGTGAATTTGAGCACGAACGTCTTGCCGGCCGCCGCTTCGGGCACAGTCACTTCAGCGGCAAACCAGGTATGGCCCTGCTTCTTGGCCCAGACGGAATGCGAGCCGAATTTCTCCCAAGCACGCCAATCCGCCTTGAGCGCGGCTTCGCTCGTCACATCGTCGCGCAGCACATGCCACTGGAAAGGCGCATCAAGGATCGGCGTCAGAATCTTCTTTTCGAGATCGGCGCAGAGCCGGATGAGCTTGCCTTCCATCTTGAGATCATCGTCCAGCAAACCCAGCTTGGACGAAAGGGGATTGGAATAGGTCATCCTTTAACTCCGACACCGGCGAACCCTGTATTCATGTTCCGCCGCAATAGAAAATAGACGCCGACCGCCGGCGCTGCGTAGATGATGGAATAGGCCGCCAGGAACCCGTATTGTACCGAGCCCTGCTGGCCAAAGGCCGCGTAAAGGCCCACCGACATGGGAAAGCCGGCCTCGACGCGCGAAAAGATCAGCGGCAACAGGAATTCATTCCAAGCGCCCGTGAAGCTGAAGAACCACACCACTGCAATGCCCGCGCGTGACATGGGCAAGACAATCCGCGTCACGATCTGGAACAGCGAGGCGCCTTCCACATAAGCGGCCTCTTCCAGCTCGATCGGCACGGTATCGAAGAAATTCTTGAGCAGCAGCAGCGTGAATGGCAGGTTCAGAATGGTGAGCGCAATGATGACGCCAAACTGGTTGAGCAGCCCGCCGCGCTGCGCCGCGAAATAGAGCGGCACCAGGACACCTGCCGACGGCAGCATCCGCAGCAGCACCAGCGTCCACAGGAAAGCATTGCGCCCCGGGATTTTGAGCCGCGACAGCGGATAGGCGGCCGCAATACCCACCACGACGCTCAGCGTCGCCGTACCCGCCGCGATCAGCATGGAATTGAGGAATTGCCGCCCGGCATTGCCGCTGATCGCCTGGGCGAAATTGTCCAATCCCACCGACTGGGGAATGGCCAGCCGCCCCGTCGCCGCCGGATCGAAGGCATTGAGGAATAGCCAGGAAAACGGGCTGACCCAGATCAGGGCCATGAAGGCGAGGGCAATCGCGGTGAGCCGCGAATGAGCGGGATTGGCTTCCATTTATTTCGGCTCCCGCAGCATGCGCAGATAGACCAGCGACAACAGGCCCACAATGACCAGCATGGCCACCGAAATGGCGCTGCCAAAGCCCAGATTACCGCGCGAAAAACTCTGATTGTAGAGGAACACGGCCAGCGTCTGCGTCTGCGTGCCCGGCCCACCCCCGGTCATGGCGAAAATCAGCGGGAAATAGGTGAAGGTCCAGATGGTGATGAACAGCATATTGGTGGCGATATGCGGCCTTATGATCGGCAGCATGACCAGCCAGATACGCTGGAACGCGGTAGCCCCGTCCACCTTGGCCGCTTCCACCACCTCGCGTGACACCGAATCCAGCGCCGCCGAAAACAGCAGATACGACCAGGCCGTGCCCTTCCAGATATTGGCGATGGTCACCACCGGCAGGGCATAATCATTGATGAAATTGACCGGCGGAAAGCCCAGCGGCACGATGATCAGCGAATTGATCAGCCCGGTCTGCGACGTCGTCGCCGACCACAAAAAGGCCGCCACGATATCGGGCAAAAGCCAGCCCAGCATGATGCAGACCTCGACCACGGTCTTGATCGTGGACTGGGTGCCTCGCAGCAGCGCCGCCAGCAAAAAGCCCAGCACCGATTGGCCCACAATGGCCGAGAAAAACACGAAGATGACTGTGGTCCACAGCGATTCCAAAAAACCGCGCCGCGTGAACAGCCGCTCGAAATTCTGCAGCCCCACCCAGCTCCACTCCACCGATTTGCGGCCCACCAGGGCCAGGTCGGTAAAGCTGAAGGCAAAGGCCCAGGCAGTAAAATACAGCAGCACCCCGATCAGCAGCAGGGCCGGCAACATGCCCAGCCCCAGCACAAGCAGATTGCTGGTGAGCCAGGGATTGGCCTGGTTTTTCATCAAACTCATTCGCCCGCCTAACGTGCTGCGTGCATAAAAAAACTCGATCTGGTTTCACCTCGCCCCTCAGGGGAGAGGTCGACGGCGAAGCCGGCGGGTGAGGGGTGCGATGCTGAAGCACATGTGATGCCCGCAGCATTGCACCCCTCACCCTGGCCCTCTCCCCTGAGGGGCGAGGGGACGATGGAACCTCAACGCCGGTTCATCTGCGATAGTCCCGGGGTGCCGCTCCGTGGATATTGCGACATTGCAGTCGCACCCCGTCACGGCGGCCCCCATTCTGGAGACCGCCGCACCGGGGAGGTTTCGCTTTATTCGTAGGTGATGACCTTGTCCGCGCCGAATTCGTCGACCAGGGCGTCATGATATTCCTGCACCACGTCTTCCACGCTCGCGCCGTCCAGAATGCTCGAAGTTGCCTGCTGCACCAGCGCCGAAACGGTCTGGTAGCCGGGCACGGTATCGCGGCCGGTGGTGTCGGCAGCCAGCGCCGTCGCCTTGGCCAGATAGGTATCGGCCATATATTCCGGCGATTCCGAGATATCGGTGCGCACGGCCATGCGGTGGTTGGCCAGGGTCCAGGCCTTGAAATTGGCCTCGTCGAAGATCGAAGTTACCAGCTTGAAGGCCAGGTCCTTGTCGGCCGCATTGGCATTGACGCCAATGGTCCAGCCACCCGAAATATTGGTGGTCGCCTTGGTGCCCGGTTCACCCGAACCCGGCCAGGGCGTCCAGCCCACCAGCGCGTCGCGCTCTTCGCGGCTGGGCAGGTTGACGCCATTGCAATCCCACAGGCATGCATCCTCCCAGGAGCCGCTGGCCAGAATGCCGACCTTGCCGTCGCGCAGCGCCTGCCGCACCGCCACCCCGATATCGGTGGCATAATTCAGATCAGCCGGGGTCAGCTGCCTTTCGGTATAGACCTCGTGATAGAGTTCGAGCGTGCGGCGGATTGCCGGGCTGTCACCGATCCACTGGCCGGTTTCGCGATTGAGCAGGCGGTTGCGGTCGCCCTCGGGCACGTCGGCGCCCAGCAGCGCCATATAGAAGCCCTGCATGGTTGCTGCTTCGGCCTGCTTGGTGCCGGCCGGCAGCTGGAAGGCATATTCCACACCCGCATCCTTGAGCTTTTGCGCGGCGTCCAGAATATCGGCCCAGCTCTTGGGCTCCCACGGCATGGGGATGCCGGCCTTCTCGAAATTGGGCTTGGAATACCAGAGCATACGCACATCGGTATCGGTGGGCAGGGCATAGACCTTGCCGTCATAGGAGGCGACCTCGAGCAGACCCTTCATATAATATTGGTATTGGTCCCACCCGGCGGCCTGCTCATCGAGCGGCTGCAGATATCCGGCCGAAGCCAGCTCGGACACCATGAAACTGTCCATCTGGATCACGTCGGCGGCCGTGCCGGCGCTCAGGTCGAGCGCGATGCGCTGGTCATAGCCCTGGCCGGGCAGCTTGATGGCATTGACCGTCTCGCCGGTTTCGGCCTCGAAATTCTTGATACCGGGCTCGACCAGGGACGAGAGCCATTCGGCATACATGAATGTCACCTCGGCATGGGCCGGCATCGCGGTCGTCGCGGCAAGCGCGATGGCAGCCACCGTCGTCAGCAGATTCTTTTTGAGCATCAACTCCTCCTCGAGTGCTCGCGCCGCGACATTGCGCGGCTGGCGGCGCCAGACCCTCCCCCAGCGCGGCTCAAGGTAAACATAAGAATTGCAACGTTGCAAACGTAAATTGCTTCATGCTCTTATCCATTTGCGGGAGAAGATTTTTCCTCATGTATGACAGGAATATAGGTGCGCAAATCCGCCTGATAGCCTGTTGAATAGTCGATGCATCGTTGCAACCACATCGGCATTTGGAATATCGGGCGGGCGGTGTAAAAGAAGGCGGGGACAATGAAACCATGAGCCAGAAGCACAAGCCGGGTTCGCGGCCGGGCAATGCCCATCAGCGCGTCACGCTGAAGACGCTCGCCGAGTTGACCGGCCTCAGCCTGTCGACTGTTTCCCTGTCGCTGCGTGGCGGCACCACGCTCAAGGAAGAAACCCGCCAGCGTGTGATGGATGCCGCGCAATCTTTGGGCTATGTGCCCGATCGCGCCGGCGTGCGCCTGCGCACCGGCAAGACCAATGTGGTCGCCCTCGTGCTCGACGGCGCCGAGGATTCCATCGATTTTTCCCGCCAGATGATCCAGGGCATCGGCCACGCCATCAAGAATACGCGCTACCACCTGACGGTGATCCCCGAATTCGAGCGCCAGCAATCCACCGATACGATCCGCTATATTCTGGATAACCGCACCGCCGATGGCGTGCTCATCACCCATACCGGCCCGCGCGACCGCCGGGTACAGATGCTGATGGATGCCGATTTCCCCTTTGTCAGCCACGGCCGCACCGAGTTTTACAGCCCCCACCCCTATCACGATTTCCATTCGGAGACCTTTGCCGCCATGGCCGTGCAGCGCCTGGCCGCCAAGGGCTGCACCAGCGCTTTGCTGGTGATAGGCGATGACAGCACCACCAATTACCACAATATCGTCACCACCTTTCATCGTGCCACCGCACAGGCCGGCATGGTCGGCCGCATCATGGATGGCTCGGTGGCGCGCGGCCGCCCCGCCGAAATGCGCCGCCTCGGCCAGGAGCTCGCCGCCGCCCCCGACCGCCCCCATGGCATTGTCAGCGACAGCGAAATGCGCACCATCGCCCTGATCGGGGGCTTGCAGGACGGCGGCCTGCAATTGGGCCGCGATTTCCAGCTGGTCTACAAACAGACCTCCGACATCCTGCCCACCCTTTTCCCCACGCTCGACAGCATCCAGGAAGACGTCTTCGGCGCCGGCGTCGAACTGACCCGCCTATTGCTCAAGCGCATCGACGGCGACACCGCAGAAAATCTGCAAACCCTGGCCGAACCCATGCCGCAATGGCGCAGCTGAGGAGGCACGACCTCGTGGTTCGACAGGCTCACCATGAGGTCTACTTGGAGAGGAGCCTTTAGTAGACCTCATCCTGAGCTTGTCGAAGGACGAGGTCGTGGCACCGCACACCCCGCCGCGCCGCAAAACAATCACGCCGCGCAAATGGGTCGAACCCAAGCTCTCCTCCCCACCGCTCTCCCTCGGGCCTGACCCGAGGGCCATTCTCCGCTTGCACTGAACGGCTGAGGGAAAGGGCAGTATTTGCTTGAAAATCCGGAACCTAAGCCCCCTTCACGCCGCCGCAAAGCAAACGGCAAACACCCCTTCACGTCGTCACTTTACATATAATAGTACTTTATATATCGTCCCCTCATCGCTGAAGGTGAATACGCCTCGGCGGCCACATTGGGAGGACATCGTGAACATCATTAAAACGCTCGCCGTCGCGGCGGGCCTCGCTACGGCTTTGACGTCTGTCGCTATCGCGCAGGATAGCCTGAACGGCCTGGTCGTCGGCTTCAGCCAGATCGGTTCGGAATCGGGCTGGCGCGCGGCCGAAACCTCGGTCACCAAGCAGCAGGCCGAAGAGCGCGGCATCGATCTCAAATTCGCCGATGCGCAGCAGAAGCAGGAAAACCAGATCAAGGCCATTCGCGGCTTCATCGCCCAGGGCGTAGACGCCATCCTGGTTGCTCCCGTCGTCGCCACCGGCTGGGAAGATGTGCTGACCGAGGCCAAGGAAGCCGAAATCCCGGTTATCCTGCTCGATCGCGGCGTCGATGCCCCCGAAGACCTCTACCTCACCTCGGTCGCCTCCGATCAGGTCAAGGAAGGCCGCGTTGCCGGCGAATGGCTGGTTGCCGAAGTGGGCGATGCAGACTGCAAGATCGTCGAGCTCCAGGGCACTGTCGGCTCCACCCCCGCCATCAACCGCAAGCAGGGCTTTGAAGAAGCCATTGCCGGCCATGCTAACCTGGTCATCGCCCGCAGCCAGACCGGCGATTTCACCCGCGCCAAGGGCAAGGAAGTGATGGAAGGCTTCATCAAGGCCGAAAATGGCGGCGCCGATATCTGCGCGGTCTATGCCCATAACGATGACATGGCCGTCGGCGCCATCCAGGCCATCAAGGATGCCGGCCTCAAGCCCGGCACCGATATCAAGGTGGTCTCCATCGACGCCGTGCCGGACATCTTCGCCGCCATGGTTGCCGGGGAAGCCAATGCCACGGTCGAGCTGACCCCCAATATGGCCGGCCCCGCCTTCGACGCCCTCGCCGCCTACCTCAAGGACGGCACGGCGCCCGAGAAGTTCATCATCACCGAATCCAAGCTCTATACCCCCGCCGACAATCCGCAGGGCGAATATGACACCCGCAAGGGTCTGGGCTACTAATCTAGGCCCCACCCGGTTCATACCGGGTGGACCAATTGCGCGAAGCCCAAGAAGACCTCATGGTGAGCTTGTCGAACCACGAGGTCGGGCGAGTGGAGGCCTCCGTGCCACACCCTCGTCCTTCGACAGGCTCAGGATGAGGTCTACTTTGACCTAGGGCGATCGGGGGAACGACCCATGCAGGACAGCGACTACGTGCTAGAAGCACGCGGCGTGACCAAGATTTTTGGCAATCACACCGCGCTCGACGCCATCGATTTCGGCCTGCGGCCCGGCGAGGTCCATGCCCTGTTGGGTGAAAACGGGGCCGGCAAATCCACCCTGATCAAGGTTCTGACCGGCGCCTACCAGCCCGATGCCGGCGGCGTCTTCGTCGATGGCGCCCTGGTCACCCTCGACAATCCCCTCCATGCCCAAACCCACGGCATCGGCACGGTCTATCAGGAAGTAAACCTGCTGCCCAACCGCTCGGTAGCCGAAAACCTCTATCTGGGCCATCAACCGACCCGCTTCGGCCTCGTTGACCACCGGAAAATGGAAAAGGCCGCCAAGACCCTGCTCGAACGCTATGGCCTGGCGATCGATCCCAGCAGCGATCTGGGCAGCCATTCGGTCGCCGTGCAGCAGATCGTCGCCATTGCCCGCGCCGTCGAGCTCTCCGGCAAGGTATTGATCCTGGACGAGCCCACGGCCAGCCTTGACCGCAACGAAGTCGAGCGCCTGTTCGAGGTCATTGCCGACCTGAAAAAGAGCGGCCTTGCCATCATCTTCATCACCCATTTCCTCGACCAGGTCTTTGCCATTTCCGACCGCGTCACCGTGCTGCGCAATGGCCGCCTGGTCGATACCCGCCAGCTCGACAGCGTCAGCCGCACCGATGTGGTCCGCCTCATGCTGGGCAAGGACATCGCCTTTTCCGGCGCCACCGATCTCGAGCCCGAGCGCCCCACCACCGATGTGCTGCTCGATTTCAAATCCTATGGCCGCAAGCGCAGCGTGCATCCCTTCGATCTGACCATCCACAAGGGCGAGGTCATCGGCGTTGCCGGCCTGCTCGGCTCCGGCCGCACCGAAATGGCGCGCCTGATGTTCGGCGCCGATCCGGCCGATCAGGGCACAATCACCGTCGCCGGCAAGCCCACCGCCATTCGCAACACCACCGACGCCATCAGCCGCGGCTTCGGCTTCTGCCCCGAGGACCGCAAGGCCGAGGGCATTTTCGGCGATCTGTCGGTGCGCGAAAACATCATCATCGCGCTGCAGGGCAAGCTGGGCTGGTTCCGCGCGCTCAACCGCGACGAGCAGCTCGAAATCGCCGGAAAATTCGGCGAGGCCATGGATATCCGCGCCGCTTCGCTCGACATGCCCGTCAAGCTGCTTTCGGGCGGCAATCAGCAAAAGGTCATCCTGTCGCGCTGGCTCGCTACCGACCCCGCCTTCCTCATCCTCGACGAACCCACCCGCGGCATTGATGTGGGCGCCCATGCCGAAATCGTGCGCACCATCAATCGGCTGCGCGACGATGGCATGGCCATGGTCGTCATCTCCTCCGAGCTGGATGAAGTGGTGGCCTATAGTTCGCGCATCGTCGTCATGCGCGACCGCGAAATGGTGGCCGAATTGCGCGGCAAGAACATCAACCCCGGAGTCATCGTGCAGGCCATCGCCAATTCCGCCGACGAGGCCCAGCCATGAAGCGCCTCCATCTCGAACGCCTCGCCAATCCGCAATTGCTGGCGCTGGCCGGCGTATTGCTCATCAATTGGCTGCTGTTTCCCAATTTCTTCCGCATCACCTGGCAGGATGGGCGCCTGTTCGGCAGCCTGATCGACGTGCTCAATCGCGGCGCGCCGGTGGCGATCCTGGCCATCGGCATGACCGGGGTCATCGCCACCAAGGGCGTTGACCTCTCAGTTGGCGCCATCATGGCGGTCTGCGGCGCCGTCGCCGCCACCATGGTGGTCGCCGGCTATCCCACCCCCGTCGCGGTGATCGCCGCCCTTGCCGTCGGCATTGCCTGCGGCCTGTGGAACGGCTTCCTCGTCGCCATCCTCGATATCCAGCCCATCGTGGCAACGCTCGTGCTCATGGTGGCCGGGCGCGGCATTGCCCAATTGATCACCGAAGGCTCCATCGTCACCTTCAACGACCCGGCCCTGATCTTTATCGGCACCGGCTCCTTCCTCGGCTTCCCCATGGCCGCCGTCATCGCGCTGGCGCTGTTGATCCTGGTGACGCTTCTGGTGCGCAAGACGGCCATTGGCCTCTTCATCCAGGCCATCGGCGTCAATCGCGCCGCCGCGTCCCTCGCCGGCATTCGCAGCCGCATGCTGCTGGTCCTGGTCTATGCCTTGAGCGGCTTCTGCGCCGCCATTGCCGGCATTGTCGTGGCTGCCGACATTCGCGGCGCCGATGCCAATAATTCCGGCCTCTGGCTCGAGCTCGACGCCATCCTCGCCGTGGTTATCGGCGGCACCTCCCTGCTGGGCGGGCGCTTCTCGGTACCCATGGCGGTGGTCGGCGCCATCATCATCCAGGCCATGAATACCGGCATCCTGATGTCGGGCTTCCCGCCCGAATTCAACCTCATCGTCAAGGCCGGCATGATCATCCTGATCCTGCTGATCCAGTCGCCCTTTGCTACGCGCCTCTTCGTCCGGCAGCGTCTCGTTCCCGCCAAGGCAGGCCCCAAATGAAACGCAGCCTGCGCCCCCTTGCGGCCACCGCAATCATCTTCATCATCGCCTATGCCGCCAGCGTCGTGCAATTTCCCGGCCTGCTCTCCACCCGCGTGCTGGGCAATTTCCTCACCGACAATGCCTTTCTCGGCATTGCCGCGGTCGGCATGACCTTCGTCATCATCTCGGGCGGCATCGATCTGTCGGTCGGCGCAGTCATCGGTTTCACCGGCGTGCTGGTTGCCGTGCTGATTTCCTGGCTGGGCATCCATCCACTCCTCGCCTTCGTCATCGCGCTGGGGGTCGCGGCCCTGTTCGGCGCCGCCATGGGTCTCACCATCCATTATCTGCAAGTGCCCAGTTTCATCGTGACGCTGGCCGGCATGTTCCTCGCCCGCGGCGGCGCCTCGGTCATCACCCAGGATTCGGTGCCCATCAATCACGAATTCTATTCGACGTTGACCGGTCTCATCATCCGCCTGCCCGGCGGCGGTCGCCTCAGTTTCATTGGCCTGCTGATGGTCGCCGTCTTCCTTGCCGGGGCGTTGCTGGCCCACCGCACCCGTTTCGGCTCCTATGTCTATGCCTTGGGCGGCAATGCAGTGTCGGCCTCGCTGATGGGCGTGCCGGTGGCGCGCACTACTGTACAGATCTATATGCTCTCCAGCGTCCTTGCGGCCTTGGCGGGAATCGTCTTTTCCCTTTACACATCTGCTGGCTATCCGCTGGCGGCCGTGGGCGTCGAACTCGACGCCATCTCGGCCGTGGTGATCGGGGGAACCCTGCTCACCGGCGGCTATGGCTTTGTGCTGGGCACCTTTGTCGGCGTCATGCTGCTGGGCCTGGTGCAGACCTACATCATCTTCGATGGCACGCTGTCGAGCTGGTGGACCAAGATTGTTATTGGCGTGCTGCTATTCTTGTTCATCGTCCTGCAGCGGATCATATTTGCCGCCTCCGCACCCGGAGAAAAGTCACCCGAGAAAGTGTAGCATGATCGAGCCAGGCAGCCTTATTCGCTCGCTTTCGGGGCGATCCGCTGCACGGAATTTCCACACCTTCGTCATCAACGAAATCGGCCACGGCATCGTCACGGGCAAGTTCCCGGTCGGTTCGATCCTGGCCAGCGATGCGGTGATGATGGAAACCTATGGCGTCTCGCGCACCGTGTTGCGCGAGGCGCTCAAGACGCTCGAGGCCAAGGGCCTGGTCGAGGCGCGTCCCAAGGTCGGCACCAGGGTCTCCCCCGCCAGCCGCTGGAGCTTTTTCGATCCCCAGGTACTGTTCTGGCATTTCGAAGCCAGGCCCGAGCAGCGCTTTTACGAAAGCCTTTTCGACGTGCGAGAAGCGCTCGAAAGCCGCGCCGCCGAACTCGCGAGCCACCGCCGCACGGCCGATGAAATCCGCATCCTCAAATATTGGGCCCATCAGATGGATATCGCCGAAGATGGCGTTGAACCCCACCTGCTGGCCGCCCTCGAGATCCACCGCGCCATCGCCGAAAGCTCCGGCAATGCCCTGCTCCGCTCGGTCACCGGCGTGGTCGAACTGACCATGGTCCTGGCAGCCAAATTCGCCCCGTCCGACGGCCTCCGCCAGCGCCACACCGACTCCATCGCCCAGCACGAAGCCCTCGTAAGCGCCATGGAACGCGGCGACAGCAACGCCGCCGTGCAACTGATGCAATCCATCATCACCCGCGACAAGCAGCAGACCATGGCGGTGTTCGGCTGAGCGGGCCCCTGCGTGACCCCGACTCTCCCCCACCCACCGTGTCATTCCGGCGCAGGCCGGAATCCATGCTGAAGGCCATCCCAACGCTGGATGGCGTGGGAGCTGCCCAAATCCATCCCACCCACAATTCTCCCTCGGGCTCGACCCGAGGGCCACTCGCCCCAACCACCAGCCCCTCGGGTCAACCCAAAGGGAAAACGATTGTGGTTATACGACGCATCAATTCTCGCTCACCCGCTCCCCGCTCGCCGCATCGAACACGTAAACATGGTGCGGCGCCGCACGCACCGTCAGCGCGCCATCGAGCGCAATGTCATCCTCCCCGCTGATTACCACGGTCACCGGCCTGCCATGCACATCCAGCGTCACAAAGGTCTGCCCGCCAGTCGGCTCGACGAAGCTGATCTGCCCGGTAATCGCCGTTCCCTCGCCGCCTACCAGCAAATGCTCGGGCCGCACGCCGACCACCACAGCCTGCCCCTCGGCCAGTTTCTGCCCGGCGGCAAACGCGAAATCGGTGCCCTCCGCGCTCCGCGCCAGCCCGTCCTGCATCACCGCATCGACAAAATTCATCGCCGGCGAACCGATGAACCCGGCGACGAACAGATTGGCCGGCCGCCTGTACAGCTCCATCGGTGAACCCGATTGCTGGATCACGCCCCGGTTCAGCACCACGACCCGATCGGCCAGCGTCATTGCCTCCACCTGGTCATGCGTCACATAGATCGAGGTCACCCCCACCTTCTTGTGCAGCGCCTTGATCTCACCGCGCATCTGCACCCGCAATTTGGCGTCGAGGTTCGACAGCGGCTCATCGAACAGGAACACCGACGGGTCCCGCACAACGGCCCGGCCCATGGCCACGCGTTGCCTTTGCCCGCCCGAAAGCTGGCTCGGCTTGCGCTCCAGCAAGGGCTCCAGCTCCAGCATGCGCGCCGCCTGGATCACCCGCCGCTCGATTTCCGCCTTGGGCTTACCCGCCAGTTCCAGGTTAAAGCTCAGATTGCGATAGACGCTCATATGCGGATAAAGCGCATAGCTCTGGAACACCATGGCGATATTGCGCTCGCGCGGCGTCAGGTCATTGACCACCCTGTCCCCGATCAGGATATCGCCCCCCGTAATCTCCTCCAGCCCCGCCACCATGCGCAAAATGGTGGATTTCCCGCAGCCCGAGGGCCCCACCAGCGCGACGAATTCGCCGTCGGCCACCGTGAGATTGATGTCCTCGATCACCGAGACCGCACCATAGCTTTTTTCGAGGTTCCTTAGTTCCAGTCCGGCCATTCATGCCTCCTCTACAGCGCCGATTGCTCGTCGCCCCTTATTTGACTGCGCCAGCGGTGAGGCCGGCAATGATGTGTTTTTGTGCCGCGAAGAACACGATGACGGTGGGCAGAATGGTGAGCGTGATGAACGCCAGGATCAGCTGCCAATCGGTGCTGAATTCCCCGCGATAGACCATGATGCCCAAGGGCCAGGGATATTTGCTCTCCGAATTGAGCATGATCAGCGGCAGGATATAGCTGTTCCAGCTGCCCACGAACGAGATGATCCCCACCGTGGCGATGATCGGCCGGCTCAGCGGCAGCGAGATATGCCAGAAAAACCGCAGATAACCCGCCCCATCCACAAACGCCGCGTCGAACAGCTCGGGCGGCAGGTTCTTGAAGTAATTGCGGAACAGCAGGATGCTCATGCCCAGCCCGAACGCCACCTGCGGCAGCACCACGCCCCAATAGGTGTCGAGCAGGCCCAGGTCGCGAATGCGGATGAACAGCGGCAGGATGGCCGTCGCCGCCGGAAACATCAGCCCGATCAGGAAATAATTGAGCAGGAAGTCCGAGCCGAAGAATTTGACATGGGCGAAGGTGAAGGCCGCCATGGAGGCAAACAACAGCGTCAGGAACACGGTCAGCCCCGCAATCAGCAGGGAATTGCCCATCTGCATCCAATAGCGCTGGCTGGTGAGGATATTACCGTAATTGCTCCACTGCCATTCGGCCGGCAGCCCGAACGGATTGCCGCGCAATTCGCCCAGCGTCTTGAACCCGCCCAAAGCCGTGGTCAGCAGGGGAATGATGACAATGCCGGCAATGATCAGCATGGACACATAGAGATAGGTCTGCGTTCCGGCGCTCAATCGCCGGCCGCTGCTGGCGGTTGTTGCCGCGTCGATAGGTGCTGCTTCAGTCATTTCGCATGAATATCCGCTTGTAGCCGAAGGCGAGGGTGACGCAGATGATGAACAGCACGACGCCGACGGCCGAGCCGAAGCCCACCTGCATGCGCATCACGCCAAAGGAATAAAGGAAGGTCACCAGCGTCTGGGTGGCGTTCGATGGTCCCCCGCCGGTCAGCGGCATGATCATGTCGAACAGCTGCAGCGACCCCACCACGGCAAAGAATACCGAAAGCCGCACCGTCGAACCGAGCAGCGGCAGCGTGACCCGATAGAATTTCTGCCAGCCGGTGGCCCCATCGATATCGGCCGCTTCCAGCACGCTCTTGTCGATAGCCTGCAGCCCCGCAATGAACAGCATCATGTGGAAGCCGAAATATTTCCACACGATGACGCCGAGCACGGCATAAAACGCCACTTGCTTGTCGGCCAGCCAGAACGGCGGCGCGGCCCCGAAGAAGTTCCAGATGCCGGCAACGAGGCCAAATTCCCCGTCATAGACGAAGCGCCAGATCATGCCCGCGGCCACATCGGCCAGCACATAGGGCAGGAAGAACAGCAGCCGGAACGCCAGCGCGCCCTTGATATTGCGCGACACCATGGTCGCCAGCCACAGCGCCAGCGGGATCTGCACGCAGATCGAGATGACGATGATCAGTCCATTATTGATCAGCGCGGTGCGGAACGCCCCATTGCGGAAGATCAGCTCGTAATTCTTGGTGCCGATCCACTGGCTGGGCAGGCCATAGCCGTTCCAATTGTAGAACGAATACCAGGCCGCCTCCCCCATCGGCAGGATGACGAACACGGTGAACAGCAGCAGCGCCGGCGGCAGGAACAGCACCAGCACCGGCCATTTGCCGCGCATCTGGCCACGCCGCCGCCGCGCCACTCTGGGCACCCTGGCCGCCGCCCGGCCATCTGCTGATAGGGAAGTCGCTTGGCTCATCCGAAATCGAGGCTCCTGGTCCGCCGGAAAGAAAACCGCCGCCCGGTCACACGGGGCGGCGGCGGCGCTTACATCTCGAGCGAGAAGGCGTCTTCGATCTGCTGCAGCGCGTCTTCCGGCGACATCTGGCCCGAGACCAGTTCCACCGACATGTCATTGACCACGCGGCCGACATTGGGACCCAGATCCTGATCGAGATAGTTCTGGTGCCAGGTGGCCTTGGCCATCTGCGCCGCACTATCGGCCAGCGAGGGGTCCTTCACCCCCTCATCGCCGCCCAGCGTGGTGGGCAGGATGTTGTTGAACTCCGCCAGCTTGGCGGCATTGTCCTTGCTGGTGAAATATTTGAGGAAGTCCTCGGTTTCAGGCGGCGCATTGGCTGTCACCACCCAGCCATTGAGGCCGCCGAAATCATCGGTGATCACCCCGGCCCCGCCTTCGACCAGCGGAAAGGCAAAGCGCCCGATAGCGTCCTGGGCCAGCCCCTTGCCGTCCGTCGCCGCATTGGCCTGGTTCTGCGGCGTCGCCGTATTCTCAAAGCTCAGGATGATGGCGGCGCGCCCATCGGCGAACACCGCCTGGGTATCGGGCCAGGTTGCCCCCAGATACCCCTCCTGGAAGGGCTCGAGCGCACCCAGATCGACCAGGTGCTGGCTCGCCCTGACGAACGCTTCCCCGGTAAAGCCCTCACCAGCCTTGGCTGCGGCAAAGCCATCCTTGCCCGCCTCGCGCATGGCCAGATAGCTCCAGTAGAAATGGATCGGCCACTTGTCGCCACCGCCCCCGGCAATGGGGGTAATCCCGGCTTCCTTGAGCTTGCTCACCGCCGCCAGGAAATCGTCCCAGGTGGCAATGGCGCTGGCATCGACGCCCGCCTGCTCGAACATCGCCTTGTTGTAGAAGAACGACACCAGGCCCGACTGGATCGGGGCGGCCCACACCTTGCCATCGATGCTCAGCCCATCCACCGCCGCCGGGGAAATCGAATTGCGCCAGGCGCCGCCATCGGCATCCATGGCCGCCGTGACGTCGCGGATCGCGCCGGTTTCCGACTGCGCCTTCAACACGCCCCCGCCCCAGGTATAGAACATGGACGGCGCGTCATTGGATTGCAGCAGCGTCGGCAGCTTGGCCTTGAACGCCTCGTTTTCGAGGAATTGGAATTCGATTTTGACATCGGGATGCTCGGCCTCATAGGCCGCCGCAATGTCCTGCCAGGTCTTGAGCCGGTTCTCATTGGCCTCCAGATGCAGCCATTTGATGGTGCTCTGCGCATAAGCGCCAGTGACACTGCCGAACAGCGTCACAGCGCTGACGGCAAGCAGAAGCGTATCCCGCCAGGGGCGGGCAAAGCCGTGATTCATGATGATCCTCCCACATCCGGACATATTTGTCCTTGATGCGTATTAAATAGCGCCCGCCTGTTTCCATCTGTCAAGAGGGTGTGCAAAATGCGCGGCGAAAGCGCCATATTTCAGCGCTTTACGCTTGCTTTGGCCGCCGAGCCATGCCTAGAAAGACAAAACTTAATTCGCGTCACGTAGAAATGAACGCGTGAGGAGCCTTCCCTTCCGTGAAGACCGCCGACCCCGAATTGATGCGGGCGATCAATCGCTTTCACGTGCTCGATACCATCAGGCGGTTCGGCGCGATTTCGCGCGTCGAGATCGGCGAACGCATCCAGCTTTCGGCCACCACCGTCTCGGCCATCACCGCTTCGCTCCTCGATGACGGGCTGATTTCCACCCGCCACGAGGGCGATCTGCGCAGCGGCAGCAGCCGCGGCCGGCCCCGCGTCATGCTGACCCTCAATCCCGAGGCCGCCCGCGTCGTCGGTGCGAAGATCGCGACCAATCGCCTGGTCTTCACCGTCACCAATTTCCAGGGCGATGTGCTGGCCAATCTGACGCTCCCGGTGCGCGTCGATCGCCTGCCGGTCGATGTCATTGCCGATCTGGTCGAAGATGGCGTGCGCCGCTGCGTGCTCGATGCCGGATTGGCGCTCGACCAGATCAAGACCGTCGCGCTGTCCCTGCCCGGCATTGTCGAACACGGCACCGGCCGCGTCCGCGCCTCCAGCATTTTCCGCGACACCAATGTGCCGCTCAAGGAAGCCATCGTGCGGCGCCTCGGCATCGACACCATTGTCGAAAGCGACGCCAATGCCATCACCATGGCCGAACACTGGTTCGGCCGCTGCCGCGATTGCGACGATTTCGTTGTTGTCGCCATCGAGGAAAGCCTGGGCCTGGGCGTCATGCATGGCGGCCAGCTGTTCCGCGGCGCCCGCGAACTCAGCCTCACTTTGGGCGACATGATCATGGGCTCCGACCCCGATCACGCCCTCAAGCTCTCCGAAGTCGCCAGCGAACGCGCCATCCTCAATGGTGAACATAACGATCCGCAAATCCGCGATGCCATCCGGCTGGGCCAGGGCATGAGCCGCGTGCGCGGGCTGATCGAGGCCGGCGACAATCGCCTCAAACACGCTGCCGGCCGTGCTGGCGCGGCGCTGGGCATCGCCATTGCCAATCTGGTCGCCCTATTCGCCCCGCCCCGGGTGATCCTGGTCGGCTCGACGCTGGCGCTGGGCGATCATCTGCTCGATCCGCTGCGCACCAGCTTTGCCCGCGCCACCCCGGAAAGCCTCGCCAATGTCGCCCAGATCGTCATCGACGAGGTCGGGGACGAACTCTGGGCGCGCGGCGCCGCCGCCGTGGCCCTGGGCGAACTCTATGGCTCGCCCTGGGGCACGACAGGCCCGGCGCGCCGCAGCTACACCGAATTTTCAAGTGCCGGAACGAGGGAGTGACAAATGGATAAGGTCGGTATTGGCATTATCGGGCTGGGCAATATTTCCGCCGCCTATCTCAAGGCGAGCAAGGATTTCCCGGTGCTCGACATCCGCGCCGTAGCGGATATGAACCCTGCCGCCGCCAAGGCACGCGCCGATGAATTCGGCCTCAACGCCGTCGATCTTGACGCGATCTTCACCGATCCGAGCATCGACATCATTCTCAACCTCACTATCCCCAAGGCCCATGTCGAGGTCGGCCTGCGCGCCATCGAAGCGGGCAAGCACGTCTATTCGGAAAAGCCGCTCGGCATCGTCTTTGCCGAAGGCAAGAAGCTGGTCGAGGCCGCCAAGGCCAAGAACCTGCGCGTCGGCTCGGCCCCCGACACCTTCCTCGGCGGCAGCCACCAGACCTCGCGCCGCCTCGTCGACGAAGGCGCCCTGGGCCAGCTCGTCGGCGGCACCGCCTATTTCATGTGCCCCGGCCATGAACGCTGGCACCCCAACCCCGCCTTCTATTACGAAGCCGGCGGCGGCCCCATGCTCGATATGGGCCCCTATTACATCACCGATCTGGTCAACCTGCTCGGCCCGGTCGCCAAAGTCTCCGGCTTCGGCGCCAAGCTGCGTGACACCCGCACCATTACCTCCAAGGAGCGTAACGGGGAGATCATCCCCGTCCATGTCGCGACCCATGTCTCGGGCACGCTGGTCTTCCACAATGGCGCCGTGGTGCAGGTGACGATGAGCTTTGACGTGGCCGGCCACAAGCATGTGCCGCTCGAAATCTACGGCACCGAAGCCACCCTGCTCGTGCCCGATCCCAACCATTTCGGCGGCCAGATCCAGATGCTGCAAAAGGGCGGCGAATGGAGCGATATCGCCACCGACATGCCCTATGCCGAGGGCAATTACCGCTCGATCGGCCTGGCCGACATGGCCCATGCCATCATCGACGGGCGCCCCCATCGCTGCAATGGCGACCTGGCTCTGCATGTGCTCGAAGTCATGGAGGCCTTCGAGACCTCCTCGCAGACCGGCCGTGTCATCGACATCACCACGCCAGCCGAGCGGCCAGCCCAATTGGCCACTTCGCTCGTCAACGGCAAACTGGCCTGATCGAATTCAAGGAGGAATGGAATGCGTGAAGCACTGATCGTTTGGGGTGGCTGGAGCGGGCATGAGCCCGAACAATGCGCCGCCATCATTCGCACCATGCTCGAGGAAGACGGCTTCAAGGTCTATGTCGAGAACACCACCGAAGCCTTCGCCGATCCCTCCATCCGCGATCTCAGCCTGATCGTGCCGATCTTCACCATGAGCAAGATCGAAAAGGAGGAACTCTCCAACCTCACTGCCGCCGTCGAAGGCGGGGTGGGTCTGGCCGGCTATCACGGCGGCATGGGCGACGCCTTCCGCGATGCGGTCGATTACCAATTCATGGTCGGCGGCCAATGGGTGGCCCATCCCGGCAATATCATCGACTACCGCGTCGACATCACCCGCCCCGATGATCCGGTGATGGCGGGGATCGAGAGCTTCCCCTACCATTCCGAGCAATATTACATGCATGTCGACCCCTCCAATGAGGTGCTGGCAACCACCACCTTTACCGGCGAACACGCCGCCTGGATCGATGGGGTCACCATGCCGGTCGTCTGGAAGCGCAAGCACGGCCAGGGCCGCGTCTTCTACTCCTCGCTCGGCCACGTCGCGAGCGAGTTCAGCGTCCCCCAGATGAACACCATCCTCCGCCGCGGCATGAACTGGGCGGCGCGCTAACCGCCGATTGTCATCTCGACATCAATGGCGTCACCAACGGTGACGCCGGTCTGTTTGCGCACGGCGAGCTTGAGCGGCAGCAAATAGGTTCCGTCTTTCGGAAACAGCGAAGTGGTGAACACCACCCCGTCAATCGCGGCCTCGACTGGGATGACGCCCCAGCCATAGCTGGCCTGCTTCTTGATCCGCTCGATCGCCCCCACATGCTGGCTCGGCACCGGCGCATAAAAGAATGGCGCCGGTCCGCGCCATTCGATGATCGTGGTGTGGAATGTCACCTGCAGCACGGGCCCTCACCCAGTTGTCCTACCCCTTGACCCCGGCCGACAGCATAATCGCCTGCGTCACCCGCCGCTGGAAGATCAGATACACAATCGCCACCGGCAGCCCCGCCGCCACGGCCGAAGCCATCTGCTTGCCATAGACGATGCCATAGGCGTCCTTGACCTGGGTAATGCCCACCGGCACCGTCATCGTCGCCTCCCCGGTCGCCGCCAGGAACGGCCACAAAAACGCATTCCACGCCCCGATAAAGGTGATGATGGCCAAAGCCGCCGTCACCCCCCAATTCATCGGCAGATAGATGCGGAACAATATCTTGAAATGGCCGGCGCTGTCCATCTGCGCCGCCTCGCGGAACTCCTTGGGCACCGAGTCGAAGAACTGCTTGTAGACGATGATCACCACCGGCACGATCAGCTGCGGCAGGATGATGCCCGCCCAGCTATTGAGCAGCTTGAACTGCGCCATCAGCACGAAATGGTTCACGATCAGCGCCTGCATCGGCACCATGAAACAGGCCAGGATCAACACATAGATCACCCGCCGCCCCGGGAAATCCAGCTGGCTCAGCGCATAGGCGCAGCCGGCCGAACTGACGATCACCAGGGCCGTGATGATCAGCGAGGTCACCATGGAATTGACGTACCAGATGGCGATATTGGTGTTGTTCCAGATATGGATATAGCTGTCGAAACTGAACCGGCCGGGCCATAGGCTATTGCTGCCCGAAATCACCTCGCCATCCGGCTTTACCGAGGTGATGATGGCCCAGTAGATCGGGAAAAACGCCGCCAGCGCCGCAGCGAAGGTGATGATCGTCAGGATCAGCCCGCCGATATCGATGGCGCGGTCCCGGCCACCGCGCTCACTGGCCTCGGCCACCCGGGGAAGAGCTTCGGCACTCATTTCTGGCCTCGCGCGCGCAGCAATTGATATTGCAGGACGGAGAGGATGATGATCATCCCGAACAGCAGCATGGCCGCACTCGCCGCCTCCCCGCCCTTGTTCTGCTGGAAGGCCAGCTTATAGATATATTGCACCAGCACGATCGTGGCGTCCTGCCGCCCGCCGATCGAAAACAGATAGACCTGGTCGAAAATCTTGAGCTGGGCGATCAATTGGATGGTCAGCACCAAGGCCGTCACCGGCCAGATCAGCGGCCAGGTGATGCGGCTAAATTGCCGCCACCGCCCGGCGCTATCGAGCGAGGCCGCCTCGTAGATCTCCGGCGAAATATTGCGCAGGCCCGCAATGAACAGCAGCACGTTGAAGCCCAGCGTCCACCAGATGGTGACGAAAGCCACGCTCGGCATGAACAGCGGAATGGTGCGGGTCAGCGAGATCGGCTGGCCGCCATTGAACAGCCGCACCACATATTGCACCAGCCCATATTGCACATCGATGATCCAGTTCCAGGTCAGGAACACCACCGAAACGGGCAATATATAGGGCAGGAAGAAACAGGCGAGCACGAAGCCCTGTTGCCACCCCTTGAGCCTATTGACCGCCAATGCGATGGCGAGGCTCACCAGCGTATTGGGGATCACCGTCAGCAGCACGAAATAGGCGGTATTCCAGAACGCGGCATGAAACAGCCTGTGGCCGAGAATCTTGACGTAATTGTCCCACCCCACCCAGTCCCCCGGCCCGATCAGCGGCGCCTTGGTAAAACTGAGCAGCGCCATCTGAATGGTCGGCCACACGAACAACGCGCCATAGATCAGCACGAACGGGCCAATCAGAATAAGCGCGGTGAGATATTCCTGGCGTTTATCCCTGAGCATATGACTTGCCTCCTTGCCCGCCACAATCACCGAGCGGCACCTCCCCTTTGCGGGGGAGGGCTACCGCATATGCCGGGCCTCACCTCGCCCCTCAGGGGAGAGGTCGACGGCGAGGCCGGCGGGTGAGGGGTGCGATGCTTCCACATAAGCGATGTACCCGGCATCGCACCCTTCACCCTGACCCTCTCCCCTAAGGGGCGAGGGGACGATAGAGCCGTAAGTCTGCAGCTCCGCCCTACAACTGCCCGTTCAGATCATCCCGCATCTGCGCGGCGGCATCGGCCGGTTCGAGCTCGCCCGTCGTGGCCGGATTGATATAATTGGTCCAGGCATCGCCCAGCGGCGCTGCAGGCCCGGCCAGGATCGTACGCGGATCGAACACCGCCGTATCGGCAAAGCCGGCATAGTCCGATTGCGGCTTCAGCGCCTTGAATTCGGCGCTCTCTCGCACCGCATTATAGGCCGGGATATGGCCCGCACCGGCCCAGTCGAGCGAATGCTGGTCCATCCAGGCGATGACCTTCATCACGGCTTCCCGCTTGGCCGGATCGGCTTCCTTGCCGGCATTGGCCGGAATGACGAAAGCGTGTGAATCGGACCACGCGGCCTTGTTCTCGAACAGCGTCGGCAGTTCCACCGCACCCCATTCGAACAATTCCCCCTTGGCATGCAGGTCGACAAAGGTGGGCACTTCCCAATTGCCCATGATGAAGAAGGGCGCCTGGCCCGAGGTAAAGAGCGCCAGCGCCGCCGGGCTTTCCACCTGCACCGGCGTATAGCCCTTGTCCACCCAGCCCTTGACCACTTCGATCGCATTGGTCAGCTTGGCCAGGTCCTCGTCGGTCGGAAAGAACCCGCCGGCGGCCTCGTCGAACATGGTGCCGCCCTGCTGGCCGAACAGGCTGTAGATGGTGCGGTAGCGATCGCCCGTTGGCGTCGAAATGCCATACATGCCCTCGCCGGTAAACTTGGCGAGCACGGCATCGAAATTCTCCAGCCCGTCGAGCCCGGTCGGCAGCCCGTTTTCGTCGAGCATGCCGGCTTCCCCCAGCATGTCCTTGTTATAATAGAGAATAAGGCCATGCTGGTCGAATGGCACCGCATAGCGCGTGCCATCGACCTTGCCGGCCTCCGAAGCCGCGGCGGTGAAATCGGCATCGGCAATGCCGGCGCCCGCCAGGTCCTCGTCGGTGATTTCGCTCAGCGTGCCGCTATCGACCGCCAGCGGAATGCGGCTGAGGTGATAGGTGGCGATATCGGGCCCCTCCCCGATCGCCGCCGATGTCTGCAGCTTGGTGTAAAAGGGCGTGCCCCATTCCAGCGTCGTCCCCTGGATCTGGATTTCCCCCTGATGCTCCTCGTTGAAGCCGTCGATCAGCGCCTTCATCCGCACGCCGTCGCCGCCGGCGAGAAAATCCCACCAGACCACGTTCTGCTGCGCCTGCGCCCCGGCCGCCATGGCCATGAAAGCGCTCGAAACCAGCGCCAATCGTCTCAATGATTTCAGCATGATTCACTCCTCCCGAAATGGATGCCCAATGTCTCCTCCTGTCGGCAGCCCGGCGCATTGAGCGCTCGCCCGGCCCCCGTTATGCGAAATCAGCCGGCGTGATAGGCTCTTCCATCCGCGCCAAAAATATGGGTCGCCGCCCCGTCCGGTCGCAGCGACACGTCCATGCCCGGCTCCAGCAGGCTGTTGCCGGCATCCTCGGCCACCACCAGCGAACCATCGCCCAGCCGCACATGCACCAGCGTCCGGTCGCCCAGCCGCTCGACGATATCGATCTTGCCTGTGAGGCTCCCCGACCCATCCGCCGCCACCCGCAAGGCATCCGGCCGCACGCCCAGAGTCAGCCCTTCCGGCCCCGGCAGCGCGCCAAACGCAATGCCCGTGTCGATCACCGAACCACCCGCGGTTACCGCCGCCCTGCCGCCCTTGTCGGCAATGGCGGTCACGGCCAGAAAGTTCATCGACGGCGAGCCGACAAACGCCGCCACAAACCGCGATGCGGGCCGCGAATAGACCTCCATCGGCGTGCCGATCTGCTCGATCCTGCGATTGTTCATCACCACGATCCGGCTCGCCAGCGTCATGGCTTCGGTCTGGTCATGGGTGACGAAAATCATCGTCGCCTTGATGCGATTATGCAGTTGCGCCAGCTCCACCCGCGTCCGCACGCGTAAGCCCGCATCGAGGTTTGACAGCGGCTCATCGAGTAAAAATGCCTCTGGCTCCCGCACAATGGCCCGCCCGATCGCCACGCGCTGCCGCTGCCCACCCGAAAGCTGCGCCGGCCGCCGTTCCAGCAGCGGCACGATTTCGAGCATTCGCGCCGCATCCTCCACCCGGCGGGTGATTTCCGCCTTGTCGGTGCCGATATTCTGCAGCCCGAAGCTCATATTGGCCCGCACCGTCATGTGCGGATAGAGCGCGTAATTCTGGAACACCATGGCCACGCCGCGCTGGTTGGGTGGCAATTGGTCGACCCGGCGGTCCCCGATATGGATCTCGCCTTCATTGACCGCCTCAAGCCCGGCAATCATGCGCAGCAGCGTCGATTTCCCGCAGCCCGATGGCCCCAGAAACACGATGAACTCGCCCGATTTGATGTGCATCGACACCTTCTCGAGCACACTCACCGCGCCATAGGACTTGCTGACCTCGTTCAGCACGATATCGGCCATGTCATTCCTCCTCCTTGTGGCTGGCGCGGCATATTCACCGTCTTCCAACCTGTGCCGGTTTCCCGGCTCGTTCATTCCCCTCCCCCTTGAGGGGAGGGGTTAGGGGTGGGGGTGCTGCGACCTCCAAACGCTCGGCGCTGCCGGAAACCCCAGCACCCCCACCCTCGATCGCTCCCCTCAAGGGAGAGGGAGGCCCGACTGCCGGGCTCTTTCTTCCCCTCGCCCCTTGTGGGAGAGGGACAGGATTTTTGCGTTCAGCAAAAATCCAGGGTGAGGGGTTCTCTCCTCCGCAGCGGCGCTAGTGCCCCCTCATCCGCCCCTAACGGGGCACCTTCTCCCACAAGGGGAGAAGGCAAAGTTCTCACCCAAAAACCCCGCGATCCACCTGCAATTCCCTCGCCGTCTGCACCACGGCGTCGAACAAGGCCGCCGCCACCGGATCGGCCCCCGGCGCTTCCCGCATCAGCCGGAACGTGGTCGCGACCACTCCACCCCGGCCCACGCGCTTTTCGCCAATGATCGCCGCGGGCTTATGCACCCAGCCCACCACCATGCCGGCATGCACATTCGAGCCATATTCCCAGGGCCGGAATCCGGTCAGCAGGTGATGCGGCACCACATCGGAAAAGCTCAGATCAAAAATCGGTCCGCCCGGAATATCGGCAAACGGCCCATCGCGCCGCACCCAGGAGAAACCCGCAATCCAGTCCCCGCGCCAGATCGTGCCATCCCGCTCGACAAGGCTGATCCCCGGCAGATGCTGATCGAGACTCGGCCGGAACTTGCGCCCATCGGCCACGATGCTGCGATGTGGCCGCTCGCCATCGGGCATGTCGGTGCGCAAATTATTGTTGGTCCTGACCGACCCATCGGCCAGGATCACATAGCGCGCGCCCGCCTTGATGGCTTCGACGTCCTCGCCATCCACCGCATGGCACAGCACGATATCGGCCTCGCCAGCCGGCACCACGCGATAGCCCAGCCCCCTGGCATAATCCGCCAGCTTCGCGTCAGCCGCCGCAACGCTGGGCAATTCGCTCGTCCCGCGCGCCGCATAAAGGGCGATATCGCAGGAATTGCGCGCCAGCACCTGCCCGCCCGCTTCCAGCACGAACTCGATCCGCGCCATCTCATTGGCCGACACCGCCGGCATCGTCAGCTGCGTGTCGATAGCAAATGTCGAAACCGTCCCAGTCGCCCCCACGGCAGCCGACCCACTCACCGCCCCGCTCCAGCGCAACACCGCGCCCTCGGGAATGCTCAGCCCGCCGGTCGCCACCTTGATGGCAAAGCTCAGGCTCTCCCCGGCATAGGCCGAATAGCGCGCCGGCCTCGGCACGATGACGATATCGGTATTGATACTGGCAAACACATCGTGGAACACGCGCGGATTGCGCTCGATGTCGAGCAGGCCATTGGCCTCCCAATGCACATCGGTGAATTCGGTGATCACATAGCCCATGATCGAGGCATGCTCGCGCATGGTCTCGATTTCGTAGCGCAGGTTCATGAACTGGTACCATTGTACCGCCTCGATAAACCCGTCGAACGAGCCGAAGGTCCGGTCCAGATCCAGCGCCCCAAACCGCTCTTCGATGCCATGCGGCAGCGCCACGCCATCGCCCCAGAGCGAGCCGGTCTCGAACCAGTCCGGCTCGCTCCCGTCCTTGCGGCGCAGCTTCTTCGGATCAGGCAGCCCCCAGACGCCGAACTCGGAGACGATCAGTGGCTCGTCGCCCCGTCGTTCGGCGTCGCCCAGGGAGGAGAAGGTCCAATCGGCCCCGGCGGCAAATTGGGCGGTAATATCGTCCCATTCCTGCCGCCGCTCGGGCACCGAACGGTAATAATGGTAGTCGTTGATATCGGTCTTGACGTGGAAATTGGGGAAACACGCCGAATTGTCGACCACCAGCCGCGTCGTGTCCTTGGCCTTCAGCCAGTCATAGGTGTCCTTGACCCATTGGCGATGCTCCCCATTTTCGAGCATGCGCGTGCCCCAATCCTCATTGATGATCGTCCAGGCGATGATCGAGGGATGGTTGCGGTCGCGTTGGAGGATGCCCTCCATGGTGGCGCGCATCCGCGCCGCCGCCTTAGCGGTGAAATTGGCCACATTGGGAATTTCGGTCCAGATCAGCAGGCCAAAGCGGTCCGCCACATCATAATAGCGCGGGTCCGGCACCTTGATGTGGCAGCGCAGCAGGTTGAGCCCCAGATGCTTGGCCTTCCTCGCCTGATCCTCGAGGAATTCCAGCGATGGCGGCGTATAGATGCCATCGGGATAATAGTCCTGGTCGAGCGCCCCGCGCATATAAAGCGGCTCGCCATTGAGCCAGAGCTTGCCGTCCCGCGCCTCGATGCTGCGGAAGCCGAAACTATGCGTCACTGCATCGGCATCGGCCAATTCGACCGTCAACGTATAAAGATTGGGACTATCCGGCGACCACAGCTTTGGATCAGCCACCGACAGCTTTGCCGTAATAGCCTCCCCCGCCGCCGCTTCGGTTTCCGCCACCACGGCGCCATCAGCATCCTCGACAACAACCCGAACCGGCAATCCCACAGCAGCCGCCGTAAAACCGAGATCGACACTGACCGTGCCATCGATCCCCGCTGATATCGCCACGCTCTGCACATGCCGCGCATCCCGCGCTTCCAGCGACACCGGCTGCCACAGCCCGCCAATCCGGCCATACCAGCTGATCTTGCCATGCGGCACTTCGCCGAACGGAAAATCGGGATAGGCCCGCTGGTCCGCCGAAGGCATGGTCACCCGCACCTCGACCTCGTTCTGCGCCTTCAGCAACTGGCCCGGCAGCACGATTTCAAACGGCAGGAAGGCCCCTTCATGGCTACCGACCTGGGTGCCATTGAGCAGCACTTCGCAGAAATAGCTCACCGCCCCGAATTTCAGCGCCAGCTCGCCCGCGCCCCAGCCCTCAGGCAGCGTGAAACTGCGTTTGTAGACCGCTCTCCCGCTGGTATCGACCAGGTCGGAAAATTCGGCCTGCCAGGGCGAGGGCACATGCGCCTCCCGCCATGGCCCGTCCTCGTGCCGGAACTGCCAGACCCCGTCCAGCGACAGGCTGCGGCGTGCCGCCGGTCGTGTTTGCTCGGCTCTGGCTTGAGCGCGTTCCATCCTCATCCCTCGAAGTATTAGTTATATTATTATCACCTTATGTTTGATCCGCCGCGCTGGCAAGGGGGACGATTTGCGCTTTCGGCGCTAACGCTCCGCTAGCCTATTCGGCTAAAAGGCTATGAAATATCGGATGTGAAGCGAGGGCGGTCAGTCTTGGAAAAACGCGCAACCATGGTTGATGTGGCCGAACTGGCCGGCGTATCGCAGGCCACAGTGTCCCTGGTGCTCAACGGCGTCACCAATGCCCGCATTTCCAAGGCCACCCGCCGCCGCGTGCTCGACGCCGCCGAAACCCTGAACTATCGCCGCGGCAAGACCCATCCCGTCCCCGAAGGCCGCCAGCGCGTCATTGGCCTCATCATCGATGAAGTCTCCACCACCCCCTTCGCCCCGCCCTTCATCGTGGGCGCCCGCGATGAAGCCGCGCTGCAGGACGTCACCGTCGCCACCTTCTGCACCCGCTCCGATCCGGCCTTGGAACAGGCAGCCATCGACCTGCTGGTCTCGCAGAAAACCATCGGCATTCTCTATGCCTCGCTGATTACCCGCCAGGTCAGCGTGCCCGACAGTTTCGCTGAACTACCCCTGGTCCTGCTCAATTGCTACGAGCGCAAACTGCGCTATCCCTCGGTGGTCCCGGGCGACCTGGTGGGCGGCTTCACAGCGGCCGAAGCCCTGCTCAAGGCCGGCCACCGCCGCATCGCACACCTGGCCGGCGAAGCCATTCTTGAGGCCTCGGTCGATCGCGAAAAAGGCTTCCGCCAGGCCATGGACAAATGGGGCATTCCCCAGCAAGACCAGCTGGTCACCCTGGGCGGCTGGACCATCCGCGCTGGCCGCGAACGCGCCCTGGAACTGCTCTCCCAGCCCAATCCACCCACCGCCATTTTCTGCTTCAACGACCGCATGGCCATCGGCTGCTACGAAGCCGCCCGCACCCTGGGCATGCGCGTGCCGCAGGACATCTCCATCATCGGCTTCGACGACGAAGACCTCTCCGCCTATCTCGATCCGCGCCTCTCCACCATGGTCCTGCCGCACGACGAAATGGCCCGCTGGGCCGTCGGCCAATTGCTCGACGGCTACCAGGCCGCCGACCAGGACGAGCGCCTGCAAAAGATCAAGATCGAATGTGAGTTTATAGAGCGAGAATCCATCGCCCCGCCAAGGGGTTAGGCGCAGGAACCTCACTACCCGCCATGCTATTCCCGCGAAAGCGGCCTCACCTCGCCCCTCAGGGGAGAGGTCGACGGCGAAGCCGGCGGGTGAGGGGTGCGATGCAGCAAAATGGGTGGTGTGGAAGCATGACACCCCTCACCCAGCTCGGCCAGGGTCGCTTCGCTCCCGGCGCCGCTACCCTCTCCCCTGAGGGGCGAGGGGCACCGGCTTCGGTGCATGCCCCCTACCCCTTCGGCCCCGCCACCGAATCCCGCTCCACCAGCGGACATTCGAGCTTGGTCAGCGGATATCGCCCCGCTCCCTGCCCCGCCAGTTCATCGATCTGCTCGACAATCCATTGCCCCATCGCCCGATGCGGCAGGATGGACGTGGTCAGCCGCGGATGCAGATGCCGCGAGATTTCCTCGTCGTCATAGCCGATCACCGACATGTCCCGCGGAATGTCGAGCCCGGCTTCCTTGAGTGCCTCATAGCACCCGATAGCCGTCCGATCATTCTGACAAAAAATCGCCGTCGGCGGCTCGGCCAGAGCCAGCAGCTTCCGCGTCGCCGCATAGCCCGCGCTGGCCGACCAATCGCCCTCCACCACCAGCGCCGCATCGAACGGAATATCGGCCGTCGCCAGCGCCCGGCGATAGCCCTTGAGCCGGTCCTGCGCCGCCTCCATCCAGATTTCTCCGGTTATGGTGGCGATGCGCCTGTGCCCATGCTCGATCAGGTGCCGCGTGCTGCGCTGTCCACCGGCAATCTCGCTGGGCACCACTGCAGGGTGCGACTGCCCCCCGGTATAGCAATTGAGCAGGAACACCGGGATGTCGAGCCCCAGCAGCGCCGGATTGAGCTCCACCTCGCGGGTGAAAATCGTCATATAGACCAGCGCCGACACACCCTGTTCGACAAAGGCCTGCACCAGCCCCGCCTCGGTTTCCGCGTCATTAAAACTCTGCGACACCAGCACCATGTCGCCCCTGGTCCGCGCCGCTATGCTGACGCCCTCAATGGCAATCGCCGCCTCGGGGCTGGTCGCCAGCTGGTCGGCGATGAACCCGATCCTTCGCCCGCCGCCAGCCGCCCGCGCCTGCCGCCCATTGGACCCCGAGGCATAACCCAGCCGCCGCGCCGCCTCGAACACCCGCTCTCGCGTCTCGGCCGATAATTTTATCCCCGGGGCATGATTGAGCACGAATGATACCGTGGCCTGCGAACATCCCGCTTCGCGCGCCACATCGGGCATGGTCACGCGCCGCGATTGCCCCCGCCGCGCCCGCACCACGCCGGCAGCACTCCCATCATCGGTTTGCCTTGTCATACAAGTTGGCCCCAGACCCCTGCTCGTTGCTAATACTATCAATAAATATTATCAAGTATAAGCACTTTTCGCCCGCACCGCCATAGACCGGCCCGCACCCAAAGGCGCGGGCCGGATCGCGCTAGATGCTGGCCTGCACCCTATGCAGCCCCGCATAAAGCCCATCGGCCGCCATCAGCGCCTCATGCGTCCCCTCTTCGCCAATGCCATCCTCGGTCAGCACCAGGATGCGATCCGCATTGCGCACTGTGGACAGGCGATGGGCGATGACGATCGTGGTCCGCCCCCTTGTCAGTTCGAGCAAAGCCTGCTGCACTGCCCGCTCGCTTTCATTGTCGAGCGCACTGGTCGCCTCGTCAAAGATCAGCACGGCCGGATTCTTGAGGAATGCCCGTGCGATAGTCAGCCGCTGCTTCTGTCCGCCCGAGAGTTTCACCCCGCGCTGACCGATATCGGTGTCATAGCCCTGCGGCAGCGCCATGATGAAATCATGCGCATTGGCCGCCTTTGCCGCCGCCACGATCTCCTCGAAGCTGGCATCGGGCCGCCCATAGCGCAGATTGTCGGTCACCGTGCCGCTGAACAGATAGATGTCCTGCTGCACCACTCCCACATTGCGCCGCAGCGAAGCCATGGTGACATCCCGCACATCCTTGCCATCGATCAGGATCGCCCCGCCGCTCACCTCATAAAACCGCGGAATCAGGGCACAGAGCGTACTTTTCCCCACGCCGGACGGGCCGACCAAAGCCACGAATTCCCCCGGCGCAATGTCGAGCGAGAGATCACTGAGCACATGCGGCCCGCTCTCCTCATAGCGGAAACTGACATCGCGAAAGGCAATGGCGCCCACCACATTGTCGAGTTCCACCGCCCCAGGCCGGTCCTCGATATCGGGCGCAACGTCCAATATCTCCATGGCCCGCACGAAGCCGGTATAGCCCTCCTGCCAGAGCCGCACGAAATTGGCCAGCCGCTGCACCGGATCGACCAAAACCGCCACGCAGAGCAGGAAAGTCAGCATATCCGCCACGCCCAGATCGGCCGTCAGCACCCGCACCGCACCCACCACGATAACCAGCACCGTCACCAACTGAGCGAAGGTTTCAGTGCCCGCCGAGAAATAGGCCTCGCTGCGATAGCCCTCCCTTCGGCTGTCCAGAAACCGCTGGTTTTCCGCCTCGAAGCGCCTGGCTTCCATCGCCTCATTGGCGAAGGACTGCACCACCCTGATGCCGCTCAGGGCATCCTCCACCCGCTCATTGACCGACGCGATCCGCTCTTTGCTCTGCCGCAGGGCGATGTTCATGCGGCGATTGAAATAGAGCGCATAGAATACCGCCAGCGGCGTCAGTGCGGCGATCAATCCGGCCAGCACCGGATCGATGAAGAACAGGATGACCATGGCGCCGCCAAATTTGAGCAGCGCAATGGAAATATCCTCCGGCCCATGGTGAAACAGCTCGCCCAGCCACAGTGAGTCATTGCTGATCCGGCTCATCAATTGCCCGACACGTTGCCGGTCGTAGAAGCTGAACGACAGCTTCTGGCAATGCTCGAACAATTGCTTGCGCACCGACGCCTCGATCTTGGCGCCCATCATGTGACCCTGATAGTCCACGAAAAAGATCGCCAATACCTGGATAGCCAGCACCCCCAGCATCAAGCCGCCCATGGCGTAGATCTGCCCGATTGCCTCGGGCACCCGGGGCAATTCGATCAGCTGTTTGGTGACGTAATTGGCGCAGAGCGGCAGGAACAATGCCGTCGCCGCGACCAAGAGGGCACAGACGAGATCAGCCGCCAGCAGCGGCAGATGCGGCCGGTAGTAGGAGAGAAATTTCCGCACATAGGCCCAGCGCTCGCCCCCGCTGCTCTGCGGTTGCGGCAAAAACCCGGCGACGAATTGCTTTAGAGAATGGCTACGGCGTGGCTTTGCATGCGCCCTCGCCCGTGGAAATCGGATCTGCATAACGCTTCATGTCCTGTTGAACTTTTCCTTTCTGATTGGACATGGCGGCTTTCATTTCGTTCTCCTGACACGGGCTTGATAAGCGGCGCGACTATGCCGCGATCCGCCGGCGCAAACAAGTATAGCGCCCTCGATTATGCGACAATTTAACTCAGGCCATCTGCCGCTGAAGTGGAATTTTTCCGAGCGTTCACAGCGCCCTAGATCCGTCTGGCTTGTCAGTAAATTAACCTAAAGGCGGCATGTTTTGCCTGACGACATGACCCATCCAGCCAGAACGGCTGATGCCCTGCCAGGAGGCCACTGCCTTGATCGCATTCGCGCGCGCTGCGCCTTAGCCGGACCCTTGCCGGCTCCCCAAGCCGGTCGCTTCTCACTTCCGTTCCCATCAGAGTTCACATTTCATGCTCAAGATCGTGACTGGCAGCATTGCGCGCCGGATGTCCGCGCTGCTGCTCCTGTTCGTCGTCGGCTTTGCCGGCCTGACTGCCTATCAGCTGACCAATATTCACAACAATCTCATCGACCTCAAAAAGGCCGAGATCAAAAGCGTCATCGAAACCGCGGTGACCATGCTCGGCAATTACGATGCGCGCGTTCAGGCCGGCGAAATGACGCTGGACGCAGCCCAGACCGAAGCCAAGGCCATGCTGCACGCCATCAACTATTCGGGCGATGACTACGTTTTCGCGGTGACCCATGACTATGTCATGATCGTCAACGCCAACCCCGCCGTGGTCGACACCAATATGCGCGACCGCACCGATACCAATGGCAAGCGGTTCATCGAAGAATATACCGATGGCGCCCGCACCCAGGGCTCGATCTTCACCACTTTCATGTTCTCGGGCGCCAATCCCGACGCACCGGCCATCGAAAAGCTGACCTATGTGCAGAATTTCGCGCCCTGGTCCTGGGCCATCGGCACAGGCGTGCTGCAGACCGATATCGATGCCATCTATCAGGAAAATGCGCTGAGCAGCGCGCTGATCGCCCTGGGCGTCATCGCCGTTCTGATGCTGGCCGGCTGGCTCATCGTGCGTAGCCTGACCAAGCCGATCACCGCGCTCAATGGCCAGATGGCCGAACTGGCCGATGGCAAGTTCGACATCACCATCCAGGGCACCGGCCGGGCCGACGAAATCGGCGCCATGGCACGCGCCGTCGACGTGTTCCGCGACAATGGCGAGAAAATCGCCCACATGACGCAGGCTGAAGCCGCCCGCATCCTCCGCGACGAGGAAACCCGCAAGGAAATGATGACCGAGCTGCAAAGCGCCTTCGGCTCGGTGGTCGATGCCGCCGCGGAAGGCGATTTCTCCCAGCGCGTCACCGCCGACTTCCCCGATCCCGAACTCAATGCCCTGGCCAGCAGCGTCAATAGCCTGGTCAAGACCGTCGATACCGGCCTCGCCGAAACCAGTCAGGTACTCTCGGCTCTGGCCAATGCCGATCTGACCAAGCGGGTCGAAGGTCTCTATGAAGGTGCTTTCGGGCGCCTCAAGGACGACACCAACGCCGTGGCGATCAAGTTCTCCGACATTGTCGGGCGGCTGCGCGATACGTCGGGCCAGCTCAAGCTCGCGACCGGGGAAATCCTGTCGGGCGCCAACGATCTGTCCGAGCGGACGACCAAGCAGGCCGCGACGATCGAGGAAACCTCGGCCGCCATGGAGCAACTGGCCGCCACGGTCACGCAGAACTCGACCCGCGCTAAATCCGCCAGCGACAATGCCATTGCTTCGACCCGTTCGGCCGAAGAAGGCGGCGTGGTGATGGCCGAAGCCACCCAGGCCATGGAGCGCATCGCTACCTCCTCGTCCAAGATCTCCAACATTATCGGCATGATCGACGACATCGCCTTCCAGACCAACCTCTTGGCGCTCAACGCCTCGGTTGAAGCGGCCCGGGCCGGTGAAGCCGGCAAGGGCTTCGCCGTGGTCGCCGTGGAAGTACGGCGCCTGGCCCAGTCCTCCGCTCAAGCCTCGACCGAGGTCAAGGCACTGATCGAGCAATCAGCGCTCGAAGTGCGCGGCGGCACCAGGCTGGTGGCGGACGCCGCCGCCAAGCTCGACGAAATGCTGGACGGCGTGCGCGCCAATTCCGAACTGCTTGAGGGCATTGCCCGCGACAGCTCGGAGCAGGCCAGCGCTATCCAGGAAGTGGGCGTTGCCGTCCGCCAGATGGATGAGATGACCCAGCACAACGCCGCTTTGGTCGAGGAAATCAATGCCTCGATCGAGCAGACCGAAGGCCAGGCCATCCAGCTCGACGGCATTGTCGAGATCTTCTCGGTACATCAGGCACCGGCCGAGCCCCTGCGGCATGCTGCGCCGCCCCGCCGGAAGGCTGCGCCAGCCTATCGCGCCCAGGGTAATACCGCGATCAAGATGGACGATTGGGAAAGTTTCTGATCTGTCCCAGACCTGAACCGGAAAGGCCCTTTCTTGCGGAGGGCCTTTTCTTTGCGCAGTACTGATGTCGAGATCGAGGAGCCCGCCGGACTGACCTTGCTGCGCAGAAGCCCTCGGCCCGCTCAAAAAACTGCACCAGCACCCCAAGGACTTCCAAGGCTCAGGCGTCAAAAGGAGCAATGGCAAGACAAAGGGGCCCCGATGCATCGAAGCGACGGCATTTTTTCTCCGCAGACGTGGCGTCCAAGGGCGTGTCAAGATGGCCATGGGCCACCTCTAGGCAGATTCGAGCGTGCTCTGCCGCTTGACAGGGTCTTGGCAGGCATGATCGTCAAAGATAGCTATAAACCATTGTGGCTGCCGGGAACCGTCTCTTCTGGAAACCTGAAATGAATTGCAAATCCTTGGTATTGGCGCTGGGACTATTGGCGCTCGGTTCGGCCACGCAGGTGTGGGCGCAGGATGTACTCGGCCCGCTTGCCGGCGCGGTTGATCAGCAATTGGTGAAGGGCTGGCAGGCCGGGGAAGAAGGCGGCTGGTTCGTCCTGCGCAATGACACGCTGGAAGGCTCCGAGCAGACGCTGGCCATCAATGCGGGCCCGCCACCCACGGATGGGCGGGAAATCACCGTCAACGTCACGCTCAAGTCGCAAATTCCGGAAGCCGCCATCGGCCTGCTCGCCCGCAGCGCCACCAATAATGACATCTGCCTGATGGAGATCACGGCCGAGGCCAAGGGCAATCTGTTCTGCGTTATCGAGGGCGATTTCAAATCCATCGCCTCGGTGCCCAACGCTGCCCGCATGGATGGCAGCGACATCATCACCATGGTCGAAGTGCCCGGTGCCGCGCGCTTCTTCATCAACGACACCCAGATTGGCGATGTCACCTATGCCACAGCGCTCGGCGCCGAGATCGGCGTCATGGCCTATGAACGCGGGACCTTCGGGCTGGCCGATTTCCAGATCAGCGGCCCCCAGCCCGGCGCGGCCAGCAGCGGCGCGGGCCTGCCACCCAAAGGTGGCTCGGGCGGTACGGGCCTGCCACCCAAGGGCGGCACCAGCGCTGGCGGCTCGGGCACCGCGCCCAGCGGCGGCGCCGGCGGCAGCGCGGGCAGCGGCGACAATAAAATGGCCGCCATCATGGGACCGCTTGCCGATGCCATCAATGGCAGCGATGACAAGCAAGGCTGGGAGCTGTTCTTTGAGGATAATTGGCTGGTCCTGGTCAATTCCGCGACGGCCTCAAGCGAGCTGGTCTACAAAATGCCGGTCGGGCCGCTGACCTCGGGCGAACGCGTCACCAGCCTCGATGTCGGCATCCTGCCGCCACAGGGCGAGGACGCGGCGAACTTCAGCAAATCCGCAGCCGGCATCCTGATCGAAAGCAGCGATGGCCGCGCCTCCTGTATTGGCGAAATCACCGCCGCCCGCGACGGGCTGGTACTCTGCTTTGGCGCCGATGGCCAAGGGCGAGAAGTCGGCCGGCTTGCCGGCGCTGCCCAGGGTGGCGGCAAGGACGTGCTGCAATTTGTCGAACGGCCGGGCTTTGGCGAATTCCGGCTCAACGGCCAGGTCATCGCCCAGCTCCAGGACGATCCCGCCCTTGGCGGCGATATCGGGATCCTCGCCTATGAACGCGGCGAATTCTATGTCGGGGGCTTCACCATCTCCTCAGGCGCCGGCACGGCATCGACCGGCACGCCCTCCTCGGGGGGAACGACATCAGTGGGCGCTGGCGTGCCGATGTTCGGCCATGACGAGGCGCGCCTGATCGGGGTCTATCTGGGTCTCACCAACAGTATTTTCATGCATGAATTCGGCCATGCGCTGATCGGGGAATTGCAAATCCCCTCCACTGGCCCGGAAGAAGATTCGGTCGATATCTTCTCGGCGCTCAAGGTGGTCGAGCCAACCATGTATCCCACCGAGGATGAGGGGATCAATGCGATCGGCCGCGAAGTGGCGACCTATTCGGCCCTGCAATGGTATTATAGCGGCATGCTGGCCCAGCAGCAGGGCAGCGGCGAAACCCCCTGGCAGGACGAACACACCCCCGACCTCAAGCGGTTCCGCAACGTGTTCTGCGTGATGTATGGCGGCAATCCGGCGATCTTCACCAGCATGGCCGAACAGATCAAGTTCGACGAGCGTACCCTGGGACGCTGCGAGGAAGAGTTCACCAAGCAGAACCGCGCCTGGCGCACCATCCTGGCGCCGCACACAAGGGTAGATACCTGGTTCCCCGAAGGGCAATTGCCGGCCGATGCGCCCGGCGCCAAGGTCGAAGTAACCTTCGAGCCATCCAACAGCGAGATCGGCACCTTCCTGGCCACGACATTCGGCGACGGGTTGCGCGGCTTTGCCGACAACCTGTCCAAGAACTATGCCCTGCCCCGCCCGATCGCCGTCACCTACAAGGATTGTGGCGAGCTCAATGCCTGGTACGATCCCCGCGAGGGGAGCATCACCATGTGCTACGATCTGATCGAGCACCTGGCCCTCATGATTTCCGATATCGAAATGGGCACCGGCGACACCGGCAGCGCCGCGCAGACCCAGCCCACCAGCACCGCCGGCAATGTCGCCCAAACCAGCACTGCATCGGTCGGCAATGCCACCTCGGCCGACGAATTGGCCGACCTGGGCGTGCCGGTGACCAGCGTACTGTTTCCCGCGCCCTATAAAGGCCCCACCCCTGCCAGCCATAGCAAAGCCCAGATCCTGACCACGCAAGACCTGGCCGCCGCGCTGAACGAGGGCACGCCGATGCTGCTTATCGATACGAGTGGCCTGGCCGAAACCATCCCCGGCGCGCTTTCGGTGACCGATGCCGGCAAGGATGGCAGCCTGACTGATCGGTTCCAGAGCGCCGTCGACGGCTGGCTCAAGGAGGAAACCGCCAGCGACGCCAGGATGCCCGTCATCTTCTTCGGCCGGGACCGGCAGGACCGTTCGTCCTACAATGGCGCCCTGCGCGCCGGCGCCCTGGGCTGGAACGCCTTCTGGTATCGCGGCGGCATCGAGGCCTGGCAATCCAACGGCCTGCCCTTGGCGGCCGTGGAGTAGGCGCCTAGTCCTGCAGCAGGCTGATCAAGGCCGAACGACCCGCGGCGCTACAGATCTCGCCGCCCCTCGCCACCATTCGCCTGCCGGGCGAGGACATGGGCCCATCGGTTCCAAACAAATGGGTCCTGAGCCCGGCGCCCCTGCCGTCTAAGCACTTTTGAACAGCCTGACCGGCTTGCCCGGGCCGCGCTGGATGATGCCTTTGGCTTCCAGATCCAGCTGGACCGCCTTTAGCCACCATCCGGCCTTGGCGCCGCCGGGAAATTCGGTTTCGCACAGATGTGGCAGAACCGCGATATTGGCTTCAGCCACGCTGAGCCCCGGCGCCTGCTCGGGCAGTGCCGCCAATAAAGCATGGCGCATGGCCATGTATTTGGCCTTGTTGACCCGCTCGGTATGATGGGGCGAAGTGATACTTTGAATGAGAATTTTCTCGCTGTCAGGCATCGATCGTTCCTTTGACCGCGATTTGGGGAACCTTGAAGCCCATGGCGATCCACGCCACGAGCAGCTTGCGATAAAAGCCCGCGGTTGCCAGCGCGCCGGATGGCACGTCATCCGGCACGGCGGAGCGATCCGGAGCATCCTGCGTCATGGTGCGTAGCTGCAGTGGTGGCAATTCATCGGGCTGCCACAGATTGCCGTAAAGACTGAGCCAGTGCCCGCCTTTGAATTCCAGAAACAGCGGCGTGTTGCAGCAGGATGCCAGCACCCGCCGCGTCGTCGCGCCGGGCCCGAGGCGGAATTCACGCAGCTTCTCGGCGCCGGTGGAAAAGCTGACCCGATCCTTGCGGTAAACCACATAGCGCGTACCGCCATGCGGGCTCAGAATGGGCTGAGGCAGATCGAGCGCCCCTAGCCTTCTGCCCGCCTCACTGCAACTGGTGCAGTGGCATTCAGTATTGATGATGGGCGTGCCGCGCACCTGGAGGCGCACGGCCCCGCAGGCACACCTCAACTCGGTCGTATTCATGGCAACTAACCCTCCCCCAATCAAACTAGACGGTTTGGTTCTTCAATTAAAACTAGACGGTACAGTTTGATTGTGTCAAGCAGGATTTGACGATTGGAGGGCGGCGATGCCGATAGGCGACAATGAAGACCCTGCCGGCACACGGTCGGAACGCAAGCAGGCGGCCATTATTGGCGCGGCGGCCGAAGTCTTTCTGAGCACGGGCTATGCCGGCGCCAGCATGGACGAAATCGCCAGCCGGTCCGGGGTTTCCAAGCAGACCATCTACAAGCATTTCACCAGCAAGGAGGCGCTGTTCATCGCGGTCATGGGCCAGATGATGGGCGAGGCCGATATCGCGGTGCATCTTGGCCTGCCCAAGGTGGAGGACCGCGCCCAGCTTGAGACCTATCTGCTGGACTACGCCGTCCGCCAGCTCACCATCGTGCTCACGCCCGGCCTGATGCAATTGCGCCGGCTGGTGATTGCCGAGGCCCAGCGCTTCCCCGAGCTGGCCAAGCAGCTCTATGCCCGCGGCCCGGCCAGGGCTCTCGAGGCCATGGGCGCGGCCTTTGAACAATTGGCCGCGAAAAACCTGCTGCAATTCTCCGATGCGCGGATAGCGGCATCCCAATTCAACTGGCTGGTAATGGCCGACCCGGTCAACCGCGTCATGATGCTGGGCGATGCGGCGTTACCGAGCCAGGCAGAAATCCGCCACCACGCCGAAGCGGCAATAGCCACGTTCCTCGCCGCGTTCTTGCACCCGGACCAACGGTGAACCGTCTCAGGCGCGCGTGAGGGAACAGACCGGGCTATTGCTTCACCGTGCAGAAATCGTGTCGCCAATCTCGTGCAGCACCGCTGTCTTTGGCTTTACCTTGGCGAACAAATAGTCCACATCCGCATCGGCGCGGGTCGCAGGACCCACGATCGCCACTTTGGAAGAAAGGCTATTGCCCCCGCCAATGCCGTCGATCTGCAGCGGATGCCCCGAACCCATGATCTCGATGAGGAGGGCATCACGCGGCTGGATCGGCCGGTAGATCGCTGGCGAGAAAGAATGGCCCTTTCGAGGTTCCTCCCCGCATCATCACGCATGGAATTCGTACCAAATCGTCCTGCATGGACGCCCACTCCCTGTTCGCCCCAAGCAAATGCCCGAGCCGATCAGCGATGTGAATTGCGTTGTTTTGGCCGATCGATGCAAAATTCGCATCAATCGTGGATAGGGCCAGCGCTTGGCTCAGCGGCCGGCCAGTCGGAGCGGCGGGCTAAGCGTCAGAAGGCCTTCTTGGCGTCTCGCTCGAAACGGATCTGGCCCCGTGCATCGGCGGCGCCAAACTCGGCCTGACGGCTGCCCTTGAGCCTCCTCGATGTATCGTGGCTAACGGTCTGGTGCTCCGCAAACGACGACCTGTATTCCGCTCTGGCGCAGGCTTTCTTCGTTCTTTTGCTCCCGCGGCATCAGGTCGGTCACGAAGGAGGTGAATTCGGAGAAGGGCGCCACCCGTACGGCGGCGGCACCGGACCACTTGCTGACATCGGCCACGAGATAGCGGGTCCTCGAATTCTGCAGGATCGCGTTGGTGATCTGGGCGTCTTCATAGCTGAAGTCGAGCGCGCCGCTCGTTGGATGCAAACCGCCAGTGCCCACCACTGCATGGGTAGCGTGGAACTTCTCGAAATAGCGAATGGTGTCGGCTCCGACCAAATCCCGGTCATTCGCCCGCCAGACCCCGCCCGCAAGATGCAGCTCGATACCTTCGACGTCGCCAAGGGTCAGAGCGACATCTACATTGTTGGTGACGACGGTAAGACCCGCGTGTCCCCGCAGGGCCTCGGCGGTAAAACGAACCGTCGTGCCGATTCCCATGAATACGGTGGAGCCGTCGGGGATGTCCTGTGCAACGCGGGCGGCAATGAGCCGCTTGGCCGCGCCGTGGAGGCTGGCGCGGGCGTTGATGGAGGTGTTTTGTGGCAAGACGGGCAAGTCAACGCCACCATGCAGCCGCCGGGCCAGACCCAGTTCGCACAGCAGGTTGATATCCCGTCTTATGCTTTGCGTGGTGAGGCCGTACTCCTGCGCCAGCCGGTCGATCTGCTGGGCCCCGCGCGCACCGATGCGCAGCAAGATGTCGTTCTGCCGATCCGAAAGCCGGGGATCGTTCATTTGCCAGGACCTGCAACGGCCTGGCCCGGATGGCGCTGCTCCTCAACGCTGTGCCGATCATGATGCCTCTCCCGCGGCACCGCGGTGCGATTGAACTTCCTCGCGGTCTGAGGCTGGCGGTCGATCATTTGCTAGTTCCCGTGGCACCGGTACTCAGTCGGTGCGGCGCCCCGTTTTCTGGTTGAATGGATGCAGATCCGCTATGCTGACATGGAGGGTGGCCCGGGCGCCTTCGGTGACAGCGGTGCGGGCGGGCACGGCTGCGACAATCAACTGCCCGCTGCCTTCGAGCCGCATATGCAGGTGGCTTTCCCCGCCGATCGGCTCGTAGAGTTCGACAATAGCGCTTAGGACAACATGTGGGCCCTCAGGCGCTGCCAGCTGGATGGTATCGGGACGAATGCCGACAAGGTCGGTGCCCTCGGGCAGCGTGAGCGCACCCTTGTCGCGCAGATAGTCGACATCGATCAGGTTCATCGGCGGCGAACCGATAAAGCCGGCTACGAACAGCGTAGCCGGACGCTCATAGAGCGCAATAGGCGCGCCAACCTGCTCGATGCGGCCTGCATTCATCACCACGAGACGATCCGCCAGGGTCATGGCTTCAAGCTGGTCGTGCGTCACATAGACGCTGGTGGTGGCCAGGTTGCGCTGCAGGCGCTTGATTTCGATCCGCATCTGGCCGCGCAGCTTGGCGTCGAGGTTGGAGAGCGGTTCGTCGAACAGGAAGGCCTTGGGCTGCCGCACGATGGCGCGGCCCATGGCGACGCGCTGGCGCTGCCCGCCCGAAAGCTGGCGGGGACGGCGATCGAGGAACGGCTCGATTTCGAGGATGCGCGCGGCTTCGGTGACGCGGCGGTCGATTTCGTCACGCGGTGTGCCGCGATTCTTGAGCCCGTATTCGAGATTGCCGCGCACCGTCATGTGCGGGTAGAGCGCATAATTCTGGAACACCATGGCGATATCGCGTTCGGCCGGCTCCTTGGCGTTGACCACGATGCCATCAATGGAGATGGTGCCCTCGCTGATCGCCTCGAGGCCGGCGATCATGCGCAGCAGGGTGGACTTCCCGCAGCCGGACGGTCCCACCAGCACGACCAGTTCACCGTCCGGTATCGCCAGGTCGAGGTCGTGGATGGCGGTGACGCCGCCCGCATAGACCTTCTTGACGCCTGAAATGTCGATACTTGCCATTGTGCTTACTTCTCGGTTTCGACCAGGCCCTTGACGAACAGGCGCTGCATCAGGATGACGACGAGGACGGGGGGCAGCATGGCCAGGATCACCGCGGCCATGACGAAGTTCCATTGCGGCTCGGCGTCGGCAGTCGCCGCCAGCCGTTTGATGCCCATGACCACGGTGTAGTAGCGGCTGTCGGTGGTGACGAGCAGCGGCCACAGGTACTGCACCCAGCCATAGATGAAGAGGATGACGAAGAGCGCCGCGATATTGGTCCGGCTGAGCGGCAGCAGGATATCGCGGAAGAACTTCATCGGGCCCGCACCGTCGACGCGCGCCGCCTCCATCAGTTCGTCCGGCACGGTGAGGAAGAACTGGCGGAACAGGAACGTGGCCGTCGCCGAGGCGATCAGCGGAATGATCAGCCCCGGATAGGAATTGAGCATGCCGAGGTCCGCCACCACCTTGAAGGTGGGAACGATGCGAACCTCGACCGGCAGCATCAGCGTGATGAAGATGATCCAGAACGCCAGCATCCGGAACGGGAACTTGAAGAAAACGATGGCATAGGCGGAGAGGATCGAGATGATGATCTTGCCCACCGCGATGGCGATGGCCATCACCAGCGAGTTCAGCAGCATGATCGAGAGCGGCGGCGCGCCGGCAGTCGAGATGCCCTCGTTCAGCATGAAGCTGTAGTTCTCGATCATGTGCGGGCCTGGCAGCAGGGGCACCAGCCCGCGCATGAAGTCGCCGCTGCCATGGGTGGAGGCGACGAAGGCCAGATAGACCGGGAACACGACGATGATGACCCCGATGATCAGCACCAGATGCGTTAGGAAGGCCAGGAATGGTCTGTTTTCAATCATTGCGCCGCTCCCCTAATACTGCACACGCCGCTCGACATAGCGGAACTGGATGGCGGTGAGGGCGATGACGACGATCATCAGCACCACGGACTGGGCGGAGGACGAACCGATATTCTGCCCGAGGAAGCCGTCGGTATAGACCTTGTAGACCAGCGTATTGGTCGCCTGCGCCGGCCCGCCCTGGGTGGTGGCATCGATAATGCCGAACGTGTCGAACATGGCGTAGTTCATGTTGACGATCAGCAGGAAGAACGTGGTCGGCGACAGCAGCGGGAAGACGATGGTCCAGAAGCGCTTGAACGGTCCCGCGCCATCGATAGCCGCCGCTTCGATCAGCGATTGCGGCACCGATTGCAGGCCGGCCACGAAGAACAGGAAATTGTACGAAATCTGCTTCCAGCTGGCGGCGATGATGACGAGGATCATCGCGTCGTTGCCATCCATGCGGTGGTTCCAGTCGACGCCTGCCGCGCGCAGCAGATAGGAGGCGATGCCGATCGTGGGGTTGAACATGAACCACCACAAAATACCCACCACCACCGGCGCCACCGCATAGGGCCACACCAGCAGCGTGGTGTAGAGCCGGTTGGTGCGCAGCACCCGGTTTACCGCGACCGCCAGGATCAGCGACAGCGACATCGATAGCGCGGTGACGCTGAAGGCAAAGATCGCGGTCTTGCCGACCGACGCGAAATAGTTCGGGTCGACGAACAGCCGGCGGTAATTCTCGAACCACACGAACGTCGTCTGAAAGCCCCACGAGTCTGCCAGTTCGAACGATGACTTCACCGCCTGCAAGGCAGGCCAGATGAAGAAGATCAGCGTGACGGCAAGTTGCGGCACGAGCAGCATGTAGGGGAGAATCTTGTTGGGGAAGATGGTTCGCTTGGCCTGCATGCTCCGCCTCCGTCTGCGCCGCGTCGTTGCGCGGCTATGCTGATGCCCCACCCTCGCTGCGAGGGTGGGGCGGGTTTGGCGTCCAGAGGCTTACTGGGCGTTGGCGGCTTCGAAGTCGCGCAAGATCACGTTGCCGCGTTCGACGGCGGCGTCGAGCGCTTCTTGGGCGGTCTTGGTGCCGGCCAGCATGGCTTCGAACTCTTCATCCACCACATTGCGGGCCTGGGTCAGGTTGCCGAAGCGTACGCCCTTGGAATTGGCGGTAGGCGTGCCACGGGTGATCTGCTCGATGGCAATGTCCGAACCGGGGTTCTCGGCGTAGTAGCCCTGTTCCTGGCCCAACTCGTAGGCGGCATTGGTGATCGGCAGGTAGCCGGTGAACTGATGCCAGGCAGCCTGGATTTCGGGCTGGCTGAGATAGGTGTAGAACTGGGCGACGCCCTTGTAGACTTCCGGGTCCTTGCCGTTGAGCGTCCACAGCGTGGCGCCACCGATGATCGAGTTCTTCGGTTCGGCGATCTCGTCGTCGTAATAGGGCAGGGGCGCGAAGCCGACTTCGAATTCCTTGGCATTGGCGATAACGCCGGCGCGGCCTGCCGAAGAATTCATGAAGATGGCGCATTCCTGGGCATAGAACTTGGGGGCAGAGTCTGCGCCGCCACCAGGGCCACCATACTGGAACAGGCCTTCATCGGACCACTTCTTGAGGTTGTCCCAGTGCCTGACCTGCACGGGGCCGTTGAACGTGAATTCGGTGCCGAGGCCGCCGAAGCCGTTTTCAAGCGTGCCGAAAGGCTGGTCATGGATGGCCGAGAGGTTTTCGGTCTGGATCCAGGTGATCCAGGCACTGCTGAGCCCGCACTGGGCAGCGCCCGATTCGACAATCTGCCGGCTCATGGTCTCGAGTTCGGCCCAGGTCTTGGGCGGCGTCTCGCGATCGAGACCGGCTTTTTCGAACACGTCCTTGTTGTAGTACATGATCGGGGTCGATGAATTGAACGGCATCGACAGGATGTTGCCGTCGGTATCGGAATAATAGCCCGTTACCGGCGCGAGGAAGCCCGACGGATCCCACGGCTCGCCATGGTCGGCCATCAGCTGGTACACCGGATAGACGGCGCCCTTGGCGGCCATCATTGTGCCGGTGCCGACTTCGAAAACCTGGACAATGGCTGGTTGCTCGTTGGCGCGGAAGGCGGCGATAGCGGTCGTCAGCGTCTCGGCATAGGTGCCTTTGTAGCTCGGAACGATCTTGAATTCGGACTGGCTCTCGTTGAAGCCGGCCGCGATTTCTTCGAGCTTCTCGCCCAACTGGGCGTCCATGGCATGCCACCAGGCGATCTCGGTCTGAGCCGCAGCCTGGGGCGCATGGGAAAGGGCCGCGATCACGCTCGTCGACAACAGCAGCGCTAGTTTCTTCATGGGGTGGTCCCTCCTGTTATGAGCAAAAAAGCTCCGTCCTCGCATTGCCAGTCGTAGCAATGCAATTTTCATTTGGCAAAGGAGATGTTCAAATGAACACGTAATGGCGCAGTTCATTCGCCGCGCCCACGAGTGGGTCATCCAAGCCATTGATAACGTTGACCCGGCCCTACAAGACCGAGTCCGATTTTATCCTCAAGACTAAGTCGATACGCGCCAGACTTCCGGCGAGACTGAGTCGAATTTCATAAGTCATTGATTTTTCTTGTGACTGTCTGATGACAAAAAACGGGTTTTGTTCGTCATCGGCCGCTCCAGTGCATGTTCTGCCCGAGGGGCCTAAAGAGGCTGGATTGCCTCTCGTCACGCGATCGTATCGTTCGGCGGGCAGGACTCAGTCTTGACCGGAAATCAGCTCGCTCTTGAGCGCGCGGAATAAGTTGCCCCCGCGCCACAAAAGCTGCTCACAACTTTGCGAGCAATTGCTCCCGTTAAGGTTTGCAAGTTATTGCTCGTAATACCCCGCAGCCTGCCGAATCGGGTCCAGGCGCGGCCCGCGTCGCCGTGCATGGAGCTCGCATGAACAGGATTTTGGTTGGTTTGCTCGCCGCTCTTGCCGGTGCGGGTGTTACTTTGCCTGCGATCGCCCAGGACATGGCCAGCCTGGCGGCTACGCCAGTGGTGATCGCGCCGGCTCAATCGGACCTGGCCAGAACCATAAAATCCGGACTCGCCACCACTTATTATGGCGCGCCCAAGAATTCGCTGGCCTATCGCGAGGCGCAAAGGCTCTACTTTTTCTATGGCGCACGCCATTTCGAGCCCATCTGGCTGGCCGAGAAAGCCGACGGCGCCGTTGGCTATTCGGCTGCCGCACAGAAGATCATGAAGCTCTTTGGCGCGGCGGCTAGTGAAGGCTTGCGCCCCTCCGACTATCTGACGCCCGCGCTCGACGTCACCGCGGTCGGGAGTGACCCGGCCAAGCTGGCGGCGCTCGAAACCGCCTTTTCGGCGGCCACCATGCGCTATGCCACGCACATCTATACCGGCCGCATCGAGCCGCTGTCGATCGATGCCAATCTCGATATCCAGCCCAAGCAGCTCGACCAATCGGCGCTGATGCTGGAATTGGCGACGAGCGATGATCCCGCAGCAGTTCTCGCCAAGCTCGAGCCCACCCACCCTGAATTTCTTGCCCTCAAGGCACGGCTGGCGACATTCGACGCGAGCCGGGCCGAGCGGCCGATCACTATCGAAGCGGGCGCAACGCTCAAGCCCGGCATGAGCGATCCGCGCGTGCCGGCACTGCGCCAGCGCCTGGGACTGCCGGCGGTCGATGGCCTGGTCTATGACGAGGCGCTGATTGCCGCGATCAAGACTTTCCAGGCAGGCGCCGGCCTCGAAGACGATGGCGTGATGGGTCCGGCTACGCTCACCGCGCTCAATGGCGGCGTGCCCGTGACGCGTGAGGACATTCTGGCCAATATGGAACGCTGGCGGTGGATGCCCCGGGATCTGGGTCAGTTCAACGTTTTCGTCAACATTCCCGAATATCGCCTCGCCATCAATCGCGATGGTCAGGAGACCTATACCACCCGCGTGGTGGTGGGCAGCACCAAGAACCAGACCCCGGTTTTCTCGGACAATATCCGCCACATCGTGGTCAATCCCTATTGGAACGTGCCCTCCTCGATCATCCGCAACGAGATCGCTCCCAAGACGCGCGGCAATCCAGGCTATATCGCCAGCCAGAACATGGAATTGATCTATCAGGGCAATGTGGTCAGCGCCTATCAGGTCAATTGGGCCGCTGTGGGCGACACTTTCCCCTTCCGCGTGCGGCAGAAGCCGGGCCCGGGCAATTCGCTGGGCCAGATCAAGTTCCTGTTTCCCAACAAGCACGATGTCTATCTGCACGACACCCCCTCCAAGAGCCTGTTCAGCCGCGCCTTCCGCGCCGCCAGCCATGGCTGTGTGCGCGTGCAGAACCCGATGGAATTTGCCGCCGCATTGACCGCCAACGAGCCCAATATCGATCGCGCCTCGCTGGAGGCCATGTTCGGCCCATCCGAGCGTTGGGTAAATCCGGAACAGCAGGTGCCGGTGCACCTGGCCTATTTCACCCTGCGCGTCGGCGCCGATGGCGAACTGCGCTCCTATGCCGACGTCTATGGGCACAATGCCAAGCTGATCAAGGCGTTGGGCCTTGGAGACGCGGCCGCCACGGTGATTGCCGATGCGGCGCCGGCCGACACTACACTCTCCCCCTGAGTGGTGCGGCGGGGTGGCTACAGCCGCCCTCTTAACTCCTGCTTTACAAATTCGCCTTGGTTCAGCCGGTTTTTCCCCGTAATAACACTGCCGTGAAGGGGTCCGGTTGCGGGGCCGTTTGACATCTCGTTAGCGTTAATAAAATCGAGCGATTTTGGCGCTAATGTCGGACGACAACTGGCAATCAACCGGGCAGAGTTTGGCGTGACGGGGACTTACCTTTTGATACGGCACCATATCGCGCGCGCCTTCGTGGCCGCCCTTATGAGCATCACCGTGATCCTGCCGCAGGCTGTCGTTCCGGCGCATGCGGCCACTGAACGCGCGATCTATTTGTACTATACCCATACCAAGGAGACGGCTCGCATCGTCTTCAAGCGCAATGGGCAATATGTGCAGTCTGGCCTCAACGAGCTGAATTATTTCCTGCGCGACTGGCGCCGCAACGAGCCCGCGCGCATGGATCCGCGCCTGTTCGATCTGGTCTGGGAAGTCTATCAGGAAGTGGGCGCCACCCAGCCGATCAATGTGGTCTCGGCCTATCGCTCCCCCAAGACCAATGAAATGCTGCGGGCCACCTCGTCCGGTGTTGCCGAGAATTCCCAGCATACCAAAGGCCATGCCATGGATTTCTTTATTCCGGGCATTCCGCTCTCCAAACTGCGGGCCGTGGCAATGCGCAAGCAGGTCGGCGGCGTTGGCTTCTACCCCACCTCCGGCAGCCCGTTTGTGCACCTTGATACGGGCTCGGTCCGCGCCTGGCCGCGCATGACCCGCGCCCAGCTCAAGGACATCTTCCCCGACGGGCGCACCATGCATGTGCCCACCGATGGCAAGCCGCTGTCGCAGGAAGGCTATCAGATAGCCCTGGCCGAGTGGAACCGATGCCATGCCTATCCGTGCAATGGCAGCAGCAATTCGGGCACGCGCGTCGCCAGCAATAGCGGCAGCGGCCGTACGCTGATGGACATGATCTTTGGCGGCAATGACAGCAAGCCAACCCCCGTCCAGGCCTCGGCGCCCTTGCAGGTGGCCGCTATTGCGCCCCAGCAGGCCGCGACCCCCAGCGCCGCGCCCATGCCCATGATGCGCCCGGCCGATCTGGGCGGTGCACCAGCCGCCGTGGCCGTCGCCGATATCGCGCCGCAACAGGCAGCCCCTGGTGCCATTCCCATTCCGTTCTCGACCCGGGGCAGCGCGCCGCTCGACGCCGCCGAGTTGCTGCCCGATACCACGGCGCCCTTGCCGGTCATGAAGTCGGAAACCCTGCGGGTCGCGACTGCCGCCGCCCTGCCATCTGGCGATGCTGTCACCGCGCTCGCCGCATTTACCGCGCCCGTGCCCCAACCGCGCCTCATCATGTCCGAGCCACCGGAATCGGTCACCGCCTATATGCCGCCCATGCCACAAACGCCCGATTCACAACGGGCGCTCGAAATGATCATCGAACGTGACACGACCGTCACCGCGGCAGTACCGCCCCAGCCGGCCGATCGCCTGCCCATCCTGCCGCCGCTGACCGCCGCAACCGGCGTGCGCACCGCTTCGCTCGGGGATGATCCTGCCACTGCTGCGCTCGCCGGCTTCTTCTCGGGCACCTTTGGCGCTGCCCAGCAGAGCAATAGCGCTCCCGTCGCCGCCGCTCTGGCAGACCATCTGGCCAATCGCACCCCTGTTGGCGGCATGCGCAAGCCCGATCTGGTCGCCCCCGACCTCGAACATGTCGCCGAAATCTTCACCGCGCCCTCCACCATGAGTTCGGACCATTTTGCGGTGATCTTCGATCACGATGAAGCCGATTTCAGCCCTGCCACCGAGATGGGCGAATATATCACCACGCTGCGCGCTGGCGACTTCCCAGCCGTCCCCAGCCACACCAGCTTTGTGGTCACCGCCACCAATTAAAAAGCTCCGGCCAAAGCCTCATTTCGGGCACGATAAGACCCTATCGCTCGCCGCGCTCCCATAAAGCGTGGCGAGCGGGCCATGTTGCAAAGCCTCTGCGGCGGGCCTAAAGAGTTCATATATTGCCGTTTCTGGCGAAGGATTGCCGCTTGGCCGACCGCCCCTCGACACCATTGCTCGACACTGTCCACACCCCCGCCGATCTGCGCGCCTTGCCGCGGACCGAATTGCGCCAGGTGGCCGACGAATTGCGCGCCGAAGTGATCGACGCCGTCTCGGTCACCGGTGGCCATCTGGGCTCGGCGCTGGGCGTGATCGAACTGACCGTGGCGTTGCATGCCGTGTTCGATACCCCGCACGATCGCATCATCTGGGATGTCGGGCATCAGGCCTATCCGCATAAAATCCTGACCGGCCGGCGCGAGCGCATCCGCACGCTCCGCCAGAAGAATGGCCTCTCCGGTTTCACCCGCCGCGCCGAAAGCGAATATGACCCGTTCGGGGCCGGCCATTCCTCGACCTCGATCTCGGCGGGCCTGGGCATGGCCGTCGCCAGCGATCTGCAGGGCGTTCCGCGCAATGTCGTGGCGGTTATCGGCGATGGCGCCATGTCGGCTGGCATGGCCTATGAGGCAATGAACAATGCCGGCGCCATGGACGCGCGGCTGATCGTCGTCCTCAACGACAATGACATGTCGATCGCTCCGCCTACCGGGGCGCTCAGCGCCTATCTGGCGCGACTGGTCTCGGGCCCGGTCTATCGCGGCACCCGCGAAGCCGCCAAGAACCTTGTCAGCAAGCTGCCGCCATTCCTGCACGAACCGGCCCGCCGCACCGAGGAATTCGCGCGTTCCTTCTTCACCGGCGGCACGCTGTTCGAGGAATTGGGCTTCTATTATGTCGGCCCCATTGACGGGCACAATCTGGATCACCTGCTGCCCATCCTCGACAATGTGCGCGAGGCGGCCGAAGGCCCCATCCTGATCCACATCGTCACCAAAAAGGGCAAGGGCTATGCCCCGGCCGAAGATGCCGACGACAAATATCATGGCGTCTCCAAGTTCAACGTGGTCACCGGCGCCCAGGCCAAGGCAGTCTCTAACGCGCCCTCCTACACCAATGTCTTTGCCGAAAGCCTGATCCTGGAAGCTAACGATGATCCGCGCATCGTGGCCATCAATGCCGCCATGCCCTCGGGCACCGGGCTCGATAAATTCGGCGAGGTCCACCCCACCCGCGTGTTTGACGTCGGCATTGCCGAGCAGCACGCCGTTACCTTCGCGGCGGGGCTGGCCAGCGAAGGCATGAAGCCCTTCTGCGCCATCTACTCCACCTTCCTGCAACGTGCCTATGACCAGGTCGTGCATGATGTGGCCATACAGCACCTGCCGGTGCGTTTCGCCATCGACCGCGCCGGTTTTGTCGGCGCCGATGGCCCCACCCATGCCGGCAATTACGACAGCGCCTATCTCGGGGCCATTCCGGGCCTGGTGCATATGGCCGCTGCCGACGAAGCCGAATTACGCCACATGGTGGCTACGGCCGCCGCTTATGAGAATGGGCCCATCGCCTTCCGCTACCCGCGCGGCGAAGGGCTGGGGGTGGACCTGCCCGCACGCGGCCAGGTCCTGCCCATCGGCAAGGGCCGTATCGTGCGGCAAGGCGCCACCATCGCTATTCTGAGCTACGGCACGCGGCTGGGTGAAGTCCTGGCCGCCGCCGACAAGCTGGCAGCCCTAGGGCTCAACCCCACTATTGCCGATGCGCGCTTCCTCAAGCCCCTCGACGAGGAATTGATCGCCCGCCTTGCCGGCACCCACGATGTGCTGCTCACCACCGAAGAAGGCGCCATTGGCGGCTTCGGCAGCCACGTTGCAACCTTCCTGGCCAGCAACGGCCTGCTGGATGGCAAGCTGCGCTTCCGCCCGTTGATGATCCCCGACCGGTTTGATGAACATTCGACGCAGGCTGACATGTATGCGGCCGCAGGGCTCGACCGTGGCGGTATCGTCGCTACTGCGCTCACGACCCTGGGCTATGACAAAGCCGCCATGGCGGCAGCTTTGGGCCAGATCAGCTAGAACTATCCCGGACGGATATTTCCATTCCCGGTGTTACAGTGTTGTGGGACAGACGCCCCAAGCACCTACTTCCAGGTAAACGCCCGCGTCACGGCATAGTTGAACACCGAACTCATGATCGCGCCTGAGAGCCCGGCAATGAAGGTCTGGTGATTGGCCTGATAGATCGCATTGGCGACCGAGATATTGGCAATGCCGCCCAGCGCGCAAATGCCACAAAAGCCGATCAGCCCGGTGACCAGCTTGATCCCATGCAGTTTGCGATCAGCATAGGTCAGGTTGTTGTTGAGGAAGAAATTCCACGTCATGGCGGTCAGCGTGGCCGCAATCTGCGACACCACGAAATTGGCCCCGATGGCCGAGGTGAACAGCCACAGGCTCGCCAGATGCACCACCACGCCCGTGCCGCCGACCAGGCCGAACAGCAAAAAGCTCGGCGGCAGCACGCCCCCGGTGAGCTTGGAGAACCACAGGCCCAGATATTGGATGACGATTAGCGGGTTCATCTTGCTCTCGCCCGCATGGCGCGGCCGGAACACATAGGGCACCTCAGCGATCTTGAGCGGGCTGCCCATGCGCGCCGACGTCACAATCAGATCGATCAAAATCTTGAAGCCATCGCTGGCGAGCTTAGGCGCGGCCTTCAGTGCTGCATCACGCCGCATCAGGAAGAACCCACTCATTGGGTCACTCACATCCTGCCCGGCAATCATCACGGCCAGCTTGGTCGCCAATTGGCTGCCCGAGAGCCGCGTCTTGCTCAGCCCATCCCCGGCAGAACCGCCACCGATAAAGCGCGAGCCGATGACGAGATCCGCGCCATTCAGCGCCTCTTCCAGCATTTTGGGGAGGATGGCTTCGTCATGCTGCAGATCGGCATCGATGACAGCCACATAGGGCGCCGATGTCACCGCCATGCCTTCGATACAGGCCGAGGCCAGGCCCCGGCGGCCAAACCGGCGCAGGCAGCGCACATTGGCATAGACCCGCGACAGCTCATTGACCACGTCGGCCGTGCCATCGGGGCTATTGTCGTCAACGACAATCATTTCCCAGGCCGTATCGCCCAAGGCCATGGCGAGCTTTTCATAGAGCAACTCAATATTGCCCCGCTCATTGTAGCTGGGAACAATAACCGCCAATTGGGCAGGGCTGAAAGTGGTGGTCTGTACGGTAGGAGTATCGATAGCGGGGCCAACCGACATGGGTGTTACCTGTTGCTTAATTTTATACCACCACCCGCGAAGCGCTACAAAGCACGAGATTGCCAATTGGTTGCACGCAAATAACGGATGGCTGCCTTGCAATTGACGCAGATGTCCCCACGCATGGATTTATGTCAACCAATCTTGCTTGGCGTTTCAGAGTGAGCCCATGGCGATTTTCGAGAACCGCGGCACCGATATTTACCGACAGGCCGCCGCGACGCCCGCGCCGGTAGAGGCTGGCCTGACGCTGCCGGCGGCAGGCGTCTTCGACATTCCCCGCTCCCCGGCCCTTTCCTACATCCTGCTGCTGCCGCTACTCTTCTTCTTTACCGGCCTGCTCCTGCGCTTCCTCGCCTTCCGCACCGCCATGCCCGCAGCCGACATAACCGGCTATTTCGACGAACTCTGCCGCTGGGACTGCGGTTGGTACGTCAAGATGGCCGAGACCGGCTATGACCGTTTTCCGGTGCCCGGCCGCATCAGTGCGGGCAATTGGGCATTCTTTCCATCCTTTCCCATGCTGGTAGGCGGCGCGCGCGCGCTGCTGCCCTTCCCCACCATCGTTACGGCCAGCCTGGTTTCCCTTATCACCACCTACATGGCGGTGCTGGCCGCCTGGCCGCTGCTGAACCGCGACCGCGCCGCCTACGCGCTCTACGCTGCCTTCATGCTGAGCGGGCCGGTCTCGTTCTATTTCACCAGCTTCTTCACCGAACCGCTTTATGTGCTGATGACCACGCTGGTGTTTGCCCAATTGGCCCGCTCGCGTTATTTGAGCGCGAGCGTGGCTGCGGCGATCCTGTCGGCTACCCGCATTGTGGGCGTCTTCGCTTCGCTCGCCATTGGCCTGCAGGCTTTTCTCGACTATCGCCGCAACGCCGGCACCTGGCGCGGCGCCATCCCGGCGCTATTGGGTAATCCGCAATTGGTGCTTGCCCTGTTCATCGCGCCGCTTGGCCTTTTTGCCTATATGGCGTTCCTCCATTTCTGGGTCGGCGACGCCCTGGCCTTCAGCCATGTGCAGCGCGCCTGGGCCCGCACCGTGGCCAACCCTCTAACCTATCTCTGGCAGGGCTTCGGCAATCATCCGGACGAAGGCTGGGCCCCCACCAGCTCGCAAATCCTCGCCACGGTCGCGCTTGCCGGGCTCATTCTAACCGGCGTTCTCGCCTGGCGGCGGCAATGGCCGGCAGCGCTGTTTTGCCTGCTCGCCATTATCATCCCGCTGGCGGCGGGTCTTGCCTCCATGCTGCGCTTCATGTCGGCACTGACCCCGCTCACCATCACGCTGATGACAATACTGGCCCGCCGCCGCTGGCTGTTCTGGCTCAGCCTTGCCGCCATCCTGCTGGGCGCCTACACCACGACCCTGGCCTGGTTCGGAGGCAATGTTGCGCTGGTCTGACCGCCCCTGGGCCATGCCGCTTTATGCCTTGGCGGCCGCACTCGCCTTGGGCGAGCTGGCCGTCGTCTGGCTGATGCTGCACCCCAATGTGCCCTCCGACTACCGCGCCTATTACATCGATAGGACCACGACCTGCCTGCCTCAGCCTGTCACCGCCGCCTATACGCTGGGCACAATAGTGGATTTCCGCTCCGGCGGCCCTGACACGCGCGAACTGCGCCCCTGCGGCTGGGAAGGCCCGGCGGGCGATGGCATGCATGCTCTGGGTGAAAGCGCGCGGCTGGCCTTCGCCGTGCCGGCTCAAGACCTGACGCTGACCTTGGAAATGACTGGCGTCACCCTGCCCGGTCCGCGCCAGCAAACGGTCATAGTCTCCGCCAATGGCCAGCCCTTGGGTAGGGCCGTGGTGACCCCGGGTAAAACCGGCCGCTTCACCTTTCCCCTGCCCGCCAGCGCCATCGCCAATGGCCGCGCGGACATTATTCTCGACCTGCCCGATGCGGTGACCACCAGCCCCGGCCAGTCCAATGTGCGCAAACGCTCGATCAAGCTGGTCAAGGCGAGCCTGACCCCAGCCACGGCATCCAGCACGCCGTAGTTTCGTGATCGAACCGCCGCAGGCTCTGCGCGTTGCACGGGTTGAACCTCTTTTCGGAGATTTACCATGCCTGCCAAATCAGCTGCTCAGCAAAAAGCCGCCGGCGCGGCCCTGTCGGCCAAACGCGGCGATACGCCCAAGAGCGAACTCAAGGGCGCATCCAAATCCATGCTCTCGATGAGCAAGACCGAACTGGAGAAAATGGCCTCGACCAAGCGCAAGGGCAAACCCGAGCACAAATCCAAGCCGCACTAGGGTGCGTTGCCGCCCGTCCAACTTCACCTCCTTCGACGGCGATTTGCTCTCCTGAACGCTACTGGACCGGCCTCGGAAAGCCGCGTTAGTCTGTCCTTCGGGAGGCCAGAAAATGCGGAACGAGAATGTCGTGCGGGACCTGGAAGTCTCGGATGGGCATACCAACCTGCGGGCGACCTATTTCGTCGAACGCGGCATACTGCACGCCAATATCGGCGGCAAAACCATCCTGCTGCCGGTCGGCGACGGTGCCCATGATGAAAGCGTGCGTCAGCTGCTGCTCGGGCAATTGCGTACGCGCTCATGGCGAGAGCGAATCGCGAATTATTGGCGCCAGCGGCAGAACTGAACGCCGCAACCTTTCCCCATTGGCTCCGTTATTTAGCCATTGGGAGGTTGAACATGTCCAATGATCAGGAAAAGCCCCTCTCCCCGGCCTATGAGCCGATGACCGTGCGGGGCAATGATGGCCGGGCCTACAAGACTGAGCGGATGGAACGCCGCGATAAAGAGGCTGGCCAGCATGAAACCGGTATCCGCAGCGGCAGGTTGCTCGCGACGCTTCTACGGGCTCCCGACTAACCTGCGATAGCCGTTGATGAGCTGGCGCGAACCGCGAGGGTTCGCGCCATTCTGATTATGCCGCCTGCCTGTTGACCGAACCCAATGCTACCTGGCTCAGCTTTTTGTCCGTGGCAATTTCTTCCTTGAGCGTGGCATCGAACAGGGCCATGGCTTGCTGCATGCCAAGCAATTCGGCCCAGCTCTTGAGCGTGCCATAACGGGCGATTTCGTAATGCTCCACCGCTTGTGCCGCCGAGACCAGCCCGGCATCCAGCGCCGGCGTGCCCTTGAACTCATCCATGATGGTCTTGCCTTCCTCGATGATTCCAAGGATGGCGTCACAGGTCTTGCCGCGCGGCGTCTTGCCCAACAGCTCGAACACCTGTTCCAGGCGCTCGACATGACCTTCGGTTTCGCTGAGATGCTGTTCAAAACCGGTCTTGAGTTCCGGCGCACTCGCCGCCTTTGCCATTTTCGGCAGCGTCTTCACGATCTGCCGTTCGGCATAATAGATGTCCTTGAGCGTATCGAGAAACAGATCGTCGAGGGTTTTCTGCTCAGCCATTTGTCTACTCTCCTTAATGCGGTTGGACGCTGCTCGGAAAACGAGCCGCCTCGGCTGAGGTTCCGTTTCCAACCCGGCCGCACCCGATATTTGATGGGTGGCAAAATGCGACCGCCCGTTGAGCGCGAAGATAAGCAGGGCCGCCGGGTCCGGCGCACTCCTGGATCGCCTGACCATGGCTGATGGCGAAGCCGGCCTGGCGCAGCTATCGGACCGATGCCCTAAGGCCCCGGTTATTTCTCGTCCGCAATAGCGCTCAGCATGGCTTTGGTGATCGACTGTTTCGTCGAAAAATAGCCCTTCCAGGGGTCGGGCAGGCCGGCCCGTGCGGCGGCGTCGGCCAGGGTGAACTGATTGGCGGCCTTGATGGTCTCCAACTTGTCCCAACTGACCGGCACCGCCGCCGGTGCCCCCTGCCGGGAGCGACTCGACCAGGGGGCAATGGCAGTGGAGCCGCGCTCGTTACGCAGATAATCGATGAACAGCTTACCCTTGCGCTGGGCCTTGCTCATCGTGGCGACGAAGCGATCGGGCTCATTATCGGCCAGGCGCTGCGCAAGGGCCTTGCAGAACGCCTTGACCTCAGCCCATTCCATATTCGGGCGGAGCGGGGCGATGACATGCACGCCCTTGCCGCCGGTGACCAATGGATAGCTTTGCAAATCGAGCGCTTCCAATGCCTTGCTGATATCCAGCGCCGCCGAGCGCACCTCGGCAAAGCCCAGCCCTTCATCCGGATCGATATCGAAAATGATCCGTTCGGGCTTTTCGACCTGATCGATACCGGCTCCCCACAAATGCCATTCGAGTACATTCATCTGCGTGCCGGCGATCAGTCCGGGCAGGTCCTCGATGTAGAAATAGTCCTCCCGGCTGCCGTCCTTTTCGGTGATGAGCAACGATTTCATCGCATCGGGAAAACCGCCCGTATCGTGCTTCTGGAAGAAGCAATATTTGGCCCGGCCTTGCGGGCAGCGCAGCAGGCTGAGCGGCCGTTTGGCGATATAGGGCAGCATCCGCTCGGCCACCGCGGCGTAATAAGCCACCAGATCCGCCTTGGTGACGCCCTGGCCCGGATAGACCACGCGATCGGGGCTGGTGAGCTTGACCCCCGCAGCTTCCGCGGCCGCGATCCCGGCCCGGGCATCGAGCTTGTCCTTCTGCGGTGCTGCCGCCGCGCTCCGCTTCCTGGGCTTGAGCCCCTTGGCGATGCCCGCAAGGTCGCGGCCGGTGGAGACCGAATTGGTGAAGCGATCGACCAGCGTTTCCTTGGGCATGGCGGGCTCGGTGCTGACTGCGTGCACAGGTGCAAAGGCCAGCCAAAAACTTTGTTCCGCCGCTAGCTGTGGTCCTGGTCTTCACGCTGGTATTCGCGCCGGGTCTCAATTTCGGTGTGGGCTTTTTCAAGGCGCGTCCGCCCCCGGTTGCGCATCATGCCATAGCCGATCGCCACGGCCAGCAGCACAACACCCAGGGTCAACAGCACGAGCCAGAACGCTGGTCCAGATTGCATGTCGGAACTCCTTTTGAGGGCAACGAGTTGGAGATGACATGGTTGCCGTGCCGTAACGGCGGGTCGCGTGGGCTTGGCAAGCGGGTCAAGACCACCACCCGCATGGAACACAAAAATTGGATCTGAGCGCGCTTGCCATCTACATCGCCCTGGGCTTCTTCGCCCAATTGATCGATGGCGCCCTGGGCATGGCTTATGGGCTGATTTCAACCTCGGTCTTGCTCGCGACGGGCACCTCTCCGGCCATCGCCAGCGCCAGTATTCACGCTGCCGAAATGGTCACCACCGGGCTGGCCGCCGGCTCCCATGTCTGGAACAAGAATGTCGATTGGCGCATCTTCCGGCGCCTGGTGCCCGCTGGCATCGCCGGCGGCGTGGTCGGCGCTTATCTCCTGACCAACCTGCCCGAGCAACCCGTCAAATATTTCGTCGTCCTCTATCTCAGCGCCATGGCCATACTGATCCTGCGCCGGCTGTTTCGCGGCTCAAACACACGCAGAGCGCGCTTCAGCGTCATCCCGATCGGGCTGGGTGGCGGCTTCCTCGATGCTCTGGGTGGCGGCGGCTGGGGACCAATGGTGACCTCCACCCTGATCGCCCGCGGCGATGAAGCGCGCCAGTCCATCGGCTCGGTCAGCGCTTCGGAATTCTTCGTCACACTGGCCATCTCCGTCACCTTCATCGCCACGCTCGATTTCAGCCGCTATGGCGAGATCGTGCTGGGCCTGATCATCGGTGGCGGAATAGCGGCGCCCTTTGCCGGCTTTCTGGCCCGCATTCTGCCCCAGCGCCTGTTGATCGGCATCGTCGCCATCATTGTCATCATGCTGGCCATCTATAATTTCATGGGCCTACTGAGCCCCGCCTGACCGTGTCACGGCAGCCGCGCCGCGATGGCCTCCATTTGCTCGATCTCGCGGCGTTGCGCGGCCTGGATGTCATCACACAATGCTCGTAGTTCAGGATGGTCCATCGATTATCTCCTTGATGCCGTGCCTCAGTCCTCGTCGCGGCCAAATGCCTTGCGCAACTCCTGCTTGGCCTGTTCGAGCACCTTCCGTTCCTTCTGGCTCAGATTGTCGCCGGCCCGGTTGATGTAGAATGTCAGCATGGACATTGCCGATTGGTACGGCTCGGCCTTGCGGCGGTGCGAATGCTCTGCAGAGCGCTTGAGCGAGGCAGCGATCTCCCTCGGGTCATCGGATTTGAAGATATGATCTTCCAGATCCATTGCGTCGCTATGTTCGGTCACATCGGCCGACCATTTCTGTTTGGCCTTGGTCATCGTGGCTCTCCTTTCCACGAGGGAAAACACCTGAACTGCCCTGCAGTTGCGCCCCAGCCAGGCAACCCGCCCGCGTCCACAGCGTTGCTCACGAACAAGCAAGACATCCAGGCAGATCATGGCCGAACCTCCCCCAGCAGAAACCGAGATCACTTCGCTCTCCCAGGCCCGCGAAGCGGCGCGCTCCTGCACGCGGTGCCCGCTCTATGAGCATGCGACCCAGACGGTGTTCGGCGAAGGTCCGCGCGATGCCCTCGTGATGTTTGTCGGGGAGCAACCGGGCGACAAGGAGGATTTAGCGGGCAAGCCCTTTGTCGGGCCGGCCGGCAAGGTGCTGGATGAGGCGGTGGAAAAGACCGGGATCGACCGCCACCGCGTCTATGTCACCAATGCGGTCAAGCATTTCAAGTTCGTGCCGCGCGGCAAGCGGCGCCTGCACCAGCGGCCCGATGGCGGGGAAATCCAGGCCTGCAAATTCTGGCTGGAGCTGGAAATCGCCTTCATCAAGCCAAAGATCATCGTGGCGCTGGGCGCCACTGCCGCTCGCAGCCTGCTCGGCAAAACCGTCACCATCGGCAAGCTGCGCGGCGCGCCCATCAAGCGCGGCGACGGCGCCACACTGTTCGTTGCCAATCACCCTTCCTACCTGTTGCGTATCCGCGACAAGACCGACCAGGCGCGCGAACGGGCCAGATTCGAAGAAGATTTGAGCATGGTGCGGAGCGCTATCCCCGCTCCGTGAAAGAGGGGATGGATCGGAGCGAAAAGGCGGGGATTTCCCCGCCTTGCCTCAATCGTCCGAAGGCGCCGCCACCATGCCCAAGGCGCTCATATAGAGCTCGAGCAGGGCTTCCTGCTCCATGCGCTCATTGGCGTCCTGCTTGCGGATGGCCACGATCTTGCGCAAGATCTTGGTGTCGAAACCATTGCCCTTGGCTTCGGCATAGATTTCCTTGATATCGGCCGCGATGGCGGACTTTTCTTCTTCCATGCGCTCGATGCGTTCGATGAACGCGCGGAGCTGGTCCTGGGCAACGCTGTCTTCGGCCATTCTTTTATCCTTCTGATTGGGGGCGCGCAGCTTCCGCGCCTGCCCCGCCCGCGCATGCCGCACGGGCAAAAAATATCCGCGCGGCTGCGCGCGCGGCGTCGGGCTTGGTTCAAACCCAGACCACTCTCCGGTTCAAGCCTTTTGTGGGTCAATCCACACCCGGAACGGGCTTGAAAACGGCCGGCGGACGCAATGCGGTCACATCCTTGCGAGTCTGGCCATATCTGCGCCCGCAATTCCGTCAAATCGCGGCTTTAGCCATTGACCTTGGCACCACCTTGTTATCAAACAGGCTCGTTTTTCCCGATGATTTCCGGCACGCTCTTGCGAACTCTCCGTCTCGGTCTAACCCTGGTCGGCGCGACGCTTTCAAGCCTCGCCTTCTTTGCCATTCCGGCAAAGGCCGATTTGCGCATCTGCAACGAAACCGCCAACCTGGTTTCGGTGGCCATCGGCTATCGCGCCGATCGCGGCTGGATGAGTGAAGGCTGGTGGCAAGCCCCGCCCGGCGATTGCCGCGTGCTTTACCAAGGCGATCTGCAGCGTCGCTTTTATTACATGTTCGCAGTCGATGATATCGGCGGTGGGGCTTGGGATGGTTCGGTATTCATGTGCACGCGTGACGAGACCTTTACCATCTTTGGGGTTGAGGATTGCCTGGCGCGGGGCTATGAGCGCACGGGGTTCTTTGAAATCGATACACAGAACCGTTCGGACTGGACGTTGCAGCTCACCGAGAGCGGCGTCGAGCCTTCGGTTGCCGCTCCCGGCGGACAAGATCTGGAAGATCCCTCATTTCTGGTCGATCCGAACGATGTGAACGCCGCTCCACCGCAAGACGACATTCCAGCTCCGGACGACGCTCCCCCGCCGGACGAACCCAATAGCGAAGGCATGGACACGCAATGAGACGCATGAGACGGGCAAAGATCCTCGCCACCCTCGGGCCCGCCAGCCACGACGAGAAGATGATCGAGGAACTGGCCAAGGCCGGTGCCGACGTCTTCCGCATCAATATGAGCCATGCCAGCCACGAACTGCTGCACCAGACCGTTGCGCGCATCCGCAGCGTCGAAGCGCGCCTCAAGCACCCCTTGGGCATCCTGGTCGATTTGCAGGGTCCCAAGCTGCGGGTGTGGAAATTTTCCGAAGGCGCCATCCAGCTCGTCGCGGGACAGAAGTTCACCCTCGATAGCATCCAGAACGACCAGGGCGACCCAGAGCGTGTTTACCTGCCGCATCCCGAAATCATCGAAAGCGTCTCGGTCGGTGACCGCCTGCTGCTTGATGATGGCAAGATCGCGCTCAAGGCCACCAAGGTGGGCAATGGCGCCATCGAGACCGAAGTCATCTATGGCGGCAAGCTATCCGACAAAAAGGGCGTCTCCCTGCCCGATACGCTCCTGCCCACCGGCGCCTTGACCGAAAAAGACCATGCCGATCTGCTCGAAGGCCTCAAGGCCGAAGCCGATTGGATCGCGCTGAGCTTCGTGCAGCGTCCCGAGGACATTATCGATGTCCGCAAGATCGTCCAGGGCCGCGCCGGTGTCATGGCCAAGATCGAAAAGCCCCAGGCCATCGATCGCCTCGAGGAAATCGTCAAGCTCTCCGACGCCATCATGGTCGCCCGTGGCGATCTGGGCGTCGAGCTGCCGCTCGAAACCGTGCCGGGCCTGCAGAAGCGCATGATCCGCATGGCCCGCCGCTATGGCAAGCCGGTGGTCGTGGCCACCCAGATGCTCGAATCCATGATCACGGCGCCCGTTCCGACCCGCGCCGAAGTCTCGGACGTGTCGATTGCCGTGTTCGAGGGTGCCGACGCCATCATGCTCTCGGCCGAGTCTGCTTCGGGCCAATATCCGGTGGAAGCCGTCGCCACCATGAACAAGGTGGCCGTGGCTGTTGAAAGCGACGCCAATTATCGCGGCATCATCCGCGCGGCCCAGACCGAGCCGGAGGCCACCGCCGCCGACGCTATCTCGGCCGCCACCCGCCAGGTTGCCGAAACCCTCGATCTGGCCGCCATCGTCACCTATACCGCCTCGGGCTCCACCGGCATCCGTGCCGCCCGCGAGCGGCCGGCCAAGCCCATCATCGTGCTCTCGCCCAATATGCGCACCATCCGCCGCATGTCGGTGGTCTGGGGCGTCCATTGCGTGCAGACCGAAGATGCGGTGAGCCTTGAAGACATGGTCGATCGCGCCTGCGTCATCGCCTATCAGGAGGGCTTTGCCCGCCCCGGCGACCGCGTCGCCATCACTGCCGGCATTCCACTGGGCACACCCGGCGCCACCAATATGCTGCGCATCGCCTTCGTCCGCCAGGACGGTGCCGGCTCAAGCTGATCCGCAGCGCCGGATTAAATGATCAAGGCCCGCGCAAGCGGGCCTTTTTTTGGTTAGGCGGGGCGGCTCATGGTCACCCCGGTAAGTTGTTCGGAAAGCTGCCACAGTCTTTCCGCCACCGCTTGGTCCAGGGCCTGCGGCGGTACTTTGGCCATCGCCGGAAATCCACGAGTTTCATTGAGCCTGTCCGGCCCATAATAGCCGCCTGGCTGAGCCTGTAGGGCCGTAGCGGCATAGAGCGTCGGCAGGGCTCCCTGCGCCGCGGGTTGGAATAGGAACCAGAGCAGGGAACGGGCAAGTCCCACCGCGCTCAGTCGCCCCGGAGCATTGTGCAGTAGATCGGTCCGCGACACGCCAGGATGCGATCCAATGCTTGCAATGCCCCACCTGCCCAGATCGCTGCGTCGCTGCAATTCACGAGCGAATATCAGGCAGGCAATCTTGGACTGGGCATAGGCTTTGTTGGGGTTGTAGGTCTTGGCCGATTGCAGGTCTGCGAAGTCGATATGCCCATTGCGTGCCGCCACGCTAGATAGCGTCACCACCCGCGCGTCCCTGCCCTTCTGCAATAGCGGCAGCAAATGCGCCGTCAATGCGAAGTGCCCAAGATAGTTCGTACCAAACTGCAGCTCAAAACCGTCTTCGGTTTCCTGCCGGGCGGGCGGCACCATGACGCCGGCATTGTTGATGAGAATGTCGAGACGCTCGTGCCGCTGCATCATCCTACCGGCGAAATCCTCGACCGATCTCAAGCTCGCCAGGTCAAGTCGCTCGAAGCGCAGCTTGGCCGATGGTATATCGCTGCGAATGCGGTCCACCGCTTCGGCGCCCTTTTGAGGATTGCGGCCGGCAATGATAACCTCTCCACCCGCCCGGGCCAGCGCCAGGGCATCCTCGAAGCCGAGACCGCCGGTCCCGGTAACAACCGCCAGGCGATCCTTTTGCGATGGGATTTCAGATGCTGTCCATTTAACCATCGGGAGTTTTCCATATTTTGCACTCAGTGCAAAATAATATTGCACTTGGTGCAATTTTTTCAAGGGGGCTTATTTGACCAATCGCAAAAATAGCGAAAGAGAACCTGACGGCCTGCGCGAGCGCAAGCGAAGGGACACGCATCGGCGCATAACCGAGGCGGGGCTGAAGCTGTTCAGCGCACGGGGCTTTGACGCGACCACGCTGGACGCGATTGCGGCCGAAGCAGGCATTTCCCGGCGCACGTTCTTTCACTATTTCAGGTCCAAGGACGACATCCTCCTGTCCTTGCAGACCGGCCTCGGCGAAAGCCTGGCCGCCGCCCTGGCCGAACGGGCGCCGGGGCAACGCCCGATCGCCGCCTTGCGGCAAGCGATGCATGCGCTTCTGGCGGCCTATGCGCCGGATGAACTTCTCGCGCTCGATCGGCTAATGTTGTCTAGCGAAGCTGTGCAGTCACGGAAACAGGCCACCTACCTGCAGGACGAGGCGCTGGTCTTCGCCGCTCTCTGCGCGTACTGGCCGGAAGAAAATCCCGCCGCCCTGCGGCTCGCCGCCATTCTGAGCATCGGCATAACACGTGTCTCGATGGAAGCCTGGCGCAGCGGTGACGGCCAGCGTCCGCTGGCTCAATATGTCGATGATTATTTCGACGCGCTTGCCGGCATCTAGCCCGGCCACGCCAGGGCCGCTCAACGCCTCCGTGCCTCCAGCAGGCTCTTCAGCGTCAGAAAATCCGTAGTGATCCACTCCACCGCCGAGGTGAACTCCGCCTCGCTCATGCCCGGCCGCTGATAGAAGGTGAAGGTCAGCTCGGTGCCGTCCTGATTGGGCATGACCCGCATCGGCGTATAAAGCAGCGGCTCGCCCGGCACGAAGACGGCATGGTCCAGCACGCCGAATGTATTGGGCGGCGTGAAGCGGAAATGGCGTTTGCCAAAGGGCGTATCGGCCTGCCAATCGCCATTGCCGGCGGGCTTGTAGCTCGCCTTGTCCACCGCGGCCCATTCGCCATAATTGCGCGGCTGCGAGAGAAACCGGTAGGTCGCCTCGTAAGGATACTCGATCTGGATGCTGATCGTATGCGAGCGGCGCATCGGCTTTCTGTGCAACACAAATGGGGTAGAAAAACAAAAGCCCGCTTTCGCGGGCTTGAGTCAACTCAACATTGGCAGAAACGCTTAGCCCTGACGAGCCTTATAGCGCTTGTCCACCTTGTTGATAATGTAAACCCGGCCGCGACGGCGGACGAGCTTGTTCGCGCGGTGGCGAGTCATCAGCGCCTTCAGCGAGTTGCGGATCTTCATCTTGGTATCCTCGGTCAAACAAAAAGGGCGCCCAAGAGTTTTCTCTAAGCGCCGCCCGGAAACTTGGGGGCATACATAGGGAAAATGCCCCGCCCTGTCAACGCGCCAAAGCCATGGTTTTCACCGCAAATCGGCGCATCGCCCCCACCACGTGACGAAATTGACATAAGCGCCGCCAGCGGGAAATTAAGCCATTGTGCTCGTTCATCAAAATGGCCGCCTGGCAGGCGCGCCACTCACGACATTTGGAGCAACCACCGAGAATACCGCTTCCTTCCTCCCCCAATCTGGGCGAGGAAGGAAATCCCCTTAAACCCCCAGCACCGCTTCTTCCGGCACCTCGATCTCGCGCCAGCGATGGCACGCCACCAGCCGCCCGCCCTCGATCGTTTCGAGCGGCGGACGCTGTTCGGCGCAGAAGGGCTTGGCGAACCGGCAGCGGGTGCGGAACGTGCAGCCTGAAGGCGGATTGATCGGGGAGGGGATTTCCCCCTTGAGCGCATCGATATTGCGTTGTCGCGCCAATTTGGGATCGGGAATCGGCACCGCCGTCAGCAGCGCTCGCGTATAAGGGTGCTTGGGGTCCTCGTAAATCTCGTCGCCCGTCGCCAGTTCCACAATGCGCCCGAGATAGAGCACCAGAATACGATCCGACACATGCCGCACCACCGAGAGGTTGTGCGAGATGAAAATCAGCGTCAGCCCGAACTCATCCTTGAGCTCGCTGAGCAGATTGAGAATCTGCGCCTGGATCGACACGTCGAGCGCGGAAACCGGCTCGTCGCACACGATCAGCTTGGGCTCGGTGATCAACGCGCGCGCAATGCCGATGCGCTGCGCCTGCCCGCCCGAAAACTCATGCGGATAGCGGTTGATCATTTCGGGCAAGAGCCCTACCGCCTCCATGGTCTTGAGCACGCGAGCGCGCCGCTCGTCTTTTTTCAGCTCCGGCCGCAGCGTGCGCAGCGGATCGGCGATGATCTCGCCCACCGTCATGCGTGGATTGAGCGAAGCCAGCGGGTCCTGGAAGATGATCTGCAGATCCTGCCGCCGCTTGCGCATCTCCTCGGCCGGCAGCTTGGTCAAGTCCTGCCCAAGCCACAGCACCTGTCCCTCATCGGGGCTGAGCAATTGCAGGATGCAGCGGCCAAGCGTGGATTTGCCACACCCGCTCTCGCCCACGATGCCCAGCGTTTCGCCCTGACGGATGGTGAAGTTGATATTTTCCAGCGCCGTCAGCGTCAGCGGCCGCGCGAACAGGCCCGAGGAAATCGCGAAAGTCTTCTTGAGGTTCTTGATTTCGAGCAGGTTGATCGGGGTCTGGTCCATCATGCGACCTTTCCGTAAGTCATCGGGCCTTCATAGAAACAGGCCTTTTCCCGCCCATTGCCGGTCTCGGTCAAAGGCGGGCGTTCATTGAGGCACCGATCGAATGCAAAGGCGCAGCGCGGATTGAACGAGCAGCCCTTGGGCAGATGTTCAAGGCTGGGCGGCAGGCCCTGGATCGGGTCGAGCCGCTCGGCGCGCTTGGCGATATGGGGTGTCGAATGCAGCAGGCCCAGCGTATAGGGATGGCGCGGATCGTAGAACAGATCGTCCGTCACGCCTTTTTCGACGGCCCGCCCGCCATACATCACCATCATCCGGTCGGCCACGCCCGCCACCACGCCCAGATCATGCGTGATCAGCACCAGCGAAGTGCCGAAATCATCGGTCAGCGTCTTGAACAGGTCCAGCATCTGCGCCTGTACCGTCACGTCCAGCGCCGTGGTCGGCTCGTCCGCAATCAGGATCTTGGGCTGGCACAGCAGCGCCATGGCGATCATCACCCGCTGCCGCATGCCGCCACTCAGTTCGTGCGGATAGGCATTGGCGCGCTTGGCGGGCTCGGGAATGCCGACCCGCTCGAGCATTTCCACGGCCGATTTGACCGCCTTGCCCTTGTCGAAACCGCGATGCTTGACCAGCACTTCGGCCAGTTGCGTCTTGACGCGCAGCGTGGGATTGAGCGAGGTCATCGGGTCCTGGAAGATCATCGCGATATCCTTGCCGCGATAGACATCCAGTTGCTTGGGCGCCAGCCCGATCAGGTTGACATCGCCCATCATGGCGCGCCCGCCGGTGCGGCCGTTCTTGGCCAACAGGCCCATGATGGCGAGAAAGGCCTGGCTCTTGCCCGATCCGCTCTCGCCCACCACGGCCAGGGTTTCCCCTTCCGACAGCGCGAAATTCATCTCGCGCACCGCATGCACTTCGCTCTCGTGCAGAGCGAAGGTCACCGACATGTCTTCCACTTTAAGGACTTGTTTCATGTTAGCGATCCTTGGGGTCGAGCGCATCGCGCAGGCCGTCCCCGATATAGGTAAAGCAGAGCAGGAGCGTCACCAGCACGCCGGCCGGGGCCAGCAGCATCCAGGGCAGCACTTCCGCCACCGGCGCGCCGAACGAAATCAGCGTGCCCAGCGAGGTCTGCGGCTCCTGCACACCCAGGCCGAGATAGGACAGGAAGCTCTCGGCGATGATGACTTCGGGAATGGTCAGCGTGGCATAGATCACCACCGGGCCGGTGAGGTTCGGCACGATATGGCGCAGGATGATGGTCCAGGGCTTGGCCCCGCCGGCGCGTGCTGCCTCGACGAATTCCTTCTCCTTGAGCGATAGCGTCTGGCCGCGCACGATGCGCGCCATGGTCAGCCATTCGATCGCCCCGATGCCCACGAACAGCAATACCGGATTGCGCCCGAACATCACCACGAGGATTATGACGAACAGGATATAGGGCAGCGCATACATGATATCCACAATGCGCATCATCACCGCATCGACCCGGCCGCCGAAATAGCCGGCCACCGCGCCATAGACCACCCCGATCGAGACCGACACGATGGTGGCAACCGCCGCCACGATCAGGCTCATCTGCGTACCTTGCAGCACGCGGGCCAGCATGTCGCGGCCGTTCTGGTCGGTGCCGAAATAATGGCCCTTGGCGAAATCGGGTGGCTTGCGGATGGCGGTCCAGTCGACCTCGGCATAGCCCCAGGTCAGGAAGTACGGCCCGATAAACGCCGCCGCCACGATGAAGACGACGAGGAAGATCGCCACCACCGCCGCCTTGTTGCGCCGCAGCCGCCGAATAGCGTCCTGCGTCAGCGAGCGGCCCTTGGGCGCGTCCAGCGTTTCGAGCTTGCGCGCATAGGCGGTGAGGACTTCGTCTTTTCCAGTGATCCCGGCCATCAGCGATACCTCACCTTGGGGTCAAGCCAGGCATAGAGGAGATCGACCAGAAGATTGAGCGCCAGGATAATGAACATGTAAAGGATAGTCGTTCCCAGAACGATGCCGTAGTCGCGGTTAAGCGCTGCGGTGACGAAATATTTGCCGATCCCCGGCAGGCCGAAAATTTGCTCGACGGCCAGCGAGCCGGTGAGCAGATAGCTCAGCCCGGGCCCCAGATAGGACACAACCGGCAACAGCGCGGGCTTGATGGCGTGACGCGCCAGTACCAGCCGTTGCCCCAGGCCCTTGGATTTGGCGGTACGCACGTAATTGGTGCCCAGCACCTCGATCATCGAGCCGCGCATCAGCCGCGAAATGCGCGCCGCATGCGGCCAGGCCAACACGGTCACCGGCAGCACCAGATGCAGGATCGAGCCATTGACCCAGCCTCCCGCCGGCAGCCAGCCTAGATAGACGCCGAACCACAGCTGCAAGATTGCCGCCATCAGGAAATTCGGCACCACCACGCCCAGCATCACCACCAGCACCAGCACGTAATCGGGCCACTTGTTCTGATTCACCGCCGCGATCATGCCGGCGACGACGCCGATGGCAGTGGCGATCACGAACGCGGTCAGCGCCACGGTGAGGGTAAAGGGAAAGCCGATGCGGATCAGCTGGCTCACATTGAAGCCATCGATCACCATGGAAGGACCCAGATCCCCATGCAGCAGCCGCCACAGATAGATGAAGTACTGGTTGATCAGGGGCTGATCGAGATTGTAGTGCGCCCGCAAATTGGCCAGCACCGTCGGGGGCAGCGCGCGCTCACCATCGAACGGACCGCCCGGTGCCAGGCGCAGAATGAAAAAGCAGACGGTTACGGCAATCAGTGCGATCGGAATGGCCGATAGCACGCGCCGCAGGGCATAACCCAACATGATTGTAAACCTTTGCTATCCAGGGCGCTGCGTCCACGCGCGCTCGCCGGAATAAAAGAGATCGTGGGAGCCGGTCGGGCCCCCACGATCATCAAGCCCTTGGGCTTACTCGGCCTTGGTCAGCCAGCGCGTACGGTGGATGTCCTTGGCATTGTCTTCAAAGCCGGTGATCTTGGGCGACACCACGTTCTTGGACACATACCAGTAGATCGGGATCGCCGCGAACTGGTCCATGGCCAGCGTCTCGGCCTGGTGCAGCAATTCGGCGCGCTTGGCCAGATCCAGCTCCACGGCCGCATCGGTCATCAGCTTGTCGAAATCAGGGTTCGAATAGCGGCCGTAATTATTGCCCCAGTTCATCGTGTCACCCTGCTGGGTGCCGGTCTTGAGCAGGTCAAGCGTATTGGCGGCATCCGAATAGTCGAGCAGCCAGCCGGCGCGGCCGACCTGGAAATCGCCGGCGCGCAGCGCATCGTAATGCACGGCAGTTTCGGCATTGAACAGCTCGACCTTCACACCGATCGGCTCCCACATGGCTGCGATCGCCACGGCGATACGCTGGTGGTTGTCATTGGTGTTGTAGCGCAGTTGCAGGGTCAGCGGGTTTTCCGGCGTATAGCCGGCAGCGGCCAGCAGTTCCTTGGCCTTGGCCACGCGTTCTTCATAGGGTTGGGTTGCCCATTCGGGCATGTAGACGTCGCCCTCGTAATTGGCCGTGCCTTCGGGAACCCAGCCATAGGCCGGCAATTCGCCCGTGCCCAGGATATCGGGGCCGATCACGTCGCGCAGTACCGAGATCGACAACGCCTCACGGATGGACGGATCGTTCAGCGGCGGCTTTTCCTGGTTCAGCACATAGTAATAGATGCCCAGGAACGGTTCGACATGGGCCTGGCCGGGCAGGTTGTCCTGGATCCACTGATACTGGTCCGAAGGCAGGTCGGTCAGGATGTCGAATTCGCCGGCGCGGTAGCGGTTGAGCGCCGCCGCCTGATCTTCGAGGACGTGGTAATAGACCTCGTCGATCTTCACATTGGCTGCGTCGTAATAGTCTTCGTTCTTGACCGAGTGGACATAGGAGCCCGGCAGCCATTCGGTGATCTTGAACGGGCCGTTGGCGACAATGTGCTCGATATCGGTCCAGGCGTCGCCGAACTCGTCCACCAAGTGCTTTGGCACCGGATAGGCGGTGTAATGGGTCAGCGCCTGCAGGAAGTATGGAGTTGCCGCTTCAAGCGTGATTTCGACGGTTTTGTCATCGAGCGCCTTGACGCCGAGCTGGCTGAAATCGGTGATTTCGCCCGAATTGATGGCCTCGGCATTCTTGATCGGATATTGCAGATAGGCATATTCCGAAGCGGTCGCCGGGTTCATCAGGCGCTGGAACGCGAACACGAAATCTTCGGCCGTGACAGGCTCGCCATCGGTCCACTTGATGCCTTCGCGCAGATGGAAGGTATAGACCGTGCCATCTTCCGAAATGTCCCAGCTCTCGGCCTGGCCCGGAATGGCGTCCGCCTTGGTGTCTTCGGTGACCAGACCCTCGATATAGTCGCCGACGACGCGGTTTTCCCAGTCGCCCGACACCTTATGCGGATCAAGCGAGCCCGGATCGCCACCATTATGCATCTGCAGCGTGACGGCCGAAGCGGCCGTGCTCATCATCAGCGCCACGGCGCCGGCGGCCGCTACCGCCGTCAGGGTTTTGTGAAGTTTCATGCTCGTTCCCATCTCCTTTTGGAGTTTCCTGAGTTTTTTCTTGTCCCGCGCGTTTGTTGCAGCGGGTGGGGTAGTCTTGTGGCCGTCAGTTTTGACCCGACGGTCAAGATTGCTGGACGGTATTACGCAATTCCGTCCACTGACAAGTAAAACATTGACCTAAGCGTCAAGGCCGCCGGAATTATTAACATGCTGTGAAGCCTGAGAGACACAGCCTCCTCAGGCGCCGCCCAACAACCCTGCCTGGCGCGCGAAATAGACAGCAACTGCCAGAGCCACCAGCGCCACAAACGGCACCCAGCCCGGCAGCGGGCCGCGTGGCTTTTTTACCGGTGGCTCGGGCTGTTTCTCGATGCGGCGGAACTTGACCACATTGTCGCTCATGACGGACTCTCTACCAGGGCCGCGACACCCATGCCGCCGGCCGTACACACCGAAATCAAAGCCCGTTTTCCCGGCGCCGTCGACAGCATTTTCGCCGTAAGCCCCAAAATCCGCGCGCCGGTCGCGGCAAAGGGATGCCCATAGGCCAGGCTCGATCCCTTGACATTGATCTTGGCCGGGTCGATCACGCCCATCACAGCATCGCGCCCCAACACGTCCCTGCAATAGGCTGGGTCGTTCCAGGCCTTGAGCGTGCATAGCACTTGCGCGGCGAACGCCTCATGCAGCTCGAAATAGTCGATATCGTCAAACCCGATCCCGGCCCGCGCCAGCAGTTCCGACACCGCAATGGTGGGCGCCATCAGCAATCCTTCGCCATGGGCAAAGTCATTGCCGGCTACCCGGCCCATGGTCAAATAGGCCAACACCGGCAGGCCCCGCGCCCGCGCCCAATCCTCGCTCGCCAGCAGCACGGCACTGGCCCCGTCGGTCAGCGGCGTCGAATTGGCCGCCGTCAGCGTGCCGAGGCCCGAATTCTTGTCGAAAGCCGGCTTGAGGCTGGCCATCTTCTCGAGATTGGCATCCGCCCGCACATTATTGTCGCGCACCAATCCGGCACACGACACCAGCAGATCGTCGTGAAACCCCTCGTCATAGGCCTTGGCCGCATTGCGATGGCTGGCCACTGCCAGCTCGTCCTGCGCCTGGCGCGAAATCCCCCAATTGCGCGCCATCAGCTCACAATGCTCACCCATCGACAGGCCCGTCCGCGGCTCCTGCGTCGAGGGCGCCACCGGCGCCAATTCGCCAAACGAAAATCCCTTGAAGGCACCGAACTTTTCCCCGGTCGAACGAGCCTTGGACAATTCGATCATCCGGTGCTGGAATTTATTGCCAAACACTACCGGACTATCGCTGACCGTATCCGAACCCGCCGCAATCCCGCTCTCGATCTCGCCAGTGGCTATCTTGGCCCCCAGCACCAGCGCCGCCTGCAGGCTCGTGCCGCAGGCGATCTGTATATTCGTCCCCGGCGTACGCGACGAAAACCCGGCATCGAGAGAGGCTTCCCGCGCCAGGTTGAAATCCCGGCTATGCCCGATGACGGCCCCCGCCATCACCTCATCGATCTTCTCGCCCTTGAGCCCGAATTTGTCGGCCAACCCACCAAGCGCCGTCGCCAGCAGCGACAGATTGGTCTCGTCGGCATAGGCCGTGTGCCCCCGCGCAAACGGCGTCCGGACCGAGCCGACAATGGCGACTTTACGCAATTCGGCCATGTCTCAAGCCCTCCCATCTGCACGTGCTTTGAGAGGACCACCCAGGAATGGCGCAAAGCCCGTCCCAAGGATCACTCCGATATCGGCCAGCCCCGCATTGGCGACCACGCCCTCTGCCACCACCACTTCGGTTGTATCGACCAGGGGCTGCACCAATTCACGCCCCAGTCCGGCCAGGTCGGCATGGGCCGGCGTCTCACCCTTTTGCGCCTTGCCATCGACCCACTTGTAAAAGCCTTCGCCACTCTTGCGGCCCAGCTTGCCCGCACTCACCAGCCCCGCGAATTTGGACTCCGCGGGCACCGCCTGCCCCAATTCCCGCGCCACCGACTGGCCCACATCGAGCCCAACCGTATCCATCAACTCGATCGGCCCCATCGGCATGCCGAAAGCCACGGCCGCAGCATCAAGCAATTCCTTGCTTTCGCCCGCTTCCACCCGCTTCACTGCACCCAGCATGTAGGGCATCAGCACACGGTTGACGAGGAACCCCGGTGCCGACTTGACCACAACCGGTGACTTGCCAATCGCCAGCGCAAACGCCGCGCCCTTGCCAATCTCCGCATCGGAATTGAACGTGGACCGGATCACCTCCACCAGCGGCAATTGCGCCACCGGATTGAAGAAATGCAGCCCGATCAGCCGCGCCGGGTCTTTGAGCCCCTCGGCAATCCGCTCCAGTTCGATGGAGGATGTATTGGTAGCCAGGATCGCGCCGGGTTTCAGCTGATCCTCGATCCCGCTGAAAATCGCCTGCTTGACCTCGAGCTTTTCCACCACCGCCTCGATGATCACATCGGCCCGCGCCACGCCCTTGCCAGTCGGGTCCGCTTCAAGCCGCAGCATGGCCGTGTCCACCTCGCGCTTGCTCTTGAGACGCTTCTTGAACAGCGCCTTGCCCCGTTCCAGCGCCGGTTTGATGCGCGCCATGTCGATATCCTGCAGCGTCACCGCCATACCGCGCAAAGCGCACCAGGCTGCGATATCGCCGCCCATCACCCCTGCCCCGATCACATGCACCCGCGCAAACTTTGTGCCCTTGGCACCCTGTTTCTTCAAACCTTCGGAGGCAAAAAACACCCGCCGCAGATTGGTCGCCGTCTCTGTCCCCATCAGCGGCACGAAAGCGTCGATCTCCCCCCGGCTCATCGCCTGCCAGTCATTGCCATGCGCCTCGAACAGATCGATCAGCGCGAACGGGGCCGGATAGTGTTCCTTGCGCGCCTTCTTTCCCGCCTCTTCGCGCATCTTGCTCGCCACATAGCCGCGGATCGGCCCCATCGCCATCACTCGCTTGACCGGCGGCGCGGATTTGCTCTTGCGCTTCTGCAACACCGCCTTGCGCGCCTCCCAGGCCAGCATGTCGCGATGCCGCACCAGCTTATCGACCAGGTTCAGCCCCCGCGCCGCACCGGCCTTCAGCATCTTGCCCGTCAGCATGATCCCCATGGCATCAACCGGCCCCGCCTGCCGGATCGAGCGCCCCGTACCGCCAAAGCCGGGAAAGATCCCCAGATTGACCTCCGGAAATCCGATCCGCGTCTTCTCGTCATTGACCGCAATCCGGTAGTGGCAGGCCAGCGCCAGCTCCAGCCCGCCGCCCAGGCAGAACCCGTGTATCCCCGCCACCACCGGCACTTTGAGCTTTTCGATCCGCGTAAACAGCGCATGCGTGCGCTTCAGCGCCTCCGGCAGCACCGAAAAATCGCTCATCGCATCGAATTCGCTGACATCGGCCCCGGCAATGAACCCGCTATCCTTGCCGCTCAGCAGGATCACCCCGATCACCTCGCCCGAGCTCGCCAGGTCTTCGATCCGCGCCACCAGCGTTTCCAGCTCCATGATCGCCTCGCGGCTGAGCGTATTGACCCCGGCCCCCTGGCTATTGATCGTCAGCCAGCCGAGCTTTTCCACATCGGTGTGAAAGCTCCAATGCTTGGTCACCGTCTCCTGCAGCGCAATCATTTTGCCTCCTCAAATCGTTTGGCTTGTCGCCATATTTCCGCCGGCCCTATTCCGCCGCCAGTTCATCCGGTGCGAAATCATCTACCTTCACCACACGATCGGTCGCCTCGTCCGCCGCCCGCATGATCCCGGCCTCGTTCTCATTGAGCACCCCGGCCGCCACCGCATCGGCAATCGCATCGCGATCCAGCCGCCGCTCGATCACACCCTTGCGCGCCGCCTTGACGAACCGTGCCTCGATCTCCTCGGCCTCGGTCACCTTGAGCAGCCCGTCTTCGAGAACGCCCGTCACGTCATTGGGGTCCATCGATACGAACACGCCCGTGGTCAGCCGGTCGCGAAACGCCCCCGGCCGCAGCACCGCCCGCACGAAGCGATAATTCACCCGGTCACTGGCGGGCCTCGCATGCCGCCCCAGCGGGAAGCACAGGAACCGCATCGCATTGGCCAGCAGCCCATTGGGGAAATTGGCAAACACCTCGCCAAAGGTCCGCTCCATCGCCGCGATCCGGTCCGCCATGATGGCATCGACCAGCTCCCGGTCCTCGACCAGGCGCCCCTCTTCCTCAAACCGCTTGAGCACAGCCGACATCAGGTAAAGCTCGCCCAGAATATCGGCCATCCGCCCGGAAATCTTCTGCTTGCGCTTGAGCGCCCCACCCAGCACCACCGTGGTCCAATCGGCCACGAGAGCAAAATCCTGGCTATAGCGATGCAGCTTTTTATACCAATGCGCCATTTCCGACTGCGCCGGCGCAGAGGCAAAAGCGCCATTGCTCACCCCATGCACGAAACTGGCGGCAATATTGCGCAACATGAATTTGGTATGTCCGCCAAAGGCCAGGTCAAACTGCTCCAGCCCTGCCGCCTTGTCGGGATTCTGCGCCGCCGCGATTTCCTTGTAGAGGAAAGGATGCGCCCGCAGCACGCCCTGCGCAAAGGTCATCAGGGTGCGCGTCAGAATATTGGCGCCTTCCACCGTGATGGCCACCGGCGTCGCCATATAGCCGCCGAACAGATAATTGCCCGGCCCATCCTGGATCGCCCGCCCGCCGTGAATATCGAAGGCATCATCCACGCTGTCGCGCATCGCTTCGGTGGTGCGATATTTGAGCAGCGCCGAAATCACCGCCGGCCGCTGCCCCTCATCCACCATCGAGGCCGTCAGCCGCCGGCTCGCTTCAAAGGTATAGGCGCGCTTGACCATCTCCCCGAGCGGTTCGGCCACGCCCTCCATGATCCCCACGGGAATGCCGAATTGCCGCCGGATCCGCGCATAGGCCGAACTCACGCGCAAAGCCTGCTTGATCGAGGTCGTGCCGATGGCCGGCAGCGAAATCGCGCGGCCCGTCGACAGGCACTCCATCAGCATGCGCCAGCCCTGCCCGGCCCGGTCCACCCCACCGATCAAAAAGTCCATGGGAATGAACACATCCGTGCCGCGCGTCGGCCCATTCATGAAAGCCTGCCGCGCCGGAAAATGCCGCCGCCCGATTTCGACGCCAGGATGATCGCGCGGCACCAGCGCCAGCGTAATCCCGATCTCTTCACCCTTGCCCAGTAGATTATCCGGGTCCTTGAGGATGAAAGCCAGGCCCACCAGCGTGGCAATCGGGGCCAGCGTAATATAGCGCTTGTCCCAGCTCAGCCTGATGCCCAGCACCTCCTGGCCCTGATAGGTCCCCTTGGTGACAATGCCGATATCGCGCATGCCGCCGGCATCCGACCCCGAATGCACGCCGGTCAGCGCAAAGCACGGCACTTCAATTCCCTTGGCCAGCCGTCCGAGATATTGGTCTTTCTGGCTCTGTGTGCCGTATTTTTCCAGCAATTCGCCCGGCCCGAGCGAATTGGGCACCATGACGGTGATCCCCGCCGCCACCGACCGGCTCGAAATTTTGGAAACGATCATCGACTGCGCCTGCGCGCCAAAACCCAGCCCGCCATATTCCTTGGCAATCAGCATGCCCAGGAACCCCTTGTCCTTGAGAAACTGCCAGACCTCGGGCGACAGATCAGCGCGATTATTGCGCGTGTCCCAATCGTCGATCATGGCACAGACCTCATTGGTCGGCCCGTCAAGAAACGCCTGCTCCTCAGCCGTTAGCGTCAGCGGCCGGATATCGGTCAGCTTGTTCCAGTCAGGCTTGCCGGAAAACAATTCGGCATCCCAGCCGATGGTACCGGCATCCAGCGCATCCTGCTCGGTCTTGCTGACCTTCGGCAAAATGGATTTGACCAGCCCATAGACCGGCCGTGTCAGCACCGGCTTGCGAATGGCCTCAACGCTGAGCAGCAACAACACCGCCCCCGGCACCAGCGCCAGCAGCAGGCCAGCAAAGCCGCCATCAAGCGCAAGGCCGCTCCCGCTCACATCAAGCCGGCTCAGCAGCCCGATCACCAGCGCCGCCACGCCCCACTGCCAGAGCGGGCTTTCCCGCCAGGCCAGCACGCCAAAAACGATGAGGCTGATCACGAAAAGCGCAAGTGTCACGGCGGCCTCCTCCCAAAACGTCAGACCGTTCCCCGGTCCTCCGGTTCTTACTGGGCCTGCCGCGCTCAACCATAGCGCGTCATATCCCCAGTGTTGAGGCCGCAGTTTACCGTGCTTTACGTAAACGTCAACTAACGACACATTACGTTCACGCAAGCGTAGGAGGAGCACCCATCCAAGCGAACCCGCCGCTTGCATGGCTCCCTCCATTCATCGTCATCACCCGGCTTGTCCGGGTGATTCATCTCTCAGCGTACGCGGCGCCAATGGATTGCCCGGACAGGCCGGGCAATAACGATGGACCTGAAAGCCGTTCTTGAGCCTCCTTCCCCTGCTCAAAATCCCCCGTCACCCATTTGACGCTAACGTAAAGCCATGGAATACTGCGTCTATAAGGGCAAAGCCCAGGCCTAACGGCACGAGGAGGGACATTGATGGACCAGCGCAACGAGCGGGCAACGCGCCCCTGGATCGCCAGCTACCCTGACGGCATCGCCTGGGACGTCAAGATCGATACCCGCCCGGTGCATGAGCAGGTGCTGGCCGCCTGTGCCAAAAATCCCCTCGCCACCGCGCTCGACTTCATGGGCGGCACCACCAGTTTCGGCGAACTGGCCCGCAAGATCACCGCCTTTGCCGGCGCATTGCAGAGCCAGTTCGGCGTCGGCAAGGGCAGCCGGGTGGCCATCATGCTGCCCAATACCCCCTTTTACCCCGTCGCCTATTACGGCGTGCTGCGCGCCGGCGGCACCGTGGTCAATTGTAACCCGCTCTATACTGTCAAGGAGCTCAGCCACATCGCCGCCAATGCCGGCGCCGATCTGCTGATCACGCTCGACCTGCAGCAGATTTTCGAAAAGGCCGAACAGCTGGTCCAACTCGGCCATGTCAAATCGCTGGTCGTCTGCCACTTCCCCGACGCGCTGCCGCTACCCAAAAAGATTCTCTATTCCATCGCCAGGCGCAAAGACCTCGCCAAGCTGCGCAAGTCCCCCGTCCGCGACCGCATTGCCGCATTCAACGAACTGATCGACCGCAAGGAAACGCCATCGGCCGTGGTCATCGATCCCTATAAGGACATCGCCGTCCAGCAATATACCGGCGGCACGACCGGCGTGCCCAAGGGAGCCTTGCTCTCCCACACCAATATCGCGGCCAATATGAGCCAGATCGATCAATGGGGCTGCGGGCTGTTCTATCCACCCACCAAGGTGGTAGCCGTGCTGCCCTTCTTCCACATCTTCGCCATGACGGTTTGCATGAACGTGCCGCTCTGCAATGGCACGCAAGTGGTCATGCTGCCCCGCTTTGAGCTCAAGGCGCTGCTCGACCTGTTTGCCCGCACCAAAGCCAATGTGCTGCCTGCCGTGCCCACCCTGCTCTCCGCCATAGCCCGTGCCGAAGACCCCAATATTTCCGCCAAGCTGGCAAGCCTGGAAGTCGCCATTTCCGGCGGCGCCGCCCTGCCCAATGAAATCCGCGCTAATTTTGCCAAAAAATCCAAGGCGCTGCTGGCTGAAGGTTATGGCCTCACCGAGGCTTCCCCCGTTGTCTGCTGCGCCGCCCTGCGCGTGCCATCCAAACCCATGTCCATCGGCCTGCCCCTGCCCGGCACCGATATCCGCTTCGTCGGCATCGACACCAATGAAGTGGTCGCCATTGGCGAAAACGGCGAACTTCAGGTCCGCGGCCCCCAGGTCATGACCGGCTATTTCAACAATGACGAGGCCAATGAAGAAGCCTTCCATGATGGCTGGCTGCGCACCGGCGATGTCGGCCATATGGACGAAGACGGTTATGTCTTCTTGGTCGATCGTACCAAGGATCTCATCATCTGCTCAGGCTTCAACGTCTATCCTCGTATCATAGAGGAAGCGCTGATGACCCACGAGGCGGTCGAGGAAACCAATGTCATCGGCGTGCCCGACGAATATCGTGGCGAGGCGCCGGTCGCCTATATCAAGCTGAAATCCGGCAAGGCGGCCACCGACACCGAGCTCAAGCTGTTCCTCGCCGACAAACTCAACAAGATCGAGATGCCACGCGAAATCATCTTCAAGGATGCCCTGCCCAAGACCCTGATCGGCAAGCTCAGCAAAAAGGAATTGCGCGAGGAATACGCCGCCACAAAGGCCCAAAAGCCGTGAACCGCCCTGAAACCGAGAGCCGCGATCTCTTTGCCATCGCCGATCTGGCAAAGGAATTCGGCATTTCCACCCGCGCCATTCGCTTCTACGAAGCCAAGGGCCTGCTGGCCCCCGAACGCGTCGGCGCCACCCGCATCTTCCGCCGCCGCGACCGCGCCCGGCTGATCCTGATCCTGCGCGGCAAACGCCTCGGCTTCTCGCTGCGCGACATTTCCGACTATCTCAGCCTCTACGACGCCGACCGCAGCCAGCAGGTGAGCCTCCTCATCGGCAAGGTCGACGAACGCCTCGCTTCGCTCCAGGCCCAGCTCTCGGACCTGCAAACGACGATCGCCGAGCTCAAGGAAATCAAAAAGTTAGCCGACGAGCGCATCAAGCAGGCAGGATAGCCTCTTCCCTTCTCCCCTCGTGGGAGAAGGTGCCCGAAGGGCGGATGAGGGGGGCCTTGCCCCGCTACAAGCTGGGTAGCTACCGCCCACCGCGCCCCTTCCCACCCTTGGCAAAAAAATCCGGCTTCTTGGGCTTCACCCAGCCCTTGGGTGGCTGCCGCACCGGCACTTGCGTGCCCAGCCCCATCGCGCCGGGCGGCGGCTGGCTGACGGTGACGCTCACCGCCCCATCCTCGCTCACCACCGGCACCTCCCCCTTGAGCCGTGCAATCTCATTGCGGAGCGCCGTCGCCTGCTCGAAATCCATCGCTTCGGCCGCCGCCGCCATCTGTTTCTCCAGCGCCAGCAGCCGCAAATGATTGGATCGCGATGACATTGTTTTGCTCTCCTGCTCTTTCGAATGCGTCACGCCCACCGGGTTCACCCTCCCCCTTGTGGGGAGGGAAGCGAGATAGGACTTAGCGCTTGCTAAGTCCGTAATCGAGCAGGGTGGGGGTATGCTTCCGCAGGTGCAGTGCTCGTGGCTCACCCCCACCCTTGATCCCTCCCCACAAGGGGGAGCGTGTCGACTGAATCCTCAACTGCTCAATATAAAAACCGCCATATCCTCCAGCGTCCCCGCCTCCGCCGCCGGCTTGTCCCACCGGATCCGGCTGATGCGCGGAAACCGCAGCGCCACCCCCGACTTGTGCCGGCTCGAAACTTGGGCGGAGTCAAACGCCACCTCGAATACCAGTTCCTTGCGCACCTCCCGCACCGGCCCGAACGAAGCCAATGTATTGGCTCTGATCCATTTATCCAGCAGCTTCAACTCCTCATCGGTGAAGCCGAAATAGGCCTTTCCGATCGGCACGATCTCATTCCCCTTCCACACGCCAAACGTATAGTCCGAATAAAACGAACTCCGCTTGCCATGCCCGCGCTGCGCATACATCAGCACGGCATCCACCACATTGGGGTCGCGCTTCCACTTGAACCAATACCCCTTTGGCCGCCCCGGCACATAGGGCGAGGTTTTGAGCTTGATCATCACCCCCTCGTGCCCATGCTCGTCCGCCCCCTGCCGCCGCAGCCGCGCCAGGTCATCCCAATCGGTGAACGGCAGCACCTCGGACAGGTCCAGCCGCGTCTGCGGATTGGCCGCGAACCATGCCTCCAGCCGCTTGCGCCGCTCCGTCCATCCCAGCACCCGCACATCCTCGTGCCCATCGAACAGCATGTCATAGACGCGAATAAACGCCGGGCTCTCCTTGAGATGCCTGGCCGACGCCACCTTCTTGTTCAGCCGCTGCTGCAGGTCGTTGAACGAACCCGGCTCGAAATCCCGGCCCACCAGCAGCTCCCCATCGAGCACCGCCAGCCCATGCACATTCTCGACAATGTCGGGAAATGCCGTCGCGATATCATCGCCCGTGCGCGAAAACAGCGACACCGTCCCCCCGCCCAACACCAGTTGCACCCGAATGCCGTCCCATTTCCATTCTGCCGAGAAATCCCTGGGATCGAGCTTGGCGAGGTCTTTCTCCTCGTCGATCGGATTGCTCAGCATCAGCGGGTGAAACCGCGCCGACTGATCGATATCGGGCCGCCCCGCCTTGCCATCGAGCCAGGCAAAAAGATCGAGATAGGGTACCTTGAGCCCGTGCCAGACTTCCTCGATCTCCTGCACCTCGACGCCACTCATCTCAGCTAACGCCGTCTTGGCCAGCCGCGCCGAAATCCCGATGCGCAGCGCCCCCGTCGCCAGCTTCACCAGCGCCCAGCGCTCATTGATCCCCGCCCGCGTCAGCAGCGAGGCAATCAGCTTGGGCAATTCGCTCTTGGAGGTCGTATTGAACAGCTCGATCAGATCGGTCAGCGACGGCAGATCTTCCTGCGCCCCGTGATGTGGCCAGATCAGCGCAATCGTCTCGCCCAAATCACCGACATAATCGTAGCTCATGGCGAACAGCGTAGCGTCCACCTCGGCCAGCACCGTTTCCTTGAGCAAAGCCGGCTTCACATTGCGAAAGCTCAATGCCCCGGTCAGCACTGCGAGCGCAAAGCCCCGGTCTGGGTCCGGCACCTCGCGAAAATATTGCGTCAGCGCGGCCAGCTTGCGCGTCCGCGACGGCGTCAGCGCCAACAGTTCCAGCAATTGGGCAAACCGCTTCACGCCTCGCCCTCCCCGCCATCATCCTCAAAGCCCTGGATATTGAGCGGCTCGGCCTGCAAGCCCTGCGTCCGGCACCAATAGACCAGCGCATCCTCCCGCCCATGCGTCACCCATACGGTTTGCGCCTGGGTCTCGCGAATGGTCTGCTGTAGTTCCCCCCAGTCGCAATGGTCCGAAATTACCAGCGGCAATTCCACCAGCGCCTGCCGTGCCCGCTGCTTGACGCTCATCCAGCCCGAGGCCTGGCACGTCACCGGATCGGGAAACCGCCGGCTCCAGCGGTCGCGAATAGCCGAGGGCGGCGCGATCACGATCTGCCCGGCAAAAGCTGCCTTGGACAGATCCAGCGCCGGCCGCAAATCCCCCAGGCTCACACCCAGTTCCTCATACAGCGCGCAGAGCCGGAGCATCGCCCCATGCAGATAAATCGGCGCGTCATACCCGGCATCCCGCAACAGCCCGATTACCCGCTGCGCCTTGCCCAGCGCATAACACCCGATCAGATGTGCCCGCTCAGGATTGTCCGCCACCGATTTCAGCAATCGCCCGATTTCAACACTCGGTTGCGGATGCTGAAACACCGGCAGCCCAAACGTCGCCTCGGTGACCAGGAGGTCACATTCCACCAGCTCATAAGCCTGCGCCGTACGGTCCGCGAGCCGCTTGTAATCCCCCGTCACCACCACGCGCTGCCCGGCCTGCTCCACCAGCACCTGCGCCGACCCCAGAATATGCCCCGCCGGATGCAGCGTGATCGTCACATCGTCGATCCTGAGCGGTACGCCAAAATCCAGCGGCTCGAACCGCCCGGCACAATCATCGCCATACCGGGTCTTCATGATGGCAATCGTATCGGGCGTCGCCAGCACCGCCCCATGTCCCGCCCGCGCATGATCCGCATGCCCATGGGTAACAATCGCCCGCTCCCGCGGCACGCTCGGATCGATATAGGCATCGATCGCCTTGATATGCAGATTTCGATCGAGGATCGGACTGGCCATGGCGCGATGATAACGCAAGGTGGGCAAAGTGGTTCATCCAAGACGATGGATCATGGTAGACCTCACACCCCTCCCCACCGTCATTACCCGGCTCGTCCGGGTAATCCATCTTGCTGAACTACGAGCCCGCTACCGCACTCCGAGCAACCATGCGCTCACATCCTCCCATTCGGGATTGACCGCCTCGATCAAATTGATCTTCCACTGCCGGGGATATTTCTTGATCGCCTTTTCGCGCCGGATCGCATCGACAACCAGGTCATGCTCTTCCAGCCATACCAGCGTCTTGACGCCGTAGCGCGAGGTAAATCCCGGCGTCAGCTCATGCTGATGTTCCAGCAACCGCCGCGACGGATATGACGTCACCCCGGTATAGAGCGTGCCATTTTTCTTGGACGCCAGAATATAGACATAGCCCTTCATGACACCGAACATGCCGGAAGATGGATCACCGGGACAAGCCCGGTGATGACGATTGCTGAGAGTATGGAATTCAAACCCATACCCTCCCCACCGTCATTGCCCGGCCCGTCCGGGCAATCCACCTTCCTTCATCACAAAACCCTGCTCACCGCCATCAGCCCCGGCCGCGTCTCATTGGCTGCGGTAATCGCCGCCTCCCCGCCCAGCACCACGACATGGCCATGCCGCGCCACCGCATCCACCGCCTCGGCCAGCCGCTTGAAGTCCCCGGCCGCCGTGCCAAGCACCTCATCGCGCCGCTGCTGCCGGATCGCGTCCGTCGTCCCCGTCAGCACCCGCCACATCGATGAATACCCCTTGGCATCGGGGAATTCGTACCCATCGATATCCCCGATCACCCCGATGATCGAGCGTGTCAGATCATTCTCGCCAATCCCGGCATTGAGCGCCTTGGCAGCCCCGTCATAGGCATCCAGCGTCTTGAGCAGATTGGGATCACGATAAGACAGGAACGAGAAATTGCCCGAGGTCAGGTCAAACCGGCTGGAGCCACCATAGGCCCCGCCCTGCACGCGCACCTTGTCCCACAAATAGGTGGTGTTCAAAAACTTCAGCACCACGCTGGAAGCGCCCGTCAATTCGAACCCGAGGACCCGCAGATTGGCCCCCTTGCCGACGTAATTGACCTGCGCCGGAATGATCAGCCCTTCCGACTTGGGCGCGAGGTCTACCGACCAATCGGCAAAGGCCGGCGTGCCATTGGGCAGCCGCCCGAGGAAGCTCTCGATCTCCCCCTTGGCTCGATCCCAAAGCGAACCGTCGGCTGTGACATTGACCACCATATGCCCGCGCTGGAACAGCGTATCGCGTATCCGCACCAGCGCCGCTTCCACACTGGCCCAATCGCTGTCGATCCGCTGCACCAATTCGCGCAGGAAACCCAGATAGCTCACGCCACCCGATTGCTCGGCAATCCAGCCCGCCTCGGACAGGCCGGACTTGAGCCGCGTGTCGACAATGGCATTGCCCCCCGGCACCAGCCGCGTTTCAAACCCGGCTTTTTCCTCCAGCGCCATCTGGCGGAACCGCTCGCGATTATCCAGCCGCGCATCGAGCAGCACATCGCCCATAATGGCGAGCATTTCCTCATGCTTGTCCGGCACCGCCTTGCCCGAAAGGAAGAACCACGCCGCGCTGCCATCGCTCCCCTGCCGCGCCGACAGGCCCCGATGCTGGGCAATCCCGCCCGTCGAGCGCCCGATGCGCTGCGTCAGCGATACGAAATCCTGTTTGCTCGTCCCGGTCTGCAACAACGCCCGCCCGAATAGCGGCAGATAGGGCAAAAGCTCCTTGTCCAGCACATGCAGATCAAAGCCCAGATCGAGATAGACGATCCCCAGGGTCGGCAGGTCATGATAGAATAGCCTGGTATCAGCCAGTGTGCCGATCTCGATCGGCACCGTGCGGCTTTGACGCGGCAGGTCGGCCAGTGTCAGCGTTGGAATCTTGGCCAGTTCCGCCGGATCGTCCACGCTTTCCTGCAAGGCCTTGAGCTTTTCAGTCTCGGCCACCACCGCTTCCAGCGCCGCCCCATCCAGCCCTTGCCGCACCGCCGCCAGCTTCGCCACTTCTTCGGCTGCTTCGCGCGCGCCCTGATCAGGGTCTGCACTCAGCGTCACCGTGGTACGATGAGCATTATCAAGGAACAGCCGGGAAATTTCCCTGGCGAAATGCCCCTCTGCCGCCTTGGCCTTTAGGCTCGCCAATGGCCCCTCGAACGCCAATGGCTCCAGCGGATCCCCGCCATGCAGCCAGCCATTCATCGCGGTGAACATATAGGTCATGCCGCGCGGGTAAGACCCGGTATTGTTCTCGCGCAGCGAGAACTCGAAGGTATTGATCGCCGCTTCCAGCTGGTCTTCGGCAAAGCCCTTGTCAGCGGCATCCTTGAGCGTCGACAGGATCAGCGCCTCGACCTTTTCGGCATCCGCCGCATCGATCCCCTTCATGCCAAAACTCGCTATCGGCTGGCGCAGGCCCGAGCCGATCCCGCCCCCGGTCATGCCCTCGCCCAGCCCCGATTCGGTCAGCGCCTTGCGCAAAGGCGCCGCGGGATTGCCCGCCAGCAGATAGCTCAGCATGGAATGGCTCAGTGCTTCCATACGGTCCACTGGCGGATCGATCATCCAATTGACCGACACCATGCCGTCGCGCGCCTTGCCCTCGCTTTTAGGCCCGGCATAGGTCGCCACAATCTGCCGCGGCGCATTGAACCGCGGCTGCAGCTGCACCTCGGCATCCACGTCCAGTCGCTCGAACTGGCTGAAATATTCGTCCAGGATCGCGAGCCTTTTGCCCGCCTCATCATCACCCGAGAAAAACGCCCGGGTATTGGACGGGTGATAGAATGTATCGTGAAACTCTTTGAACTGCTTATAGGTCAGCTCGGGAATAGCCTTGGGATCGCCGCCCGAGGACTTTCCATAAGTAATATCGGGATAAAGCGAACGTTGGCTCAAATCCCGCATCACCGCGTCGGGCGAAGAAAACACGCCCTTCATCTCATTGAACACCACGCCCTTGTAAACCAGCGGAGCCCGCACATCCTCCAGCTCATAATGCCAGCCTTCCTGGCGGAACGTGTCTTCGCTGATCAGCGGAAAAAACACCGCATCGAGATACACATCGACGAGGTTGTAAAAGTCCTTGAGATTCTGACTGGCCACCGGATAGGCGGTTTTGTCGGGAAATGTCATGGCATTGAGGAACGTGTGCATACTGCCTTTGAGCAGCTCCACAAACGGCTTCTTGACCGGATATTTGCGGCTTCCGCACAGCACCGAATGCTCAAGAATATGCGCAATGCCCGTCGAATCCTGCGGCGGCGTCTTGAAGGTTACGCCAAACACCTTGTTCTCATCGTCATTGACGAGGCTAAGCACCTCCGCCCCGGTCTTTTTGTGCCGGAACAATTGCACTTGCGAATTGACCTCCGCGATGTGTTCGTCACGGATCAGCTCGAATGCGGGATGGGACATGCAGGATACTCGGCGTGTTCTTATCGGTTGCCCGTCAACGTAGGCACCCCCACCCCGATCCGCCAGCCCCTGCGGCCACACCATTACGCATTTGTAACGCGGTCCCGCAAAACGAGTGAGAGATCCCTCCTATAGTGGGAGTGTTTGCTTTGGGCGCATTCAAGAATGCGGTGTCATTCCGGCGCAGGCCGGAATCCATGTCCGTGGCGATCCGCATACATCCAGCGTTGGGATGGCCTTCAGCATGGATTCCGGCCTGCCGGAATGACATCGTGGGTGGGTAAGTCCAACGATGAACACGCCCCTATCAGGGCGGCTCCGATGCCCGGCATGCCTCTCAGCCGCTAGAGGGGTGCGATGCCTCCGCCAGCACCACGCCCAATCAAACCCACCAGCCCCAAACGGCAAAAATCACTCAAAATAATCCGGGAAATCCTCGATGGTCTGGGCCAGCAGCACTTCGGCGCGTTCCAGATGTTCGCGCATGGCCTGCTCGGCCGCCGCCACATCGGCCCGGCCAACCGCCGCCGCGATTTCCTTGTGCTCGGCAATGGCGCGCTGGCTCGAGGAGACGCCCAGCGTCAGGTAGCGCACCCGATCCAGCTGGATCTTGTGATCGTCGATCAGCTGCCATGCATATTCCACCCCCGCCAGCCGGGCGAGCGTACGATGAAACAATTCATCCAGCGTATGAAACGCTGCCCTGTCATTGGCCGCAGAGGCCTTTTCCTGGTCCGCGATCAACCCGTTGAGCACCGCCAGGGCATCCTTACCCGGCTTGGCCGCCACCCGCCGGATGATCTCGACTTCAATGGATTCGCGGATGAACCGCGATTGCCGCACCCCATCGGGCGAGATTTTCTTGACCACAGTGGCCCGCTTGGGCCGGATCAGCAGCAGTCCTTGCTGCGCCAGGCGGATAAAGGCCTCACGTACCGGCTGGCGCGATACCCCATAACGGCCCGCAATATCGCTTTCGGAAATCACATCGCCCGGCCGCAACGCCATGGTGACAATCTCGTCGCGCAACGCCCGCACGACGCGCAGCGCAATGGTTTCCTCGTTCGTTTCCAGCACCTGGGCCATCGTCTCGTTGTTTCCTCCCCAACCATGCCCGGTTTAAGCGCGCCCAATTCCGCCAATCGGCCGCGATCCACAGGTTTTTGGTCTTTTGCCTTCCCGCAGCGATGTCATCCCCGCGAAAGCGGAAACCTCTGTTTGCCGCTGCCCACGTTCAAAATGATCAAAACAACTAGTGCCCTCCGCAATCTTGTATGGTAGATGCTCCACAACCGCCTGTCCATGGGCGCAATAATCGCATCGAGACTGGAGAAAATCGAATGGCCAAGACCTACGCACTGGTGGGAACCGGGGGTCGGGCGCGGATGTTTTATGAAGCCATCCTGGGTCCTCATCGCGAGCATTCCCGTCTCGTCGCGCTTTGCGACACCAACCAGGTCCGCATGGATTACACCAACCGCGCGATCGAAAAAGAGCTGTCTGGCAAGGCTGTCCCCACCTACAAGGCCGCCGGCTTCGCCAGGATGATCGCCGAGACCAAGCCTGACACGGTCATCGTCACCTCCATCGATCGCACCCACCACCAATATATCATTGCCGCGCTCGAAGCCGGCTGCGACGTGATCACCGAAAAGCCCATGACCACCGATCCCGAAAAGTGCCAGGCGATCCTGGACGCCGTCGAGCGGACCGGCCGGTCGGTAAGGGTGACCTTCAACTACCGCTATGCCCCGCACAATTCGGCATTGCGCGAACTGATCGCCGAAGGCGCCATCGGCACCCCCACTTCGGTGCATTTCGAATGGCTGCTCGACACTCGCCACGGCGCCGATTATTTCCGCCGCTGGCACCGCGACAAGCGCAATAGCGGGGGCCTGATGGTCCACAAATCGACCCACCATTTCGACCTGGTCAATTTCTGGCTCAGCAGCCAGCCCGACACGGTCTTTGCCATGGGCGACCTCAAATTCTACGGCCGCGCCAATGCCGAGGAGCGTGGGGTATTCACCCCCTATACCCGCACCACGGGCGTGCAAGCGGCCAAGGATGATCCCTTCGCCATCGATCTCACCGCTAACCCGGTCCAGAAGGGCCTCTATTGGGATGGCGAAAAGGAAGACGGCTACCAGCGCGACCAGAACGTGTTTGGCGACGGCATCTCAATCGAAGATACGATGAACGTCATGGTCCGCTACCGCAACAAGGCGGTCATGACCTATTCGCTCTATGCCTATGCCCCCTGGGAAGGCTTCAACGTCGCCATCAACGGCACCGGCGGGCGGCTCGAGCTGATGGTGCGCGAAACCTCCTACATCAATGCCGGTTCCACCTCGACCGCCGAAGGGGCCGCCAAGGGCGTCGATCTCTACCACTTCCCCCTGCATGGGCAAGCCCGCGTCATCCCGATCAAGCATGCCGAGGGCGGCCATGGCGGCGGCGACAACATCATGCTCAACGAAATCTTCGGCGACGCCACACCCAGGCCCGGCTACGGCGCCAACCATCGCGACGGCGCGCTGTCAATCTTGACCGGCATCGCCGCCAACCAGTCCTTCGCCACCGGCCTGCCGGTGGACGTGCGCAAACTGGTTCGGTTCTGAAGCCAAAAGGGCCCGGCACGCTTTCGCGCCGGGCCCTGTGAATTGCCGGTTACCCCTACCCCCAAATGCGCAAAATCATGCTAACCATACGTCAACCCATCTGCCTGAAGTGAGTCTCCGGTTGAACTGAGACGTGACTGGCCGGCCTGGAGATTTGATGAAGGTAGCAATCGACATGGGCGCGACGACGGGGTCTGCGCCCGCCACGCTCGATCTCGAGGAATTGCTGGCTACGCGTTTGTTAGTGCAGGGAAATTCCGGCTCCGGCAAATCCCATTTGCTGCGCCGCCTGCTCGAACAAAGCGCCCCCTGGGTACAGCAATGCATCATCGATCCCGAAGGCGATTTCGTCACCCTCGCCGATAAATTCGGCCACGTCGTAGTCGACGCCACCCGCACCGAAACCGAGCTTACCCGCATTGCCGGCCGCATCCGCCAGCACCGCGTTTCCGTCGTGCTCAATCTTGAAGGCCTCGACGTCGAGCAGCAAATGCGCGCCGCCGCCGCATTCCTAGGCGGCATGTTCGATGCCGATCGCGATTTCTGGTACCCCGTCCTCGTCGTCGTCGACGAGGCCCAGCTCTTCGCCCCCTCCGTGGCCGGCGAAGTCTCCGACGAAGCCCGCAAGCTCTCGCTTGGCGCCATGACCAATCTCATGTGCCGCGGCCGCAAGCGCGGGCTTGCCGGTGTCATCGCCACCCAGCGTCTCGCCAAGCTCGCCAAGAACGTCGCCGCCGAAGCCAGTAACTTCCTGATGGGCCGGACCTTTCTCGATATCGACATGGCCCGTGCCGCCGATCTGCTGGGTATGGAAAAGCGCCAGGCCGAGCAGTTTCGCGCCCTGGCCCGCGGCCATTTCGGGGCTCTCGGCCCCGCCATTTCCCGCCGCCCCATGCCGGTCACCATCGGCGCGGTCGAAACCTCGGCCCGCTCCACCAGCCCCAAGCTGACCCCCTTCGAGGCTCCTGTCGACGCCGCCGAGCTGATCTTCACCGCCAGCCCCGAAGAGATCGTCCGGCCCGTAGTCCGCCGCCCAGCCC
>NZ_JNNO01000010.1 GCF_000735585.1 Devosia sp. LC5
CTCCGCAGATATCGAACGTGAGGTAGCCGCAGCACCCCCACCCTAGCCCTCCCCTCAAGGGGGAGGGGATTGGATCGTGGCCCTCTAGCTGCGAACCTCACCCCGTCCAACCGCCATCAATGATATGCACCTGCCCCGTCGTATAGGTCGCCCCGGCCAGATACACCGCCAGGTCCGCCACTTCATCGGGCCGTGCGATGCGCCCGATCGGCTGGCGCGCGATAAAGGCCTTCCGCGCGCCCTCGAAATCGCCGGTTGCCTGCCAGCGCTCATGCAGCGAGGGGCTTTCCACCGTGCCGGGGCAGATGGCGTTGACGCGGATATTGCTGGTCACATAATCGGCGGCGACCGATTTGGTCAGCCCCACCACGGCCGCCTTGGAAATCGAATAGGCAGCGCGATTGGGCACACCCTTCACCGAGGAAGCAACGGTGGCCATATTGATGATGGCGCCATCCTTGCGCTCCAGCATTTGCGGCAGCACCGCGCGGATGGTGCGGATTTGCGCCCGCACATTGAGATCAAGCGCGAAATCGAGATCCTTGTCGCTCATCTCGAGCACGGTGCCCGAATGCACCACGCCGGCGCAGTTGAACAGCACGTCAATATGGCCGATCTCGGCGACAGCGGCCTTGACCGCATCGTCGGAGAGCACGTTGAGGACGCGCGTGGTCACCCCCGGCATGCCATCGAGTTCCGCCAGCTTGCCTTCATTGATATCGGTGGCGATCACCCTGGTGCCGGCCTTGACGAAGGCCTCGACCGAAGCCCGGCCAATGCCCTGCGCGGCAGCAGTGATGAGTACGATTTTTCCAGTCAGATCGGCCATGAAATTTCTATCCTAAAACCATCAGTCGTCCCCCCTCTTGCGGGGACTTTGTCATGTTCCCCAAACTCAGTTCCGCCGTCATTGCCCGGCTTGTCCGGGCAATCCATGCTTCCGCATGCGCTGAGAGATGGATCACCCGGACAAGCCGGGTGATGACGATGAACAGGAAAATCGAGCAGGCGGCCAAGTCCAAAGTAATCCCTCCCCCCGTCAAGGGGGAGGTGCAACCGGTGGGTATGGCGAGTTCACCGCCATACCCTTGTTCGGAGCCTAGTCATACAATACAGCGGCAATCTCGGGATTACCCATGGTCGCCTTGTCGTAATAATAGAAGCCGGTATCGATGATCGGCGGCAGGGTTTCGCCCTTCAGCGCCGAGATCGCGGCCTTGACGGTTTCGTAGCCGATGCCGACCGGGTTCTGGGTGATGGCGCCGGCCATGGCACCGCTTTCGATGAAGCCCTTTTGCGCCGCACCAGAATCGAAGCCGATGACCACGATCGTGCTGTTCAGCTCGGTTTTGCCATTGACCACCCCGATGGCGGAGCCTTCATTGGCGCCGAAAATGCCCTTGAGGTCGGGATTGGCCAGCAGGATCGACTTGGCAATCTCGGTCGATTGCAATTGGTCGCCGCCGCCATATTGCACGCTCACCACTTCGATCTTGGGATAGGCTTCCTTGATGCGATTAACGAAGCCATCGACCCGATCGATGCCGGTGCGGCTGGTCTGGTCATGGGCCACCACGGCGACCTTGCCTTCCCCGCCGATCAGTTCGGCCATCTTGTCGGCGGCCAGCGCGGCGGCCGCCACATTGTCGGTGGTCGCGGTGGTCAGCGGAATGTCGCTGTCGACGCCGGAGTCGAAGGCGATGACGGGAATGGCGGCATCCTTGGCCTGTTGCAGCAAGGGCGTTGCCGCCTGGCTGTCGAGCGCGGCAAAGCCGATGGCGTCGGGCTTGCGCGACAGGGCTGCGGCAAGCATGTCCATCTGGCGGTCGACCTGGCTTTCGGTTTCCGGGCCTTCAAAGGTCACGGTGGCACCGAATTCGGCGGCGGCCTTGTCGGCACCGGCCTTCACGGCCTGCCAGAACTGGTGCTGGAAGCCCTTGGAGATCAGGGCGATATCGTAATTGTCCTGGGCAAACGCGGGTGCGCTGGCGCTCAGGAGAGCAAGGGCGCTGATGGCCCCGATCAGGGTGCGGCGGTTGAACATTTTTCCTCCCGGAGTGTTTTGAAGTCGTCGTTTTGAACGAGGCTTGTCGCCTGCTTGATATTGGCGCCGGGTTTGGCTCGGCGCAGCGAAATCGGCGCTACAGATTGCGGCGCCGCAGTATGTCGGCATAGACCGCCAGGATGATGATGGTGCCGGTCACGACCGTCTGCCATTCCTGGGGGACTGAAAGAATGCGCAGGCCATTGGCCAGCACGGAAATGATCAGCGCGCCGATCAGCGTGCCGATAACGGTGCCGCGTCCGCCTGAAAGCGAGGTGCCGCCAATCACCACCGCCGCGATGGCGTCCAGCTCATAGCCCTGCCCCAGCGCTGGCTGCGCCGAATTGAGCCGGCTGGCGATCAACAGGCCCGCTACCCCGCAAATGCCGCCGGCGGTGGCATAGACGGCAATCTTCCAGCGATCGATATTGACGCCGGAGAGACGCACGGCCTCCTCATTGGAGCCCAGCGCGAAGGTGTAGCGGCCCAGAGCCGTCTTGGTCAGCACAAAGGCGGCGAGCCCCGCCACCAGGAACAGGATCATCACGCCATTGGGCACCGGAATGGCGGGAATGATGGCGCCGACGAACGAGCCCTGGGCGATCTGGGTAAAGCCCGGCGTGTCGTTGAAATAGATCGGCTTGGTGCCCGAAATGACCAGCGACAGCCCCTTGAGGATCAGCATCATGCCCAGCGTGGCGATGAAGGGCGGCACCTTGAGCTTGGCGATAATGGTGCCCGAAACCAGCCCCACGCCCGTGCCGGCCAGGATGGACGCCACAATGCCCAAAGGCAAAGGCAGGCCGAAATAGGTCAGCACCACGCCGGTAATCACGGCGCAGAACGTCATCAGCGTGCCCACCGACAGATCGATGCCGCCGGTGATGATCACCAGCGTCGCGGCAATCGCCAGCACGCCATTCACCGATGTCGCCTGCAGAATGGCCAGCACATTCTGGGTCTGCATGAAATTGGGCGAGGCGAGCGAAAACACCACGACCAGCGCAATCAGCCCGGAAAAGGCCAACAGCCGGTGGAAGGCGCCGGAAATGCGAATGCCGGATTTGGCGGGGGTCGCTGCGATATCGGTCATGCAGACCTCCTTGTATCGGCTTGATCGGAAATGTCGGCTCCTGCGACACCTCTCCCTCTGGGGGAGAGGTCGACCCCCTTGGGTCGGGTGAGGGGGCCTTTTCTGGGTGAGGTGCGAGGGGAAGGCCCCCTCGCCCGGCCTTTCAGGCCGACCTCTCCCCATAGGGAGAGGTGAAGCAGAACATCACCCCGCATGACGCATCTCCGCCACCGCGCTCTGCCGCTGCGTCGCCAGGTGCATGATCTCTTCCTGCGATGCCCCGCCCGGCAGCATGCCGGTGAGCCGACCCTCGCACATCACCGCGATGCGGTGGCTCAGGCGCAGCACTTCGGGCAGTTCGGACGAGATCACGATGATGGCCTTGCCCTCGGCGGCCAGGGCGTTGAGCAATTTATAGATTTCCGACTTGGCACCCACATCGATCCCGCGCGTCGGCTCGTCGAAGATCAGGATATCGCAGTCGCGCAGCAGCCATTTGGCAATGACCACCTTTTGCTGGTTGCCGCCTGACAGCAGCCGCGCTTCCTGGGTGTCGGAAGGCGTCTTGATGGAAAGCTGGCCGATATAGCGCTCGGCCACCTTGCGCATGGCGCCGTCATCGAGCAGGCCGCCGGGGCGGGTAAACCGGGCCAGGCTGGCCAGCGCGATATTGTTGCGCACATTCATGCCGGTCGCGAGGCCAAAATGCTTGCGGTCTTCCGACAGATAGCCAATGCCGGCATGCACGGCGTCGCCGGGCGTCGAAATCCCCACGCGCTGGCCGTTGACCCAGATTTCGCCGCTGTCACGCGGGTCGGCGCCGAAGATGGCGCGGGCGACTTCGGTGCGCCCTGCCCCCATGAGGCCGGCCAGCCCCAGAATTTCGCCCTGCCGTACCGAAAAGCTGACATCGCGGATTTCGCGCCCGCGATTGAGATTGCGCACTTCCAGCGCCACCGGCGCGGCAGAAGTATTGGGCACGACCAGCGCCTCATTGCTCAGTGTCCGCCCCACCATCATCGAGATGATGGTTTCCATCGAGGTGGTCGCGGCCGGCACGGTGCCGACATATTCGCCATCGCGCATCACCGTCACGCGGTCGGAGATACGTTTGATCTCGTCCATCTTGTGCGAGATATAGACAATACCCACGCCCTCGGCCTTGAGCCGATTGATGATGACGAACAGCTCGGCAATTTCGGCATCGTTGAGCGCCGCCGTGGGCTCGTCCATAATCAGGATGCGCGAACGATAGCTCAGCGCCTTGGCGATCTCGACCATCTGCTGCTTGGCCACCGTCAGGCTGCCCACCGGCACCGTCGGGGCGAGCTTGAGATTCATGGAGTCAAAGATCGCCTGGGTGGCGCGATTGAGCGCCTTTTCATCCAGCAGCCACCCACCCAGCTGGCGCGGTTCGCGGCCGATGAAGATATTCTGCGCCGCCGTCAGGTCGCGCATCAGCGCCAATTCCTGATGGATGATGCCGATCCCCATTTCCTGGGCCTGGCGCGGGCTGCCGATCTCGACCGGCTTGCCATCGAGCCGGATTTCTCCAGCATCGCGCCGATAGACCCCGGACAGGATTTTCATCAGTGTCGATTTGCCGGCGCCGTTCTCACCCATCAGGGCGTGAACCTCGCCTGCCTGCAGATCGAAATTGACATTGTGCAGCGCCCGCACGCCGGGGAACGACTTGCCGATGCCGATCAGCTCAATCAGTGCATCCATGGTCCATCCCTCGCGTCCCGAACAGTCATTGCCTTGCTGGCGATGATCTTGTCGGCGCTCCTCTTCGCGATTGACTTCGCGTTATATACGAACAATCTATTCATAAATGAAGTGTGGACGCAAGGCGATTTGTGCGATCGTCAACGTGCACAGGCCGCTAACCGATTGTTTGCCTATGTTACCCAGGAGTGAGCCTGAAATGGATCAGGAGTCCAATGACCAGGACCGCTATCGAGCCCCTGCGCTCGACAAGGGCCTCGACATCATCGAGCTGCTCGCGGCCACGGCCGACGGGCTCAGCCAGGCCGAAATTGCCAAGGCGCTGGCCCGTTCACCCAACGAAATCTACCGCATGCTCGACCGCCTGGTCCGCCGCAACTACGTGCGCCGCACGCCCGAAGATCGCTACGAACTGACCCTCAAACTCTTCGAGCTCGCCCATGCCCGCCCGCCGCTTAACCGCTTGATAAATCAGGCAACTCCCGTCCTGCGCAGCTTCGCGCTACAGGCCGAACAGGCCGTGCATCTGGTCATTCGGGATCGCAATATCCTGGTCGTCGTCACCCAGGTGGACAGTCCCGGCTACTGGAATGTCTCGGTCCGCGTCGGCAGCCGGCTCGGCCTGCTCCACACCGGCTCAGGCCATGTTTTCATGGCCTTCGCGACGCCCGAGGAACGTCTGCTGATGCTGGAAGAACAGGATCCCGGCCATCCCGCCAGCCTCACCGCCAACCTCAAAAACCGCCTCGACCTCGTCCGCCAGCAAGGTCACGAAATGATGCCAAGCGCCCAGGTTTCGGGGGTTTTTAACATCTCCGTACCGATTTTCGGACCGCTCGGCACAGTCATCGCCGCTCTCACCTGCCCCTATACGCAGCGCCTCGACAAGCAAGGCACACCTGACATGGATCAGGCCCTGACCCTGCTCAAACAAGCCGGCCGGGAGCTCTCGCAACGCCCCTAGATACCGACCACCATTTTCAGCCCGACAAGGCCGAGAAAGGTCAGGATCAGCCGGTCAAAAGCTCGCCGGCTGAGCTTACCGGCAATCGCCTGCCCCAGCGGCATGAAAACCAGGATCGGTACCAGGGCCAGCACGCCCTGCAACAGCCAATCGCCCCGCATCAGCCCTGCGATCCACATCGACGGCAACTGGGTCAGCGCGTAGACCAAAAACATCGCCGAAACGGCAAAGACATGGGCATTGCGATCGAGGCTCATCGAATGGATGAACGTCACCCCGATCGGGGCGGAAATGCCGGTAGCTCCTTGCAAAATGCCGCCCCCTGCCCCGGCCAGCGGGCCGAATCTCTTGGCAGCGCGCAATGGCAAGGCGAAGTGCGGATTGAACAGCCGCAGCACCACATAGGCGATCAGAATGATTCCCAGCGTCAGCACCAACAGGCGCTCCGGCAGCGTCGCCAGGAGCCATACGCCCAGCATAATACCGGCGACGCCCGCAACCAGGAACAGCGGCAAAAACGCCATGCGCTCGGACCGTGCTTCCTCGCGAAAACGCCAGACCTGCCAGGCATTGGTGACGATCAGGGGAATGACCATCAAACCCACCGCATGCTGCAACCCGAAGAAAGTGGTCAGCACCGGCAAGGCGACCAGCGGCAGACCCATGCCGGTAGCGCCCTTGACGACCGCGCCAGCGGCCAGCGCCAGCCCCATCACCAGATAACTCGAAATTTCCATTTGCCACACAACTCCCAGCCCGCACCAATCTATAGCGGCGCACGGATTAACCGAACAGTTCTTTATCGGCATTTGTCGCGAGTTGGCGCATAAGAGCTGCTGGTCCTGCATCCATTTACTCTGCACCAAATGGTTACTTACCTGTTGACACGCCCGGCGTCGGGGCACAGTCTAGCGGCAAGGACCTCGGAGGATATGGTCCGAAAAAACAATATTGGGAGGGAAGGATGTATCTTGCATCGTGGCGGATTTTGGCTGCCAGCACGGTCGTGCTGCTCAGCGGCACAGCCGGCTCGCTCGGCCAGGAATGGAAGCCGGACCGGCCGATCAATCTGATCGTGCCCTGGGGCGCCGGCGGCTCCACCGATCAGGTGACCCGCGTCACCGCGCCCATTCTCGCCGAAGCGCTCGGCGTCGACGTGGTGGTGGTCAACCAGCCCGGCGCCTCGGGCGCCATCGGTACGCAGGAAGTGCTCAACGCGGCCAAGGACGGCTATACCTGGACGGCCAATGCCATCGCCAACAACGCCACCTATTCGGTGACCGGGCTGCTCGAAGGCACCGATATCGACGACTGGCACATCTATCTTTCGGTCGCCAATGTGCCGGTGGTAAGCGTGCCGGCAGACAGCGAATTCCAGGATTTCGGGCAATTGCTCGAGGCGCTGAAAACCCGCGGCAACGAGGTTACGGTGGCGACTGCCGGCATTACCTCTTCGGGCGGCACGGCCATTGCCGCACTCGCCGATACCGGCGATTTCAACTATAACATGATCACCTATGATGGCGGCGGGCCGGCGGCTATCGCAACCGCCTCCGGCGAAGCCATGGTCACCACCCAATTAGCGGTTGAACAGACCGAATTGATCCGCGGCGGACGGCTGCGGGCGCTGGCCGTGCTATCGGCGGAGCCGCTGGTGCTCGAAGGGGTGGATCCGATCCCGCCGATCACACAGTGGCTGCCCGATATGGAACTGGCACCGGACTATTTCGGCATCTTCATTCCGCGCGGCGTGCCTGATGAGGTCGTCGCCACTGTCGACAAGATCTGGGCCGAACAGGTGCTGGATGCGCAATCGCTCAAGACCTATGCCGAGACGTTTGGCGCGGTCTTTGCGCCCTCTTATGGCGAGGAAGCCCGTGAGCGTGCCATGCCGGTCGTGATCCTTGAAGCATGCTCGTCGGTCGAGCGTGGCGAAGCGGTCAACGATCCCTCGACCATCGGCATCGACTGCGAAACCCGCACAGAAGTCGGCACACCATAAGGAACAGGCTTCGCCGCAATGGCGAGGCCTGCCCATTACTGACATCAAAGCGGGCGGAACCATCCGCCCGCCGCCTTCAAGGACCAAGCATGCCGGACAATTCAGACGCAACAGAAGAGGGCGTGCGTGCGCGCGCCGACCTTTTGACCGCCCTGGTGCTGGTCGCCCTGGGGCTGGCGGTGGTCTATCTGTCCTGGACGATGCCGCGGCTCGAAGCGCGCCACATTCACCCAGCCACCATTCCCGGCCTTGTGCCGCTCTTTCTAGGCATCGGGCTCACCTGCTGCGGCGGGCTGCTCTTGTGGAGATCATGGCGGATAAAAGCGCCGGGCGGCTGGCAGAGCCTGTTCGGCCTGCTCAGAACGCGCGAAACATTGCGCATCGGCGTGGTACTGGGGCTGGCGCTCATTCACACGCTGGTGCTGGTCGGCCTCATCCCGTTCTGGGCGGCGGCCATGCTGTTCATCTTTGCCTTCATCATGATCTTTGAGACCTGGCTCAATGAAGAACCAGCCGAGCCGCTCAAGAGCTTGTGCTGGGCGCTCGCCATAGCGGTGGTGGGTGGTGGCGGGATCTATCTCGTCTTCGAGCGTATTTTTCTCGTCCGTCTGCCTTAGGAGAGCCATATGGAAGGCCTGGTCCTCCTCGGGCAAGGGATTGTCCATTTTCTTACCCCCTGGTCGCTGTTCAACGTCGCCTGGGCGACATTGCTGGGCGTTACCATCGGCATATTGCCCGGGCTGACGGCGACCATGGGGGTCGCCCTACTGGTGACCCTCACCTACAAGATGGCACCCGACCAGGCGATCCTGACCCTGATGTGCGTCTATCTCGGCGCCATCTATGGCGGCAGCCGCACCGCCATCCTGCTCAATATTCCAGGCACCCCCGCCAATGCCGCGGCGGCACTCGATGGCCATCCGCTGGCCCAGCAGGGCAAGGCGGGACTTGCCATGGGCCTGGCCACCACGTCCTCGACGCTTGGCACCATGGTCGGCATTTTCTTTTTGGCCATCATCGCGCCCCTGCTGTCCGAAGCGGCGCTGAAATTCGGTTCTTACGAGTTCTTCTGGCTGGCGCTGTTTGGCGTGGTGATTTCCGGGCAGATGACCGGCAGCGACACTCCCCTCAAGGGCTATATTGCCGGCATTCTGGGCCTGCTGGTGGCCATGGTGGGCATGGAGACGCTGCATGCGCACCAGCGGTTCACCTTCGGGATCGCCGCGCTTGGCGGGGGTATCGACCTCATTCCGGCAATGGTGGGCGCCTTCGGCCTTGCCGAGATCCTGTCGACCATGAAGCGCAAGGTTACCGGCCATGTGGCGCCGGTCAATGATCGGGTGATCCCCACGCTGCGCGAAATCTTCCAATATTGGCGCACCATTATCCGCTCGGGGATTATTGGCACGTTTATCGGCATCATTCCCGGCGTGGGTGAAGATGTCGGGTCCTGGTCATCCTATGCAGCGGCCAAGCGCGCCTCCAAGCATCCCGAAGAATTCGGCAAGGGCAGCCAGGAAGGCCTGATCGCCGCCGAGACCGGCGACAATGCCGTGGTCTCGGCCGCCATGATCCCGACGCTGACGCTGGCCCTGCCGGGCTCGGCGGCGGCTGCCGTCCTCATCGCCGCGATGCTGATCCACGGCGTTCGCCCCGGCCCCATGCTGATGGTGGAGAATGCGCCCTTCCTCTACCAGATCGTGGCAATGTTGCTGCTGGCGACGATTGCCAATTTGATCTTCGGCCTGTCGCTGACCAAGCTATTCATCAAGGTGCTGGTCGTACCGCGTGAGCGGCTGATGGCCGTCATCTATATTCTATGCGTGGTCGGCTCGTTCGCCATCACGCAGCGGATGTTCGACGTCTATGTCATGCTGGTCTTCGGCGCCGTCGGCTTCCTGATGCGCGAGATGAAATATCCGATGGCCCCGCTGGTTCTGGGGATCGTGCTCGGAGACCTGCTCGATCTCAATCTGCGGCGGGGGCTGGCGCTCACCCAGGGCGACCCCAGCCCTTTCTTTACGCGCCCGATCAGTGCGGTCATCTGCCTGATCATCATGGCGACCATTCTCATGTCGATCCCGCCGGTGGGCAAGCGCGTCAGAGGCCTGTTCGGACGCAAGGGCGCCGAGCAGCCTTCCAGCCCCTAGTCGGGCGAGAGACCGGCAATATTCTCCAGCCCGCTGACGACCAGGGCGGCATCAGGGCGGGCAAGTGTGACCAGGGTCAATCCGGCCCTGGTTGCGCGTTCAACGGCCAAGGTAGTGGGCGCCGAGATGGTGACCAGCATGGGGCAATTGGCACGCACGGTCTTTTCGACCAGCTCGTAGCTGCAGCGCGCGGTGAGCAGGAAAAAGCCGGTCGCGGGGGCGATCGACTTTTGCGCCAATGCGCCAATGAGCTTGTCGAGGGCGTTGTGGCGGCCGACATCTTCGCGCGTCAGGACGATTTCGCCCGTTGGCGTACAGAAGGCGGCCGCATGCACGGCGCCGGTGCTTTGGCTGAGCGGCTGATGATCGGGAAGCGCCGCAAGCGCCCGCGAAATGGCGCCGCGTTCGACGGAGATACGCGCGGTTACCTGTGGGAGCGGCCGCAACACTTGTTCGATATTGTCGATGCCGCAAAGACCGCAACTGCTCTCGGTGACCCGGACGCGCGCCCGTGCCATCGCCTTTTTGGTCCCCTCGGGCGGCAGCGTCATGCGGATGATCCAGCCGCCTTCGACGGCGTGGGTCTGTATGCCCAAGATGTCGCCCGGGGTGCCCGCCAGCCCTTCACTCAGGGCAAAACCGATGGCGTAGTCCACCAGGTCCGAGGGCGTCGCCATCATCACCGCATAGCCAATGCCGCCGATTTCGATGGCGACCGGCGCTTCGACCGGCACTGCACGGATGATCCGCACATCGGCCTCTTGGCCCAGACTGAGGCCCAGACGATCAAACGCGATGTCCTGCGCTTGCGGACCGGACAGGGCCTTGACGTACGCTGGCATCAGGCCGCGCCGGATTGCACGACGCGGACCGGCACGGATTTGGCGGCCGGCGTGCCGCTGATTCGGTCATAATAATCGAGTGGCAGCAGTGGGTTGAGCTCGGGATAATAGCCGGCAACGGAACCGCGCGACATCGGGTAGTCGATGATCGTCAGGCCAGCGACGCGCCGTTCGATGCCATCGGTGGCGATGGTTTCGAGCGTGATGCGCTGGCCTGCTTCGAGGCCACGCGCCTTGCGGTCGTCTTCGTTCATGAACAGCACCATGCGGTCGTTGTAGACGCCCCGATAGCGATCGCTGTGGCTATAGATGGTGGTGTTGAACTGATCGTGCGAGCGCACCGTGGCGAGGCGCAGCATGGCTGTGTCAGCCACTTCCGCATCGACATGCAGCCCGGCAAAGACCAGGAAATTAGCCTTGCCGCTGGGCGTGGGCCAGCTCCGGCGGCGGGGTGGAATATCGAGATGGAAGCCCTTGGGGTTCTTGATGCGCTCGGAGAAATCTTCGTAGATCTGGGGATAGACCTCGGCGATCTTGTCGCGGATGGCGTCGTAGTCATGGATATAGCTGGCCCAATCCACCTTGCTGTCCGGCAAGGTTGCCATGGCCATGCGGCAGACGATCTCCACTTCAGGCAGCAGATCGGCATTGGCCGGATCCAGCACGCCGCGCGATGCGGTGACGTTGGACATTGCGTCCTCGATGGTTACGAACTGCTCGCCGGCCTTGGTATGGATGCGTTCCGAGCGGGCCACCACGGGCAGAATAAGTGCGTCGCGCCCATGCACCAGATGACCGCGATTGAGCTTGGTCGCGATGCCAACGGTCAGTTCCAGCTTGCGCATGGCGGCATAGGCCTGCTCGGTATCAGGCACGGCGCGGACGAAATTGCCGCCCAGGCCGATAAACACCTTGGCCGTGCCGTTCTTCATCGCCTCGACGGATTCCACGGTGTGGTGGCCATGCTCGCGCGGCGGCTCGAAGCCGAACACGTCGCGGACCCGGTCGAGATAGGCCTGGGACGGCTTTTCATCGATACCGACCGTGCGGTCGCCCTGCACATTGGAATGCCCACGAATGGGGGCGATACCGGCGCCGGGCTTGCCGAAATTGCCGCGCAGCAACAGCAAATTGGCCACTTGCTGCACCAGCTTGGAGCCTTGCTGATGCTGGGTGACACCCATGCCATAGCAGATCATGGTAGCTTTGGAGCGGATGTAGATCTCGGCGCAGCGCCGGATCTGCTCCTCGTCAATGCCCGAGACGGCGACGATATCGGCCCAATCCTGGCCCATCACATCGTCGCGCAAGGCGTCGATACCGGTGGTGTGCTCAGCGATGAAGTCATGATCGATGACCGCCTCGCCCTGCGCGTCGCGCTCGAACAGCACTTTCATGATGCCCTTGAGCAGGGCCAGATCGCCACCAATCCTGATATGGACGAATTCACTGGCAATCGGGGTCGACCCGAAGGTGGCCATCTGCACCACGTCCTGCGGCTCAGTGAAGCGGATCAGCGCCCGCTCGGGCATGGGATTGACCGCAACGATGGGCACGCCGCGCTTTCGAGCTTCGACCAGATTGGTCATCATCCGTGGCGAATTGGTGCCGGTATTCTGGCCAATGATGAAGATCGCTTCGGCATGCTCGAAATCCTCGATCACCACCGTGCCCTTGCCCACCCCGATGGAGGACGGCAGGCCGCGGCTGGTGGGCTCGTGGCACATGTTCGAGCAATCGGGAAAATTGTTGGTGCCGAATTCGCGGACAAAGATCGAATATAGAAACGCCGCCTCATTAGGCGTGCGGCCGGAGGTGTAGAATTCGGCCTGATGGGGGCTATCGAGCGCCCGCAAATGCTCGCCAATCAGCGCGAAGGCGTCGCTCCAGGAACAAGGCACATAATGATCGGTCGCCGCATCGTAGCGCATCGGCTCGGTGAGGCGGCCATGCATTTCGAGCGCGTAGTCGGACTGTTCCATAAGCTCGGACACAGTGTGCTGCGCGAAGAATTCGCGGGTGACGCGGAACTTGGTTGCCTCATGCGCTAGGGCCTTGGCGCCGTTCTCGCAGAATTCCAGCGTCTTTTTGCATTCCGGATCGGGATAGGCGCAACTGGGGCATTTGAAGCCGCCGGGCTGGTTCATCGCGAGCAGCGCCCGCGAGCCCTTGGTGATGACGCTCTGCTCCATGAGCACCTTGGCCGTCGCCGCAGCCGCACCCCAACCGCCCGCAGGATGGCGGTAGGTCTTGTAGTGCGGTTGCTTGTCGCTCATGGCCACGATCCTTTGCCGATATCACTGGCAAGGGTAAGCACGGGTCTTTTGGGGCGCAATGCTGAAAGCGGCTTTGGCCCCGGAATTGGTCGGGGCCACGGCGGTTAGAATTTGGCGATGAGGTTTACGAAGGCGCCCTGATCGTTGAAGGTGAGGTCTCGCATGTCGTCGGAGAATTGGCCGAAATTGTAGCCCAGACCGACTTTGAAATTGTCGCCGAGATGGCGGTAGACGGCGGCCAGGGCGCCCAGGTCGGTGGTCTGGGCCTCGGGCATGTGCATGACGCGGCCCTCGAGCAGGACGTCCCAGTTCTTGACCACATGCAGGTCGGCGCGCAGGATGCCCAGATGGGCTGAGGAGACCTGCCAGTCTTCTTCAAAGCCGGTGCCCGAGCCGTCATCGGTGCGGTTCTTCACCTCGCCATAGCGGAAGCCGTATTTGGCGCCGACGGTCAGCCAGGGCAGCAGGTCGTAATCGACATCCACCGACAGGATATGGCTGCGCTGGGCCGGCGCGAACAGATCGCCGGTGGCGCCGCTGACCAATTGATTGTTGCCGGGCATGTCATAGAGCCAAGTATAGCGGAACAACGCGTTGAGCCGGTCATCCTCGACCGGGCGATAGGCATAGCCGATCGAGGCCTCCATGTAATCGGTGTCCTGGAACACCGTATCGGGGGAGCGCGCATCGGAGATGACGGCATCGATGTTGGCGAGCAGGCGCCAGTCCTGGCTGGTCTTCCAGGAGAGGCCCCCGGCAAACAGATAGGTGTTCTGGTCGCGGGTGTGATCCGGAGAGTCCTCGATCCGCACTTCGCCACGGGCATTGGCCTTGATGCCGGCCTCGTCATCGACATAGCTGACGGCCAGGGAGGGCGCATAGCGGTCGAAATCGCTGCGTTCCAGATTGGTCAGCGGATCGATGGTCTGGTCGCGCACCTGGCCCACCACCAGCCCGGCATCCACGCTCCAGAAGGAATCCGGGGTGAACAGGATGCCATAGGTCTGCGCCAGCGAGCGCTTCTGCCCGAACATGTCATAGCTGGTTTCGGCATAGGCGGAGGCATATTCGTCGAGCCGGCGCTTGAGGCCCATTACCAGGGTGCCGCCCTGGTCATCGAGCAAGGCAAAGCTCTTGCTGACGTCGAAGGCGCGCAAGGGCTCGAGCCGGTAGCCGGCATAATAATGCTCGTCCGGATTGGGATCGAAGGTGATGCCGGCCATGGCGCCCAGGCCCCCTGTGCCATAGGAGACTTCGCCCGAAATCGCGATGGTGTCGGTCAGGCCGAACTCGGCGCCGATACCGGCGCGGTCATTGCGGCTGATATCGCCCTGCACGCCCAGCGTAGCCTGGCCGAAGGCATAGAGCTTGGAGTTTTCTTCCCACTCATACTCGATGCGGATACCGGCATCGAGGCGGGAGCCGTCATAGCCGGACTTGCCGGCGCTGATGGCGCGGGGCGACATCAATTCGGTATAGCTCAGGCCAAGCGAAGCGTTCCAGTAATCATCGAGCTGCCAGCCGACGCTGGCATCGCCTTCACGCTTGATCTGGCCCTCGCCATCCTCGAAATCGTCATAGCTGAGGGCCAGGGCGACATCCTGATTGAGCGCCATATCGGCGGAGATGCCCCACAGCCATTGGTCGGTCGAAACCTGCTGGGAGAGGCTGGAAAAACCGGCTTCCTTGTTCTCGTAATAGAACCCGGCCACCCCATCGAGCCCGGCATGGCCCAGATCGCCCAGGCCGAGCTGGCCTTCGACGCGCCAGGCCAAAGCCGATTTATTGGCAATGCCGGCGGTACCGTGTTCGCCCCAGGTCAGCCCGCCATCGGCGGAGCGCGACAGGCCAAAGCCGGGCCCTTCGGAATGAGCGATCTCGGCGCGCAGGAAAGTGGTTTCGGACGCCCGCAATTCGACATCGGCGCCCAAGGCCACCTGGTCGGCGGGCCCGGTGGTTTCGCTCATGCCGGTCACCCCGACACGCAGATTGTCGGTGAACCAGTGTTGCGCCCGCCCGCCATAGACATAGCCGTCCACATCGCCGGCGGCCGGTACGAACTCATATTGAGCGATCAGATAGACATTGCTGCCGCCAAAGGCGCCATCGCGCACCGGCCCGCTGGTTGCGGTCTGCCAGGACAGCGGGGATTTGAGGATGACGATGCCCTGCAGGTAGTCGAAGCTGTAATCCTTGCCATATTGCAGACTGCGGCGGCTGACCACGCGGCCGGTGACCCCATCGCGGATTTCGACGCTCAGGGTTTCCGAGCCTACGGTAATGTCCTGGCGGCGCAGGAAATAGGCCGAGCCGCCAGTGGCCAGGAATTCCTCGCGCTGCGGCAGCGTATCGGGCAGAGCCGCATAGGCGGTAACCTCAGTGCGCCGTTCACCAAAGGCGGTCACCTCCTCGGAACGATAGAGGGCGCTGGCGCCATACAGCGCCCGCTCGGAACGCAGGAATTCGGTGCCGGTAATGCTGGTCTGGTAATTGCCCCACATCACATGGCTGTCCCCACGCTCGAGCCGCACATAGAACTTGCCGCTGGTGGGCGCGTCCTCGACCATGGTCGAGTCATCGCCATAGACCGGATAATAGTCATCGGGATCGAGATGGCGCAGAAAGTCACGCGGATTGCGCTTGCCGATATTGCCGAACAGCTCCTGCAATTCCTCCTCGTCGGTATCGGCGGCGGCGGTCAGCAGATATTCGCCCTTGATCTTGCCCTTGACGTAAAAGGCCAGGCGCCCCTTGCTGTAGATATCGTCATATTCACCGGGCCGCACACTTTCGATATGCTCGTCCCCGGTGCGCAGGCCCACGGTCACATCGGCCAAAGCCACATAGAACCAGTCATTGTCGGGAATATTGATATCGCGGCTGAATTGCAGCCCGTCCTTGCCCTGATTGCCGCTGAGGGCCACATCGACCTGATGATCGCCGGGCGGCAGGATGCGTTGCACGACGAAGGCGCGGTTGGCGTCCAGAGCGATGGTTTCGCCCAGGGCCCGCACGGCGTAGCCAGCCGGCACACTGCGGCCATAAACGGTCACGGCGCCGCCATTGATCGGGATATTGCGGCTGCCGGCCCGGTCATTGGAGAGGTCGATCATGCCCTGCCCCACAGGCTTGACCGGCGCCGGCAGGGTCTCGTCGAACCGCCCCTGCCCATCATAGACACGCAGTACATAGCTGAGCGGCGTCTCGCCCTGCGGCGGCGTCCAGCTGGCTGTGCCATTGATGTCGACCGGCAGGATGATCACCGCCTGCTGGCCCAACCAGTTCGTTTCCCCAAGGATCCGGATTTCGGAGCGGGCGATGAAGCCGGGATAGTTGGACGCCGTTTCGAAGGTGACCTGCCCGCCGCTGGGCCGGGCCAGGACGTTGAGTAGCGGCTTGGCTTCAAGGCCATCGAACTTGACCTGGATGTCCACCGCGCTCAGCCCCAGATCGGTCTGGCGCTGCACATCGACCGGGCGGGGCTTGCCGCTTGCGTCCAAGGTCTGCCCGTCAACGCTGATCATGAAGGGAATGCTGGCCGCATCGGCCAGGGTTTCAGCCTCGGTATTCTCCCCGGCCGGCAGGCTGCCGGTCGCGCTATTATAGGCGGTATTGCCCGGCTCCCCGCCCTGGCTGAACGCGGGCGCGAGCAGCCCGGCATTGGCGGTGAGCGCCGTACCGGCCAGGAGCAGCACATGGCGCAGGCGGAGGATTGTGGTCATGCTCGTGCCCCTTGTCATCGTCCCGTCTCCACGCGCATCTCGATTTCCAGGCGGTATTGTCCCGACAGGCGCTCCCAGCGCTCGCGGATCAGCTCGCTCACCTGCCGCAGGCGGTCCTGCGCCAGGCCGGGATCGGCCCCAGGGTCGATATAGGACAGGCGCAGCACCGATTGTTCCTCGGCCAGAAAGCCGATCAATTGATCAATGCCATCCATCCATTGCCGCTGCAGCCCGGTGCTGCCGGCTTCAAAGGCCTGGTCCTGCAGGTCCAGCCGCACCACCCGCCCGATCGCCACCCCGAAATCGAGCGCGGTCATCTTGCCGGCGGTCAGCCGCACCACGCGCGGATTTTCGGTGGTGAGCCGATAGCCGCTCGGCAGCGTGCGCGGATCGAGCTTCATGATGAAGTTCGAGCCGATCCGCTGATCGGGCAAAGCCGCGCAGGCCACATGGAAGCGGCCATGCGCATCGGTGGTCACCAGCCAGCCCTTGACCGTGGCCAGGCGCACCCCGGGCAGGCCCGGCTCGCCCTCGTCCTGATAGCCATTGCGGTTCTTGTCATCGAACACCCGGCCGATGATCTCGCTGCAATCGAACACCGGCTCGATCATGATCTCGACACTCGCGGTGGCGTCGGGCGCCAGCGGATTGCCCGCCGCATCGGTGACGCTGGCCCGGTTGACATGCTCGCCCGGACCCGCCGAGCTCAGCGCCAGCATGCGCAGGCGAACCTCGACTGCGCCATTGGCCGGCACCGTGATGCCCTCGAACACCACCCGGCGCCCATCGATCACCGGCGTCGCAGCCACCCCGCCAATGCTGGCAGAGCCCTCCACGAATCGGAACCCTGACGGCAGCGTGTCCACAATCGTCAGCCCGCTGGCCGAGGTGCCGGCATGGTTGGTCACCGTGATCGCAAACGGCGCTTCCTCGCCGCGCCTGATTTGCCGGCGCAGCGCAACCTTGGCCACCGAAATGTCGCCGGATGCGGCCGCCGGCATGGTGACTTCGGACCGTGCCGTGCTGGATGGCACATTGATCCCGTTAAAGGAGCCCTGTGCCCGTGCAGTATTTTCGACCCCATCGGCCATGCCCGCGGCATTGTCGATATCGGTCTGGTCCAGCACGTAAGTCGCCGTAAACGCCTGCGACTGGCCGGGCGCCAGGCTCGTCGGGCCGGGCTCGAATGTGGACAGGCTATTGGAGGCCGGCCGGCCGTTGAAGGTGGGGCCGGCATCGAGCGGCCAGACCCCGGCGGCCGTCTGGCCACCCTCATTGGTGATCACGATCGTATAGGTGATGGTGTCGCCCAGGCTGGCATTGCCGTCCCCGTCCAGGTCGTTGAACACGCCGGTCTTGAGCGTTTCCAGGCTGACCGGCGAGGGCGGAATCGTCACCGTGTCGGGCGGGCTGACCGGGGGCGTGCCGCCACCCGGCGGCGTGCCCGTGGCCGTGGCCGTATTGACCACCGAGCCGGCATCAATATCGGCCTGGTTCGGCGTATAGCTTGCCGTGAAGGTGAAGATCGCGCCGGGCGCCAGCGTTTGCGAGCCCTGGTCGATCGTGACCAGCGGATCCTCCACCATGACATCGGTCAGCGTCACCGTGCCGGTATTGCGCACGAGGAAACTGTAGCTGATCGTCTCGCCGGCATCGAGCAGGCTGTCGCCATCCAGATCGTTCAGATGACCCTGCTTGACGATGGTCAGTCCCGGCGTCTGGTCCGGCGGCACGGTCACCGTGTCGGGCGGGCTGGTCGTGGTGCCGCCCTCCGGATCGGTGCCGGTGCCGGTCGCCGTGTTGACCACCGAGCCATTGTCGATATCGGCCTGGCTGGGCGTATAGGTCGCCGTGAAGGTAAAGCTGCCGCCGGGCGCCAGCATCTGCGGCCCCTGGTCCACGCTCAGCAGCGGATCGTTCACGCTGACATTGGTCTGGGTCACCGTGCCGGTGTTCCGCACCAGGAACGAATAGGAGATGGTTTCGCCCAGATCGAGCAGGCCATCGCCATCCAGATCGTTCAGCGTACCGGTCTTGACGATGGTCAGCCCCGGCGTCTGGTCGGGCGGTACGGTGACGGTATCGGGCGGGCTTTCGGTCGTGGTGCCGCCGGGATCGGTGCCGGCGCCGGTGGCGCTGTTGGTCACCGAGCCATTGTCGATATCGGCCTGGTTGGGGGCATAGGTCGCCGTGAAGGTGAAGGAGGCACCCGGCGCCAGCGTCTGCGGGCCCTGGTCAATGCTCACCATCGGATCGTTGACCATGACATTGGTCATGGTGAGCGTGCCGGTATTGCTGACCAGGAACGAGTAGCTGATCGTCTCGCCCAGATCGAGCAGGCCGTCGCCATCCAAATCGTTCAGCGTGCCGGTCTTGACGATGGTGAGGCCGGATGTCTGCTCTGGCGGCACCACGACGGTGTCGGGCGGGCTTTCGGTCGGCGGACCCGAGGGCGGCGTGCCGGTGCCCCTGGCGGTATTGGAGACCTGCCCGGCATCGATATCGGCCTGGCTGGGCGTATAGCTGGCCGTGAAGGTGAAACTGCCCCCGGGCGCCAGCGTTTGCGGGCCTTGATTGACCGTCACCAGCGGATCATTCACGCTGACATTGGTCATTGGAACATTGCCGGTATTGGTGACCAGGAACGAATAATTGATGGTCTCGCCCAGATCGAGCAGGCCATCGCCATCCAGATCGTTCAACGTGCCGGATTTGACGATGGTCATGGCCGGTGCGGCCGGCTCATTGGTATCGGTCGAGGTATTGGTGCTGGTGTCCGGATCGGGCGAGTCCGGCGGATTGGTGACACTGGCCGTATTGACCAGGTCGCCGGTGAACCCGGACGGCACGCTCATGGTCAGCGTATAGGTCGCCGTGCCGCCCACCGGCAAATTGGCCGTGCTGCTGATCCCGCCAACCCCGCTCGCCACGCCGCACACGCCACCCCCGGCGCCCACGCAGATCCAGTTCGCCGTACTGATACCGGCCGGCAGCGGATCCTCGACCGCCGCACCCTGCACCCCGAACGGGCCGTCATTGCTCACCACGATCGTGTAAGTAACATCGGTGCCCGGCGAATAGACCGTCGCATTGTCCGTCTTGCTGATCTGGACGTCGGCGGGAAGAGTCACCGCCGTCGTGGGACACTTGGCGCCGTCGCCGGCGCCCGTGGGCGAACTGGAGATCAGTGTCGCCGCGCCCGTCGTCAGGTCGAACCGGTAGAACCCTCCGTTATTGAGACGGCCAAAGATGCCGTTGCTGGCGCTGATCATCGACCCGAAGACGTCGATGACACCCGAGGGCCCGATCGGGTTCACTGCCCCCGTGGCGGGGTTGATCGAATACAAAAAGCCATTGACCAGGCTATGCGTGTAGATCAGTCCGTTGTTCCAGGCGAAATCCGCGGTATCGAGCGGCTGGCTCATTGTGATCAGCGTCGCCGTCAGCGTGGACAGGTCGATGCGGTATAGCCGATCGACCTGCGCGTTATTCTTGACGTAATAGAAGCCGTCCGCGCCGATCACGCCGCTGGCGAGAACGGTTGCGTCGTCGCCTACATTGATGCCGCCCCCAGCAATGGGACCCAAATCCACCACGGAGCCGTCGCCGCCGACGCGCAGCAGTTTGTGCCTGCTCACGCCGTCCCAGACCGCGGAGTAGATATAGTTGTCGTTGGGGTTATAGCCGATGGCGTTGTAGGTGCCGCTATAGGGAGCGCCGACGGGAGGAAAGCCGAACGGATTGGTGCTGGTGTCGACGCTGACAAGCTGGGTCGGAGCGCCGCCGATCGACAGATACATGGTCGGCGTGCACGCGCCGAACGAGGGCTGCGGCGGCGAGACCGCATTCGTGTCGCTCGCAGTGTTGTTGCTCGTGTCCGGGTCGATAAAACCGCCCGGCGCCGTGACGGTGGCATTATTGGTCAGGTTGACGCCCGGGTATCCCGCCGGCACGGTCATGTTGAGGGTATAGGCAACCGAAGAACCCGCCGGCAGGTCGGCCGTGGTGTTGATCGCACCTGTGCCATTCGCCGCGCCGCACACCGCGCCACCGGTGGCGCTGCCGCAAGTCCAGTTCGCCGTGGTGATGCCGGTCGGCAGGGGATCGCTGACTGTGGCACCCGGCGCATCGTCGAGGCCGGCATTGCTGACGACGATGGCATAGGTGACGACGGACCCGCGCGTAAACGTGGTCGCGCCATCATCCTTGGTGATGGCAAGGTCGGCGCAGGGATCAGCGCTGGCGAAAGCAAAATTGTCGATGAACAGGCCCGTATTCGCGGGGCCGGGGGCAGTGTTGTTGACGAACTGAATCGTCGCCTCGGTACCTGCTGCCGTGAAAGTATGCTGATAAGTGGCCCAAGTTTGGGTGTGCAGCGGGGTCGTGGGAAGATTGCCACCCCCATTGGTGACAGAATTGGCAACAGGCTGAAGGGTCGTGAGGGTAACAGGCGCCACTCCGTTTCCATTCCCCAGTTGAACGGAAGCGATCGATTGCGACGCCGACTGCCCGGCATAGTCGATCGAGAAGGTATATTGCTGCCCAGGATTCAGGCCAGTGAAGGTTTGCCGGAGCGTTGCCGCCGCCGTGCCCCACAGATCGATGCTCTGCATTCCGTCGCTGGCATTGCTGTGGTGGCGCAGTATGTCCACCGTGCCACTGACGGTCTGCCAGCCATCGAGAGGATAGGTCGTCGTCCGCCAGATCGCGTAGCCATCGTTCGAAAAGAGCGTGTTTTCGCCCGGCCGTTGCGCCTCCGTTTGAATGTTGGGAGATTCGAACGAGCCGTTGACGGCCAGATTGCACAGGTTCGACTGGCTATAGGCGGGCTTGACGTCCGCCATGCTCAGAACAACGCCAGCGAACATCAGGCATGCCAAGCTGCTCCACTTGAGGCCCAGCGCACTCGCCGCTTCAGCAGGGTAGCGCCGCCGCCCGTGCTGCAAGTCGGTCCGCACACTATCAGCTGGCTTTCCAAAAACACGACGCGCGACATCGCGCCAGGAAAATGGCTTGTGCATAGATGGCCCCCAATAAGGTGGAACGCATTCCGTTGGCGGGGCCGCCTTCTGTCTTATGCCGTTTCGCTGCCAGGCATTACGCTGATTGTCAGATCGGTTCAGCGCGCTGCATCAATGTCCTGGCGAAGTCGCCCCCGACAACCGGAAACGTTTCCAGTCGGGGTCCAAGGGAGCATATTCGTGAAAGGCCGTATTTCAGGATAATCCGGCTTTGTCAGAAAACTCCGGCGGATTTACAAAAAAAGGCCACATGGTGGAATGGCTGTGGCGCGATCGCCACACCGAAATTTGGCAGAATTGTACGCCCGACAATGCCGGGGCCAGCATCAGACTGCGGGGAGATTACGTACTCAATCGCACTTGGGCGGGGGTCTTGCCGCGGTAGCGCCGCATGGCGGAGGTCAGGTGGCTCTGGCTGGAAAACCCGCTGTAATGGGCCACTTCCTCAATCTTCATGTCGCCCTTGCGGAGCAGTGTTTCGGCAAAATCGAGCCGCAGATTGAGCACATATTGATACGGCGGCCGGCCAAAGGTTCGGGTAAACCCGTGAATGAAGTGGCTGGGCGACAGATTGCACACCGCAGCCAGTTCGGCGACCGACATGGGCGCCGCAAAATTGGCATGCAGAAACTCCTGCACCCGGCGCGCATTTTGCGGCGACAGCCCGCCATTTCTGGCGCTGGCCGATAGCTTGGCGGCATCGGAATAGTTGCGCAGCACGTGAATACCGAAAAGCGTTACCAGCGAATCGACATAGAGTTCATTCGCCGAGACCCGCTCCGTCAGCTCTGCCCTAAGGAGCCTGGCCATGCGCAGGGCCTCCTGATCGACCGTGCCGAAGGGCAGGGTCCGTAGCTCCACCTTGCCAAGATCGGCCTCGTGCGCCGCCAGTTCGAGCAGACTTTCGGGCTTTATGGCAATAATCGCATTTTCTCTGATGGATGCCCAACTCGAGCGGCTATCGACATTGGCGGGGCTGATGACGATCATGCCCGCAGGAGCATCGAAATGGCGCAGCTGGTCGCCACCGAAAGCCGCCGCCATATTCGGCGAAGGGGCAAGCATTACCTCGATGAAATGGGCGTCTGCAGTAAAGGCCTCGGATCCAGGCGGCCGGATCGAATGCACCGCACCACCCCGGCAGGTGGTCACCCGCGGGCCGGCCTCAATGGGAATGGGCCACAGAATATCGATGGCCGACGCCCCTTGATCAACTCCGAGCCGTCGCCGCGCCTCGTCGCAGTCATGTAGCATTCGGCGGCCCCTGTATCGAGTCGTCTGTGAGGTACGCTCCGCAATTTGAGATCGATTCGCAACTTGTTTGCTGCGATCAAAGTTAGCCGCGGCCTAACGCGAAATTTCAAAACGCAGCCATTGAGGGAACCTTCCCACAGGCCATCAATTGTGTATTCGCATATTTCCGTTACTCACGCCAGTCGTCATACGTATCATCAAAACTTTGCAAGCAAAACCCGCATAGTTTTTTTACAGCGGGAATAGTTGCATACACTCAAAAGAGCGCATTAATTCATATTCCAAGTTCATCTATTCCTCTATACAACAGATTTTTTATTGATATTTTGCACGGCCATTTATGCAAGCAAATCCTTGAACCAACAAAGCCTTCTTGTTGACGTGTTTTTGGCCAAATTATTTTGCACCCATGTTTTGCATGGTTAAGATTCGGGAGCCGCGCTAGCGCACCCATGGTGATTAGATACGACAAGCGCGTTCAGGACAAAGATCTGTGGCAGGTCTACGAAATCTCGACCGGCCGCGTCATTGTGATTGCAGGTCACCCCTATGACGGCATGGCCCAGCACGAAGCCGCGGAAATAGTGTCGCTTCTGGAAAGCGGCGCTCTCAGCGCGGACGAGTTTCCCGAAACGCCATTGCCCACCGATTCCACGCCCCGGCACGCGAGCCCTGCCGCCGCGGCACCCGACCGGATTCCACCGGGCAAATCTTAAATATCGCGGCCCGGGCCGCCCTGTTCGCTTCGCTGAGCCTCGATAATGCCGCGCAAGGTGGAACGCTCGGCCTCGGAGAGAGACGGGACGCCCGGCAGGCGCACAGCGCCGACATCCATACCCATCATGCCCAGAGCTTCTTTCACCACGGTAACGTTGGACCCGTTCCGGTAGTGAGTGCGCAATTCTTCGAACTGGGCGAGCCTGTTGATGAGTTTGCGGGCGCCGGCAAAGTCGCCGCTGACCAGCGCCGCGTGTACCTGCAGCGAGATTTCGGGGAATACATTGACGAAGCCGGAGGTGAAGCCCTGGGCGCCGATGGCATAAAAGGCCGGAGCCCAAGCCTCGGCCAGACCACAGACCCAGATAGCGGGCAGGTCCTGGGTGGAGCGGATCACCTCGGCCAGCAGCATGAGATTGGTCGAGGCGAATTTGACGCCGGCGACATTTTCGTGCGCGGCCAGCCGGCGGAAATCGCCGACCGAGAAGGTATCGGTCCGCACATAGGCGATGAATGGCACGCTTGATGCCTCGGCCAGTTCCAGGAAATAGTCGGCTTGTGCGGAGGGGCCGGCGAAGGGGTCCATCGGATGATGCCCCATGATCGCCCCTGCGCCGGCTGCAATGGCATCGCGGGCCAGCGCCTTGGCTTCGACCAGCGAGCGACCGACCGCCGCGCTGATCAGGCATCTGCCCTCCGCCGCCGCAATCGTGGTCGCATGCACCCGGCGAATCTCATCGAGCGAGAGCGAGAAGAACTCGCCCGTATTTCCCGCGGCCATCAGATTATGAATGCCGGCCCCGGCCAGCCGCGCAATCAATGCGGTGAGGAGCGACGTGTTCACCTCGCCATTCGCGCCATAGGGCGTTACCGGAACCCCTGAAATCCCTTTGAGGGCCGCACGCACTGAAGCCATCCGATCGGTCACTATCGTAGTCCTTGCTTAGTCTTCGAGATAATTTCGGCCATAAGTGCCTCAAGCCAAAGGGCGCGAGTTCGAGGATCGCCTTCTCCTGCAAACTCCCCGTCCCCAGTTGACGCGTCAATCAGTATATGAAATCTGATATACCAGATTTTACGTGATGTCGATGGCGAACGCGCGGCAAGCCGTGCCCTTGCTGCCGGCCCACTACAAGGAGACTGCCATGAAAATCGACCGCATGCGGGTATTCGTGACCCGGGACAAGGACCGGCCGCGCGTTATCGTGGCGCTGGATACCGATGACGGGCTGACCGGCTGGGGCGAATGCTACAATCACGGTCCCGACCTCGCGCTGCCGCCCATTCTCGACTATCTCTACAATTTCCTGGCCGGGCAGGATCCGTCGCGGGTCGACTACCTGGTCAATTACATGATCCAGCAATGCCGTTTTCCGCCTGGCGCGCTCGGGCTGGCGGCCATTTCCGGGCTCGATCATTGCCTGTGGGACCTAGCGGCCAAGGCGCGCGGCGTGCCGGTCTACAAGATGCTGGGCGGAGAAGTGCGCGACCGCATCAAGGTTTATGCCGGTGTTTATACCGCGCCCGACGTGCCCGCCGCCAAGGAAGAGCTCGATCGCCTCAACACGGAATGGGGCTTTACCGCCTTCAAGCTCAGCCCGTGGCGGCTCGAGCTCAATAGCCATCGCTGGGGCGAAGTCGTACGCACCTCGGCCGAATATTTCCGCCAGGTGCGCGAAGCGGTCGACCCGACCTACGAAATCGCCTTCGACGCCCATGCCAAGATTTTTGACGTCAAATCCGCCCGCCAGCTCGGCAATGCCCTGGCGCCTTACGACCCTCTGTTCTACGAAGAACCGCTCCGCCCCGAAAATATCGAGCTCTATGGCGATCTTAACCAGGGCCTGAACTGCACCCTGGCCACCGGGGAATCCCTCTATAACCGCAACGAATTCCTGCGCCTGCTACAGGTCAAGGGTGCTGATCTCATCCAGCCTGACATCTGTGTGGTCGGCGGCATTTCCGAAATGCGGCGCATCGCGACCCTGGCGGAGGCTCATTTCGTGGGTGTCGCACCGCACAATCCGATGGGTCCGCTGGCCACCGCGGTCAATGTGCACTTCGCCGCAGCCCAGCAGAATTTCAGGATCCTCGAATACCGCCTGCCCGTGGGCCAGTGCTATGTTTATGGCGGCACGGAAGTGGAAAGCCGCGAGGACGCCACCCGCTATGTGGTCGATCCATATCTCCCCAAGGATGGCTATCTGGAACTGCGCCCGGATCGCCCTGGCTGGGGTGTCGACATGGACGAAAAGGCCATGGAAGAGGACAGCTACGTGCATTGGCAGCGCCGCGTGCCCAAGCGTCCCGACGGCTCCTACGCCTTCGCCTGACAAGATGTGAGGGGCCCGGACGGCCTCTCACCCCTTCCTGCCAGGACTAGTAGAAGTGGCGGTCAGCATTGGTGTCCGGTTTTGAAACCATGTAACATCCTGCACCAAGACGTCGACTATTAGCGGGATTGCTCATTTATGCGACAAGACAGCCGCCTGTCCCGGGTGCTGCATGCGCTCCTTCACCTGCATGGCATGGAGGCACCAGCGACTTCGGATTTGCTCGCGCAGATGCTGGGCACGAACGCGTCCGTCGTTCGGCGGACCATGGCGGGCCTGCGTTCGGCGGGCATCGTTGCCGCAACCAAGGGGCATGGCGGCGGCTGGTCGCTGGCGAGGCCCCTGGACCGGATTTCGTTGCTGGAAATTTACCAGGCACTGGGCTCACCCGAATTGTTCGCCATCGGCAATGACGAAGACGAACCCACTTGCCTCTTGGCCCGCGCCGCGAACGCTGCGACCAATAGAGCGCTGACGGAGGCTCGCCAGCAGTTTGAACTCTCCCTGAAGGCCGTCTCGGTCGCCGACCTCACCGCTGACTGGCGGCCGGAAATGGCCCGGCACTAACAGCCGCGCTATTGTTCCCGGTGCCAGAATCGCGCACCGATTACGCCTCTGCACTCAGCCCGTCGAAGGTGAGGTCGGGACACAATGGGGGTGATGATGACGGCGATAATTGCCGCTAGTGGGGTCAGCAAGACTTTTCATCAGCCCAAACGCTTTGCTGGGCTGCGCGGGGCGCTCAAGGGCCTGTTCAACCGCGATTACACCGAAATCCACGCAGTCACTGACATCAGCTTCACCATCGCGGCCGGTGAGGCGGTGGGCTATCTCGGGCCTAATGGCGCCGGCAAGTCGACGATGATCAAGATGATGACCGGCATTCTCGTGCCGAGCGGCGGCGCTTTGAGCGTACTTGGTCGTGCGCCGCACAGCCATCGCATGATCAATGCCGCCGAGATCGGCGTGGTCTTCGGCCAGCGCAGCCAGCTCTGGTGGGATTTGCCGGTGCGCGACAGTTTCGAGCTTAACCGCCATATCTACGACATTCCCGCCGCCCGCTATGCCGAGAACCTCGCCTATCTCAGCGACATGCTGGCCATGGTTGGGTATCTCGATCGCCCGGTGCGCCAGCTTAGCCTGGGCCAGCGTATGCGCGCCGAAATCGCCATGGCGCTGCTGCACGATCCCAAGATTCTGTTTCTGGACGAGCCCACGATCGGGCTGGACGTGGTTGCCAAGGACGCGGTGCGCAAATTCCTGTCCAAGCTCAATCGCGAGCGCGGCACCACCATCATTCTCACCACCCATGACCTGCAGGATATCGAGGAAATCTGCCCGCGCCTCATCATGGTCGATGAAGGCAAGCTGTTGTTCGACGGCGAGGTGACGCGGCTGCGCGCCGCACTCGGCTCGCGCCGGCGGCTAACGCTGACCTTCGGTACCGATCCTGGAACGATCACGCTCACCACTGCCACGCTCACCGCTGACGAAGGCGCCGCCAAGCATTATCTGCTGGAGCGCGAAGACATCTCCTTGCTCGACGTGCTGGGCGAACTCGGCCGCGGCCATGGCCTCAAGGATATCAAGCTCGAAGAACCCGACATCGAAGAAGTAATCCGTACCTTCTACCAGACCAAGCCGACCCTGGCGGGGGTATCGCCGTGAAGCTCGGCGCTTATCCGGCCTTCACCGCCACCGCCTTCCAGGCGCGCCTCGCCTATCGCAACCAGGTGTGGTCGAGCGTCTTTGGCGAGCTGGTCGCCACCTTTGCCTTCATCGCGGTCTGGACCGCCGCCTTTGCCGACAGGGGCAGTGTCGACGGGGTCAGCCTGCCCGAAATGGTCACCTATGTGCTAATCGCGGGGCCATTGCTGCAGTGGAACACCACCCCCTTCATCCGCGAAGTCGGGGACGCCATCCGCACCGGCAATGTCACCGCCTACCTGCTCAAGCCGCTCCATTATCCGGGCCTGCTGCTCTTTAACCAGCTCGGCAATAATGCCTTCGAGCAGGTCACCATCACTCTTCCGGTTGCCATCGTCGTGGCTCTGTCCGTTGGCCTGCTGCCCCCGGCGAGCTTTGCTCATGGCGCCCTCTTCCTCGCTTATTGGGCCGTGTCCTGGTCCATGCTATTCCTCATCGCCACCGTTGTAAGCCTGCTCGCCTTCTGGGTCCTCACTGCCTTCGCGCTCGACTGGTTCCTGCGCGGCATCATGGCCGTCGCCTCCGGCGCCATCATGCCGTTTTGGTTCATGCCCGCGCCCCTGGCGACCATTCTTGGCAATCTCCCCTTCGCTTGGGTCAGCTATTACCCAAGCGCCGTTTATCTCGGAAAACTCGATATCCCCGCGGCATTCCTTCATCTCGCCCTGGGCCTGGCCTGGCTTGCCGCGCTGGGGGGATTTCTCGCCTGGCTCTGGTCGCGAGCAAGCCGCCGCCTCGTCGTGCAGGGAGGCTGAGCCATGCTGCGCCATCTCAGGGTTGTCCCCCATCTGGTCGGCATCCATGTGCGCACCTACATGGAATATCGCGGCGCCCTTTTCATCAGCTGGATCGCCCAGGCCATCGGCTATGCAGGGGTCTATGCCTCCATCGCCCTCGTACTCGCCCGCTTTGAAAATCTCGGCGGCTGGTCCTGGCCGCAAATGGCCTTGCTGCTCGCCTTCCATCTCCTGGCCTATGCCCTGGGCGCGTCGCTGAGTTTCGTGCAGTTCCGCGACATGGAAGAAAAGGTCCGCCTGGGTACCTTCGATGCAATCCTGGTTAAGCCTATCGGCACCTGGACTTATCTGGCCTTTTCCGGTCTCAATATCGAATATGGCGGCCATATTGTCCTGGCAATCGGCCTCATGGCGTGGGCCTTGGCGAGCCTGCCCCTGGATTGGTCGGCGCCCTTGGCACTCTACTTCCTCGCTGCGATCATCAGCGCCGCCATGCTAACCGCCGCCCTCATGACCATCATCGGCGCCACTGCTCTCATTTGGGTCCGATCGCGGCACCTCTTCTCGATCTATTTCGGCTTCTGGGAATTGGCGCGTTACCCACTCAACATCTTCCCCCTGCCCCTCCAGATCATGATGATCACCTTTGCCCCCCTCGGCTTCCTTGCCTTCATACCCACGGCCGTGGTGCTCGACAAACCCGTCCCAATCCTCGGCGACTTGGCCGGCCCGGCCTCCCTCGCCATTGGCCCGGTCTTTGTCCTCATCGCCATGCTCCATTGGCGCTATTGCCTGCGCAATTACCAGGGTGCCGGTGGCTGATTACCTGAGCTCGCCCATTTCGATTTTTTCGACGTCGGTATAGTCGACATTGTCGCCGGCCATGGCCCAGATGAAGGTATAGGCGCCGGTGCCCGCGCCGGAATGGATCGACCAGGGCGGCGACAGCACCGCCTGTTCATTGCGCACGATCAGATGCCGCGTTTCGGTGGGTTCACCCATCAGATGCACGACGAAGGCATCGGGCTTGAGATCGAAATAGAGGTAAGCCTCCATGCGCCGGTCGTGCACGTGGGCGGGCATGGTGTTCCACACCGAGCCGGGCGCGAAGCTGGTCAATCCCACCACCAATTGGCAGGTCTTGACGCTATCGGCATTGACGAACTGGAAGATGGAACGTTCGTTAGCGGTTTCCTGGCTGCCCAGGTCGAGCCGTTTGGCATCGCTTTGCCGGATCAGCTTGGTGGGATGGCTCGCATGCGCCGGCGCGCTCAGCAGGTAGAACTTGGCTGGTGCCTCCGCGTCGGCCGACGCAAAACTCACCTCGGCTGCGCCCATGCCGATATAGAGCATGTCGCGCGGGCCCACAGGATGGTCAGTCCCATCAACGGCAATCGTACCGGCCCCACCTATATTGACCGCAATCAGCTCGCGCCGGTCGAGGAAGCCGGCCGTTCCGGTCGGCTTGATCGTCTCCAGCGGCAGCGCCTTGGCACCCGGCATGGCCCCACCCACCGCCATGCGGTCATAATGGGTATAGGTCCAGTTGATCCCGCCCAGGGTGAACAATTCCTCGATCAGAAAATGCTCGCGCAGCTCATCGGTGTTCATCGTGCCGGCGGTTATCGGGTCGATGGCGAAGCGGATGTCGAAATCGGTGGTCATGGTCAGTCCTGTTTGGTCGTGGATTGTTGGCGGAGCCGCTGGCGATAACGTTCAAGGCTCAGCGACAGATGCTGCCGCATGGCCTCGCGCGCCGCACCGGCATCTTGCGCCGAGATGGCCCGGAGAATGGCGAGGTGCTCGCGTTGCAATCCCGCCTGGTATTCATGCGTCAACACGCTTTCGGTCCCCCAGGGCGAAGCCACGTCGCAGGGAATGGTCCGGCTTCCCAGCCCGTCGAGCACCTCGATATAGAACGGATTGTTGGTTGCCTCGGCGATGGTTCGGTGAAAGGCGAAATCGGTCTTGCCAGTGGGAATTCTCAACTTCAGCAAACGTCCGAATTCGTTCCAGGCCTCCTGGATCGCCGCCTCCTGGCTGGCGCTGCGCCGCAGTGCGGCAAGCCCGGCCGCTTCGATCTCGATGCCCATGCGCACCTCAAGCACATTGATGGCCACCGAGATCTTGTTGGATTTTTCCGCCCCGATCGCATTGAACGGCGTCGCCGCATTGGCGACCACGAACACCCCGGCGCCCTGCCGCGATTGCACCAGGCCATCTGCGGCAAGGGCAGCAATGGCCTCGCGCACCACGGTCCGGCTAACGCCGAATATGGTAGTCATCTGGCTCTCTGTCGGCAGTTTGCCGCTGGCGTCATATTCTCCCGTGCTGATGCGCTTGCGCAGCGTCTCAATCACGAGGTCCGCCAGCTTGGGCCGGCGTGCCGCGACAGCCTCAGTTCCGGAAAGGCTCATCGCTATCCCCTGAACACGGCCGGCAGCCACAGCGACAGCGCCGGGATGTAGGTCACCAGCCCCAACACGACGAGGCCCGCAATATAGAACGGCCAGATGCTCTTCATCGCCTCCCATACGCTGATCCTGCCCACCGCCGCAGCCACAAACTGCACAGGCCCAAGCGGCGGCGTGTTCAAGCCGATCCCCAGGTTGAGGATCATGACCACCCCGAAATGCACCGGGTCTATGCCGAACGACTTGGCGATCGGCAGGAAGATCGGTGTCGTGATGATGATCAGTGGGCCCATATCCATGAAAGTGCCCAGCAGCAGCAGCAACAAGTTGATCATCAGCAGCACCAGCAGCGGGTCCGACGAAATCGCCGCAATGCCATCGGTGAGGATAATCGCCACCTTGAGATAGGCCATCAGCCAGCCGAACGAGGCCGCCGCGCCGATGATGAACAGCACCATGGCGGTCGTCCGCACCGCGCCCAGCACGGAATGCACAAACTCGCCCCAGCTCAGCGAGCGATAGACCAGCAGCGTTACCAGCAGCGCATAGAATACCGCGATGCACGAGCTTTCCGTCGCCGTGAAGATACCCGAGCGTACGCCGCCGAAGATGATGGCAATCAGCATAAGGCCTGGAATGGCAACGACAAAGAAGTAGCCTGCCTTGCGGAAGCCGGGAAAGGCCTCGGTCGGGTAGCCGCGCTTGATGGCGACGATATAGGCGGTGATACTCAGCGCCAGCGCCAGCAGCAGGCCTGGAATAATCCCCGCGGTAAACAGGTCGGCGATCGAGATATTGCCCCCGCCCGAGAGCGAATAGATGATCATGTTGTGGCTGGGCGGCAGCAATAGCGCAATTAGTGCTGCCATGGAGGTAACGTTGACCGCATAATCGGCGCCATAGCCGCGTGCTTTCATCTGCGGGATCATGATGCCGCCCACCGCCGCGGCCTCTGCCACGGCCGAGCCGGAAATACCCCCGAACAGCGTCGAGGCCGCGATATTGACCTGGCCCAAGCCGCCTCGGACATGCCCGATCAGCGAACCGGCAAAGGAGATGATCCGGCTGGCAATGCCGCCACGCATCATCAGGTCGCCAGCAAAGATGAAGAAGGGAATGGCCAGCAGGCTGAAGGCGGATACGCCCGAATTGAGTTGCTGGAACACCACGATGGCCGGGCGGCCGAGATAGACGATGGTGGCAAAGCTGGCAATGCCGAGGCAATAGGCGATCGGCGTACCGATCAGCATTAGCAATGTGAAGACGCCGAAGAGAATCCAATATTCCATGCGCGTCAGGCCTCGGTGATCGTCGGGTCGGCGGCGATATCGTCAACCGGTTCGCCGGCAAGGCGCAGCAGGAAGCGCTCGAGGGCGAACAGGCACATCAGCGCGCCCGAAACCACGATGGGAAAATAGGTGAAGGAGGTCGGCAGCCCCAGCACCGGAATGCGAGTGGACCAGAAGCGGATCGCCAGTCCTCCCCCATACCAGACCATGCCGAAGGCAAAGCAGAAAATGGCAACATCGCTAATGCCGCGCAGCCACGGCTTGGCACTCGGGGGCAATACCTGGAGCAGCGCGTCGAACCCCATGTGAAAATTCTCGCGCACGCCCACAGCAGCGCCCAGGAAGATGAACCACGTCATCAGCATGATAGCGCCCGCTTCCGTCCACGATGGCGAAGCGTTGATCACGAACCGCATGAATACCTGATAGGCGACGATCACGGTCATGCTCACGAGGCCGATACCGGCCAGCCACAATATGGCGTTGGACAGTCGGCCGAGGATTCGACTGGTCGGCAAAAGCCAGGATTTCATGATGAAATTCCGAAGTACATTTTCGGGGCGGACGAGGCTGGCGCAACGCGCCAGCCTTTGGCCAGCTAGCCCTCGGTCGCCTGGATGCGGGCAACCAGGTCCTGCAGTTTGGGATCGGTCACATACTTCTCGTAAACCGGCTTCATGGCCTCGATGAAGGGAGCCTTGTCGACTTCGTTAATCGTCGCGCCGAGGGCCTCCACGGCGGCCTTGGATTCCACTTCCTTGGCCGCCCACAGCTCACGCTGCCTGGCCACCGATTCCTTGGCCGCTTCGCGGAACAGCGCCTGATCCTCGGGGGTAAGGCCATCCCAAACGATTTTGGAGATGACCAGCACTTCTGGAACCATCAGGTGTTCGTTCAGCGAATAATACTTGGCGACCTCGGCGTGACCGGCGGTATCAAAGCTCGGATAGTTGTTTTCCGCGCCGTCGATGACGCCGGTCTGGATGCCAGAATAGACTTCGCCATAAGGCATCGGCGTGGCATTGCCGCCAAAGGCCGCGACCATGTCCACGAAGATGTCCGACTGCATCACGCGCATCTTCATGCCGGCCATGTCGGCAGGCGTGTTGATCGGCTTCTTGCTGTTGTAGAACGAGCGGGCGCCGCCATCGTAATAGGCCAGCGCGATAACATCCACGGCCTCGAAGGCGGCCAGGATTTCCTCGCCAATCGGCCCATCCAGCACGGCATGGAAGTGGTCAGCCGAGCGGAAGATGTAGGGCAGTTGTGTCACCGTTGCTTCCGGCACCTGGGTGCCGAAGGCGCCGATCGAGATGCGGTTGAGGTCGATCACGCCGAACTGGGTTTGTTCGATCGTATCGGCTTCCTGGCCGAGCTGGGCGGAATGGAACACTTCCACCGAATAGCGGCCGTCGGTCTTCTGGCTCAGCAACTCGCCGAAATGCTTGACCGCTTCGACCGTCGGATAGCCATCGGGATGGGTATCGGACGAGCGCAGCACGGTCTGGGCGCTGGCGGTCGAGATCATCAGAGATGCAGCGACAAGCGCCGTCGCTGCCAGTTTAGGCAGTTGAAACATGGTATCCTCCCTCATGCATGTCCGCGCCGGTCTCGTCCTCCACGACAAACCGGCGCCCCTCCTAGATGGCCAGCGCCAGGCGCTCGGGACTGCAGCGAAACTGTCAAGAATGCGCTGCCGAAGTCAACATACAATGTCCGTACACTTGTATGATGAATTGCGCGACGGCCGAACCGGCTGAAACAACAACTTGGGTCCAGCGACCTGCTTGACCCCAGGGGCGTAGGAACCGGTCAGGGCCCGCTCCCTGCCCGGTTGGCGCGCACGATCAGATAGATGAGATAGGGCGCGCCCAAGGCTCCGGTCACTACGCCAACCGGGTAACGCATCGGCAGAAGGAACTGGCCGGCATAATCGCCCACCAGCACAAGGGTCGCGCCAAGCAGCGCGGCGGGGATCAGCAGAGAGCCGCGCGGTCCCACGATGCGGGCGGCGATCGGGCCAGAGAGGAAAGCGACAAAGGCGATCGGGCCGGTGCTTGCTGTGGCGATCGCAATCATGCCAACTGCAGCGATGATGACCATTAGCCGCGTGCGGCCGACCTGAACGCCCAAAGCGGCGGCCGCATCGTCGCCCAGCCGCAGCAGTTCCAGGTCCCGGGTGCGACTGAGCAGCAAGCTGCCGAAAACTATCAATGCCCCGAGAAGCGGCAGCGCCTGGCCGAGCTGGGCGCCATTGAGGCTCCCGGTCAGCCAGCGCTGCGCCTCCTGCAAGTTCCAATCCGGCGCCTGGGACAGGATATAGGCGATCGTGCTTTCCAGCATGGCCGAAATGCCGATGCCGATCAGGATCAGCCTTGTTCTGCCCGCGCCTTTGCGGAACGCCAGGGCATAGACCAGCAATGCTATTGCCAGCCCAGCGATGACTGCAAACAGCGACACGAGCGGCCCTTTCAACGACAGCACGACAATGGCGAAGACGGCGGCGGCGCTGGCGCCCGAGCTGATGCCGATAATGTCGGGACTAGCCAGCGGGTTGCGCAGCATGATCTGGAAGGCGACCCCGCCCAGCCCGAAGCTGAGCCCCGCGAGGACGGCAAACACAGCTCGCGGCAAGCGCAATTGTCCCACGGTGAAGCTGGCGCCGCCCACCTGCTCGCCCAGCAGCACACGAATGACATCGCCCGGCGGCGTGAAGGATTGCCCCAGTGACAAGGTCAGCACGAAGAGTACTGTCATCAGTGCCAGCAGAATTGTGGTCACCAGCCGGTAGTAGCGCATCTGGCGGGCGCGGGTGGCGGTCAACGGCGTTGTCACAGTTCGCGGATCCGCTGTTGCATCACCACCCAGACGAAGAAGGGCGCGCCGATAAAGGCAGTGACGATGCCGACATCAAGCTCGGCGGGCCGGGCGACGATGCGCCCGGCAATATCGGCGGCAAGCAGCAGGCAAGCACCGCCCAGCGTGGAAAACGGCAATAGCCAGCGATAATCCGGCCCGACCAGCAGGCGGCATAGATGCGGCACGACGAGGCCCAGAAAGCCGATGGGACCGCACACGGCGGTCGTAGCCCCGCAGAGCAGGATCGCGCCAAGCGCAGCCACGGCGCGGGCCAGGGCCACCCGCTCACCCAGCCCGGCCGCCAGTTCGTCGCCCAGTGCCAGCGAGTTCAAGCGGCGGGCGGAGAGCAGGCCGATGGCGAGGCCTACCGCCAGAAACGGCATAGCCGGCAGGATGCGCTCAAAAGTTGCCCCGCCTACCCCACCCATCTGCCAGGAGCGGATGCCGCCGGCAATGTCGTTGCGCGGCAGCACGACGGCCGTCACCAGCGACGAGAAGGCAATCGAGGTGGCGACGCCTGCGAGGGCCAGCTTGAGCGGCGTCGCGCCGCCGCGTCCCATGGAACCGATGGTGTAAACAAAGGCCGCAGTGAGTCCGGCGCCGGCAATCGCGGTCCAGATATAGGCGTCGGCCGAGGCGATATTGAACCAGGCCACGCCGATGGCGACGGCGAGCGAGGCGCCGGTATTGACCCCCAAAATGCCCGGATCGGCGAGAGGATTGCGCGTCACGCCCTGCATGACGGCGCCGGCAAGCCCGAGTGCCGACCCGGCCAGCATGGCCAGCAATGTGCGCGGAATGCGCAAAGCGACGGCAGCCTGACCGATCGTATCGCGCCCGCCTGCGAGGGCCGCGACAATGTCGGCCCAGGCGACGTCGCGCGAGCCGGTAGTGACTGAAAGCGCGCCAAGGCCCGCGAGGAGCGCTACAAGCCCTGCGAGCCACAGGCTCCGTAAGCCATTGGACCGCCCGGCGATGGACCGTCGGACGGGGGGATGCAAGTCGGGCGCCGTCATTGAGATTTCTTGGCCGCCTCGGCGAGCACCGTCAGATAGTCATCGAGCACCCACGAGATCGACAGCGGCGTCGGATTGGCTGCCGTGCCAACCGGATTGCCACCCAAGATGACCAGTGCGCCGTTTGCCACGGCAGGCATTTTGGCCAGCAACGGATTGGCCTTGAGCGCATCCAACAGTTGCTGGTCGCCATAGGTCACGATGATGTCGACATCGTCGAAAGTGTCGATGCGTTCCGCGCTTACCGACCCCGAGTACCTGCCCGGCGCCGTGGCCTCGACAACGCTTTGCGGCGAGGTCATCCCCAGATCGGTGAAAAATTTCACCCGCGTATCATTGGTCGTATAGAAGTTGATGGCGCTGAGATCCGACGCATTAAGATGGGTGGCGAACAGCGCCGCCTTGTCCTTGAGTTCGGGGTATCCGGCAACCGCGCCGGCTATCTCGGCCTCGATGCTCGAGATCAGCGCTTCGCCTTGGGCGGACATACCAAGACCCGAACTATTGAGGCGGATCATGCCGCGCCAATCGGTGGACCAGGGGGCATCGGGGAAGGCAATGACCGGCGCAATCTGGCTCAGCGTGTCGTAATCAGCCTGGCTGAGGCCGGAATAGGCGGCGAGGATCACGTCTGGCTGGGTCGCGGCGACGGCCTCGAAATCAATGCCATCGCCCTCGTCGAACAGAACCGGCGTATCGGCGCCGAGTTCGGCCAGCTTTTCGGCAGTCCAGGGCAAGAGCCCATCGCCATCGTCATCGCCGAAATTGGCGCGGGCGAAGCCGACCGGCACGATGCCCAGTGCCAGCGGCACCTCGTGGTTAGCCCAGGCCACTGTCGCCACCCGTTCGGGCTTTTCGGCGATGACCGTCGTGCCCAGCGCATGCTCGATAGTGATTGGAAAAGCCCGACCATCCTGTGCCGAGGCGGAACCGAGGGCGAAGATCGACAGGCATGCCGCGATCAATGGTGCGGAAAAGCCAAACAGCCGCAGCATGAGGCAATATCTCCTGATATCAAAGTGGACTCTCACTTTCAGGTTTAGTCCGGCTCCGTCAACCGCAATGCTTACCACCCGGTGAACAAACGTAAATCTCCCATGGTTTCGTACAAAACCGCCGGATTCTACAATACCAGACAAATACGCTCAGGTTAGTAGCACAAGCCGGCCACACAGCGCCGAACAGGGTGGCGATCACGTCGCTGCTGCCGCCACACAAATTCTGGAATTGAAGATGACCATCAGGGATGCCAGCCGAACCCGCTATCGAAACGCGATGTTTTTGGGATGCACGGCGCTTGTGAGCATGGCGCCCACCATTGCGTTCGCCCAAGAGGCCGATGATCCGGCAACGGTGACGATTTTGCCGACACTCGTGGTCAACGTGAGTGGCGTCGGAACCGACGATGATCGCAATTCGATCGTGGCGACGACCACCACCAGTGGTGGCAAGATTGCGGCGCCGCTGCTGGACACGCCCGCCTCGGTTTCGGTGATCACCGCCAAGGAAGTCCAGCAGCGTGACGCCCAGACGACCGAAGAAGTGATCCAATACACCGCCGGTGTCAGTACCGATTTCTATGGCTCGGACGACCGCTTCGACTTCTTCAAGATTCGCGGCTTTGACGCCTATACCTATCGCGATGGCCTGGTGATCGGCGCCCCCTTCGGCGGCATCCGCGAGGAGCCCTATGCTTTCGAGCGCATCGAAGTGCTCAAGGGCGCCAATTCGACGACATTCGGCGTTTCCGACCCCGGCGGCGCGGTCAATTACGTCACCAAGACGCCCAAGAATGAAAAGTTCGGAGAGGCCTATATCACCGGTGGTGCATTCGGCACGGCCGAGATCGGGGCCGATTTCGGCGACAATATCACCGTGGATGAGACGCTGTCCTACCGCCTCACCGGCAAGGTCCGGGTGGGCGATGGCGAATATGACTATTCGCGCGACGAGACGCAATTCATCATGGGCGGCCTGACCTGGCGCCCGACCGATGCAACCACCCTCACCGTCGTCTACGACCATTTGAGCAAGGAAGGTGTGCCCGGCAGCGGCGGCCATCCCGTGGGCAGCGACTTCGACCGGGACGTCTTTTTCGGCGAACCGGACTACAATTTCCGGGGCGTCGACCGGGATACGCTCAGCGTAATGCTCAGCCACGATGTCGGCTATGGCCTGAGCTTCAGTTCCAACGCGCGCTACAGCAATACTGCCAGCGATTTCGGCTATGCTTATATTTCAGCCACGCCGACCGATGGCTCGACGCTGGCCAGCCGCGCCTTTTTCGGCAATGAATCCACCCACGAAAACTTCGTCATCGACGGACGCGTTCAATATGACGCCAGTTGGGGCATGGTGGACAGCACTACCCTGATCGGCCTCGAGCACAATTCCAGCCATGCCACCAACAAGACCTACTGGGGTCCGGCGCCCAGCATCGATTGGCTGAACCCGGTCTATAGTGGCGCACCGGGCTCGGTGCCGCTGATCGGCAGCACGACCAACGATCAAAGGACCAATGCCGCCTATATGCAGCAGGACCTGACCTTTGACCGGCTGACCGCGACCATCGGGCTGCGCAATGACTGGATGGATATCGACCAGACCAACAATCTGACCGGCGCGTTGACGGCGGCCGAATTCAGCGAGTTCACCAAGCGTGGCGCCCTGACCTACAAGCTCACCGACGAGCTTGCCGCCTATGTGAGCTATGCCGAATCCGCTGTTCCCGCATCGCTGTCGGTCGAGCCCGAGCGTGGCGAGCAGTGGGAAGCCGGCATCAAATACCAGCCCGATGCGTTCCCTGCCCTGTTCAGCGCCGCCGTCTATGACCTGACCAAGAACAATATGACCCGCACCAATCCTGCCACCCTGATGCAGGAAACCATTGGCGAGGTGCGCGTGCGCGGTATCGATCTGGAAGCCAAGGCGGAGGTGATGGAAAATCTGAGCCTCACCGTCGCCTATTCCTACATGCTGTCCGACATTGTCGAGAATGGCACCGGCGGCAATGAGGGCAATGAATTGTCCTTCGTGCCCAACCACATTGCTTCGCTGTGGGTGGATTACACCCTGCCCAGCAATGGCGTTATCGGGGACATGACCTTCGGGCTCGGTGCGCGCTATTCCGGCTCGTATTTCTTCAACGACACCAATACGCAATCGGCCGGCAGCAGCATCGTGTTCGACGCCGCCTTCAACTACAAGGTGCAGGACAACACCACGCTGCAGCTCAATGTCAGCAATATCTTTGACGAAAAGCATGTGGCTTATGGCGGGTTCGGCGCCGATTTCTACAACCCCGGCCGTACCGTAACGGCTACTTTGCGCCAGACCTGGTAAATGCCTGTCCCACCCGCCGTCCGCGCGGGTGGGACAATTTTGGGCCTAGCGCGTTTGAATGCGGCGCCATGCCGCTGGGGTTTCGCCCGCCACGTGGCGGAACACCTTGGTCAGGTGCGCCTGATCGGAAAAATCGAGCTGGGCTGCGATATTGGCCACGCTCAGATTGCTTTCCACCAACAGCTTCTTGGCCAGCTCAATGCGCTTTTCCAATTGCCATTGCAGCGGGGTCTTGCCCGTCGTTTGCTTGAAGACCGTACTGAACCAGCTTTCGGACAGGCCGACTGCGCCCGCCATTTCGGCCACGCTCAGCCGGCCATTGCTGCGAGCGTTGAGACGCGCCATCAGCTTGTTCATCTGGGCTTGGGTCAAGCGACCTTCGTTCTGTTCGCTCCGTTCACCCGGAATGTCGAGCAGGCCGGCAACAATGCTATTGGCAAGGCTTGCGGCGTAGATCGGGTGCCGTGATGGTTGCGAGATTTCGTCGACGAGTAGTTTGGCCAGCGTTTCAATCGCTTCGACATCCTGGATTTCCACCGGACTGCGCAGCGCCGCCAGCGCTGCGGACTTACCCAATGAAGGCGCCAGGAACCGCAATAACCGGTTCTTATGCATGTGTAGATTGAGATGAGTCACCCGATGGGTGGCCTCGATATTGGTCCACATGGGAACACCGGCGGGAATGAAGATCGCCCGGGTCATAGGCCGATATTGCCGGGAAAAATCACCGCTGTGGTTGGAAATTCGGACGCTGTCGGACACATCATTGAAGAAAATCATGATGCGCGGATCGTCCGCCAAATAGTAGCCCCGCGCGCCCGACTGGCAGTCAGCTTCCCAGAACGCGCCCATCAACCCATCAAGACAGCGCCATTTGACCGGCGCGACCACATTGATCCCCTCGGTGTGCCAAGTCATTGAGGGCCAGTAGTGCAAGGCTGATCCACCTCGGGTTTAGGCCGCGAGGTCGCAGCCGGCCTATCGAGCGGCCGGCAATCTGTACAGACACCGCTCAGTTAATCGGAGTCTAACTATCATCTTTTTTTGCAGGTGCAAAGGAGGCGGGGCAGTCCGCTGCCGCTCTCAAGCTACTGGAATTTCCCCGCGCCGGTGACCAGAGCGTCGCGTAGTGGCAGGTTGCTAGTATTGCGCAAGTCGAGATCAGCTTCGATGTGGTCGATATGGGTGAGCAGCAGCTTGCCGGCGCGTTCCCCGTCACCCTGTTCGAGAGCTGCCAGAATGTTGGCGTGGTCACCATGGCCGCAACTGGAGGCGCCGGAATTGCCATAGAGCGCGATGACCAGGGAGGAGCGTGCGATCAATTCCTCCATAAAACGCAAGAGGATGGCATTGCCCGCAACTTTGGCAAGCAGCAGGTGGAAGTCGCCGGAGGCATGGATTTCGGCGCGGCGAGCGGTGGGGCCACGTTGGTTGAGCAATTCGCTCTCGTGCTGCAGGCGTTCGCGAAATGCTGCGATTTCGCCGGACGTCATGCGCTGCGCGGCGGCGAGCGCCAGTCCCGGCTCGATCAAACGGCGGGAGGCAAAGACCTGACGAGCCTCTTCCGGCGTTGGATTGGCGACGAAGGCGCCACGATTGCGTTCGGTCTTGACCAGCCCCTCGAAAGCCAGCGCCTGGAGCGCTGCACGAACCACAGTACGGCTGACCTCGAACAGCGCGCCAACTTCGGCCTCGTTGAGCTTGGTGCCAGGCGCCAGCCGGCGATCGACAATTGCGTCGCGCAGGTGATCGCGAATTATCATGGCGCGGTCCTCGACAAGAGGCGGCGCGACAAAACTCTGGTCTGCAAGCGTCATAGCTCACTCATAGGCAGAATCGAAGGGCAGCGAAAGCAAAAATCGCACACGAGCACCACAAGGATTGCATACAATTTTGGCGCATCGTGCGAACGCATGCCCACAAATGATGCAGACACCAGCATTGCTTATAAATCACACAATTGCGATGAACCAAGATAAACCAATGCTGGCAGCAGGTTAATAGCTCGCTCACCAACTGGCACGGCAGATGCATATAAGGCCCCGATAATTGGGGATGCTCATGTCCAAGGCTGCCGAAATCGACATCGCTTCCGTTTCCAAGATTTATGGAAAGACGACGGCAGTCGATGCCATCAGCCTCAAGATTCCGGCTGGCAGCTATTGCTGCCTGCTGGGACCGTCGGGCTGCGGCAAGACCTCGACGCTGCGCATGATTGCCGGGCACGAAAGCGTATCGGTGGGCGACATCGTGCTGGGCAAGACTGTGGTGACGCATCTGCCGCCGGCCAAGCGTGGAACGGCAATGATGTTCCAGTCTTACGCGCTGTTTCCTCATCTCGACCTGATCGACAATGTAGCCTTCAGCCTCAAAATGGCCGGGGTCGACAAGGTCACGCGCCGGACCAAGGCGCTCGACATGCTCAAGCTGATGCAGATGGACGCCTATGCCAGCCGCAAGCCGGCGCAACTGTCGGGCGGCCAACAGCAGCGCGTGGCTCTGGCGCGTGCGCTCATCACCGACCCCGAAGCCCTGCTGCTGGACGAGCCGCTCTCGGCGCTCGATCCCTTCCTCAAGATCCGTATGCGCGCCGAGCTCAAGAAGCTGCAGAAGCAGCTCGGCATCACTTTCGTGCACGTGACCCATAGCCAGGAAGAGGCCATGGCGCTGGCCGACATTATCGTGGTGATGAGCGAAGGCCGCATCGAGCAGGCTGCGAGCCCCCGCGAAGTGTTCGAGCGCCCCGCAACGGCATTCGTGGCCCGCTTCATGGGCGACCATAACGTCATATCCGGCAAGGTGGTGAATTCCGCCGACGGCCTTGTGACCTTCGAGATCGTTGGCGGCGGTACCTTCTCGGCCGCGGGCAAGCCGCGTACGCCAGGCGCCGATGTCGATGCCGCAGTGCGCACCGACCACGTCAGGATCGGCGAAAGCCCGATCAAGGGCCTTGGCTTCACCGGCATCGTCTCCAATCTCGAATATCGCGGCGGCACGATAAAGCTGACCATCGAAGGCGCCGGCATCGCCGAATTCACCGCCATCGTCACCGACAAGGCCTTCTACGCGGCGCCAGTCGCGGTGGGCGATGCGGTGCCCCTCCATTGGGATATCGAGGACGCCATCGTCCTCGGCGCGCCCAATCCATGACCACAAACCAGCAAACAGGGACGTTCAGGCTATGACAGAGACTGCCAAGAAGACCGGCATTTCCCGCCGCAACTTGCTCAAGACCGGCGCTGCCGCCATGGCCGGTACGGCTCTCGGCACCGGAGCCATCACCGGCTTTCCCACTATCTGGGCACAGAATCCGATCACCCTGCGCCAGTTCGGCACGGGTGTGAGCAACCTCAATGCCATCGCTGAAAAGTGCAAGGAAGACCTGGGCATCACGCTGGAGATGACGGCGACGGATTCCGACGCGGCGGCCCAGCGCGCCGTTACCCAGCCTGACAGCTACGACATCGCCGATATCGAATACTGGATTCTCAAGAAGGTTTTCCCGGCGGGCGTGATCCAGCCGATGGATACCAGCAGGCTGACCTATTACGACAAGATCGTGCCGCTGTTCAAAACCGGCAAACTGCTACCCGACAGCGTCATCGCCCAAGGCACCGCGCCCCACACCGTGGGCTATGTCGATGCCCCCGACAGCAAGACCTTCGCCAAGGGCGAAACCGGTTGGTTCACCATGGTGCCGACCATCTACAACGCCGATACCCTGGGCATCCGTCCGGACCTGGTCGGGCGTGATATCACCACCTGGGCCGATATCATGGACCCGGCCTTCAAGGGCAAGACCGCCATTATCAACGTGCCCTCGATCGGCATCATGGATGCGGCCATGATCATGGAAGCCATGGGCAATATCACCTATGGCGACAAGGGCAACATGACCACGGCCGAAATCGATGCGACCATCGATTTCCTGATCAAGGCCAAGCAGGATGGCCAGTTCCGCGCCTTCTGGAAGAGCTTCGATGAATCGGTGAACCTGATGAGTTCGGGCGAAGTGGTGATCCAGTCCATGTGGTCGCCGGCCGTTGCAGCCGTGCGCTCCAAGGGCATCGCCTGCACCTATCAGCCGCTCAAGGAAGGCTATCGCTCCTGGGGTGGTGGCCTGGGCCTTGCCGCGCATCTGCAAGGCGCGCAGCTCGACGCCGCCTATGAATATATCAACTGGTACACGTCCGGTTGGGTCGGCGGCTATCTCAACCGCCAGGGCTATTATTCAGCGGCCATGGAAACGGCCAAGGAATATATGTCGGCGGACGAATGGGGCTACTGGATCGAGGGCAAGGCCGCCACGGGCGATATCCTGGCGCCCGATGGGACCGTGATGGAGAAGGCCGGTGCCATTCGCGATGGTGGCTCATTCGAAGAGCGCATGGGCAAGGTCGCCTGTTGGAACTCGGTGATGGACGAAGACCGCTACATGGTCCGCCGCTGGAACGAGTTCATCGTGGCCTGATGACGGCGAGGGGGCCGGTGAGGCCCCCTCATCCGGCGCTTCGCGCCACCTTCTCCCACAAGGGGAGAAGGGGAGTTCGTTGAGCTCTCCGTGGTCCCTTCTCCCCTTGTGGGAGAATGTGCCCGAAGGGCGGATGAGGGGGCTGCAGATGTCAGGGACAAGCCAATGAACAACCTTCTGAGCCGCGCCACGCCCTACCTGCAGGCGGCGCCGCTGCTTCTCATTCTCGGCTTCTTCCTCGCCATCCCGATCCTGCTGCTGCTGATCGTCAGCTTCTGGGACTACGACTTTGCCGGCATGTACCCCGATTTCATGACGCTCAACTATGCCGAGACGCTCGGGAGTTGGGTCACCTGGAAAACCTACGGCAATACGTTGAAATTCGCAGCCATGGTCTGGGCGATCACCGCTTTTGTCGGTTTCTGGGTCGCCTACTTCCTGGCCTTTCATGTGCGGACGGCGACCATGCAGATGGTGCTATTCCTGGTCTGCACCGTCCCCTTCCTCACGTCCAACATCATCCGCATGATCTCGTGGATTCCCGTGCTTGGCCGCAACGGGTTGATCAATTCCGGGCTGGTCGGGGCCGGCGTCATCGATCAGCCGATCGAATGGTTGCTCTATTCCGATTTCGCGGTGATCCTGGCCATGGTCCATCTCTATACGCTGTTCATGGTGACGCCCATTTTCAACACCATGATGCGCATCGACAAATCGCTGATCGAGGCGGCGCGCGACGGTGGCGCCAAGGATTGGCAGATCATCTGGAATGTCATCCTGCCGCTAGCCAAGCCCGGCATCGCCATTGGCACAATCTTCGTGGTGACGCTGGTCATGGCCGACTTTTCGACGGTTCAGGTCATGTCGGGCGGCCAGTCCGCCTCGGTAGCGCTGATGATGCGCAACCAGATGAGCCTGCTGCAATATCCAGCCGCCGCGGCAAATGCCATCGTGCTGCTCGTGCTGGTGCTGTTCATGGTGGCGGGCATCCTGCGCATCGTCGATATCAGGAAGGAACTCTGAGATGGGCAGCGAGAAACGCACCCCCGGATTCTATATGCTGGCAGCTCTCTTCATACTGTTCGTGCTGTTCCTCTATGGTCCGCTTTCCGCCGTGTTCATCCTCAGCTTCCAGGGGCCGCAGGGCGGGCTGACCTTTCCGCTCAATGGCGTCTCCCTCCGTTGGTTCCAGAACCTGTTCGAGACCCAGGCCGTCGGCAATTTCGGCGCCAGCTTTGGCCGCTCGCTGGCGCTGGGCCTGATGGTGATGATCGCAACAGTGCTGGTATCGCTGCTCGCCGGGCTTGCCTTCCGCCGCAAATTCCTTGGTGCGTCGCCGCTGTTCTATCTTACGGTCGCCAGCCTCGTCGTGCCCTCGATCATTGTGTCGCTCGGCATAGGCGTTCTGTTCCAGCAGATCGGCATCCAGCCCAACTGGTTCAGTTCGGGTTTCGGCGCCCATCTCACCTGGACGCTGCCGTTTGGCGTGCTGATCATGTTCGCCGTGTTCAACCGCTTTTCGTCCGCCTACGAGGAGGCAGCGCGCGACCTCGGGGCCTCGTCATGGCAGACCTTCTATCATGTGGTTCTCCCCATGATCGCCCCCAGCCTGATCGGCGTTGGCCTCTTCGGCTTTTCGCTGAGCTATGACGAATTCGCCCGCACGCTGATGACCTCGGGCAGTTCCAACACCCTGCCGCTCGAAATCTACGGCATGACCACCAATGTCACGACGCCCGTGCTCTATGCCTTGGGCACGGTGACGACACTGTTCTCATTCCTCGTCATCCTGGTCACGCTCGGCACCATCCTGTGGGTCAATCGCCGGCGGGCTCAATCATGAACCGCATCGCCGTCATCAACCCCAACACCACCGCCAGCATGACGGCGACCATCGCCCATGCCGCGCGGCTGGTGGCGGCGCCAACCACCGAGGTCGTTCCGGTGACCTCGAGCATGGGCCCGGTGTCGATCGAAGGCTATTATGACGAAGCCTTCGCCCTGCCCGGCCTGTTGCGCGAGATCGGCAGGGCCGAGCGCGAAGGCGCCGCCGCGGCGGTGATTGCCTGCTTCGACGATACTGGGCTCGATGCTGCCCGTGCCATGGTGCGTATACCGGTAGTCGGTATCTGCGAGGCGGCACTGGCGACAGCCGCCTTCATCGCCAAGCGTTTCACCGTGGTGACGACGATGGAGCGCTCGCTCGTGCCGATCGAGGAACTGGCGCATCGTTATGGCATGACTGGCCGTGCCCGCATTCGCGCTGCCAATATCGCGGTGCTCTCGCTTGAAGACCCCAATTCAGGTGCCCGTGACCAGCTGCGCAGCGAAATCGTTCGCGCCATTGCCGAGGACAATGCCGAAGCCATCGTGCTGGGCTGCGCCGGCATGGCGGACCTCGCCAAAACCCTGAGCCGGGAATTCGGGCTGCCAGTCATCGATGGCGTTGGCGCAGCGGTGAAACAGGCCGAGGCCTTGGTGGCGCTGGGGTTGACGACCAGCAAACGCGGCGCCTATGCCGCGCCTCTGGTCAAGCGCTATGATGGCGCGCTAGCCGAGTTTGCTCCCGCATGAACCGGACCATTCGCACGCTGACATTGGCAGAAATCCAGCACCTGCTGGATTGGGCGGCCGCCGAAGGCTGGAATCCCGGGCTTGACGATGCGCAGCCTTTCCACGCCGCCGATCCCGGTGGGTTTTTCGGCGCCTTTGTCGGCGAGCAGATGGTCGCCGGCATCTCCGCTGTCGCCTATGACGCCCATTTTGGTTTCATCGGTCTTTATATCTGCCATCCCGACTGGCGCGGACAGGGTCACGGCAAGGCCGTGTGGGATACTGCCATGGCCCACCTTGGCTCCCGCACCGTAGGGCTCGATGGGGTAGCTGAGCAGCAAGCCAATTACGCAAGCATGGGTTTCGTGCCGGTCTATGAAACCATCCGCATGAGCGGAACATTGCCCGACCGCCCCGCCCATCTCCAAAGCCCCTCGCCCGGATATCTCAACGAGATCCGCGAATTGGACCGCCTATGCTTCCCCGCCCCACGCGATGCCTTTTTGCGGCATTGGCTCGCCCCACCGCGCCATAGCCTTGTGCACCGAACCGGCGGCACGATCGACGGCTACGCCGTGCGCCGTCCGTGCCGCGAGGGCTCCAAGATCGGCCCTCTCTTCGCCCATACGATGCATGCTGCCACCAACATCCTGACCGCCCAATCCGGCACCATCCATATCGACGTCCCGGCCTTCCAGACTGAATGGCTCTCAAACTTATCGAGGCTTGGCTTCCGGAAGGGTTTCACAACGCGCCGCATGTACAGGGGCAAGCCACCTTCTATGCACATGCCCGCTGTCTTCGGCATCTCCAGCCTCGAACTCGGCTGACCAAAGGCGCTAGGCTGTTTCCGCGAGGCGGCCCGTCTGATCGCGGGGGACAAATCATGGCCAATGTGCCCGCGCAATTCACCCGACCCGCATTATTGCGAGCGGCCCTCATGGCGGCCAGCCAGCCTCAGCGCTGGATATGCCCGCCATCGGCAATGATGGTCTGACCGGACATGATCCTGGCGTCGTCGGAGGCGAGCCAGAGGGCGAGGCGGGCTATATCCTCGGGGGCAACCAATTGCTGGATCGCCTGGCGGCCCAGCGTTTCGCGGATATAGGCGGGATCATTTGCCGAAGCCTGGCTCCGCTCGGTAAGCGTGCGCCCGGGCGCAATGCACATGACGCGGATTCCATATGGGCCAAGGTCGCGAGAGAGGCATTGAGTGAAGCCGCCGATGGCCGCCTTGGCCGTGCCATAGGCGATGAGCCCGGCAGCCCCTTGCATCCAGGAGGTCGATCCCAGGTTGATAATGGTGCCGCCCCCCGATTGCTTCATGTCCGGCGTGACGGCCTGGGCCGCAAATGCCAGATGCCGCAGATTTACGGCCATGCGATCATCCCAGTAGCCGGGCGTCACCGTTTCGAAATCGTGGCGCTCGTCGTGGCCGGCATTGTTGATCAGAATTTGGATCGGCCCAAGTTGCTGGCGCAGCGTCGATATGGCGGCGATAAGAGCCGGGATATCGGCTACATCGGCGCCGGTTGCTGCAGCGGTTCCGCCTGTGGCCACGATCGCGTCACGCGCTGCCTCGGCGCCCTCGACGTTGCGGTCGATAATGCCGACAAGGGCGCCATGCCGGGCAAAGGCCAAAGCCATGGCTTTGCCGATACCCGCTGCTCCACCCGTGACGATGACCGGCTTGCCGGCAAGGCTATGATAGCTGTTCTCCCGGCTCATCCGGCAAAGGCCCCGCCCCGCTGGCCGCGCACGCCCGGATCGAAGGCGAAAAGGCCGCCCGATAGGGGTGCTTCCACCAGCATGCGCTCGGCGAGGCGGATGCGCCCGGAGGTGATGTAGAGACGGTCGAGATTGGGGCCCCCAAAGGCGCAGCTCGATGGGCGCGGCACGGGCACGCCGACGACACGATCAAGCCGTCCATCGGGTGCGTAGCGGCGCACCGCCCAGCCGTCCCAGACAGCCACCCAGAGATAGCCTTCGGCATCGACACTCATGCCATCCGGCTTGCCCTCGGAGGGCGGGATCTGCACGACGACGCGGCGATTGGCTATGGTGCCGGCAGCAAGATCGAAGTCATAGGCGAAGATGCAGCCCAGCGCGGAATCGGCGAAGTACATGATCTTGTCGTCGGGGCTCCAGCCCATGCCGTTGGAGACGGTGAAGCCGGTATCGACGCGGCGCCAGCTGGCATCGGGTTCGATGCAGTAAAGGCTCCCCGACGGTCCCGAGGCGTCGAGCGCCATGCTGCCCGCCCAGAACCGGCCACGCCGGTCGCACTTGGCGTCGTTGAACCGGTTGGTGGCAATGTCGGCCTCCGGATCAACCACTGGGGTCAGCGCGCCGCTGGCGATATCGAGCAGTTCCAGCCCGTTCTGCGTCATGACGGCATGCCCGCCACCCAGGCGCGGCGCGATGGAGGTGACCATGCGCGACATCTTGGTGGTGGTATTATTCCCATTGGCGGGATCGAAGGCGTGGACGCTGGGCGACAGGATATCGAGCCACAACAATTTGCCGTCCTGCTCGCTCCAGGTCGGCCCTTCGCCCAGATGAGCCGCGACCGGCAGCACACATTCGGCATTGGCGTGAACCAGCGCGCGCGGGCGCTCGGGCGCAGTGATGCTCATGGCGGTGGCTCCGACATTGCCAGAAATGCGGCGTGCGGCCTCCATCAGATCGCGGCCGATAATGTGCAGGCGATCGATCGGCAGCCGCTCGCGCGGGCCGGAGACGCCGATGGCCGCAATGGGCTCATGGCGGTGATCGAGTACGGGGGCGGCGACCGAGACGACGCCAGCCACATGCTCCTCGATCGAAAGCGCATAGCCGCGGGCCCGGGTCAGCGCCAGGTCGGTCAGCAGTTCGGCCTCGTTGCCCGGCACCTTGGCCGGGTCATTGGAGGCGCGCAGTTCGGCGATCAGCTCGCGCTGCCGATGCGGCGTCAGGAAGCCCAGCAGGGCCTTGCCCCCCGCAGTGCAATGCAGCGGCGCGCGCCGGCCGACCTCGATGCGGAAGCCGAAGGCATCGGCGGATAGCCTCCGATCGATATAAAGGATCGAGCCGTTTTCCAGCTCGCAGAGCGACACGGTTTCGCTGGTCATGTCGGCCAGCCGATCCAGCTCTGGCGCCGCAGCGCCGCGCAGGTCGAATTCATCCCACACTTTGTGGGCCAGTTCGAACAGGCGCGGTCCCAGCCGATAGGTCTGGTCGGCCTCGTTGAAGCGGATCAGCCGGAATTCCAGCAAGGCCTCAAGAATGCGGTGCAGCGTCCCCTTGGGAAAGCCCGTGAGCTTGATCAACTGGGTGAAGCGCTGCGGCCGGTCCACTTCGCCAAGCAGGTCGAGAACGTAGAGACCCTTGCCGAGCGCCGAGGTGCCCTGGGGCATCTCGTGCTCGCCGATGCGCTTGAGTTCTATTGCCATGCTGATCCCGCTACTTGATGGCTTCTTCTGTAGCCGGATCGAACAGGTGTATGGAAGTGTTTGGCTTGATCGCCAACCGTACCTGCCTGCCGATCAGCGACTGGTCCACATCGTAGAGCCGGGCAATCAGTGTGCCCGAGGCACGGCCCTCGTGCTCATGCTCGCCCGCCACCGGGATTGCAACCTGATGGCCCGGCAGGCGGAAATGCACATAGGCCTCGCTGCCCAGGCTTTCCACCAGCATGGGTTCGACTTCGAGTGCCGCCTCATTGGGCGCGGCAAGCCCCAGCGCTTCCGGGCGAATGCCGCAGATGACGCTTCTGCCGATATAGGCCGAAGCGGCATGCGCCACTGCGCCTTCAGGTCGCAATTGCAGGCCACCAGCCTCGATGAAGACGCCCTTGTCGTCGCGCGCCAGGGTGCCGGTGATGAAGTTCATCGAGGGCGATCCGATGAAACCGGCCACGAAGATATTGTTGGGTCGATTGAACAGCTCATCGGGGGTGCCGATCTGCTGCACCACGCCACGCCGCATGATGACGATGCGGTCTGCCATGGTCATGGCTTCGGTCTGGTCATGCGTCACATAGATGGTGGTGACGCCGATGCGACGCTGCAGGGCGGTGATCTCGGCGCGCATCTGCACGCGCAGGGCAGCGTCGAGATTGGACAATGGCTCATCCATCAGGAAGACGCGCGGCTCGCGGACGATGGCCCGGCCCAGCGCGACACGCTGGCGCTGCCCACCCGAGAGGGCCTTGGGACGCCGGTCGAGCAGGTCGGTGATTTCCAGCGCCTGCGCGGCACGCTCGACGCGGGCATTGATCTCGGCCTTGTCGGTATTCCGCATCTTGAGGCCGAAGCCGATATTCTGGCGGACGGTCAGGTGCGGATAGAGCGCATAATTCTGAAACACCATGGCGATGTCGCGCTTACCGGGAGCAAGCTCGGTTACGTCCTCGCCGCCGATGATGATGCGGCCGCCGCTGGCGGCTTCGAGCCCGGCGAGGATTTTGAGCGCGGTCGACTTGCCGCAACCCGAGGGTCCGACAAAAACCACGAACTCGCCATCATTGATTTGGAGGGACATGTCCTTGAGGGCATTGAAAGCACCGAAGGACTTGCTGAGATTTTGAATCTGAATGTCGGCCATGGGTCTATTTCCCCGAGCCAGCGGTCAGGCCGCCGACGAGATAGCGTTGCAGGAACAGGTAGGCGAGCATGATGGGCAGGGCCGCCAGGAGTGACGCCGCCATGATGACGTTCCAGTCGGTCTGGTATTCGCCCTTGAAGGTGGCAATGCCGATATTGGCCGTCCAATTGTGCGTGGCACTGGCCAGGAAAGTGCGGGCATAGAGATAGTCGGCCCAGGACAGCACGAAGCCATAGAGCGCTGTAGCGGCGAGGCCGGGCGCCGAGACCGGCAGAATGACCCGGAACAACGCCCCCCAGGGCGTGCAGCCATCGACCTGTGCCGCCTGTTCGAGCTCCTGCGGGATGGAGTCGAAATAGCCCTTCAGCATCCAGGTGGCGAAGGGGACGATGGCAGTGGCATGGGCGATGATCAGCGACCAGAGCGAGCCCATCAGCCCCAGGCTGCGGAAAATGCCGAACAGGGGAATGATCAGCATGGTCGCGGGCAGCATCTTGCTCATCAGGATGAACAGCCCGACCGCCTCGCCGCCCTTCATCGTGTAGCGCGACAGGCTATAGGCGGCCAGCACCGAGACCAGCAGCGAAATCGCGGTGGAGACGATGGCGACCAAGGCCGAGTTGAACAGCCAGCGCGGCATGTCGGTGTTGAAAATCAGGTTGGTATAGGTGCTCCATTGCGGATTGGCCGGCCAGAATTGGGGCGGAAAGCTGCGCAGCGCGCTGGCCGGCGCCAGCGAGGTGATGATCATCCAGTAGATAGGAAACAGCAGGAAGCCGCAGACCACGATGACCGTGGCATAGAGCAGGATGGACTGGAGCAGAGTGCGTTTCATCGCGGCGCCTCCTAATAGATCGCGTGACTGGTCTTTTTGACCAGGAAGGCGCTGATGACGGCGCAGATCAGCAGGGTGACCACGCCGATGGACGAAGCGTAACCCATGCGGAAGAAGGAGAAGGCTTCCTCATAGGTCATGATCGCCAGTGTCTCGGTGGCACCGACAGGTCCGCCGCCGGTCAGCACATAGATGATCGAGAAATCGCGGAATACCCAGAGCACGGTGAGCACCAGCGTGACACCCAGCACGGGGGCCAAGCACGGCACGGTGATCCAGATGAAGCGCTGGAACACATTGGCGCCATCGACCTTGGCCGCCTGGTAGAATTCCTCGGGGATGGACTGCAACCCGGCCAGGATCATGATCGAAATGAACGGATAGCCCTTCCACACCATGACCATGGTAACGGCGGAAAAGGCACTGCCGGGGGAGGAGAACCAGCTGACCTGTCCACCGATCAGACCGGCCTTGAGCAGCAGCCAATTGAGCACGCCGAAGGAGGCATCCAGAATCCACACCCAGGTGACCACAGCGACGACTTCCGGCACTGCCCAGGGCAAGGCAATCAGCATGCGCGCAAAGCTGCGGCCGCGGAATTGCTGATTGACCAGCAGAGCCGTGCCCATGCCAACACAAAGAGAGATGCTGGTGACGACCAGCAGGAGCATGCAGGTGGTGCGAATGGCGTTCCAGAATTCGGGCGAGGAAAACAACCGCTGGTAATTCTTGAGCGTATAATCGTCGGCGCCGAACGACAGCGTGGCGAACTTGACGTCGTGGAAGCTGAGATCGATCGCCAGCAGCATCGGATAGACCAGAATGGCCAGGATCAGCAAAGCGGCCGGCGCCAGCAGCAGATAGCCGAGCTTGTTGGCATGGCGAGGGCTCGCCAGGTCGATCCCGAACAATCCATGCGAGCGCCGCACGATTGGGGCCGCTGGCCGTGATTGGCTGAACTCGCTCATGATCTCACCATTTTCCTAGCGATATCGATGCCGGCCCAGTGAGTGTCCACCGCACCGGCGAAGTGATTATTGCAGGGCAAGAAAGCGCTCCTGCAACGTGGCTGCTGTGTCGGCCGCAGAACGGTCCTCGATCAGCATGCGCTGGATTTCTTCGCGCACGATGGCCGCGATTTCGTTGTAGTGGGTCTCAAGGCCCACCGGGACGCGATCGACACCGGCGGCGGCGGCCTTGTTCATGGCTTCGACGACGAGGCCATATTCCGGCGATGAATCCAGCACGGCCTGCGTAACCGAACCCGGACGCGGCGCCGGTGCACCGACGATTTCGGAGAACAGCTCCTGCATTTCTTGCGACGTCGCGACGGCAATGAAGTCCCAGACAAGTTGCTTTTTCTCATCGGAGAGTTCGGCCGGCATGGTCAGCACTGCCGAGGCGCCGCCAACCGGCGGATCGAACGGCGATGGCACGAGCTTGAGCGATGGTTTGATCTCGTCGGAAGCGGTCGTCTCGATCACGCCAGCCAAGCCAGGATTTTCGATGCGCATTGCCACCTTGCCTTCGACGAAGAGTTGCCTCGCATCGCCGCCGGTTGTATCGGCGGGCACCAGCCCCTCCTTGATCAACGTTGTCCAATGCTCAATGGCGGTGATCATTTCGGGCGTGTCCATCGCCGGAACGCCCTCCGGCGTCGTCCAGCTGGCGCCGGCGTGGAGCACAAAATTGAGCATGTCGTTGAGGTAATTATTACCCGCTGCCAAATGCAGGCCCGTGCCATAGACGTCGGTAATGCCGTCGCCGTCCGTGTCCTGCGTCAGCTTGCGGGCCGCGTCGATAAACTCGTCCCAATTGGTCGGCACGGGCACACCGGCAGCGTCGAGAAGCGCCTGGTTCACGCCCATGATGTAGCCGAAATACTGCATGTTGATGCAGCGCGTGGTGCCGTCCCAGGTGCAGAGCCCCTGCCCGGCCCAGCCATTGAGATCGAGACCGGCCTTGTCGATCCAGGGGCCCAGATCTTCCAGCCAGCCGTTTTCGGCAAAGGGCTGATATTCGAACGAGGCCAGATGGACGATGTCGGGCGCTGCGCCCGCCGCGAACTGGGTCATCATCGTATCGGCGAATTCCTGCCGGGCGATCTGCGTCGCCTCGATCGTATCGCCGGGATGAGTCTCCTCGAACTTGGCGATCACCGCTTCCCACCAGGGGCCGTAGGTGTCCTCGGTCAATTGCCAGGTCACAAAGGTCAGCGTTTCGGCTGTTGCAGGCGCGACCGAACTCATCAGCGCCCCGAGCAGCAGGCCGGGCAAGGCATATCTCCGCATCGTTTCCTCCTCGAAATCTGCGGGTGATGGATGAGGCCGCCCCATATCGGGGCGACCTCCATGCGCCTGCTATTGCAGGGCTTCGGCCTTTTGCTGGATCACGGCCACGACGTCTTCGGTCGGCAGCTTTTCGATCAGCATGCGCTGCAGCTCTTCCGCCGCCATCTTGGTGAACTCGTTGTTCTGCGCTTCGAGCCCGGTGGGAATGCGGTCGACACCGGCGGCCGAAGCAGCGGCGGAAGCATCGATCAGCAATTGCATATGCGGCACCGCCTTGAAGGCGGCTTCACTCACCGCGCCAGGCTTGGGAGCCGGCGAGGCGCCAAGTTCGGAATAAAGCTCCTGGAACTTCTGGCTGGTGGCGAGTTGGATGAACTCCCAGGCCAGTTCCTGCTTTTCGGCCGGGGTTTCGGACGCCAGCGTCAAAACGTTGGAGGAGCCACCGAGCGGGGGCGACAGCGGATCGGCAGCGAACTTGAGGTTCTCCTGGATCCCGGGTTCGGCGCGCTGCACGAAGCCGTTGATCCATGGCCCGTTGATGCGCATGGCGACCTTGCCTTCCATGAACAATTGGTCGGTATCGCCGCCCACCATGCCGAGCGGGGTCAGCTCTTCCTCCACCAGCATGCGCCAGCGGTTGATGCCTTCGATGACTTCGGGCGTGTTGATGGTTACCTTGCCCTCGGCATTGGTCCAGCGTCCGCCAGCCGACAGCACATACATCAGCACGTCATTGGTATAGCTGGAATTGGCGGTGGCGAGATGGACGCCGGTGCCGTAGACATCCTTGATACCATCATTATCGCGGTCGATCGTGGTGGCGCGGGCAGCGGCCAGGAACTCGTCCCAGTTGGTGGGAACGGCAATCCCGGCCTCGTTCAACAAGGCTTCGTTATAGGCCAGGATATAGCCGAAATAGAGCATCATGATGCACTGGGTCTTGCCATCCCAGGTGCAGGCGCCCTGGCCGGCCCAGCCGGTCAGGTCCATGCCGGATTTCTCGATCCAGGGATCCAGGTCTTCCAGCCACCCGTTTTCAGCAAAGGTCTGATATTCGAACGACGTCAGGTGCACGATATCGGGCGGGGCACCGGCCGCGAACTGGGTGATCATGGCGTCGCTATAGCCATCGCGCGGCACCAGGGTGAAATCGATTTTGACGTCGGGGTGGGTGGCCTCGAATTCCTTGATCAGCAGATCCCACCAATCGCCATAGCCTTTTTCGCCCTTTTGCCAGGAAACGAAACTGAGCGTGGTCTGGGCGGCGGCGACGCCCGGCAGCAGAATGGTGCCAGCCAGCAACAGGCTGGCCAAGGTCTTGGTAAGTTTGCTGGTAAGTTTCATGACGTTCCTCCCGATTGTCATTGTTACTTGTGCATGATGGCGATGGCCTCGGCCGATGGTTCGGCGCCGATGCCGGGTGCGTCAGGGACGATGTAGCGTCCCTCCTTCACTTCGAGGGCAGTGGTGATGTAGGGCGCGTTGCGCGCCATCACCGAGTGCTGGAATTCGTGGGCGCGGACATTCTGCAGCACCGCGCTGGCCTGCAGGCTCGCCGCAAGGAATATGCCGGTGCCGATAGTGGCGTGTGGAATGACCGCACGGTGATGCGCCGCCGCAAACAAGCCCATGCGGTGGAACGCGGTGATGCCGACATGGCCCATTTCAGGCTGGATGATGGCCAGCGGCCCGGCCTCAAGCCGGCGGCGCACGTCGAATACCGTGCGCCATTCCTCGCCGGCGGCGATCAGCGCTGGAGCATGTTCGGCCGCCCGGGCAATGCCCTCGATGTCCTCGGGTTTACAGACCGCTTCGAGAAACCAGGGATTGTACGGCAGGCACTGGTGCGCCAGCGCAATGGTCTCGACATCAGACAGCGTCCAGTGCAGGTCCGCGGCAATCATGGCCGTTGGCCCCAGCGCTTCGCGCAACGAGCGGAACTCGGCGACCACGCCGTCATCGGCATGGGGTGAGGCAAACTTGAACTGATTGAAGCCCTTGTCCTGCCAGCTCCTGGCAAAGGCGGCGCGCTCGGCCAGCGAAGGCCCGGGAATGCCCGACACATAGGCGGGAATTTCGGCGTGGCGGACGCCGCCCAGCAGCTTGGCGACCGGGGCGTTGCGCAGCTTGCCGCAGATGTCCCAAAGGGCAATATCCACCGCCGCCAGGGCATCGTGGTAATAGCCGCCATCATGGCCGCGCACACGCATCAGGTCATAGAGATCTTCATAGATCACCGTGACATCGAATGGGTCGCGGCCAATGACAAAACCAGAAAGCAGATCATCGATGATCGCCATCACCGCGGCCGGCGCTACGATGCCATAGGTCTCACCCCAACCCACCGTACCATCCACCGTTTCGATGCGGCAGATCACCGTGCGATCCTTGATCGGGTAGACCGTACGGTTGCCGCCGCGAACGAAATATCCGGCCGCATTAGTGGCCTCGCCCGGCTTGGGGCCGCCCAGATAGGGCTCATCCTGGCGGGCGATCTGGATGGTGAAACTTTCGACGGATTTGATGCGGCTGGTCATCTTGCCTCTCCCACAGCGCGTAGCGTCTCTGCCGGCACTACTGTCAGCAGATCGGCAATCTCTGCCAGCATCATGTCGATTTCCGCACGGCCCTGCGCATCAAATGCCGGCAGCGGCGCGCGAACTGTGGCGGAGGTAAAAACGCCCCGGCGCACCAGCACTTCCTTGGTCAGCGCCATCCGATAGATCATCTGCACCAAAAGGATCGGCAGCGACCGGATATAGAGCTCGCGCGCCCGCTCGATGTGCCCGTCCGTAAAGGCCCGGAACAGGTCCGCATGCAGATCGGCGATCTCGACGGCGGGCATCAGCGCAACGGCGCCGCGCTGTAACTCGTCAAGCACGTAACGCGAGCCGCCACCACCCATGACGCCCGCGAGCCGATCACCCGTGGCTTCAATCAGCGCCGTGATACGCGGCCCCGATGGCAGGGTTTCTTCCTTGACATAGCGGATGGCGGGCACGGCCTTGACCACTTCGGCAATCGTGGCCACCGGCAGGCCGGAGCCAACTGGAGCGGGTGCATTCTGCAGGATCAGGTCGAGCCCGCCGTCCGCCGCAACCGCCGAGAAGAAGGCGATGAGCGCAGCGAGATCGCTCCCGACGCTGGCGGGGGCCATCACCATGGCGGCGCTGGCGCCTGCGGCCTTGCCGCTCCGGCAGAAGGCTATCACCTCCGCAGGGGTCGCAGCGCTGGCGCCGACGATGAAGGGTTTGCGGCCCGCCAGCGTCCTGCCCACCACCTCCACGAGCATCTGCCGCTCATCTGCGCCCAGGTAATCGAACTCGCTCGCCACCCCCGGGAACACGACACCATCCGCGCCGGCGTCAAGCGCAAAAGCCGTCACACGCGCCATGGCGGCCGGGTCGACCCCGCCTTCGGCGGCAAACGGCGTTGGCAGAACTGGCAATACCCCGAGCAGCATATCTGGCGATCCTCCTTTAGTTCCATTATATGGAACCTTCTTCTTTTATGTGGAACAACATACATGAGCTGTGCTAGCGGTCAAGGGCGACCCGCGCGGTCCACTGTCCCCATGCAAGGAGTGACCATGCTGATCGGTGTAGAATGGACGTCATCGAGTTTTAGCGCGGAACTGATCGATAATGGCGGCACGGTTCTGGCGCAGACACATCACCCAGTGGGAACCAACGCGGTCGCCGACCGCGATTTTGCGGCGCGCTGTGCGGAACTGCTGCCCGCTGGCTGGCTCAGACAAGCCGAGGCGGTCTATTTTTCGGGCATGGTGACGGCCCGCAATGGCTGGCGCGAAACCGGCTTCGTGCCGGCCCCCGCCGGGTTTGCCGACCTTGCCGGCGCGGCGACCATTGTGCAGGGCGAGACTATCCCGCACATCTTCCTGCCCGGAATATCGGCCGCGGGCGCGCTGCCCGATGTGATGCGAGGCGAAGAACTCAAGGCACTTGCGGCTGGCGACGGCATGGCCAGCGCGGTGGTGATCCTGCCAGGCGCGCACACGAAATATGTAGCTATCAAGGACGGTCGCATCACTGGCCTGGCGACCTATATGGGCGGCGAAATAGCCAATCTGTTGCGCAAGGATTCGCTCGTCGGCCGGCTCATTCCGCCCGTGGCCACCATTGACGGCACCGGGTTCGAGCGCGGCCTGCGCACGTCATGGCTCGGCGACCTGCCGGGCGGCCCGCTGCGCCGTATTTTTTCCGCGCGCAGTCTCGTGCTCTTCGATCGTATGCCACCAGGCGAAATCAGCGGCTATATTGCGGGCCTCCTGGCCGGCGCGGAAATCGCCGAAGCCCAGGCCGAATGGCCGTTGCAGGAGGCATCTGTTCTGGTCGTGGGCGCCAGCCCGGAAGCGCTGCGATATCAGAGAGCGCTCGAACTTCGCGGCATCGCCGCACAATCAGTGGCCGCCGCCACCGCCCCAAGTTTTGCGCGGCTGCACGCAAAACTTGCAAGCCGGCTGCCCTGATCTGGGGAAGTAATGCGGCGGCGCCCTTTCAGGCGTTCTTCGCGACATCTTCGGGCCAAAATTCCTCGTTCAGTGCAACTCGCGGCGCAGTTGCGAACGTTTCAACTATGTGGCTAAGATACATATCGTTGGAAGCTATCGCCGCAGATGAAGCAGAGGCCCGGCAATTCTCAAGGATTGCTGCTCCACTATTGATCCAGATAGCTCACCCCCAGAATGGTAGTTTCAAGATGCGGTACCTCTACACAACACTGGGGAAGATGCGGGCCGAACAGCTCGGCATGATTCTGCCGCACGAGCATGTTTTCGTCGATCTGCGAACGCCAGACCAGCCTGGTTATGCCCAGGCCGAAACTGAGGCAGTGCTGGCCCTGATGGTTCCGCAGATCGAGGCCATCAAGGCGCTGGGCGTGACCGCGCTGGTCGAGTGCTCAACTGGCGGGGTCGGACGGCGGGCCGATATCGATCTTGCCGTCAGCCGGGCCACAGGCTTTCCGATCGTCGTTCCCACCGGCAATTATCGTGAACCCTGGATTCCTGCATGGGTGCACGACGCCAGTGAAACCGCGCTTCATGATTGGATGCTGTCCGAACTACGGGACGGGATCGAAGCAACCGGCATGCTCGCCGGCTGGATCAAGATCAGCGCGGGTGATGACGGCATCACTGACCTCGAGAAACGGATATTGCGCGCCGCCACCCGCGCCTCGACAATAACCGGCGCCCTGATCGGCAGCCATACCATCCGCGGCCGGGTGGTGATGGACCAACTCGATATTATCGAAGCCGAAGGCGGCTCACCCAGCCGCTTCGTGTCCATCCACACCCAGGCTGAACCCGACTTTTCGCTGCACCGCGAAATTGCCGCGCGCGGCGCCTGGATCGAATATGACAATGTCGGTGCCGTTCCGGTTAGCGACAGCGCCGACCTGATCCTGCGAGCCCTCGAAGCCGGTCTCGGCGACCAATTGCTGATCAGCCACGACCGCGGCTGGTTCGATCCCGCGCTGCCGAATGGCGGCGTACCAAAGCCTTATACCGTGGTCAGCACCGAACTCATTCCCTTGCTGGCCGACCGTGGACTATCGCAGGAAATGATTGTCCAACTCACCCACCACAATCCGTTCAAAGCCTTCTCGCGGCCCTGAATTGAAGCAGGGCATGGCGGCCTGCGGCGCAACTAGCGTCCCACCCTTTCGGTCCCAGCGTCTTCCGTGCGATTTTCTTTGGGCGGCCTATACCCAAAGTTCCGCCTCCTTTAGCAGGGTCACCACCTCCCCGTCCGAAACCTGGCTGAAATCGGCGTAGTGCAAACCGACCGCGCGAAAGGGTTCTGGTGTCGTCAGGCAAACGATATCGTCGACCTCCGGCTTCAGCGCTTCGATAACGTCCAATGGCGCTGTGGGGACCGCCAGAATCAGTCGGGCGGCGGCACCAGTCCTTTTCAGCCCCTTCAGCGCCGCCGTCATAGTGACACCGGTGGCAATGCCATCATCCACCACGATCACGGTGCGCTTCACGAGCGGGATCGGGGGGCGCGAACCAAGATAAACCTTGCGCCGCCGCTCAAGTTCCTTGAGTTCGTCATGAGCCTGACGTTCCACATAGCCGGCTGGCGGGTTCACCAATCGCATGATCTCGTCGTTGAGAACGATTTGAGGGGCATTGCCATCGATCACCGCGCCCAGGCCATATTCCTCGTGCCCAGGTGCACCGATCTTGCGCACCAGCACCAGGTCCAGCGGCGCGTGCAATGCGCGGGCGATCTCGACGGCAACCGGCACGCCCCCACGCGGCAGGGCCAAGACCAGCGGGTGTTCGGGATTCAACGCCGCAACCGCCTTGGCGAGCTGTCGCCCTGCGTCCTGCCGATCGGCAAATAGTGGGGAGCGCGTGATCATGGATCGCGTCCCGGATAGTGCCGAAACCGGTCACCCTCATTGCCGGGTAACCGCGAGTCGCTGGCGAAGTGTGTGTCGCGTGCCAGACGAAAATACTCGCCTCGGCGCTGGATGCCTGTCCCGTCGTAGAGTTCGCAGGCCACCGCCTCAGCCGGTCTGGGTGTGCTGGCCTCCTGGCTCGGAAATATTGCTCAGGGCAGCACTGGCCTGCGCCGCATGCTCAACGGCCAGATCGCCAAGCGAGACGATACCAACCAGACGCTTGCCACGATTCAATACGGGCAAGCGGCGAACCTGAATGCCGCCCATATTGGCGGCCACGTCCTCGATCGCTTCGTCCTCGAAGCAATATTTGACATCCGCACTCATCACCTCGCCCACCCTGGTCTGCGGCGGCTTTCCTTGCGCCACCGCGCGTACGGCAATGTCGCGATCGGTAATCATGCCAACGAGCCGATCATTCTCGCCAACCGGGATAGCTCCAGCATCGACTTCGCCCATCATTGCTGCGGCGTGTTCAATCGTGTCGTTGGGAGCCGCTATGCGAACGTCGCGTGTCATCAGTTCACTGACCAGCATTTCAAGTCTCCTTCGGGAATGGAACAGGTGCGACCGCTGCAAGGCCGCGTTGGCATCACCTGTTTGCCTAGCGGCAACGTGTATCTTGCTCGCTCGTTCCCCAAAAACAGCAAACCCGGTCTGGTGCGGACCAATGCCGTGAGGCGATGGCGCCTTCAAATTTCTCCGCGACGCCGGGACTCAGGCGAGTGCGTGCCTGGGCGGGTGGCCAGCCAGATGACGTGGCGAGAGCCTCGGCTCTTGCCATTGGCCCGGATCCGCTCTTCCTCGACCGTAAAGCCTGCGCGCTGCAGGCGCTGGGTGAAGGCCCGGTCGGGTGCGGAGGCCCAAATTGCCAGCACACCGCCCGGGCGTAGCGCAGCACTGGCGGCTTTCAGGCCGCTCATGCTGTAGAGTGCGTCATTGGTCTCGACAGTCAATCCATCGGGGCCGTTGTCCACGTCGAGCAGGATGGCGTCGTAGCGCGCCTTGGCCGAATTGATCAATCGGCGCACGTCGACGACCTTTATGCCGACACGCGGATCGCCAAGGCAATCGCCGAAAATGGGGGCCATTGGCCCTTTCGCCCAGGCTACGACCGCAGGCATCAGTTCGGAAACGGTGATGGTAGCCGTTTTGGGGAACTCGGCGAGCGCCGCACGCAGGGTGAAGCCCATACCAAGCCCGCCGATCAACACGTGGGCATCCGGCCGGTCACTGATCCGCGCCCTTGCCAACCCGGCCATGGCTTCTTCGGACCCGCTGAGGCGACTATTCATCAAGGCAATCGTGCCCAGCATGATGGAGAATTCATCGGCGCGCTGGATCAGGCGGATGTCACCGCGGCCATCGGGCAGCGGAACGGTATCGATCAGGACCCAGGGGTTCACGGCAACTCTCTCGGCAATTTATGGATTACCTATCCAGCGTGTGCCGGCGCAGCGCAAGGGCGGTAGCGCCGCGCGCGACCTAACCGACCTATTATTTGCCGCGGCGTTCGGAGTGGTGGCGCGCCATTGCCCGGATCAATTGCTCATTGTCGAGCGGTGCGCCCAACCGGTCATCCGCTTCTCCAGCCACGCCATGAGCGCATACATGGCAATGCCCTCGATCGCGAGCATCAGGAGCCCTGCAAACACCAGCGGCACGTTGAAATTGGATTGGGCAGACGCCATCATATTGCCCAATCCATTGTTGGAGGCCACGGTTTCACTGACCACCGAGCCGACAAAGGCCAGCGTGATTGCCACCTTCAGTGAACCGAAGAAATACGGCATTGAGCGCGGAATGCCGACCTTGAGCATGATGTCCAGCTTCTTTGCCCCCAACGCCCGCAGGACGTCCTCGGTCTCCGGCTCGATCGTGGCCAGGCCCGTGGCGACATTGACGACAATGGGAAAGAACGAGATCAGGAAAGCCGTCAGCACTGCCGGTACAGTGCCGATGCCGAACCAGATGACCAGGATCGGGACCAGTGCCACTTTGGGAATTGCATTGAATCCGATCATGATCGGATAAAGCCCGGCATAAATCGTCTTGGACCAGCCGATGAACAGCCCTATCCCCAGCCCCGCAATGACGGCGATGAGGAAGCCCAGTACCGTGGTGTAAAGCGTCTGCAGCGAGTTCTTCCAGATCGGCGACCAATATTGCGCGATCGCTTCGAATACCCGGCTTGGCGTCGGAAAAATCGTATGCGGCAGGCCCGAGATCCTAACCCCGACTTCCCAGATCACGAACAGGCCGATCGTGTAGAGCAGCGGCGCCAGGCGAAGCCAGTTGATCCTGAACGCGGCACGCGGTGGCGGCGGGGCCGATACGGCGGTGACGGTTTCGAGATTGGTCATGCTGCAACCCTCGCGATGGCAATCTCGCCATGCAGCGCCTGCACCATTTCGTTGAATGCCGGCCGATAGAGAATGTCGAGCTGCCGTGGCCGCTCGAACGGCACGACATGTTCGGAAATAACCCGACCCGGACGCGCACTCATCACCACAACCTTGTCGGCCAGGAACACAGACTCCCGCAGGTCATGGGTGACCAGAACGATGGTGACGTCCTGGCTGGCATGCAGATCCCGGATCACGCACCACAGTTCTTCGCGGGTGAATGCGTCAAGCGCGCCGAATGGCTCGTCCAGCATCAGCAGTTCAGGCTCATGGATCAGCGCCCGGCAAAGATTGGCGCGCTGCTGCATGCCGCCGGAAAGCTGCCAGGGAAACTTGTCGCCAAAGCCCTTGAGACCCACCGTTTCCAGCAGCGCTTCCGCCTTCTCGACATATTCCTTCTTGTGCGCCCGCAGACGATGGCGGTGCCGCTCCACGATCTCGAGCGGCAGCAGGATATTCTCCAGCGTCGTGCGCCAGGGCAGCATGGTCGGGTTCTGGAACGCCATGCCAACGATCGAGACCGGCTTGCTCACTTCCTGACCGGCAACGATCACGGTGCCGCTTTGCGGAATGTGCAGGCCGGTCGTCAGCTTCATCAACGTGGACTTGCCGCAGCCGGACGGCCCCACTACGGCAACAAACTCCCCGCGCTCGATCCTCAGGTTAAGGCCGCTCACAGCCAGCGTCCCGCTCGGCCCGCCATAACGCATGTCGACATTTTCGATGGAAACCAAAGGCATGGCGGTTCCGCTATTGTAGAGAACTTCGATACCACGCGGCGCCGTTCCTCCCTTTTGCGAAGGGAGGAACGGAAAGCGCCCTGCCCTAAGGCAGCATACGCTCTTCGGCCTGCGGCAAATATTGCGCGTCGAATACGTCCGCCGCGGTCACGGCACCCTTGAGGCCGAGCGACAGTTTCAGCGTTTCGAGCGAGGCGGTGAGCCGGGCCTCGTCGATGCCGCCAAAGCCATTTTCGACCACATAGGGCGTCTTGATGTTCATCTGGTTGGCCATGGTCAGGCGCGCAGTTTCGGTATCGAGATTCAGCGTCTCATTGCGGGCCAGCACGGCCGCAGCGCCCGCTGCCGGATCAGCCACCGCATCGGCAAAGCCCTTGGCCAGCGCGCGCAGGAAGCCTTTCACCACGTCGGGGTTCTCGTCGGCAAAGGTCTCGTTGACCAGGATCGCATTGCCATAGAGGTTGAGGCCGTGGTCGGCAAACAGGATCGTGGAAATATCGTCTTCCGGCACGCCATTGGCGATCAGGTTGAGGATAACCGAAAAGGCAAAGCCGAACACGCCATCCACGTCGCCCGAAGCCAGCATCGGCTCACGCACCGGGAAGCCGATATTCTCAATGGTGATGGTGGAAGCATCGATCCCGGCTGCCGGAATGAAGGCCTGCCACTGGGCAAAAGCGCCATCCGGCGGCGGCGCACCCAATGTCTTGCCCTCCAGCGATTTCGGGTCGTCCGTAATGCCCAGCGACTTGCGGCCGACGATCGAAAACACCGGCTTGTCATAGACCATCATGATCGACTTGACCGGCTGGGCCGGATCTTCATCGAGGAACTTGATCAGCGAATTGATGTCGCCAAACCCGAACTGGTAGGCGCCGGTGGCAACGCGCGGAATGGCTTCCACCGAGCCATTGCCGGTGTCTATGGTCACGTCCAGGCCCTCTTCTGCAAAGTAGCCCTTGTCCTGCGCCAGCAGGAAACCTGCCGCCGGGCCTTCGAAACGCCAATCCAGCGTCAGCTTGACGGCGGTCTGGGCAAAGGCCGTTGTGGCGAAGCCTGCCAGGGCAAATACAGCAAGGGTGGCGGCAGAAAACAGCCTGCGATTCAGCATGAATGTGGATCCAATGTTTGTTGTTCCACAAAACAAAGCGCACGGAATTTGCCAGTGCAAGGATAAAACGCGCAAGACGGCGCCAGAAATTGCAATTGCCTAAGTAATGATCAGGACGACTAGCTCATTGCCCTCGTTATGATCATGGTGAGCCATCCGGCGCAGCTTGCAATCTCCAAAATACGTTCGGGCACGGCCACGCAAGGCCCCAACCTGCCATGGCCGAGCAGGTCACCCGCCTGCTCGGAAGGCAATGTCGGCCAGCTTCGGATCCGATCTGAGCGGACACTTACTTATTGGGAAACTGGCTGGGGTGCTAGGATTCGAACCTAGGAATGCCGGTACCAAAAACCGGTGCCTTACCACTTGGCGACACCCCAACTGGCGCGGTTCGTACACGGTTTGGTGGCGCTTCGCAACATGGCTGGAAGGGTGTTGAAAAACGCGTGGCGAGGCGCTTGTGCGCTGCAGGAAGCATCGCTATAAAGCGCCCAATCACGACATGGCGCGACGGGTATAAGCCCACCGCCGCAGACCCCGATTGTCGCGATCCCTGACGGAGTATAGCGCAGCCTGGTAGCGCACCTGCTTCGGGAGCAGGGGGTCGAGTGTTCGAATCACTCTACTCCGACCAATCAGGCCCTGGTCTCGCAAGAGGCCGGGGTTTTTGTTTGTCCGGCAGCTATTTCGGCCGCCACACGGTTTCCGAGCGCAGATTGGCGTCGCGCACCACTACTTCGATATCACTGTCGCCGGAGGCCTGGGCCTGCTCGATAGCGGCGGCGATGGCCGCTTGCTTGGATGTATAAGGCCCCACCAGCGCACCCTTGAAGCTGTAGTGCCAGGAGCGATCCTGCTCAGCGACGACATAGTGATTGGCCATTCTTACCCTCCGGCCCAGTCAACGCGCCGCAAGCCCCTCGCGTTGCCACCAAAACAAAAAAGCCGGCCCATCGGGACCGGCTTTTTCAATTTCGATCGGGGAGACGATCAGCGCTTCTGGCCGAACAAGCCCCAGGCGCCGGTCACGGTCAGGGCGGCCAGCGCCATCTTGAGCATGTCCCAGATGATGAAGGGTTGTACGGCCTTGGCGAAGGCGGAACCCACGATATTGGCCTGGTCGATCCAGCCGGCCTGGCCGGACATTGCAAGAAGCCAGGCAAAGCCCAGCGCAAACATCACCGCGCCGCCGGCCAGCATGGCGGCGAACAGGGCCAGCGGCTTGCCCGACGCGCCGCGATCGGCGGCAAAGCCGATAATGGCGGCCATGGGAAGGAAGCCGAACAGGAACCCGCTGGTGGGACCAACCAGATAGGCAAGACCGCCGCCGAGGGCGAAAACCGGCAGGCCGAGCGCGCCTTCAACGAGATAGAGCGCGACGGTGGCCACCCCGATACGGGCGCCAAAGGCGGCGGCGAGCGCAGCGACGGCAAAGCTCTGCAGCGTCACCGGCACGGGCCAGACCGGCACATTGATCTTGGCACAAATGGTCAGCAACAGCGTGCCGAGCACCAATGTGGCGAGAGTGGACGCCAGCTTGGCAGCGTCGCCCTTGGGCTGGAATACGCCGAGCAGCGTGTTGGGCGTGGTCAAAGTCACGGCCATTTCATACCTTCCATGCTTCAAATCAAAGCGCCGCCCGTCCGGGGCGCGCATTACTCCTGACTTCTTAGTCTCTCGGCAAAGCCAGCGCAATGACCAGACCAGCCCCCTCCCCGGCCTATGACAAGACCTTTGCGCCCCAAACCGGCCAGCCGATCAGCGTGGCGCCGGGCCTCGTGCGCATCACCGCGCCCAATGCCAGCCCTTATACCTTTACCGGCACCAATAGCTTCCTGATCGGCCGGGAGCGGCTGGCTTTGGTGGATCCGGGCCCGGAAGACGAGGCCCATGTTGCCGCGCTCACCGCTGCCATTGCCGGCCGGCCGGTCGAGGCCATCATCCTCACCCATACCCATCGCGACCACAGCGCGCTGGCCCGCCGCATGGCCGGACTGCTCGCCGCGCCGCTGTGGTTCGGCGGCCCGCATCGCCTGGCGCGCCCATTGCGCCGGTTCGAACGCAACCCGATTCGCAAATCCTGCGACTGGGACCTGGTGCCCGACCGCACCCTGTTCGACGGCGAAACCATCCCCGCCGGGGATAGCACGCTCACGGTCCACGCCACGCCGGGCCATTGCGCCAATCACCTGGCGTTCGGCCTCACCGGTACGGATATCCTGCTCAGCGGCGATCACATCATGGGCTGGAACTCTACCCTGGTCAGTGTGCCGGACGGCTCGATGGCCGATTATCTGGCCTCGCTGGAAAAGGTCATCGCCCTGTCCTATCGGCTTTATGTCCCCGCCCATGGCGGCCCCATCGCCGATGGTCCTGCCTATGCCAAAACGCTCTTGGCACACCGCCAATGGCGGAACGAACAGACCCTTGCCGCCGTCAAGTCTGGCGCGCGCAGCATTGGCGCGGTGGTGAAGTCGATCTATCCGGCGCAATCGCTCATCGTGCGGCGGGCGGCCGCCATGACCATCACAGCACATGTGGAATATCTGGAGGCGCAGGGCTTGCTGCAGGTGCGGCGGGGGTGGTTTGGAACCCGGCTGGCTGCGTAGCCCCAGTCCTCGCTCCGATCCCATATCCAACCACAGTGTCATTCCCGCGAAAGCGGGAATGACACCGCGTATGGGGTGAGTGTGGGCAGGAAGCGCCCCTAATCCACCGGCACCACCGGTGGCGCCACCTCCGCCTCACCCTCCACCGGCTCCACCACCGGATTATCCCGCAGCAACACCGTCACCGCATCATCCAGCGCGATCAGAAATTCTTCGATCCGCTGGCCATTCGAGCCGAAATCATGCAGCGCGTTGAGCGAGGCAGAGCGCATATCGACCCGTGAGCCCTCCGCCACGGGCGTCACCCGCAACACCGCCTCCTCACGCCAGCCCGGCAAGGTCATGGCCTGCGCATTGATCCGGCCGGGGCCATCTGCCGTGGGTTCGCGCACCAGCCGCACGTCCCAGCCGCGATCGGCCACCAGGCGCTCGAGCATGGCAAAGGTCTGCTCGGGCAGCAGCGGATAGGTGCGCATCTGTGCATTGGGGAAAATCGCCACCTGTTGCGCCGGTGTCAGCAGCCTGGGCGCAGGCATGGCAGCGGTTCCCGGCTCGAACACCAGCGGCATCGCACCGCGCGTGGTGGTGGCCATGTCGGTCGCCGGCGGATAGCGCCAGGCGAGGCTCCCATACCAGCCAAACGGGGCCAGACACACGAGACTCAGCGCCAGCCCCGCCAGCGCCTTGCCCCAGCCCTGGTCGCCCGTATGCCACAGCCGGGCCAGCGCGATCAGCGAGATCAGCAGGGCGAACAGCGCCACCAGCCCCGCCAGCATCGCCGCCACCACAAACACATCGCTGGTGATGAACCGTTCGCGATGCAGCAGCACCGGGATCACCACCAGCGGCAGGGCCAGCGTGCCCAGGCGCCGCGCCCAGATAGCCCATCTCGATGTCCGGATCAGAATGCGCAACTTGCCGCCGTCAGTTCAGTTCGCTGCGCATGGTAACGCCAAGGTCTTGCGGGAGTTTGAAGATCGGCCGCGGCTAGGCCGGCAGGGTCCTGGCGATCTGCTTCAGCGCGGCCTCGCCCTCGCCGCCAAAACAGTCGCTCATGATCATGTCTTCCAGCGGCAGCCGTGTGCCCCAGCCCGCCCGCTCGAGATCGGGTCTGCTGGCAAAGCTGTGTACTGGCCCGACGCACAGATAGGCAATGGGCACGACATGTTCAGGCATGCCCAGTAGACGCTGCAGAGACGGCGTATCCACAATGCTCACCCAGCCCACGCCGATCCCTTCCGCCCGCGCCGCCAGCCAGAAATTCTGCACGGCGCAGACGGTGCTGTAGAGGTCCATTTGCGGGTTGTGCCAGCGGCCGAGCGGCGAGTTCCGGCTGCGGTGCCGGTCACAGGTCACGCAGATATTGACCGCGCTTTCACAGATGCCCTCGAGCTTCAGCTTGGCATAAAGCGCCCGCCGTTCATCTTCGATCTGGGGCAATTCCTCCTGGCGCGCCGCCAGGAACAGTTCGCGCATGGCCTGCCGTCGCACCATGTCGCGAATGATGATGAAGTTCCAGGGCTGCATATAGCCCACCGAGGGCGCGTGATGGGCAGCATTGAGCAGCCGCGCCAGCACGGCATCGTCCAATGGCGCTGTGCTGAACTGGCTGCGCACATCGCGGCGGCTGAAAATCGCCTGGTAGACGGCGTCCCGCGCCCGATCGTCGAATGCGTTATGGCCCGCCGGATTGTATGTTTCGCTCATGGCACTTTCCGCCCGGCGGGTCAGGGATAAAGCCGCGTACTCACCCAGTGCGCGCCTTCGCGGTTAAACCGCACCCGGTCATGCAGGCGATGCTGCCCGTCTTTCCAGAATTCAAACGCCTGCGGCACCACCCGGAAGCCCGACCAATGCGCCGGTCGTGTCACCGGCCCCTCGCCCGCCAGGGCCGTCAGCGCATCCACGCGCGCGGCCAGTTCCGCCCGGCTGGCCAGCGGCCGCGACTGTTCGGACGCCGATGAGGCGATCTGGCTGCCCCTGGCGCGCGAGGCGAAATAGGCGTCGGCCTCTTCGGGCGCCACCACTTCCACATTGCCGCGAATCCGCACCTGCCGGCGCAGCGATTTCCAATGGAACAGCAGCGCCGCCTTGCGGTGCGCCAGCAATTGGCGGCCCTTTTCGCTTTCGAAATTGGTAAAGAAGCAAAAGCCGCGCGAATCGCGGGCATTGAGCAATACCATGCGGGCATCGGGCATGCCCTCATCGTCCACTGTTGCCAAAGCCATGGCGTGAGGATCGTTCGGCTCGGCCTCCTGGGCCAAGGCGTACCATTCCTCGAACACGGCAAAAGGGTCGAGATCGGCCCGGTCGCCGTCGTCGAACAGGCGTTCTGTGAGGGTTTGCAACATGTCTATGCACCCAAAACTGGACAAGGCGGGGGGTGGTGGCCATATAGGACGGGAAACCTTGGCGAAGCAACGCCAGACTGATTGAATGGACCAGATGCGCGATCCCTATACCGTGCTTGGGGTGCCACGTTCGGCGAGCGAGAAGGACATCAAGTCCGCCTATCGCAAACTCGCCAAGAAGTATCACCCCGACCAAAATCCTGATGACGCTTCGGCGCACGGCAAATTTGCCGAGGCGACCAATGCCTATGACCTGTTGACCAATGCCGAAAAGCGCGCCCAGTTCGACCGGGGCGAGATCGATGCCGATGGCAATCCCAAATTTGCCGGCTTCAATCCGGGCGCCGCGCGCGGCGGCCGTTCCAGCCAGGGCGGGTTCTCGGCCGAGGACATTCTCAAGGAATTCATGAGCGGCTTTGGTGGCCAGCCTCGTGGTGGCGCCGGTCGCGGCGCTGCCAGCGGCGCCCAATGGGATCCGTTTGCCGGGGCTGCCGCTGGCGGCGGCCGTGGTGCGGCCAAGGGCGAGGACGTTGTCGTCACCGCCGCCGTCTCACTCGAGGACGCCCACAAGGCCGCCTCGATCCCCGTGCGCATGCCCTCGGGCAAGGTGCTCTCGGTCAAGCTTCCCGAAAAGGTCGAGGAAGGCCAGCAAATCCGCCTCAAGGGCCAGGGCAATCCCAACCCGTTCGGCGAACCGGGCGATGCGCTGGTTACCGTGCGCTTTGAAAAATCCAAGCAATTCCGCCGCGACGGCGCCGACCTGCGCACCGATGTCCCCATCACGCTCTACGAAGCCGTGCTGGGCACCAAGGTGCGCGTCCCCACGCTGGACGGCTCGGTCGAACTCACCCTGCCCCCCGGCGTCGACACCGGAAAATCCCTCCGCCTCAAAGGCAAGGGCCTGCATGGCGGCGGCGATCTCTATGTGAACCTCAAGGTCGTATTGCCCCCCGGCGGCGACGCGGATCTCGAAGCGCTGGCCAGATTCATGCGCGATCAGAAGCCGTATAAGGTGCGGGACAACTAGCCCAACCACAGAGCCCCCTCCCTCTCCCCTTGTGGGAGAGGGAAACACCCCTACCCCCGCGGCGCCGCTGCCCGCTGCAACCGATCATTAATCGCCTCGCCCAGCCCCTCATCGGGAATCGGCGCCACAGCGATCACCCCTCGCCCCTCTGCATCCAGCTCATGCAGCATGGCGAACAGGTTCCGCGCCGCTTCCTTCAAATCCCCCGCTGGCGACAAGTTCCGCACCGGCCCGTCAAACGCCGCCGCCGAGCCAAACGCCAGATAGGCCTCCCCCTCGCGCGGCTCGGTATCCAGCCGCATCAGCGCCTCGGGCGCATAATGGCTGAGCAGCATGCCGGGCGCGGCCACCACAGCATCCTTTTCCGCCAGCTCCACGACCGTGCCCAGCACCAATTCGATATCGCCACGCGCCATGGCGCCGGATCGCAGCTGGATCAGCCGATCGCCATCGACCCGGATAATGGTCGATTCCACCCCCGCCCGGCATGGCCCGCCATCCAGCACCGGCACCCGCCCGCCAAAGCCGAGCCGCACCTGATAGGCCGTGGTCGGCGACAGCCGCCCCGACGGATTGGCCGACGGCGCCGCCAGCGGCCGCCCCACAGCTGCCAGCAGCTCCAGCGCCACCGGATGATCGGGAATACGGATCGCCACACTATCGAGCCCTGCCGTCGCCACATCGGCCAGCCCATTGCCCGGCCGCGCCGGTAGCACCAGCGTCAGCGGCCCCGGCCAGAGCGCGGCAATCTTGTGCGCCACCGGCGAAAATACCGCCAGCGTTTCGGCCATGGCCAGATCCGCACAATGAATAATCAGCGGATTGAAGCGCGGCCTGCCCTTGGTTTCGTAGATGGAGAGCACCGCATCGGGGTCCGTCGCGTCCGCCCCCAGGCCATAAACGGTCTCGGTGGGAAACGCGCACAGCTTGCCTGCACGGAGCAGCGCTGCTGCTTCATCCACTGTTTTCGGTTCAGGAAAGCTCAATTCACCAGTCTTCGTCATGGCCGTTGTTTGACAATGACGCCCCGCCACGTCAAGACGAAGTGCAGGGAAACCGGAGCCCCGAGTGACCACGCTTCTCGTCAGCCAACCAGATTTTGCCGACCACGTCACCCCGCCAGGCCATGCCGAGCGCGCCGACCGCATTGTCGCGGTCGAGGAAGCGCTGGCCCGTTCCCGCTTCGACGCCCTGGTGCGCCGCAATGCGCCGACCGGCGATCTGATGCTGGCCGAACTGGTGCACGATGCCCGCTATCTCCCCCAATTGCGCGCCGCCCGCCCCGCCGAAGGGATCGGCCAATTGGACCCCGACACCTTCATTTCCGCCCGCTCGCTCGATGCGGTCGCCACCGGCATTGGCGGGGCCCTCATGGCGCTCGATGCTGTGCTGCTGGGTCAGGCCGACAATGCCTTCTGCGCCATCCGCCCGCCCGGCCACCATGCCGAGATCGACCGGCCCATGGGCTTTTGCCTGGTCAACACCGTCGCCATCACCGCCCGCGAGGCCCAGCGCAAATATGGCGCCGAGCGCGTCGCCATCGTCGATTTCGACGTGCATCACGGCAATGGCACGCAGGATATTTTCAAGGCTGATCCCACGGTCTTCTACGCCTCCAGCCACCAGATGCCGCTCTATCCCGGCACCGGCCACCCCCGCGAAACCGGCGTGGGCAATATCGTCAACGTGGCGCTTGACGCCAATTCGGATGGCGCCGCCATGCGCGACGCCTATCTCACCCGCATTATTCCCGCCCTGATCGATTTTTCGCCCGACCTGCTGCTGCTTTCGGCAGGCTTTGACTCCCATCGCCTCGATCCGCTGGCCCAGCTCAATTGGGAATCCCCGGACTTCAGCTGGCTCACCGGAAAATTGATGGATGTGGCCGAGCGCTGCTGCGGCAACCGCATTGTGTCGCTGCTCGAAGGTGGCTATGACCTCAAGGGGCTGGCGGGCGGTGCCTCGCATCACGTTGCCATGCTGATGGACGGCGCCGTAGGCCGCCTCGAAGACTAGATTGTGCGGACAATTCGGTCAGGGAGAGGCGAAAATGGTGGTTTTCGAGAACCGGAGCGCAACGTACTTTTGGGTACGTGAGCACCGGAAGCGGAGGAAACCGCCATTTACAGCCCTCCATCACCGAATTGTCCGCACAATCTAAGGAGCCCCGCATGGCCGAAGCTACCAATGACGATGTGAAAACGCTGAGCTTTGAGGCCGCTTTGGCCCAGCTCGAGGAAATCGTTGGCAAGCTCGAGTCGGGCCGCGCGCCGCTGGCCGAATCCATCGCCATTTATGAGCGCGGCGAGGCCCTCAAGGCCCATTGCGAAACCCTGCTGCGCACCGCCGAAGCCCGTATCGAAAAGATCACCCTGTCCCGCGACGGCCGCCCCACCGGCACCGAGCCGCTGGACGCCTAGCGCCCGCCATGACCAACAAGTCCCTCCGCAATTTTCGCATCGTGCTGTGGAGCCTGGTCGCAATCGTGGCCTTGGGCGCCACCGCGCTTTACGTCTTCCGCCCACCCGCAAGGCCGGCGCCACTCAATTTCGCCACCCAACAATTCGCCCTCGCCTCGACCGCCGGCGGCACGTTCACCCAGGATGATCTCAAGGGTAAACCAAGCCTGATCTTCTTCGGCTATACCTTCTGCCCCGATGTGTGCCCCACCACGCTGGCCGAAACCACCGCCTGGCGCACCCAGCTCGGCCTGACGCCGGATCAACTCCGCATCATCTTCGTCACCGTCGATCCCGAACGCGACACGCTCGACGCGGTCAAAGGCTATGTCGAAGGCTTTGATCCCTCGATCATCGGCCTGGTTGGCGATGCGGCGCAGACCGAAGCGATCAAGGCCGCTTTCGGCGTCTTCTCGGAGAAGGCCGAGGCTACGGACGATTACTACCTGGTCAATCACACCGCCCTGACCTTCCTGATCGACGCCGAAGGCGAGTTCGATGGCACCATTGCCTATGAAGAAGCGGGCGGCACCGCGCTCGCCAAGGTCGAGCGGCTGGTCAAGCAATGAGCGAGCGTATCCGGCTCGATCTGGCGCTCGAACAACGAAGCCTCGTGCCCAGCCGTGCAAGGGCGCGCGACGCCATCCTGCGCGGCACGGTGACCGTCAATGGCGTCACCGCCGTCAAGCAGAACCAGATGGTCGGCCGCGACGACAAGCTCGCCCTCAGCGATCCCGCCGCCAATTACGTGTCCCGCGCGGCCCTCAAGCTGGTGGCCGGGCTCGAAGCCGGCGGCATCGACGCCACAGGTAAAACCTGCATCGATGTCGGCTCATCCACCGGCGGCTTCACCCAGGTCCTGATGGAACGCGGCGCCCGCCGCATCTATGCCGTCGATGTCGGCCACGCCCAATTGCATGAGCGCCTGAAGGGCAGCGACCGCGTGGTCAGCATGGAAGGCGTCAATGCCCGCGATCTGACCGCCGAGATGATCCCCGAGCCCATTGACCTCTTGGTCTCCGATGTCAGCTTCGTCTCGGTCATCAAAGTGCTCGAAGCCCCGCTTGCGCTCTGCACCCCGCATGCCGACGCGGTGATCCTCTTCAAACCGCAATTCGAAGTCGGCCGCCGCAATGTCGGCAAGGGCGGCATCGTCACCAGCGAAGAGGCCATCCAGGCCGCTTTGACCGATGTCATTGCCTTCATGCAGGCCCAGGGCTTCCAGCACCGGAACTCGGTGACATCACCGATTGCCGGCGGCGATGGCAATGTGGAGACGGTGCTGGTGTTCGGACGAAGCTAGCTACTGAACAATGAGCTGAGCCCAACCCTCGCCCCTTAAGGGAGAGGGACGGCATTTCTGCGTTCAGCAAAAATGACAGGGTGAGGGGCTTCGATCCGTCCCGTAGGGCAAATCGCTCCAGTGGAGCGATTTGAGGTGAGAAGGCCATGAGAGCTATGCTCGAATGGCGCAAGCCATCCCATGCTTGGATGCATCTAAGCATGGCAACCGCATGCCGGGGCTCACCTCGCCCCTCAGGGGAGAGGTCGGCGGCGAAGCCGGCGGGTGAGGGGTGCGATGCTGCAACAGCTCAAATGTCCAGGCATCGCACCCCTCACCCTAACCCTCTCCCCTGAGGGGCGAGGGGACGATAGAGACCTGAATTTCTCTATACGATTGAGCTGCCTCAAGGGGGAAGCACACCCTCAGTTCCGCTCAAACCCCACCGCACCCTCGCGCCCAGTCTGCCCTCTGTGCCGCAGATAATGATCCGCCAGCACCAGCGCCATCATCGCCTCGCCCACCGGCACCGCACGAATACCCACACAAGGGTCATGCCGCCCCTTGGTGACAATATCGGTATCCTCATTCATCGTCGTCACCGTCTGCCGCGGCGTGATGATTGACGATGTCGGTTTCACCGCGAAGCGGCACACAATCGGGTCCCCATTGGAAATCCCGCCCAGAATGCCGCCGGCGTGGTTGGACAGGAAATAGGGCCGGTTTTCTCCGCTGCGCATCTGGTCGGCATTCTCGATGCCGGTCAGGCTTGCCGCCTCGAACCCAGCGCCAATTTCCACCGCCTTGACCGCATTGATGCTCATCATGGCCGACGCGAGATCCGCGCTCAGCTTGCCATAGATCGGCGCGCCCCAGCCCGCCGGCACATTCTCGGCCACCACCTCGATCACCGCCCCCACCGAATTGCCTTCCTTGCGGATACCATCGAGATAATCGGCCCACATTTCTGCCGCCTGGGCATCGGCGCAGAAGAACGGGTTCTGGTCGACCTGGTCCCAATCGAAATTGTTGTAATCAATCTTGTGCGGCCCGATCTGCACCAGGCTCGCGCGAATGGAAATCCCCGCCAGCACCTGCCGCGCCACCGCCCCTGCCGCCACCCGCGCCGCCGTCTCGCGCGCCGAAGTGCGCCCACCGCCGCGATAGTCGCGGATGCCGTATTTCTGGTCATAGGTGTAGTCGGCATGGCCGGGCCGATATTTGTCGCGAATCTCGGCATAGTCCTTGGAGCGCTGATCGGTATTTTCGATCATCAGCGAAATCGGCGTGCCCGTCGTGCGCGCTCCATCGGTGCGCTCGTCCTCGAACACGCCGGAGAGGATTTTCACCTCGTCGGCCTCACGGCGCTGCGTGGTGAATTTGGACTGCCCCGGCTTGCGCCGGTCCAGATCGCGCTGGATCATTTCGGGCGTCAGCGCGATGCCCGGGGGGCACCCATCCACCACAACGCCAAGCGCCGGCCCATGGCTTTCGCCCCAGGTGGTGAAACGGAAAAGATGTCCGAACGTATTGAAAGACATGGCGCGGCCCCGTGGTTGAGGGCTTTCTAGGCAGGCGGGGCGGTCAGGTCAATCGAAGGGTCCCGATAGATCGTACTTACCCAGCTGGTCCAACGCCCATTTTGATGGGTTTGAACCGTCAACACCCCACCCACCGCATCTCCCTCGGGCTCGACCCGAGGGCCGTTCGCCGCTTGCGCCGAGTTGAGAGAGGCCCTCGGGTCAAGCCCGAGGGAGGCGCGTTGGTTGCGGCGACATAGAGGACAAGTCCTAGACGTCGCCCGCCCGCAGCAATTCCATTCGGCCCGGTGTGAAATGCATCACCGCGTCCTGCGGCGGCGCCCAGTTGATGACGTCGATAATGGGCGCATGTTCGATCAGCACCCGCAAAGTGCGGGCAATGCCGCCATGGGCGACAACCACGGAGGGGCCGGTCAGCACCGCGGCAAATTCCTCGAGCCGGGCTTCGACATCGCGATAATTCTCGCCATTCTCAGGACGGAAATCCCAGTAGTCTTCGGTGCGTTCGCCCGGCGCCACCGCCATATTGGCCGGCAATTGCTCGAACAATTCGCCCTCGAGCACGCCAAAGGAAATTTCCATCAGCCGCACATCATATTTGACGTCAGGCAGGTGGATATCAAAGCCCGCCCGCACGCGATCCATGGTGTCACGGGTGCGGTTGAGGGGCGAGGCATGCCATTCAAACGCCCTTGGGTCGAGCCCGCGCGCCTTGAACAGAGCCGCCAGCGTCAGCCCGTTCTGGTTGGCCTGGCCCCTGCCCTTGTCGTTGAGCGGAATGTCCTTGCGCCCCTGATAGCGGCGTTCGGCGTTCCAGGGTGTTTCTCCATGCCGGATGAAGTAGATTTCCGGCCAGACCAAGGCTGTCATGTGCTCATTCCCGCGCTGTGCCAACGCGTCCTACATCAGGGTAACTGCCAGCACCGTATCGGATTCCCCCGGTCACGCCACAGTCCAAATCGGAAAGCAGGTATACCGCGCTTGCCTGCTCCTGATCGAGTGGTCATTGTGGTGATCCCTTGGGGCAAGTTCGCGCCCCGGCCGTTCGGCCACCAAAGTCCGGTTTTTTCATGCCTCTTTCCACCGCCGATATCATTGCCCAACTCACAACCCTTGTCGGACCCGCCGCCGTCATCGGCGCGCCCGAGCAGATGGGCAATTACCTCAACGAGCCCCGCAAGCGCTTCCACAAAAGCGCCGCCGCGATCGTGCTGCCCGCTTCGATCACCGAAGTGCAGGCCGTCGTCCGCTGGGCCAATGAGCATGGTGTGGGCCTCATCCCCCAGGGCGGCAATACCGGGCTGGTCGGCGCGCAGGTGCCGTTGCGAGGCGACGAAGTCATCATCAGCCTCACCCGTCTCGACACCATCCGCAGCGTCGATCCCGCCGCCGGCACCATGACGGCGGAAGCCGGTGTCATCCTCGAAAACGCCCATAAGGCGGCCGAAGCGCAGGGCACAATTTTCCCGCTCTGGCTCGCCTCGCAGGGTTCCGCCCGCATCGGGGGCCTGCTCTCCTCCAATGCCGGTGGCGTCAACGTCCTCACCTATGGCAATGCCCGCGAACTCACCATGGGCGTCGAAGCCGTGCTGGCCGATGGGCGGCTCTATCAGGGCCTCAATTCGCTGAAAAAAGACAATACCGGCTACGACCTCAAGGACCTGCTGGTCGGCGCCGAGGGCACGCTGGGGATCATCACCGCGGCCACACTCAAGCTCTTCCCCAAGCCGGAGGACTACGAGACCTGCCTGGTCAATATCGCCGGTCCCGAAGCCGCGCTCACCCTGTTTCAGCTCCTCCGCGAGCGGCTGGGCGGGCGTCTCAATGCCTTCGAGATCGTCCCTGCATTGGGTCTCGACATGCAATTGCGCCATGCCATGCTCGATCGTGACCCCACTGCCGGCCCCTCGCCCTGGTATGCGCTGATCGAAATTTCGCGCATGGCGGGCGGCCAGTCCGGGCTGTTGCAGGCCGCCATCGAAACCGCCTTCGAGCGCAATCTGATCGACAATGCGGTGCTCGCCGAATCCCTCTCCGATCGCACCCGCATGTGGGCCTTCCGCGAGCAGATGAGCGAGGTGCAATCCAAGGAAGGCGCCTCGATCAAGCATGACGTGTCGGTGCCCATCGCTGCCGTGCCCCAGCTCATTGCCGAAGGCTCGGCCGCCGCCGAGCGCCTGTTTCCAGGCATCCGTCCAGTGCCGTTCGGGCATATGGGCGATGGCAATATCCACTTCAATTTCAGCCAGCCCGTGGGTGCCGATCCCAAGGCCTTCATGGCTGAGGCGGACGAGAAGCTGCATGGGGCAATCTACGAGATCGTCCTCAAGCTGGGCGGCTCGATCTCGGCCGAACACGGCATCGGCCAGCTCAAGATTGACCTCTTGGCCCAGGTCAAGGACCCCGTCGCGCTCGACATGATGCGCTCCATCAAGACCGCGCTCGACCCCAAGGGCATCCTCAATCCGGGCAAGATGCTGCCCTAGAGCGTTTCCAGCAAAAGTGGACACCACTTTTGCGGTTCGGAAACGCGACCACCAAGGACCGCCAGTCACTTTTTAGTACCTACTTGCGAAATGGCACTATAGGCGCCATTTCAGCGCCATGACCCAGATCCTGCCCCTTGCCGGCGTCGAATTTCTCGACGACGCCACCCGTCCGCCTCCGGTTGCGCTGGAAAACGTCACTGAAGAACAGCGCCAGCCGGGCCTGCATCTGCGCATGGTACACGACCATCTGCGGCACAATATGCGCACGCTCGGCAAGCTGATCGAGCGCGCCAAGGCGGGCAGCGTCACCGCCGCACAGATCGAAGCTGAAACCTCCGAATTGGCCATCGTCGCCAATTACCGCCGCTTCGGAAACCTCTGCGGCCAGCATTGCCAGATCGTCAACACCCACCACTCGATCGAGGATTACGCGATCTTTCCGGCCCTGGCCGAACAGGGCGAGGCCTTCCGCAAGATCGCTGATCGCCTGCGCGCCGAGCATGTCGTCGTGCATGAATTGCTCGTCCGCCTGGTCGATGCGCTCAACACGCTCGCCGCCGACCCTACCCCCACCAATTTCGAGACCACGCTGACCATCTATCACGCCCTCGAACGCGTGCTGCTGTCCCATCTGGGTTACGAGGAAGACGCCATGGGCGACGCGCTGGGCTATTTCAGCATCGGGGCCTAAAACAGGTCCAGCTGCCCGCCCGCCGCCTTCTTGCGCATGGGCTCAGGCTTTTGCACGCTCACTTCAGTGATCAATCCCGGATCATCATCCCGCGCCGAATTGACCCGCGTCGATACCGGATGAAACTTGACCACCCCGTCCTCCAGCGGCAGCGCCAATTGATAGGCGGCCTTGGCCGTAACCCCGCGCACATCCAGCCATTGCTCGATCGCGTCGCCTTCAAGAATTGCCGGCATCCGGTCATGCACCGCCGACAGTTGCCCATTGGCCGGCACGGTGATGGTGGCGACGCTGTCGATTTCCTCGCCCTCGGGGCCGACCCAGGTGGCATAAAGCCCTGCCAGCGCCATGGGCCGGTCATCGGCCAGGGTGATGTAATAGGGTTGCTTGGATTTATCGGGATTGGTGTGCCATTCGTAATAGCCGCTGGCCGGAATGATGCAGCGGCCATGCTTGAGCGCATCGCGAAACGCTGGTTTTTCCGCCATGGTTTCTACCCGGGCATTGATCAGCAGCGGAAATTCGCGCGGATCTTTCACCCAGCGCGGCACCAGCCCCCAGCGCGCAAAGTGCCCCTCGCGCCGGCCCGACTCCTCCCAGATGGCGATCACCGGCTGGGTCGGGGCGATATTATAGCGCGGCACCGACTCGACGCTGTTGAGCAGTTTGAACAGCTCCGCCATCAGTTCGGGCGGCAAGGTCGATGCATAGCGTCCGCACATGTGAGGGGCCTCCGGAATCGGTCGCCAAAGAGGTAGTCTGTGGCAACGCGAATCGCAAATGGACCCGTCAGTGACCGAGACCCCGAACGCCGCCAGTGTTGCCCTGATCCGCGATGGCAAGGTGCTGCTGATCAAGCGCGCCTATGCGCCCTATCAGCATTTGTGGACCCTGCCCGGCGGCCGCATCGAGCCTGAGGAAACCATCGAGCAATGCGCGGAGCGCGAAATCCGCGAGGAAGTGGGCCTTGCGGTACGGAATCTGAGACCCGTCATGGTGCAATTGCTGGGCAAGGACGAGACCTTCCGGCTGGCCGTGTTCGCCAGCACCGATTTTTCCGGCGTCTTCTTCGCCTCCGACGAAATCAGCGATCACAAATGGGTGGCCCCGGGAGCCCTCGTCGCCTTCCGCACCACCAGCCGCCTTGATGACGTCCTCGCGAAGGCCTTCGCGGCGGTGGCGCAAAGCTGATACAAGCGCCGCGGCTAGGGATAAATGGACGCCATGGCAAGATTGTTCAAAGCGATGATCGTGATGCTGACGCTGGGCCTCTCCGCCTCGCCGGCCATGGCGATCGATCCGCTCTATCAGCGCGAAATGGAGCGGCTGGCCGAGATCATGGGCAGCCTTTATTTCCTGCAGCCGCTGTGCAAGGCCGGCAATACCGATTGGCGCGCCCAGATGTCCGATCTGATCAGCCTGGACGAACCCGACGAAGATCGCCGCCAGCGCCTGGCCGGGGCCTTCAATGGCGGCTACACCGCCTATGCCCGCTTTCACCGCGCCTGCACGCCCGCCGCGCATGAAGCCCTGACGCGCCTGCTCGCCGAGGCCGAACGCACCGCCAGGGACATCCATACGCGGTTTGCCGAATAGACCATTGGTTAACGAGAAGTTAAACGGTTTACTAACCCGATAGCATTTCGCACCACCCGTTAACCTTCGGGTTACTTCTTACGCGATCTCACGCTGCGCGCGTGGTAACCCAAGGCCCATGACCACGACCAAGTCCATGTTTTCGCCAGCGTCCGGGCTGGGCCCCTTCGATCGCGAACAGAGCGAGCGCCAGCTCGCGCTCGAATATCTGGCCGAAGCCTGGAACCACGCCGAAGACGATGGCCTGGAAAGCGCGGCCCTGGCCCACGCCTCCCTGTTCGCCGCGCTCGCCACCTTCGTCAAACTCCACGGCGACGAAGCCACCGCGGACCTCATCGCCATGCTCCCCGACCGCATCCGCTCGGGCGAGTACAATCTGGATCGCGTGCTGCAATAGCGGGCGGCCAAGGGCACTCATCATCCACACCCATGATGTCGTTCCGGCGAAAGGCCGGAATCCATGCTGCGCCTATCCAAGCATGCACATCGCGGACGAGGCCCTGTTCCCCTCGCCCCTTGAGGGACTTCGAGCCGTCCCGCAGGGCAAATGGTGGAGCGATTTGAGGGAAGAAGGCCATGAGAGCTACGCTCGAATGGCAAGGACAGCTTTTTCGCGTTCAGCGAAAAAGCAGGGTGAGGGGTACTGCGCCATCCCATGCCAGAAATGCAGAAAGAAACCCCTCATCCGCCCTTCGGGCACCTTCTCCCTCAAGGGGAGAAGGAAGGGACGGAAAGCCGCTCCGAGCCACCCAAGCATCCCCACCCGCCGCGTCTCCCTCGGGCTCGACCCGAGGGCCCCTCCCAATGCGGCACAAGCTGTGAATGGCCCCCGGGTCAAGCCCCAGGGAGGACAGTTGTGGTTATGTGAAAGAGTTCGTGCACCGCAAAATTCACCCCACCCACCACGTCATTCCGGCGCGGGCCGGAATCCATGCTGTGCCCTATCCACCCATCCGATATCGCGGAAAACCTTCAGCATGAATCCCAGTCTGCGCCGGGATGACATCGCAGTTGTGGCTCCCTCTTGCCCTCCCCACGCGCCAAACTCTTGAAACACCCACAATGTAATGTTCCGCCTGATTATCGAGCCACTCAATGGCGGATCATGCGAGGTCGGCTATACTGCTGGTATGGTACGCATTTCATCCTCATATGAGCAAGTTAAGCGCCGTTTACTCCTGCTACGGAATACGGTCAGCTTTCGTTGCAAAAAGGTACTTGGGCGGGCCTATGTGCGTCTGTCGATTTTGCAGGCGGAAGTGCATCTGCGAAAGGTGGGTCCGATAAAGGTCCTCATTGACAATTCGGCACTTGGGCACGGCGTCACCCACGAGACGGCATGGATGAATACCGGAAGGTCCTTGTGGGGAGGGCAGATACCGGAAAACACAGGGTACTCGACTCGAATTCCTGTCCACGCGCCGAATAGCTCAGATCGTCTCTATCGCGAGGTGACATACCTCGTCGGCATTGCTGAGCTGGCTAAGCGAGGTCACATAAAACTAGTCACCTCAGCGGAGTTGCAGGCTGAAAGTTTGAGACAACCAATCGGTCGTTTCCGTGGATATGGAGCGCAGGACCTCAACGTTTTTGATGACATCCACATGCCCTCAGTCGATGGGCATCATTTTGATGCGGTAGATCCCAAGGCCGCCCAGCAAGCACGCCTCGCCGAGTCCAAAGCCGAACCTTTCGCGACGCTGGCACGGCTGCTACCAAAAAAAAGCAATCTCGATGCGTGGCACATACATACGGCTCACAAGTATGATCTGTACTGCTTTCTAGCCGTAGATTTTCCCCTGATAGACAACTTCAGGCGTGCTTCGCAACGCAAGGAATTCCCCCAGCTCAACGTCAAATTGATGCTGCCCTCTGAACTGGCAGCCGCCATTCAGCTGCGCCCCATCGAAACCTTCGCCATCAGCTATCAGAACGCCAGCTGGTTTGTGCATCCCGAACTGAGTTCGCCGGACAACAAGAGAACATCGCCACGACGAGGCACCATTCATTTTAACCCACCGGAGCCGACAGATATGCCCAAGCCCGAAGCGGAACCGAAAAAGGCCAACTCGCCCATCAACATTCTGCCCGCTGTTGGGGAAATGATGGGGGTTCGCATCAGCTACGGGCATGAGGCCGTGGGCATCCAGTATAAGGACAAATCAGGTCAGTGGCAGCAGCTGGACATGGCGCTGGGTGATGCGATGTATCTACTTTCAATACTGAAAGGGATGCAGCTCAGTCTGGATATACCGTTTCCAGATGATCCACGCGACCCAAACGCCACTCCCGTTCGTCCAAGTGAAGTGGATAAAATATCAACTCCGACAGCTAATTCAGCGAACAAGAATTGACGGCCTCCGGCGGCCATCTGACGGCCTGTCACGCACACGTTGCCTCAGCGAGATCGCCCCCTACCCCAGCGCCTCCAAAAACCGCATCGGCTGGCCCGTTGATGGCGTCACCAATTCGCCCTGCCACATCACCGTCTTGCCCCGCACGATCGTGCCCACCGGCCAGCCAGTCACCGACACCCCATCATAAGGCGTCCACCCTGCCCGGCTCTTCACCCACTCATTGGTAATCGTCTCGCGGCGCTTGAGGTCGACAATGGTCAGGTCGGCATCATAGCCCACCGCGATCCGGCCCTTATTGGCGATGCCGAACAACCGGTTGGGCCCATGGCTGGTCATATCCACAAACCGCATGAGGCTCAGCTTACCGGCATTTACATGATCGAGCATGGTCGGCACCAGCGTCTGCACGCCGGTCATGCCGGAATGGGAATCGGGATAGGCGTGGTCCTTTTCCTCCCGCGTATGCGGCGCGTGGTCGGAGCCCAGAATATCGGCGACGCCATTGCGCACACCGCCCCAGATTGCCTCGCGATGTGCCTTGTCGCGCACCGGTGGGTTCATCTGGGCATAGGTACCCAGCCTGGTATAGGCCGTCTCGTCCAGCGTCAGATGGTGTGGCGTGACCTCGACGCTGGCCACGTCCTTGTGGTCGGCGAGATAGGCGATTTCTTCACCGGTCGAGATATGCAGCACATGGATGCGCTTGCCCGTCTTGCGGGCCAGTTCCACCAGGCGCTTGGTGGAATTGAGCGCCACTTCGGGCGAGCGCCAGACCGGGTGGCTGGATGGGTCGCCCGGCACGCGCAGATGCTTGCGCTGCTCGAGCATATATTCGTCTTCGGAATGAAAGGCCGCGCGGCGGGAAATCGCGCGCAGAATGGCTTCCACGCCATCATCGTCCGCCACGAGGAGCGAGCCGGTCGAGGAGCCCATGAACACCTTGACGCCGGCGCAGCCGGGCAGCTTTTCCAGTTCCGCCAATTGGCCGGCATTTTCGTGGGTGCCGCCGATATAGAAGGCGAAGTCGCAATGCATGCGATTGGTGCCGGCGGCGATCTTGGCTTCGAACGTTTCCCGGCTGGTGGTCAGCGGGTTGGTATTGGGCATTTCGAACACGCCCGTCACCCCGCCCATCACGGCCGAGAGCGAGCCGGATTCAAGGTCTTCCTTGTGCGTCAGGCCGGGTTCGCGAAAGTGCACCTGCGTATCGATGACGCCGGGCAGGATATGCAGCCCCTTGCAATCGACCACCGCATCAGCCGTATCGCCCGCCAGCGCCCCCAGAGCCACGATCCGCCCGCCCCGTACGCCGATATCGGATTGCCCCTCGCCGTCATGGTTGACCAGAGTGGCGTTCTTGAAAATCGTGTCGTAGTGCGCCATGTCTTTGGTTCCCATCGAGCCGTTGTCCATGGCCGGTTTAGCGGACACTTCGTCCGGGAGGCAAGCGAGCATGACTATTCATTTGCGGGCCGACCGGGCCGTGTTTCGGTTTTCCGGTGTCGATGCCCATAAACTGGTCAATGACGTGGTCACCGGCCACATCCCGCAGGAGCCGGGCGTCGCCGCCTGGTGGGCACTGCTTTCCGCCCAAGGCAAGGTTTTGGCCGAGGGACTGGCCGGTTGGGCCGACGACGCGCTCTGGCTCGACGTGCATCAGTCAGTGGCCGATGATTTCTTCAAGCGCATGAAGATGTATCGCCTGCGCGCCCAGGTGGTGATCGATGATCTGCGGGAAAGTCACCGTGTCGGCTTTTCCGATGCGCCCGCGCCGGAACTGATCTCGCATAAGGATGGGAACGCGTTGGGTTGGCGCATTATCGCCCCCGTCGAAGCGACGGCCGGGTGGACGGCCGATGACCGAGCCTATCACGCCACCCGCATCACCCGCGGCATACCCCAGCTTGGTCCCGATTTCCCTGGCATGGATGCCTTCGCCCATGATCTGGGCATGGACATCCTCGATGGCATCGACTTCGTCAAGGGCTGCTATGTCGGCCAGGAAGTCGTCTCCCGCATGAAACATCGCGGCACCGCAAGGCGGCGGCCGGTGATTGTTTCGGGTATCGAGGCAGCGGCTGGCATGCCGGTCATGGCCGGGGCGCGTGAAGCCGGCAGCATTGGCGTGGTGGTCGATGGCAAGGCCGTCGCGATCCTGCGGCTCGACCGCATTGCCGATCCGGCCACCGTCACCGTGGATGGCAAACCGGTGACGGTCAGCCTGCCGGCTTGGGCGACCTATCAATTCGGCGAGACGGCCTCCGAGGAATAGCCGATCATTGGCGAATCGAGCCGTCAGGGTTAACACTTTGCTAACTCATTCTTGCTCGGGGCATTATGGCACGGACTAGTGGACGCGCCTGGCAACGCATGTTGTCGGGTCGCCGGCTCGATATTCTCGATCCCTCGCCAATGGATGTCGAGCTGTCCGACATCGCGCACGGCCTTGCCCGCGTGGCCCGCTGGAATGGGCAAACGCTGGGCGACTACCCCTTTTCCGTAGCCCAGCATTCGGTACTGGTGCTCGAGTTGTTCCGCGCCCACAACCCCGATTGCGACGGCATTTCCCAGTTGCAGGCGCTGCTGCATGACGCCCCCGAATATGTCATGGGCGACATTATTTCGCCCTTCAAGGCAGCCATGGGCGGCAATTACAAAGACGTTGAAAATCGTTTGTTATCAGCGATCTACCTGCGTTTCTCGCTGCCCTCGGCCCAAACCGGCGCCCTCGCCAAGCTGATCAAGAAAGCCGATCGCGAAGCCGCATTTTTCGAGGCCATCCACCTGGCCGGCTTCGAAGATACCGAAGCGCGAAAACTGTTCGGCGAGCCCAGCATGCCGGCCTTCGATGTCGAAGCCTTCGACCGCCTGATCCGCCCCTGGCCGACCCGCGAAGCCCATGACCGCTTCGTCGACGCCTTCGATTCCATCGCCCTCTGATCCGTGAACATTAACCCTAACAAGGGATGAATTTTGCCTCGCGCCGCCCGCCGTGGTTACTCAAGCGTTAACAGAACTCTGCCGACGCTTCATTCCGGGACGGAAATCATGGATCTGCCAGATCGTCACATGTTGCTGGGCATCGCCCTCGGCGCCGTTTGCGCCTCTATCCTGGCGGCCATCGGCCCCGGTTTCGTGGTCGAGGCTTTCGGTGACGAGTTTGGTGCGCAGGGGTTCGACCCTTCGCAGCTGGTCAGGTTCGAAGGCACTAACTATCTGGTCGAAAACGAGAACTGGGTTTCCACCACGCCGCTGTCGACGACACGGGTGAAAAAGATCGAGATGGGCAAAGTGTCCTATGTCGACATCACCACCACCGAAACCGGCACCTATTCAACCGACGCGATGTTTTCCAGCCACATCCAGTATCCCGGCATCTCGGTCGAGCGCGCACCCGGGCCCCATAACAGAAACCGCAACCATTTCTCCTTCTGGAGCAATGGCGCTTGGTCCTCGTTCAACAGCAAGCCCGGCAATTCCTGGTTCTACCTCGACACCGGCGCCGTTGCTCTAAGTCAGCTGGGCGACGTCATTTGTGTCGCCACGGCGTCGGTTCGCGTCTGCTGATCAGCCGAACATCCAGCCGCGCTTGAACTTGTAGAAGACGTGCAGACCGATCTGGGTCACCTTCTGCATGCGCGGCGCCCAGGCGGGGCGCACATAGGTGGCGTGATAGTGCGTCGCATCGCCAACCTCGGTCAGATACAGCTCGCCATCGGTGAAGCGCCTGGCAATATCCTCGGCCTGCGCCCAGGATTTCTGGTCGTTGACGACTTCAGGAATGCCGTCGCAGGCGAACGAGAACTGGCAGGAATTGCGCCGCTGCTGGTTCTGGAACACCACCCCGCAGATCGTATTGGGGTAGCGGTGATCCTTGACGCGGTTGAGCACGACCTGAGCAACGGCGACCTGGCCGCGATAGGCCTCGCCGCGCGCTTCGAAATAGATCGCAGTGGCCAGGCACCAGAGTTCCTTGGTGGACACCTGCATGACGGCGCCTTCCGAGAAACCACCGGTGACCGGCGCATTGGCGCGGGCATAGGCCAGTTGTTCGGAGGCGAGCGCGGGAATGGGGTCGCCGGGCGGGAGGGCCGCCATAGCGCCGCCGGCATTGGGGGCAATACCGGCAATGGCGTCGAGCGCCGCCGCCGCATTGGGATTGATGGCCGCCACGGACATGCGCGGCCCCTCTTCCACGTCGCCCGTGCCCTGGCCGGTGACAGCAGCGAGGCGGGACTGGCCCAGGTCGGTCGGGTCAGGCGGCGGGGATCGCAGTGCAGCCAGGCGCGTGCGCACTTCCTCAAAGCCGCGGGACAGCGCGAGCACGTCGACCGGCGGTTTGACGCGGGCGGTCTTTTCGGCGCGGTTGGGGCCGGTGAAGCTGGCAGTTTGGAAGAGATGATCCACCGAGCCGGTGATGACGGCTTCACTGCCGGTGTAGGACAGGCTTGCCTGGGCAATCTTGACGCCGGGCAGGCCCAGATCGCCAAGGGGATCAGCAGCCGGGCCGAAGGCCCCGCCGGTCAGACCAGCATAGCTTAGAGCGCAAAACACTCCCACAGCCGATAGCTTGGCAAGGGGATGCCCGCGACGAACCGCTCTAGCCGGGCGCGCATGCGCCGCGGTCCGGTGTGGACTGGCCATCAAAACACTACTCAACGCTACGCAACAAATTACTGATCGGCGAAAGTGACGCTAAAATGCCGACAGAAGAAGTTATCGCTTATTAGGGTTAGCAGCGCGTAAACGAGCAATCCGGCGCGCAAAAGGAGCCAGCATGGCCGTTATCCGGCCAAAATGTGAAGACTGATTTGTCGCAGGACTAGTTGCAGGCGGCGCGAACCGGGGCCACTTGCTCGATAAATCCATCCACCCGGAACCGCACCGACAGGGATCGCGAATTGACGGGGGTTACCCGGGCCGTCAGGTTCGTCGTGCCAATCAGGCCATCGAGAAACGCCATGGCATCCCGGCTATTGTTGATCAGCACAGCAGTATTGTCGGCATTGACTGGCAGGGTGCGGCTGCGGGCGGCCTGAACATCATATTGCAGCGTCAGGCCCGCATCATTGCCCAGGGCGGACAGGTTGTTGCCCGCAAAGGCGAAGGCGATGCTGAGCAGGCCCGCATCACAGGACACTGTCATGATTGCAGGCGCGCGCCCGCTGGGCCGGGCGGGGATCAGTTGCTCGGATTCAAGGGAAACGCTGAGGCTCTGTCCGTCGCTCGTGGGCGCGCGGAACACCCCGTCATAGCAGATCAGGCGTTCGGCATCGCCCGTGATAGCAGCGCATTGTTCGCCGCCGGTTTGCGCGAAAGCCTGTGGCGAAGTTGCAAGAAGCAGCGGCAGCAGCACCAGAACCGGCAAAAATTTCACTTGGTCTTCGTTCCCATCCCAAAGTAACCGGTCAATTGGCGCCGGCCTTCATTGCCCCCTTATATGGGGAGTGTCGGGCACTATTTAAGCAGAAGTCTGCGCCAGCGTCAGCCTTGCCACCGGCACACGATAGGGTGAGCAACTGACATAGTCGACGCCGAGCCCCGCAAAGAACTTGAGCGAGACCGGATCGCCGGCATGTTCGCCGCAAATGCCGATCTTGAGATGGGGATTGGCGGCCCTGCCCCGCTCGATGGCGATGGAGATCATTTCGCCCACGCCCTTTTCGTCAATGGTGACGAAGGGGTCGCGCTCATAAATGCCCTTGCGCTGATAGGCGGCGAGAAAAGTGGGCGCGTCGTCGCGGGAAATGCCGAACGTGGTCTGGGTCAGATCATTGGTACCGAAGGAGATGAAATCCACCATATTGGCGATATCCCCGGCGCGCAGGCAAGCACGCGGCAGTTCGATCATGGTGCCGAAGGAGAATTTGACCCGGTCCGAGCGTAACAGGCCCGAATTGGCGGCAATGGCATGGGCCCGCTCACGCACCCAGGCGACTTCGGTCGCAGTAGAGACGAAGGGCACCATGACCTCGACGGCCACCGGCTCGCTTTGCTTTTCGCTGGCCGCGCGGACGCCCGCCATGATGGCCTGCATCTGCATTTGCAGAATTTCGGGATAGGTGATGGCCAGCCGCACGCCGCGATGGCCCAGCATGGGATTGATCTCGGCAATCCGCTCGAGCCGCAGGCGTAGCGCGCGCACGGCAAGGCCCAGCGAGGCGGCAGTTTCCTCAATGTCCTCATCGCTGCGCGGCAGGAATTCGTGCAAGGGCGGATCAAACAGCCGCACCGTGACCGGCAGGCCCTTCATGGCCGAAAACAGCGCGGAATAATCCCCCGTCTGGAAATCCACCAGGCCATTGACGGCGCGACTGCGGTCTTCCTCGTCTTCGGAGAGGATCATGCGGCGCAGCGCCACCATGCGCTCGGGCGAAAAGAACATGTGTTCCGAACGCGCGAGACCGATGCCTTCGGCGCCAAAACTCAGCGCCGTATTGGCCGATTCCACGGTTTCCACATTGGTGCGCACCGCGATGGTGCGGCTGGCATCGGACCAACCCAGCAGCGTGCCGATGGCCCCCCCGATATGAGGCTGCGCCAGCGAGAGGGTGCCGAGATAAACCGAGCCGTCGGATCCGTCGATGGTCAACCTATCGCCGCTGCGGAATTCACGATCGCCAATACGGCACACCATCTCGGCAGCATCGACGGAAAGCGTACGCACCCCGGCGACACAGGGCTTGCCGGTGATGCGGGCAATGACGCCAGCATGGCTGGACATGCCGCCACGCGCCGTCAGAATGCCGGTGGCGGCCTTCATGCCTTCGATATCAGCGGGGCCGGTTTCGTTGACCACCAGAATGCAATGTTTGCCGCGCGCGCGCAGCCGTGCCGCATCTTCGGGATTAAACACGATGATGCCGCTGGCCGCGCCCGGCGAGACGCCCAGGCCCGCTGCGATCGGCGCGGCCCCCTCGGTCGAGCGGATGCGGGGATGCAGCAATTGAGCCAGCCGCGACGGATCGACGCGGGAGACGGCGTTCTGGGCCGACCAGACCTTGCGATTGACGCGGTCGACTGCCGCTTCCAGATCCGCAGCCGCCGTCACCTGCGCTGGCCGTGCGGAAACGAACGTCACCTGGCCGCGCTTGATGGCAACCGAACACACCATATGACGCCCGGCCTTGGCATCGAGAAGGGCCACCAGTGGCTCGATCGTGTCGGGCAATTTGGGCAGTGGCCCGCCATTGATCGGCGAGGCACCCAGCGCGCCGGTGACCGCATTGCGGGTCAGGAATTGCTCGATTTCGCCATCGGCCAAAGCCTGCACCAGCACGATCTGCTTGCCGCGATCATCGTCCTGGCGAGGGCTGGTCCAGCCCTGGCCGAAGCCATAGCTGTCAAAGGCGTTCTTGATCGCCCTGGCCAGTGGCCTTGCCGGATCGACCGAATCTTCAGGATTGGCAGGGGCGGAAATCCCCAGCTTTGCCGGCATCAGCCCGCCATTATGGGTGGCGGCCGAGGTTCGGACCACGAGAACCGGCGGATTGCCATCCTTGTCTACCAGCTTGAACAGGCACGCGATCCAATGGGTGCGCAGCTTGAGGTCCCGCCGCGCCCGCTCAGATTGCAGAGCGTCCCAGGCGGCTCGGGTGATGCAGATGGTGGGCACAGTTGGGAAACCGGCTTCGCCCACGCGGAAAATCCAGCGCGATTTGCCGCTCAGCAGCTTGAGTTGGCTGGCCGACAGGTTCGCCTTCCCCATGGCCGGGGCGATCGCGAACATTTCCTGGGCCAAACTCACCGTTAAGTCCTTGCCATATTTACGGGTGCATAATGCCTATGACCCAGACCGGCTGCAACAAGACTTGACTTGGCGCAGCGCCGAAAGCATCTGATCTGATATGGAAAAGCGGCCACAACTAGACATTCTGCTCTGCGCCCCACGCGGATTTTGCGCCGGCGTCGATCGCGCCATCCAGATCGTGGAGCTGGCGCTGGAAAAATACGGCGCCCCCGTCTATGTGCGCCACGCCATCGTGCACAACAAATATGTGGTGGACGGGTTGCGCGACAAAGGCGCGATCTTTGTCGAAGAACTCGACGAAATCCCCGATACCGGGGCGCCCGTAGTGTTTTCGGCCCATGGCGTGCCCAAAAGCGTGCCGGCCGATGCGCGCACCCGCAACATGTTCTTTCTCGATGCCACCTGCCCCTTGGTTTCCAAAGTGCATGTGGAGGCCCAGCGGCATTTTGCCGAGGGTCATGAAATCGTGCTGATCGGCCACAAGGGGCACCCCGAAGTGGTGGGCACGATGGGGCAATTGCCCGACGGCGCGATCACGTTGATCGAAACTATTGACGATGCCCGCCGCTTTGAGCCGCGCGACCCGCAGACGCTGGCTTTTGTGACGCAAACGACGTTGTCGGTCGATGACACGCGCGAGATCGTCACCGCATTGCAGCAGCGCTTCCCCGCCATTAACGGCCCGCACAAGGAAGACATCTGCTACGCCACCACCAATAGGCAGGAGGCCATCAAGGCTGTGGCGCCGGAGGTGGATGCGATGATCGTGGTGGGCTCGCCCAACTCCTCCAATTCGCTGCGCCTGGTCGAAGTGGCCGAGCGCGCGGGCTGCAAGGTCGCCGTGCTGGTTGACCGCGCCGCCGATATCGACTGGGCGCGGTTCGAAGGCATCAAATCGCTGGGCGTTTCGGCCGGTGCCTCGGCCCCCGAGAAACTGGTAGATGAGGTGATCGAGGCCTTCGCGCAGCGCTACGACATAAAGGTCGAGGCCCGCGTCACCGCCAAGGAAAACATCGCCTTCAACATTCCACGCGAGTTGCGCACGATTGAAGCTGCGGTTGCGCGGTGAGTGACCACGTCATCCTTGAAACCGAGCGCTTACGCATAGTGCCCTGGCGGGCCGATCAGGTCGATGAGCTGTTCAGCCTGCATTCTGACCCTTTGGTGGCACGGTTTTATGACATTACGGGCGCGGCATGGTCGATGGAGAAGTGCCGCGAGCGCCTTGATGGTTGGATAGCGGATCTGGAGCAGCACGGGCTGGGCAAGCACCGCCTCGAAAGCCGCGCCGATGGCCGATTGCTGGGCCGCGCCGGGTTCAGCCTCCATGCTCGGACCGGTGAACCTGAACTGGGCTACGGGCTGTTTTCCCAAGCGTGGGGAAAAGGCTATGCCACCGAAATAGCGATTGGCTTGCGCGACTGGTTCTTTGCCACGCGGCCTGAGCACTACTTCATCGCTTTCGCGCATCGCGACAACACAGCCTCTCGCCGCGTCCTCGAAAAGATCGGCATGCAGCCGACCTATGCGGCGATTTTTGCCGATATGCCCCACCAATTCTATGATTTGAAACGGCCTGCCCATGAGCGATAGTGTAATCATCCATACCGACGGCGCGTGCTCCGGCAATCCGGGACCCGGCGGCTGGGGCGCTATTTTGCAATATGGCGACAAGACCAAGGAATTGAGTGGCGGCGAACAATTGACCACCAACAACAAGATGGAGCTGACCGCCGCCATCGAGGCACTCAACGCGCTCAAACGCCCTTGTGTGGTCGAGCTGCATACCGATAGCCAATATGTCAAAAATGGCGTCCAGAGCTGGATGCATGGCTGGAAGAAGAATGGCTGGAAGACCGCCGACAAGAAGCCGGTGAAGAATCTCGAACTCTGGCAGGCGCTGGACGAAGCGACCAAGCGCCACACGATTTCCTGGCATTGGGTCAAGGGCCACAACGGCCATGACCTCAACGAGCGCGCCGATCAGCTGGCCAATGAAGGCATGGCGCCGTTCAAACCCAAGCGCGATGGCGGGCTGTCGCGGTCCAATCTCTAGGTGAGGACTCGAACCTTCGTTCCATCGTCATTACCCGGCTCGTCCGGGTAATCCATTCTCTCCGAGCGCACTGAAGCATGGATTGCCCGGACAAGCCGGGCAATGACGGCGGAACTGAGAACTCAGGCTCGTTTCGGCAGCAGCCCCGACACGGCCTTCCAGGCCGGCATGATGACATAGCCGGCAATCGGAATCAGCACCGCGCCCAGCGCGAGGCCCGCAATGCCGTCAACCAAAGCAGTCATGAACCAGCCGGCGAAGCCGCTGATGGCCGGCAGAGCATGCTGGCCCCATTCGGCCGCCGCCTCGACAATGTGTTCGGGCGCGGTTAGCCCAAAGCTCACCAGTCCATGGATAACGATGCCGCCACCGACCCAGATCATGGCCGCCGTGCCGACCACGCCCAGAATCTGCATGAAGACCGGCATGCCGGTGACGAGCCCCCGGCCGAATGCCCGGCCGCCGCCGGTTCGACCGTTGGTCGCCAGCCACAGCCCCACATCATCGGCCTTCACGATCAGCGCGACGCCGCCATAGACCACTATTGTGATGCCGATGCCGACGACCGCCAGGATGATTGCTTCATTGACGATATTGCCGGTCTCGATGGCGGCCAGGGCAATGGTCATGATCTCGGCAGAGAGGATGAAATCTGTCTGGATCGCCCCGGCAATCTTGGATTCCTCGAGCGCCGTCGGGTTCGGCGGCGCAGCCTCGACCTGCACTTCGTGGTCGTGGGCAAGGTGCGGAAATAGCGCCTGCAGCACCTTTTCTGCGCCCTCATAGCAAAGATAGGCGCCACCGATCATCAATAGCGGCGTAATCAACCAAGGAACGAAAGCGCTGAGCAGAAGCGCGGCGGGCAACAGGAAAATCAGCTTGTTCTTGATCGAGCCCAGCGCGATCTTGCCGACAATGGGTAGTTCGCGGTCCGCAGAAAAGCCATCGACATAGCGCGGGGTCACCGCCGCATCGTCGATCACCGCGCCCGCGGCCTTGACACCCGCTTTGGCCGCTTGCCCCGCCACATCATCCAGGGACGCCGCGGCGACCTTGACCAGGCCGGCCACGTCGTCGAGCAGGGCGAGCAAACCAACACTCATTGGCGTATTTCCTTTTGCAGCGGCGCCGGTTTAGTTTGGCGTTGATGCCAACCGAGCGCAATATCGTCCCATGAGCAAACGATTTTTAATCAGTGCGGCACTGGCCGTGGCGCTAACGAGCCCTGCTTTCGCCCAGTTCCCACCGCCCGGCGTTTATCTTTGCGTCGACATGCAAGGCGCCGCCTTCGGCACGCTGGGCCTTGCGCCGGCGGGCGACTACGACTTCCGTTCCAGCACCGCCATTGGCGGTACAGGCCAAATGGCGTCGTCGGGCAATAGCGTCAATGCTGTGAGCGGCCCATTGGCCGATATCGGGCTCACGGGCAGCTTCAGCACCGAGGGCGGCAGGACCTCGTTCATGTTCAGCACGAACATGGGCAGCGTTTTGTGCGCTACCCCGGCCTAGCTCGTCGCTGCGGGTTGGCGGCTTTTCCTAGCCGGCAACCTTGGAGAAATCGGCCACCAGATGCATGGTGTCGCGCAGGCGGGCCAGCAGATTCAGCCGGTTGGCTCGGACAGCCGGATCGGCGTCGTTGACCAGCACCGCAGTGAAGAACGCATCCACCGGCGCGCGCAAAGTCGCCAATTCGGCCATGGCGCCCTTATAGTCGTCCTTGGCCACATGGGCGGAGACGGCGGCGTGCACGGCGTCGACGGCAAAGGCCAGCGTGGTTTCCTCCGCGAGTTGCAAAGTGTCCTGATCGACAGCGCCGGCGTAGCTCTTGCCGTCCTTTTTCTCCTCAGCAGCAAGGATATTGGCGGCGCGCTTGTAGCCGGCGAGCAGGTTCTTGCCGTCTTCGGACGAGAGCAGGGTCGAGAGGGCCTCGGCGCGCTGGGTGATCTGCAGGATGTCGTTGCTATCGGCCGAAACCACTGCATCAAGCAGATCGTGCCGAGCACCTGCATCGCGCAGGGAAACCTTGAGCCGATCATGGAAGAAGGCCAGCAGGTCCGGCTCGACCTTGAGGGGGAATTTGAGCCCATTTTCGGAAATGATGCGGATCACACCCAGTGCCGCACGGCGCAAAGCGAATGGATCACGGGAGCCGGTGGGCTTTTCGTCGATGGCCCAGAAGCCGGTCAATAGGTCGAGCTTGTCGGCCAGTGCCACGGCAATGGAGGTGGGCTCGGTCGGCACCTTATCGGTGGGGCCGAGCGGCTTGTAGTGCATCTCGATGGCGGTGGCGATATCAGCGGGCTCGCCCTGCGCTGATGCATAATAGCGACCCATCAGGCCCTGCAATTCGGGGAATTCGCCGACCATGCCGGTGGTGAGATCGGCCTTGGCGAGCATGGCGGCGCGCTTGGCGCGTTCGGGATTGGCGCCCACTTGCGGGGCGATTTCGCTAGCGAGCTTCACCAGCCGCTCGACGCGCTGGAACTGGGTGCCCAGCTTGGCGTGGAACACGGTGTCTTCGAGCTTGGGCAGGCCATGTTCGAGCGGCAGGGCCAGATCGCCCTGATAGAAGAAGGCCGCATCACTGAGGCGGGCGCGGATCACCCGTTCATTGCCGGCCGTGATCACCGCGCCGCCATCGGTGGCGATGGTATTGGCGGTGATGATGAAATTGGGCGCCAGCTTGCCCTCGGCATCGCGCAGGCAGAAGCATTTCTGATTGGCGCGAATGGTGGCGATGATCACCTCTTCGGGCAGCTTGAGGAAATCGGGATCGAACGAGCCCATCATGACGACCGGCCATTCGACCAGCCCTGCCACTTCCTCGAGCAGGCCTTCATCGGCAATGACAGTCAGGCCTTGAGCAAAGGCCAGGTGCTCGGCATCGGTCCTGATGATGTCCTTGCGGCGATCGATATCGAGCACCACCTTGGCGCGCTCCAGCGCGGCCGCATAATCGTCGAACCGGCGCACCTTGATGGCCTCGGGCGCGAGGAACCGGTGACCGAACGTAGTCTGGCCTGATTTCAGCTCGTTGGAGGCGAAGGGAATGACCACCGGCTCTTCGTTTTCAGCGCCGAAGGTAGCGGTGATGGCACGCAGCGGGCGCACCCAATTAAAGGTGCCGCTGCCCCAGCGCATGGATTTGGCCCAGGAGAAATCGGTGAGAATCTTGGGCAGAACGGCCGACAGCAGATCGACGGCATCGGCGCCGGGCCTGCTGATATGGGCGACATAGAAGTCACCCTTTTTGGGATCGCTCTCGACTTTGGCATCTTCGATCGAGGCCAATCCCGCAGCACGCAGGAAGCCATCGATGGCCGGTTGCGGCGCACCGACCTTGGGGCCCTTCTTTTCTTCGCGGGTGTCCGGCGAGCGGGCGGGAAGCCCCGTCACGGTCAGCGCCAGGCGCCGGGGCGTCACGAACGCCTTGGCACCTTCATAGACCAGGCCCGCATCCACCAGCGCGTTGGTCACTGCCTTGCGCAGATCCTCAGCCGCACGACGCTGAAAGCGGGCGGGGATTTCCTCGGAAAAAAGTTCGAGCAGCAATTCGGGCATGGCACGCGTACCGGAAGTTAGAGGCGCGGTTTGCTTAGCTTGGGGAGCGGGTTATGTCCACTTCGTTCAAGTCACCATCCGCC